>CAVSAY010000025.1:0-888335 GCA_963725925.1 uncultured Solirubrobacterales bacterium
TCCGTCGTGGGCTCGCCGGTCTGCGCGGTAACTAGTCGACTGATCCGGTATACGGCGCTGACGAACCGCGCCGCGGCGAATTGAGCGCCGTTCAGCTCGGCTGGGCACGGGCCAAGAGGCCCGAGTAGAGGACGGCGAGCGTCTCGGCGAGGAGATCCGGGTCGACCGACCCGGGCTCGATCAGCTCATCGACCGCAAGTCCGCCGATGATGGTCATGACGACGCGGGCGACCTGCTCGGCGCCCATCGGCAGGTCGGGCGTGCCGAGGTGACGCATCCGCGCCTGCAGCGCAGCCGCCAGCGCGCGGCGCAGGTCGGTCTGTCTGGCGATGTAGCGAGCGCGCAGCGCCGGATCGCGAATCGCCAGGCTCCAGTACTCGCGGTCGAGCAGCACGGCCTCGCGCTGCTCGCGCAACCGTCGCGCAAACGCACGGGCCGCCTCGACGGACATGTCGCGGTCCGGCGGCGCGGACTGCAGGAGCGCGACCATCTCTCGCGCGGGCGCGTCGATGCGCTCATCGAGCAACGCCGTCAGCAGCTCCTCCTTGCCGGAGAAGTGCCAGTACAGAGCGCCCTTCGAATACCCGGCCTCGGTGGCGATCTCGTCGACTCCGGCCTGCTCGTAACCGCGGCGCGCGAACACGTGCAGGGCTGCGGTCAGCAGCTCCTCGCGTGCGTGCCGGCCCTCAGCCCGCGCGGCGCGCGTGCGCCGGTCGACGCGGCGGCGGGATCTGGGGTGGGCCTGGCGCGATTCCATGTTCTGAGTTACAGTACCGACTGACTGGTCAGTATGTACAAGCTCTACGTGATCCCCGGCTCACACGCCTGCCGCTCGGCGATGCTGATGCTCGACTACAAGCAGCTGCCGTACCGACGCGTGGAGGTGCCCACGCTGCTGCATCCGCTCGCCGTCAGGCTTCACGGATTCGACGGCGGCGGCGAGACGCGCAGGGCCGGCTCGGGCCGCCCGCTGGCGCTGCGCGTGGGCGATCACCTCGGCACCGTGCCGGCGCTTGCTGCCAACGGCGATCGGATCTCGACCAACCACAGGATCGCTCGCTTCCTGGACGAGCGCCATCCGGATCCGCCGCTGTTTCCGGCCGACCCCGAGCAGCGCTCCAGGGTGGAGGAGGCCGAGCGCTGGGCCAACGACGAGTTGCAGATGGTCGCGCGCAGGATCCTGCTGCCGGTCGCGCTGCGCGATCCGTCAGAGGCCAGCCAGGCGGCGGGCGAGGGCCGGTTGGGCCATCTGCTGTACCGGCAGGAGGTGGCGAGGCGGCTGATCATCCCGATGATCGGTCGGCTCGTGTTCAACGTCGGCTCGGCCACCGAGCACGAGATGATGGCCGGGCTGCCCGCGATGCTCGATCGGATCGACGGCTGGATCGACGAGGGGGTGCTGGGCGGACCGCAGCTCAACGCTGCCGACTTCATGGTCGCGCCCAGCCTCGCCTTGATCCTGTACCGGCCCGACGTGATGCCGCTGTTCGCGGGACGTCCGGCTCTGGAGCTCGTCGACCGGCTGCTTCCCGAACCAGCCGACAAGACCGTCTCAGCCTTCGCCGACGGCCGCTAGCGCCGCGATCGCGGCGGCCGGGGTGCGGTCGTCGCAGTTCACCTTCCAGGTGCTGATCGGATTGCGCGTGCCGGTGGAGATGGCGGCGATGTTGGCCAGCGCCTTCAGGAACGCGGGCTTGTACTCCGACAGCGCGCGCTCTGACTGCATCTGGGTCTGCCACAGCACGATCATCAGCGCGTTTCCCGTCGACGAGTCGGTCAGGTTCAACGCTCCGGAGTAGCCCGGCTCGTGTTTGAGGGCCGGGACAAGCTCCTCGGTGACGATCCGATCCATCTCGGCGCGTCGCTGAGGCGTGGTGCCGCCCTCGATCAGTTGTGCATACATGTAATTCACGCTCCTCGTTGCGGCGTTGGTGTTGGTCTTGAAAGCAGCTCGGTGGGGTCGAAGTAGTCCAGCTTCAGAACCGGGCACCCGTCGTCGTCGAACCAGTCCTGGCGCGGGCGGTCGTAGTAGAGCTCGATCCCGTTTCCGTCCGGGTCGGCGAGGTAGACCGAAACCGTGGCGCCGTGGTCGGTGCCGTGGTCGATCGGATAACCGTGGGCCAGCACACGCCAGGTGGCCTCGGCGAGCCCATCGCGATCCGGGTAGACGAAGGCCACGTGATACAGCCCGGTGTGTTCGGGGAGCGGCGGCTCGCCGCCGGCGCTGTCGAAGCTGTTGAGCCCGATGTGGTGGTGGTAGTCGCCGGCCGCGAGAAACGCCGCGTCGAAGCCTGCCTCGCGGCCGTCGGCGGTGACGCTGAACCCGAGAACGTCGCGGTAGAACGCGATCGCGCGGTCGAGGTCGGCGACTTTCAGATGCACATGTCCAATTCGCATGCGCGGATGGTGGCCTCGCCGGCCGCGGGCTCGCACCGTGGACACCCCCCTGACTTTTTGTCTCGCGCGGGACCTGCGCTCGGGCCGGAGTCGTATTCGGGGTGTGCGTGGCGCACGGCTCCTGTTGGTGTTAGTCCCGTTCGGGATTGCGGCGGTCGCCCCGGGCTCGGTCAGTCGGGCGACGCGCGCCTGTGCGGTCCGGTCAGCGTGCGTGGCCGGACGTCTGCCGGCGCCGATCACGATCACGGCCGGCCGGGCGACCTACCGCATCGGGCGCGACGGTCGCGTGCGCCGGACGGCCGCTCCGCGCAGCCCCTACCCACGCGCCGCGAGCTGGTTTCCGGCGACCGACACCTGGTACATGCTTCAGCCGCCACCATCTGGTCGTCGGGCGCGGGCATAAGGCGCTGTGGCGCTCACGTCTACAGGTCCCGTCGCGGTGGCGACTCGGGGTGGTCGCCGCCGGCGCCCACGCGGTGGCGTTCCAGTTCGAGCACAAGCTCTACGTCGCTGCGCTCGAGGGGACCGAGCGTCCGGTCGCGCACCGCGAGCTCCCGCTCGGCTGGACGTCCGCCGGTCTCTACACGTACAGCTACAAGGCTCGGGCGCTGCTGCTACGCAGCGATTCCGGGCGGCTCGTGAAGGTCATCGCCGGGCACGCGACCAACTACAGCGTCGCCGACGGCAGCTTGTACTTCTTCAAGAGTGGAGTGCTGTGGAGCGCTCACGGAGCGCGGATCGAGCGGCTGGCTTCGCTGAAGCGCCTGGGTTTGTCGACGAACTCATGGCTGCAACCGCTCGGCCGCTTCCTCGAGGTGCAGGACAACGATCGCTTGGTGGTGCTGCGTGACGATGGCTCGCTGCTCGCGTCGACGCGGCTGCCACCCGGTCGTGAGGCGGACGTGAACCTCGTCGGGTCCCCGGCGGTCTCCCCGGGCGCCGGCGTGGTCGCCTTTGCGACCGTTACCGACCAGTCGCCAAGCGCGACCGTCGGGACGGAGACGGTGTACCTGCTTCGGTCCGGTGAGCAGGAGGCGACCCCGGTCCACAGCGAGCATGGGTCGTTCAGCGGCTGCGCGCGGTGGGTCGACCTCCAGTGGCACGGCACACGGCTGCTCTACAGCTCAAACCAGGGCAACCTCGCCGTGATCGACAGCAGTGGGGCGCCTCGCGCGGTCGAGCTGACGACGTTCCTGCGGCGTCTGACCAACGCCCAAGACGAGTTCAGCGCCTACTGGAGCGGCCAGAGTCCGACGTGATTGTGGCCGGAGCACAATGCGGGCGTCCGCCGGATCGACGTGGGATGCGAAACCCACGCTATGGGCGACGTTTCACATCCCACGTCGCTCCAAAACCGGTCAGCGGCCGATCTGGCGGGCCGCGAGTTGTGCCCTGCACACAAATTCCCCTGTTTGCGTGACAGCGCCACGGCACACGGTGCCAGAAGCCAGGCGTCAGCTGCGCCGAGCGCCGTTTCGCAGCAGCGCCTCCATCTCGGCTCTGTCGAGCGGCAGGCACGTGTCGCAGAAGTCGGTGCCGAACGGTGTCAGACGGACGCTGCGATGCACCGACTTGGCACGGCCGGCGCGCTTGATGCTGTCGAGCACCTCGGGCTGGGCCTCGAGCACCTGATACTTGCTGAGCTCCTCGAGCGGGCCGTCGGAGAACCGGATCAGGCCGAGGCGCTCGAGGTTGTTCAGGTAGGTGGCGCCGCGGTCGCGGTGCCGGCACCCGGCTTCTCGCCCGACCATCGTGAGGTTGGAGGCGATCGGGTGCGAGGCGGCGCCGAGCAGGTTCGCGGCGCGCACGTCAACCACCGGCTGGGGACCGTCGACAGCGAGCAGCCGGAGGATGCGGGCCTCGTCGGGCGCAAGCTCGTCGAGCACGCGCGCGTGCGCAGGGTGAGCTCCGTCCTGCGCCGCGACGTCCGCCGACTCTCGCAGCAGCTGCGCGCCCCGCGTTCGCAGCACGTTGTCGGGGACGGCGCCGTTGTGCCCGCGATCGTCGGTCTCCTCGGTTCCCGACAGGCCGAGCTTGCCGATCCGCTCGTCGAGATCCGCGACGCCGAGGAAGTCGCGCGCCCTGCCACGCATGCCGGTCGCGGCGCCTTGCACGAGCTCGAACGCCGCTTCGCGGTCGGTGGCGGCCACCCTCAGTCCTCTGGCCGCCCGCAGCGACGTCCGGGTGCCCCACATCATCGTCTGCACCCACGTGCGCGCGGCGCCGCGCGCGATGCCGGTCGCCGCATCGACGGCGCCGGCGCCGGGGAGCGGTGTGCGCTTGGAGGTCATCCGAACAGAGCCACGTGCAGGAGCCCGCCGGCCAAGCCTAATACCGCGCCGTGCAGCAGGAGCAGCCACTCGTCCTCGCGGGTCGCGGTGCGCAGCATCTCCCCGAAGTCGTGCGGCGACATCGCACGCATCCGCTCTGCGATCAGCTCGCGCATCGTGTCGGCCTGCCTGCGGCTGAACTCCGGATCAGACAGCGGCGTGATCATCGCATCCACCGGCTCTGCTGCGAACGACTCGCGGATCGACTCGTAGTCACGAGACCCGATCGCGACGCGGACCGGCGCGCGCGCCGGTCCGAGCGCCCGGTCGATCGCGGGGCGCATCGCCGACTCGATCAGCGCGCGGGTGCGGTCTGACTGCGGGCCGTGCAGGAGCTCCTGGCCGAACTCGGACACGGTCAGGATCTCGTCGGCGACGATTCGCGCGTACACGTCGGACACCTCGGGCTGGCGGCGGATGAACAGACCCTGGAGACGGAACGGCCCGACCCGCTCGGGCTCGGCCGGCTCGTAGATCATCCACAGCGCCACCCAGTTGGTCACGTAGCCGATCGCTACGCCCAGGATCGGCAGCAGCCACCACGCATCGACGAAGTACATCAGCGCGGCGACCGGGATCCCCAGCGCGAAGCCGAAGAAGAAGCCGAAGTTCTGGATGAACTTGAGCTCGCGCCGCCCCATCTCGAGGAACACGCGGTTGGCGAGCTCGGGATCGAACCGCTTGACGACCATCAGCTTGACGTCGACGAGCGCGTCGATGTGCTCGGCCACCTGGTTGGTGACGTTGCGGACGATGTCGGGCAGCTGCGCCTCGACTCGCTCGTACACCAGTTCCCTGACGGGGGAGGGCAGCCCTCCCCAAAGGGTCGGTTGCTCGCGTTGCAGGATCGTGTCGACCGTGTTGCGGACGTCTCCTTTGGTGCTGGCGACGATCTGCTCGGCGATGTCCTCCGGGCCGAGCTGCTTGAAGAACTCGCTCGGGGTGCCGAGCTTGGCGATCCCGCTGTCGACGGCGAGGCTGCCCATCTTCGCCGCCCGCGACGGCACGATTCCCTGCCACCCGATGCCACCGATCATCAACCCGGGCATCTGGCGCACCTTGTAGGGCAGCATGCGCGCGACCTTGCGAAGCCATGGCGCGCGGATGCCCTTGAAGTGGACGGGATAGAACAGCATCAGCACGCCGGTCCAGTTCGTCACGTAGCCGATCACCCCGGTGACGAGCGGGACCGTGGCGATCGCAAGAACGCTGCTGTTCACACGACGCAACTACCCCGCAGCGTCGGGGATTAGGCCGGGGAACCGTTCAGTGCGTTCCCGCGAGCGCGGGCTGCAACTGCAGCTCGTACTCCCGCAGGGTGCCGCGACTCGGCAGCGGCGTGAAGCCGGTGCGCAACAGCATCGCGATCGAGCGTTTGTTGGTCGCCAGGACGCTGGCTCGCAGGGCCGAGAACCCGTCGTCGCGCGCCTGCTCGATCAGCTGCACGACCATCTCGGTCCCCAGCCCGTGGCCCTGCCAGTCATCCGACACCGTCGCCGCGATCTCTGCGACCGTCGGCTCGGTCTGGAGCTGGACGTAGCGAACGACGGCGACGCCCCAGCCGGTTGCCGGATCGAGCGCAAGCAGCGCACGATGCTCCCGTCGGCCCACGTCGACGAGGAAGTCGAGCTCGCGCGAGCTCATGTGTGGCTTCGCGTTGGCGAAGCGCAGGTAGCGGGTCTGAGCCGACAGGCGGCCGATCGCGTCGGCGAGCCCCTCGCGATCGCGGCGCTCGAGCGGGCGCAGGTCGACTACGCGGTGGTCGCTGAGCTCCACTTGCCTGCCCACCCGGACGCTCCTCTGCTGGCTCGTCTGCATCATCCACCTCTTCGACCGGCAAGAGTTCTATGACAGGACGCAGGCTACCTGATTGCGTTCCATCATGCAACTCACTATCGTGGAATCGCATGGAACGCAAGAGCTTCTCCGAGATGCACTGCTCGGTCGCGCAATGCCTCGAGGTCGTGGGCGAGTGGTGGTCGCTGCTGATAATTCGCGACGTGTTCCTCGGCGTCACGCGTTTTGACGAGATGCAGGAACGGCTCGGGATCTCGCGCAACGTCCTAAACCAGCGCCTCGCGCGCCTGGTGTCGGCCGGTGTCCTGGTCAAGGTTCCCTACAGCGAGCATCCGCCCCGCTTCGACTACAGGCTCACCGACAAGGGACGCGACCTGTGGCCCGTGATCACGGCGATGCGTCAGTGGGGCGACCGGTACGCAGCGCCCGACGGACCGCCGATGGAGCTGATCCACAAGAGCTGTGCGCACGTGACCGAAGCCACCATGGTGTGCTCGCACTGCGGTGAGCCGATGGGAGCGAGGGACGTGCGGGGCGTGCCCGGCCCGGGCGCCGTCGAGCCGCTGGTCCCCGCGCCGTCGCGATGACCAGGTTCGGAGGCTTCGGCCCCGGGGTGCACGAATGGTTCCGGGGGCTGGAGGCCGACAACAGCAAGGAGTACTTCGCGGCCCACCGGCAGTTCTTCGACGACGAGGTCCGCGGCCAGATGGAGGCGCTGCTGACCGAGCTCGGCGAGCGGTTCGGCGGCGAGGTCAAGCTGTTTCGCCAGAACCGCGACATCCGCTTCTCGGCCGACAAGTCTCCGTACAAGACCAACACCTACGGGGTGCTGCGCGGCACCGAGATCGCCGCCCAGGGCCTGTACGCGTCGATCTCGGCCAGAGGCTTGGTGGCCGGCAGCGGCTACCACGTGATGGGACGCGATCAGCTCGATCGCTACCGCGAGGCCGTCGACGACGACGAGCACGGGACCGAGCTGAGCAAGCTGGTCGGCAAGGCCGAGAAGGCCGGTCTCGAGGTGTGGGGCGAGAGTCTGACCACGGCCCCGCGCGGCTATCCCAAGGACCACGAGCGGATCGCGCTGCTGCGCCGCAAGAGCCTCTCACTCGGCGCGACGACGAGCTCCGAACGCGGAATCAGCCGCGCCGACGGGCTGCGGTTCGTGACCCGGACGTGGCGAGCGGCGGCGCCTGTGACCGGCTGGCTCGACGAGCACGTCGGTGCCACGACGCTGCCGGCGAACCGCCGCTACCGGCGCTAGACGAGCGCGCGAGCGGACCACGCGCGCGCGGAAACCGTGAACGGCGCCGGCGGGAGTCGCTCTCTGCACCGCGCCTTCAGCCGCTCCCGTCGCTGCGGATCGAGGCCCATGACGTAACCACCGGCGGGACCCACGCCGAGCGTGAACGGCTCCCACCACTCCTCGAACGTAGGGTGCTGAACCTGGACCTCCAGGACCCCGGCGTAAATCTCGTGCAGCCCGGCAGCCTCGAACAGCTCGGCGAGATGGCCGTGGCGCGCGCCGGCAAGGCCCGACTCGCCCTCGACGCCGCTGTCGAGCTCGTGCGCGGCGTCCCACAACGGGCTCAGCGGTCCGCGACCGCCGGCGTGATCCCACACGCATGCGGCGACGGTCCCGCCGGGCCGGGTCACACGGCGCATCTCCCGCAGCCCGGCGTCCGGGTCCGACATGAAATGAACGACCAGCTGTGCCAGCGCGACATCGAATCGCCCGTCCGCGAACGGCAGGTGCTCGGCGGCGGCTCGTTGAACGCTCACGCCCGGCAAGCGCTCGGTGGCCGCCGCGACGAACGACTCGGACGGGTCGACCGCGCTGACCGCTTCCGCTCCCAGCCGATCGACGAGCTCGCGTGTCAGCGCGCCCGGGCCGCAGCCGACGTCGAGCGCCGTTCCGCCGGTCGCCACGCCGGCGAAGTTGGCGAACCGCTCGGCCAGCGGAACCGAGTAGCGGCCCATGAACCGGTCGTAGTCGTCGGCCGCCACGCTGAAGCTCATTGGGCGAATCTACGCCTCACGGCGGGCCGTCGGGGATCCGGATAGGTTGTCGGCGATGGAGCGACGCCGGTTCGGACGCACGGGGTTGGAGGTGCCCGTCGTCGGTCTGGGCACGTGGCAGACGTTCGACGTCGGCCGCAGCGGAGAGGGTGCAGCGCGCGAAGTCGTCGAGGCCGTGTGGGACGGCGGCACCCGGTTGTTCGACTCCTCGCCGATGTACGGCCGCGCCGAGGGGGTGCTCGGCCGGGCGCTCGACGATCGGCGGCGCGGATGCGCTGGTGGCGACGAAGATCTGGACGAGCTCGATGAGCGAGGCGAGAAGCCAGTTCGACGCCCAGCTCGACTACTTCGGCGGTCGCATCGACTTGGAGCAGGTGCACAACCTCGTCGCCTGGCGAGAGCATCTGGACTGGCTGGAGGATGAGCGCGACGCGGGTCGGATCGGGTTTCTTGGCGCAACGCACTACGCGGCCGGCGCGTTCGACGCGCTCGAGGAAGTGATGCGCACCGGGCGTATCGACGCGATCCAGGTGCCCTACAACCCGCTCGAACGCGACGCCGAGCGGCGGATCCTGCCGCTCGCGGCCGAGCTCGACCTCGGCGTGGTCGCGATGCGGCCGCTCGGTGGTGGGTCGCTGGTCAGGCGGTTTGATCCAAGCGAGCTGCTGAAGTGGACGCTGGCCGACGAACGCGTTCACGTCGCGATTCCCGCGACCTCGAGCACCGCGCACGCGAAGGCCAACACGAGGGCGGGCGAACCGCCGTGGCCCGCGCAGGGCGAACGGGACGCGCTCCTGGACCGGGCGGGCGGACGCTAGTCGCGGCCACGCATTGCCGCGAACACCAGCGCGTAGCTCAGCGAGTCCTCGAACACCGCCGCCGCGAACTGAGCCTCGCCGGCCGCGCACCATGACCCGCAGGTGTGACCCGGCGAACGCGGACGCAAGTGCCGCGCCGCCGGCGACGCCGGCACCGGGCCAGCCCGCGAGCTCGTAGCCGCCGATGCTCGAGAAGCCCAGGCGCAGACTCAGGCCGCGCACCGACCAGCGGCTGGGCATCTGCGGCAGCTTGTCGGCGATCACCTCGCCGGCCGCGCCGCCGTAGGCGATGTACCGGGCCGAGCCGGCCAGCGGTCCGAGTCCGTGGGCAGCCAGCGCAACCGGCGACGCGAACGAGCGCAGCCCGCCACCAAGGCCCAGAAGCGCAGCTGCGCGCAGGTCGCGAGCGTCCGTCGACACGCGTGCATCCTATTCAGCGCCGGCGAACGCGAACGCGAACGCGAACGGGGGATTCGTCGCCGAGTCTTACGAACTCCCGACGTTGATCACGGGCTCCTCATACGCGGCGCTACGAGAGTCAGAATCGTGCTCGTCGCACTCGACACCCCGGATACTCAGCGGCTCGACGACAGCCGGTTCGAGGAGCTGTTCGGACGCCACCGGGACGCGCTGGCCGGCTACTGCCGAACCCTGGTCGACGATCGAGGACGACGTCAACGACGTGCTCCAGAACGTCGCCGTATCCGTGTTGCTGGCGTTCCGCCGCGGGGTGCAGCCACCGAAAGAGCGCTCGTGGCTGTATCGAATCGTCCATCAGGAGGCGATAACCCTCTACCGCCGGCGGGCGGTGGTCGGCCGGGCCGAGCAGGAGCTCCCCGTCGCCTCCGATGGTCCGGAGCTCACGGCGCTCGTCAACGAGCGACTCGCGGAGACGCTCGAGGACGTCAACGCGCTGCGCGACCGGCCGCGCCAGGTGCTGTTGATGCACGAGCTGTGGGGCCTCACCCGCGCGGAGATCGCCGCTGCGCTTGGCCTGTCGCCCGAGGCCGTCAGCCACAATCTCTCGCAGGCCCGGGCACGCGTTCGCGCCGACCGCACGGCACGCGAGATTCCGTGTGAGTCCGTGCGCGCGATCCTCAGCGACACCGACGGCAGACGCCGGCGCACGGCGGAGATCCGCGCCCACCTTCGGGGCTGCCAGGCATGCCAGTCGTGGCAGCGCGCCGGGAGACGCTTTTAGACTGCGCAGCTTGGGAACAACTGCCGAGCATCCGGAGATGGAGCAACAGCTCGAGCGACGCCGCCGCGCGGTCGCGAGCCAGTGGGGCTTGACCGACGAGATCGTGCTGATCGGCGCAGGGGAGCCGATCACCGTGCCCGGCCGCGGCGACCCCACGTACCCGTTCTACGCGCACTCGGAGTACTTCTATCTCACCGATCGCAACCTGCCGGGCGGCGTCCTCGCGTTCGATCCCGGTGAGGGATGGTTTGACTTCGTCACCCCGATCACGGAGGACGACCGTCTGTGGTCGGGGGCGCCGGCGCAGGCGCAGCAGGGGCTGACGACCGCCGCGCTGGCCGAATGGCTCGCCGCGCGCTCGGGTCGCACCATGGCGTGGCTGGGCGCCGCGCCGCCCGACGCCCGGTCCGGCGCGGCGCTGGTCGAGGACCTGCGCGCGGGGCTGGACCGCGTTCGCCGGCCCAAGGACGCGCTGGAGCTCGAGCGCATGCGGATCGCGGCCCTGGCGACGCGCGCTGCGTTTGCGGCGGCGGTTCCGTTCCTGCGCGACGGGGCCACCGAGCGAGACGTGCAGATCGAGCTCGAGACGGCGGCGTTCCGCGCGGGCGGAGATGCGATGGCGTACGACACGATCATCGGCAGCGGGACAAACTCCGCGGTGCTCCATTTCGCCCCGAGCGCTCGGGTCCTGCGCAGCGGTGAGCTGGTGCTGATCGACGCCGGCGCCGAGTATCGCTGCTACGCGAGCGACGTCACGCGCACATATCCCGTCGACGGCCGGTTCGGATCAGAGCAGCAGGCCGAACTTCACGGCGTTGTCCGCGCCGCCGAACTGGCCTCGATCGAGCAGTGCGGCCCCGGGACCGAATGGCGCGACGTGCATCTGACCGCCGCCCTGGTCATCGCCGAGGGTCTGGCCGCCGCCGGGATCCTGCGAGGCGCTCCGGAGTCGCTCGTCGAGAGTGGCGCGCTGTGGATGTTCTTCCCGCACGGCGTCGGGCACCTCGTCGGGCTCGGCGTCCGCGATGCCGGGGGACTGCTCCCCGAGCGCCGCGACGATCCCCCGCCTTTCCCGCACCTGCGGATCGACCTGCCGCTGGAGCCCGGCATGGTCGTCACCGTGGAGCCGGGCCTCTACTTCGTGCCCGCGATCCTGCAGGATCCCGAGCGGCGCCGCCGGCACCACGACGAGGTCGACTGGGATCTCGTCGACCGCATGCTCGGCTTCGGCGGGATCCGCATCGAGGACAACGTCCTGATCACCGACGGCGGCCACGAGATCATTACCGACGTGCCGGTGCTGGGCTGAACGCCTGCTCTCAGCGGGAGAAGACCGCCTCGGGCAGCAGCGCGCTGACGATGTACTGGCCGGCGTCGACGATCTCGGAGATCTTGAGGTCGACCGCAAGACTGCACAGCAGGTAGGCGTCCTCGCGCCCGAGGTCGTAGTTCGACGCGAGGTGATCGACCATCGCCCGGACGGCGTCCTGGGCGGCGACGTACAGATCGCCGCCGACGCCGGTCGTTGCGTAGAACGGCGCCGAGTCGACGCGCCGGGTCAGCGGCGCGGGAGTCCTGAATTGAGGCCCCGGGATCGAGTGGCCCTTGTACAGAGAGAACCGCAGCGACGCGAACATCGGAGCTTCGAGGCCCGTGACGCAGACCTCGCCGTCTCCCTGGGCGCCGTGCGCGTCGCCGCACGAGAACATGGCCTGGTCGACCTGGACGGGCAGATACAGCGTGGCGCCGCGGACGAGCTGGCGAATGTCCATATTGCCGCCGAACGAGCCGGGCGGCATCACCGGTTGCGCCGCCGCGCCGGCGGGGCAGAGGCCCATCGTGCCGAAGAACGGCTCCAGCGGGATCGCGATGTCCTCGCGCAGGTAGGCGACGTCGCCGTGGGAGAGGTCGAAGACGCGCAGATAGGCGTCGGGGAAGTCGTCGGGCAGCAGCCCCAGCCCCGGGAGGATCGCCGTCCAGCCCCAGCCCTGCGTGTGGATGTCGAGGATCTCGATCGCCAGCGTGTCGCCGGGCTCCGCGCCGTGGACGGCGATCGGTCCTGCGAGCGGGTAGATGCGGTCCCAGTCCAGGCCGGCGATCACGCTCACGTCGGAATCGGGCCCGATCTGGTTGTCCGAGACATCGCGGGTCCAGACCACGACGGTGTCGCCGGGATCGATGCCGAGCACGGGTTCGTTGCCCGTGTCCCACGTGAAATGGACTCGTTCGTCCGGCAGGTGGTGCGTGCGCGGCATCGGGCGACCTCCGAGATCGATTACGCGCGCAACGCTATGGGATCGCGCCGAGCGCGAGCAAACCGTTGCGGCCGCGGATCAGGCGGGCTGCTCGACCGCCTCGCGCAACGGGCGCAGCGCCTCCGCGACGCGCACCAGCTCGTCGAGCATCACGTCCGCCGCCTGCTCCATCACCTCGTTGGCCTGGACGCGGCCGTCGTCGTCGAGGAACTGCGTGTGAAACGGGATGTTCACCGCGTCGGTCAGCGGAAGCATCCGCAGCGCGGTCACGACCTGCTTGAGCTGCTGCATCGCACGGGTGCCGGCGGCGACGCCCCCGTAGGAGACAAAGCCCACGGGTTTGTAGTGCCACTCGTGATGGAGATAGTCGATCGCGTTCTTGACCGCCGCCGAATAGCCGTGGTTGTACTCCGGCGTGACGATCACGAACGCGTCGGACCCCGCGACGCGGGCGCTCCACTCCTTGGTGTGCTGGTGGGTGTACTGGCGCAGGCGGGGGTGGTTGGGCTCATCGAGCATCGGCAGGTTGAGCTCGGCGAGGTCGACGACGTCGATCTCGAAGCCGCCGTGGCCACGGGCGCGGTCGGCGAACCAATCCGCGATCGGGAGCCCGGCCCGGCCGGGTCGCGTAGAGCCGATGATGATGCTCAGACGGGGCATAGTTGCGCCAACAACAATACTCGTTTCGCGGCTAGGACGTACCCGATGCCGTTGAGCACGCCGATCTCGTGATTGCGACGGAGCGAGTCGACGGCGGCTCCCGTGGGTAGGGGAGGCGGGATGGGAACCACCGATCAAGCCCCTCGATATCGCGAGATCGAGCGCCTCGGCGCCGGCGGCATGGCCACGGTGACGCTTGCCGAGGACACGCTCCTGGGCCGCGAGGTCGCGCTCAAGCGCGTTTACGGCACCGGCGATCCGCACGGCTCGCTGCGGCTCAAGCGCGAGGCGCTCGTGGGGGCCTCGCTCAACCACCCCAATCTGGTCTCCGTCTACGACGCCGAGACCCAGGCCGACGGCGACGTGGTGATCGTCATGGAGTACGTCGAGGGGGAGACGCTGTCAGACGTCTTGCGGGCCAGCGGCCGGATGCGCCCCGATGAGGCTGTGCGGATTCTCGAAGGCGTCGCCGCCGCATTGGATGCGATTCACGCGCGCGGGATCGTGCACCGCGACGTCAAGCCGGCCAACATCCTGCTCGGACGCGAGGGCGCGGTGAAGCTGGCCGATCTGGGCGTCGCCGACGTCGCCGACCGGACCCGGATCACCAGTTCCGGCGCGGTCGTCGGCTCCTTCAGCTACATGGCACCCGAGCAACTGAACGGCGCGTCGCCGTCGCCGGGCATGGACGTCTACGCGCTCGCGGCAGTGGCCTTCGAGATGCTCGCCGGTCAGAAGGCTCGCCCAGAGTCCAATCCACTCGCTCTTGCACATGCGATCTCCACCCAGCCTCCGCCCGATCTGCGCGACTTCTCGCCTCAGGTTCCCACGGCGGCGGCAGCCGTCCTGCAGCGAGGGATGTCCGCCGACCCGCGAGATCGTCCCGCCACCCCTGGCGAGCTCGTCGGGCGGCTGCGCGAGGCGCTCGCCCCGGGCTCGACGCAGCCGCGCGCGCGCCGACCGCGACCGGCACCGCCGGCCCGAGCGCGAGCGGTACCCCCACCGAGCCGAGCTCGCCCGGTCCCGCCACCGAGCCGACCGCCGCGCCGGCGATCGACCGGGATGGTGCCGGTGCTGATCCTGCTTGCGGCCCTCGCGATCGGCGTGTTGATCGCGGTCCTGCTTTCGAGCGGTGGATCGAGCAACTCGTCCGGCGGCAAGCCCAAGCAGCACAAGTCTGGGTCGGGCACCAAGACGCACAGCACCGGCAAGAGCTCTAGTTCGGCCGGCTCGAGCGCGAACGACGCCGGCACGCCCGCGTCGAGTACGCCGACCGCGCCGACGTCGACGTCGACGCCGACGACTTCGAGCTCGACGCCGTCGACGTCAACGGCAACCACGCCCGCCGGCTCCAGCGGCGGCGCCGGCGCCTCCCCAAGTCCCGGATCGGGCGCGCCGACACCGACCAGCGCCGTGCAGTCCTTCTACGAGGCAGCGGCCGCTCACCGGTACTCGGAGGCCTGGGCGCTTGCCGACCCGAACCTGCGAAACCAGCTCGGCGGGTACTCGGCCTTCCAGAAGCAGATGAGCTCGGTTCGCTCGATCACGTTCCACAAGGCACAGACCGCCGGCGGCTCGAGCTCGGACTCGGCCACGGTCGCGCTGCAGACCACATCGGTACAGACGAGCGGCACACAGCAGTGCGCCGGCACCGCTCGTACTGTCCGAAGCGGTCAGGGGTGGCTGGTGGACGGCGTCTCGATCAACTGCTCATAGCCCGCGCCGCTCGCGACTTGGCCGCGTTGGCCGCGGCTCCGGGTGACGCGGGCCCGACCGGCCACCACCGTGCGCCCTTGACCGTACAAACCGTACAAACCGAGAAAATTTGCTTTCGCCGGCGGGCGCTGCGCAATAGGATGCCGCGCCGAGTCCCTTAGGTGAGGAGGAGGCGACTGGCGACAGCCGCTCGTCAAGACATGCGTGGACGGGGTCCAGTGGGGTGGATTCCGTGCTTTGGCGTCCGGACGTTGCGTGTGTAAACGGTGGAGAGGATTGGCCGCCCTCGGCACGGCAGGGCGGAGCGCGGTCCGTCGTAGTGAAAGGACGGTTGAATGAAGCCATTTCGTCCAGTGAGGCTCACGATCGCGAGCGTCATGGCCTTGGCGGTCTGCCTCGGATCAGCGGGCGCGGCTCAGGCGGTGCTGAAGAACACCTTGCCGTTCTGCCAGAGCCACCTCTCGCTCTGCGCGGACACCCAGCCTGGCGCGCTCGGAACGTACGTCGGTCACGATGAGCCTTCCATCGTGTTCAAGTCCGGGATCCCGGGTTCGGGTAACGACATCACCTACACGGTGACGCTGCCCGTATGACCCGCAGACAGCAGCCGAACGCCGAGCGGCGCGACGGGCACCACCTGGAACTTCCAGCTGCGGCCGACGTTCTGGTTCGGCATGACCCTGTGCGACACGGAGTCGGCCCCCGAGTTCACGAAGATGTGCACACCCGACACCGACCGCAACGACCTCGAGGGCACCAACCCCAAGGCGCCGAACTACATCGGCAAGCACCCGGCAACGCCTACATGGAGCTGCAGTTCTACGCGCCTGGCTATGTCGCGCAGTTCGAGGGCTTCGGCTGCACTGCGACTCAGTACTGCGCGGCGATGACGATCGACAGCTTCTCGTCGAACCAGAACACCGATCCTTCTAAGGTCAACGACAACGGGACGCCGAACAACGCAGACTGCAACAACTACATCCTCGGAGGCGATGGAGCCCATCAACTGGGCGTACATCACCCGCAATGGCAGTCGCAGGCTCCGGCCAACCCGCTGTTCACGGGCACGTTCGACGAACCCGAACTTCGACGCGGTCAACCCGAACGACACGAAGGACCTGTTCATGAACCCGGGTGACACGAGTCCGGATCCACATGCATGACACACCAGGCGGGATTCAGGGTCGACATGTTCGATCTGAGCGACCGGCCAGAGCGGCTCGATGACGGCTTCGACGGCCAACGGGTTCGGCCACATCCTGTTACCAGCCGAACTCGATCACCTGCCACATGAAGCCGTACGCGTTCCACCCGGAGTACTCGACGGCGAATCCGCGCGGCAACACGTGGTCGATCGCACACGTACAACGTCGCGATGTCCGACGAGATCGGTCATTTCGAGAACTGCTGCAGATCGACGCGAGAGGCAACTGCGCGATGCCCGGGGAGCCAGGACGCCGATGCCTCGACAGGACGACGGCAATAACTTCTGCGTTCCCGGCAGCGGACTCGACGCTGGTAATGATCAACGGGTGCTTCTTCGACGACGAGGACTGGGATGGTCAGTCCTACCGTCTGGATTGGCCGGGGACGAACCCGAACCCGTTCGTCGACCGGCAGCTGCATCCGACGCCGATGCGGTTCACCAGCGCGACAACGCGACAACGGGACGGTCGACTACTCGACGATCGCGTTCGAGGCGGACCTTCCGCGCATCGAGGCAGAAGACTCGCAGTTCAACGCGCCGTTCTGTGATCGACCAGACCGGCGCGAACTGCGTCAACCCGCCGAACGGGGCGCAGTTCTACCCGTTCTTCACGACCTTTGGGTGGCGGTCATGACAATCGCACGGCGGAGGCGGGTGCCTCTGGCAGCAGGGTGGCAACGTTCATCCCCGGAACCACGAACCACTTCGGGGGAAGCTCCACCACCGAGTATGGACCACTGCTACGAGGCGTATTCCCGGAGCCCGGCTTCCGACGACAACCCGATCTTCGCGACTTCAACAGCGGAGACATGCGCAATCCATGTCCCGTCTTCCGTTCGGAGGACGACACTGACGTAGTCCCAAGGGGCGGCGCTCGGCGCCGCCCCCTATGGGGACGCGCGTTCCCGGTTGCGCTGCTCCAGCTCCGCCGCCTTGCGGTCGTTGAACCGGCGGCCCTCGCCGACGAACTCGAGCAGCAGCTCGAGCTGGTCGAGCGTGTAGCGCTGATACAGGCGCTCTGACAGCGCCATGTGCTCTCCATAGAACTCTCCGGCCCGGCTGCTGAGCTCGGGGGTTAGCTCAACGAGCACGCGGCGGCGATCGGCGCTGTCGCGAACGCGCCTGGCGTATCCGGCCCGCTCCAGGCGGTCCAGCGCGACCGTCATCGCACCCGTGGTCAGGCCCGTCGCCTCGGCCAGGTGCCCGGCGGTCACGGGGCCCTCGCGCTGCAGCACGTCGAGGCACCGCATGTCGGTGCGGTTGAGCCCCAGGGCCTCGGCCACCGCCGAGTCGAACCGATCGGTCGCGTTCTGCGAACGGCGCACCTCCTCGATGAGCTCATCGAAGATCTCGCGCTTTTGACGTTTTTGCCTTGACAACTAGATATCTTGATTTCTAAGATACTTTTCTACTGAGTCAATTATAGGACCCAACGATGACAGGAGGGAAGATGACACTGGCGATCGAGGCGGAGGATCTGCGAAAGACCTACCCGCCCGCGGTCACCGCGCTTGACGGGGTCAGCGTGGCCGTCGAGGCGGGGACGATCTTCGGGCTGCTCGGGCCCAACGGCGCTGGCAAGTCGACCACGGTTCGCGTGCTGTCGACGCTGACACGCCCCGACAGCGGGCGCGCCGAGGTCGGCGGGATCGACGTGCTCGCCGATCCGGTCGGCGTGCGACGCGCGATCGGCGTGGTCGGCCAGAAGCACGGTGCCGATCCGGAGGCGACCGGCCGGGAGAACCTCGTGCTGCAGGGCGAGTTCTACGGGCTGACCGGGCGCGAGCTCAAGCAGCGCGTCGCCCACTCCCTGGAGCGTTTCGGGCTGGCCGAGGCCGCGGGACGCCAGGTGAGGACCTATTCGGGGGGCATGCAGAGGCGGCTCGAGATCGCCATGGGCTTGCTGCACCGCCCGCAGGTGCTGTTCCTCGACGAGCCGACCACGGGCCTTGATCCGGAGGCGCGGGTGCAGATGTGGCGTGAGATCGAGCGGCTCGCTGCCGAGGAGCAGATGACGATTCTGCTGACCACGCACTACCTCGAGGAGGCCGATCGCCTCGCCTCGATGCTCGCGATCATCGATCGCGGCACGGTCGTGGCGCGGGGAACGCCCAACGAGCTCAAGAGCGAGCTTCACGGCGACGCCATCCAGGTCGAGCTGGCCGACGCCGGCGACTCCAGGGCGAGCGCTGCGTTGGGCCGCGTCGCCGGTCTCGGCGAGGTCACGCTCGACGGCCGCATGATCCGTGCCCGCGCGCAGAACGGTGGCGCGGCGATCCCCGCCGTGCTCGCCGCGCTCGATGCGCAGGGCGTGACCGCGATGGCGGTGACGCTCGCCCGGCCATCGCTCGACGACGTGTACCTGCGTCACGCCGGTCGGGCCTTTCACCAGACAGACGACACGCAAGAGGAGGCCGCATGACCGCTCTCAGACAGACCTGGCAGGTGTACCTACGCGGTGCCCGGGTGTTCATCCGACAGCCGGCATACCTGGGGATGACGCTGATCCAGCCGATCATCTGGCTGCTGTTGTTCGGAGCCCTGTTCAAGGCCGTCACCCAGATCCCCGGGTTTCACGGCAGCTCGTACATCGACTTCCTCACTCCCGGGGTGGTCGTCATGCTGGCGGTGTTCTCGGCCGGGTGGGTCGGGATGGGGTTCATCGACGACATCCACAGCGGCGTGATGGACAGGATCCTGGCCTCGCCGGTGTGGCGCGGCGCCTTGAACGCCGGCACGGTCGCCTACGGGGCGGCGATGGTCGTGGTCCAGACGGTGCTGATCGTGCTGCTCGCGCTCGTGCTCGGCGCGCATTACCGGGGCGGCGTCGTCGGCGTGCTGCTGATGATCCTGGTTGCAGCGCTGCTCGGTGCCGCGTTTGCGTCGCTGTCCAACGGGGTCGCCGTGCTGGCCCGCCAGCGCGAGACGCTGATCGGCGCCGTGACGCTCGTGCAGCTGCCGTTGACGTTCCTGTCCGCCGCCCTGATGCAGCAGAGCCTCGCTCCGGGATGGATCCAGTCCGCGGCGAAGTTCAACCCGGTCAACTGGGCGGTCGTGGCCGCGCGTGGCGCGGCGATGCAGAAGACCGACTGGGGACTCGTGGCCGGCCGGCTGGGCCTGCTGGCGGCGCTGACACTGGTCTGCATGGTGTTCGCGACGCGGGCGTTCGCGAAGTACCAGCGGTCGCTATGAGCTGAGCGCGGGTTCGTCGAGGGTGCCGGAGTCGCCCACGTGGGCGACGGAGGCGGGCCCCTCTTCCTGATCGGCCGGGCGGATCGCCAGGCGCGGCACGAAGAAGTGCGCGAGCGGGCCGATCCCGAGCGCGTAGGCCACGGTCCCGACGCCGACGGTGCCGCCGAGCAGCCAGCCGGTCACGAGCACGGTGATCTCGATGCCCGTGCGGACCACCCGAATCGAATGTCCGCGCGCGGCCAGGCCGGTCATCAGGCCGTCGCGCGGCCCGGGGCCGAGCCCCGCGCCGATGTATGCGCCGGTGGCGAGGCCGTTGAGGACCACGCCACCGGCCATCAGCGCGATCTGGAACGCCAGGCCGTGCGCAGGCGCGAACGCCACGAGCATCAGGTCGATCACCGGCCCGACCACGAGGACGTTCGAGATCGTCCCGAAGCCCGGACGCTGGTGCAGCGGAATCCACAGCAGCATCACGAACGCGCCGACGATCAGGGCCCAGGTGCCCACGCCGAGACCGAAATGCCGCGACAGCCCCTGGTGGAACACGTCCCATGGGTCCACACCGAGCCCGGCCAGCAGCAGCATTCCGTCGCTGACCCCGTATAGGACCAGCCCGACGTAGAGCTGGGTCAGTCGACGGGCACGAGGTGGGGGTACCACCTGGCAAGTCTTACACAGAATGGTATGGACTCCAGCGGGCCAATTTGCTAGTAGTGGTCTGGTGTCGTCGAGCTTCACCACCGCCAACCGGCTCGCCGAGCTGCTCGGAGACTGGCGCCAGGGAGGCTCGGCTCACGAGCGGCTGGCGGCAACCGTGCGCTCGCTGATCCTCGACGGACGGATCCCGCTCGAGAGCCGGCTGCCGCCGGAGCGCGCGCTGGCCGGCGCGATCGGCTGCAGTCGTGCCACGGTCACCTTCGCCTACAACCGCTTGCGCGAGGAGGGCTACATCGAAAGCCGCCAGGGCGCCGGCAGCTGGGTGGCGCTGCCCGCCGGCCACCGAGCGGCCACCGACACGCTGTTGGCCGGAGCGGGGCTGGAGATGAGGATCGCGGCGCTCCCCGCGCCGCCTGCCCTCGACGACATCGCGCGGGCGGCGGTCGGCGACTTGCCCCGGTGGCTGGACCACCACGGCTATGACCCACTCGGGCTGCCGCCGCTGCGCGAGGCGATCGCCGCGCGCTACACGGCTCGCGGGCTGCCGACCCGCCCCGAGCAGATCATCGTCTCCAATGGGGCCCTGCAGGCCATCGATCTGACGATCCGGGCGGTGATCCGCCGCGGACAGAGGGTGATGGTCGAGATCCCGAGCTACCCCGCGGCGCTGGACGCGCTGCGGGCGGCGGGGGCGCGCCCGGTCGCCGTCCCGGTGAGCGCGGCCGGCTGGGACCTGGGGATGCTGCGGACGCTCGCGCGCGAGCAGCAGCCGGCGCTCGCGTACCTGATCCCCGATCATCAGAACCCAACGGGCGCGGTGATGGACGTGCCCTCACGCCGTCGGGCGCTGCACGACCTCGAGCGGGCGGGCAGTCACGTGGTGATCGACGAGACGTTCTCGGAGCTGTGGCTCGACGGGCCTGCGACGGCGCCGCCGGCCCCGGTCGCGGGCGCGCGCACGATCATCGTCGGCTCGCTCGGCAAGTCGGTGTGGGGTGGGTTGCGGATCGGCTGGGCGCGCGCCGAGCCCGTGCTGATCGGCCGGCTAGCGATGGCGCGCGCAACCACCGACATGGCGAGCCCGGTGCTCGAGCAGATCATCGCCACGCACGTGCTACGCGAGATGGACGCGATCATGGACGAGCGGCGCGCGCTGATCCGGGTCCGGCGGGCGGCGCTGGCAGATGCTCTGCGCGCGAGCCTTCCCGGATGGCGGTTCTCGATGCCCACCGGCGGCCTGTTCATCTGGGCCGAGCTCCCCGGCGCGATCAGCACGAGCCTGGCCGTGCGTGCGGCGGAGCTCGGCGTGCAGATCACGCCCGGCCCGCGCTTCGGGCAAGCCGGGCTGCTCGAGCGTTATGTCCGCCTGCCGTTCGCGCTCGCGCCCGAGCAGCTGGAACGAGCGGTGGCGATCCTCGCCCGGGCCGTCCCCGGCGCGACGTCGGCGCGACCGCTCGAGCAGCCGTTGACCTACGTCGCGTGAACCGGTCTCGGGCCGGTCGGTGGCCCGCGATCCACTACTGTCCCGCACATGAACGACGACTGGCGGCTGCGGGTCGACCTCCACAAGGACGAGTTCGCGGAGCTGCTCACCGCGCACCTCGAGGGCTCCGAGCTCGAGCACGACCTCGAGACGACGTTTCACGACCGCGTGATCGTGTCGGCCGACGGCCCCGAGGTGTTCTGTTACACGGGCAGCCGCGAGCAGGCCGAGCGCGCCGAGCAGGTGATCAAGTCGGTCGCGGCGCAGCGCAAATGGAACGTCGACTTCGAGCTCAAGCACTGGCATCCCGTCGCCGAGGAGTGGGAGGACGCGGATGCGCCGCTGCCCGCCGACTCGGAGGATCGCGCCGCCGAACACGCCGAGATGATCCGGCAACAGCGCGCCGAGAGCGCGGCCCAGGGTCACCCCAATTACGAGGTTCGGGTGCAGTGCAAGTCCCATCACGACACCCGCAAGCTCGCCGACCACCTCGAGCAGGAGGGGCTGACGCTGGTACGCCGCTGGCACTACCTGCTGCTCGGCGCCGCCGACGAGGACGAAGCCAAGGCGCTCGCCGAGCGGATCCGAGCGGAGGCGCCCGAGGGCTGTGAGGTCACGGCGACGGGCAACCTGCTCGAGGTCTACGAGGAAGGCCCGCAGAACCCGTTCGCGGTGCTCGGCGGCCTCGGCGGCTGAGCCGCTCCGGCGCTACTCGAGCAGCTCGGAGTCGTACTCCTCGAAGATCTGCGCCCAGTCGTTGCGCTCGCCCGAGTGCAGCGCCTCGATCAGCTGGTGGATCCTCGGCGTCATCACCAGCAGGTAGCGCGCCGGCTCGGCCGCCGGGTTCCAGTAGGAGTGCGGCGTGCCGCGCGTCACGAGCAGCGACTCCCCCGCGGGAACCTCGCGCTCCTCGTCGCCGACACGGAAGCCCAGACGCCCTGAGAGCACGATCCACGCCTCGTCGTCGGATCGGTGCAGGTGCAGGCCGGCGATCGGACGGCCGGGATGGGTGCCCGGATCGGTCCAGTCGGCGACCACGAAGGACTCGGACTTGATCATCGGACGCAGCCTAAGCGACCGCGGCGCCGCTTCACGGCTGTTTACAACGAGATAGGATCGCTGCTTCCCCCCGGCGACACCGGCGCGATTCGGGACCCTCGACGCTCGCGTCATAGACCGCCCCACCCCAACAGGAGCGATCAATGCAGACCGCAGCGCCACCGCCGCCGCGCGCAGTGCCTGAGCCGCCCGAGCCTTCGGAGTCGCTGGTACGTCCGGTCACGATGCCGCTGGTCGACCGGATCGCCAGCGGGGTCGTAACGGGCGTGCCGCCGCTGATCGTGGTGATCGCCATGTGGCTGGGCTGGATGGGGAACCTGCTGCAGTGGCAGGACCTGCTGATCCTGGCACTGAGCTACATGATCATCGGGACCGGCATCACCGTCGGCTTTCATCGGCTGCTGACCCACCGCAGCTTCAAGTGCCACCGGGTGGTGCGCATGGGCTTTGCGATGCTGGGGTCCGCAGCGGCCGAGGGCCCGGTGATCGACTGGGTCGCCACGCACCGCAAGCACCACCAGTTCTCCGACGTCGACGGCGACCCCCACAGCCCTCACGTGGGCCATGGCACGGGTTGGCGCGGCGCCCTGTCGGGGCTGGTGCACGCGCACGTGGGGTGGGTGTTTCGCGACATGGAGGTGGCCGACGAGCGGCGCTATGCCAAGGACCTGCTGGCAGACCCCCTGCTGCGTTTCGTGGATCGCACGTTCGTCCTGTGGGTTGCCGCTGGTCTGGCCGCGGCGTTCGGGCTCGGTGTGCTGTTGACGGGGACCGTCAGGGGTGGCCTTGTGGCGCTCCTGTGGGGCGGCGCCGCGCGGATCTTCTTCATGCATCACGCCACGTTCAGCATCAACTCGCTGTGTCACTACTTCGGCCGCCACGACTACGACACCGGCGACGAGTCCCGAAACCTGGCGTGGCTGGCGATCCCCACCTGGGGCGAAGCGTGGCACAACAACCACCACGCGTTCCCCACGTCCTACCGCCACGGGCTCAAGCGCTGGCAGATCGATCCCTCGGCCGCGATCATCCGGACGCTGGAGATGACAGGGCTCGCGTGGGACGTCGTGCGCGTCGACCCGACGCGGCGCGATCGCAAAGTGATGCCGGCAGGCGCCACCCCCTGACCGGCGTGGCGTTCGCGAACACTTCCGCATTACGGCACGAGCTGGAATCGGCGCTTCCGCGCCGCCCTTTCTCGCTGCGGTTCTGGGACGGGACGACCGTTCGCGCGACCGAGTCTCCCGCGCCGACGTTCACGTTCCATTCACCACGCGCGCTGGCGCACGTGCTCCGCGCACCGGGCGAGCTCGGCCTGGGCCGGGCGTACGTCGACGGGTTGCTCGAGGTCGACGACCTCGACGGCGCGTTGCGGATCGTCGACACGTTCGAGCCGCCGCCGTTGTCGCGGGGCGCGCAGGTCCGGCTCGGGTTGGGCGTGATACGCGCATGCGGGATCGTCGTCCCGCCCAAGCCGCCGGCCTCGGAGCTCCGGCTGCGCGGCGAGCGCCACACGATCTCGCGCGACCGGCGGGCGGTTCGCCACCACTACGACGTCGGCAACGATTTCTTCGCCCTGTTCCTCGACGAGTCGATGACGTATTCGTGTGCCTACTGGGCGGGCGGGGCGGAGACGCTCGCGGAGGCCCAGGAGGCCAAGCTCGAGCTCGTCTGCAAGAAGCTGCGGCTGACCGAGGGCGAGCGCGTCCTCGACGTCGGCTGCGGGTGGGGCAGCTTCGCGATCCACGCTGCGTCGAGGCACGGCGTCAGGGTGCTGGGGATCACGCTGTCGGCGCCACAGGTGCAGCTGGCCCAGGAGCGGGTTCGTGCCGCGGGACTGTCAGACCTCGTCGAGATCCGCGTCGCGGACTACCGCGAGCTCGTCGGCGAGCCGTACGACGCGATCTCGAGCATCGGCATGGTCGAGCACGTGGGGGAGGAGCGCATCGACCTCTACGCCAAGACTCTGTCCGGGCTGCTGCGGCCGGGCGGCCGGCTGCTGAATCACGGGATCGCCAAGCTCCAGGACTTCGACGACCCCGACGAGGGCGCGTTTTCGGAGCGGTTCGTGTTCCCCGACGGCACGCCGCTGCCGCTGTCGCGCGTGCAGCGCGCGCTCGAGCGGACCGGGCTCGTGACGACGCACGTCGAGGGCCTGCAGGCCGACTACGCGCGGACCACGACGGAGTGGATCAAGCGGTTTGAGTCGCGCTATGACGAGGCGGTGCGGCTGGTGGGCGAGGAGCGCGCCCGGGTGTGGAAGCTGTACCTCCACGCTGCCCACCAGGGGTTTGCGACCGGCTGGGCGTCGATCTACCAGGTCCTCGCGCACAAGCCGGCCTGATCCCTCCGCGGGATGCTGGATGCGAAAAGGCGGTATTTCACGACTTTCACGTCCCGCATCACCTAGCAGCGGATCGTGGCGCGGCTGACGCGTTAAGCACCCAGCGACACGCCTCGCAGCGGCACCGGCGACGACTGGACGATCGACGTCGTCGTCTGCCCGAACGGCGCCAGCTCGTCGAGCAGCTCCTCGAGGTGGGTCATCGACCGGACGTGGGCCTTGATCAGGTAACAGTCCTCGCCGGTGATGCGGTGGCACTCGACCACCTCCGGAGCACCCCGGGCGACGTCGGCGACCTTGTGCAGCTGACGCGGCGCCGGGCGCACGCGGATCACGGCGCTGAGGCCGTAGCCGAGCGCGGCCGGGTCGAGCTCGGCGCGGTAGCCGCGAATCACGCCGTCGCGCTCGAGCCGCTGCAGCCGTTCGGCCACCGCCGGAGCGGACAGGCCGACGCGCCGACCCAGTTCGGCCAGGCTCAGGCGGGCGTCCGACTGGACCTCTCCGAGCAGCGCCAGGTCGGTGTCATCGAGGGCAGTGCCGTCGGCACTACGCCCATTTGACCTTCGATTCGCTTGCATCCAATCGATAATACCTCTGATCACGCATGTACAGAGGCGCTTTCGCCGCGCATCATCTGGAAACCGATGAAGCGCAGACAGGTCCCGCCGCAGCTGTACTTCGTGACCAGCGCCGTGTTCCACTACCTCGGCCCGTCGTTTGCCGTGCTGCTGTTCGCGCGCGTGTCGGTGCTCGGCGTGGCGTGGCTGCGGATCGCGTCGGCGGCGCTGGTGTTCGCGCTGTGGCGCAAGCCCTGGCGGGCGGTCGGCGGCCTCGACAGCGCGACCCGGAGGCTGCTGATCGGGTGGGGCGCGGTCCTGGCGGCGATGAACTGCTGCTTCTACGAGGCGATCGCGCGGCTGCCGCTGGGCACGGTCGCCGCGATCGAGTTCCTTCCGGTCATCGTGCTCGCGGCGGTCGGCGTGCGCACGTTACGCAACGCCCTGGCGTTGGCGCTCGCGGTCGCCGGCGTGTACGAGCTCAGCCACGTGCAGCTCGCCGCGCAGCCGCTGGGGTTCGCGTTCGCGTTTGCCAACGCGGCCCTGTTTGCGACCTACATCGTGCTCGCGCACCGGGTTGCGCGCGATCCGGCGGTGTCCGGCATCGACGGGCTAGGTGCGGCGATGCTGATCGCGGCGGTCGCGGTCACGCCCGTGGCCGCACCCCAGGCCGCGCAGGCGTTCAACGACCCGGTTGCGATCGCCGCCGGCATCGGGGTGGGGATCTGCTCGTCGGTGATCCCGTACGTGACCGACCAGCTCGCGATGGCCAAGCTCAGCCGGGCGGCGTACTCGCTGATGGTGTCGCTGCTGCCCGCGGTGGCGACGGTGATCGGCATCGTCGTGCTCACGCAACTTCCGACCGCCGCGGAGCTCGTGGGGGTCGCGCTGGTGGCCGGTGGTGTCGCCGTGCACCGAGACGTGGACGAGGACGCAACGGCTCTACAAACTCCCGCGCGCAAGGAGTATGGTCGCGCCATCCCCGGAAAATGGAGAGAGAGGGCATGAGCAAAACCGTTCCTGTGCGTCTCCAGGTCAACGGCGTAGAGCACGCCATCGACGTGGAGCCCCGACTGTTGCTGGTGCACGCGATTCGCGAGAACCTCGGTCTGACGGGCACACATGTCGGCTGCGATACGTCCAACTGTGGCGCTTGCACCGTTCATCTCGACGGCCGCGCGGTCAAGTCCTGCACGGTGCTCGCGGTCCAGGCCGACGGATCCTCGGTCACCACGATCGAGGGCATGGGCACTGAGGACGACCTGCATCCGCTGCAGGAGGCGTTCTGGAACGACCACGGCCTTCAGTGCGGCTACTGCACGCCCGGCATGATCATGGCCGCTGCCGGCCTGCTCGCCGACAACCCCAACCCGACCGAGGCCGAGGTGCGCAAGGGGCTCGAGGGCAACCTCTGCCGCTGCACCGGCTACCACAACATCATCAAGTCCGTCCTCGACGCGGCCAAGTCGAAGGGGGCGACGGTTTCCGGACAGTCGGAGGTGACGGCATGAGCGCCACCGCCACCGGCAATGGCGCCGGCACCAAGTTTGTCGGCCAGTCGATGCGCCGCAAGGAAGACCCGAGGCTGATCACCGGCCAGGGCTCCTACGTGGACGACATCAACCTGCCCCGTCAGCTGTGGGCGGCATGGGTCCGCTCGCCCGAGGCCCACGCGAAGATCACGTCGATCGACACGTCCGCGGCCAAGGAGCGCCCGGGCGTGGTCGCGGTCTACACCAACGCCGACCTCGACATGGAGGCCGGCCTGCCGATGGCGTGGGTCCCTCCCGGCGTCGAGGTCAACACCCCCGACCACTGGGTGCTCGCCAAGGACGCGGTCAAGCACGTCGGCGATCCCGTCGCGCTGGTCGTGGGCTCGGACCGCTACTCGGTGGTCGACGCCGCCGAGGACGTGATCGTCGAGTACGAGCCGCTGCCGGTCGTGACCGATCCTGAGGCGGCGATCGCCGGCGGACCGCTCGTCCACGAGCAGTTCGGGACCAACAAGGTATGCGACTGGTCGCTCGGTGGCGGCGACCTCGACGCCGGATTTGCCGAGGCCGACGTGATCATCGAGCGGCGGATCGTCAACCATCGCATGGCCGGAGCGGCGATCGAACCGCGCGGCGTGCTCGCGCAGTTCCGTGCCGGGAAGCTGACGGTGTGGAGCTCCACCCAGGTCCCCCACTTCCTGCGGCTGTTTTTGACGATCCTGACCGGCATCCCCGAAGACAGGGTGCGAGTCGTCGCGCCCGAGGTCGGAGGCGGCTTTGGCTCCAAGCTCAACATCTACGCGGAGGAGATCGGCTGCGCGTGGGCGTCGATCAAGCTGCGGCAGCCGGTGAAGTGGATCGAGACGCGCTCTGAGGGCATGATGGTCACCCACCACGGGCGCGACCAGATCAACTACGTCAAGATCGGCGCCAAGCGCGACGGCACGCTCACGGCATGGCACACCAAGATCCTCGCCGACCTTGGCGCCTACCAGACGCTGCTCACGCCGCTGATCCCGCCGCTCAGCGCGTTCGTGATGTCCGGGGTCTACAACACGCCGGTCGTCCACACGGACGTGACGGCGGTGATGACCAACAAGTTCGCCACGGACGCGATCCGTGGCGCCGGGCGGCCCGAGGCGACCCACACGATCGAGGTCATGATGGACCAGCTCGCCCATGAGCTGGACATGGATCCGTTGGAGCTGCGGCGCAAGAACTTCATCCCGCCGTTCGAAAACGGGCACGAGACCGCGATGGGCATCGTCTACGACTCCGGCAACTACGTGGCGGCACTCGACAAGCTGCTCGAGCACATCGACCCGGCGGACGTGCATCGCGAGGCGGAAGCTCTGCGCGAGCAGGGCATCTACCGCGGGATCGGCTTCAGCACGTACACCGAGATCTGCGGCAACGCGCCGTCAAGGGCCGTCGGGCCCAGCGCGTTCGGCCTGCAGGGCGGCGGCTGGGAGTCGGCCACGGTGCGTGTCCACGCCAGCGGGTCGGTCACGCTCTACACCGGCACATCGCCGCACGGCCAGGGTCACGAGACGGGCTTTGCCCAGATCGTCGCCGACCGGCTCGGCGTCGACCCGTCGATGGTCGATGTCGTTCACGGCGACACCGACACCGGGCCTTTCGGTCTCGACACATATGGGTCGCGGTCACTGGCGGTCGGCGGCGAGGCTGCCGCGCGCACCGCCAAGAAGGTGGCCGACAAGGCCACACAGATCGTCGCCCACCAGCTCGAGGCGGCTCCCGAGGACATCGAGCTGCGTGACGGCAAGTGGTCGGTGCGCGGCTCGCCCGATCGCGGGATGACGCTCGCCGAGGTCGCGGGCGCCGCATACATCCCCGAGAACCTGCCCGAGGGCATGGAGCCCGGGCTCGACGAGCAGACGTTCTATGACCCTGAGAACTTCGTGTTCCCGTTCGGTGCGCACGCCTGCGTCGTCGACATCGATGCCGAGACGGGCAAGACGAAGGTCGTCCGCTGGGTGGCCGTCGACGACTGCGGGCCGGCGATCAACCCGCTGCTGATCGACGGCCAGGTGCACGGCGGCATCACGCACGGCATCGGTCAGGCGCTGTACGAGCGCATCGAGTACGACGAGTCAGGGCAGCTGGTCACCGGCACGTTCGTCGACTATGCGCTGCCCACCGCGGCAGAGCTGCCCAGTTACGAGACCGACCGCACCGAGACGCCGTCGCCGGTCAACACGCTCGGCGTCAAGGGTGTCGGCGAGGCCGGCACGATTGCTGCAACTCCGGCCGTCCTCAACGCCGTGCTCGACGCGCTCAGGCCGCTCGGCGTCACATTCATCGACATGCCGCTCAGCCCGATGCGGATCTGGGAGGCAATACAAGAAGCCAAGGGAAAGGCAGGTGCGCCAGCATGATCCCCGCCGAATTCGACTACGCGGTCGCCGGGTCGCTGGACGAGGCGATCCAGATGCTCGTGGACGGTGGCGAGGATGCCAAGCTGCTCGCCGGCGGACACTCCCTGATCCCGCTGATGAAGCTGCGGCTCGCGGCGCCGACGCTGCTCATCGACCTGCGCAAGGTCCCCGGCCTGGGCGGCATCAGCCGCGAGGACGGGACGTGGCGGATCGGTGCGCTGACGCCGCACACCGAGCTGGAGCACTCCCCGGAGCTCGGGCTGGCATCGACGGTGGCCGGGACGATCGCCGACCCACAGGTCCGCAACCGCGGAACCATCGGCGGCTCGCTGGCCCACGGCGACCCCGCGTCCGACCTGCCCGGCGTGCTGCTCGCGGCCGAGGGGTCGATCACCGTGCAAGGTCCCGACGGCCAGCGGACGATCGAGGCGGGTGACCTGTTCCAGAACTACATGGAGACGGCGATCGGCCCAACCGAGGTCCTGACCGAGGTCCGGATGCCGACGTTCGACGGCTGGGGACACGGCTACGAGAAGTTCAACCGGCGCAGCGAGGACTGGGCGATGGTTGCCGTCGCCGCGCTGGTCAAGCAGACCGGCGACGTCTGCGAGGACGTGCGAATCTCGCTGACTAACATGGGTTCCGTGCCCCTTCGCGCCAAAGCCGTCGAGGATGCCCTTCGTGGGCAGTCGCTCACGGCCGACACCATCGCGAAGGCCGCCGAGCAGGCAGCCGAGGGAACCGACCCACCGGCCGATCTCAACGCCAGCGCCGACTACAAGCGCCATCTGGCGCGAGTCTTGACTCGGCGCGCGCTCACGCAGGCGGCAGGGCTGACGTGATCGCGACCGAGGTACAGCGGCCGGCGTGAGCTTTGCGGAAATCGGCTCGGTCGAGGCGGCAAGTGCCGCCCTCGCCACCCAGGGCTACCTCGCTGACCGGCCACTCGCGCTGGGCATTCATCTTGCGGTAGCGCTCGAGCAGCCGCTGCTGCTCGAGGGCGAGGCCGGCGTCGGCAAGACGGAGGTCGCGCGCGCGCTCGCCGCCGCAACCGGCGCGCGCCTGATCCGTCTGCAGTGCCACGAGGGCATCGACCTCCACCACGCCGTCTACGACTGGGACTACGCGCGCCAGCTGCTCGCGCTGCGGGCCGCCGAGGGAGGCGTCGACGAGGGACAGCTGTTCTCGCGCCGGTTCCTGCTGCGACGGCCGCTCTTGGACGCGCTCGAGCACGACGGGCCGGTGGTCCTGCTGATCGACGAGATCGACCGCGCCGACGACGAGTTCGAGGCGTTCCTGCTCGAGTTCCTGTCGGACTTCGCGGTCACGATCCCCGAGCTAGGGACGATCACCGCACAGCAGCGACCGGTGGTGATCCTCACCTCCAACCGCACGCGCGAGCTGCACGACGCGCTCAAGCGCCGCTGCCTGTATCACTGGATCGACTACCCCAGAGCGGATCGCGAGCGGGAGATCGTCCGCGCGCGAATCCCCGGAGTCCCCGAAGAGATCGTCGTCCGCGTGGTGACCGCGGTCAGCCGGCTGCGCGAGCATGGCGACCTGTACAAGCTTCCGGGCGTGGGGGAGACGATCGTGTGGGCCCAGGCGCTGATGGCGCTGGGTGACGAGGGCGACCTCGAGGACACGCTCGGCGCGGCGCTGAAGGTCCACGAGGACGTCGAGCGGGTGCGCGAGCGAAAGGTGCTCGAGGGTGTCTGATGCCGGCGACGCAGTCGTCGCCCGCGCGGACATCGTGATCGACCGGCTGAGCGCCCTCGCGCAGGCGATGAGGGCGCAGGGAACGCGAGTCGGCCTCGGCGAGATCCTGACCGCGCACCAGGCTCTGACCACCGTCGACACGAGCTCGCGCGACGACGCGCGCCTCGCGCTGCGCAGCGTGCTGTGCTCCAGCCACCGCGACATCGAGCGCTTCGAGCAGGCGTTCAGGGCCGTGTTCGGCGACGAGCGGATGCACTTCGGCCAGGACCCCTACGAGCCCCTGGGCAAGATCGAGCGTCCGGTGCCGCCGCGCGCCGCGGTCGCCGGCGACGCGTTCGGCACGTCCGAGGATCAGGACCCGATGGCCGTCCCGGCCGCCTACAGCGACGTCGAGCTGCTCGGCCACAAGGACTTCTCCCAGTACACCGATGCCGAAATGGCGATTGCGCGCGTCCTGATCGCGCGGCTTGCGCAGCGAGGGCCGACGCGCCTGTCGCGCCGCACGCGGCCGGCCAGACGCCGCAGTCACACGCCCGACCTGCGCCGCGTCGTCCGTGCCTCGCTTCGCACCGGCGGTGAGCCCATACAGCGCCACTGGCGCGCTCCGAGCACCCGTCCGCGGCCGGTCGTGCTGGTGTGCGACGTGTCGGGTTCGATGACCCCTTACGCGCGGATGCTGATCCAGTACATGCACGCCTCGGTCGCGGCTCGGCGCCGCGTCGAGGCGTTTGCGTTCGGGACGCGGCTGACGCGCATCACCAACGAGCTGGGCGGACGCGACCACGATCGCGCGCTCGAGCGCGCCGCTGCGGCGGTGACCGACTTCGCGGGAGGCACGCGGATCGGTGCCGCGCTCGCCGAGCTGAATCGCGAGCACGGACGCCGCATCGGGCGCGGCGCCGTCGTCGTGATCCTGTCCGACGGCTGGGACCGTGGCGACCCCGAGGAGCTCGGGCACGAGATGGCCCGCCTGCGTCGCAGCGCCCACCGGCTGGTGTGGCTCAACCCCCTTGCCGCGCATCCCGAGTTCGAGCCGCTGACGCGCGGGATGCGCGCCGCGACTCCGTATACCGACGAGCTCCTGGCCGGCAACTCGCTCGCCTCGCTGGAGGAGCTAGCTGTCATCCTGGAGGACATCTGACGTGAACGACGTTCTGACCGAGCTCAGCGACTGGAACGCGCGCGGCGACCGCGCCGCGCTGGCGATGGTCATCGACACCCAACGCTCGGCGCCGAGGCCGATCGGAACGAAGATGGCGATCAGCGAGTACGGCGAGGTCGCCGGCGGCGTGTCGGGCGGATGTGTGGAGGGCGCAGTGGTGGAGATCGCCGATCGCGTGCTCAATCACGGCGATCCGCCGCAGCTCGTCCACTTCGGGATCGCGGACTCCGAGGCCTGGGACGTGGGCCTGCCGTGCGGCGGTGAGATCGACGTGTGGGTGCAGACGTACGAGCCCAGCCGGTTCACGGAGATCGCGACAGCAGGCGGCCGCGCCGCGGAGGTGACGCTGCTCGAGGGCTCCAGACCCGGCTCGAAGCTGCTGCTGGAGGCAGACGGCTCCCGATCAGGGTCGCTCGGCGCCCCGGAGCTCGACGACGAGGGCGAGCGCGTCGCCAACGAACTGCTGTGGACGGATGCCTCCGCCCGCCGTGGGTCGATGTTCGTCGACATCGTCGCCCCGCCACCTCGACTGCTGCTGTTCGGCGCGGTCGACATCGCCAGCCACGTCTGCACGCTCGCACGCGACGCCGGCTGGGTTCCCTACGTGGTCGACCCGCGGGCGCGGTTTGCGACTCGGGAGCGGTTCCCCGACGCCGAGGAGGTTGTGGCCGCCTGGCCTGAGGAAGCCCTGGCCGAGCTAGGCCCTATCGACCCCGCCACGTCGGTCGCCGTCCTCACCCACGACCCCAAGCTCGATGACGCGGTGCTGCACATCGCGCTGCGATCGCCGGCGCGGTTCATCGGCGCGATGGGCTCCAAGCGAGCGCAGGCCAAGCGCCGCGAGCGACTGCTCGGCGCGGGCTTCGAGGAGCACGAGCTCGAGCGCATGTCAGCGCCGCTCGGCCTGGACCTCGGCGCGGTCAGCGCCGAGGAGACCGCACTGTCGATCCTGTCCGAGATCGTCGCCGCGCGGCACGGCCGCGAGGGCGGACGGCTGGCAAACGTCAAGGGCCGGATCCACGAGGTCCCGGCTTGATCGGCGGGCTGATCCTCGCCGCGGGTGCCGGGACGCGCTTCGGCGGGGAGTCGAAGCTGCTGGCGCCCCTGGATGGGCGCCCGTTGGTGGAGTACGCGATCCGAGCCCAGTGCGATGTCGATGAACTCGAGCGGGTCGTGGTCGTGCTTGGCGCGCACGCTTCAGACCTGTGCGATCAGGTCGACTTCGGGCGGGCGCAGCCCATCGTGTGCGAGGACTGGAACACGGGCCAGGCCGCTTCTCTGCGATGCGGTCTGCGGGCGCTCGAGGGAGCCGACAAGGTGATCGTGACCCTCGGCGACTCGCCGCTGGTGACCCCCGCGGTGATCTCCCGGTTCATCGACGAGCCGGGCGGCACGCGGGCACTGTATGACGGTCGACCGGGGCACCCGGTCGTGCTCGAGGCCGAGCAGATCCGGGCGCTGGCGACGCTTAGCGGCGACCAAGGAGCCCGGGACATCCTGCGTGGCGGCGCCACGATTGAATGTGGGCAGCTGTGCTCAGGACGCGACGTCGACACCCCTGACGACCTGGAGGCGATTCGGGATGAAGCTAGAGCAGTCCTTTGAGGTTTCCGCGCCGGTTGAGCAGGTCTGGAGCGCGCTGATCGACATCGAGCGCGTCGCTCCGTGCCTGCCGGGCGCGTCGATCACCGGGCGCAACGAGGACGGCAGCTACAACGGCGCGTTCACGATCAAGATCGGGCCGACGACCGCCTCCTACACGGGCAAGCTCGAGATGAAAGAGGTCGACGAGACCGCCCACGCCGCGACGATGCTGGCCAACGGCAGTGACCGCCGAGGCCAGGGCGGCGCGAACGCGACGATCAACTCGAAGCTGACCGAGACCGGCGGCGGGACCCGTGTCGAGGTCGACACCGACTACCACATCACCGGACGGCTGGCCCGGTTCGGTCGCGGCGGCATGATCGAGGACATCTCGGAGAGGCTCTTGAGGGAGTTCGCAAAGCGCCTGCAGGAGATGCTCGCCCAGGAGCCCGCCGCGGTGGCGCCCGAGCCGGCGACCGCGATCCACGAGGCCGTGCCGGAGCCCGAGCCCGAGGCGCCGCCGGTGCCGGCGGAGGCTGCCACGGAGCCGGCTGAGCCGGAGCCCGAGCCTGCCCCGCCCGAGCCGGAGCCGGAGCCGGAGGCCGCGGAGCCCGAGCCCGCTCCGCCCGAGCCCGAGCCGGAGCCCCCGGCACCCGAACCGGTGCCCGAGGCCGCCGCGCCGCCACCACCGCCTCCGCCTCCGCCTCCACCACCACCGCCTCGGCCGCCCCAGGTTCCCGCCGAGCCGCTCGACGCCGGCTCGCTCGTCGGCTCCATGCTGTGGGACCGCGCGAAGAAGAACCCGGCCCCGGTCGTGGCCGGCGTCGTTGTGGTGTCGGTGTTCCTGCTGCGCCGCCGCCGGCGCCGCCGCCACAGCTGAGCCGCACGAGACTCCTAAATATCGGGCGGGGGTCCCGACGCGAGACGCGCTCACGCACGTCACGATCGTGTTGTGCATGAGGCAGCTGCATTCGGTATCGGCAACGATCGCGGTGGGTCCGGGGGTTCCCACGGCGACGCCGAGCCGGGGGCATCAAGGCGACGCCGGGTGCGGGGGCGCCCGGCGTCGCCGAGCAGCCGCCAGCAGGGGCAGGCAAATGGGCTGGGGGCCAAAGACAAAAGATCAGGTGGGGGACCCGACGCGAATGGAACGCGCGGGGGTCAGGATCCGCTGGTGGCTGCAATGGTGGAGCTGACGATTTCGGTAGAGGTCGGATCGGATCCGATCCGGGGAACTGCGCGCGTTGCCGGGGGCGAGCACCGCGAGTTCTGGGGGTGGCTGGATCTTGCCGAGATCGTTCAGCAGATAACCGATGGCGATCGGGGCGTGGCGGACGAACTACACGCGCCATCGGTGCCTGAGGGGGCACCGTTGCGATAGCGAACCGCCCGGGGGCAGCCGCGGGGGCGCCGAACGCGTCGCGCGTTCGGCGCCCACGACGGTTGAAGAACCCGGTCAGGCCGCGTCGCGGCCGAGGCGCTCGCTTAGCTGCTCCCGCGCATGCGGGCCGTCGAGGTCGAGCTTTCGGTAGATGTGACCGAGGTGGGTCCCGACCGTCTTGGCGGTCACGAACAGGGCCTCGGCGATCTCGCGGTTCGTGAGACCGCCCGCGGCCATCTCGGCGACGCGGCGTTCCGACGGGGTCAGGGCGTCGGGACCCGACATGCGCTCGCGCCGCGGATGGGCCCCCGTGGCCAGCAGCTCTTCACGGGCTCGCCGCGCCAGCGGCGCGGCATCACACCGCTGAGCGAGTTCGAGCGCCTCGCGCAACGGCTCGCGCGCGGCGCTGCGCTGTCCGGCGCGCCGCTGCGCCGATCCCAGGTCGCAGAGGGCGTGCGCCAGCTCGAGGCTGGCCGGTGAGTCTCGCAGCGTCTGGACCGCTTCCACCAGCAGCGCGATTCCGCCCGCGCCGCCTTCGAGGATCCCGCGCACCCGCAGCGCGACGCCGATGCCGCGCGGCTGTCCGAGCTCCCGGGCACGCACCAGCTCGCCGTCCGCAAGCCCCAGGGCCTGGTCGGGTTCCTCGCGGGCCAGTCGCCAGCGCGAGCTGGGAGCGCCACGGCACATAGCTCGGGTTGTTGACGATCACGCTGTCGCCGGTCGCGCGCAGGTCGGCGATCGCCTCCGCGCGGCGGCCTTGGGCGAGATGCAGGCGGCCGCGGGCGAGCAGCGCGTGCAGGGTCGCGGCGCTGCCGAGCGCCGATTCGATCCGTCCCTCGGCGAGCGCCCGGTCGGCCTCTTCGAGCTCACCGCGCTCGACAAGCGCGTGCACCAGGAACGCGGTTGACCAGATCCTCGTCCAGAGCACCTCGTGCCGGTTTGCCAGCTCCAGCGTGGTCCGCGCGTCTGACTCCGCTTGCGGCAGGTCGCCTCTGCGCAGCGCCAGCAGCGACCCCCACGTGAGCGCGGCGAGGTGCGCCTCGATCGAGCCACGGGCGCGGGCATCGGCGCGAATGTCGGCGATCAGCGCCTCGGCGCGCTCGATCTCGTCGGCGAGCACGAGGACCGCGGTCGCGTAGCCGACGATCGGCGAGCTCGCCGTCTGCCGGGCAACGAAGCGTCCTCCGTCGAGCCCCCGGTCGACGAGGTCGCGCCAGTCACCGGCGTACGGTCCCGACTGCGCGCGCCAGCACGCCTCGAAGATCAGCAGCGCGTTGCCGGCCGGCCCGGCCGCCTCCGCGAGCTCGTGCAGCGACGGCAGGCGTGGGGCGACCTCGCCGACCAGCCGCCGGTCGACCGAGGCCGTAGCGACGCGCACGGTCTCGAGCATGGCCCGCAGCGCCGGATCGGCATCCTCTGGAAGCGCATCGATCGTGTGGGCGAGCAGCGCATAGCCCTCGAGCGGTTGGCCGACCCACACCAGCAGCGATCCGAGCTGCGCAGCGATCCTGGCCCGGATCAACGGGTTGTCGCTCAGCTCCAGCGCCTCGCGCAGGTGCGCCGCGGCGGCCGGATCACGCGCGAGCGCTTCGGCTTCACCGAGCTCGCCGAGAACCGCACCGCGCAGCTCGGCCGGCGGCGGCTCACTCAGCGCCCGCCGCAGCAACCGGACGGCCGAGGGCGGCGCACCGTCGGCCAGCGCCTCGCCTGCGGCGTCCCGCAAGGCGGCGACGACGGCCGGGTCGTCGGCGGGCTCGCTGCGCAGCAGGTGGGCGCCCGCGAGCGTGCTGCGAGGTCCTTCTTCGGCGAGCAACAGGCCCGCGCGGCGATGGCTGTCGGCACGCGTGGCGGGCAGGATGCCCTCGTACACGGCCCGGCGCAGCAGCGGATGCACGAACGTCAGCGGTCCCTCGGCGGCGAGGATCTCGGCCGAGGTCAGACGGTCGGCGGCGACGCGGGCGCGCTCCTGGTCGAGTCCCGCCAGCGCCGCGGCCTGTCGCAGCGACGCGCTTTCGAGCACCGCCACCGACCGTGCCAGCAGGCTCGCGTCTGCGCCTAGTCGCGCCAACCGCGCCACGACGGCGTGCGACACGGCGTCCGGACGCACTCCCTGAACCCGCGCGGCGTTGGCGGCGACCGGCTCGATTCGCTCGGCGTCCAGCACGCGGATCAGCTCGCGCAGCAGGAACGGATTGCCGGCGCTCGCATGCGCGCAAGCTGAGCAGAACTCGGCATCGGCGGCCTCGCCGAGCTCGGATCGCACGAGTCTGGCGACGGCGGCGTCGCTGAGGGAGTCGGGCATCACCAGGATCGCACCGGGTTCATTGCGCAAGGTGGTGAGGACGTCGCGGCTTCCGGTCGGCTCGCCTTCGCGCGCGGTGAGCGCGACGAGCACGCCGAGCTCCTCGCACCGCGCGCTCAGGTAGGCCAAGAACCGCAAAGACGACGCGTCGGCCCAGTGCGCGTCGTCGACGGCGATCATCACCGGCCCGACCTCGCTGAGGTTGTTCGTCAACCAGTAGAGGCCGTGCACGAGCGTGAAGCTGAGGTCTCCGGCCGGCCGTCCGCCTGCCGTGGCGGCGGCGCTGCCGGAATCCTCGATGTAGCGGCCGCCGGCCGCGGCCACCGGCGCGAGGTCGAACAGCGGGCTGGCGAGTGCCGCCGCGCCCCGAAACAGCGACGGCCGCGTCTCGGGGTCGGCCCGGTCAAGCGGACCCTCGAACAGCTGACGGACCACCCCGAACGCAAACTCCTGCTCGAGGTCGGAGGCACGGGCGCGCAGCACCTGCATCCCGGCCTGCTCGCCCAGCTCACGCGCCGCCTGCAGCAGCGCGGTCTTGCCCAGGCCCGCGGGGCCACTGATCATCACCAGGCGGCCGGTGCGGTCCGAGACGGTTGTCCGGATGCTCTCGCTGAGGCGCTCGAGCTGCGCCTCCCGTTCGAGCAGCGCAGGGGTCACCACCCCCGGTGCAGCTGGTGCGGCGCTGTTTTCTTCGGCGAGCGACACGAAGCCTCGCGCGGCCAGTCTACGTCAAGCCAGGTCCGGTCCGAGGGCCGGCGCGCTAGCGGTCGTTTCGGCGCGGCGGCTCGTTCCAGTCCTCGGCCGGGGCGAGTGCGACCAGCCCGCTCGGATTGATCATCGGGTGGGTGCGGTAGTAGTGCGCGCGGATCTCGTCGAAATCGACGGTCTCCGCCACCCCTGGCCACTGGAACAGATCCCGCGCGTACGGCCACAGGTGCTCGTATTCGATGAGCTTGCGGATCGAGCACTTGAAGTGGATCTGGTACACGGCGTCGAAGCGCACCAGCGTGGTGAACAGCCGCCAGTCGGTCTCGACGGGGACCTCGCCGAACAGGAACCGGCGGTCTGACAGCCGTGCGTCGAGCATGTCGAGCGTCTCGAACAGAGCTCGGACCTCGCGCTCGTAGACGTCCTGCCGGCGCGCGAACCCGGCCTTGTAGACCGCGTTGTTGACGTTGTCGTAGATGCGGTCGTTGAGCTCGTCGATCTCGCCGAGCAGCTCCGCCGGACAGAGCTCGACGGGATGGGCCGCGAACCGCGCGAACACGGTGCCGAGCATCCTGAGGATGTCCGATGACTCGTTGGAGACGATCACGCCGGACTGCTTGTCCCACAGCGCCGGGACCGTGACGCGCGCGTCGTACCCGGGCTCGGTGGCCGTGTAGGCGCGCGCGAGGAAGTCGAACCCGTTGACCGAGTCGACGTACTCGCCTCCGGTGAACGCCCAGCCGGTGTCGTCGCTGCGGATCGGATCGACGAACGAGACTCCGATCGCGTCTTCGAGACCCATCAGCATGCGCGCGATGATCGTCCGGTGCGCCCACGGGCAGGCGCGGGAGATGTACAGGTGGTAGCGATCGGCCTGCGCCGGGAACTCCGTCGAGCCATCGTCGGTGACCCAGCGGCGAAACCTGCTCTCCTGCCGCCGGAAGGCGCCGTTGGACTGTTCGCGAGCCAGCGGATCGGTGGCTGTGGCACCTGATTCCCGCACGACCTGCACTGTAACGAGCGGCCCGCTCGGCCCCGCCGATCGGGGTCGGTAGGCTGCGGACGATGAGCGATCAAGCCGACAAAGCTTCACGATTCCTGGCGCTTCACCGGCCGGGCGAGCCGCTGCTGTTGCCGAACCCGTGGGATGCGGGCTCCGCGAAGATCCTCGCCTCGCTCGGCTACCAGGCGCTCGCCACCACCAGCAGCGGCCATGCCGCGACGTTGGGCCGGCTCGACGGCTCCGTGTCGCGAGACGAGGCGATCGCGCACGCCGCGGAGATCGTGGCCGCCACACCGCTGCCGGTCTCCGCCGACCTCGAGAACGGCTTTGCCGACTATCCCGAAGGTGTCGCGGAGACGATCGAGCTGGCGCTGGGAGCTGGGCTCGCCGGCTGCTCGGTCGAGGACTACGGCGGCGACGAGCCGGCGATCTACGACATCGCGCTCGCCACGGAGCGTGTCGCCGCGGCCGCCGAGGTCGCCCACGGCGGCGGCGTGCACCTGGTGCTGACCGGACGTGCGGAGAACTTCATCCGCGGCAACCCGGACCTGGGCGACACGATCGAGCGCCTGCAGGCCTACCAGGAGGCCGGCGCCGACGTCCTGTACGCACCGGGCCTGAGCACCGCCGAGGAGATCCGGCAGGTGATCTCGTCCGTCGACCGGCCCGTCAACGTGTTGGCACGCGCGGGCGCGCCGACGGTGTCCGAGCTCGCTGAGCTCGGCGTGGCCCGGATCTCCGTCGGCGGGCACTTCGCGTTCGCGGCGATCGCCGGGCTGGTCGAGGCAGCCACAGAGCTGCGCGACCAGGGCACCTACGGGTTCGCGGAGGCCTCCCGGAATGGGGGACGCGCCGCGCGCGAGGCGTTCGACTGACTCTACGCCGCGGCGCGCAGGCTGCGAAGCGGCGGGCGCTCCACGGGGTCGCTGACGACCGAATGCGGCCCCTCCGCGCCCGGGGCGGTGAACGTCGTCGGCAGCGGCCCGGTCAGACGCCCGTCGCGAGCCAGCCGCGAGGTCACCGCCTGCAGGACCGCGAAGGCCATCGGGCCGAGGTCGCGCAGCGGCTGGTGCGCGTTCTGGCGCACGTGCAGGTCGACCTGCGCGATCGCGTCGAGGCCGAGCAGCGTGTAGGCGTCGATCAGCAGCGCGATGTCGACTCCGTAGCCGGTTACGAACGGCAGCCGCTCGAGCGCGTCGCGCCGGGCCGCGATCTCGCCGGCAAGGGGCTGCACGACGGCGGACAGGTCGGGATAGAACATGTTGAGCAGAGGCCGGGCGGTCAGCTCGGTCACCCGGCCGCCGCCGTCGGGAAATGTCGTCTCGCCCTGGCGGAAGGGGCGGCGGTAGAAGCCCTTGACGAACGAGATCGCCGGCGTGCACAGGAGCGGGCCGAGCAGGCCGCGGACGTAGTGCGCGCCAAACTCCTCGGAGTCGGCGTCGAGGAAGCAGACGATCTCGCCGCGCAGCACCCGCAACGCTCGCCACATCGCGTCGCCCTTGCCGAGCACCGGACCGTGCTCGGGCCACAGCTTGTCCTGATCGTGGACCTCGGCGCCGAGGCCGCGTGCGATCTCGCCGGTCCCGTCGGTGGAGTTGTCGACGACCACCACCTGATCGACGATTCCCCGCGTCCGCAGCGGCTCGATCTGCTCGAGGATCGGTCCGATCGTGCGCGCCTCGTTGCGGGCGGGAAGGCAGACCGACACGGTCGTGGCGCTGTGCTCGGCCAGCCGCTGCAGCGGAAACTCGCCGTGCCTGAACGTGCTGGTGCGATACCAGGAGCGCGCGCTCATGGCCGTGATGTCTGCAGCCGCCTGATCGAGCGCTGCGCCCAGGCGACGTCTCCGAACCGCTCCTGGAGCCCGCCGATCGCCGCGTCGCGGTCGTAGTCGATCCGCCGATGCTCGATCGACCCGTCGTCGTGGGCCAGCGCGTACGCCGAGCGCGCGTCGCCGTCCAGCGGCAGCCCCACGCTCCCGGGATTCAGCAGCTCGATGCCGCCAGGGCCGCTGCGACGGAACTGCAGGTGCGTGTGCCCGAACACGACTCGCCGCTCCGACGCGCCGGCGAGCATCTGCTCGTCGTCATCGCCGGGCTCGGGCAGGAACGAGCGCATGTCGGACAGCGGCGAGGCGTGGCAGTAGCGGGTGCCGTCGATCACGACCTGCTCGGGGAGCCCGCCCAGCTCATCGGCCAGCTCGGCGCCGAGGGCCTCTCGGCAGTCGGCGATCGCCCGCAGCAGCACCTCATCCTCAGGGACGTCCTTATTGGCGGCCCAACGGTCGACGTTGCCGCGGATCCAGGTCGCCTGCTCGAGCGCTTGCAGGGCGGCGACGGATTCGGCCTGGAAGGGCCCGAACAGTGCGTAGTCGCCGCCGAGCAGGAACCGCTGCGCGCCGGCGGCCCGGGCATCGGCGAGCACCGCCTGCACAGCCGGGAGGTTGCCGTGCACGTCGTAGATGATTGCCAGCGGTGCCATCGGACTCGTGATAGCAGGCCCTCAGTCTCGCCGCTGCTCCCAGCTGAACCCACTCACCGCAAGCCAGATGCCGAGCACGGCCCAGACCGCGATCACCCCGAGGTCCGACAGGTCGTGAGAGAGCGAGGTGCCGGTGACCATCGCCCCAGAGAGGCCGTGAATGAGCGGATACAACGGCAGCGCCTCGGCGATCGTCCGCACGAACTCCGGCGCGCTGCTCGAGTCGAACACATAGAACGACACGAACACGACCGGCAGGAACACCGCGTTGACGTAGGCGGCGGTCGACTCGAAGTTCGGGATCGCGTGCGCGAACGCCACGCCGAGCGCCGCGAAGCAGACCACGCCCGCGACGACGAACACCAGAAGCGAACCCCATTCCGGCGGCCAATCGAGGCCGAAGAACACCTTTCCGGCGACGACGATGATCGCGATCTGCAGCGCCGTATTGGTGACCGCGTTGGCGGCCACGCCGCCGAGGTAGGAGATCGTCGGCAACGGCGTGCCGCGGATGCGCTTGAGCACGCCGCGCTCGCGTAGGAACACGATGTTGTAGGACAGCGCGGTGAACGTCGTCGACATCACGGCCATGCCGGCGATCGACGGAACCAGCTTGTTGAGATTGGTCTGGTTGCCGTGGAGGATGATGCCGCCCGCCACGAGGAACAGCAGCGGCAGCAGGAAGTTGAAGAAGGCGGCGCTCGGGTTGCGCCAGAACAGACGTCGTTCGAGCCGGTACTGACGCCAGGCAAGCGACAGCGGCGCCGGGGCGCGGTCACTCACCACCGGCCGCCTCCTCGGGCGCGTCCGCCGTCAGCTCGAGGTACACGTCCTCGAGCGTCGGCCTGGTCACGCTCAGCCCCTCGAGACGACGTCCCTGGGCGAGCGCGCTGCCGGTCAGCTCGTGCAGCAGCGTGGTCGGATCGTCGGTCTCGCGCTGGATCAGGCCACCGTCGCCGTTTCGATAGCTGATCCGGTACGTCGTGGCGCCGCTGTTGGCCCCGAGCTCCTGCGGCTTGCCTTCGATGATGATCCTGCCGTCCTTGATGATCGCCACCCGGTCGGCCAGCGATTGAGCCTCGTCCAGGTAGTGCGTGGTGAGCAGGACCGTCTTTCCCAGCGACTTGAGTGAGCGGATAGCGTCCCAGGCGTTGCGGCGCGCGGCCGGGTCAAAGCCCGTGGTCGGCTCGTCGAGGAAGATCAGCTCCGGGTCGCCGACCAGCGCCAGCGCCAGATCCAGCCGCCGCAACTGCCCGCCCGACAGCGTCCGGACCGACGAGTCCTCCTTTCCGTCCAGCCCGGTCAGCGAGATCACCTCCTCGACGTCGCGGGGGTGGGGATACATCGCGGCAAAGTGCACAAGCGCCTCGCGCACGCGGATGTGGCGGTACAGGCCCGTGCTCTGCAGCACGATTCCGACCCGCGAGCGCAGCTCCCGGGGACGGCGTCCCGGGTCAAATCCCAGGACCGTGACCTCGCCGCCGGTGCGCTGACGGTAGCCCTCGAGGATCTCCACCGTCGTGGTCTTGCCCGCCCCGTTAGGCCCCAGAAGGCCGAAAACCTCGCCGCGGCGGACCTCGAACTCGATGCCCCGCACCGCCTCGAAGTCTCCGTAGGACTTCCGGAGGCCGCGGACCTCGATTGCCGCGTCTGTCACTTTTCGGATGATGTCAAGCGCGGCCCGTGGGAGTGCGCTCGCGGCCTCAAAGGGGAATACTCATGCGAAGCATGAGGCGCGTTCTGCAGCTTCCCGTGTACAGGCGCCTGCTCGGCGCGTACGCACTCAACGAACTCGCGTGGTCGATCGGAACGCTGGCGCTTGCGTTTCTCGTCTACGCGCGGACCAACAGCGCCCTCGGCGCGACAGCGTTCTTCTTGTGCTCGCTGTTCGTGCCGGCGCTGCTCACGCCCGCGGTCGTCGCCAGGCTCGACCAGCGCACGCCGCGGCACGTGCTGCCGGCCCTGTATGCGCTGGAGGGCCTTGCGTTCCTCGCGCTGGCCTGGATCGCCAGCAACTTCTCCCTCGGTCCGGTGCTGATCCTGACCGCCATCGACGGCGTGATCGCGCTCGTCGCGCGGTCGCTGGCCCGCGCGGCCACGGTCGATGTCACCGCCTCCGCCGACCTCTTGCGGGAAGGCAACGCCGTCAACAACGCGGCGTTCTCCGTCTGCTTCATGGCGGGCCCGGCAATCGGCGGCGTGATCGTCGCGACGTCCAGCACCAGCGTCGCCCTGCTCGTCAACTGTGTCCTGTTCCTGTTGATCGCGGTTGTGCTGGCGACCGCCCGTGGCCTGCCGGCCGCCGTCCCGGAGCCCGAACCCGCCGCCGGCCGCGTCCGCTCCGCGATCGCCTACATCCGCGAGCAGCGGTCGATCCGAACCCTGTTCGGCGTCCAGATCGCCGGGGTCCTGTTCTTCACCGTCTCGATCCCGGCGGAGGTCGTGTTCGCCGAGCACACGCTGCAGACGGGCGCGGGCGGCTACGGCGCGCTGCTCTCGTCGTGGGGCGTCGGGGCGGTCGCCGGAAGCGCCGCTTATGCCCGCTGGCGCAAGTGGCCGTCCAGGCAGCTGATCGCTATCGGGGCGGGTGCACTCGGAGTCGGCTTCGCGGTGATGGCCGTGGCGCCGGTGATCGCGGTCGCGGTGGCCGGTTCGGTGATCGCGGGCGTCGGCAACGGCATCGAGTCGGTGGCGGCGCGCACGGCGCTTCAGGAGGAGGTCGAGCCACAGCGGATGGCGCTGATGATGGGCTTCAACGAGTCGATGTTCCAATTGGTCCCGGGACTGGGGATCCTGCTGGGCGGCGCCATTGCATCGCTCGCCGGTCCGCGGGTCACCCTCGGCATCGGCGCCGCCGGCTCGCTGGTGGTGACGGTCGTGGTGTGGATCGTGCTCCGTCCAGGGATGCTGCGGGCGGAGTCTGACCCGGTCATGCCGGCGGTGGGCTCGAACGGTGCGGACGGGGTGCACGACGGCGACGGCTCGCATCGCAGCTCCCGTCCGCGATCTGAACCCGCGGCGCAGGGCGAGCGTCAGCGGTAGAGTCCCCGCGGGGCATCCGTGCGGCGTGCCTGCATCGACATCGGCTCGAACACCACGCGGCTGCTCGTCGCGGCATGTGACCGCGGCCGCCTCGAGGAGGTCCATCAAGTGCGCTCGTTCACTCAGCTGCGGCGCGGAGTGCTCGAAGGTGGCCGGATCAGTCCCGAGAAGATCGCCGAGGTGGTGGCGGTCGTGAGCTCACAGCTCATGCTCGCACGAGAGCTGGGGGCCGCCGAGGTCCTTGGCGTGGCGACCGCGGCGGTCCGGCGTGCCGCCAACGGAGCTGAGCTGATCGCGGCGGTCCGGGATGCCTGCGGCCTGGAGGTCGTGGTCCTGTCCGAGGAGCAGGAGGCCCGCATGGCGTTCATCGGAGCCGCGACGACGCTGGGACACCTGCCCGATGGCGAGCTCGGCGTCGTCGACGTCGGCGGAGGCTCGTCGGAGCTCGTCGTCGGCGTTGCTCCGGACGAGGTCAGATGGTCGACGTCGTTTGCGCTCGGCTCCGGAGACCTGGCGGACCGTTGCCTGCGCTCAGATCCGCCCTCCGAGGCGCAGCTGCGTGACGCCCACGACCGTGTCCACGAGGCGCTTGCCGGCATCGAAGTGCCCCAGCCGGCCGAGGCCGTCGCCGTCGGGGGCAGCGCCACCTCGCTGCGGCTGTTCGCCGGGGCCGTGCTCGACTCCGCTGCCTTCGGCCGCTCGCTGCGGCTGCTCGCGACCGAGCGAGCGGCGGTCATCGCGGCGCGCTTCGGGCTCGACATGGAACGGGTGCGCCTGCTGCCGGCCGGATTACTGATCCTGCAGGGCGCCTCGGAGCTGCTCGGCGCCCCGCTTCAGATCGGCCGCGGTGGCCTGCGCGAGGGCGTCCTGCTGGAGGCCTCCCGTGCCTAGCGACGACCGCAACCCCAGCTTGGAGCCGCCGATCCCGCCCCGCGAAGCGCTCGCAGATGTCCGGGTGCGGGCGCCGACGCGCGGCAACCGGCGGCTCGAGCAGTTCCTCGACGCCGTCAACGCCGATGATCAGGTCAAGGCGTGGTGGCACGTCTCCGCGGTCAACGCGTCGCGGCGTCTGGGCATGTCGGATCACAGCTGGGTGCACATCCAGATCGTGCTCAACATCGGGTTGCGGCTGGCTCGGCTGCTGTTCCGGCGCGGCGTCACCCCGAGCGTGACGGCGGACTACGGCATGAGCGATCGCGACGCCGAGGTGGTGATCGCCGCCGGGTGCCTGTTCCACTGCGTGGGCATGTCGATCCACCGCGACGACCACGAGCTCTACAGCCTGTTCCTGACCGCCGACAAGCTCGGCTCTTTGCTCGCCAGCGCCTACGAGGAGCCCGAGCGCACGATCATCGCCTCAGAGGCGCTGCACGCGATCATCGGCCACCGCCGCAAGGGGGCCCCGTTCACGGTCGAGGCGGGGATCGTCCGCGTGGCCGACGCGCTCGATATGGCGCGCGGGCGGTCGCGGGTGCCGTTCGAGGCCGGCCACCAGAACATCCACTCGCTGTCGGCGTATGCGATCGAAGAGGTCAAGCTCGCGCCCGGAACCGAGCGCGCGGTCGGCGTCGAGATCTCGATGTCCAACAGTGCCGGGATCTTCCAAGTCGACGAGCTGCTGGCGACCAAGCTGCGTGGCTCGGGCCTGGAGGAGTACATCGAGGTGACCGCGAGGATCGACGCCGAGCACGAGCAGCGGCTGATCACGGTCTTCAGGATCTAGCGCTACTTCCCGCCCTGGTGCCCAGAGTCCGACGAGCCGTCGTCGTCCGACGTGGTCGTCGTGGTCGTGGTGGTGGTGCCGCCGTCGCGGCCCGACCCGCCGCCGCTGCCTGACCCGCTGCTGCCGCTGCCCGACCCGCTGCTGCCGCTGCCACCGCCGTCGGACGGGATCGTCGTTGCAAGCGTGGAACCGCCGCCGGAAAGCGAGTCTCCGCTTCCCGAGCCGCCGCTCCCGCTGCTGCTGCCATCCGAGCTTCCGCCGTCTTTCCCAGAGTGGTCGTCGCCGCCCGTCCCGGCGGTCACCGTGGTCGAACCCGTTCCCGAGGTGGAGCCACTCGATCCGCTGCCCGATCCCGAGCTGTCGTGGCTCGAGCCCGTGCCTGAGCCTGACCCCGTGTTGGAGCCGTCATGGCCCGATCCCCGGCCGCCAAAGCCCGAGCTGCCGTTCCCGTCCCCGCCGTCGTCTTGCTTGCTCGAGCCGCGCTTGCCACTCGTCGCGGCAAACCCGTCGCCATCGCCGCTTCCCCGCCCCGAGCTCGATGACGTCGCGTTCTGCGGGGCCGATCCGCGACCGGAGCCGATGTGCGAGCTCGTCGGGTCGACAACGAGCACCCGGTGCGAAGCGCCGGATGCCGGTTGGCTCACGACGTGGAGCCGGGCCGCGGCCGGCGTTGCGGGGTGGTGGACTGCCTTGTGACTGGTCGAGATCCCGGTGGCGGTGGCGATCGCGCCGGCCGTCACCGCGATCGCGCCGCCCTTGACCAGGATCCCTCCGATCCCCGCGGTGCCGCCCCCGGCCAGAGCCTCGTAAAAGCCTGAGCCGGGCCCGGAGCCGCTGCGCAACGCCCAGGAGATCAGCGGGCCGGGCGTGATCGCGGCCGCGGCCGCACGCAGCGTTGCGCGTGCCCGGTAGATCAGCCCGCGGACAGCGCCGCTGCTCAAGCCGAGCGCCGAGGCCAGCTCGTCGTGGCTCATTCCGTCGACGGCGGTGCCGACCATCACCTCGCGCTGCAGGTGGGGCAGCGCGGCCAGGCCTGCGAGGGCGTCACGAGCCGCCATGCGCTGCTCGGCCTCGAAGTCGGCTCCGTTTGCACCGGCCGTGTCGCGCATCTCGACCGGGACCAGCACCGGGCGGCGATGGTTTGAGATCGACACGTTGTGGACGATCCGGTACAGCCAAGCCCTTGGCTCGCGCACCTCGACGCCCGTGCGGATCGCGCTCCAGGCCTGGAGCAATCCCTGCTGGAGGGTGTCCTCCGGGTTGGTCTGAGGGGAGCCGATCCGGCGACAGTAGGCGAGCAGCGGCCGTCTGTAGCGGCGTACCAGCGCCTCGAACGCGCGCTCATGCCCGGCCCGCGCAAGCGCAGCCAGCTGCTCGTCTGACTGCGTCTGCAGGAACCGGAGTGAGAGGGCTAGGGGGCTCAAGTGCGTCTGGTGCTCGAGCGCAGGTAGCTACATCGCCTGCCTTGTCTCTCCAGACGCCAGGTCATGGCTAGAGCTTCCCGGTCCTCATGGTCTGATCGCTGACCCTTCCTACGGCGATGACCGGCGACCCAGGCGGGCCGCCGGTCATCTATGAACCGATCGACGTCCTCCCTCAGTCGTCGTCGCCCGAGGAGCTCGACGAGCTGGCCGAGGTCAGAAGCTCGACCTTGTCCCAGACCGCTCCTGCGCCCGACAGCTTGAGCTCGGCCTCGTGGACGATCGTCCCGGGCGTCAGGCTGCTGGAGTCGCAGTTCTGCATCTCGTTGTCGTCGCCTTGGTCGTTGTTGTCGTTGTTGTCGCCTTGTCGTCGCCCCCGCTGTGATCGCCGCCTTCGATCGTCGCGGTGGAAGCTCGTCTGCGACATGTCGGCCGCGTCGCACTCGATCTCGGTGTCGCCGTTGACCGTGCCGCTGACGGTCGATCCGTCGGCGAGCTGGATCGTCAGCTTGGTGCCATCAAATGACGCCACGGTGCCCGCGTTGTCAGCCATCGAAGGCGAGGCCGGCGCATCGCCGCGTCCGAACTGCTTGTGGCGGATCCCGTGGTGAGTGCGCGCGTGGTGGTGATGGCGCCGATGATGGCTGCGACCTAGCGCCGTGGCCGGAATCAGTGCCACGACCAATGCGCTCGCGATCAGGGTGTACAGGACTCTTCTCAACGTACCTACCTCCTACCGGCCGCCGTCGGGGCGCCTTTTGGATTGCCAGACATTCAGAGAGACGCGCGCCCGCGAAAAAGATCACGCGGCGGCCGCCGCGGAAGGATCGCTGCCGGCATACGTCTTTGCGTATGAGGCGCGCGCCGCGCACGTCTCACAATGGACCAACACTGAAGGCATTAGGCTGGATCCGGATCCCGAATGAGAGGAACGCACGTGCCCAGAATCTCCGCTCTGTCCCTCGGCGCCATCGCCCTCACGCTTGGGTTGGCGGCGTGCGGAGGCTCGAGCAGCAGCAGCACCACCTCATCGGCGGCCGCGCCCGCACCGTCAACGTCCTCGACGTCGAGCTCAGCGTCCGGCAGCAGCGGCGGGAGCAGCACGATCAGCGACTCCGCCGACCCCACCGGTCAGCTCAAGTTCACCAAGAGCGACCTCACCGCCAAGGCCGGCCAGGCCACGGTCGATTTCACCAACTCGTCCTCGCTGGCCCACAACATGACGATCGAGGACTCCAGCGGCAAGCAGGTCGGCGCGACGCCGACGTTCACGGGCGGTTCGAAGTCGTTCACCGTGGACCTCAAGCCCGGCAAGTACACCTTCTTCTGCAGCGTCCCGGGTCACCGGCAGGCCGGCATGCAGGGAACGCTCACCGTCAGCTGACGCCCGCTGTGTCGCGGCGGCGCCCCCGGCGCGCCGCCGCGAACAGCCTTGCTTCTAGATGTTCCCGTCGCCGTCGCTGGGCGCCGCCGTTGTTGTCACTGTCGGAATCGCCACCGTTGTTCTGGGGGATCCCGGACGTCGACGCGCTGGACGAGCTCTTGGTGGACGAGCTCGCGGCGGGGGCACTGGAGGACTTGCTCGATGAGCTCGAGCCGCCGCCGCAGCCTGCGACGACGAGGCAGGCGAGCACAAGTAGGCCCGCCGCCGAACGTCTGATGCTCTGCGTGGTCATGTCGTTCTCGGTCCTTTGTGAGAGGTGTGTGTCGTACCCCCCTCACACAAAAGGACGTCTGACGCAGGCGATCCTTCCTCACCACCGTCTGACAGGTGATTCAAAGGCCTCAGGAACTGATCGGCGCGTAGGAGCCGCGTGAACGCTCTGCTACCAGCCGCCGCGCCAGTCGACGTTGGCCTCGCGCCGCTTGGCCGCGTCCATCCGGGCGTGCTTGCGCTTGTCCAGCCGCCACTGGATCAGCGAGAAGATGATGATGATCGTCGGGAAGAAGATGATCGTCAGGAACATCGCGTTCGTGATCACCTTGTCCGTCGTCTCGCCGTAGAACCCCTGGCCGCCGGTCTGGTGGGTGTCAGCCAGGGCATTCGGGGCCAGCGTCAGCAGCGTCACCGAGAAGGCCGTGAGGGCGGAGATCAGTCTGGCGCGCCGCATCTCGGCAAAGCGTACCGCGTGGCTACGCCACCGGCGCGTGTCGCGGAGCATTGACCGCCGCGAGGGCCTCGAGCAGCACGGGGTTGTAGCGCTCGGGCCGGGTTGTGATCTGCAGGTGGGTGATCGGAGCTTCGAACACCGGCGCCCCGAGGGCGGCGGCGAGCTCGCGCTGCTTGTGCGGCGCGACCGCCGTGTCGCGCGAAGTGAGGACCACGGCGCTTGGGGCCTTGACAGACGACAGCCATGGCCGGGAGTCGAAGCGGCCGAGCTCCCGCCCGGCCTCGGCGAGATCGCGCGCCTGGTGGCGCAGCATCTCCGACAGCGGCCAGGCCGTCTGCGGCGACTCCTCGAGCCCGACGCGCCGAAAGCCCGAGCGCCAGGTCCACCGGGGGGCCACGGACAGCATCAGCCCCAGCGCGCCCATCGTCCGCCACACGCGGCGGGTCTCGGCGTCCTGCCAGTGCTGCGCGGTGCCGCTCAGGACCAGCCCGCGCACCGCATCTGGGTGCTCGTGCGCCAGCAGCTGGGCGATCGCGCCGCCCATCGAGTAGCCCACGACGATGGCCGGGGCGAGCTCGAGCTCGTGGAGCACCGCCGCTGCGTCGCCCGCGCAGTCACTCAGGCGGAATGGCACCAGCGGACGCAACCCCCGTCCGTGCCCGCGGTGGTCGATCGCCAGGACGCGATAGCCGGCATCCGAGAGGTCGCCGTAGGCGCCGTGCCAGTTCAGGTCGGCGGTCGCCATCCAGCCGTGCAGAAGCATCACGGCCGGGCCATCGCCGCCTGTGTCGCGCAGGAAGAACTCCCCGCGGCCGCGCACGGCGACGGTCCGCGCGGGCGGCATCTGGGTGGGCGGGTCGGGCGGCCATGGAGATCGGGGCATGGCGGGCCATCCTAGTGGCAGCGCCCCGCGCGGTGGAGCGCCGATCGCAGGCACTCTGGACCGCGCCTACCATGGTTCCAATGGCCGTTGTGATCGTCTCCGACGCCGGCAAGGACATCGCCGGCGAGCCGCTGTTGCGCGGGATCTCGTTCAAGCTCGAACGCCGCGATCGGATGACCCTGTCCGGGCGCAACGGCTCGGGCAAGACCACGTTGCTGCGGATGCTGGCCGGCGAGGCCTCGACCGACTACGGCGAGATCGTGCTGGCCAAGGACACGAAGATCGCGCTTCACGACCAGCGACCGCCTCGCGAACGCGAGCTGTCGCTGCGCGACTACGTCCTGTCGGGCGCGCGCGAGCTCGTCGCGATCGAGGAGCAGCTTGCGGCGCTCGAGCAGGCGATGGCGGAGGGCGCGCACGACGAGGCGACCCTCAACCGCTACGCCGAGGCCCAGGCCCGGCTCGAGCACGCCGGTGGCTACGGCTGGCGCGAACGCGCGCTGTCGACGTTGCATGGTCTGGGGTTCCGCGACGACTCCGACCTCGACCGCCCGCTGCGGACGTTCTCCGGAGGCGAGCTCACGCGCGCCTCGCTCGGGCGCGCACTGGCCGGCGATCCCGACCTGCTGCTGCTCGACGAGCCCACCAACCACCTCGACATCCCCTCGCTGGAATGGCTCGAGCAGCATCTGGTGTCGCTCGACGCGGCGGTCATCCTGGTCGCCCACGACCGGTGGTTCCTCGAGGCGGTCGGCACATCGGTCCTGGAGCTCGAAGCCGGCCGGGGGAAGTTCTTCCCAGGGCCGTGGCATGCGTGGCGCAAGGAGAAGGCGGCGCGCGACCTCGCCCTCGGCCGCGCGATCGAGCGCCAGCAGGCGGAGATCGAGCGGCTCGAGCGCTTCGTCACGCGGTTCCGGGCGGGCACCCGCGCCCGACAGGCCCAGTCACGCGCCAAGAAGCTTCAGAAGATCGATCGCGTCACGCGCGATCCCAGCGACACCTCCGCGCTGACGTTCGCGTTCAAGCCGCCCGAGCGCAGCGGCCGGGTCGTGTTCGAGATGATCGACGGCGAGGTCGAGATCGCCGGCAAGGCGCTGCTCCAGGACGCCGAGCTGTGGCTCGAGCGCGGCGAGCACGTGTCCCTCGTCGGCCCCAACGGCGCCGGCAAGACGACCCTGATCGAGACGCTGGCGGGCCGGCGAGAGCTGGGCGGCGGCAAGCTCAGCACCGGCCACAACGTGAAGATCGGCTACCTGTCCCAGCACGCCGACGAGCTCTCGGCGGGCACCGCGCGGACCGTGCTCGAGGCCGCGCAGCACGCCACCAAGCTGACGCCCGGCAAGGCGCGGGCGCTGCTGGGCCGCTTTCTGTTCTCGGGCGAGGACGCCGAGAAGCCCCTGGATGGCCTGTCGGGCGGCGAGCGCCGGCGGCTGTCGCTGGCGATCCTCGTGCAGTCGGGCGCCAACGTGCTGATCCTCGACGAGCCCACCAACCACCTCGACCTCGAGAGCCGCGAGGCGCTCGAGCAGGCGCTCGACGAGTTCCCGGGGTCGCTGCTGCTGGTCTCACACGACCGGGCACTTGCTGGACGCGGTGGGAAGCCGCACGGTGGCGTTCGAGGACCGGACCCTGCACAGCTACGTCGGCGGCTGGCCCGAGTACCTGCGGGTTGTCCAGGAGCGCGAGCGACAGGCGGCAGCGAAGCCGAAGCAGGTCCGGGCGAAGCCCAAGGCGCCCGCGCGGCCCGGCGCCGCGACTGCGAGGCCGGCCCGTGAGCAGGCCGAGCTCGAGCGCGAGATCGAGGCCGCCGAAGCCGCGCTGGCGACGATCGAGGACGAGCTCGCCGACCCGGCGGCCTGGTCCACCCCCGACAAGAGCGCCAAGTCGACCAAGCGCCACGAGGCCGCCAAGCGGGCGGTCGACGAGCTCTACAGCCGCTGGGAGCAGGTAGCGAGCTAGTCACCCGGTAGGTCCTGGGCCGCCTCTACACTGCGCCTGAGATGGCACCGCCAACCGCGGCGTCCCCGATCCGGGTCGCGATCATCGACGACGACAGCGGGCTCGTCACCGTGCTCGACCGGCGCTTTGCACGTCTGCGCTGGGAGCGGGAGGTGATCGGCTACGCGGCCACCCCGGATCAGCTGTCGGCGCTGCGAATCCACGCGGTGATCCTGAACCCGGAGATCACCGGCCTCGACTACCTCGAGCGGATCGCCTTCGCGCTCCCGGGCCTGGCGCTGCTCGTGTGCACCGGGACCGCGCCCGTCGCCGACCGGGTGCGAGGCCTCCGCGGCGGGGCCGACGACTGGATCACCAAGCCCTGCCATCCCGAGGAGCTGATGGCCCGGGTCGAAGCCGTGCTGCGGCGCCGGCGCGCGGGCGAGCTGCCAACGGTTGCCGAGACGATCGCGGCCGGCGAGCTCGAGATCCGGCCCGAGATGTTCGACGCCTACGTCGGCGATCGCAGCGCCTCGCTGTCACGCAAGGAGTACGAGCTCCTGCGCCAGCTCGCCGCCGCCGACGGCCGCGTGCTCGAGCGCGAGGACATCTACCAGCGGGTCTGGGGCTACACGATGGTCCGCGGCGACCGATCTGTCGACGTGTTCGTGCGAAAGCTCCGCCAGAAGCTCGAGGCGCTGTCGCCGGAGTGGCGCTACGTGCACACCCATTTCGGGGTGGGCTACCGGTTCGCGGCCGAGCGGGCGGACGGGACGCCGGTCGAGCAGGCGGTCAGCTCCGAGGCGCCGCCGCAGGCTGCGGAACGGTCCGCGCGCGACGCGGCGTACGCTTAAGCACAGAATGTCTCTCAGCACCGCTCGCAACATCCTGATCATCGTCGTGATCGCGGCGCTCGTCGTGGCCGTTCCCGGCGGCGGCACAGGCGCCACCGTGGTCATCCAGGCGGTGTCGCTGCTGTTCCTGGCATGCATCGGGTGGGTCGCTTCGATCTACTACCGCCAGTACCGGACCACGCTGTATTCGCTCGGCGACGCGCGCCGGGCGGTGCTCTACGGAGCGGTTGTGGTGGCGACACTGACGCTGACCGGCACCTCGCGGCTGTGGGGCTCGAGCGCCGGATCGGTCGCATGGCTGCTGCTGATGGGCGCCGCCGTGTACGCCGTGTTCGCGGTGGTCTGGTCGGCGCGCAAGTACTAGTGCTAGTGCTCTAGTGGCCCGGGGTATCCCGCGCAGGCAGATCCGCGAGGGAGTCGCCGACTGGATGATCGTGTTCGGCGCGTTCCTGCTGCTGCTGTCGCTGTTTCTGACCTGGAGTCACCAGTTCACGAACGCCTTCATCCAGGAGGTAGGGGCCGACGCGCTTCACGGGATCCCGCGCGATCCGACCGCGTGGCAGGTGTACTCGATCGCCGACGTGCTGCTGGCGCTGCTCGCGGCCGCGCTCGTGGTGGCGGCGCTGGTCGCCGGCCGGGGGGCGCGGATCTCGGCGCTCGTGGCCTCGGCGCTGGCGTTGGTGTTCACGATCCACGCGGCCAACGTCGCGCCGACCAACGGCATCAACATCGCGGCGCCCGATGCCGGCGTGGCCCACCTGGTGCCGAGCACGGCGACGTCGGCCGGCGGCGAGGTCGTGGCGATCGTCGCGCTGGGGATCGCGATCGCGGGGCTGGCGCTGTCGTTCACGGCCGATTAGGGGTCGATTCCAGGAAAGGCCCGTATATGGGGCTTTTCCTGGAACTGCAGGAGTGCTCGCGCGGAGGGTGGTGGGGGCTCGGGGACCTATCCTCGATGGTGGATGTCAATAGTCCCCGCCGATAAGCGCCGGGAGCTCCCAGACGAGCCCGGCGTGTACCTGTTCCGCGACAAGCGCGGCAAGGTCGTCTACGTCGGCAAGGCGAAGTCGATCCGCAAGCGGGTCGCGTCGCATTTCTCGAACCCCAGCACCCGGGGCGGGGAGGGGCTGCTGGACATCATCGACCACATCGAGGCGCTGGTCGTCCACACCGACGCCGAGGCGCTGCTGGCCGAGCAGAACTTCATCAAGCAGTACAAGCCGCGCTTCAACATCCGCCTGCGCGACGACAAGTCGTATCCGTACATCGCGATCTCGCTCGACGAGGACTTCCCGCGGGTGTACTTCACGCGCGAGCGCCACCGCCGCGACCGGGCGTACTTCGGCCCCTACAGCAACGCCAAGCGCGTCCGCTCGACGCTCGACGTGCTCGGCAAGGTGTTCATGTTCCGCTCGTGCGAGGGGCCCGAGCCCGGGCGCCGCAGCGGCTCGCCGTGCCTGGACTACTACATCAAGCGCTGCGAGGCCCCCTGCGTCGGCTACGTCAGCCGCGAGGAGTACCGGCGCGGGATCGACGGGGTGATCGACTTCCTGTCGGGGCGCTACCGGGCGATCGAGCGCGAGCTCGACGAGTCGATGCGCCTGGCGGCCAAGGAGCAGCGCTTCGAGGACGCCGCGCGCGAGCGCAACCGCCTGCGGGCGGTGCACTCGCTGCTCGAGCGCCAGCGGGTCGCAAACCAGTCGGTCGGCACGCTCGACGCGATCGCGGTCGCCGTGCACGAGACCGAGGCCAACGCGCAGGTGTTCCAGGTGCGCGACGGCGTCCTGTCTGACCGCCAGAGCTTCTACCTCGACAACGAGGCGGGCGGCGACATCGCCGACGTGGCCGAGGCGTTCATCCTCCAGTACTACGCCAGCGCGATGATGATCCCGCCGCTGCTGATCGTGCAGCGGGAACTGGGCACCCCACCCACCCCCGCCCCGGCGCTGGCCCAGGCGCTGATGGCACGGCGCGACGGCGCCGTCGAGATCCGGGCCGCCGAGCGCGGCGACAAGCGCCGGATCCTCGAGCTCGCCGAGCGCAACGCCAGGCTCGCGCTCGACCAGGAGCGTCTGCGGTCAGAGCGCCGGCGCCAGCAGCGCGTGGAGGCGCTGGACGGGCTTCAGGCGGCGCTCGGACTGGACACGATCCCTCTGCGGATCGAGTGCTTTGACATCTCGACGCTGATGGGCACCAACACGGTGGCGGCGATGGTCGTGTTCGAGGGTGGGGCGCCGAAGAAGTCCGATTACCGCCGCTTCAAGGTTTTCGAGAGCAACGGCAATGGCGCCGGAACCATTGGCCAGCCAGATGATTTCGCGGCGATGGAGGAGGTCCTGGGCCGCCGGCTGCGGCGCTGGGAGCGCCAGCGCGACGTCTCGCCGCACGACAAGGAGTACGACCCGAGCTTCGCGGCGCTCCCCAACGTGATCGTGATCGACGGTGGCAAGGGCCAGCTCTCGGCCGGACTCCGCGCCCTGGGCCCGTTCCGCGAGCGCGGCGTCGTCGTGATCTCGCTGGCCAAGCGGATCGAGGAGGTGTTCATCCCCGGCCGCGAGGAGCCGCTGCTGCTCGACCACGACACCCCCGAGCTGCAGCTGCTGCAGCGAGTCCGCGACGAGGCGCACCGGTTTGCGATCACCCACCACCGGATCCGCCGCGACCGCGCGATGACCGCCTCGATCCTCGACGAGCTGCCCGGCGTCGGACCCGCCCGCAAACGCGCGCTGCTCACGCACTTCGGCTCGCCCGACGCCGTGCTGAACGCCTCCCGCGAGGAGCTCGAGGCCGTGCCGGGGCTGTCGGGCAAGCTCGCCCGCGACGTCTACCGAGAGCTTCACCGCACAGGGACGACGTGACCCGTCCCGCCGGGCCCGCCCCTACTGGGTCAGCATCACTGCGCTGCCGGCCGGGAGCTCGACCGAATAGGTGCCGCCGACCGCGCTGATCGGGGTCACCTGAGCGGGCTGCAGCAGGCCCGTGCGGGTCGCCGAGCCGAACGACTGGCTGCCCAGCGTCACGCCGCTGGTCGCGAGCACGCTGGGAGCTCGCAGCCAGTCCAGCGTGGCTGCGCCCGCGCCGGGCACGGTGACCTGAGCGGTCTGCACGTTGGAGGCGTCCTTGTTGATGATCACGACGCGAGTGTGGCCGTCGGGCGCACGCGTTGCCCAGACCTTCACCGGGCCGGCCGGCTCGGTGACGGGCAGCAGCTGCGCGCCAGGGGGGAACGCCTGCGCGAACAGCAGCATCGCGTAATACTCGGGATGCACGAAGGCCTGCCAGGTGGTCTGCTTGTGGCTGATCGTGAACAGCTCGTAGGCCGCGCCCGGCAGCGTGTGCACGTTGACGGAGTCGACGCCCACCTGGGCCAGGTTGAACAGCGTGTCCAGCATCCACAGCGCCGACGCGAACGTGTCGCTGACCCCGCGCTTGCCCGAGCAGGACACGGAGTTGAGCTCGTCGACGCGGAACTGGATGCCACGGCTGTGGACCAGCGAGACGTACGGAGCCATCCGCTGGGCCAGACCGTTCGCGGACGTGTCCGACAGCAGGTTGGGAATCGTGGCGAACTGCGGCGAGGTCGGAGGCGTGGGGCACGCGCGCAGCGGATAGCGGTGGGCGGTCACCATCGGCAGCCCCGGCTCGGCCGCCTTGATCTGGTCGATGTTCTCCAGCCACGTGAGCTGTGCGAGCGCGGGGCCGATGAACGTGACCGGCGGCAGCGCCGAGCGCCAGCGCGCGACGTCCAGCAGGTAATCGGCGAAGTCGTAGGTGGGGGGTCGCGAGAAGAACTGGCGACCGCGGCGGTCGGTGAACCAGACCGAGGTGCTGTAGAGGTCGGGCTCGTTGCCGATCTCGAACCCGTCCAGGTACTGGCGTCCGATCCCCGAGAGGAACGCGCGCGCCTCGGCCGCCGCGGCCGCGGGCCGTCCACCGGCGAGGTTCAGGCCCATGATCAGCTTCGCGCGCAGCTTCGCCGCGAACGCCTGCGTCATCCGCACCCAGCCGTTGGTCAGCGCGTACCTGATGCCGACCGGCGGCAGCGTGCCCTTGATCGGCCACCAGCTGAAGTCGGCGCTGTTGCCGCCGATCCGCACGACCGGAGTCTGGCCCGGGTCGAGGTTGCGCAGCAATTGGATGAGCACCGGGTCGACGTGGCGCGGGTCGCGGCCGGTGTAGATGTGCAGGGCGTTGTACTCGAGCGACACGCCCAGGAACGACTGTCCCATCGGCTGACCGCCCGGCGTGTCGCCGACGCTGGCCACGACCGGCGGTTCGGGGGTCTGCGCACGGGCCATGGCCGGCGCCCCGGCCATGGCGCAGATGAGGAACCCGAGCGCAACGAGTCTGCCTCGCTGCACGGGCCCATCGTGGCACACATCCTGGTCACATCTCGGTCTGGCTCGGTCACGACTCAGACCACACGCGTCCGCGAAGAACGTCAAGCTTTAAGCATGGAGTCCTCGCAAGAGGCGGCGCTGGAGCCTGAGGCAGGCGACAAGCGGACGATCTCCACCGCGCTGATCGATCTCGTCGTGATCACCGGCTTTTCGGGTGCCGGCAAGTCGACGGCGATGGCCGCGTTCGAGGACGCGGGGTACTTCTGCGTCGACAATCTCCCATCGGAGATGATCCGCTCGCTGGTCGAGCTGTTCATGCACGAGGGGTCCAAGGTGCAGCGGGCGGCGGTCGTCTCGGACGTGCGCGGCGGCAGCTACTTCGAGGGCCTCGCCGCGATCCTCGACGATCTGCGCGAGCTGGGCGTCTTTCACCGGGTCCTGTTCCTCGAGGCCGACGAGCAGACGCTGCTGACGCGCTACAAGGAGACGCGCCGGCGCCATCCGCTGGCGCCGAGCGGCAGCGTCGCCGACGGCATTGCGGGGGAGCGCGCGCTGCTGGCCGGGTTGCGCGAGCGCGCCGACGTCGTGATCGACACGACGGGCCTGACCGCGGCGATGTTGCGGCGAAAGCTCGCCTACGAGGTGCTGCCGACCCGGACCGCCGGAAGGCTCGCGATCACGTTCGAGAGCTTCGGGTTCAAGCACGGCCCCGCCCGCGACCCGGACCTGCTGATCGACGTCCGGTTCCTGCCAAATCCGCACTACGAGCCGGACCTGCGGCCGCTCACCGGCGAGGACCCCCGCGTGGTGTCGTTCATCAACCGCGACGGCGCGCTCGACGCCTTCTACGAGCGCCTGCACCCGCTGCTCGACTACCTGCTCCCCCAGTACCTGGCGGAGGGCAAAGCTCATCTCGTGGTGGCGATCGGCTGCACGGGCGGCCGCCACCGGTCGGTCGCGATCGCGCGTCATCTGGCCGAGCGCTACGGGTCCCAGCGCGAGTACCTGGTCGAGGTCGTCGACCGCGACGCCAACCGTCCCGCATGATCGACCACATCGGGTTCGAGGTCTCGGACCTGGGCCGCTCGGCGCGGTTCTACGACGCCGTGTTCTATCCGCTCGGGGCGCGGCGCACGTTCGACTCAGAGAACGCCATCGCCTACGGGACGAACTTCCCGACACTGTGGATCGTGGTCCGCGGCCGCCCGCCGGCGCCCGGCTACGGGCACGTGGCGCTGACCGCGACCGGACGGGTCGCGGTCGACGCCGCTCACGCCGCCGGTCTTGCCAACGGCGGGCAGGACGACGGGCCGCCGGGCGAGCGGCCGCAGTACGGGCCCGGCTACTACGCGGCCTATCTGCGCGATCCGGACGGGCTGCGCGTCGAGGTTGTGTCGCGTAGATAACGGATAGCCTGTTGTGGTCGGCGGCGAAACCGGGTCGCCGGTCGACGCCCGCGTCCACAACCAACGCAGAAGGGGAGTAGCGCATGCCGGTACGAGTCGGAATCAACGGCTTTGGCCGGATCGGCCGCAATGTTTTCCGCGCCGCCTACGAGCGCCAGGCGGACATCGAGTGGCTGGCGGTCAACGACCTCGTGGACCCCAAGACGATCGCGCACCTCCTCAAGTACGACTCGAACTACGGCCCGTTCCCGGGCACCGTGGAGGCGACCGACACCGGTCTGAAGGTCGACGGCAAGGACATCAAGGTGCTCGCCGAGAAGGACCCGGCCAGCCTGCCCTGGGAGGAGCTCGGCGCCGAGGTCGTGATCGAGTCCACAGGGCTGTTCACCGACCGCGAGAACGCCGCCAAGCACCTCGAGGCGGGCGCGCGCAAGGTCGTCATCTCGGCGCCGGCGACCGAGCCGGACGTGACGGTCGCGCTGGGAGTCAACTTCGACGAGGTGTATGACCGCGACACGCACAACGTCATCTCCAACGCCTCGTGCACGACCAATTGCCTGGCCCCGATCGCGAAGGTGCTGCAGGACACCGTCGGCATCAAGCACGGCCTGATGACGACGATCCACGCCTACACCGCCGATCAGCGCCTGCAGGACATGCCGCACCGCGATCTGCGCCGGGCTCGCGCCGCGGCGATCAACCTGATCCCGGCGTCGACCGGCGCGGCGAAGGCGATCGGCGCGGTGATCCCCGAGCTCAACGGCAAGCTTCACGGCTTCGCCGTACGTGCACCCGTTCCGACCGGCAGCGTCGTCGACCTGACCGTCGAGGCCAACCGCGAGACCACCATCGAAGAGGTCAACGCGGCGCTCAAGGCGGCGGCTGAGAGCGGTCCGATGAAGGGGCTGCTCGTCTACACCGAGGACCCGATCGTGTCCACCGACATCGTCAAGAATCCGGCTTCGTCGATCCTCGACTCCGAGCTGACCGCCGTGATGGACGGGACGATGGTCAAGCTGGTGTCGTGGTACGACAACGAATGGGGCTACTCCAACCGGATCGTCGAGCTCGTTCAGAAGCTGTTGTGAGAACCCTTGCCGACCTCGGCGACCTTCAGGGCAAGCGGGTGCTTGTCCGGGTCGACTTCAACGTTCCGCTCGACCACGGCGCGGTCGCCGACGACACACGCATCCGGGCGGCGCTGCCGACGATCGAGGAGCTCCGCGATCGAGGGGCACGCATCATCCTCGCGTCGCATCTGGGCCGTCCCAAGGACCACGAGCCCGAGCTATCGCTGCGGCCCGCGGCCAACCGGCTTGCCGAGCTGACCGGCGCCGACGTCACGCTGGCGCCCGGAGTCGTGGGAGACGATGTCCAGGCGTTTGCCGACAACCTCGCACCGGGCGACATCCTCGTGCTCGAGAACGTCCGCTATGAGCCCGGCGAGACCAAGAACGATCCGGAGCTGGCAGCGGCGATGGCCGCCCTCGCCGACGTGTACGTCAACGACGCGTTCGGCTCCGCGCACCGCGCCCATGCCTCGACCGAGGGCGTGGCCAAGCTGCTCGAAGACCGCGCCGCGGGATACCTGCTCCAGAGTGAGGTTGAGGCGCTTTCCAGTGTGCTCGAGGACCCGGCCCGCCCGCTGGTGGCCGTCCTCGGCGGGGCCAAGGTGTCCGACAAGATCGCCGTGATCGACCGCTTCCGCGAGCTCGCCGACACGCTGCTGATCGGCGGCGCGATGTGCTTTCCGTTCTTCGCCGCCCAAGGACATGGCGTGGGCAACTCGCTGTGCGCGGCCGAGGACGTCGAGCTCGCCCGCAAGACGCTCGAGTCGACCGCCGGCGCGGCCGCGGACCTCGAGCTGCCGGTCGACCTGGTGATCGCCGAGCGCCTGGACGCCGACGCCGAGTCCAAGACGATCGACGGCGTCGACGTGCCAGAGGGCTGGATGGGGCTCGACATCGGGCCGCGGACCGCCGAGAGCTACGCCTCGACGATCGGGGCGGCGGGTACGGTGTTCTGGAACGGGCCGATGGGGGCCTTCGAGGTCGAGCCGTTCGCGGCGGGGACCCGGGCGGTCGCCGAGGCGGTTGCGCAGGCGCCGGGCACCACGGTGGTCGGAGGCGGCGATTCCGCCGCGGCGCTCCATCGCTTCGGCCTGGCCGACAAGGTGACCCACCTGTCGACGGGCGGCGGTGCGTCACTCGAGCTGATCGAGGGCAAGCAGCTTCCGGGAGTCGAGGCACTGGCATGAGCAACGGCTCGTCGCGCACTCCGTTCATCGCCGGCAACTGGAAGATGAACAAGACGGTCGCCGAGGCCGAGGAGTTCATCCAGGCGTTGCTGCCGCGGGTGTCCTCGGTCGACGGCGTCGACATCGGGATCTGCCCGCCGTTCCTGGCGCTCGGGCCGATGGTCGACTCGACGCGAGGCTCGCGCGTGCAGGTGTACGCCCAGAACATGCATCACGCCGACTCGGGCGCGTTCACCGGCGAGGTGGCGCCGCCGATGCTGACCGAGCTCGACGTGCACGGCGTGATCCTCGGGCACTCCGAGCGTCGCGAGCTGTTCGGCGAGACCGACAAGGCGCTGGCGCTCAAGGTCCCGGCCGCGCTCGACGCCGGGCTGGCGCCGATCCTGTGTGTCGGCGAGACCGAGGAGGAACGCGAGGGCGGCGACACCGAGCGCAAGCTGCGCCACCAGATCCAGGAGGGTCTCGGGCGTGTGAATCCCGAGCGGCTCGGCGACGTGGTCATCGCCTACGAGCCGATCTGGGCGATCGGCACTGGCCTCACCGCCACGCCCGAGCAGGCCCAGGAGGCGATCGCGTTCATCCGGGCGCTCGTCGGCGACCGCGATCGCGAGCAGGCGCAGCGCACCCGGATCCTGTACGGCGGCAGCTGCAAGCCCGACAACGCCGGCGAGCTGATGAAGCTGCCCGACGTGGACGGCGCGCTGGTGGGCGGCGCGAGCCTCGAGCCCGAGTCGTTCGCGAAGATCATCGCCGCGGTCGGCTGATGGCGATCGCCCCCGGGCCCGACAGCCTGCCGACGCCATCGGCGGTGCTGATCGTGCTCGACGGCTGGGGGCTGGCGCCCGACGGGCCGGGAAACGCCGTGTCGCTGGCCGACACTCCGGTGTTCGACGAGCTGTGGGCCGGCTACCCGCACACCGAGCTGACCGCGTGCGGCCGGGCCGTGGGCCTGCCGGAAGGGCAGATGGGCAACTCCGAGGTCGGGCATCTCAACCTCGGCGCCGGCGCCGTCGTGGTCCAGGACCTGACCCGCATCGACGAGGCAGCGCAGGCCGGCGAGCTGGCGTCCAACGAGGTCCTGCGCGGGGCCTTTGCCGATGCTGAGCGGGTCCACCTGATCGGGCTCGTGTCCGACGGCGGCGTGCACTCCGGCTGGAGCCACCTGGAGGCGCTGATCCGCTTGGGCGCCGATCTCGAAGTGCCCGATCTGGTCCTGCACGCGTTCACCGACGGGCGCGACACGTCGCCGACCGCGGGCGCCGGTTACCTGAAGACCGTCGCGGAGTGGATGGCAGACGCCGGCGCCGGGCGGATCGGCTCGGTCGTCGGCCGCTACTACGCGATGGACCGCGACAAGCGCTGGGACCGGGTGCAGCTCGCCTACGACCTGCTCGTGCACGGTCGCGCCGAGCACAAGGCGCAGTCCGGCGAGGCTGCCGCGCGCGACGCGTACGAGCGCGACGAGACCGACGAGTTCATCAAGCCCGTGCTGGTCGGCGACGAGGCTCGGATCCGCCCGGGCGACTCGGTGGTCGCGTTCAACTTCCGGCCCGACCGGATGCGCGAGATCACGCTGGCGCTGGCGGATCCGGAGTTCACCGAGATCGACCGCGGCGGGGCCAAGCCGATCGACCGGTACGTGACGATGACCGAGTACGAGGAAGGCTGGACCTACCCGGTGGCGTTCCCGCCCGAGCGCCCGCAGACGACGCTCACGAAGGTCATCGCCGAGCACGACAAGCGCCAGCTGCACGTCGCCGAAACCGAGAAGTACCCGCACGTCACGTACTTCTTCGGCGGCGGCGACGAGGCGCCGGCCGAGGGCGAGCGCCGCGAGCTGGTCGCGTCGCCGCGCGACGTGCCGACCTACGACCACAAGCCGCAGATGAGCGCGCCCGAGGCTGCCGACGCGTTCGTGAAGGCGTGGAAGGACGAATCGTTCGGGTTCGGGATCATCAACTTCGCCAACGCCGACATGGTCGGCCACACCGGCGTGATTGAAGCCGCGGTCGAGGGCATCGAGGCCGTCGACAAGTGCCTGGGGGAGGTGGTTGAGGCGGTTCATCAGTCGGGCGGGGCGTGCCTGATCACCGCCGACCACGGCAACGCCGATCACATGCTCGAGGACGACGGCAGCCCGAACACCGCCCACTCGCTGAACCCGGTCCCGGTGATCGTGACCGTCCCGGGGCTGACGCTGCGCGGCGGTGGCACGCTCGCCGACGTCGCGCCGACGATCCTCCAGATGCTCGGTATCGGGCAGCCCGAGGCGATGACGGGCCGCTCGCTCATCGACGACTGAGCCGTCGCAATCACCGCTGCATACGCTGGCCGCCCGCTTGGTCGCAGGCTGCCCGAAACTGTGTTCCTTCATATAATAAGACTTGACATGAGACGACTTAGATTTCATAATCGTCTCGCATTCGATTTCTAACCCGATAACGGAGGATGAGATGGCATTGATCCGATGGGAGCCGGCTCGCGAGCTGCGCGACATGAACCGGCTGTTCAACACTTTCTTCGAGCCGTCGACCGGCGCAGTGATGCGTCGTTGGACGCCGGCGATGGACCTGGTCGAGACCGAGGACAACTACGTCCTGCGCGCCGACCTTCCCGGCGTGTCCGAGGGCGACGTGAAGATCGAGCTCGACGACAACGTCCTGACGATCTCCGGTGAGCGCAAGAGCGCCCACAAGGAGGCCAAGGAGGGCTACTACCGCGTGGAGCGCGCCTACGGAAGCTTCTCGCGCACGCTGACGCTGCCCGAGGGCGTCGACGCCGACGCCATCAGCGCCAGCTTCGACCGCGGCGTGCTCGAGGTTCGGGTCCCCAAGCCCGAGCAGCGCAAGCCGCGCAAGGTCGAGATCTCGGTCGGTGGCAGCACGCCGGCGATTGAGGCCGACGCCGCAACCGACGCCGCCGCGTAACATCCGAGTTGCGTCCGGGCCGCGCGGAGCGGTCCGGACCCGCTCGTCTACTTCGTGTACTGATTGACCAGGCTCTTGACCTGGTCAATCGCGTCTTGGGCGTCCTTGCCGACGACCGTGCGCGCGTGCACGACCGTGTTCGACGTGCTGGTCGCGATCGCGACCGCGACGACGACGGCGGCGGTGAACAGCAGCGCCACCACGAGGAAGATCACGAACCGGCGAAAGGCGCGGCCACCACTGCGGTCGCGTCTGGCCGCCGGCGCCGCGGTCGCCGGGGCATAGCCGGGCGCCGGGCGCGGGGCGGCTCGTTGCGGCTCGATGCGGCGGCGGGGCGGAGGCTGGCGGGTGCGCGGAGCGGCTGCCTGTGCAGCCGCCACCCGCGTAGCGGCCGTCGGCGGAGAGCGATCCGCGAGGATCTCGGTGGACGCCCTGCTCCCCAGGTGGGCGGTCGGCGCGGTGTCGGACGGCGCCCGGCCCTTCGCACCGTTCTGGAGCTCCTCGGCGAACACCATCGCGTCCGGGGGACGGGCGGCGGCGTCGATCGACAGCGCCATCGAGACGGCCTGCGCGAGCTCGCGCGGGACCTCGCGATCGATCACGTCCAGACGCTCGGGCGCCTCGCGCTGCTGCTTGAGCGTGAGCTCCGACAGCGACGCCGCCTCATAGGGCAGGCGTCCGGACAGCAGCTGGTAGGCGACCACGCCCAGCGAATAGATGTCGGAGCGGGGGCCGGCCTCCTCGCCGCGGGCCTGCTCGGGAGCAAGGTACGCGGCGGTCCCGAGCACCGATCCGACCTGGGTGATGCTCGACTGATCCGTCGCGCGCGCGATGCCGAAGTCGGCGAGCTTGACGACCCCGCTGTCGGAGACCAGCAGGTTGCCGGGCTTGACGTCGCGGTGGATGACGCCGTTTCGGTGCGCGTACTCAAGGCCCTTGCACGACTGCGAGAGGTAGTCGACGGCGTGCGGGACGTCGAGGTGCCCGTGGTCGCGCAAGAGCTCGGCGCAGGACTGGCCGGCAACGTGCTCCATCACGATGAAGTGCTGGTGCTGGCGCTCGTCGAAGCCGAAGTCGAAGACCTGGACGATGTTCGGGTGCACGAGCCGCGCAGCCGATAGCGCCTCGCGCCGGAAGCGCGACACGAACGTGGCGTCGTCGGCTAGATGCTCGGCCAGCAGCTTGATCGCGACGTTGCGCTCGAGCCGCTCGTCGAACGCCAGATAGACCGTCGACATCCCGCCGACCCCGAGGCGGCCCTCGATCCGGTAGCGAAGGGCGATTGTCTGCGCGTAGTTCACTGTGAGTTCCCGTTGCCGCCCGTGCCCGAGCCTCCGCTCGAGTTGCCGTTGCCATCACCGACGCCTGCGCCTCCCGTTCCCGTGGAAGTAGTACCCGGAGTCGTGGGCGTAGTTGCAGGGGTGGTGGTCGTGTTGGTCGGCGTCGTCGGCGTGGTCGTCGTGTTGGTCGGCGTCGTCGGCGTGGTCTCGGTGTGCGTCTGCGTGGTGGTCGTGGGGGCGGTCGGGGTCGTCGGGGCGGTCGGCGTGCTCGGGACGTTCGCGCATTGGCGGCGGGCCAGCTGGGCGATCGTGGAGACGCCCTGGGTGAGGTTGTTTCGCAGCGTCGAGTTGATCGACGAGGGCAGATTCACGACGTCGTCGGCGAGCCGGCTGGTGGCGCTGGAGACATCGCCGCAGTTCTTGCTGACGAGCGCCGAGGACACGGAGTCCAGCTGGTTGTTGAGCGAGGACGCGTCATTACTTGAGAGCAGGCCGGAGCCGCCGCCGCAGGCGACGACGAACGCTGCGGCGAATCCAAGTGCGCCGGCGAGGACTGCGCGAGACGCGTAACGCATCCGCCGCCTGACTTTAGAGGCTCGACCCGTTGGCATCGGGTTAGCCCCCCTCGGAAGCGCTAAGAAGCCTCTTATTGCCCGTAGATCAGGCGCTCGGCGAGCGAATCGGGCAGCCGGGCCGCCCGGATCGCGTCCCCGGCCCCCTGGATGTCGTACTCGGTGCGGCGCCAGACCGCGGTCCAGCCGTCCATGTCGAGCTCGAGCCAGGCGGCGCGGGGGTCGCCGTCACGGGGCTGGCCGACGCTGCCGGGGTTGATCAGCCACTCGCCCTCCTGGAGGTCGACCTCCTCGTCCTGGTGGCGCGTGGTCCCGGTGGCCGCCTGTCCCGGCAGCCGGGTGAACGACAGGGCCACGTGGCTGTGGCCGATGAAGCACACCCGGTGGGTCTGCGCGTCCAGGCACAGCTCGGCCTGCAGGGGCGAGAGCACGTACTCCCAGATCGGGTCGCGGGGGCTGGCGTGGAACAGCCCCACCTTCTCCTCGACGTTCAGAGGCTCGAGCGACCTCAGGTAGTGACGAGTCTCCTCCGTGATCGTGGCGCGGGTCCACTGCGCGGCCAGCGCGGCGCCGCGCGAGAACTCGCCCAGGGCGAGATCTCCCCGGACCCCGAGGTCGTGGTTGCCGGCCAGGCAGATCGATGCGTAGCGACGGGCCAGGTCGACGCACGCGTCGGGCTCGGCCCCGTATCCGACGAGGTCGCCGAGGCACCACATCTCCTGACATTCGGACGCCTCGATCGCGTCCAGCACGGCCTGGAAGGCGTGCCGGTTGCCGTGGATGTCTGAGACGATCGCTACTCGCATCTGGTGCTCACGTGAGGGGACACGGGTTACAGTCTCGCTGGTGAGGCAGCGTTCGCGCTACGGGTTCGTACCCGCGACCCTTCTGGCGCTCGGCGCCGCGGAGCTGGGAGGACGGCTGCTGCGCCCGCGCCAGGGCGCCGCAAAGTCCGTCGAGGCCGACGTGCGCAGCCATTTCAGCGATGCGGAGATCGAGCGTGGTGCGCGGTATGCGAGACCCCAGGTCGCGCTCGGGATCGCCCGATCGGCGCTCGCGCTCGGCGACGATGGCCGTCGCCGTCGATCGCATCCCGCGCGTGCTGCCCAAGCGCTTGCGGAATTCGCTGCTCGGCGGGGCGGTGACCGGCGCCGGCCTCGGCCTCGCCGGTTCGCTGGCGCCGCTGCCGCTGTCGGTCGTCGCTCGCCGCCGGTCGATCGCGGTCGGGCTGATCACCCAGTCGTGGCGCGGATGGGCGGCCGACCAGGTCAAGGCCCAGACGATCTCGGCGACGATTTCGGCCGGCGCCGGGGCGGCGACGGTCGCCGTGACCCGCCGCTATCCGCAGGGCTGGTGGCTGCCGGCGGCCGCGGGCTCGGTCGTGGTCGGGTCCGTGTTCGCGGCACTCGCCCCGGTCGTGCTCGACCCCGTGTTCAACGACTTCACGCCGCTTCCCGAGGGCGACACCCGCAACGACGTGCTCGACCTCGCCTACGCCGCGGGCGTCCGCGTCGGGGAGATCTACTCGATCGACGCCAGCCGCCGGACGACCGCGGCCAACGCGTACGTCACCGGCCTGGGGCCTACCAAGCGAGTCGTGCTGTTCGACACCCTGCTTGATCGCTACGACCGCGACGAGATCCGCGTCGTGGTCGCGCATGAGCTCGGCACACGTCCGCAACCGTGACGTCCGCCGCGGCGTCGCGTACACGGCGATCGTCGCCCCCGCAGCGGCGCTCGCGGTTCAGCAACTGAGCTGGGCGATGTCGGACGAGCGCGGCACCGCGGGCGCCGTGCCCGCGATCGGCCTCGCCGCGGCGCTGATCTCCGCGCCGATCGGGATCATCGCCAACCGCCTGTCGCGAGCGATCGAGCGCCGAGCCGACCGTTTCTCGCTGCAGCTCTCGCGATCGCCGGAGGCGTTCATCTCGTTCGAGCGAGCGATCGCCGTCCAGAACGTCGCCGACGTCGAGCCGCCCAGATGGGTGACCGCGCTGCTCGCGTCGCATCCGCCGACTGCTGAGCGGATCGGTGCGGCCGTCACTTTTGCGCAGGCCTGTAGTCAAGAACCCCCCGGAACCTAGGCTCGCTGCCGCTTAATCTTCCGGACTTTCGGACTCGCCGAAGTCCTGGCGGCCTGGGTATTCGGGGAGGTTCTTGATCCCCTCGCGGGTCTCCCACTTGGAGTAGTTGTCCTGCATCGCATCGATCAGCTCGCGCATGAACTTCGGCGAGATGTTGATGCGCGAGACAACGACTCCCGGAATCTCGTCGTCCTCCACCTCGTGATCCACGCGAGCGAACGTTACGGTGAACTCGTATTCCGAGTGGCTAACGTTTGCGAAATTCGCGTAGACGCCGGCCATGATCTCCGGCGAGAAGTGGATGTTGATGTGGCGCTCGGGCCTGTTGGGGTCGTCCATCGGCCGTAGTATGACGTCGTGCGGGTGATCGTCGTGGCCGTGGGGCGTCTGCGTCCGCCATACGCGGACGACGTGCGCCACTATCAGAAGCTGCTCGCCGGGCACACGCGGCTGGAGCAGATCGAGGTCCGCGAGGACGAGCAGGTCGCGCGGAGGCTGCCCGACAGGGCATTTGTGTCGCTGCTGCACCAGGACGGGGAGCAGATGGACTCGGTCGCGTTCAGCGGCTGGCTGGAGGAGCGCCGCCGCAGCGGCCGCGATCTGTGCTTCGTGATCGGCGGGCCGTTCGGGATGGCCACCGACCTCGACGCCGTCGACCACCGCCTGTCGCTCGGGCCGATGACGCTGCCTCACCAACTCGCGCGGGTAGTGCTGCTCGAACAGCTCTACCGCGGCCACAAGATCCTGGCGCGCGAGCCGTACCACTACTGATCGTCAAACTGTCTGGATGGGGAAGATGACCAACGGCGTCCGCGGGCCCATCGATGACCTCGCCGCGACCGTGCGCGCAGCCACGGCTGCGATCCGCGGCGAGGCCGGGGAGGCCCCGGCGCAGCTGAAGGTCGAGCGCTCAAAGCGCGAGGAGCAGGGCGACTACTCGACCAACGCGGCGATGCTGCTGGCGCCGGTGCTGAGCGCGCCGCCGCGCGAGATCGCCCAGCGGATCGGCGGCGAGCTCGAGTCGGCGCTGGGTGCTGATTTGGATCGGTGGGAGGTTGCGGGGCCGGGGTTCGTGAACCTGTTCATGTCCGATGCTTGGCAGCGGCGGGCGCTGGCGTCGATCCTGGCCGCCGGCGATCGCTATGGCGCGGGCGGCGCGGATCCGGCCGAGCGGATCCTGGCCGAGTTCGTCTCGGCCAACCCCACGGGGCCTTTGGTCGCCGCCAGCGGGCGCCACGCCGCGTACGGCGATGCGCTGTCCCGGATCCTCGAGTACCACGGGCACGAGGTCTCGCGCGAGTACTACTTCAACGACGCCGGTGGTCAGATTCAGTTGCTGGGCGAGTCCGTACTTGCGCGGGCGCGTGGGGAGGAAGTGCCCGGAGGGCGGTTACCAGGGTTCCTATGTGGCCGACCTGGCGGGGCAGATCGAGGGCGCGGCTGCATTGGATGCGGCGGTTCTGGCGACGCGTGCCGTGGAGCTGATGCTGCAGAGCATTCAGGCGACGCTCATTCGCTACGGCGTGCAGTTCGACCGGTTCTTCAGCGAGCGCACCCTGCACGAGGGGTCGCCCTCAGAGCTCGAGCGGGCGCTGGAGATGCTCGACGAGGCGGGTCACACGTACCGCCACGAGGGCGCCAAGTGGCTGCGCACGACGACGTTCGGCGACGACAAGGATCGCGTGGTCGTGCGGTCCAACGGCGAGCCGACGTATCTGGCGGGCGACATCGCATACCTGCAGGACAAGCGCGAGCGCGGCTATGACCGCCAGCTGATGCCGGTGGGCTCAGACCACCACGCGTACGTCAGGGAGCTGAAGGCGGCGATGGCCGCGCTGGGTGGTGACCCGAATACCGTCGAGGTGCCCCTGATCCAGTTCGTGCACCTCGTGTCCGGCGGCGAGACGTTCGCGATGTCCAAGCGGCGCGGGGACTTCGTGACGCTCGACGACCTGCTCGACGAGATCGGGGTCGACGCGACGCGCTTCTTCATGCTGCAGCGGTCCCACGACCGCACGCTCGATCTCGACGTGCAGCTCGCTCGCAAACAGTCACGCGAGAACCCGGTGTACTACGTGCAGTACGCGCACGCGCGGATCGCGTCGATGTTGCGGCGGCTGCCGGAGGATCGGGTTCTGTCGGCTGTTGATTCGGATGCGGGCTGGGGCTTGGGCGAATTGCACCCGGCCGAGCGCAAGCTGATCAAGAAGCTCGTGTCGTTCCCCGAGGAAGTGTTCGAGGCGGCAGACCGGCGCGCGCCGCACCGGATCGCCGGCTTTGCGCTGGAGCTGGCTCAGGACTTCACGGGCTTCTACGAGCACTGCAAGGTGATTGGGGCCGAGCCGGAGGGCGTCGAGTCCTTCCGGATCGCTTTGTCTCGGGCGGCGCAGCGGGTCATCGCCACGGCGCTAGGGCTGCTCGGGGTGTCTGCCCCCGAGTCGATGTAGCGCTCTGCGCGTGTCTTAGCCGCCGTAGCGGCGGAGTTCCTCGTCGAGGCGGTGCGCGTCGGCTGTTGCGATCGAGGGTTCGGGGATAGCTGTTCGCGCTTTGGCGTTGGCCTGCGATCGCCGGCGCCATTTCGGGAGCAGGAGCAGCAGCGTGCCAATCCCGGCGATGAGGATCAGCGGCGGCAGGATGTAGACCGTGAGGTTGAAGCCGTGCGCCGGCGGCTTGCCGAGCACCGCCGGGCCGTACTGGCCGACGAGCGCCTGCTCGATCTGGGCCTTGGTCTGGCCCTGGGCGATCAGCGTGCGGACGTAGTTGCGCTCGGCGATCGCCTGCGGCGACTGGGCGACCGCGAGCGGCTCGTGGCAGCTGACGCACATCACGTCGTTCTCGATGTCGGTCAGCGAGGCCTTAGGGGTGGTGTCCGCCGCTGCCATGGCTGTGGATGTGGCTGGCGCGAGCGTGGCCGCGGTTGCCGCTATCGCCGCGAGCGCTGCTGCTGTGCGCCGGAGGTTCATGCTTTCTGGGCGAGGATCGCGGGCAGCGTCTGCGACAGCCACTTGCTGTCGATTTGGAACCGGCGCAGGGCGGCGATCTTGCCCTGGCGGTTGATCACGAACGTCTCCGGGACGCCGGTCGTGCCGAACGAGCGCACGAAGCTGCCGCTGACGTCGCGGACGACGGGATAGCTGATGTGCTGCTGGCGGACGAACTTCTCGGAGTCGCTGGAGTTGTCGAGGTAGGTGACGCCGAGGATCGTGGCGTTCTGGCCCTTCAGGGTGCGTTGCTCCTGCTCGAGGATCGGGGCCTCGGCCTTACACGGGTCACACCAGGAGGCGAACACGTTCAGGACCACGACCTTGCCGCGCAGATTCGCGAGCTTTTCGGTGCCGGCGGCGCCGAGGACGGGGAGGGCCACGTTCGCGCTGGGCGCCATCGGCAGATGGCCGTTGCGAACCGCCGCGTCGATCGAGCTGTCAGACCCTTGGTGGGCCACGCCGAACCCCAGCAGCGCCAGCAATGCAGCGGCCGCCACAATCACTAGACCAGGAACGACGAGGCGGCGCATCAGTCGTTCAAGGGTAATACGGCGCGGTTGCTACGAGCTCGGAAGCCTGTAGAGGAACGTCTTGGCGGCGCTTTTCTGTAGCGCGGCGTTGCCGGCGAAGCGGAACCGGAGCCTTACGAACCGGGCCTTGCCGGCTTGGGGCTTGCCGGAGACGTGGATGCCCTCGGTGAAGGTGCAGTCCTTATGGACGGGGGTTCGCGCCCTCGTGGGCTTCTCGGTCGTGGCGCCCACCTGAACGTCGACGAAGCCGCCGCACCACTGCTGTGGGCTCATTCCCGACCAGAGCTCGACGCTGCCCCTGATTTCGAAGTGCAGCGGGAACTTGTTGAGCTGCTTTGGTGTGACGTTGACGTCGAGTCCCCGGGGGCCGCGTCGCCGTCCCGGATGCCCCTCGGGAGGACGACGGACGGGTCGAGGTGGTGGGCGCTCAGGAATGTGACGACGTGCTGGATCCAGGCGGGAAGCGACTTGTGCGCCATGAACAGGTGGCCGGTGTTCGCGAGCACGTACTTCGAGACGGAGCAGTGGCAGTGCGACCGGTAGTAGGCGAAATCGTTTTGGGCTGCTGGGGGCGGGTCGGTCGTGTCGTCGGCGCCGGAGGTCAGCAGCACCGGGATCCGCGGTCCGATCTTCGGGATGTAGGTCGCGTTGTCGGCGTAGGCCTGGTCGAGTCCCGTGATCTCACCGACCGGTGTGAGCACGAACGGCGGCGCGCATGCGATGTTCAGGACGTACTTCACGACGCCGGGTTCGAACGCGTTGAACGTCTCGCAGTCCTGGCGGGTCTGGAAGAACTGGAAGTAGTCGACGTGGCCCGGCTGCGGGTTGAAGCCGCCGCCCGGCGCGGGCGTCGTGGGCTTGCTTGCGCTGATGTCGGCCTGGATCATCGCGGCCACGTCGTGGTACTGACCCGGATAGCCGGCGACGACCAGGCCGCCGGCGCTGTGTCCGACGATGACAACCTTGTGGCTGCGCAGCGACTGCCTGTCGCCTGGCTTCGAGCAGTTCGACCTGGTGGTCAGCGTGTACTCGCCGGACTTGACCTGCTCGACGACCTGGTGGAGCGATCTGGCGCTGGACGGCTGTGGTGAGCGTCGCCTCCGCTGCCCGCGTTGTAGGGCTCTTGGCGAAGCCGAGCAGGTCATAGGAGACGACCACGTAGCCGGCGCTGGCGAGCGCGCGAGCCGACCGACCAGGTGGGCGAGAGAGTCCCAGTTCTTGGTGGACGACGCAGATGCCGTGCACGAGGACGATCATCGGCGACGCGTTACTGGAGGTGCCGTCGCGTGAAGCGCTGCCCGTAGAGGACGCTGTGGGAGCCTTGCGGGTTGACCACCGAGAAGCATGCGGTCCTGACGGTCAGTTGGTTGTCGAAGTGCATCCGGGGTGCGGTGCTGCCGCCTGCGCTGACGGTGCGATGGCTGTGGTCGCGATGAGAGCCAGCGTGACTGCAAGACGCCGGGCCAGGGTCATCGCGGTCCGATGGGTCGGGCTCGCTTCGGCGCGCCAGCCCGAACGGGGTTCCCTCCGAGTCCTTGCAGATCGCCCATCGCGAGCCGGGATGCACGACGGTCCCGCCGAGTGCCTTGACGCGGTTCGAGCGCGACGTCGATGTCCGCGACCTCGAAGTACGGAAGCGAGAACGTGTCTCCGGGACCGGTGCCGCGGCGGTGCACTCCGACGGCGGGACCGTCTCCGGTTGCCTGCCAGCCGTCGCCTTGGTCGCTCGGTCCGGGGTTCGAGCTCGGTCTCCAGCAGGCCCGACCAGAAGCGCAGTGCCCGATCGGGGTCGTCTGCCGGGAATTCGATCAGCGAGAGCCGGTTGGGCACGGAGAGACCATAACGTCGCTGTTGGCCTCCAGCGCGAAGGTCCCGTGGAGAAGTGGGCCGATGGACGATCATCGCGCCGCGTTCGCGGCCCGGTTGTACGAGGAGAGCCATGCCCACGAGCGGCGCGGCGGACCGGCTGGAACGGTTCCGGAACGTCGAGCCGCCGACGGCCGAGCTCCTCGGCGTGTTGATTCGTGCGTAGGCGCAGGGCGCATCCTCGAGCTGGGGACGTCGAACGGTTATTCGACGATCTGGCTGGCAGATGCGGCGCGGGTGAACGGAGGGAGGGTGGTGAGCGTCGATCGTCGATGCGTCGCGTACTGAGCTGGCGCGCGAGCACCTGGGTGTGGCCGGGCTGTCTGAGGTCGTGGACCTACGGGTGGGGGACGCCGGCGATCTGCTTGGCTCGTCGGTCGACGGCGAGTGGGAGTTCATCTTCCTCGACGCCGAGCGGCCGGCCTACGCCGGCTATGTGGACGACCTGGTTCGGGTGTTGGCGCCGGGAGGCGTGCTTGCCGTGGACAACGTCCTGTCACACGAGCACGAGCTCGTGGAGTTCACCGCGCTGATCGAGGCCGCTGAAGGGTTCACCCAGACCGTCGTGCCCGTCGGCGCGGGGCTGAGGTTGGCCGTCCGCGATAGGTAGTCGCGACTTAGGCCGCTGGTTCAGGCGCGGCGTTGGCCGGCGGCTGCGTGTTTGACGGCGGTTGCCCGCGGCGGTAGCGCAGGATCTCGCGGATGATGATCTGGATGGTGGCCGCGAGGGGCACGGCCAGCAGCGCGCCCAGTACCCCGAACAGCGTGCTGCCGAAGAGAACTGCCACCAGCACGATGAACGGCTGGACGTCGACCGCCCGGGACTGGATCCGCGGCTGGATCAGGTTGTTCTCGACCTGCTGGTAGAAGATCGACCAGATCACCCATGCGATTGTCGTGGCCGGGAAGCCCACGAACACCGTGACGATCCCCACCAGAACCGCGGCGATCGTCGCGCCCACGAGCGGGATCAGATCGAACACCCCAATCAGGACCGCCAAGGCTCCCCGGAACGGAATCCCGAGGATCAGCATGACGATGTAGCTGGTGACGGCGGCGATCACGGCCTGGGCAAGCGCGCCGCCGACGTAGTTGGCGACCGCCTTGGCGATCTCGTCCGTGGCGCTGCGCCATCGGACGGCGTGATGACCGGGCAGCTGTCGCAGCAGGCCTTCTCGCCACTGCGGCCCGCTGCCGAGCATGAACGCAGCGAGGATCAAGATCGTCACCAACGCGAACACCGAGTTGACCAGCCCGAGACCGATGTCGCCGAGCACGGTGGCGACGCTGCCGACCTTGCCCGACAGCTCCGCGGCCTTCTTCTGCAGCTGCCCGCCGATGTCGTACTTCTTCTGCAGGGTCCGAAGCGTTCGGTTTCGCTCGATGTAGTTCTGGACGTCGCGCGCATAACCGGGAGCGTGGTCCACGAATGACCGCGTCTGCGACACCACCGGAGGCACGACCAGCGCGCCGATCCCGATCGGTACCAGCAGCAGCCCGAAGTAGACGATGGCTATTGCGAACCCCCGGCGCATGCGGCGGTCGAGAAAGTTGACCGGTGGGGACAGGGCCAGCGCAATGAACGCGGCAATCACCAGCCAGGTGATCGGCTTTCGCAGGAGGTAGACGACGTACAGCGCGAAGACCGCACCCGCAATGGTCAACGTTGCGCGCAGGACATCGGTGGCCGACCAGGGCATACCGCCCTAGGGTTTCGACGGCCTGGCGGTTATGTCCTAGTTGGTCAAGCCACTGGCGTTGCCCGACGCTCCGCGTGTTCGCGGCGTCCAGGGTGCTGTTTGCGGCCGAGCTGAGGGTCGCTCGTCAGCTCGCGGCCGGATTCCAGGCGGCCCGCGAGCTCGTAGGCGAAGCTGCGGTCGCTCTTGGTCGTCAGAGCGATGTCGTACCAGCCGCCTGTGTGGCGCGTGTCGACCGTCAGCTCTTCGCTGCCGTGCAGCGTGATGTGCCGGTCCGGGCCGTAGGCGTCGGCGACTTTGACCACCGTCGGCGAATGCGAGCCGTTGCGGGGATGCTTGGTGCCGTCGATGACCCGGATCCTCAGCTTGGCGCTGTCATGATCGCCGAGCACCTCGACGCGGAGGGTCGTCGCCGGAGACCCCGCAAACTGGCGGAAGAAGCCGTTGGGACCGTGGAGGCTGAGGTCGTACTTGCCCGGATTCGGAAGCGACGGTGCGAGCTTGTCGCCGGCGCCGACCGTGTAGCTGTAGGGAGCGCCGGAGACGGTTAGCGATCGCGCCTGCAGGTGGGCGCCGAGCTTGCCGTGGTTGTTGAGATCCAGGTGAAGCCTGTGGCGGTCTGCTTGGAACCCGACGTCGAGGCGATAGCCGAGACGTCGCGACGGTCGCACGCCGGGTTCCTGAACCGGGACCGATCCCTTGGCCGGAGGCGTCGGGTGAAAGGCCGGCGGTGCCGGGTTGATCGGCTTGTAGCCGTCGACGTTCGGCAGCCGCGGCACGTGATCCTTCGTGCTCTCGAAATCGAAAGCCGACGTCAGGTCGCCACAGATGGCACGCCGCCACGGCGTGATGTTGGGCTCGTGCACGCCGAATCGCTTCTCGAGGAAGCGGATCAGCGACGAGTGGTCGAACACCTCCGAGCAGACCCAGCCGCCTCGGCTCCACGGCGAGAGCACGAGCAGCGGGACGCGGACGCCGAGACCGTACGGTCCTGGTGTCCCGTTGGTGCCGCCCGGTGTACCTGCTTTCCCGGCGAAGAATTCGTGGTCGAGCGGCACCGTCGACTTGCCCGCGAGACCGCCGACGTTCGGGTAGGGCGAGACGACGTGATCGAAGAAGCCGTCGTTCTCGTCGAAGGTGATCAGCAGGGCGGTCTTCGACCAGACGTCGGGAACGCTTGTGAGGGCGTTGAGCACCTGGGCCGTGTACCAAGCGCCGTAGCCTGCGGGCCACGCTGGATGCTCGGTGTAGGCCTCGGGGGCGACGACCCACGACACGCTTGGCAGCCGGCGGTGCTTGACGTCGTCGGCGAGGATCTCGAAGAAGCCGTAGCCGTTGTTGACGCCGGTACCGCCCTTGATGACTTCGGTTCCGGTGCGCGCTCGCTCGTAGAGCGGGCTCCCCGGTGCCGCGTTCTGGTACTGGTGGAAGTACAGCAGCGAGTTGTCGCCGTAGTTGCCGATGTAGGGATCCGACGTGAAGCCCCAGACCCCGGCTTTGTCGAGCCCGGTGCCGCTGTCCTGGTAGATCTTCCAACTGATCCCGGCCTGCTGCAGCCGCTCCGGGTAGGTCATCCAGTCGTAGCCGATCTCGTCGTTGGCGATCACCGGCCCGCCGCCCTTGCCATCGTTGCCGTCCCAGCCCGTCCACATGTAGTAGCGGTTGGTGTCGGTCGGCCCCAGCATCGAGCAGAAGTTGGCGTCGCACACGGTGAAGGCGTCTGCGAGCGCGTAATGGAACGGGAGGTCGGCGCGATCCATGTGTGCCATGCACGTGGTCGTCTTCGCCGGCAGCCACTGATCCCACTTGCCGCCGTTGTGCATCTCGTGCGTCCCGTCCCAGGTGTGGTCGAGGTCCTCGATGAACGTGAGCGCGAGGTTGTGGCCGACGTCGGGCCGGAACGGCGGCACTACCGTCGCGCCGTCGGCCTGGTGCCAGACCGTCTTGCCGCTCGGAAGGATCGCCGGGTGCGGATCACCGAACCCCCGGACGCCTCGGAGCATGCCGAAATAGTGGTCGAACGACCTGTTCTCCTGCATCAGCACGACGATGTGCTCGATGTCCTTGAGGCTCCGGGTCGCCCGGTTCGCCGGGATGGCGAGGGCACGAGCGATGCTGTCGGACAGCATCGTCGAGGCGACGGTGCCGCCTGCGAGTTGGAGGAACCTACGCCGACTGACCACGCCACTCATCAGCACACCTCCGCTATTTCCGGGCGGCGCCTACTCGCCACCCTGATCCGGGATTCCGGGGATCCGGCCATCCCCGATGGACTTGCGCATGGTATGCCGCTTCCGGGGCCCCGTCCAGGGTCGCTCACAGCGCGGGCGATACCGTGATTCGGTATGCGTTTGTCGGCGATGAGCCCCTTGCACGCGTGAGCCGTCCGATCCGGTACGGGCAAGTGCGCTCGCGTTCGCTCGTGCGTCTCATCTTGCTGGTGGTGTTAGCGGTCGTTGTCGCGGCCGTCGCTGGGTGCGGCGGTTCGGCGTCCACCCCGCAGACGACGCTCGCGCACTACCTGGACGACTGGGGCCGTGGCGACTGGTCCGCGATGCGCTCCGAGGTGCTCAACCCTCCGGCGGATTTCACCTCCGTGAACTCCCAGGCGTTCAGCGCACTGGGAATCTCCCACGCGTCGTTTGGTGCCGGCCCGATCACGATGGCGAAGTCGGCGGACTCGGCGAGCGCGCAGGTAAGCGAGCGGTTCGCGCTGCCGCATGTGGGTGCCTGGACTACCGCGACCACCGTGCGGATGGTCAAGCACGACAAGGATTGGCTCGTCAGCTGGTCGCCGGCGACGATCAACCCGTCGTTGAGAACCGGCGAGAAGCTCGCGGTGCGGACGATATGGCCGTCTCGGGCGCCGATCCTGGGGGCCGGTGGCAAGCCGCTGACGAACAGGCACCCAGTTGTCGTCGTCGGTGTCGTCGGCAAGCGGATACGGCAGATGAGCGCGGTGCGCGCTGACCTGCTGAAGGCCGGTGCCGCGCGCACACAAGTGAGCCAGGCGCTTGCCCAGGCCGCGGCTCACCCCACGTTGTTCGAACCAGTGTTCACCGTCTCACTCGGGCGATTTGATCAGCTCAAGTCCCAGCCTGGGCCGGACAACGTGTACTCGGTGCGCGGAACCGAGTTCGAGCGATCGTCGGCGCCGGGCGCGATCACCCCGCAGCTGGCTGCCCACGTGGTCGGGTCGCTGGGACCGGTCACGGCCCAGCAACTCAAGACGCTCGGCACTCCCTACGACGCCGCGTCGATCGTGGGGCAGAGCGGTCTGCAGGCCAGCCAGGAGCGCACGTTGGCGGGCGTCCCGAGTGCGCACATCGACATCGAAAACGCGAGCGGCGCCCCGGTCAAGCTGCTTGCCCGCTTCGGAGGACGGCCGGGAGCCGCGGTTCATACCAGCATCGACCCACAGGTCCAGCGCGCCGCTGAGCAAGCGCTGGCGCAGTCGACACGTCCGAACGTGTCGATGGTCGCGATCCGAGCGTCGACCGGCCAGGTCCTGGCAGTCGCCTCCAATCCGCTGAGCACGTATGACACGGCGCTGCAGGGCGCCTACCCGCCCGGCTCGACGTTCAAGGTGCTCACGTTCTCGGCGCTGCATGGGCACGGGTTGACTCCCTCATCCCCGGCCAGCTGCCCATCCACCGTGACGGTCGACGGCAAGCCGTTTCACAACGCGCAGGGGGTGAGTCCGGTCTCGACGATCGACGCCGCGTTCACTGAGTCCTGCAACACCGCGTTCATCAACCTTGCTGTCTCGCATTTGGGGCGGGCCGACTACCCGGCGGCAGCTCGACTGTACGGCCTGAACCTCACCCCGCAGCTCGGCCTGCCGGCGTTCTCAGCCAACGTCCCCGAACCTACGGGCCAGACCGAGCTGGCCGCCGACGCGATCGGACAAGGGCGCCTCACGTTCTCGCCGCTGGGCATGGCCCAGGTGGCTGCGGCGATCGACAGCGGAACCGTTCGCGCGCCACGATTGGTCCAGGGCGCGCCCGACGACAAGCGGGCGCCATCGCAGCTCCCCGCCGGGCTGGTCGCGGACCTGCGCTCGATGATGGGCAGCGTCACCACGAGCGGCACCGCCGCCGGTACGGGACTGCCGGCCGGCACCCACGCCAAGACCGGCACGGCCGAGTACGGAGTCGGACCGGAGTCCAAGCTGAAGATCGACGGCTGGCTGATGGGCTACGACGGCGACATCGCTTTCGCGATCGTGACGCAGGACACCGGCGGGTCCGACGGCGGGCCGATCGACGGCCCATTGATCGCAAAGTTCCTCAATGCGCTGCCGTCCACCGGGTGAGCTTTTCGCCAGCGCCGCCGCGAACGGGCCCCTAGAATCGCCCGCAGCGCGGACGTAGCTCAGTTGGTAGAGCGTCGGCTTCCCAAGCCGAAGGTCGCGGGTTCGAGACCCGTCGTCCGCTTTAGGCGAGAATCTGCAAGGTCGCGCAAAGTCCTGCAAATGCTAGGAATCCGGCAGTCGGTCAGCATCCGCCGGTATGCGACGATGAGCGAGATTCTGCACATGCGGCAGAGCTCGAGGTCGCATTTAGGTCACATCGGCCGTGACATTGCTGCTCGAGGTCGATGAGCGAGCGGGCACTCGAGGAGCGGGTCGAGGACCATGTGCCGAATCGCTCGGGTGCCCGGAATACCGTGCCGGCGATCATCAGCACGCTGCGGCCGACCCCGGTCCTTTGGGATCTCGACGTTCTCCACGTCCGCTGGGATCGTTTGTGTGCTCGGGATATCGCCGGGACGTCTCGCAGGCGGCGGACGAGGCGTCGCCGGTGACCGATTGATGGCCTCGTGCTAATGGGGGCGGCGGCGACGCTTCGCCATTGCAGCCCCTCCGAGTCCGGCCCCGGCAGCGATGCCGACCAGCCCCTTCCTCGAGGGCCTAGTTGGGCGGGTGCGCATTCCAGCGCCGGCGGCGACGCGGTCCAGGCGCGTGTTCGACGGCTTGCGTGCGCGCGTGTTCTTTGTCGTCGGGCGTACGTTGGATGCAAGCCGGGCTATTGCACCCCCCAGGCCGCCATTTTTCTGGTTCTTCGGCTTGCGGCCGACTGGTGGCCTGCTCTTGCGCTTCTTGGTGCTCGTGGGCATTGGCTTCCTTCGGTGGCTTGTGGTTGCTGATGAGTGGCGGCGGAGACCCGGGCGATGTGCTTACGCTCGAGGGAGGCTCCTTGGTAATCCTGCGCTGTGCCTGAGAGGTGCTGGAGCCGACGCGTCGTTGGGAAGATCTGTCGTAACGCGCATCTCGACGATCTGCCGCCGACGCACAAGACAGCGCGGACAGCGCTCTAGCAGCAGGTAAGGGGCTACCAGCCGAACCTTCAGTCCGCAGTCCGGGCAGTTCATGAACATCAGCAACTCCGATCGGGTGAAGAAGTGGATCGGAGCCAGCTCCGCCGGCCCGCGAGGACCAGCGACTCGTGCGTCCCGACTTAGCGTGACTGGCGTCTGTCTCGGCAAGGAGCTAGACACCAGCCGGTTACTGCCTACCCCAACCGGCACGAGGAAAACCTGTTGAGGAGAACCCCGCGATCGAACCACCTTGGCAGCCGCCGCGGTGTCTAACCGCTGACGGCATCATCATCTGGCGCGCTCGAGAACGTCGGCGACCTGCCCGGGCTCAAGCGTGAAGCGCGCGTCGTCGTTGATACTGATCACGATGGCGCCGCTGGGGCTGAGTTCGACGTTTTCGAGGATGCGGCCGTCCCTCATGACCAGCGCCACGTGTCGCGGCTCGTCTTCTGCGGAGTGGGGCAGCGGCTGGACCAGTGCGACGATGCTTTGTGGCAGCACGACTGGCGGTTGTGCTGGCTCATCGTCGAAGCGTTTTAGTTCTGTCCAGTGGATCTTTGGGACCAGAATCGGGGCAAGCGTCGCGCGGGCGCGCTCGACAAGTTCGGTGCGGGGGAACGGCCGGCGGTGGATGGCGTCCGCGAGTGTGATTTCGTCGAACCATGCTCCTGGGTCGCTGTGTTCCAGGAGTGTGTGACTGTCGCCGAGCTGTGTCGCGATCCATTCCTCGCCGGTCGGCAACGGTCGTGCGTAGCCGGGACCTAGCAGTTGGATGGGGTAGGCGTCGCGGGCGAGGTGATCTTCGTAGGCGTATGGGTTCGCACCGGTGTGCGCCAGTCGATCGTGTTCGTACACGCTCCGTGAGCTGGGTGACGACGTCTGTGACCGGCTGAGTGGCATCGATCTCGTGGGTGCACGTCCGACGGAGACGCGGCTCCGCGTCTGCCAGATCGCGGAGCAGGAGCTCCCGCTGGGCGGCGGTCTTCCCATACGCGTTGGTCGAGCGCGTCTCGATGCGAGTAAGGAGGACGTTCGCTGGAGCGCTCAGCAGGACAACCGCGTCGAAGCGCTCATAAAACCGGCCCTGGTTGGAGACCGTCCCCGAGACATAGAGATGAGGCCCATCGTCACCCTCCAGCAGCTTCCGTATTTCGTTGCTCGCGCCACACATAGCCCCCTTCTGTCTCTGACCACTCTGTGAAGTCGCCATCGTCGGTGTCAACCGCAAGAGCCATAGGCGCAGCGCACTCCCGCTGGGCGGCGGTCTTCCCATACGCGTTGGTCGAGCGCGTCTCGATGCGAGTAAGGAGGACGTTCGCTGGAGCGCTCAGCAGGACAACCGCGTCGAAGCGCTCATAAAACCGGCCCTGGTTGGAGACCGTCCCCGAGACATAGAGATGAGGCCCATCGTCACCCTCCAGCAGCTTCCGTATTTCGTTGCTCGCGCCACACCTAGCCCCCTTCTGTCTCTGACCACTCTGTGAATTCGCCATCGTCGGTATCAACCGCCCAAGAGCCCATCAGGCGCAGCCTCTCAAGGGCGCTCGACTTGCCAGTTCCCGACACTCCGGTCACGAGGATCTTCCGCATCACTCAAAGGCTAGACACGGGTCCGAGGCGCCAGGGCTGGGTGCTGCGTCGGCGCCGTTGGAGGTCGATCAGTGGGGCACTCTGCGAGAGCAGACCTTGGCTTCTGCTTTGTGCGCGTTGCGAGACTCGGATTGCGCGCGCGCGGGCCTGGCATTACATTGATGGTGTGACGGGCCCGGCGCGGTGACGGCTGCGAACGAAAGCACTGTGGCACTGGGCGCCGGGAACCAGCGCGACGGGCATCAGCCGGTGATCAGGCTCGGCCTCGTGGTGACCCCGGTCCTCGACTCCGGGGCGGGGGGAAGCTTGCCGAGGACGTTGAGCGGGAGCTCACCGAGCGCTACCCGGACGTCCGCTGGAGCGTCACGGCCGTCCGTGAGTCGCTCGTGAGCGCACCGGCACTCCTGACCGAAATCGTCGACGCTGCTCGTTCACGCCTACTCGACGAACGGTGGGACCTGGTCGTTCACGTGACCGAGCTTCCCCTGCGGATCGCCCGACGCCCGGTGCTGACCCACTCGAGCCGAACTCACCGGGTCGCGCTCGTGTCGTTGCCGGCGCTCGGGCTCAAGCAGTCCGACCGGCGTTTGGTGCAGTCCCTGGTCGACGCCGTGGGAGTGTTCGCGGGTGATACCGAGCGGCGCCGGGGGGAGAACCGACGTGGTCACCGACGGAGCGTCGGGCGGCGCTTGGTCGAGCTCGCCACGGAGGTGGAGGGCTCGGAGGCGCTCGACGGAGTTACGCTGCTACAGCGCGTGGCGACCGGAAACGTCCGGCTGGTGCTGGGGATGGTTCGGGCCAATCATCCGTGGCGGCTGGTCGTCGGATTGTCGCGCGCGCTGATCGGAGCCCTTGGGGTCGCCGCCTTCGCGGTCATCACGTCGGACGTGTGGCGGATCGCGGCCACGCTGTCTCCACTGCGGCTTGCGGTGCTGTTCCTGGCCACGATCGCGACGGCGGTGACGACGCTGATCGCGGCGCACGGGCTGTGGGAGCGGGCGACGGATCGCCGCGTGCGCGAGCAGGCGATCCTGTTCAACCTCGTGACGGTCATCACGGTGGCCATCGGCATCCTTGTGCTCTACGCCGCTGTGTGCGTGCTCAGCCTGGCGGCGGCCGGCATCATGATCGAACCCTCGGTGCTCGCGACGCAGATCGGCCGACATTCGGGCTTCGCGGACTACGTGCGACTAGCGTTGGTGGCCGGTGCGCTGGCAACCGTGGGCGGCACGCTCGGAGGGGCGCTCGAGAGCGACGCGGCGGTGCGCGAGGCCGCATATGCGCAGCGCCAGGAGCGTCCGTAGCTCACGATGTGGCACCGACGCGCAGCTTCACGTTGACCTACTCGACCGAGCCCGCAGGTCACCGGCTTGCGTCTCGGGGGTGGACGGTTGTCTCCCTGCCCAACTCGTCTAAACGAGCGGATACACCGCCAGTGTCACCGGCGTGTGCATCCAAGCGGTCGTGCTTATCGCGCAAGACCGAGGCTGCCGCTCTCAGAAAAAGCACTCTCGATGAACGATGCGGATGCGCCTCCTACGGGCTAAACGCGACAGCGAGCACTCGGCGTGCGACAGGCGCGTCTGCGTAGGCACCGCTCTGTCACCTGGCGACACGCCGGCCGTCACAACCGTCCCACCGCAGACACGATCCTCCCCCGCTGGGACATCGCTAGTCGACCAAAAGCAGCGACGACGTGGATGCCGGAACGGTCATCATCGCGCTGCTGAAACCGGGACACCAGCAGCCACGCCGGGAAGGCGTCGGCGTTCACCCGCGCCAATAACAAGGCAGCGCCGCCGACCGGCGGTCACCAGTCATGGAGTGTGCCGTCGCGCAGCCGGCTGACCGGAAGGTAGGCTGACTGGTACGGGAAACGAGCCGCGGCTTGCTCGTCGATCTCCACGCCGATGCCTGGCGCATCGCCGGGGTGCAGGTACCCGTCTTTGAAGGTCATGGTCTGGCGGAACACGGAGTTGGTGGGTTCGCTGTGCTCCATGTATTCCTGGATGCCGTAGTTGTGGATGGCCAGAGCGACGTGCAGCTGCGCGGCGAAGCCGACTGGCGAGACGTCCGTGGGGCCGTGAAACCCGGAACGGATCTGGTACAGGGCGGCGAAGTCCATGACCTTGCGCAGCGCGGTGATCCCGCCGAAGTGGGTGGCTGCAGCGCGAACGTAGTCGATCAGCTGCTCGGTGATCAGCTGCTGGTAGTCCCAGACGGTGTTGAAAACCTCACCGATCGCCAGCGGCGTGGTGGTGTGCTGGCGCACCAGCCGCAGCCCCTGCTGGTTCTCGGCGGGCGTGCAGTCCTCGAGCCAGAAGAGGTCGTAGGGCTCCAGGCGCTTCCCGAGCTTCGCGGCCTCGATCGGCGTGAGGCGATGATGAGCGTCGTGTAGCAGCGGCAGCTCGTCGCCGAACTCCTGTCGGACGGCCTCGAAGACGGTCGGCACGTGGCGGATGTACGCGGCCGTATCCCAATCCTCCTCGACCGGACGGACACCGCGCCCGGCCGGCTCGTAGTCGTAGCGCTCGCCCGAAGCCTGGGGCTGCGCCGCGACGCCGTACAGCGAGCGGATGCCCGGCACCGAAGTTTGCACGCGGATTGCGCGGTAGCCCCTCTCCAGGTGCTCGTGGATTGACTCGAACAGCCCGGCCTGAGAGTTCCCGGAGGCGTGGCCGTACGCAAGCAGGCCGTCACGCGAGGCGCCACCGAGGAGCTGGTAGACCGGCAGGCCGGCGATCTTGCCCTTGATGTCCCAGAGCGCCATGTCGACAGCCGCAATCGCCGCCATCGTAATCGGCCCACGTCGCCAGTAGGCGCCGCGGTAGAGGTACTGCCAGGTGTCCTCGATCTGATGCGGGTCACGGCCCGGCAGCAGCGGCGCGACGTGGTCACGCAGATACGAAGCAGCCGCCAGCTCGCGACCGTTGACGGTCGCGTCGCCGAGACCGGTGATGCCCTCATCCGTCGTCAACTTGAGCGTGACGAAGTTACGGGTCGGGCTCGTGACGATCACTTCAGCCGACGAGATCTTCATGTCGTGTGCACCTCGATGCTTGGTTGCCGCCCGCCTCGGGCGGCCCGGGTCAGGTCGATGCGCAAACGCTCGGTAGCCTCGACGAGCTCGTCGCGCGCCCCCCACCCGGGCGCCAGCAGCTCCATCAGCGCGCGGGTGCGGTCAACGCCAGCCGTGCTTCCCAGGATCGGCGTCAGATCCCCGGCGCTTGCGTCCACGGCCGCCACGTCGGTCACCCCGCCGATCCACTGCGACCAGGCTGCGATCACGCGCAGCGCAGCCTCCGCCGAGTCGCCCACTGCGATCGACGCTTGCACGACCGGAACCACCCGGTTACGCAGCTTCGCCACTCCGTCGCCCGCGATCTGCGCCAGCGGGTAGGCGATGCGGCCGTTGGCAAAGCGCTGCTTCAGATCGCGACGGTAGCTCCGCAGGTCCATATCACGTGCTGGCAGATACCGCTGCGCCAGCTCCCAGAAGCGGTCGAGTGCCGCGTCCACCTCCGGATCGCCGGCTGCGTCGTCCACGCTCACGTGACCGCGCAGCAGCCCCAGGTAGGCGAGCAGCGAGTGGCCACCGTTAAGCAGCCACAGCTTGCGCAGCTCCCACGGCTCCACGTCCGCGACGAAACGCGCGCCCGCGTCCTCCCAGCGCGGGCGTCCCGCAGGGAACTCACCGCAGAGCACCCAATCGGTGAACGGCTCGCAGACCACGGGCGCGTCGTCGGTCCGGTCGATCTCGCGCTGCACGAGCAGACGGTCCTCCACGGTCGTGCCCGGCGTGATCCGGTCCACCGACGTGCTCACGAACGAGACCTCATCCTCGATCCAGACGCGCACGCCACGACCAATCTCCTCGGCCGCGGCGAGCGTGAGCTCCCGCAACTTCGTCCCATTCGCGTGAACGTTGTCGCAGCTGACGATCGCGACCGGCCCAGCGCCGGCGTCACGCCGCGAAGCGAGGGCCAGCGCGAGCCGCATCGGGACGGACGGGATCGCATCGCCTCCCGCCCCAAGCACGTAGCCGGCCTCGGTCACGGTTAGCGTGACGAGCGCCGTCCGCGGCGCCGCGATCACCGTGATCAGACCATCGACGTCAGACCCCGGGCGCGCATCGCAGATCGAATCGATCACCTCCAGCCGATCCTCCCGCGGTCCGCGCTCGATCAACGTGTACAGCCCATCCTGGCGCGACAGCACCTCCGCGACACCAGGGTTGCGACCCGTGAAGGCGACGATCCCCCACTCGCCTGACGGATCGGCACGCGCCGTGTACCACGCCTGGTGCGCGCGGCTGAAGCTCCCCACACCAATGTGCACGATCCGCGCCGGCCTCGCCGTCGCGGCCCAGCTCGAGCGATCAAGACGAACAGGTGTCATCAGGCTCCGACCAGTCCTCGAGGCAACACCTTACGGTGATCCGAAGCTAGCGACGCGGAGTAGGCGCGCCGCACGGCTTGGCAGACCCGGATCCTCGCGGTGCGCGGCGTACACGCGCCGACACGAACGCAGGTCTCGGCACCGTCGACGACGTTCGACTCGCTTATCGTCAGTGGAGCGACGTTAGGGACGTCACTGGAGTGAGCGTGGCGATGCCCGGGGCGCTTCCCACGATCACGCCCACGACCCTGCCCGCGGAGTTGACGGCGGGGCCGCCGCTTTCGCCCTGCACCACGCCTGGAACCGCGACCAGGATCGCATCTCTCAGCGTCTCGCCCGGTCCCTCGTCTGACGTCAACACCTGAGCGCGATTCGTCGCCACGACGTGCCCAGTCACGACCGTTGCCTCGCGCTCGAAGGGGTTGTCGAGCGACGTGAGCTCGGGGATGCCGAGCAAGGCAAGCGGTTGACCGACATAGGCGGGCTTTTGCTCCAGTCGCAGCGGTGGCGGCTCGGGATCCGTGTTTGGGTGCAGATACTCCGCATATGTCACCCGCGCCAAATCGTGAGTCCGGTCGGTCCAGACGAATCCGCCGGTTCCCCATCCGAGGCTGATCGTCGCCTCCGGTCGGCAAGCAGCTACCACATGCGACGCCGTCACGACTCCATCGCGAACCCTGAACCCGGTGCCCACGAAGCTCTTAGCGTTCAACCCAGAGCAGAAAACCGGCGTCACCGACCGCTTGACCCTCGCCGTAACCGGCCACCCCACAGGACTGACCGCCGTTTTGGTCGACGGCGCGGCCGTCGTAGCCGGACCCGATCCGACGACGCTCACGGTCCTGGCTTGACCTCCGCATCCGGCCATAACCACGATGAGAACGCCCGCGAGCGCGATCCTTCGCACAAGCAGACCATAACCCTTCCCCCACAGCGTTTCAGCCACGCATCCCTGGCACGGCGAGGAACACGGGCGGCAGACGCCACGTCCTCGCTTCTCCGGAGCAGATGCGAAAGCCAGACCCGCAATTGGCGCCACAGGCGCGCATCCTGCACGGGTCGGCGGGACCTTCCCGATGGTTCCCGAACGTGCCGCCGGCTGCTAACCAGCAGGTGCGGAGCTGCAGGCACGCTGTGGACGTTGCGATGGTCCCCGGCGACACGGCCTGGCGCGGCCGTGTGAGCGACGCCGATGCGATCACGGTGCGCGATCCAGACGAGCTGATCGGGAGTCGGTCGCTTGACCCAAGGCCGATCCGGATCGCGTGGCGTCGGGCGCAGGGGCGCATCGCCCCACGTGCGGCGGTACGGGCGAGCGGTTCGCCCGTACCGCCAGGCTCTTGCTAGTTGGTCGAGATCTGGCTCGCGACGTTGTGGAAGTGGTTACCGGCGATCGTCGTGCTTGCCGGGTCGACATTCAGCGTCCAGATCCCGACGTCGTTGTCGCTGATCTGGTTGTTGGTGATCACCGTGCCCGTGAGCGGCGGCACCACAAGACCCGGGAAGGGCGGACCTGCCGCGACGAGGATCCCGGTCTTCTGCGGATCGGGCGTCAGGAAATCAAAGTCGCCGTCGAGATTGTTCGTGCCCAGGTGGTTGTGCGTGATCACGTTGTTGGTGAAGTTGCCGGGGAAATGATCGTGAATCACGATCCCCGAGAGGCCATTCCCCGACGCCTCGTTATTGCTGACGACGTTGTCGTGGACTCCAGTACCGGGAGCGGCCCCGGCCATCAGGATCCCGGCGCCCTGGCCGGCGACGCCGTTGTTATCTGCCACGTTGTGCTTGATCACGTTGCCGTAGATCTGGTTCGCCGTGTGGCTCGCGATCGTGATGCCACAGTCGTCATCGTTGTTCAGCGCCGAGTCGAAAGCGATCGTGTTGCCGGTCGCCGGACCGAACTCGTCCGTCATAAGGATGCCGCCGGCGTTGTCCTGAATGACAGAGTGCTCGACGGTCGAGTCGCTGACCGAGACAAGGTGGATGCCCTCACCGCAGTCGCCAGGCGCGAACGGCGTCGAAAAGCACTCGCCGACACCCTGCCCAACCGCGCCGTTGAACCCCTTGTCGTTGTGCTCGACCGTGACGTGGTCGATCGTCACGTTGCTGATCGGCGAACCGCTCGGCAGCGGGTTTCCCGACGAATCGACGATATGGCTCCCGACCAGGATTCCCGAGAACTGGGCGTTTATCACCGTCCAGCCCTCGATCACCGATCCCGAGCCGCCCGCCCCGGAGACCTCAAGCCCGTACCCGTCCGGCGACTTCGTAGCGTCGAGCACGGCCGCGTGGCCCTCCAGGTCGAGCTGCTTCGAGAACGACACGCCACCCTGGTAGACGCCGGGAAGCGCTTTCACCGTCGACCCAGCCGGCGCCAGGGCGACGGCCGTTGTCAACGAGCACGGCCTGTTCGCCTTGCAGACCGTGCCAGTCCCACCCGGAGACGCAAAGAACGTCTGTCCGTGCGCCGACGCCGCGCCCGCGAATGTCAAGCCGAGCACCGCAACGACGGAAGCCACGGCCACGCAAAACCTTCTAGATGAAGACAACTCCAACCCTCTCTCTGGAGCGGCGGGGACGCCCCAAGTGCCGGTCCCGCAGCCCACGTCCGTGGGCCGAGCAAATATAAACGCCGATGGCCGACTGAAACCGACGCAGATCGACCGTCAATGCTGAAGCGGCGCCTTGGCCGGCACCAGCGCCGCCGCCATGGCGGCGGCGCTACATGGTCGTGCTCCCGGAGACAGGACCCCGGCGTCGTGGGAGGGTCACAGCCGCCCGCTAGCAACACCTCGGGCAACTCTGGGGCAACACCAGATCAGTCTTGGCGGGGCCTCACGCGCTGAACGGAAATACAAATGCCCTCGTAATGGCCCACATTTGCCAACGACAGTCAACGCTCGATTGCCGTGGTAAAGGAAGCTCTCAGAAACCGATCTGGCTAGACACTTCATCTGCCCGATTGGGGCACACACGTGGCCGGCCACCACGCGGGCCGAGACCCGCATTCGTGTTGCGCCGCAAATCCCACCGCGGCTTGCTCACGGACGCGGTTTGCGCGCGGAACCCGGGGCAGCGCAGAGTGTCGCAGTGATCGACGAGGAGACGCGCCGCGCGGTTCGCGCGACGCCAGGCTCCGCATAGGCACGTGCATCCATCGCCGAGTCTGGGGCCCTCGTACGGCGGGTTACGGACCCGGTGGTCCCGGCTATCCGATCCACCGCGATTGCGCCAATCATTCCTGCATCGTTGCCGCATCGGCCACGAGGATCTGGCTCCTCATGCGCCACCGCGCCCGAAGGAGAAGCCCGACCGTCCGGCCGTGGCGCCGGCCCGGCGGCCGCCAGCGCTCAGGCCCGAAGGAGAGCTACATCAACTGATGTAGTCCATGATGTGGGGCACGGCCTGCTCGATCGTCAGGTACGGCTTGGTGTCGTACTCGATCCACTCCGCGTAGTTCAGGATGTTCCGGTAGGCCTCCTCCAGATCATCGGCTTCTGCGATCACGACTCCGTGGCTGCCGTCCGCGGCCACGTAGTGCGCTTTGACGGTGCTCGGCACGCCCTGATCGGCGAAGACGCCCATCAGCTTCTTCGTCTCGTCCCGGCTGAGCTGCTTGATCCTGTACGTCGTGATGAAGATCACGTTGCCCCCTCACTTGGTAAATGGGTGTCAACCGTATGGCAATCCATGCGGATCCGCTAGGGCCGGCGCAAGATCGTGTTCTGTCGGTTACAGGGCATGCGTCTCTGAGTTCGATCGTGGTCTGCCTACGGCGGCTTCTACGGTCGCGTCCTCGCCCGGCCTTCAACTGCGATGGCGGCCGAGCACCCGGTAGATGTTCGGGCGGCGAGCGTAAGCGGCTGCCGGCGAATCGGCCCCGCCGCGGATATCGCAGCTCGTGGTACGTGGAAGCAGGTGTTTGACCATCGACCTGGCGCGCTCGCTATCGCGCGGCGGGAGCGTCTCGCGATCACGCCGCTGGCGGCCCCCCGTGGCAGAGGGAGGGTCCGCCCCGGGCGGCCGGCGAAGCCTGCGGGTCGGAGCAACAGAGCTGCGACTCCGCAACGCGCCCCCACGCCGAGGATCGGGTCAGCAATATCGGTCCGCGGAAAACGGAGTGCTGCGTTCAGCGTGAAACAAGCGACGGCAGTTGACGCACGAGCGGTTGCTTTCCCCGACCCCGAATGGGAGAGTCGCCAAAACACCAAGCCTTTGGGGGTGTACACAATGTCCAAGTTCCTGATCGAGGCTTCGCTGACGACGGTGGGGGTCAAGGGAGTCCAGTCTGAAGGCGGGACTGCCCGCAGAGAGGCGGTGACGAAGGCGGTGGAGAGCGTCGGCGGGCGCCTCGACAGTTTCTTCTTCGGGTTCGGCGATCGGGATGTCTACGTGATCGCGGACTTCCCTGACAACGAGAGCGCGGCCGCAATGGCAATAGCCGTGAACTCATCCGGCGCGGTGGCCACGAGAACGATCGTGCTTCTGACGCCCGAGGAGGTTGACCGCGCCGTGAAGCGTTCGGTCGAGTATCGCGCGCCAGGCGCCTGAGAACTCGACATCAATCGCCCCGGCGCCGGCGCTTGATTTCACCTGGTAGTCGCTGCCCATGTCGCACAGCGCTCCGGTAGGCCATGGATGGAAGCACGCCCGTCGCCCGGCCGGGACGCATGCTCCGCACGAATCCGAGCGCCTCGCGTGGACCAGGGCCGGCAGCTCGTCGCTGCTGCTCTATCGCCAGCCGAGGACTCCGCCCGCGGACTGCCGCTGAGGCAGCTCGAGTACGCGCCCAGAGCCGGACGGACGGAGTGGTGCGACAGCCCGCACTCGGGCTACGTGCTCAACGGCGAGCTTCAATACGAGTTCGAAGACGGCTCGCCGGAAATGCGGGTCGCGGGTGGGCAGGCATTTCGGCTTCCAGCCGCCCCTGCGCACCGCGGGCGCAACCATGGCAGCGAGCCGGCGCGTCTGTTCATAATCGACGCCCTGCCGGCTCAGCCGTAGCCCAGCCCACTGACTTGTGAGCTCGAGACGGCGTTCGGCCAGCGTTCGGTGTTCAGCCGATTACCGTTGCATCCAGCCGCGCCGCCGGAGCACAGGCGAGTCCGAGCGCCCGGCCCGCCTGGCCGGTGGGCGGCGCAGCGCCTCGATGTCGTTACCGCGTGGTGTTGTTAGAGCGCGAGTCCGGCGGTGGCCGAGATGGTGGGTGGTCTGCGGGACCGGACGGCGTCGATGATCTCGCTGGGATCGATCCCTTGGAGGTAGGTGCTGGTGGTGCCGAGGTCGGTGTGTCCGAGCTGGCGTTGGATGATGTTGACCGCGACGCCCTCACGGGCGAGTTCGACCGCGTGGGCGTGGCGCAGTTGATGGGGCGCGAACCGTCGGCGCGCGCCGGCCGCCACGGCGAGCTGACGCAGCTCGGCGCGCGCCGCGGTCGCCGCCCAACGGCGTCCCCGGGTGCGACCGTCGATCACGCAGAACAGTGGTCCGGGCGGCAACAGCACGCGCTGCGCGAGCCACGCTCCCAGCTGTTCGAACCCAAACTGGTCCATGCCAGCTTCGCGGCGCTTGTCCCCTTTACCGTGACGCGCCAGCAGCGATCCGCGGTGTTCGTCGATGTCGGTCTCATTCAGCGCCAGCGCCTCAGAGATCCGAAGTCCACCACGCCACAGAATTGCGATTAGCGCCCGGATCCGCAATCCGTGTCGGTCGCGGCCAGCGTTGCGCATCACCACAATGATCTCCTCCGGGCGCGGCGGGTCAGGCGGGTACTGCATCCCCTTGTTACGCGGGGCGCGGCCGGCGAGGTACCCCGGCCTGGTGGCCGGCGATCGGCGCCGGCCGGCGGCGTCGAGCAGCACCATCGAACCCTGTGACATGAGCGGCTCCTTTCGGGACGAGCGCCCCGGCCAGTCCGGGACGCACGACCGCCCATCCTTCACCCGGCCGACGCCCGTCGACAACCTCAACCGGCATCGGCCGAGCTTCTGCTTCGGGCCACGTCCGACGCGGAGCGGAAGTTCTTCCGCGCCACGCCACCGCCCTCATCACGGCCGCCCGTTCGTGGGAGCAGAAGTGAGCGATCGCCTTGTGATGTGCTGCGGAGCGCGTGGCCCGAGCGGCCCTTTCGAGTCTCTCGCGCGGCAGCGAGGTCGAGCACCAACTGACTGAACACCCGCCGGGCGCCATGGCCCGTCGGGAGGTCCTCGTTCATCTCACCGATCTCGGCGATGGTCAAAAACTGCCCGGAAGATCGTGATCGCGGATCCCACAATGCTGAGGCCCGCGTGCTCCTCCTGACACCCAACTAGGAGCCGCTCGGCGCGGCGCCATCCGCATGCAGACGCGCCCAGCGCTTCAGCCGCAACGGTTACGCTGGCCGGTCAACCGGCACACATAAGTTCCGCGTTACCCCAGTCGGCGTTGTCGTGCCCGATGCCATCGCCTCCGTCGCCCACGTTCAGCGTCAGCTGAGAGACACCGGCGAGGTTAGCCGTCAGGTGCTGCGCGGGCTGGCCGCCTCTCATCACCCCGGTAGACGCCACCTGGACACCGTCCGCCAGAACGCTGAACGTGACGGTGCCCTTCGTGCCGGCCATGTCGTCGACGCCGACGTCACTGGAGAACGTCGTGCAACCGGCCGGAACGTTGATCACGACGCTGCTGATCGCGTTCGTGCCCAGCCCCTTGGAATAAACGACGCCGTCAATGCTGATCGGCCCTCCGTCGTTGGCGTTGGGTCCCCCGACGTTCTCGTCACGTTCCACCGGCCCGAACCCGTCCGTGGCCGACACGAACGGCAGGTCGCTGATGTAGACGAGTCCCTTAGGGATGACCGACAGCCCATACGAGGCGCCGGTCGTACTGCTGGTGGACCCTTGTTGGTAGCTCGCGATCGCGGAGACCGAGTAGCTGCCCTGTGCGACGTCGTCGGGGATTGTGACCGTCCAGCTCACCTGTTGTGAGGCACCGGTCGCAAGACTGCCGATCGTCGCGGGTGTGGTCGGAGACGCCGTCCACCCACCGGGCAGGTCGAGTGCGACGCTCACATTCGTCGCCTGCGGCCCACTGAGGTTCGCGATCGCTCCTGTCACTGTGAAGGTGTCGCCGCCGCGAGCCGGAGAGGCCGCGTTTCCGGTGAACCCTTCCATTGCCACCTCGCTCGGCGCCACGGGCGGACCATAGGTTGCCGCGTTCCAGTTCGGGGCCTTGTCCATCTGGACGAACACGCCGCCGCGGACGGTACCCAGATCGGTGAGCGAGACCTTTTCCAGGCCGTTGCCCGGACCTCCGTCGCTTGTCACGGCGATCGCGAGCGTGTTGGACCCGTCAGGCTTCAACACTCCGTTCGGGATCACGAACGTGTGCTGTGGCCCGACGTTTGCGATGTACTCGCCCATGTTCCAGCCGTTCACGAAGATCAGGGCCCGGTAGTTCGCCGACGACTGCGGCGTTGACGGGTCACCGATCGTGATCCCCAGCGAGGCATCGTCGACCGTGGGGATATCGAGGTTGAACGTCGTCCGGTACCACGAGGTTCCTGACATGGCGGTTGCCGCCGGGACGGTTGTCGTCGTCCACCCGCTGTCGGGGTAGCCGGGCAGATACCAGCCGTGCCGCTCGCCGAACAGCCCGCCGTTGTTCTCGACCCCGCGGGTCGGATCCGCGATGTCCTCGCCGCCGAGGTTGCCCTGAATGCGCCAGCTGATCTGCGGCTGCACGGCCGCCTGGTTGGCGCCAGCCATGGCGACCGAGATCAGGCCGCGGCCTTCCTTCTGGGCGTCGTTGACCCCGCCGTCCTCGTTGTGGCCGTCGTTGCGGACCATTACCGCCAGCACATGCGTGTCGTCGGTTTGCAGGCTTCTCGGAATCTGGACGGTGACCGTCCCGGTCGTGGGCGGCGAGGCACTGTTGTTCGCTAGCACGTTCTGGCGGAGGTAAACGCCGTCAAGCCAGGCCTGCAACATGCCGGCGCCGCCGCCGCCGTACCGGATCGTGATGCTCGTCGCCGCCGACGCACCCGAGTACGTCCCCCGATACCAGACGTCACCGTTGTGGAAGCCGTAATCGTCCGCAGTCAACACGGGCTGGCCGGCGGGAGGTTTGGTGGTGCTGTTGGTTGTCGTCTTGTCGGCGACCTGCCAGGTCGAGTCGTCAAATGACGGCTGCGATTCCGGTGACTCTGGCGCGAACTTCCACGTCGCGGCCGAGAGGTCGGGCAGCTCGATCGGCGCCGGTCCCGGCAGCTGCGCAGTCGCGACCGCGACGTCCTGACTGTCAGCCGCTGCGTTCGCGACCTGCTGGCCATTCCAGATGACCGACTTCACGCCTGCCGGCGCCCACAGATTCATTGTCGTCGCTGTGCTCGTATCGCCGCTCAGATGGAGCGCTGCTCCGGTGATCGTCGCCGTCCTGACCAACTCTGGGCCCTGTTCGAGCACCGGACCCGCGGCCGTGTCCTGACGCCAGAACGTGTTGGCGGTGGTGTTATCGGCCAGAAGCAGCGTCAGCGTCGGCCGACCGCCGCCCATGATCTGCACCTCGGCCAGGCCGTTGTGGACGTAGTCGAGCCGGAGGTCGCCGGTCGTCGGGTCGTAGGTGCTCGAGACGTTGCCCGAGACGACGTTCACCGTCGGGTGGCTCGAGTAGCGCAGCACGGTCTCGCCGTCCTCGCCGTCGCGGCCGTAGAGCAGCGCAACGTCCGAGGCGCCCTCGGCAAAATGGGTCATGATCTCCGACGTCGAGTAGACGAGGTGCTGGCCGTCCATGTCGTAGTCGGCGACCAGGGTCTTCGCGTCCTGGCCGTTGAGCTCCAGCATTCCCTGCCGCGGAATCGTGTAGGTGCCGTCCGACGTCGTCATCGGGAACGTGAAGGCGTCATCGGTCGTCGCGGTCGACGGGTTGTGGACCACGAAGTAGAAGTGCGTGCCCGTGTCGTTGTTGACGTCGTCGTCGACCTTGATCCGCGACGACGACGGTGTCACAGGGGCGCCCTGGTCGACCCTGGTGATCACCGGGGAGACGCTCTGCAGGAAGAGTCCGAGCTCCTTCATCGTCGACACCTTCGGCCGTAGCTGCCGCGCCTCGTTGATCGCGGCACCGTAGTCATAGGAGGTGTAGACGACGGGCGCCGGCAGCCAACCCCAGGACGTGCCCCCGACGGTCATGTAGAAGTTCTCGAGCGTGATCCGGTTGGCGATGTTTGTGCCGTAGGTCACCCGCTCGTAACCGGGGCCCTCGCTCTGCGACATGCAGTCGTAGATGCCCGGGCTGCCCCAGAAGTCAAACCAGCCGCCGCCGTTCTCGGCGAGGAATCCGGGCGTATTCGGTGAAGCGCTGGCGCCGCCGGTGGCGCCACCGGTTCCCCAGATCCCCCAGTCGGGAGAGGCGTTAGGCTTGGGCGGGGTAGCGGTTGTGCAGACGGCACCCGGATAGCCGTCGAACGCGTACAGGTCGTTCGGCCCGGTCACCGTCCCGGGGACGCCCGAGCCGGCGGGAACCCAGATCCCGTTGCGGCCCTTGTCGTTGTGAAAGATCGGCACCGTGATGCCGTCGCTCCGCGCGGTGTCGTACAGGTTCTGCATGTACGCGAACTCGCCACTGCCGGTGCTCGCCAGCTCGTTCTCGATCTGGTAGAGGATCACCGTGCCGGTGCCGTTGGCAAGCTGATGCTGGGCGAGGATCGCGTCGATGTGGTGCAGCCAGTCGTCGGCCGCCGCCTCGTAGTCCGGGGCGTTGGTGCGAGCCCTGCCGGACTGGGTCGTCAGCCATCCGGGCAGGCCGCCTCCGCTGGTCTCGGCGTTGATGTACGGCCCCGGCCGGGCGATCACGTACAACCCAACCTTAGCCGCGTCGTCGAGCAGCAGGTTGACGTCGCGCACGCCCGAGAAGTCGTAGACGCCGGGCGCGGGTGAGTGATATGCCCAGTCGAAGTAGATCGAGACGGCGTTGTAACCCTCGGCCTTCATCTTCTCCAGGATGTCCAGCCACAGGCTCGGGCTGGGCAGCCGCCAGTAGTGGAACTCCCCGGACCAGATGAACGTGCGCTTCCCATCGATCATCAGCGAGTACTTGTCATAGGTGATCGTGTGCGTCACGGGCGCACTCGCGCTCGCGGGGGCGGCGCTGGCCTGTCCGCCGCGCGTCACGATTCCCGCGAGGAGAAGCGCTAGCGCCAGGAACGCCACCGCCACTGCGAGCACGGGCGACCGCTGACCTACGCCGATCCCAGCAATGGAGAACGACCGCTCGTGGCAGCGGCTCCTGCTCCCCCCAAAGCCACCCGGTAGCACTCCGAGTTTCCTCCAAACACCGCCCACGCAACGGCCGACGATGCCGAGCGGATGCTTTGCACGGCGCATCTCTTCCTCCTGCCGACACCGGCTCGAGGCCCTAAGCACCCCGACCGGGGGGCCAAGTTAGCGTTAACACGGGCCCAACGTCAAGCCAATTAGCCCGCGACGCGACGTCAGGAGCCGACAGGCCCCAAGAGATGAGTAGCTACCGCCCACGAACCCTCGGTTTGACGAGGCCGCGGCGGATCAAAACCCAGTGATTGAGCGTGCGCTGGGATCGACCGCTTCAGCGTGGGAGATGATGCGGGAGTCTGGTCGAGGCGCGAGAGAGCGCTGGTGTTCGCTGACAGCCGCCAAGGCGTGGATCCAAATCGTGCCGAAGCAGTTCGCCGCGAGCGACGAGCAGGCTCTCGTGCACACCCCGAAGGTGACGAACCTCGACGGCGGCCCTCCACCTAGTCAAGTCACGTCCGGCAGAACGGTGGAGCTGAAGATGTCCGCCGTACTCCCGACCGGCCAGGGCAGGCTCATGTGGGTGCCGATGACGAGCGGCAGATCGCTCGTGCAATGGGATTTCGACGTGGAGATCGACTAGGGCCTCAGCGAGTGATGCGCGCGGGGACGATCCGCCACAGCTGCCCCTTGTCGGCGGGCGCGATCCAGTCGCCGTTCGACGGAGTGGCCGGTGCCTGCGCCACGACTCCGGAGGGGGTCGCGGCCAGCACGTTGCCGGTCGCCTTATTCACTATCACGTAGTAGTCCCCGTCACCGCGTGACACCGTGGGCGGAGCCGTGCAGTTGGCGGGTGTGTTTGCGCAGTTGCCGGCCGGCAGGATGTCCCACTCCTGGTTGGGATCGGTGCCGGTGATGGAGAGTACGTCCGTGCTCTGTGGGCCCTGCGTCACGTGCGTGCCGTCGGTGTCCAGCACGTTGACACCATTCGCGTTGCTCACGATCTGGAAGAAGCCGTCGCCGCGATGGTCCATTGGCGCGGGATAGACGGCCGCGTTGTGCTCCGGATCGGCCCCCTGGGCGAAGATCCGCCACTGCTGCTGCGGGCTGGTGATCCCGGTGTCCGGGCCCGTGGCGAGCGCCGTGCCGGCCGTGCCCTCGAGCAGGCCGCCGGCGGCGGCGCTCACGAGCTTGTAGGCGAGCGTGGGATCGAGCCTGTCGCCCATCGCGGCCATCACCGGCAGGGTCGCGTTGTTCGCCGGGTTGCCGGGGGCGGTCGAGGCGTCGAATATGCCCACGCCCGGCGTGGCCCAGAACGCCCGCACGCCGGCCATGCCAGCCGGCACGGGCGTGGCCTCGCCGGCCCACCACTCCATGCCCAGGCTGAGATCGTGGGGGATGTTGCGCTCCACTTTGTTGAGGTCGATGATCCCCTGCCGCGACAGCGTCCGCGACGGGCCTGGGGGGCCGATCCCGTAGTACGGGTCGGGTGGGCTCCCCTGCGTGGTGTAGGACACGCCATCCTCCATCGTGAAGATGGGCAGGCCGAGGCCGTTCGCCTCGCGGGCGAAGTCGTCCTCGGCGACGTGCTGGACGGTCGAGCCGCAGCTGCCGACGAGGTTGCAGGGATGCCAGTCCTGCTGCGCCTGGGTCAGCGGGCCGTGCCAGCCGGGGTAGTAGCTCTCGCAGGCCACGTTGAGCGGGATCCCGTTGGCGTGGACCGCACCGTCGAAGAACGTCTGCAGATCGGGGTTGCCATCGACGTGGATGCAGGTCAGCGGCGGCGGCAACGGCCGCCCGAGCAGTGCCGGGTCCGACCTGTCGGACGCCGCGTCGGCGATCGCCTGCATGGCCGCGCGCTGGATGCGCGGGAAGCAGTTCTCGGTTCCGGTGCCGCCAGCCGTGGCCGTCGGCGTGCAATTCGTGCCCGATGGCGAGAGCCCGCTCGCTCCGGTGGTCGTGAACATGCCGTTGTTCACCTCGTTGCCGATCGACACCAGGTCCGGCCACGCGCCGTTGGCTCGGAACAGCTCCATCTCCTGCTTGACGTACTTGTACATCAGCCCGGCATGCGGCGGGACACCCGCAAGCTCGTCGACGGTCTTGCCCGCCCAGTTGCCCGGTGTCTCGGACGTGTTGTCGCCCGAATAGAACAGCGTGACGTTGACCGCCATCCCAAGCTGCTTGGCCCGCTTGGCCAGATCGACGGCCGACCAATCGGTCTGAGCGTGGGTGCCGCTGCTCGTGCCGCCCGGCGACGCCGGGTTTGCAGTGGCCGGGATGACCTGGCTTGCCGGCGGCGGCGCCAGCGTGTAGTTGCTGTATGGGGCGTCGGTCAACTTGAAGCTGACGCCATCGTGCACCACCGTGGTGTTGATCGACGCCGGCCGGACCCGGATCATGTTGAGACCGTTGTCCTTAAAGATCTGCAGCAGATCCTGCCCGGGCAGGTACGCGTCGTGCCACCACGGCACGTTGGGCGAGTTCAGCGTCACTCGGTCGCTCTCGGCCTTGGACTGCAGGCTTGAGTCGTTGCCCCGGAAGTACGTCGGCCGGTACTCCCACAGTTGACTCTGCGACGCTGAGCCCCGCAGCGCCGACTGAGTCAGCTTGCCGCCCTCGCCCACATCCAGCACGCGGTGGGTGGCGGCGTTCGTGATGATCGAGTAGCCGTTGGTGACATAGGTAAACGACCATTCCTGGGCGGCATCGCCGGCGCGGCAGGCGCGCAGCACGACCACGGGCCCCGGCACGGCCTCCAGACAGCGGCCGTTGCCCACGTTGCTGATGATCCAGCCACCGTGGGGGAGCTTGGTCATCGCCCAGCGCTGGCTGAGTGCACTGAAGCTGCGAGCACGCGCCACCACGTCGGCGCCGACGGACTGCGCCTGCTGTCCCGACGCCTGATTGATCAGGTACTCAGTGTCGCCGTCGATCGGACTGGGGTCAAACGGCGGCGGTGGCTGGGTCACATCGGCCCGCGCCATCGCGCCGGGCACCGCCAGAAGCATCGCCGTCAGGACACAGACCCACCACACACGTCGCATCGCGCTCCCCTTCCTCCACGCTCCGGAGGGTGAACTCCGGTCGCTGATCCGATCGCAACTTGAGTTGTCGTTCGTCGCATGTAAGAGAAAGGTGTCGCCATCAATTCACGCCTGGGATCTTCAGTTCGGATATCGCGAGGTTGCCGGTCGTGGGGTCGTACGGCGCCCGGCTGGTCAGTTCGAGCTTGAGCGCGGTCGTGGTCACCGGGTCGAAGGTGATCGTGGACGGCGTGTTCGACGCGCCGGCGAAGCTCACCTGCTGGCCGGTCACGGGCACCCAATCCTGGCCGCTTCGGTAGTACACAGTCACGGCGGCAGGCAGCTCATCGTTGGCGTCGGTGATGATCGAGGGCTGGAGCGAGCTGACCTGCTTGGCCGGGGCCCAGGTGACGCTGACCCAGTCCTGCGGGTGCGCATTGGTCACTGCGTTCAGATTCTGCGTCTGCACCTTGCTGTAGCGATTCGACCAGAAGGTCGAGGGGTCGCCGTCGAGCATCGTCGCGGGCAGTGTCGTGCTCACGCCGAAGTCCGAGCCGAAGCCCGAGAACACGCCGCCGCTGAAGCTTGCATCGGCCGTCGGGGCGAGGCTGCCAGGAGCCGGTGTCGCGGGAGTGCGGGGTAGCTGTCGCTGGCCCGCGCCGCGACCGCCCCCGCTCGGGTGACGGCTCGAGTGCAGCGTGATCTCGGCGCCGCGCAGGCCCGGCGAGGTGACGGTCACGTGGATCGGACCCGGCCGCGTCGAGGCCTGCGCGATCGCGAGCATCAAGCCGTTGAACGCGTCGTGCGTGGTCGACTTGTACCCATCGGCGTCGTCCTGCTTGCCGTTGTCCGCACCGGCGAACGTGCCCGCGCCGCCGACCGAGACATGCATCGTGTTGTCGGCGTCCGGAACCTCGACGCCATGGTCGTCGAGGACGTGAACCGTGACGTACGCCAGCGACTTGCCGTCGGCCAGCAGGGATGTCTTGTCGGTCGTAAGGCGGATCGCGTCCGGCTGTCCCGCCGTGTCGACTTCATCACGGGCGACCGTGTGGCCGCTCGCGTCCTTGGCCACGGCGACGAGCCGTCCCGGCTGGAACGGGACGTTCCAGGTCAGGTGCAGCTTGCCCGAGCTTCCGTTCGGGCTCTGGTAGCTGCCAGGGCAGGCGCCACCGGTGTAGTTCTTGTCGTCGCCGGGACATTCGGTCGTCTCGAGGTAGCCGGCGCCGAAGGTGGTGGTCTTATCGGTGAACGACTTCGCGCCGAGCGAGGTTCCGTTCAGGAACAACTCCACGGTTGGTGCGTTTGCGTAGATCCAGACCGGAACGACCTGGCCCGGTTGGTAGTCGGTCCAGTTCATCGGGAGGATGTGGACCATCGGGGCGGGGTTCCACTGGGATTTGAACAGGTAGTACTGATCCTTGGGGAAGCCCGCGGTGTCCTCGAGGCCGAAGAACGAGGTCTTCACGGGGAAGGTCGAGTACGGGGTCGGCTCGCCGATGTAGTCCCAGCCCGACCACACGAACTGACCGGCGAAGAACTGGCGGTCGCGATCCTTCTTCAGGCTGTAGTCGCCACTCAGCGTCCAGTCGTCGAGGTTGTTGTCATAGGAGGACAGTTCCTCCTTTCCGGGCGTGAAGTTCTGGCCCGTATTGAGCAGGCTCGGGTCCTGGTAGTAGCCGCGGGTCGACGTCTCCGACGAGGACTCGGACTCGAACAAGAACGTGTTCGGGTACTTCGCATGCAGCCCGTCGATCGCCTTGGCGGTGTCGTAGTTGAGCCCGAGACCGTCGAGTTTCAGAAGCATCTGCTCGGTCGCGGACCCGGTCGGTGGAACGCTGCGGTATCGATCAGAACCGGCGACCACGGGCCGGGTGGTGTCGATGGAGTGGATGTCGTCGATCAGTTGCTGCTCGACCGGCACGGCCTGCGAGGTCCCCCAGTTGGGGATCTCGTTGCCGATCGACCACATGATCACCGCCGGCGAGTTCTTCGCCCCGTTGACCATCTCCTTGATGTCGTAGTCGCTCCACTGGTTGAAGTACTGGTGGTAGTCAAACGGGAGCTTTCCGGCCCCGCGGACATCCCACGTGTCGAACGCCTCGACCATCATCACGATGCCAAGTCGCTGGCAGACGTCGATCATCTCGGGCGAGGGCGGGTTGTGCGACGTCCGGAAGGCGTTGACGCCCATCGCCTTAAGCGCACTCATCTGGCGCCAAAGCGCGTCGTAGTTGTCGACCGAGCCGAGCGCGCCCTCGTCGTTGTGCAGGTCGACTCCGTGCAGCTTGAGCGGCTTGCCGTTCAGGCTGATGCCCGTGCTTGGGGTCGAAGACCAGCCAGCGGATGCCAAATGTAGTGCTGGCACGGTCTACTTGCTTGTGGCCGCTGATGACTTGGGTCTGGAGCGTGTAGAGCGCCGGATCGGTCGTGGACCACAGATGTGGATGGTTGACCTTGAGGTCGATCGTGCCGGTGGCGCCGTCCGCGGGCACGGGGAGAGGGTCGGACGTGCCGCGCGCAACCGTTCGGCCGCTCGGGTCCTTGACGGTGTAGGCGATGCTGGTCGTCTTACCGGTGCCTGTGTCGTTGGCGAGCTGGGTGGCGACGTGCACGTCGGCGTATCCCGACTGGATCGTCGTGGCCAGATTCGGTGTGGTCACAAAGGTGCCCCAGCGCGCGATGTGGACCGGGTCGACAACGGTGAGATGGACGTGCCGTGTGATCCCGCTGCCGGAGTACCAGCGGCTGCTCGGCTCCTGGTTCTGGACGACCACCGCGAGCACATTGGGGGTGTGGCCGTCGGTGTGAGCCAGGCCGGTGATGTCGTAGCTGTAGCCCGTGTAGCCGTAGGGGTGGTTTCCGAGCAGTCGTCCGTTGAGGTAGACGTACGAGTTGTCGTACACGCCGTCGAAGTCGACCGTGATCTCCTTGCCCTTGATCGAGGCCGGCAGCGTGAACGTCTTCCGGTACCAGCCCAGGCCGCCGGGGAAGTAGCCGGTGGCGTTGGTCTGGCTGGGGCTCGGGAGCTGGGTGATGCTCCAGTCGTGAGGGAGCGTCACGCGTTCCCAGGTGGAGTCGGGGAAGTCGGGCGCGGCGGCGTTGGGATCGCTCGAGTCCCCATACACGCCGCTCGGATCGGTGGCGTTGGCGGTGTTCACTAGCTTGAAGCGCCAGCCGTTGTCGAAGTTGAGGGTGCGTCCGCTCTGGTTGGCGACGCCGAGGTTCGGGTCGCCGGTGCCTTCGCTCAGCGAGGCGGGCCCGACGTCGCTAATCGAGGTGGGGAGCGCGCCGGCGGACGGCGCCGTCGCACCGAGGATCGCCAAGGTAAGCGTGCACGCGACTGCCACCGTACCCCCGACGGCCTTGGTCACCGCGGACATCGCGCGGAAAGTCTCGCTGAGGCCCATCGACCCCACCTCCATCACCCACCATCGGCCACGGACACGGTTGTTCATTTGATCTCTCCCCTTGCCAAGCGAGGGCGCTGATGTGAACGCTAACACGGGCCTTTACCCTCAAAACAGTCGCGGCAAACATCACGAGCCGCTTTCGGGGCCCGGGCTGATGCGGGCGGGGCGCCCGAGCCCCCGGCTCGACCCCGGATGGTTCTGACTCACGGACGGTGGACGGCTGCGAGCAGCCCGCCTTAGGAGCAAGCGGCGCAGCACATACCTCGTCGATCAGCAAACTGCCGAGCTCGCAGCCGTCTTCCACCCACCGGTCGGAGCAGTCCATCGCCCGAGCCCGATGCGCGGCGGCGGCGCGCATCTCGTTCTCGGGCGCCCCGTACACGTAGGCGTAGAGGGCAGCAGCGCATCCACAAGCGGACGGTCGTCGCCGTCACCGGCGGCGCGTACGCGCACATCTCGCTCACGATCGTTTTCGCCTAAGGCGCATCGCGCGCCGCAGTAGCGCTTAGGCGACGTTACGTGTGCGCCGCCCCCGCGAGTTCGCTGACGGCTTGGACGATCGCATCCGTCTCGCTGGCGCGGCGCGGGTCCCGATCGCCAGGGGCGACGGCCGCGCGGGAGCTGAGCCGGAGCGGTCGCGGCGACTCTGCTGGCTCTGTATGCGCCGGCTGGCAGCTGGCGCACCGGTGGCTAAGTTTGTCCGCAAACCGCCACATGGGTCGGGGTTCGCAGGGCTCGCCGTGATGGCTGCTTCGCGGCGAAAGCGGAAGCTCCACGGGCTGGTCAGAACCGTTTCGACAGTCCTGAGTTTTCGTCGAACCCGAAGCGAGTTCACCAAGTTCACGGGTGAGGGGAGTGATAGCGTGCCGCGGCACATAACGAGCCGAGTCGCCGTGCCATCCGTGGCGGGCGAGCGGGGGACCCGAAGCGATCCGCGTGGTCGCCGGGGCGAATCGCCGTCGTAGTGCGGCGTAGCGCGCAAGCGCGAGCCCGTCAGCTAACTCCGCAGGCTTTCCGAGTAGCCCTCAAAGGAGGATTGTGGACGCCGTCCGAGACCTTGGACGGGGCGAGCCGTGGCAAGAATCGCTTGAGCGCTCGCTGGCACGCAGGAACAAGTCGGGGGGTGTCTCGGTCAAGCGCAATCAGCGGCGCGAGCAGCGCCGTCCGGCGCAGAGGACACGGGCGCGTCGGCCGGCGACCGATCGGCTGTGCACCAGCGACCGCAAGGCGAGCCGCTCGCGGATACTCGTGAGGCGCGGTGTTGGAGTCGTCGTCCTCACGGTGCTGGCTGTCGTTCTGGTTAGCGCGCTTGCCGGCCAAGGCACCCGAGGGTCCCCGATCGCGGCGCGAGCGGCGGCGATATCGGCGCCGGCGCATCCTCGATATGCCGACTCAGGCGGTGCAGGACCGTTATCTCGCTGGCCGGTGCCGCGGGTGACCGGGACGGGTCTCACCCGCGCTTGTCAGCCTGCGAGCGGGCCGAGCGATTACGTCAACCCGCTCGCCGGCGCGCGTGTGACGCCCGAGCGGATCGATCAGGGGGTTGACTACGCCGGCTCGGGCACGCTTGCGGCGATCGGCGGGGCGACGATCACGCACGTGGCGACGACGGCGACCGGGTGGCCGGGATCGTTCATCGAGTACCGGCTACTCGACGGACCCGACGCTGGCTGCTACGTGTATTACGCCGAGGGGGTGAAGCCTGCGGCTGGCCTGCGGGTCGGGGACACGGTGGCGGCCGGTCAGCCGATCGCAAGCATCATCCCCCGCTGGCCGACCGGGATCGAGCTCGGATGGGGCGCCGGAATCAGCACCGCGACCTACGCCGCGGAAAGCCACCAATGGAGCGCCACAAGCGATCAGAACAGCGTCGCGAGCGCAGCGGGCAAGAGCTTCTCGGCGATGATCGCCTCCCTCGGCGGCCCACCAGGGAAAGTCGAGGGGTAGGGCGGACCGCTTCGCCGCGGACCGGCCGCTGTCGGGATCCTCGAACCAGGGGGTGATCGTCGCGAGGTCGGTGCGCGTCAGCGAGCGTGGGGGTGACTATTGGCTGGTTCGTCCCGGCTCGGCGCGCGCCGTTCTCGCACGGCCCGGACGCGCATCGGGGTCTGATGAGGTGGTTGGCGGCGAGTCGGTGTGCAGCGCGTCGCGTGCCTCGGGTCCGGTGGCGTAGACGCGTAGGTTGGTGATCTCGCAGTCGTGGACCTCGGCGACCAGGAAGCGCTCAGGCAGCCCGAGCTCGTCGTCATCGACGGGGTGCACGTGCGCGAGGACACGTTCGCCGTCTTCGACGAACGCGCTGACAGACACCTGACTGTTGGCGAGCAGGCCGACGCGCATCCGTTCGAGCGCTTCATCGCGTCCGGCGCAGCGGGGGATCTGGCCGTCCGCACCGGGCAGGCCCCGCCAAGCGATGTCCGCCGGCGAGCGGTCATCCAATCGTCGTCGCCATAGGGATCGCCGGAGAGGGGAGCAGTGAGATCGCGAGAGCAGTCGCCGCGACGATCGCTCCTTCGGCACGGGGCATCTCCTCGACACCAGCGGGCACCTGCCTAGCGCGCGGAAATCGCAGGTGCCCGCGCTGCATCAAACGTTGCTGCGCTCTCGCAGCGCCCGTTGGGCGCGGGGTTACGTGGCGCCGACTCGAGTTCGGCGTCCAGCCCACTCGCGCTCGCGTAGGGCGAATTTCTGGATCTTGCCCGTGGAGGTTTTCGGCAGCGACCCGAACTCGACTGCGTCGGGGCACTTGTAGTGAGCGAGCCGCTCGCGGCAGAACGCGATGATCTCGTCGGCGCTTGCGCCGGCTTCGGTGTTGAGCGTGACGAACGCCTTCGGTCGCTCGCCCCAACGTTCGTGTGGAATCCCGATCACCGCGCACTCGAGGACGGCCGGGTGAGCGCATATGGTCTGCTCGACCTCGATGCTGGAGATGTTTTCGCCGCCGGAGATGATGATGTCCTTGCTTCGGTCGCGCAGCTCGATGTTGCCGTCGGGATGCCAGACCGCCAGATCACCTGAGTGAAACCAGCCGCCGCGAAACGCCTTGTCGGTGGCCGCGTCGTCTGCGAAATAGCCGCTCATCACGTTATTGCCTCGCATCACGACCTCCCCCATCGTCTCGGCGTCCCGGGGAACGTCGTGCATCTCCTCGTCGACGACGCGGACCAGCTCGGCGGAGGGGTACGCCTGGCCCTGGCGCGCGAGCAGCTTGGCCCGCTGCTCGACCGGCAGCTCTTGCCAGCTCTCTGGAGTTGGACAAACCGTGATCGGACCGTAGGTCTCGGTCAGGCCGTAGACATGCACGACCCGGAAGTTGAGCTCGGCCATGCGAGCCAGCAGCGTCGGCGACGGCGGCGATGCGGCGACGATCGCGGTGACCTGCTGCTTCAAGCGGTGCGCTTTGGGATGATTGATGATCATCAACTGAACTGTGGGCGCGCCGTTGTAGTGGGTCACACCCTCCTCGTCGATCAGTTGCCAGACGACCTCGGGATCGACTGTGCGCAGCGCCACGTGCGTTGCCGCGACCGCGGTTACGGCCCAGGGGAAGCACCAGCCGTTGCAGTGAAACATCGGCAGTGTCCACAGGTAGACCGACTCAGGGCTCATCCCCGCGACGATCACCTCGCTCAGCGCATTTAGATAGGCGCCACGGTATGAGTACTGCACGCCCTTTGGCTGGCCGGTGGTGCCCGAGGTGTAGTTGATCGAGATCGTCTCCTCCTCATCCTCGAGCCAGCTATCCGGCAGCTCGGCCGACGTGCCGGCCAGGAGCCGCTCGTACTGAGTTGCCATATCCCCACGGTCGCAACGGATCACCGTGATGTCGGAGAGCGCCAGCGGGGCGATGAGCGGCTCGAGTTCGCCGTCGAGCAGCAAGAAGCGGGCACCGCTGTGCGTGAGGATGTGCCCGACCTCTCGGGAGGCCAGCCGATTGTTGATCGCCACGAGGATCCCTCCTGCCGCTGGAACCCCGAAATGCGCCTCGAGCATCGGCGAGGAGTTGAACAGCAGCGTGGCGACGCGGTCTCCTTTGCGCAGCCCCGCCGATCGCAGCGCATTGGCCAACCGCCACGAGCGCTCCGCCAGTTGACCGTATGAATAGCGGCGCCCTCCATCAACCACGGCCGTCCTTCCGGGATACATGTGGGCAGCTCTCCGGAGGAAGTCGACCGGGTTCAACTCGCTGCGAAACACCTTGCTCGCGACGGCACCAGGCGCGGGCGTATTACCCGTCGCAATCGGCGCTTCGGTCATCCCCGTCCTCCTTCAGTCGAACTCGTCCGCCACCAGGCGGCAGCAGCGCCCTAGCTCGATTATCTCGCCTCGTTCCGCGGCAGCCAAGGCCCGCGAGCAGGCTTGTGCCGCCGGAAGCGCGGGAGTACGTTGTCGTCATGAGCTCGCTCACAGATACCGACTATCGAAACTTGCTCGTCACGCTTGACAGATCCGCCGCGCGGATCGTGCTCAACCGCCCTGAGAAACGCAACGCGCTTTCGCTGGAGCTGATGGACGAGCTGACCGCGGCTCTCCGCGAGGTGTCCGCGGGCACCGACACCCGGGCTATCGTGATCGAGGGCGCGGGGCCAGCCTTCTCGGCTGGGCATGACCTAACCGAGATGATCGGCCGAGACAGGGAGTTCTTGGCCCATCTATTCGACCGCTGTAGCGTGATGATGAAGACGCTCCACATGGTTCCGCAGCCCGTGATCGCCAAGGTCCACGGCATCGCTACCGCTGCCGGCTGTCAGTTGGTGGCAGCGTGCGACCTGGCGGTCGCGGCGGAGAGCACACGCTTCGCAACGCCGGGCGTCAAGATCGGCTTATTCTGCTCCACGCCGATGGTGCCCGTATCGCGAGCCGTAGGTCGCAAGCGCGCGATGCAGATGTTGCTCACCGGCGAGCCGATCGATGCGATGACCGCGCTCGAATGGGGACTGGTCAATCAAGTGGTGGAAGCCGAGCGACTAGAACTCGCGGTCGTTGAGCTGATCGAAGCGATTGCCAGGTCCAGCGCGTACACCGTCGCCACGGGAAAGCACGCCTTCTACGAGCAGGTCGACCGCGGCGAGCCCGCCGCCTACGAGCACTGCGAGCTCGTCATGACGGAGAACGCGCTCGCCCACGACGCGCAGGAGGGGATGACCGCGTTCCTCGAAAAGCGCGAACCACACTGGCGCGGCGAGTAGCACCCGCAGCGAGACGCAATCGCCACCACCCGCGCCAAGCGCGTCGCGCGCTCCCGGTGGTTGCTGCTTTCCGTGCTCCGGGGAACTAGTCGAGCCGTCGGGATCTACGCGCCGGAACGAGAGCACGTCGGTGACGACGTCGTTACCGCCATGGACCTGCCGCTCGCGCGCGGGTCCTAGGCGTTGGCCGGTGGCTGGGACCTGGTTCCGGCCGTCTTTGCCGCGTCCTAGATCTCCACTTCGCCTTCGAGGTAGAACACGCAACCGCCTTCGAGTTCGACGCGGTCGCCGACGAGGCGGCACACGACCTCGCCGCCGCGTTGCGACGCTTGAAATGCGCGAAACGCGGTCTTTCGCAGTCGGGTGGACCAATACGGCGCGAGCGCGCAGTGAGCGCCGCCGGTAACGGAATCTTCCGCGATGCCCTTGGCGGGGGCGAAGTAGCGACTCACGAAGTCATAGACACTGTTCGAGCGTGCAGTCACGATCAGACCGCTGCGGTCCAGGCGTGCGACCGCTGGGATGTCCGGCGCGAGTTCACGCACGACCTCCTCGCTGTCTAGCACGGCGAGGTAGTTGTGGGCGTCGACGGCCACGTCAAGTGGACCGGCGCCCAGGGCTTCGGCCAGCTCAGGCGGCGTCGAGACCGATGCCATGCGGCGGGCGGGAAAATCCATGACGTAGCCTTGATCGGATCGGGTCACCGTCAGCGGGCCGCTCGCCGAGTGAAAGATGACTCGGTCGCGGCGAGGCTCGAGTCTCTCCATGATCACCGCCGCGCTGGCGAGGGTGGCATGGCCGCACAGAGGCACTTCCGTCGCGGGGGTGAACCAACGCACGCGATACTCGCCGTCCTCCGGCACGAGAAACGCCGTCTCGGCCAGATTGTTCTCGCGAGCGATCGCTTGCAGGACGGGGTCCGCCAAGAAGCTGTCCAGTGGCATGACTGCGGCGGGATTCCCTGTGAAAACGCGGCTGGCGAAGGCGTCAGCTTGGAACATCCGAACTCGCATGTCGACCACATGCAATCACGGCACCCCGCATTCCGCGCGCATAGCGACGCTGCCGGCGGCGTCCGAGATGCCCCGCGGCGACGGATGCAGGGCGGGCTTGCTGCAGCCGATCCAACCTCGACCACCGCCGCGCTACCCGGCGCTGAGCTAAGCGGCGGCCGCTGCAGGCGTCGAGTGGTGGCGCCTGGGCGACGGGTCGCTTGAGCTGATGGCCGACATCGCCGCTTGCGAGTCCGAGATGACCCGTCGTGTCCGGAAGCGGAAGTCTCGAGCGCCGCGAAGCGGTCCTTGAGACTTCCCCTGTTTCGTGAAACCAGCAGCCGCGGCGATGCCGCGATCGCGGTAGACGCCGCGCGCCCGGTACGTAAGCAGAGGTTGGGCATCGGCGGGGCGCCCGGCGCGGCTGGGTCTCGTCCAACTCGGTTGCCAAGTCAGCTACCGGGGCTCGCTACCGCTCGTCTAGGCAAACGGTCGTCGGGCCCTGCCTTGGCGACAAATGCGCCGCTTCCGCGGGGCGCTCGACACCTGCCTTTTGCTCGCGCCGGTATGGGCCGCGGACGGAGCCGGCACGGCTGTGGCCTTAGGGCTAGCGTCGCTCCGCAAACTGCGCAGCCTGTCGCGACGGATGCCGCCACGCTGACTGGACCGAACTTACCGGCGGCTTCCGAGCAACACGTTCGCTCCTACGAACTAGAGGGGTCCGGGCTGGACGGTCGGCTCCCACCACCCGGATACGATCACTGCTTCACCTCTGCCTGGCCATGGCGGAACCGTGGTGCCAATCGCCGCTAGGGGTTCCTCGCCGCTTGCGCGGAACTGGAACGTCGTGCCGAGCGGAATCGTGATGCAGACACCAGTCGATACGGCCACGACTTCTTCATCGTCGGGGGACTTTCGCCACATCTCGCCCCTTCCGGACAGGAAGTACCAGATCTCTTCAACGGAGCGGTGTCGGACTGCGACCGACGTCTGTCCAGCCGCCAACTCGAAGTGGGCGAGGCCACCGCCCCGCACCTGCAGGAGAACGCGAACATCGGATCCGTCGGGGGCGACGGCATCTCGAACCGGCGGCAATGGCTTTGTCTGGAACCCTCGCTCCACGCTGCTCCGAAACGTCGCGGGAAGACTCGTCGATCGGGGATTGACATGCTCGTTCGCTGCGACGCCGAAGTCAAGGTGGCGGCGACTTAGCGCGGGGAGGCCGAGGTTAGGCCGATAATGGAGATGCGCTGCCTGCCCGATTGCAGAGACGAGGGCCACGGCGCCCGAGCGTAAGGTCGGCATCGATCCGCTTCTCGATCGCCCCGAGGCGACGCTCCTCGAGCCGGCCAATCGCAGCTTGTGCAAACGGCTCGTACGCGAGATCGGCGAGCGGCGGCCCGCGCCACAGAGCTAGCGCCTCGCGCAGCTTCTCCGCGGCGACCGGCGGCTCGGCGGGCGCCGCCTCCCGGACGAGGCGCTCGAAGCGCTGCAGGTCGAGCTGGTCGCGATCAAGCGAGAGGACATACCCGGGGGCACGCGTGAGCAACTGAGCGCCGCCCTGTCCCAGCGCCTTGCGTAGCTGCGATACCCGTACCTGCAGAGCGCTTCGGCCGGACTCCGGTGAACGCTCACCCCACAGCTCATCGATCAGCCGATCGGCCGATACGACCTCGTTCGCGTTTAACACAAGGATCGCCAGCAGCGTGCGTTGCCTGACACCCCCGAGCGCCACGGTCGCGTCGCCGTCGGCGACCTCGAGCGGACCCAGGATGCGGAACTCCATTGACACCGAACCGTTAGCGACCGTTACCGGGCCGAAAGCGCATGTGCTCATTGTCTCCCCAGATCGACCAACCGGGGAGATCTTCAAACCACAGGAGGAGTCATGCGACTCGCAGCACGCAGCACAGTCGCCGCTATCTGTCTCGCGATCGTCGCGCTGGCACCGACGGCGGCCGCGCGGCCGGCGTTCGATCCGCCGAGCGTCAGTGTCAACCCGTCCACCGGCTACACGCTGCAAGACAAGAGCGTCAGCCAGACCACGGTGGTTCGGTCCAACCCCGATCAGCAGGTGGCGCGCAACGGGGTGCCGATCCCGCCGATCCTCGGCAAGACGCCGGCCGCCGAGCAAGCCGCGATCGACCGCCTGCAGGCGCAGCACTACACCGACAAGCTGCCGGTGCACGCGGCCTACAGCGCGGCGGCGCTCAACGGCTACGGCAGCCCGCACCCCAGCCGCGTCCAGGCCCCGAAGACCCCGTCGGCCATCCCCGACAACAGCTTTGACTGGGGAGACGCTGCGATCGGCGCCGCCGCCGGACTCTTGCTGACGCTGCTCGTAGGCGGCGGAGTAATGGCGCTTTCGCGCCGCCGCTCACCGCAGGCCGACCGCGCGAACGTCGCGACCACCTGAGGACCGCGCGCAGGACACGGGGCACCGATCACGTCGGCGCTGAAAAGCAGCCCACGGCTCTCGCAAACCCGGAGCATGTAGGCACCCAAACCAATAATGGTGAGCTCGAGGAGGGACTCGTTCAACGGTCCCTCCTCGTCGCACGACATGCTCGCGTCCTACCCTCGACCGCCTCCTCCCGTGCCCGCTGCGCGCGCGATCTGCAGCGTCGAGGCGGCCCTTGCAAGCGGACCAGCGCTCGCAGCCCGCAGTCGGCAAGCCCACGCCGTCATTCTGTCTGCGCCTGTCCGCCCCAGTGCCGGTCGGGGTATGCGACCAGCCATGACGCCCCGCCCTAACGACGCTTCTCCTTATCTGTACGGTCGTTCGTGTCAAGGCCTCGTTTCAGCGGTTGGTCTGCTCGGTGGGCGCCCGGCCTTATCTGGGTCGTCGGTCACCGGCATGTGGTGCCCGCGACGTGATGGTTGATCGGTCGTCCCGCGGGGCGACTGCAGCCGCTCGGTCTTTGTCAGGGTCGCCAGTGAGGGTGGGGTGCGGGGAAGCTGCGGGAGCTGGCTGCAAGCTTTCGACATCTCAGAACGGGGGCGATGAAGGAGCGGGTGTTAGGCCACGGGTTCGATCGCCGCTGGGCCCAGTGCGTGGAGAAGGTGGTAGCTGCGTCGGGCGATCTTGCGTGCGATCGTCAGCGACGCTCGAGTGTGAGTGAGACCGCGGGCTTTCAGCGCGTGGTAGTCGGAGTAGTCGGGGCTCTGCAGGCGTGTCGCGGATTGCGCGGCCTCATAGAGCGCCCGGCGCAGTGTCGGTGATCCCTGGCGGGTGAGTTTCCCGACCCGGCTGGTTTGATCAGAGCGGTGAACGCCGATGTCGATCCCGGCGAACCGCACAGCTTTGCGCGAGCTGGACAGTCGCGTGACGTCACCGAGCTCGGTCAACGTGACCAGGGCGATGAGTTCCCCGACTCCGAACTGGGTCATCAGCGCCTGGCAGCCGGCTTGGTGGCGAGCGATCTTGCGCAGCACGCGCTCCAGCTCATGGATCTGCGTGTCGAGCATGTCGATCATGCGTAGAGCGATCACGACGCGCTCTTTCGCATCGAGCGCCAGCGCGAGGCTGGCGAGGAACTCCCGGCCGTTGGGGCTTGAGATTTCGCTCGGTGCTCCCGGGCTCAGACCGTGGTGATACAGGGTGGAGCGGATCCGTAGCAGCCATTGGGTGCGCTCATCGATCAGCGCCTTTCGCAGGTGCAGCCGCGAGCGCCACTGGCGGATGTGCTCCGGCGCGATCCATGATTCGGGCAGCCGGCCCTCCGCCAACAGCTCCCGCAGCCACAACGCGTCCTGCCGATCGGTCTTCGCGCGGCGGTTGCGACCCCGCAGTGCGCGGGTCTCGACGGTCTCGGCCAGATGCGCGACCGCGCCGGCGCGCTCGAGTGCGCGAGCAACGAACAGCCAGCCGGTGCACGCCTCCATCGCTGCATGCACGTCCCGGCCCGGGAACTGAGCGACCCACTCCTCGACAGCCGCCGGGGTCGCCGCGATCTTTCCGCGCGTGATCTCCCCGGTCGTTGAGTCCAGACAGTCAAACGTGATCTGGCGCAGATGAACATCGAACCCAGCGATGATCGCGCCCGCACACCGCTCGGGCATCACGCGTGCAGCGTTCTGGGCGACTGATGACATACCGTCGCTCACGGTCGGTACCTCCTGTTCGCAATGGCCGGCCGCGCGGGCTCAATCCGCGCGTGCCTACAACGCCGTTCGACACGGAGGGACCGGCCACCTTCACGCCGCTAACCGAACCACCCGCCTCACCGGCCGTTCATGCCAGGGGCCGCCGATCAGGATGTCGTCGCCCGGGCCACCGAGCAGCGAGTCGTTGCCGTCGCCGCCGGTAATGACGTCGTCGCCGTCGCCGCCGTCGGCCACGAACCCGATCGCGTCGGCAGTGAGTTCCGACCCGCTGATGTGTTTGTCACCCGACCCGCTGATCAAATCGTCACCGCCGGCCCCGTTGATCGTGAGGGTGTCCTGGGCCGCGTTGGCGTTAGTGATCCCCACGACCGCCTGGAGTCCGGTGACGATGACGTTGCCGCCTGCGCCGCCCGCGTCGATCACGTCGGCCTGGGGGGTTCCGTTGACGATGACCTGGTCGGCCGCCCCGTCGTCGCCCCCCTGGCTACCGGCCAGGTTGGTCTGGATCTCGGTGAGGTCGGTCCCCGTGATGTCGTTGACGGTCAGCTGGTCGGCGCCGCCGAGCGCGTTGAGGTCGATCTGCTCGACTCCGTTCAGATCCATCGTGATGTTGGCGACGTCACGGACGAACCGGATCCGGCGGCCGTTGGCGGACACGTCGAACTTCTCGTTGACGTTCGCGCCGTTGAACGTCATCGTGTCGTGGCCGTCCTGACCTTCGACCACGTCGCTTCCGTCGCCCGGGTTCCAGACGAACTCGTCGTCGCCCGCACCCAGCAGCACGGTGTCGGCGCCCTGCCTGCCGTTGACGGAGTCGTTGCCGTCACCGCCCCGGAGCACGTCGGCTCCGGCGCTGCCGGTGATCGTGTCGTCACCGGTGCCGCCGTCGACCCCGAGCTGCACGGCGTTGGCCTGCAGCGCCGTCGCGTCGATGTGATCGTCGCCGCCGAGGCCGAACAGCCCGAGCTGGTCCCGGGTCGGGTCAGAGTGCACGACGTTGACCGTCGCGGCGAGGCCGGTGACGGTCGCGCTGCCGGCGGCGCCGGTCAGCGGTGATCGTGTCCGGTCCGTCGGTGCCGTTGACGATCGTCGAGCCGGTGCCGGCTCCGGCAGTGGTACCGCCGAGCGTGTCGGCCAGGTCGTTGTTGACCGTGGTCACGCCCGTCCCGGTGAGGTCATCGACGGTCAGCGTGTCGTTGCCGCCGACCGACGCCACATCGACCTGCTCAATGGCGTTGAGGTCGATCGTGATGCCGCCGACGTCGCGCGTGAACCGCGCGTGCGACCCATTCGCCGACAGGCGGAACTGCTCGGCGGCGGCGGATCCGTTGAACGCCATCGCGTCGTGTCCAGTGCCACCGTCAACGACGTCGCTGCCGTCGCCCGGGTCCCACACGAACCGGTCATCGCCGGAACCGAGCGCGACCCTGTCGGCGCCACCGTTCCCGTCCACGACGTCGTTACCGTCGCCACCGCTCAACGTCTCGGCGCCGCTGCCGCCGAGCAGCGTGTCATCGCCGCCCTGGCCGTTGATCTGCGTCGGTGTTGTCGTCGTGAACGAGCCATTGGACTCGTCGATCCGCACCTGATCGTTGCCGTCGCCGGCGTTGACGACGATCCGGTCAAACCGCCGGCTCCGAACCGTGAAGTTCGCCGAGCCGTCGTCGCCGACATCGACCTGGAGCCGCCGTGGGTCGCCGGCGCGCAGACGCAGCGCGAGCTTGTCGTTTCCCGCGGTCCCGGTGATCGTGAGCGTACGGTGCTCGACCCGGACCGATACCGGGGAATGGGGCCGGGCGTGCGTATGCGACGCGTTCGTGCGAACTGGGCCGCCTGCGCGCTCGCCGCCAGGCTGCCGGTAACCAGACCGGCCGCCAACGCGGTCCTCGCGACCCGGCGTCCCACACCGCCTCCGCCGCCAGATGCGACCGGCGGCCTAACTGAAAAATTCATTTCCTGATGTCTCCTATGTTGGTTGGCTGAGACGACCGCCGCGGTGTCCGGACGCGTGCGTTGGTCGTCGGATCTCAGACGCTCAAGCCGGAGGTTCCTTCCGAGGCGCCGAGCGAACGGCGCGCAACAGCCACCAAAGCGGCGCGGGAAAGTAGCCGGCCGACAGGCGCCTTCGGGTTGACCGCCCAACCTCGTGTACGACGTCAAGCCAAGCCCGCATCGCGCTCATCGCGGCGAGAGGGGGCTCCGGAATAGGAGTCTCTGATGACCACGATTCTGAAACGGCGGGCAGCTGCCCGGTGCATGGGTTGCGGCCGTCGGCGGCCTGGCTGCGATCGCCGTGGCAGTGGCCGGCTGTGGCAGCTCGTCAGCGGCAAAGGTGGATCAGGCTACGGCGGCGCAAACCAGCCAGTCCACCGCCCCAGCATCCGCGCCCGCTCCTGCGGCACCGGCCGACAATGGCTCTGGCGTCGCCTCGATCACGCTTGCGAACTCGAACGTCGGGAAGATCCTCGTCAACAACGAGGGCCAGACGCTGGACCTGTTCCAAGCAGACAAAGGAAGCGCGAGCAGGTGCAACGGGGCGTGCGTCAAGCCGGTGGCCGCCGGTGATCACCAATGGCGCACCGATCGCCAGTGTCGGCCTGTCGAGCGCGAAGCTAGGCACGACCAGCCGCAGCGACGGAACGACCGAGGTCACTTACAACGGCCACCCGCTCTACACGTTCGCCGGCGACAGCTCACCCGGTGCAGCCAGCGGCGAAGGAAACCAAGGCTTCGGAGCCGAATGGGACGCATTTCGGCCTCCGGTAACAAGATCGAAGATGGGGATAGCTGAGAACAACTCACGTCAGTGACCGCCCGCTCACCGGCAACTGCGGGGCCGTCCGGTTGGAGGTGACCGCACCGAAGCCACGGCAGACGCCGCCAGGCCTCCATTCACCGAAGGCGATCTCCTCACGAGCAATCGGTCGGCGCACTCAGTCGGCTGAACACTTCTCCTTCGGCATCGGGCAGCGGCCGTCGGGGTCGACCCGGATCCGCTCGCGCGCTCGCAAAATCACCAAACGAGGCGCCCCGCCTCCGGCCCCCGACGCTTCTGCCCGCGCCGGGTAGGAGTCGCCGACGCGAGCCGGAGTCGCACGAGTGGTTCGCCACGAACGTGATCGCCGGCTCGGCGAGGCGCCTGGCGATCGCAATGGCGAACCAAACGGTCACGCGACGCGGAGCGGCGGGAGGATGAAAGCGATCATGCGGGCCACGGCAGCCGGGCGGCGCCATCCCGGCGGTAACACGCGCGTCCGTGAGTGCGGGATACTGCGGGGACGGCGTCGTCCAAGCGAGCGTCGAGGCGCGCCAAACCTCGGAAGCGGCGTCATGTCTCCTGTGAAGCATCGCCGTCTGTGGCGGACATCCTGCCGCTGGTCGACGCGACGCCTGCTGACACGTCCAGATCGCGTCATGTCGGGGGACTCGCATCTTGCGTCGTTGATTGTGGCCGCTGACCATGTGTGTGAGGGTCGGTCGCGCCGCCGACGCGCGGAGCTCTGCTTGGGGGGCACGCCGTGCCGGCGCTCGGCGACATGGGGCTCACGGTTCGCCTAGAGCGCCGTTGGCCTTTGCGCGAACCGCCGCGGGCCGACGGCGTCGTTTCGCTCGCGCGATCTCATTCAGCGCGTCGATCGCCGCCTCGATGAACGCCGCGCCTCGTTCGGCTTCAGGCTCGTGGGCTAGCGCCGACGCGGTCGATCGGGTCGCGCGCGAGAATGTCCCAGAGTTGCCGTCGAGACGAGATGTCGAGCTTGCGAAACGCCCGTCCGAGGTGGGTTTCGACCGTTTTCTCGGTGACAAACAGGGTCTGGGCGATTTCGCGGTTGGTGCCGCCGGCCGCGGCTAACTCGGCCACGCGTCGCTCACTGGGCGTCAGCGAGTTCGTGCCGATGTGCTCGTCGGTCCGGGGGCGGAGGCCGATCGCAGCAAGCTCGGCTCGGGCCCGGCGCTCGAGGGCTCGGGCGCCGCAGCGGGCGGCCAGCGCGAGCCCATCGAGCAGCGGCTCCCGCGCCGCGGTGCGCTCTCCGGCCGCGCGGAACGTCGCGCCGAGGTCGATCAGTACGCGGGCGTGCTCCAGCCGCGCCGGCGAGGCCGCGAGCACCTCCAGCGCTGCCTTCAGCGTAGTCGCCCGTTCCGCAGCGGGGCCGACGAGCGCCTGGGCGCGTAGCGCAATACCAATCACATACGGCGCACCAAACGAGTCGGCGCGTCGCAATTCGTCGGCGGCCAGGCTGCGAGCCTCATCGTGGCCGCCGAGCTGGGCCAGCGAGAGCGCCGTCGCTGAGCGCCACGGGAGCAGGGCCGGGTTCTCACTGCCAAACGAGAGGTCATAGAGCGCGCAGCCGCGCAGTTCCTCGACCGCCGCCTTGTGGTCGCCGGCCGCGGCGCGAAGCACGCCCGAGGCGTAGCGCAGCTGCGAGCTCGACGTGAAATCGTTGTCGTAGCGAACGCCTGTCCGGTCGATGAGGCGGCGCAGGGAGTCGGGCGTCTCGTCGCGATCGAGACCCGCGAGCACGGCCGCCGACACCGCTAGCACCAGAAACCTGGCGCCCAGCAGTTCCGGGGCGAGCTCGATCGCCGCATCCGCGTCCGCCTGGGCCGCGGCCAGGTCTCCCTGGCGCACCGCGATGAGCGCTCGAAGCGACGAGACGGTCACGACCGTCAGCGCCGCGCCGCGCGCGCGCGCCTGGACGAGGATCTCGTCAGCACCCTGTCGGGCAGCGTCGAAGCGGCCAGCGATCGCAAGTGCAGCGAGCGCCAGGTTCGCCCAGTTCTCGCCGCGGTGGGGCTCGACGGGGAGCCCCGCCGCGATCGCGCGCTCCGCGAGATCGCGGGCGGTAGCCGCCGAACCCAGGTGCAACACCTCGTTCATCGCCAGCGTGGCGAGCGTGGTCGCCTCTAACACGTCGCGTGCCGGGCCGCCCGGGTCTCGCAGAGCAGCCATCGCATGCTCGGCTTGGCGCCGCGCCGACGCCGAGGTGGAGCTGAGGCCCAGCAGTGCGACATCGAGCTGCTGGCGCGCCGGCTTGCCGAGGGGGATCCGCTCCTGAGCCTGGCGCAGAGTCGCCGCTCCTTCCGCCGCGCGGTTGGCGAAGAAGAGCATCCCGCTGAGCTCGATCGCCGCGGCGGCTACCGCAGCCGCGTCTTGGGCGCGCTCGACGATCTCCGAAAGCGGGGCGATTGCCTCCGGTGCGCCGGCGCGAGCGTGCGCCTGGCCGAGCTCGAGAAGAACCTTGGTTCGTTCGCCTTCATCCGGAGGCTCGTCGAGGGCGCGGGCAAGTAACACGACCGCGCCTCCTGCGTCGCCCAGGGCCAGTGCGTCGCGGGCGGCGGCTCGCAGCAGCGTCACCGCCGCTGTGTTTGCGGCCCGCTCGGTGTACATGACGTGCGCCGCGATTTGGCCCGCCGGGGCACCGCGCTGGCGCAGAATCCTTGCTGCGGCCTGGTGCAGCCGCTCCCTCTCCGCGGGCGAAAGGTCGCCGTAGATCGCCGAACGGAGCATCGGATGGGTGAACCGGACCGTGCCGCCGGACTCGACAATTCCCGCGGACACCAGCGCCGCCATCGCCGTCTCCAGCTCGGCCCCGGCAAGTCCGGCCAGGCGCGCGGCATCTCGAACGTGCGCGCCGTCGCCGAGCGTGCTCAGCGCCCGGGCGAGCGCGGCCGCCGGCGGCGGCAGCCGTGCCAAACGAAGCAGCACCGCGTTCGCGACGCCGCGAGGCACCATCGCCCCGACCTCCGCGGCCGCGGCCGCGGCGGGGGCGAGGCCTCGAGCGGCCGCCTCGCTCAGGAGCTCGCCGAGGAGGAATGGGTTTCCACCCGTCACGTCGCGGCAGGCGCGGACGAAGCTGTCGTCAGGCTCGCCGGCCAACCGGTCGGCGGCCATTGCGGCGATCGCAGTCTCGGTCAATGGAGCGGGGCGCAGCAGCTCCGCATCGGGGTCAGCAACAAGCGTTGCTGCGGCGGGGTTCAGTTCAGCGTCAAGGGGCCGCGTCGCCAGGATCAGCCCAAGCGGCAGTCCGTCGAGCCGGCGCGCGACGAACGCGAGAGCGCGGGCTGAGGGCGCATCGCACCACTGCAAATCGTCGACAATCAGCACGAGCGGCGAATCGGCCGAGAGATTCGACGCGAGCCAGTACAGGCCGTGCTGCCACGCGTAGCCTGGATCGCCCGGCGGTGCACCGGCCGTCGCCCCGCGAGAAGCTTGCGCCGGGGCAGCGATGAGCACGTCTGCCGCCAGCGCCGCGGCTCCCGCCAACCAGCGGTCGCGCTCGGCGGCGCCGGCCTCCAGCAGCCGGCGCTCGAACAGCTGGCGCATGACCCCGTACGGAAACCCCTGTTCGAGTTCCGTCGCCCTCGCGCTGAGGCTGCTAACCGCGAGCCCCGGCGCCTCTCGGCGTGCCTCCTCGAGCAGCCGTGACTTTCCCAGTCCCGCGGCGCCCTCGACGATCACGGCTCGCCCGGCCCGTTGTCCCGCTGAGCGTAGTGCGGCGCGGATGCGCTCGACCTCGTGCTCGCGCTCGAGCAGCGCGTCCGGCAGGGCGAAGGTGGTCCCGTCCATGCGCCGCTCGATCGTACGCGCCGTGTGGGGTACCCCGCAATGTTCGGGGGTGGATGTCAGGGGTGTGCCCGATGTGGGCCGCCGCGATCTGGCGGACGATGGCCTCCACGGCAATCACAAGGAGGACGCCATGGCGCTAATCAAGGTGACAGTGATCGCGGGTGTCTTCACGGCGCCCCAGAAGCAGGAGATCGTCGAGCGTCTGACCGACGCCATGGTCGCGATCGAAGGAGAGAACATGCGCCGGACAATCTGGTGCATCGTCGAGGAAGTCGCCAGCGGAGACTGGGGCGTCGGCGGCCGGACGCTCACCGCAGACGATGTCAAGGCGCTCGCCCGAGCCTAGGGCAATCGCCCGAGTGATGAGAACTCCGATGAGCTGCGAAGTCGAAACTTCGACCGGCGTGCAGCCTCGATCCCCGAGGAGCAGCGCGCTCCATCCGGACGTCACGCCGCGCGTGCTCGACCCGGAACGGCTGGTGGATCACATCGATCGACTCTACAGCGCGGCGTGGGCGCTCTGCGGATCCCGACATGACGCAGAGGATCTCGTGCAGGAGACATTCGTGAATGTGCTCAAGCGCCCCCGGCGGTTGCGCGACAACAACGAAATCGGCTACCTCATGCGAGCGCTGAAGAACACCCACGCGAGCCGATACCGTGCCGCCACGCGACGACCATCAACGCGCCAGCTGCTCGAAGACGACGCGACCGCCCACGAGGACACAGGCTTCGAGGGGCGCGAAATCATGGAGGCAATCGCGAGCATTCCCCCTCTATTCAGGGACGCTGTGATTGCGGTCGACCTCCTCGGGCTTTCCTACCGCGAAGCCGCGCGCTCGTTGCGCACCCGAGAGGCGACCCTCACGACACGCCTTCACCGCGGACGACAGCAGGTCGCGCGCGAACTGAACGGCGAGACTGCGGCGGCAGCCTGAGCCAACCCCGCCGTCGAGGTGTCCTTCAGTCGCACGGCGGTGCTGACTGTGAACCTTAGGTGACGAACATCAGTCACCGACTGCCGTCGATGACACCCCAGATGAAGCATGATCGATTCGTCGTCGGTCGCGAGACCGTGGGCGGCGAGATCGGCCGCCACAGGTTCGGCGGCGCGTTCGCTTCGCGCTTGCTCTTGCCTTCGGTGTGTTTGCGCTCGAGGTAGGCGCGGGTCGCCGGGTCGGTGCGTGCGCGGGAGAGGGCGATGATGTGGATCGCGCGGTTGAGTTGGCGGTCGCCGCCGCGGTGCAGCCGGTGGCGTTGGGTGTTGCCGGAGCTCGCCGGGATCGGGGCAGTGCCGGCGTGCCGCGCGAAGCACGCGTCGGTCGCGAAGCGCTTGGCGCCGGCGGTGTGGCCGATGATGATCGCGGCGGTGACCGGCCCGCAGCCGTGCTCGGCCAGCAGTGCGGGGCAGTGAGCTTCGATCAGCGCTTTGATTTCGGCGCGCAGCTCGCGCTCCTCGGCGGTGATCTGTCCGATCCGCTTCAGGATCAGTTTCGCGACACGAACCTGCGGGCCGCGTGGCAGACGTGTGAGCCGGCGGGCGACTCGTTGGCGGACCTGCGGGTGGTCAAGGCTCGCCGGCGCGAGACTGGCTTCAAGCTCGGGCGCGAGCTGCACGAGGTGCCAACGCAGCCGGTTCGCCAGGCGGCTGCGTTCGGTCACGATCTGGTCGCGGTAGTCGTTGAGGATGCGGATCTCCAGCGCCTGCTCGTCCAGGTGCGCGACCGGGAGCGTGTCGATCCCTTCTCTGAGCGCGGCGCGAGCGATCGCGGTCGCGTCGATCGGATCGGACTTCCCCGGCTCGCGTACTGCCCGCCGGGATGTCTCGGTCAGCCCCGGCGCGACGCGGACGACTCGGTCACCGCTGGCGAGCAGCCCGCGCTCCAGCCGGCCGGACACGTGCCGGCAGTCCTCTACCGCCCACACGCGCTCGGAGTCGAGCTCGGCGGCGAACCGCAGCGCCTGAAACGTGCCGTCGTCCGTCGCCGGGATCGTCAACTGCCCGCGCGTGACGCCAGTTACCGCATCGAGCGCGACAAGCGTGTGCGAGCGCTTGTGTGTGTCCACACCGATCACGATCATCTGCACCGTCCCTTCGTTAGAGATATGGCCCTGACGGAGCGGATCTCCGGCGGACACACCTCAGTCGGGGCGATGCCACGCTCGCGAGGATCGTCACCGCGGTCAGCTCACCGATCCCGAAGTGACCCATCAACGCCTTGCAACCGGGCTGACGGCGCGCATACGCCCGCAGCTCTTTGTCGAGCGGAGCGAGCTGTCCGTCGAGCGCGTCGATAATCCGAAGTGCGACGGTGACCTGCTCGCGAGCGCACGCCGGCAACCGCTGGGCCGAGAGCCAGCCGAGCCCCTCGTCGGTCATCAGGTTGCGTCGCTGCGGACACCCGTGGTGATAGAGCACCGCCTGGATCCGTTGCTGCCACTCGCCGCGCTGGTGCGAAAGCGTGTGCCGCAGCCTCACTCGGGAGCGCAGATCGAGGATGTGATCCGGCGGGATCCACGACTCGGGCAGACGGTCGATCATCACCAGCTCACGAAGATGCCGGGCGTCGGCGCGATCGTTCTTCGGGCGCTTCTTGTTCCCGCGCCTAGCGGCCGTCTCCGCCGGCTCCGCGAGGTGCACCACCGCCCCGATCCGGCCCAACTCCTCGACCACGAACCGCCAGCCCGTCGTTGCCTCCAACGCGACCTCGAGCTCCTCACCACGGAAACGCTCAACGAATCGGCGCACCCCGGCTATCAAGTCACGCCGAAGGTCCTCGGATGGCGACGGGCGACACGGCTAAAGCCGGTCAGACCCAACAGGTCGACACGCGTAAAGAGAGTCAGCCCGCCGCCGTCCGAGAGCCAAACCGACGAGTCGGACGACACCGATCGCCGCCCGTCAGGTTCTCACTGAGGCGTCAAGCAGCAGCCAAAGCTGGTGGCCAATCCAGGCGGCCGGCGCGCTCGAACGCTTGTCTGCTCTCAGCCAGACGCCGGCTGCTCCTTTGTCGCCGAGGTGGTCGCGCGACGGAGGCTGCTGCTTACTTGTCCGGCGCTGGGGTTGTCAAGCCCCCGGTTTGGGTTACGCGTGAAGCGTCGTGGCGTGGGGTGGGGCGTGGGCGCGTTCGACGGGGTCGGTGTGCGCGCGGGCGCCCAGCCTTACTTTGGTCCACGACCCTTGCTGTGCGGCGGGCCGGCGACAAGATGTTCGATGGGGTGATCCCGCTGGGGGGAAGCGTTGCGGCCGCTCAATCTTTCGAGGCCGTCCACGCGAACGTGTCGGCAGCAGCAGTGAGGGAGCCGGCCGCGGCGCATCGGTGTGAGTGAGGGCTTGACGCGCGTCAGCGATCTGTTTGGGGGGGAAGCTCGTTGTCGGGTGTGCCGGCCGCCTGGCCGGTACTCGTTGCTGCACAGCGGAACCGAATCCCGGGTCAAGCGGCCAGAGCATCTGTCGGCTCGCGGGTCGCTGGACGCTCGGTCCTTCGACAACTGCCGCTTGACGCGCGGCGCGCGGTTGCGCTATCCCGTTTGTCGGTGGGTGGCGCGAGGGCGTCTTCGCCGAGCTCGCGGAGCGTGTGATAGCAGCGCTTGAGCAGCTTGCGCGCGAGCGCCAGACAGGCGCGGTTGCCGCCCAGTCGCTCGGCTGCCTGCTCGTAGTACGTGCGGTCGGGCGAGCCAGGGCGCCGAGCGGCGTGGGCGGCCTCGTATAGCGCCCAGCGCAGCGCCGGCGGCCCCTGGCGGCTGAGACGCCCAGGCGCGCGATGGCGATCGGATTGGTAGACGGTGATGTCCATCCCGCCGTAACGGACCGCGTCACGGCTGTTGTCAAACCGCCGGCAGTCACCGAGCTCGGCGAGGATCGTGACGGCGCACATCTCCCCGATCCCGTAGTGCTTGCTGATCAGCGCCTTGCAGCCCATCTGCCCGCGCGCGTAGCAGCGCAGTTGTCGGCTGAGCGGCTCGAGCTGTGCGTCAAGCGCGTCGGTCATCGCGAGCGAGACCGTGATCTGCTGGCGTGCGGTCTCGGGCAGCGCTAGCGCTCCGAGCCAGTCGCGGCCCTCGCTCTTCATCAGCTGGCGCCGCTGCGGGCAACCGTGGTGATAGAGCACCGCCTGGATCCGCTGCTGCCACTCCGAGTGCTGCTCGATCAGCGTGTGACGGAGCCTGACCAGGGCGCGCAGATCGAGGATGTGATCGGGCGGGATCCACGACTCCGGCAACCTCCCGGCGAGCAACAGCTCACGATGATGGCGGGCGTCCGCGCGATCGGTCTTCGCGCGCTGCTTGTTGCCGCGCCGCGCCGCGGTCTCCGCCGGCTCGGCGAGATGCACCACAGCGCCCACCGCCCGCAGCTCCTCGACGAAGAACCGCCAGCCGGTCGTCGCCTCAAGCGCGACCTCCAACCGCTGCCCAGCGAACCGCTCAAGAAACCGACGCACCCCGGCGCGGTCCGCCGGTCGCACCCGCGCGCGATTGATCTCGCCGCTCACCAGATCGATCCACTCAGCCGTGATCTGCGCCCGATGCTGGTCCACGCCCATCACGATCGACATCCAACGGCCTCCTTCATCGCGGCACCAACCCCGCGAGCGAACACGACGCAGCGTCCAGCCCGACCCATCAAATACCGTTGGATCGCGGTCGGTGCCTTCTGTTGAACGGTCCGGCCGCGCGGCCTCTAACCCGCGCGCGCCTTACCTATGGCTGTTCGACACGAAGGCCCCGGCCACCTTCACACCGCCGGGGCCTCACGCGTCGACTCGGGCCTCAACCCGGGACATGACATCTTTCGGCTCGGCAGTAACGGAGCAGAAGCGCGAGGGCGGCGGCCAGTCTCGGCAGGGCGCCCGGTGGTTCGTGACGAGGAGTCGCGCGGATATCGCCCTTGTCATCGAGCACGTGATCGTGAGCCGTCCTCGCCAGATGGCGGTTGTTTCCGGCCGCGCCTCCCCGGCGGCCAGCGCTCAACGAGGGCGTGATTACGCATCCGGTCCGGACGCCAGCAGTGTAGTCAGGACGCTCACACGGCCATCACGCACCGTGAGGATGTCGATCCCGCGGGCCACGGGACTGCCGGGCGGGCCGAGGCGCCAGGCCAGGGCGGCTGTTTCGGAACTGACGTATCGCGGGCCGTCCTCCTCGAGCACGAAGTGCGCGGGAGCATCGTCGAGAAGCTTCTGGGCGCGGTCGTTGAGCGCTTGCCGCCCCACGACCTCGCCTTCTGGATCGATGAACTTCACGTCTTCGGCGTACGTCCGCTCGATGGCCGCTCGGCGCTCGTCAGGGTCCCGTTCGGAGAAGACCTCGTGCAGGTTGCTGTGCAGCAACTCCTTCGCATCTGGCATGTCGGTGATCCTTTCTTCGGTCGCACCCTTACGGAAACGAAGCCACGTCCAGTGGGCCGCCCGCACTCCGCGGGCGCAGTGGACTCGGCTGCCGGCAGGTGGCTCATAAGGTGATCACGGTCTTGCCGTTAGCGGGTCGGGCTTGCGCCGGGTTGAGGGCGGCGGGCGCCTCAGCCAGGGAAATACGAGTGATCGGCGGGGCGACGATGCGTCCGTCAGCGACGGCTTCTGCCACCCGCCCGAAGAGCTCGCTGGACGGCTGCAAGGCGAAGTTGATGCCCGCAATCCCGCTCGCACGGAGGGCGGCTTCATCGGCCACGTAGTTAGTCGAGACCGCGGTACCGCCTCTTTTCACCAGCGACGCGAGCGCGGCAAAGCCGGCCCCGTCGGCGTCCACGAGGTCGATGAGGACATCGAGGCCGTCTGGGTGCGCTTGTCGGACCGCGTCTTGCAGCGCTTCCGCCCTCCGCTCGATCGTCTCGGCGGCGCCGTACGCGCGCATCCGCTCCGCATCCCGGTCCCGCACGTTTGCGATCACATTCGCCCCGGCGCTCGCGGCGAACTGAGTGGCGAACGAGCCAACGCCGCCGCCCGCACCCACGATCAGCAGCGTCTTGCCGGCGAGCGGCTCAAGCAAGTCCACCAAGGACAGACCCGCGCCACCCGCCGTCGGGAGCGCCGCCGCGACAAAGTCATCGAGCCCACCGGGAACCCGTGCCAGCGGCGCATCCTCGGCAGCGGCCACATACTCGGCGTACGTTCCCGCCGAGCCAAGCGGGGCAATCAGCAACTGGCCGAACAGGTCGTCCCCGACGGAAAACCTCGACGCCCCTTCGCCAAGCTGCTCCACCACCCCCGCGCCGTCCGCACCAAGCACCATCGGGAACGTCGCCGGCATCGGCTTCCAGGCGCCGGAGGCGAGGACGCGATCCATCGGGTTCATGCCGGCGGCCCGCAAGCTGATCAGGACCTGTCCCGGTCCCGGCTCCGGTGTCGGGATCTCCACCACGGCAGGAGTGGCCCCATACTCAGTGACCGTAACTGCACGCATTGTCTTCTCCTTACCGTTCGTCGCTTGGTAGAGGAATGATGGCTCACGCAACTCGTCCGGCTCGCGTAATTCGACCGTCGCGAGCCTGAGCCCAGAAGGTGCCGCCGTTGCCTTATCTCCGGGGACGAAGGGCTCGAGGATCCCGGGAGGTCAGGTGAGTCGTCATCACCTGATTCCGATGATCCACGCCTCAGCGGGACCCTGTGGATCTGCGCCTCTCCCGCAGCGTGTAATCAGCCGAGTCCGCTAGACGTAGCCAGCGGAAGCCGGTAGCCGACCCGATCTGCTCCGTCCGCGTCTCGCACGCCCAGTCGCCCGAACGCTGCCTACGCGGCCAAACCGCTACTGGTCGCCGGAGAGAATAGGGCAGGCCTGCGCCGCGATCCCGCCAAGCGAGGCTACGGTGCTTCGCCACAACCACGATCGCCTCCGCTCAGAGCGTCGGCTCTTGCCACAGATTCGGCGGCATCGCCTTCGTTGCCGCCCGAGTGGCCGGGCGCGGTCTTCCGCTCCGGGGTGGCCGCGGGACCGGAGGAGAAGTGACGAGCGACCAGAACGGGAGCGGCGAGACAGCTCAACCGTCGTGATTGCAGCAGTGAGGAGCGGCGAAGCATCGCCAAGATCGCGAACGCGCGCGGGGTCGTGCTCGTCGTGGACGAGCCCTGGGGGCGCACTTCGGCTTTCATCCATACCGGCGGATCGGCGGGTCCCTTGGCTCGCGGCGGCTGACCCGGCTCAGCTCAGGATCGGTGGTCTCTGGAGCGGTGCATTGGTTTGGCAACGCCGAGGTGGCCCCGTTCGGTCGGTCCCGCGATCGATGCGGTGGAAGCGGTGGTCGATGACCGCGTCCGTCGGCCCGATGTTCCACGGATGTAACGCCGGAGGTCGACCAGCCAGGCGTGGAGGTGATATGGCCCGTCGCTCAGGATTGCTCGGCGGACCACGACGGGCCGGAAGCGATCTAGCGATCGCACGGCTTGCGTAAAGTGGCGGCCAGTCAGGCTCATGAGCAGCACCTGGGCTGCGCGTTGGACTCTGATCTTGTATACGCCGGCCTGGTTGAGCACAGGGAACGACCTGGATATCCAGGTGAACGCGTTGTGGTAGATGCCCAGCGGGCCCAGAAGATCACCGAACTGCCTCGGTGGCTCCCACGTGAGCAGGATCTCGCCTCGATATGCCGGGTGCCCGACGAACCGGGGCAGCTCCGAGAGGACCGTGTACCTCGCCTCGAAGATGGTGTCGTCTCCGTCGAGCGCCTTGGCGTATGCGGGTGGGGGATCGAAGACCGTGTTCGCCAGCGGTCCGTGTGGCTTACGCGGGGCCACTGTCAGGACGAGCGCGCCGGCGACGATGAGCACCACCGCGGTCGCCGAGGCGAGACGGCGAGCTGCGACCGTCGTTGCCGGGCGCGGGTCGCTTGCGAGCTTCGTGGACGCGATCGTCAGCCTCCCGATGGCAGCACCAGCGACGACGACCGCGGCCAGGACGGCTCCCCAGGGAGCCCAGGTGAACGCGGGCACGGCCAGACCCATACGGGCGGCGCCATCATAGATCAGCGCGACCGCCAGCACGAGGAGCGCCGGCACAGCGACGACGAACCATGGCGCGAGCCGCGCGGGTCTGGCTGGTCGATGCTCGGGTCGGGCGTGATCCGCGCGCGCCGGGTCACGGCGCACCAGGAACGATCGTGTCACCTCGGCCACGATCATGGCAAGCATGACGTTGACTGACGACCAGAGCAGAGATGAGAAGTAGTGCATCTCCAGAGCCTGGACGCTGCCGATGAACTGCAAGTACACGAACGTGGCTAGTTGCAGTGCACCGGTGAGACCGACGAACAGCTGGGTCGTGCCGACGTTCCGCGACCGCCGGCGAGTGACAACCACGAAGAACGAGAGAACGATCGCCGGCGGGACGAGTAGATAGGGCGCGTAGGGAGCCCAACCCCAGCTCGCCGAGTGGTTGGCACGTAACTCGGCCGCCGTTGACAGAGACCTCGCCGACCTCACCGTGGGCGTGATGAAGTTGAACTGGCCGAGGAGGAGCTTCGAGCATATGGCCAGCACGCCGGTGGCCACGAGGGCTGACGCCACGAGCAGCGCCAGGTCACGCCAGAGATGAGCCCTCTCGCGCCGGAGCCGCACCCCTAAATAGACGACCACCAGGACCGCAACGAGCGGCACCGAGACCCCATGGGACCAGACCGCCATCGTGAGCAGAACGCCACTGCCCACCAGCCAGCCCAACCGCCACCGTGTGCCTTCCCACGACAGTGCGAGCGCTGCGAGTCCCCCCGTGAGGTAGGAGACCGCCGCCGAGTCCGGATAGTCGGTTCCCCACGCGGTGAGTACGACAGGGCTGCTCATCACGACCGCAATTGAGACAAACCCCGCCCCCCGGCCGTAGAGCTTCTTCAGCAGCACGTACAAAGGGACAATCGCGATTAGGACCAGCACGTAGCGGAACACGAAGAAGCCCGGTACCGCCCCGAACAGGAGGTACGCGACCCGTGCGGGTACGAGAAACCCAACCCTGGCCGCCTCACGAAGCCGGGACGAGGGTGTGAACAGCTCTTGGTAGCGGTAGAAGATGTCCCCCGGGTCGATGATGAACGTCGTGTGCATGCTGGGGTCCGCCAGCTGGGGCGGCGCCATTCCCCTCAGCCGCAGAACCACATACAGAACTCCCGGCGAAGCAATGACCGCCACGGCTTCGAGCACCGCAGCCGTCCGGCTGGATAACGCTGCGCCCCAGGACTGAAGAGACGTCGTTGTGTCTTGAAGCGTGGCCATCACGGCGCGAGCGTAACGAAGGCAGAACGAGCTGGTCGCAAGCTCGGAGCCGCTTCGGAGTTCAGAACCTACTCGATGCGCGCACCTCCCAGAGCGACGTGGCTGCGTGGGAGACGCGACGCCGCTTGGAGTCGGAATGCACCGCCAGGTCGCCCGCCTCCGGCACCCGGTGGCGGACTATCATCGCGCCGTGCTCAACGGCAAGCAGGTCATAGTCGTGCTCCCGGCGTACAACGCGGAATCGACGCTCAAGCTCACCGTGGACCAGCTCGACCGTGCGATCGTCGATGACCTCGTCCTCGTTGACGATGACAGCACTGATGGCACCATCGAAGTGGCCGAGGCGCTCGGGGTCAAAGCCATCGTTCACTCCACCAACCGGGGTTACGGGGCCAACCAGAAGACGTGCTATCGGGCGGCGCTGGATCTTGGTGCGGAGATCGTTGTCATGGTGCATCCGGACTACCAGTACTCGCCTCTACTCGTCCCGGCGATGGCGGCGATGATCGCCTACGGTGAGTACGACCTGGTGCTCGGCTCCCGAATCCTTGCCCAGAACGCGGTTGCAAGAGGGATGCCGAAGTACAAGTACGTCGCCAACCGGGCACTCACCGTCGTCGAGAACCTGCTGATGCACCAGAAGCTCTCCGAATATCACACCGGGCTTCGCGCCTACAGCCGCGACCTGCTCGCCGCCCTTCCGCTCGATCGCAATTCAGACGACTTCGTCTTCGACAACCAAATCATCGCTCAGGCATTCACGGCCGGCGCCAGGATCGGTGAGCTCTCCTGCCCGACCAGATACCACGCCCAAGCCTCGTCGATCGGTCCTGCACGAAGCATCCGCTACGGCGTTGGCGTGCTACGCACCGCGGCCCAGTACCGCCTGCAGAAGAATGGACTCCGATCGTTCCCCTATCTCGCGGTCTCGTCGCTCAAGCAGGACGCGCGCCCGCCGGCCCCGGCCGGTATCAATGGATCGTGAACCCGGAGGTGGAGCCGCGTTGCGCGTGGTGCGGCGCTCCGGCGCGGCCCTCGGGCGCCCGGCTTGCGGTGTGTGACGCCTGCCACGCTGCAACGACGTACCCGCCGCCGGACGACGCCGAGCTCCGGTCGGCGTACGCCGGCTTCTACCGCCCCCCATCGGGCCGCTTCTCCGGCGGGGGCGACCGCGTGCTGCGCCGTACACGGGGGCTGCTGGCCGGACGGCTCGATCGACTGGCGCCGCCAGGACCGATCCTCGATGTTGGCTCCGGCGAGGGCGCGCTACTCGACGCGCTGGAGTCCACGGGGCGGGTCGCGGTCGGCCTCGAACAGGGCGATCAGGCGGCGCACGCCCGGTTGGATGTGCGGGAGGTGGAGATTGTCGACTTCGACGACCGGCAGGGAGAGTGGGCGGCGGTTGTCTTCTGGCATTCGCTCGAGCATCTGCGCGACCCGCGCGCCGCGCTGCGCCATGCCAGGGACCTGTTGGCTACCTCGGGGCTGCTGGTGGTCGCTGTTCCGAATCGCTCCAGCTGGCAGGCCAGGTGGTTTGGAGACCGCTGGCTCGCGCTGGACCTCCCGCGCCACCTCGTGCACCTGCCGGCCGAGGCACTGGTGGAGGGTTTGCGAGAGAGCGGCTTGAAGATCGACCGCGTCAGTTACTGGCGTGGAGGCCAGGTGATGTTCGGTTGGCTTGACGGGCTCGTCTCGATGCTGCCGAGCCGGCCCAGTCTTTACGACGCAATTCGGCAGCCCGAAGCGCGAGCAACAGCAATGAGCCGCTCGCGCAGGGGGATGACCGTTGCGGCTGGGGCAGCGCTCACGCCCGTCGCAAGCGTCCTGGCCGCGGGCGAAATCGCCGCCCACGCCGGCGGGACCGTGTATGTCGAAGCGCGACGCCCGTGACTCTACGACGGTGCGATCTGCACCGTCGCCATGTCGCTCGAGGCGACGACCGCGAACGCCGGCTTGAGGTTCCCGTACAGATCGACCAGGCCCTTCTGGTCGAACGGAGGATCCGGCCATGGATTGCCGCCCGAATAGCCGAGGGAGGTGGCGTCGTCCTGAAGCATGAAGTACATCGCGCCCGAGAGCCATGGCTTGGACGCGAACACACCGAGGTGATAAGCGGCCGCGGCGGATTGGAACTGGTAGGTGCCGCGCACCTCGACCGGCCCGTCGCGGTTGGCGTCGAACCCGAACTCGCTCACAAACAAGCCCTTTGTGGGGTAGCAGGCCCTAAAGCTGTCGAGGAACGGGCTGAGCGCGGCCTCGTCGTCCGTCGCGCCCCCGCCGGCATCTGCCAATCGCGTCGTTCGGCCCCTTCGATCCGAGTACCGAATGCCTGCTGTCCCGAGGTTGCGTCGGCTTCTGGTTTGTCGCCTACGGGGCTGTGGTGGCTGGACTGCTGCTCGGGGACCCCGTCGGCCCAAAGCAGAACTCTCCGGCCCGGAGTTCGCGCCTGGCGACACAGCTGAGGCTTCGTGGAAGGAGCTGTCTCAGACTGGCTGAGACTGGTCGCTGCGTCTAGCCCTTTGCGGCAGCGGTGGTGCCGGAACGATGACAAAGCTAACGCCGGCAGCGGAAACGCAGCGGGAAACCGGGACACGATGGCCGCGCCCTCCACACGGCCGTCTCGGATAACCGGCCGGATACGGATCCTTGTGATCCGGCCCGAAAGGGCGCCGACATGGTCAGGTGGACCCCGACGACGACGATCACGGCGACGCCCCAACCAATGGACAAACTAGACGCTGCGGCATGGCCGCGGTGAGTGGACCTGCGGACGACTCGTTCTCTGTTGAGCGAATCGTAGGGCCTTGCGTGATCAGACCTGATGGGCCTGCTCGAGCCGGATGCGGTGAAAGTCGCAAGTCCGGTTCGTAGGGGCCCAGCGCTGAGAGGTGCTGGCACCGAGGCGGCCGCAGGCTCAGAGGGAGTGGATCCGGCGCAACTTCGCTACAGCGGCAGTCTGCGCTTCTTGCGGTGCGGTGCTCGTCTCAGACGTCGCATAGCTTATCTGCGACGCCTCCTCTTGGCCCGATGCGATCGTGCGCTTCGGGGGCCGACCGGTCTGACTCCGCGCGCGTGGCACATCGCCAACGCAATCTCCGGCACCGAAAGGTGAACGTATCGCGCCGTGCTGCCGCTTCGATCGGTTTTATGGACGATTGCGAGCGGTCGCTCGCCAGAGTGGGACGGTTCCGATTCCCTTGAGCGGCGAGTCCGGAAGCGCTTCGAGCGCTAGATCCGGCTCGCTTTGGACGGACTTGGCTACCTGCTCGTCGACCACGACGGCACCTGACGGTGCGCGGTCCACGATTCGGCTGGCGAGGTTCACAGCCAATCCGAAACAGTCGCCGGCCTGTAGCAGCAGATCGCCGAAGGCGATCCCGGCTCGTGCCGGCGGGACGTCTAGGGCGGAACTGCTGTCGAGGATCCGCCACGCTGTACGCCACCCGTCCGTCGCGGTTCGCGGAGCGGTCACGGCGCCGACGGCTGCGTCGTGAGGCACCGTGTGTCGTCGGCCGCGTCTGCTCGGCGACTCGATCGGGATCGTGATCGCCGGAACGCCGGACGCGGAGCGGCTCGCGGATCGGGCTCGAGCTCCGCATTGGCGAGGCTGCTGATGACGCTCGAGCGCCGCAGCCTGTCGCGCAGCGGTCTGCCGGTGACGCTGAGGCGTCGAGCGGATCGCCTGAAGAACCCGAAGTGCCGTCATGACGCGTCAGGTTCGGCGCACAGCGCGTAGCCCAGCGGCGGCTCACGCTGGACGGTCGCGCAGCAGTGACGCGAACGACAGTGACCGCGTCCGACGGCACGACGCGACGAGCCGGCAGCCTGCCGCCGCCAACTGGCCCGGTGCCGTCGCTGACCGGGCACCGCCGGCCGAGCCCGCCGGAGTGATGACCGCCCAAACCCCGGCGCGCACGGACGCCGGCGATCCGTCTGAGTGCATCGGCGCTGCCGGCCGCCGCAGCCACCGGTGCCGCACCGCGGTCTGTCGCCGCGAGCACAATCCCCAGCAGGCTGCTGCTCCGGCTCGGGAGAAGTCAGCAGAAGCACGGCGAGCCAGAACCGGCCCGGCCAGATGTCTCCCTCTTCGTGAGAGCGGAAGTCTTCGTTTGTTCTGTTCCGGTGCGGTACTCGTCTTGGCCGCCGCAGCCTCGTTCTTTGGTGCCTCCTCCTGGACGAATCCGATCGTGCGCCGAGCGCCGGCCGTCGCGGTCCCCTGGTCGCCAGCGGGATCGTCTGCTCACTAGGCGTCGGCTGGAGCGACTGCCAGGTCGCGGGCGTAGGGGGGGCGGTTCGGTTCAACCTCGGCGTTGCTCGTGGTCACCCGGTTGCGGGGCTCAGCCGCTGGCGACCAGTCCGGTCGGAGCGTCGACCTCTCAGACGGCTTTCTTATTGGATCCCCAGCGTTGGCTGCCACCGAACGCTGATGCAACGTCGAGCGTCGAGATGATCCCGACCGGGTAACCACCGGACGGATCAACGACGACCAGATGCGAAGCAGCATGCTCGGTCATCATCTGCGCAGCCCGCTCGAGCGGGTCACTCGCAGAGATCGTGTTCCCCTCGGTGGCGGCCACCTGATGGGCCAGCACATCCTGGCCGGTCGCGATTGCGGCCACGACGTCCATGTGGGACACCAGACGCCAATCGCCATACGGACGACCATGGCCGATGTCGGCGACGGCGACGACGTGCACTCGGTGGTCTCCCATGATCCGCGCTACCTCAGCGAGTGGCGCGTCGCCCGCGCAACTCACGACGCCCGCGTGCATGCAATCGCCCACGGTCACCTGCTCACCGGTCATCAGACGACCTCCGTCTCGGGGAGATATCCGCCTCAGTGCTCGTCGCAACAGGAAGTCGTGCAAGCCTTGCGGCGGCGTTCCGTCGCGGGCGTGCCCGCGTGTCGCGTGCGACCCGCCGCAGATGACGACCAACCAGGGGACCGCACCTCTTACGTTGACGGGGCACCATGCTCAGCAGGTTACGGCACAGTACGCCTCGCAAGCATCGCTGGACCCCGTTTCACCTGGCCTCGCGCTCCTCTCGGCAGCGGTCGCTGAGATGCTCGGCGCCGCTGAGCTGACGACCGGCGACGTCGAGCATTCCGCCGCATGTTCATCACCCGAGCGATGAGCTGATCGTCGTGCTGTCGGGAGCTCCCACGCGGCGTCATGAACCCGGCAAGCTCGGTTTGGGAGCAACCGACCGGGTCGGCTGACGGCAACCGCCCGGGCGGTGATCGATCCTCATCCGAGAACTCAGCTCCGCGGCGATCAGGTCGTCCAGGGTGTGAGAGCTTCGTGGCGCCCACGATCGGCGCGGTCAGCCCGCGCGGTCAGCCCGGGCTGAACGCGGCCCTACCGGGGCGGGCGCTCGCGGCGTCCGACCCGAGTGCTGCTCGTCGCCGACAGGGCAGTCTCGCTCAGACTGCCCCTCTCCGCGGGGAGCGGGACCGGCGTCGGCGTGACCTCTCCAGGCGTGGAGCAGTGGTCCCGAGCGCTGGTCACGGCCTCGGTCGAGACCTACCTTTGTTGTCGCATGGGCATCTTCGCGCCACCGGCAACAGTCTCGGAATGCGCGGTTAGCAAGGCTGGGCGGCCATGGGCGCCGCCGGTGGCGGCGCGGCGGCCCTCTCGGTCTCGCAGCTGGCGGCGACAAGCACGTCGCTGGCGGTGGGCTGACCCGGCACCCGCGTTCGCGCTCGCGGGGGTATTCGCTGCTGACGGCGCTGCGTGGCCGATGGCGTCCCGCGGATCGCCCTGGACTCAATCCTCGGCGAACGGGGGGTCGGCCAGCACGACGGACGTCGCGATCTGTCGGTCGGGGATCGTCCAGTAGGCCTTTAGCAGCGTGGCTGTGCGCTCCGGCGCGACCAGTTGGAAGCCGTGACGGCGATAGAAGCGGATCGCCCACTCGGCGGCCGCCCATGTGCCCACCAGCATGCGTTGCGTACTGAGGCCCTGTAGGTGTCCGAGCAGGGCACTACCGACGCCGTGGCCCTGGCTGATGGGTAGGACGTAAGCGTGGCGGATCAGCTCAACGTCGCGCACCGGTTGAATTCCCATCACGCCGATGAGCGAGCCGTCGGCCTCGTAGCCCCAGAATCTCACTCCTGCCTTGAGCTCTTGATTAAGCTCGTCCGCCGGCATGTAGGGCTCCTGCCAGCGGTCCGACGGGATCACGTCCCGGTAGGCCTCCGCTGCGCAGTTGACGATCTCGAGGATGCGTGTGCGCTCGAGATCGCTACAAGGGCGAATTACAGCCATCTCGCGCCAATCTAGGACACGCCGCAAGCAACGCACTCCGTGGGCTAACCGACGCGAGCAGCCACCGCGCGACCGTGACCCGTTCAGGTGTGAAGCGGCAGGGCCCGCTTAGTCGCGCACCGAAGCGAGCGATCGGTCACGAGAGACCTGCTCTGCGAACACCGCGGGTATGTCGCGCACGTCCGCATCGCACCTCCCATGCGCGGAACTCAGGGACCGGACTATGTGGCATTACGGCCGGCGATTCCTAGACAGATCGCATCACCATGTCCGGAATGGGCGCAATCCAACAGCCTCTTGAGAATTGCTCCAGTGAGGCAGGTGCGTACGCGCCGCGTCGTCGATGAACCACGGGTGACGCCCGGGGGGCAGAATCGCCAATCCACAGCCGCCCGCCGCCTCTGCCATGTTGGCGATTGCTGCCGCCCCAGGGCTCCCGATGGACGGCCGGGGGTTGTCGGGGCACGACGGGCGCATGCCTGATGCTTGTCAGGGTGTTGACACGCGCTTAGGTCCGCCACGAAGATGCGGGCGTGAGTCGGTTCGGCATCGTGATCGGGGCGCTCGCGGCCCTCGGGTTTGGGGCGGTGTCACAGAGCCGTGCCCAGGTGCCGCCGGCGTCGTGCTCGACCGCGGTCGCGGGGCAGCCGAGTTTTTCCGCGTCGGATCTGGATGAGCTTCAGAGCGGCCGGCTGATCGCCACTCACACGCTCGAGTTGACGACGGATTTCGGCGATACGCTGCCCGGCGACGTCAGGTTCTCGATGCCTGCCAGCGTGACCGTGATCCGTCCTCATGGCGACATAAACGCCGGCTCGTCGGGCGTCATCTTCTTCTCAGACCAGTCGGGCGCGGTGCCGGTCACGGCCACCTGGACACAGGACGACGGCAGTGGCGGGACGTGTGCCGGGACCGCGTCGACCATCCTCCAGCTCGAGCCCGCGACGCCGATCGGCCGGATCAAGAACATACGTGCGGCCGAGCATCTGCATCCAAACCTCAAGTTCGATCTGTTGTGGAGCTTCGCAGCCAAGGTTGGTCGGAGCGGGGATCTCGATCCCGTTCAGGTGATGGCTCGCGGGGTCAGGCAGCCGCGACTACCGGGCGCGAGGGTTCCGTTCAAGACCGTGACAGTTCCGCTGCGTGACGGCGATCCGCGGTTTACCGACGCCAAGACCTACCGCATCTCCCTGCCCGGGTGGGAGATCGAGACCGGCGGCGACCACCACGCGTTCAGCGTCCGCGGCGACGCGCGGGGTACCACACCTCGCAACGCGCCACTCGGCTACGAGGTCAAGGTGCTCCAGTCGGGCCGGCTGCTCGCACACCTGCGGTTAGCCGGTGTCTGCAACAGCTTTGCCTGCGATATGCGGACGGTCAAGGTTCAGCTGCCCTGACACCGCCTTAGTTGGCAATCGGCACTTCCCCACCACTGGCCGGACGGTCCGCGAGCAGGTCGTGGCTCGTGCCAGGGAGCAGGTCGTGCGCGGCGTCGACGTCGAGATCGAGTTCATCCCCCAGCCCCGCGAGAACGTTATTCGGATCGACGCCACGGTGCTCGTCGAGTCCGAGTCGCGAAAGGGGATCCTGATCGGCGCCGCCGGCCGGATAATCAAGTCGATCGGGGTCACAGCGCGCTACCCAATCGAACGCGAGCCGGCGAGCCGCGTCCACCACGAGCAGGCGGGTCCGTGTTTGCCGGCGCTGGCGCGCCGACGAGGGCGTGCTCGACCGGTTCGGGATTGAGCAGATGGTCGTCGAGCTGTCCTCTACGGGACACCCGCGATGAAGTCCCAGGTCCAGTCGGTCTTCAGGAACGAGCCTATGCTCCCGCTCCCTTGTAGTTCGTCGGCTGACGGATGCATCGAATTGATTGGTCCAGAGCCTGACTCGGTGTCGAGGTTGATGAACCTGAAGACCGGCGTTCCTCCGCAGCTGTCGGTGATCGTGAACGGTGGCTCGGTCGTCGTGTCGATCATCGCGCTGTACCCCGTCAGGTCCCCTCGGATCCTGAGCTCGCTTGGCAGAGGCCAAGGATTCTGAGTGGCCATCCCCTGACCCATAGCGGTGCAACCGCCGGCGGTGACTTGCACCGTCTCGATGAGCTTTGCGTTGGCGGAGTAGACGAAGCTGTCAGTGCTCGCATCGAATCGCGTGAACCGGAACTGCGACGGTCCGGTCATTGTCCGATCGAGCACGTCCGTGTTGCTAAGGCTCGATACCTGATGCGTCTTGAACATATAAATCAGCCACCTACGCGCGAGCACCGGGATCTCGCGCCACTTTCGCAGGTTGTTGCGTTCGTTCGATTCCGGCACCGCGTTCTTGGCATCTGCGTTCGTGTACAGGCTGACGAACCCGAGTTTGAAACCGGGGTGCGCACCAATCGGCACGATCGTCGTGTCAGTGCCTCGTGGGCCAAGCCGGCCAACCGGAACCGACACCGTCGCCGTCGTGTGGTTGGGAGACACGCCGAGCAAAGTGACCTTCGTCTCCGACGGCCCGGCGGTGGCATGGCCGACGTTCTTCGTCGTGACGTGCACCTGGAACGGCTGCGTGTTGCCAAAAGCGTCGACGAGCAGATACGGGTGTGCGCCCCCCGTGACGAAGACACGCGACACGACCAGATCAGGCCCCGCTTTCGCGAACGCCGAGGCGGGCAAGACCCACAGCCCCATCGCAAGGGTCCCGGTGAGCAAACATCTCTGCATCGGTCCCGCGACCCCGACCCTTTGCACGTGCGACACGGCCGAGCGTGTCCATCTGAAAAAGCGCCACATCGAAATCCTCCTCATCCTCATTTCGCCCCGCGGAAGCGCTTCATGGGCGACCTTGACACCACACCGCCGCGCAACGGGCTAGTGCTGTGCGTCACTCGCACGCCGCCGAGGCGTAGCGAGCCGTCGCCGTCGACGAGCGTGCCGTCGAGCCAGAGCCGGACCTTGTCGCCGTGCCCGCTCGCGTCGACCGCGTTCGCGAGGAACGCGTGACCGGCTGCGTCCTTGCCGGCGATCCACGCGCTGTGCCCGTCGGCGCCGATCCCGAGTGCGGTGATCGTGGTGGCGATGTAGAGGCGGTGCGGACCGTCGTAGATGAGCTCGCCGACGAGCTTGCCCGCGGTGCCGACCTGCGCATGCAGCTCGAGCGCACCGCCACTCGTCAGTCGCAGCGCGACCGCCGTGACCGATCCGTGTGCGGAGCTCGTCACGGTCAGAGTCGTGGTCGTGTGCGACGCGGATGCGGCGGCGTCGCCCGCGAAGCTCGCGGTCACCGTGGGTGAGCCCGGCGCGAGCGGGAGCGGCGTCGTCACCGAGACGCTTCCGTCGTTGGCCGTCGTGCCGGTGATCGGAGCGCCGGTGTCGACGGTGAACGCGACGGTGCGACCGCCGAGTCCCGCGTGCGTCGAGGCATCGGTGAGCCGAGCCGACATCGTCACCGGGCCGAACGTCACGCTCGTCGGACCGGTGTACACGAGCGCAGACGTGGACGCGGTCGCGGCCGGGACAGCTACCACGAAGGGCGAGAGCGAGTCAACGTCCCCGCAGACGTCGCCGTTCAGAACGCGGGTGGTCACGTCGACCGGCTGGCCGTTCTCGAAGTGGATCAGGACGGGGCTCGAGACGCCCGCCGGCACCGGGAGGCATACGAGGATCGGCGCCGTGTAGGTCGCCGTGGTCGTGATATCCCAGTAGAGGGAGCCGCCGGGGACCTGGAACCCGGCGGCCGGGGGTCCCGTGAGGCTCGACGTCGCGGACGTCTCGCCGGGCGTGGACACCGCCGCGAACGTCAGGGTCAAGCCGGCGGCCGGCGCGACGGTCACGTTGGCCCCGATGGGAGTGTTCCCGACCTGGATCGTCGCCGTGGCTACGTTCGAGGTCGCGCCTTGAGAATCGGTCGCCTGGAACGTAAAGCCGTCGGTGCCGATGAAGCCGGCAGCAGGCGTATACGAGAAGGTGCCGTCCGGGCTCAGCACGAGCGTCCCGTTCGTCGGCCCGGCCACGGCCGCGACGGCGACGTGGTCCCCGACGTCCGGATCGCTGCACGACACCGCGTCGTGGAGCGTCCCGCCTGTCGTGGCGAAGCCGCCGTATGCAGAGCAGCTCGGTGGGTGGTTCGCGGCCTGCAGCTCGAACGCGCCGATGTCGCAGTGCGGGCCTAGCGGGCGAGGTGTGCCGCGCTGGTCAGTGGTGGGGCACAGAGAGTCCTTGCCAGCGTCGATCGCGGGGCTCCCGGCTCTGAGCGCCATCGTCGGAGTTGGACCGCCGTTGTCCTGCAACGGCCCGAGCAGTGGATCGCCGGTGACGACGCCGGTCAGCGACGTTCCGCACGTTCCAGAGCCGATGAGATCGTTGCTGCCGGTCGGCTCCCCGGAGATGTCGCAGTTGCCGCCGGCATTTCCGGCGACGATCGAGTTGTCGAGTTCGATGCTTTCGGTGAAGCTGATGCCCGCGTCGCCGTTGCCGGCGACAGTGAGGTTCTTCAGGGCGTCGCCGGGGTTGGTGCAGTCGATGTGCACGCCGACCCCGGTGTTGTTCGCGACCGTGTCGTTCGTCGCGACAATGCCGCACTCGACGTCGAGGCCGGTCGTCCCGTTTCCAGAGATCGTTGTACCGGTGATCTGGAGGCTGGCGCCGGAGATGCCGAACGCGCCGTTGTCGCGCACCACGTCGTCGCTCAGGGCGACCGGATTGCCCTGGGACGCATCGATGCCGTCGCCGGCACTCCCCCGTATCGTCAGGTCGCGAATCGCCATCGACGCCGAGCCGGTGACGTTGACGACCGAGCCGAACGCGCCGTCTCCGTCCAGGGTCGTCTGGCTCGGGCCGGCTCCGACAAGCGTGATCGCGTTCGAGGATCCGTCGGCGGCGTCGAACGCCCTCAGCTGGACGGTGCTGATCGTGCTTCCGATGTCGTAGGTCCCGGCGGCAAGGTTGATCGTGTCGTCGCCCGCGCTCGCCGCGGCCGAGGTGATCGCGCTCTGCAGCTCCTGCGGCGTCGAAACGTTGAAGACGTCGGCTCTGGCCGTACCGGCAAGTTGCGCACACAGGAGCACGGCAAGTACCGCGACGAGCAGCGCATTGGCGGTTCGCTTCCAAGTGATGGTCACTGTCTGTTCCCCCTAGTCGGTCATTCGACGGTTTCGACGATGCGCGCGAAATCGAGCTCCGCGCGCCGGCCGGCTTCTCCCACGAGCTCCGGCGTCGGCGCCGCGAACCAGAGCAGCCACATCTCGTCCTGCGGCACGAACGACGACCGCACGTAGCGGACGTCATTCCCCTCACGGGCAAGTCCTTCGGCCGCTTCGCGCGCGCGACGTGTCAGACCATCGATCTCCCCGACCCGAACGCGGGGGACATACGACTCGACGAGATAGCTCGGCACGACGACGACCCTCGCAGCCGCGGCTCGCGCGCGAAACCTGGAAACCTCGGGTCTTTAGAACTGTCTCAGCGCGCGTCTTGCACGGATCGCCGGGCGAGCTCGGCGCGGGAGCGAACGCCAAGCTTGCCGTAGATCCGAGTCAGCGCCGCCTCGACGGTGTGCACCTCGATCACCAGCTCGGCCGCGACCTCGCGATTGCTCAACCCGCGCGCGACGCGCTCGGCGATCCGCGCTTCCGCCGGGGTGAGCCCGTCGCTCGCCGGCGCACGACCGGCAATCCGACCGAGCTCTGCCCGTGCCTTCGCGGCCCACAGCGGCGCGCCGAGCCGCTCGAACAGCGCGAGCGCCTCCTCCAGCGACTCTCGCGCGGCGCGCCGCTGCTTCGCCCGTCGTTGCGCCGCCCCGAGCACGAGCAGGGTTCGGCCGAGATCGAACGGCATCGCGGTGCGCCGGTGCCCGTCCCGCGCGCGCTCGAGCGCTGCCACCGCACCGGCTCGGTCGCCGCTCGCGCCGAGCACGAGACCGCGGCAACGTCCCGCCGCCGCGACCGCCCAATCCCGCCTGAGCCTCGCCGCTGCCTCCTCGAACGGCCGTAGCGCGCGCGAAGCCTCATCGACGCGACCGAGCGCGACGAGCGCTTCGACGTGGTCGGGGACGAACCGGAGCAGGCCCGGCTCGCCGATGCCGAGCGCCGTCGCGCGGTCCGTCGCGCGTGCGAGTTGCCGTTCGGCCTCCCGCGCGTCGCCGCGGGAGAGTTCGACGAATCCGAGCAGAGCCACGCTCCGCACGATGAAGAGATCAGATCCGTCCTCTTCCGCGCGAGCGAGCAGCGTTCGCGCGGTTCGCTCGGCGTCCGCAACCCGGCCCCGATGGGCGTCGACGAGCGCTGCCGCGGCGAGCGCCGCGTCCCAGTTGACGCCCGTTTGCTCGGCGAGCTCGACCGCTTCGCGGGCATAAGCGGCCGCATCCTGCCAGCTGCCCGCGTGCGTCTCGAGCGACGTCATCACCCTCAGCACAACCGACAGGTTGCTCTCGTCGCCGCCGTCCAGCGCAACCCGATGCATGTCCGCAAGCAGCGGCCGAGCGGTAGCGAAATCACCCGTTGTGACCAGCGCGAAGGCGTACATGAGCCTGGGCGAGCGGTCGATGCGAACCCGCTTCGCGGCCCGCTCGGCCACGAGCGCGCGCTCGATCAACTCGACGGGCACCGGCACGCCGGCGATGAACTCCATGTAGTAGAGCGAGGTGAGCGCATGCGCCGCGGCATCGGCGTCATCGTGGCGATCCGAGACGTCGACGGCCCTGCGGGCATGCCTCAACGCGCGCTCGAGATCGTTCACGAACAGGGCAGCCCACGAGAGCTCGGAAAGGATGGCCGCCTCGAGAGCCACGTCGCCTCGCACTTCGAGCAGCGCGCGCTCCGCGGCGCGGAGCCAGGCCGCAGGCTCCACGCGCTCGCACGTGAAGACGGCGAGCCGCCACAGCGCGTCGGCCCGCTCGTTCCCCTCGGGGAGCCGATCGACCAGCGCCTCGAGCACCTCGGACGCGCGACCGAGATCGCCCGCCTCGAAGCACGCCTGCGCGAGCTCGATCTCCCAGCCGCGCCGATCGGGCCGCGACGCGTCGGCGAGGCGAAGCGCGTGCTCGAAGAATGCGGCGCCCGCGATCGGCGCTCCGCGCGCGCGGGCCGCTCGAGCCGCCTCGGCGAGCTGGGCGGCCGCGCGCTCGTCGGGTGCGCTCGAGCCGAAGGCGAGGTGGAGCGCCCGCTCCTCGACACTGACCGCGTGCTCGGCGAGCCTGAGGTGAACGTGCCGCAGACGACCGGCTCCGGCCTGCCGGCGGATCGCGCTCGCGAACAGCGGATGGACGAAACGGATCCGGTCCCCGCTAACCACGATTACGTCGGCCTCGAGCGCGGCATCGAGCTCGCTCCCTCCGCCCGTCACCGCCTCGAGCAGCGCCAGCGTCGGGTCCGAGCTCACCGAAGCGGCCAGCAGGGCCTCCCGCACCCGCGGCGGCAGCGCGGCCACTCGCTCGTCGACGAGCGCCTGGAGGTCGTCCAGCACGGGAAGGGCGCCGCCGGGCTCGACTCGCCCGCCCTGCCGCTCGAGCGCCCGTCCGATCTCGAGCGCGTGGAGCGGGTTACCGCCCGAAGCCTCGTGAAGTTGCCGCAACAGAGACCGATTGGGCGGGTGTCCAAGCACCGTGCGAAGGAGCTCGAACAGCGCACCCAGGCTGAGCGCGCCCACGGTCAGCGTCTCACTCCGTCCGGGCAGCGCTTGTGCGAGCGCCGCCCGCTCCCGACCTGCTCCTCCGCTCCGGACCGCAAGCAGGAACCGTATGGGCTCGGCACGCAGCCGACGCGCCGCGAACTGGACGAGATGGGCCGACGGCGCATCCAGCCACTGCACGTCGTCGATCGCGATCGCGATCGCGCCGCCGCGCGCAACCAGACGCAGTGCGTTCAGGAAACCGAACGCGAGCGCGCCCTGATCCGGTACCGGCGCGACGCTGTCCGTGAGGAGCAGCGCCACCTCGAGCGCCGAGCGCTGCGCCCCCGGCAGCGCCGGGAGCACTTCTTCGATGACGCCCGCCAACACATCGGCGACGCCGGCGAACGACAGCCCGGAATCCGGCTCCGCGGGCCTCGAGGACAGAACTCGGTAACCGCACTCCTGCGCCAGCTCGGCGGCTCGCCGCCAGAGGGTCGTCTTGCCGATCCCCGCCGTCCCCTCCAGCAGCAGCGCCGCGGTCGGACTAGGCCCGTCGGCAAGGAACTCGGAGATCACCCCGAGCTCGTGCTCCCGGCCGAGCACAGCCGTCGTCGCCCTCATAACGCTTCAGCAGCGATTCTCGCTCAACCCGTCGGCGGCGTCTACTCGCCCGATTCGCAACGAGTGCCGCTCGGACGCGAATCTCGACGGCGGTTTGTCGCGGACCAGTGCCAAGCCTCGACGGCAGCAGGGGTCAGGACTGTCGGCTCCAGAGGCCAAAGGTCGAGGCTTGTGCATTACGGGCGCGGGTGTTCCACGCGTGTTCCCAATTCGGCGAAACTCAGCGCGCCTGACCGCATCCTGTACCAGCGGATACAGAGCGGGGCTACGCCTTGAGGACCGCAACGGTCTCGGCGAACGCAGCGTCGGTCGCCTCCGGGTCATAGCGCGGCCCAATGTCGCGCCCGAAGGCGTGCTCAGCGTCGTACAGGCGCCAGCGGAACTTGACGCCTGCCTCCTCCAGCCCGCGCTTTATGACGGCACGGCCCTCCTCTGGCGTGTGCGGATCGTCGGTCCCAAAAATCAGCAGCACCTCTCCGCGGATCTCCGACGCGCGCCCGAGCGAGCCCGCGTCGGCGTCCCTGCCCAGCTTCCCATCGTGCAGACCGGTCGGATACCAAAGCGCGGTGGCGCGCACGCGCCGGTCGACCGCGGCGCGGAAACCCAAGTGCCCGCCGGTGCAGTGCCCCGTCACGCCGAGACCGTCGTCGGCCACGCGATCGTCGGCCTCGAGCCAGTCGAGCGCGGCACGGATGTCGTCGTCGAACTCGACTACGGGCGTGGCGTCCGCGTCCGCCTGTCCGCGGCGCTTCCCCTCGTCGTCGAACTCGAGCACGGTGCCGGCGGGCTCGACACGGTGATAGATCTCTGGTGCGGCTACCACGAACCCATAACCTGCCAGTCGCATGCACCATCGCAGCGTCGAGTCCGTGAGCTGGAAGATGTCGGAGTAGAAGACGACGCCCGGGTAGCGTCCGGGCACGCGCGGACAGGCCACGAACGTACGCATTACTCGATCCCCGACCGGGACCCCGACGTACTCCTGCGAGATCACCATCAGCCCAGTGAATCACCACCCGTAGCGAGCGCGTAGCGCCGGGTCCGAATGCAGTGGAGCGCCGACCGTTGCGATCCGGCCTATCTAGGCGATATGGCGGTTAACAGATCGATGGTGCCGTCGAACTGCCAAAGGGGATTTGGTGCATCACCGGTCGAGGTGTGAACCTGGAAGAAGCCGTTGACTTCCTGTGGTCCGTCACCGTCGGCGACATACCGCCCGTCTGGCTTGACGTCGAGCTGATAGATGGCCGAACCGGTCGCCGCGGAACCCGGGAGCTGCCACGTCACGACACAGCGCCAGTCGTTGCCCGCTCCCACATCCTCGACCAGCGCGCCGCCCTTGTCGCACGAGGCGCCGGTCCGCAGTTGCGTCTCGGTGACGTCGGGACGATGCAGCTCTCCGGTCTGCATGCGATACAGGTGGGCGAACGCCGTCGCGAGGGATCGGTCCAACTTGGCTCTGTCGATCCCCGAGCCGGAGGCCGGCGTCGCGGCGGCGATCACCGCTACGGTGACCGCGAACAGAGCCGCTAATGGCAGCACGGCTCCCACGAGGACGCGGCGGCCGGGCCCGTCGTACGCCGGGTCGGTGAAGTCGCGGCGCATGAAGAGCCGGTAGGCCAGCGCGGCGGCGGCCACCGCCAAGACGAGGCTGACGGCGACGCCAATCACGAGGGGGCCGGTCTGGGGCGGGTCGGTGAACAGCCCGCGCCAGCCGATGAAGGCGTAGCTCGGCAGGGCGACGCGGACGACGACGGGCAACGGAAGCAGCTGCGCGATCTGCAGCAGCAAGGCGAACAGCGCGGGGATCACCAGCCCCATGGGAGAACGGCCGAGCGCCACCGAGCCAAGCAGTCCGACCGCCGCGAACGCCAGCGTCGGCGCCAGCACGCTGGCCCAAGCGAGCAGCACCGAACTGGCTGCCTGCCCCGGCGCGAGTAGATGGCCGTCGAGGCCGACCAACGGTCGGTTGCCGGCTGCTGCGAGTCCGCCGACGATACCCGAGGCGGTCAGGCCGATCGCCAGCAGCATGATGATCGTGAGGCTCGCGAGCGCCTTCGCCGCGAAGATCCGCCTCGGTGATCGCACGGCGACGAGCAGGTGTCGCCACGTGCCGAGGCGGTCCTCGCTGGCGAAGACGTCGCCGGCGACCAGAGACGTCAGGAGCGGCAGTATCCAGCTGCAGGAAAACGACAGGACCACCAACGATCCCGCCCAGCCTGTCTGACTCATCCAGCGCCCGAAGACCGTGTCGGCCGGCAGCGAGCTCTGCTGGCTGATGACGGCCACGATCAACGCCGGGCCGAGCCAGCAGGCGAGGAGTGCCAGGCGAATCGGCCACTGCGCCAGCAGCTTGATCAGCTCGAAGCGGTAGCTGCGCCAAGCAGGTGCGGGTCGTGTGTTGGCCCTCGGTAGTACGGCGCCGGCGGTCGTCACAGGTCCTCGCTTTGCACCTGTGCGGCCGCGGTCAGAGCCAGGAAGGCCGCCTCGAGCGGCGCCACGACTGGCGCCAGCTCGCGCACACCCACACCCGCGCCGATCAGGCGCGCGACCAGGTCGTCCAGGGCCGGCACCGCAGCACGCACCAGGAGCGCCTCAGCGTCGTGCCGCACTCGCAGATCGTCGCCTTCGAGGACGCGCAGGTCCGGCGTCTGGGCCGCGATTCGCCGGGCCACTGCAGGATCGGAGGTACGCAGCCGGTAGTCCAGCTCGTCGGTGGCAGCGACGAGCTTGCTCACCGGGCCGGAGAACACCACCCGACCGGTGGCGAGGAGGGTGACCTCGCTGCACAGCGCGGCCAACTCATCCATCCGATGGCTGGACAGAACGACCGAGGTGCCGTGCGCCGCAAGACTGCTCAGCACACGGTGCACGTGACGGCTGCCGGCAGGATCAAGGCCGTTCGCCGGTTCGTCGAGCACCAGCAGCCGAGGCCTGGTCAGCAGCGCGGCGGCGAGCCCGAGACGCTGTCGCATCCCGAGTGAGAAGCCGCGAACGCGGTCGTCGGCGACACCGGTGAGCCCGACCTGCTCCAGCGCGTCGCCGATGCCGTCGAACCCGTCCCCCCGCAGGCGCGCCAGCGCGGCGAGGTTCTGCCGAGCCGTGAGCGAGGGATATAGCCCCGGCCCGTCGACGAACCCCGCGACCCCGTCGGGAACAGCGAGCGTCCGGCGCACCGGGCTGCCGAGGATCTCCAAGTCACCGCCGTCGGCCTGGGCCAGCCCGAGGAGCAGACCCAGCAGTGTCGTCTTCCCGGCACCGTTGGGTCCGACCAGACCATGCACCTGGCCCTCCGCGATGTCGAGGTCGACGCCGTCAAGGGCGACGATCTCGCCAAAGGATTTGCTGATCCCGCGCGCCCGAACCGCAAGCGTTTCGTGCCCCCGATTTTCAGATGGTGCCTGCGGCATCCGGACCATCTCGGCCTGCCGAACCGATGCGCGGCCCGTTGAACTATTGATCAATGACAAGGCGTTGCCCGTCTATCCGGCCGGTGTGTAGCACTCCGTGATCTTGCTGGCACGGCGGCAACCGGTGAGTTACAGAACAGGTGACGGCCCGCCGGATTCCTTCGCCGGGCCGTCACCTCGCGATGCTCTTCAGTTGTTGTCCGCAGACTCCTCAGTATGTGTCCGGGCTCGGGAGGTAGCCACCCGGAACCTGCGCCGGAGCGTAGATCTTCGAATCACCCGGGTACGGCACCTTCCAACCGTGGGCCTGGTACCAGGTGTACCGGTTCATCTGCTCCGGGTTGGCGAAGTCGGGGATCGCACCGTTGCCGGTGAGGTGCTGGCCGGCGAGCCAGGTCTTCCAGGCAGCGGCGGTGGCGTGCTCGTTCGCCGGCACGGCGGTCTTCTGAGCCTCCGCCTTGTTCAGCGCCCTCGCCGCGGCGCCGGTCTTGCCCAGGGTGTCCAGACCACAGGCCGGCGCGGTGGCGATGCCCTCGGTGAGCGGGACCTGGTTCGGCACCGCGTTGAATGGCGTGTAGTTGGGCTTGGTGGTGAACGCGTCGTACATCGGCGTGGCAGCCGCGACCTTCTCGTTCAGCGGCTGGGCGCCGAGGATCTGCTCGATCGTCCGGACCGCTGAGATCTGCGAGTAGTAGGTGTTGATCACCTTGCCGTGCTGTGCCCAGGGGCTGATGACCTGGACCGGGGCGCGGTGGCCGTCGACGTGGTCGGCGCCGTCCTGGCTGTCGTCCTCGAGGACGAAGATGGCGGAGTCCTTCCAGTACTTGCTGTGCGAGATCGTGTCGACGATGTCACCTGTGGCGAGATCGTTGTCGGCCACCCCGGCCTCCGATGTCGTCGGCCCACCGGTGTGATCGCTGGAGAGCCACACCATGTTGAAGTTGGCGGGACCGTTCTTCTCGAAGTTCTGCTTCCAGATCTCGTAGCGGTAGATGTCCGGGATCGAGAGGTCGAACGGCGGGGACTGCGGGTCGGCGATCTCGTTCAGCGACGGGATCACCGAGCCGTAGTTGCCCTTCAGGTCCGGGGCGGTCAGCTGGGAGGGGTTACCGCCGTTCTCGACGCTCTTGGTCGCGCAGTAGTACTGCTGCCACGTGCCGGGCGGCTTGCCCTCCATGTACTCGAACTCGCCGTAGTTCCTGGCGGTCGCGCCGGCGGACTCGACGCCGGTCCACAGGAAGCCCGAGCGCTGATGGCCCAGCACGTCCTCCTCGGTGTCATAGCTGCGCTGGTATTCACCCGCGGAGGACTCGGTGTACTCGGGGTTGTCACCCTGCATCAGCCAGTTGTGGCCCTCGGCGGAGTTGGTGCCGACGTCGTACGTGTTGTCGTAGAGACCGAACTGCTTGGCCAGCGCGTGCTGATTCGGCGTGGTCTTCTCGCCGAACTGCGTGAGCGTCGGGTCGCCGTTGCCCTCACCCATGTCGCCGAGCACCTGGTCGTAGGTGCGGTTCTCCTTCACGATCAAGAAGACGTGCTTGATCGTGGACGGGTCACCGATGCGCGTCGGGACCGGGACGGCTGCCGCCTTGTGGCCCTTGGCCTGCTGGACGTCGTTCTTGCCCCAGCCGTTCTGCGCGAAGACCGTCGTCGTGTCGCGCGCGATGTCCCGGTCGCTCGGAAGGGTGAAGCGCGTCAGGGATGCGGTGGTGCTGTGCGTGTCGTGGCCGCTCACGGGGACGGTTCCCTGTCCCTTGTAGGTCGTGATGGCCGGGCCGCGCGCGTCGATGCCGCGGGTGTTCGTGACGACGATCTGGTCGCCGACGGTCGCCACGGTCGCCGGGTAGTAGTCCGTCGGCAGCAGGCCGATGTAGCTCACCGGGTCCTCCGGCGTGCCGTCGTAGCGGTACACCGCGACCGCGTTCGCCCTACCCAAAGTGACCAGCAGGTGGCCGTCCTTGGTCAGCGCGATGCCGTCAGGCTCGTACCCCACGGAGGACGACGGCCACGGCTTGGTCTCGATCGTCTGCACGACCTGGTTCGTCGTCGTGTCGATGACCGAGACGGTGTCGCTGTTCGTGTTGGCGACGAACAACGCGTTGCCGCTGCGGTACATCGCCGTCGGGTGCAGGCCGACGGCGATCGATCCGACCGCCGCCGACGGGTTCGCGGGATCGATGACGCTGACGGTTCCGGTCGTCGACGTGCCGAGGTACCCGTTCGCGGGCACCTGGGTGCCGTAGGAGTCCATCGTCGTGTCGCCCGACCTGCGCCTGACGGCCGCCCTCGTCGCTCACGTAGAGCTTGCCGCCCACGAAAGTGAGCTCACGCGGGGCGATGCCGACGTTCCACGTGTGCTCGATCGCACCGGTGTTGGGGTCGAGCGCGACGACAGTGTTCTGTCCGTTGATCGCTGCGTACAGCGTGGACCCGTCGGGCGAGTACGTGGTCTGTCCCACCAGGGCGGAGTGGCCGTTCACGCACGGGGATCGAGACGGTGGTCGGCGTGCCAAGCGTGCCGTCGGCGTTGACCGGGAACCGGCTCAGGCCGTTCTGCTCCGGAAGCCAGAGGAACTTGCCGTCCGGCGAGTACGTCGGGCCTACCTGACCGACGGTACCGTCGGTCAGCTTCTGGTTGACCGCGGATGCGGAGCCGACCGTCCAGATGAGCTTGTAGCTCGACAGGTCGAAGATCTGCAGGACCACCGACTTGTCGGCGCTGGTGGCCGCAAGGAATCGCCCGTCCGGGCTGACCGTCGAGCCCATGAACTTGCCGAACTGGGTGAGCAGACGGTCACCGAGCGGCTTGATGATCTGGTCGTCGGAGACCTGGATCCCGTTGGCGTACTGGGTGCCGACCTGGTTGTGGCCAAACACCTTTGTCGAGGCGTAGGTCACCCCCGCGCCGGCGAGGACGAGAGCTGTCGCGCCGAGTGCGACGATGCGGAGTCGGTACCTGCCCCTGCCGGCGACCCCGAGACGGACTCTCGAGACTCGTCGGCGTCGTCGTGTGACGCGCAAACCTGCCTCGACTCGATTCGCCCCACGCGATCTGAGCATCAGCTACCACCTTTGTGTGAGAGGCCTGGACCGGACCCGCACAGCATCGTTCCGGACGAGGCCGGCGCATGTGTAACCCGGTCGTGAACCAGGTGTGGCGATTTTCGGTTCACCGACAGTCGATGCTGGTGAAGGTCCAGAGCGCAGGCCAGACCTCGAGTAGGTTGCTGGCGAGCTAAGGGTGCCAGCGGCTCCGCCGCAAGTCTGCAGGGGCAACTGCGACAAGTGCTCCCCGACTTGCGCGATGATCTCGGCGGGACGACGCTGTTCGCGGCCCACCGCATCCGGGATGCCCCCGCGCGGAAGGTAGAGACGGCGTTATCGAAGTCCGCAGCGGCTGCGCGATGAGCAGCTCGTAAAAGAAAGGGTCACATGGCGGGGATGCGTGGAGTGCTGGTTCGGATGCGGTGGCCGGCTGTCGCCATCGGCATTGCGGCGGTTGTGCTGGCGATCGCCGGCTCGGCGGGCGGCACGGCCGCGACCCAGCGGCCGTCGCCACATCGGGCGCCGGGCGCGCTGACGATCTACTCGCTCGTCCACCGCTGCGAGGCGCTCACCAACACCGTCACCCGCCAGCCGATCGCGGCGTCCGACGGCCCATTCCGGATGCAGGCCGCGGCGCTTGGCACCTACCTCCTCTACACGCCCCAGGGCCGGTATCTCACCGACACCGGCTCGGGCGCACTCGCCGCACAGCCCGACCCGAGTCCAGCGGCTGAGTGGGCCGTTACGGGCAACACGCGCCGTGGTTTCAAGATGACCAACCTTGCGACGAGGACGCGGATTCCGGTCCGGTTCGGCTCGGCCCGCGGCTGCGCCACCTACCCGGAGGCGCAGGTTGACGCGACCGGCAACTCGTTTGCCGGCGCGAGCCCGGAGGCGAACGCCCTCGGCACGGTTGAGGGACACGCCCACATCACCGCGTTCGAGCTCTTCGGCGGTGACTGGCACTGCGGTACCCCGTGGAGTCCGTACGGAGCGCCTTTTGCGCTTCCGGCGAGCTGCGCGCACTACGAGCAGGGCACCAACGGCGTGTTTCAGAAGCTGTTCGACTACAGCGGCGGGAACCGGCCGGAGGACCTTCACGGCTGGCCGACGTTCGTCGGCTGGCCGTCGCCGACCGCACTCTCCGAGGAGGGCGACTACTACACGGGCGTCGAGCGCGCCTGGCGGGCGGGCCTCCGGATCTTCGTGACCGATCTCGTCGACAATGAGCAGCTTTGCCAGGAGATGACAGTTCGCCACCTGCCTTGCGACGACATGTCCTCCGTCCACGTCCAGAGCAAGGACCTCTACGCGCTGCAGAACTACATCGACGCGCAGTCGGGCGGCCCCGGCAAAGGCTGGTTCCGGATCGTCACCGATCCGTTCCAGGCCCGCCGGGTGATCAACCAGGGCAAGCTCGCGGTGATCGAGGGGATCGAGGTCAGCCGGATCTTCGGCTGCGGCGAGCAGAACAACGTGCCGCAGTGCGGAACGGCGCAGGTCGACGCGGGCCTCAAGGAGGTCCACGCGCTCGGCGTGCGGACCTTCTTCCCCGTCCACGAGTTCGACAACGCATTCGGCGGCACGAAGATGATCGCCGGGGATGCCGGCGCGGTCGTGAACGCCGGCAACCGGAACGCGACCGGCAGCTTCTGGACGGTCGAGCCGTGTCCGGCGCAGGATCAGGACGCCGAGCAGACGTCGATTCCGGGTAGTGGCGTTGCGGCGTCGCTCCTCAACGGCCCGGTCGCGAGTCTCACCGGTGGCAATCCGCTGCCGGTGTACAGCCCGGGCCCGCACTGCAACGTGCACGGCCTGACGAGCCTCGGCGCGTACCTGATCAACCGGATGATCCAACAGCACTTCATCATCCAGACCGACCACATGTCCTCGAAGACGGCGACCGCGGCGGTGGCTATCGCGAACGCGCACCACTACTCGGGGATCGTCTCGGCGCACTGCTGCTCCTCGCCGCAGCTATTTCGGCAGATCTATGCGGACGGCGGCTTCGTCTCAGAGCCCGTGGGCCCCTCGCTGGCGTTCGTCAACATCGAGCGAGCCGACAAGGGAGAGAGCAACCCGCGCTACCACTTCGGTTTCGGCTGGGGCTCGGACATGAACGGCCTCGCCCAGCAGCCCGGCCCGTCCTCCGCGGATCCGGTGACCTACCCGTTCAAGTCCTATGCCGGCAACGTGACCTTCAGCCGCGAGGTGTGGGGCCAGCGGACCTTCGACCTCAACAACGACGGCCTCGCCAACTATGGCCTCTACGCCGACTGGCTCCAGAGCGTCCAGCTCGCGGGCGGCAAGGCGATGATGGCCGACATGTTCCAGGGCGCCGAGAGCTACCTTCAGATGTGGGAGCGCGCGGTCGGCGTGCCGTCGGATAGCTGCTTCGCCCCACGGGCCCGCTTCAGCGCACGCGGGTTCGGGCATCGCCTTCGCCTCGGCTCCACGACGACCCAGACGCTGTTCTCCTCCGGCCAGCCGGTCACCCGGCCAGGCCGGAGCTTTCGCTACTGCGTCGCCGGATCGCGCTCGAGTCACGTCGGCGCCGTCTTCAACCGGCGCGGCCGCCTCGTGCTGATCGCCAGCAATGCGGAGCGCGGTCGGGTCCGCTACGTCGCCGCCGCGTCCGAGCGCCACAGCGCCGGCCGCCTGCGTGCCGATCTTCGCGCGGCCGGATTCTGAGCATTCGTAGCCCAGTTTGCTCGTCCGATGAGCATCACATCTAATGGCGCGTCTGCGCCGGGCGCCGCCTACTTGCTGTCGGCCAGGCGTCGCAGCTGGCGTCGCCGGGCGGGATCAAGCGTCGACAGACTCTTTGCGAAATGGGCAAGCGCGACGTCGCCGAACTCGTCCACCAGCCCCCGCACCTCGGCAGCAGCACGCTGCTCCTGATATTGCTCGCGCGTAAGCCTTGGCTTGTAGGTGTCGTGGCGACCGCTTCTCGTACGGTCAAGAAGCCCCTTGTCGTTCAGCCGGCGCATGACCGTCATGTAGGTCGTGTACGCGCGCGGCGGCTTGGCCTTGCGATTGAGCGCGTCCATCACGAGCTTGACCGTGGTCTCGCCCTGGCGCCAGACCTCCTCCATGATCTCGGTTTCCAGCTCGTGCAAGACCGGTGGTGGAGCTGACTTGCCCGATCGTGCCATCGGCGGAGCATAGACGCCGCTCCTGACGGCGAACGCTCCTATCTGACTGCGCTATTGACTGAACTCGAGTTCTGTCCTGCGCGGATCTGGCTGCGGAAGTGAAGGATCGTCTCGCTTACCGTCTCGAGCCAAGCGCCGGCGTCGTCCGATCCCTCGTAGACGATCAGGATCGTGCTGTTCATCGTTGTCGGAAGCACGTCCGTCACCTCCGAGAACTCGTCCAGCAACCGGTCATGAATCAGTCGCCAGTCCGCGCTGACTCGGAGCCCCGGGACCGTGATCTGGTAGAGCTTCTGCATCGCCTAGGACTCGGTCAGCGGGGCGATGGTCGCCGGGGCGGCTGGGCTAGGCCGGCCGCTGTCACGCTTGCGACTGGCTGCAAAGCTCAGGGCGAGGAAGATCCCGAGCGTGAGGATCGCCACAACTTCGGATGCGATCGTGAAGACGATCGCAAATCGGTACCCGTGCTCCATGAAGCCGAACAGCTGTGCGTGCTCGCTGATGATGAGGGCGACCAGGCCGCCCGCCGCGACGCCCATCCCGGACAGTGCCACGGTGGTGTCGACGAGGAGCCGGACTCGTGACACGCGCGCGCGGGCCGGCACGAGCAGGTAGAGACCGAGCACCGTTGCAGCGATGAAGTTCAGCAGGAACAGTGGGCCGATCGTTGGGATAACGCGGTAGTAGCGGACGATGTATTGCTGCAGGTGCACCGCTCCAATCGCCAGCAGCGATCCCGCGGCAAGGAGTCGCGGCACCGCGAGGCGGTGAAGAAAGAAATCGGACGGGGCGAGCTTCCTCACTGCTCTTCACTTTCGTCACCGGTGATCGAGCCCTTGAACTCTCTGAGTCCTTGCCCGAGGGCGCGGCCAGCGGCCGGAAGCCGTTTCGGGCCAAGCACCAGCAGGGCGACGGCCAGGATGAGAATCAGGTGAGCCGGCTGAAAAATCGCATCGAACACGTTGGGTCCTCTCGTTCGGCTGACCGCGCCGGCGCTACACGGCCCCGCGCTGGGCGGCGTCGGCCTCGCGGGCCAGCTTGCGGACGGTGTGGAAGAACCTCTGGGACTGGCCCTCGAACAGTCCGTCGGCGGTGAAGCTCTCGATCGTGGCGACCGCGCCGCCGAGCTGGTCGAGCGTGGGCCGCACGATCGAGCATGCCGGAAGCCTGTTGTCCAAGAACCTGCACGGCTCCGGCAGGATCAGATTCGTCTGGTTCAGCTCGCCGCCCTTGGCGTTCAGGTCCGGGAACGTGACCCCGGTCTCAGGGTCGGTGACGCCGGCTAGCGGCTGCGCAACGGCGTTGCCGGCCTTGTCGTGCCAGAGCGAGAAGTGGTTGGTCTCGACCCCGCCGATGCTCACGATGATGCGCAGGACCTCGAGACTCGTCGCTTTGAGCGCCATGATGCTGTACAGGCTCGAGCCGCCCTGCTCGATGTAGGCGAAGTGAAACCCGGCGGTGTTGGCGATCGCCTGCATGCGGGTCTGCTGGTCACCGACGGGCGGCACCGGCGCAGGATTCCCCGGCGGTGTGTCCGTGTCGTTCAGCGGGATCGCCGGCTCGCGCCGGATCTTGACCGCCTGCGGGAACGTGGACCCTAGGTCGGGGTTCTGGGTGCTGCGGTAGCGCACGTACCAGCTCGTGTCGACGTCGAGCTTCATCAGGTTCGTCAACCGGCCGTGCTGCTTGGCACCGGTCGCCTTGCTGCTGGGAAGAGTCCGAAACTCGTCGAGGTCGACCGGCTGGGCGCCCTTGGATCTCAAGTACGCGTTGAGGAAAGCCGCATGGCTTAGTTCGTCGTCGGTGTTGTCGGCGATGTACTGCGGCATGTCGCCGTCGAGGTTGGACAGCGCCGCCATGTACGCCGCGTTGCCCCCGTTGACACCGCCGAGCTCGTTGTACTGCCGCCAGAGGTCGCTTTCGATCAACTCGACCGCGGCGAGGAGACGAAGGATCGCGACGTCACCGGCCCTCAGCCCGCTCGCGCTCGCGAGCGCGTTGCCCGATAGCAGCGCGCTTCCGGGCAGCGCGGCCGCGCCGGCCAGGCCGACGCCCTTCAAGAACGACCGCCGGCCGACGACGCGACGCCACTGCGCTTGAAGATCATCATCGCGGACTGCCGTGATCGCGCCACTCGGCGCTCCCGAGGAGGTCTGTTGCGTCTGCATGCTTGCGGTCCTTTCGGTTGGGACAGGCGAGCGCCGGCCATAACGAGCCGAGGCGGCGAGCCACCCTACGACGAGGCGTAGTACGTGGTCTCTTGCAGGGTTAGACGCCGCGCCACGGCAAACCTTCCCGAGGTCTGAAGAAATCTCCGATCGGTTGTAGTAGGTGAATCTTGCTGGTTCAAAAGCCGCCGAACTTCACAGGTCGACGTCGATGCACTTGACAGCATTGGCGACAGCTACTACGCTGTGTAGGAGATAAGGCGGCCGCCCCGAGCCGGGAGCTCGGTCCCCAGCCGGGCGATGCGAAGCCTTACCTGACGGGTCCCCCAGCCCGCACCCGCACCAATGCCGGCGCGCGCCATCGTTGCGCGCGCCGGCTCGGGTGTCTGGGCGGAGGTCCGCAGATCTACCTCACGCGACGAGGAATCACCTGTGGTTACGCACAGGTCGCCGTTCCGGGAAACCGGAGGCTCAGCGCGCGGGCCAGGCTCTGCGCAGCAGGAGCACGGCCACGAGCCCAACCGCGGCCGGAATGGTGGCGAGCACGACCACGCACGGCTGTGCCGAGAGGAATGGCGGCGCGAGCGTCGCCGTGCCCGCTGCCTCTCGGCCGACCAGCACCGCTGTGGTGACGACGAGCGCCAGCAGTCCGATCGCCACCAGGCACAGCATCGCCGGAAACCGCCACGTGGGCGGCTCGCCGAGCAGGTAATCGACCCGGGCCGGATCGATCCCAACGGAATCGTCGGCCTCCGATGCGTCGCTGAAGGTGAGCATCGCGCGTGCCAGGGCCGACCGGTTGCCGGGGTCCGCCTCGATTGCGCTCTCATCCGCGCTCATCTCGGCGAGGGCCTGCTGCCCGCGGTCAAGCTCACCGAGTGCCGGCAGGAAGAACATCGCCCGCGTGAGCACGCGGCTCGTGGCGAGCCGCAAGGGATCGCGGCGGCGAGCGTGGTGGCGTTCGTGCGCCAAGACCGCCTCCAGCGCCGACTCGTCCAGGATCGCCAGCGCGCCGCTCGTCACGTAGACGCGAGGGCTTAGCAGCCCGGCGCAGAATGCGTGAGGGCGGTCGTCGTCGATCACGAGTGCACCGCCCAGATCCCGACGCGTGGCTGGCGCGAGTCGTCGATGGAGCCTTCGCGCGCCCGTCACCTCTTTGGCCACCCCGAGCACTGCCCTCGCCGTGACGACCGCACCGAGCGCCGCCAGGACGAGAACGATCACGGCGGCCGTGTTCGCCGCGGGATAGCTGAGCGTTTGGCCCAGTATCGCGACCTGGTGCGACACCCTCTGCGGGGACACTCGCCATGTCTCGACCAGCCGCAGTAGCACCAACCCGAATGACGCCAGCCCGAGCAATCCGAGCAGAGCCTGAGACCGTGCCGCCCGGCGCGCTGCGATCGCCGCAGAGCGACGCGCAGGCGTGGCCGCTGCCGATCGGCCTGGAGTGGAGCTGTCAAGCGGCTGGCTCTGCATCGTCACGGACATCTCCGATCGCCCATCGTAGCCCCTCCTGGTAACGGCCATCCGCTTCGCGTCGGGATCCTCGGGCACCGGGGACCGCTTCGTGCAAGGGGTTACCTGCTATCCTCCGTCGTAGATGGCGACGCACTCCCGTTCTAGTAAACGGCCTCGATCGCGGCCGGTCCCGCCGGCCTTGCATGAGCTCGAATCCGAGGTGATGGAGCAGCTGTGGTCATCTGGGGAAGCCTCGGTGCGGTCGGTGATGGAGGCGCTCAACGCGCGGACGAAAGCGGACCGTGCCTACACGACGTACATGACGGTCATGGCCCGGCTCCACGACAAGGGCCTGCTGTCGCGACGCCGGGATGGCAAGACCGACTACTACACGCCGGCGTACGAGCGCGACGAGTACATGGCCCTGAGAGCTCAGGCCGAGGTCGAGGGGCTGGTGGCCCAGTACGGCGACGTCGCGCTGAGTCATTTTGCGCAGCAGATGGCGAGTCTCGATCCGGCGCGCCGCCGCGCGCTCCAGCGTCTCGCACGCCAAGGCCGCTAGACATCTACGACGCAACGTAGTAGTATCTGGGCTGCGATGCCCAGAAACCGCGCTCCTTCGATCCCCGTAGGCCGCATCCGTCGAGGCGTGAAAGTCGGAGCATTGCTCGGGGTCGAGACGGCACGGGGCTACGCCACACGGATCGCCAACGTGACGCGCCCAGAGGAGGACAGACAGGCCGCCGAGGAGCGCCGCCGACTGGAAGCGGCAGACCATGCGGTCGAGGTGCTCGGGCAGCTGAAGGGCGCCGCGATGAAGGTGGGGCAGCTAGCGGCCCTGATGGATTTCAACCGCCTTCCCGGCGACGGGCGCGACGAGTTCCAGGCAAAGCTCGCGCAGCTGCACGACGATGCGCCGAAGGCCTCCTTCAAGGACATGCAGAAGGTGATCGAGCAGGAGTTGGGCGATCGGATCTCCAATCTGTTCGCCGATTTCGACCCTGAGGCCGCCGCCGCTGCGTCGATCGGCCAAGTCTTTCGAGCGCGCTTGCGCGATGGCCGCGAGGTCGCGGTCAAGGTGCAGTACCCGAGGGTGGCGGCCGCCGTGCGTGCCGACTTGCAGAACCTTGGGCTGCTGATGCGGGTCGTGAAGCATTTCGCTCCCGGGCTCGATGCCAAGGCGATGGCGCTGGAGGTGCGTGAGCGCATAACGGAGGAGCTCGACTACGAGCACGAGGCGCACGCTCAGCGGCTGTTTGCGCGGCGCTGGCGCGGACACCCGTTCATCGCGATTCCCGACGTCGTCGCCGACCTCTGTCGCGAGCGCGTGCTCGTCACCGAATGGATGGAGGGGACGAGCTTCGAGGGACTCAGGGCGGCGCCCGAGGCCACCCGGGACCAAGTCGGCGAGATCGTGTTTCGCTTCTTCTTCGGGTCGCTGTATCGGTTCGGACACTTCTCGGGAGATCCGCACCCGGGGAACTTCCTGTTGCTCGCAGACGGCCGCGTGGCGTTCCTCGACTTCGGCATGACCAAGACTCTCCCGCGGGCGACGATCGAGGCGGAACTCGGGGTACTGCGCGCCGGCCTCGAGGGCGACGCGGTCCGGGCTCATGCCGGGCTGGCCTCGCTCGGGTTCTTCGAGCACGCGGATCCCCGCTTCGATCCTGAGCGGGTGCTTGCACACGTTCGCGCGCTGAACTCCTGGTACGCGGACGATGTGCCGTTCACGATCACGTCGCGGTATGTCTCGAGGCTGATGGTCGACGCGGGAGACCCGCGCTCGGACTACTGGGACCTGATGCGCAACGAGACGGTGCCCGCGGACTCACTGTTCTCAAATCGCATGCAGGCGATGACGCTGGCCGTGATCGGCCAACTGAACGCCACTGCCAACTGGCACCGGGTGATGTCGGAGTGGATCTATGGCGCCGCTCCGTCTTCGCCATTGGGGGTGTCCGAGGCGGAGTTCTTCGCTGGATGGCCTGCCTCGACTTCGAGAGCGGCCTAGACACTACGTGCCGGGGTGTCGGCTTCCGGCTCTGCGTCTGATGACCGCGGCGCAGCCCAGCAGCGGTAAGAGCAGCGACATCACGATGCACGGTGATGACGAGAGGAGCGGCAGGTGGAACGTCGCATGGACGGACGCGACCTCGCTCGTGCGCCAGATCAAAAGCCCCAGGCTAAATAGGCTGCCGACGGATGCCGCGGTCAGCCACCACCGCGGCCGCCAGCGGATCGGAAGGCCCAAGAGCGAGTCGACGCGCTCGGGTGAGATTCCGCTGACCCCGGGAGGGGCGCTCGAATCGAACAGGAGCAGCGCCGAGGCCAACGCGGCCTGCTGGCCGCCGTTGGCGCGGACCGCCGCGCGGTCGGCGTTCAACTCCGCCAGATCCGCGTAGCGCTCCCAAAGTGACTGGAGCACCGGGACGAAGAAGAGCGCGCGACCCGCGATGCGCCCAGACGCCAATCGCAGCGGATCGCGGACCCGTCTGTGGTGATGCTCGTGCGCCAGCACCGCCCGGAGCTCCGGCTCTGAGAGGAGATCGAGAGCTCGCTGGGAGACGTAAACGGTTGGGCGAAGGTAGCCGGCGCAAAATGCCTGGGGCCGTGGGTCCGCGATCACCTGGACGGTCGGATGCCCCTGCCCCTCCAGCTGGCCCACGATTTCGAGCCGGTCCAGGAAGTCGCGGTAGGCGGCACGCTGGCGCCAGCACGACCTCACGGCGACGGTCACCGCGGCCGCGCCCAGTCCCGCGAGGCCGAGCAGGAGCCACTCGGCGCCGTTCGAGGCGGGATAGGAGAAGCGAACGCCGAACACCTCGAGGTGACGCACCGCCATCGAGACGTGGTGCACCGATCCGATCGCCGCACCCAGCGCTGAGGCTGCCGCCACCAAGCCACAGGCGCCGAGGAGCGTGGCCAGGCGCACGAGGAAGCGACCGTCGGGGCGATCGCTGCGCACGTTACTTCCCTCGGGCAAGCCGCTGCAGGTCGCGACGGCGCTGGGGGTCTAACTGAGCCATCTGACGGGCGATGTGCGCGAGCGCGACCTCGCCGAACTCGTCCACGATCGAGTCGACCTCGGCCCGCGCGCGCAGTTCTTTGTACTCGGCACGAATAAAGAGCGGCCTGTAGAAGTCGGTCTTGCCCTCCCGGGTGCGCTCGAGCATGCCCTTCACCTCGAGCCGGGCCATGACCGTCATGTAGGTGGTGTAGGCCCGCTGCCTGGGAGCGCCGGCGTTGACCGCCTGCATCACCTCGCGCACCGAGGCCCTGCCCCGATGCCAGACCTCCTCCATCACTTCGCCCTCGAGCTCGTGGAGCCGTGGTGGGATGTTCGTGGCTTCGTGAGCGCGGGGCGACTGGGATCTCATGCGGCCTCTCCTGGGGTGGGAATGTCTGGCGCCGGCTTGCGAGTGGCGAGCGGGGTCACCGTTGAAGAGGCTCCGCCGGCCGGAGACCCGGAACCCCCTCCGCGAATCACTTCGCCGAGCAGGCGGCATCGAGCCACAGAGCATCGATAGCCATCTGTCCAGCGAGCCGCTTCTTTGTGGTTGGCAGCTGCTCGAGCCTGCTCCGCGCGGTGTGCCTGGTACGCGGCGGCCTGCGCATGCTCCGCGCGCAGCGCGCGGGCCTTCGCGATCGTCTCAGCGGCGCGGGGCGGCGGTCCCTTGTGGCTGAGCGCCCCGGTCCTGAGTTCGGTCACAGAGTCGTGGTTGGCCATCGCGGTACTACAGACGATAGTAGCACGTCACTGTGGAGGATCTCCTATAGCTTGTAGTAGACAACCCTGGAGCTATCTGCTACGTTGCGTAGTAGATAGTGATGAATCAGTTCCCGCTTGCCGCAATTTCTCACCTCACTGCCGGCCGCAGTCAGATCGGCACATCGCTCAGTTTCCATCTGTTCTTCGCGGTCCTCGGCGTGGGCCTGCCGTTGATGATGCTCGTGGCCGAGGGGATGCATCTGCGCACCGGCGATCCCGTGTGGCGGGCGCTCGCGCGCCGCTGGTCGAAGGTGTTCGCGGTCCTGTTCGCCGTGGGCGCGGCGTCCGGCACGATCATCAGCTTCGAGCTGGGGTTGTTGTTCCCGCGGTTCATGGCCTACGCGGGCGGGATCATCGGCCTGCCGTTCTCGCTCGAGGGTGCGGCGTTCTTCCTCGAGGCGATTTTCGTCGGGATCTACCTATACGGCTGGAACCGTCTCTCGCCCCGCGCGCATTGGCTGTCGGGAATCCCGGTGGCGGTCTCCGCCGTCGCCTCCGCCTTCTTCATCGTCACCGCCAACGCGTGGATGAACGTTCCGCGTGGCTTTCAGATCATGCACGGCCGCGTCACGCACGTGGACCCGCTGGCGGCGATGTTCAACCCTGCGTGGGCCACGGAGACCTCGCACATGGTGTTCGGCGCGTATCTCGCGACCGCGTTCGGCATCGCCAGCGTGTACGCGGTCGGGATGCTGCGCGGGCGCCGGGACGCCTACCACCGTAAGGCGATTTCGCTGGCCCTGGCGACGGCGGCGATCCTCGCGCCGCTGCAGGTCGGCGCCGGTGATCTGCTCGGCCGAACCGTCGCCGACCATCAGCCGGCCACACTCGCCGCGATCGAAGGGGTCACGCGGACCGAACCAGGCGCCGGCCTGAACATCGGCGGCTTTCCGCTCCCGGGCCACCACGGTGACGTGTTGAACCTCAAGGTGCCGCACCTGCTCAGCCTGCTGGCGTTCGATCGCCCGGGCGCGACCGTGCGTGGCCTGGATACCTTCCCCAAGGCCGACCGCACCCCGTTGGCGCCGTACGTGCGGCTCGCCTTCATCGGCATGGTCGGGATTGGCACCGGACTGGTGGCCCTCAGCCTCTGGTACTGGCTACGTCGGCGCCGCGGCAGCAGCGGGCCAGAGGACCGCCTGACCCTGATGGCGGTGGCAGCGGCTGGGCCGGCGGCATTCCTCGCCAACGAGCTCGGCTGGCTGGTCAGCGAGCTGGGCCGTCAACCGTGGACCGTCTACGGGGTGTTTCGAACCTCGAGCGGGATCACCACCGCTCCGGGCCTCGGCGCCACGTTTACCGCGTTCACGCTGCTGTACATCGGCCTGTCAGTCCTGACTGTCTGGAGCGTGCGACGGATTGCGTCCCGGCCCGTGGAAGGCCTGCCCTCGCAAGCGTTGGCCGCCGCCTGAGATGAGCCTGCCCGCCGTGATCGCAGTCATCCTGGGCGTCTCACTGACGTTCTACGCGATCTTCGCCGGCGCGGACTTCGGTGCGGGAGTCCTCGACCTCCTGGCCGGCGAGCGCGGGACCGACCGGGAGGCGATCGCCGCGACGATCGGGCCACTCTGGGAAGCGAACCATGTCTGGCTGATCTTCTCGATCACGATCCTGTTCTCGGCGTTTCCGGCCGCCTTCTCCGCCCTGGGGACCGCGCTACTCGCCCCGTTCACGGTCGCTTTGCTCGCAATCGTTCTGCGCAGCGTCGCGCTTGGGCTGCGCGTCCGTCCCGGCGGGCGTGAGCGTAGCCAGGTGCTGCTCGGGCGACTGTTCGGCGCGGCCAGCGTGGTCGCGGCGTTCTCGTTCGGGGCCGCGGCCGCCGGATTGGCGCAGGCGTCGCGCGCGCCTGTCGGCGCTGCGAGTGCGGTGCCCGCGATCCCCTGGCACGGCCTGCTGGCGCTGATCGTCGGCGCGCTCGCGGCGGCGCTGTGTGTACAACTGGCGGCGAGCTTCGTGACGCTCAAGTCGGCGCGTCTCGGGGAGGATCGAATCACCGAGCGCTTCCGGCGCCGCGGCCTTCAGTCGGGTGCATGCGTGCTGCTCCTGAGCGTGGTCGCGCTGGCTGCTGCCGGTGCGACCGCGCCCGCCCTGTCGCACCGCCTGATCGGCGTCGCGCTACCGATCGTGATCGCCGGCTTCGCCTTCGCTGCCCTGTCGCTGCTCGCGCTGGCGCGCCGCTGGTACGCAATCGCGCGCGGAGCCACGCTCTTCACCGCCGCCGCCCTCCTGTGGGGCTGGTTCGTCGCCCAGGCCCCGCACCTGGTCGGGGCGCGCGTGACGATCAACACCGCCGCCGCCACCCACGCCGCGCTCGCTGCGATCGCGATCTCGGCCGGGATCGTACTGCTCCTCGTGATACCGGCCATGTACCTGCTCTTCTCCATTTTCGCCCGTCCCGTGCTGGAGGTAGTCGAATGAAGCTAGTCCCGATACCGCGTATCGACCGACGGATCCCCGCCGGGGGCGCGGTGATGCTCTGGGTGGCGCTCTCCCCCTGGATCTGGGGGTTTGCCGGCAGTCATCCCGCCGTCGCCAACCACGTCGCCCTGGTGTTGGGCTTCGGACCGCTGGCGCTGATGATCGTCAACCTACGAGCGGCCGCGTGCGTCACCCTCCTCGGCGGTGTGTGGCTCGTCGTGAGTCCGTGGCTGCTCGGTTATGCAACCGATCACGCGGCGTGGCTGAACGAGCTTGTCACCGGCACGCTCCTGATTGTGCTCTGCGCGGATGCCCTCGGCACCAAAGAGCTGCTGCGAGCCCGGCGGAAGCGGGCCGCCGGCGCGACGGCCGGCTCTCCTCGAGGGGTCGCCGAAACGGCCGGATCGCGCTCGTAGCCGATCCGATGTCGCTGCGCCGCCGCAGCCGGCAAGCGCCGGTGGCCTGGCAGATCCGCTGGACGAGGATTGGGGGCTTCGCCGCGGTGGGTCTGGCCTTGCTCGCGATCCCCCAGCTCGCGAGCGTTCCGGGGCGTCTCGTCGCCGCGTGCGCGAAGTGGATTGCGGTCGGTGCCGCCCTCGAGCTGCTGTCGGTTTTCGGGTACGTCCTCGTATTCGCGCTGGTCTTCTGCGCGCGCATGAACAAGCGCCAGAGTCTCGGGGCGGCGCTGCGGGCGCTCGCAGCGAGCACGGTTCTCCCGGCCGGTGGTGTGGTCGGACCGGCGATTGGCGTGCGCACGGCACGCGCCGGCGACCCCCCACTGGGAGTGGTCAGGGCCACGCTTGCATTCACCATGCTCACCACCGCGCCCAGCGTGATCGTGCTCGGAGCGCTAGGCCTGACCCTCTGGCTCGGCTGGCCGAGCGGTCCGCACTGCGCCTCGCTGACGCTTCCCGCTGCTGGGCTTGCCTGGGCGCTGGTCGCGGGTGGGTGGCGCCTCGGAGGATCACTACCGAAGCGCCGCGCGCGTAACGACCACCGCCGAAGCTCACGCCGGCACTTGGCCGATGCGCTCATGGTCGTCTGCGAGGGCGCTCGGGCTACTCGCCACGTAGTGGCCGGCGGAAACTGGAAGCTCGTCGGCGCGATCGGCTACTACGCCTGTGACAACGCCGTGCTGTGGACTGCGTTCCGCGCCGTCGGACACGCCCCCGCGCCGAGCGTGATCGTGATGGGGTACCTCGTTGGATCGCTCGGCATGGCGCTCCCCGTGCCGGCGGGCGTCGGTGCGGCCGAGGGAGGGCTGATTGGTGCGCTCGTCCTCTACGGAGCACCCGCTGGGCCGGCCGCGGGCGCGGTGCTGCTCTATCGCGGCATCTCGCTCTTGCTCCCGTTGGCATTCGGGGCCATCGCGTGGACTGTCGGTCCCGTGATGAGACTGCGGCCAGCCCACGGGCCTCCATCTGGCGCCGCTGGGGCGATTCGTGCTCCGGATGCCGGGGGGCAGCGCGCCGGCGTCGTCTAGTGGTCGAGCAGCTCCGAGCGGTGCATGTTACTATGAAGCATAGTATGAGGCTCTGTAGTCAGTCGAGTCGGCCGACGGGCCGGATGCACCACGCTCAAGGGTTCCTCGAATGACCTGGCCGCAGCAACCTCGTCGTCGCTCCAAGTACACAGCGGATCGCCAGGTCCCGGGCGCGTTCGACGGTGAGACGATCACCCGGCGCCGCTTCATGACCGGAACTGCCAACGCCGCCGGGGCCATCGCGCTCGCCGCGACCACGCTCCCTGCCCTCGCGTTCGCGATCGCACCGGTATTCGAGCACGCGGCCGATACCTGGCAGGACGTCGGTCCTCTGTCACGCTTCACCGACACCGATTACCTCCCCGAGGTGATCACGATCGAGCCGGGTGTCGGCGAGGCCGGACGGTCGATCGCATACATCCGCAGGCATAACGCGGCAATCGACGGGCCGGCGAAGGACAAGTACGACCACGTGATCGCGATCTCGTCTCGCTGCGTTCACGTCGGGTGTCCGGTCCGCTACGTCGCGCCCGCTAGGAGCTTTGTGTGCCCTTGCCACGGCGGCGTGTACGACTTCCGCGGCATCCGCACCGGGGGTCCTCCGCCGCGCCCGCTAGATCGCTTTTACACGCTCGTTCGTGCGGGCCACGTGCTGGTAGGGCCGCGCTACAGCGTCAACAACGAGCTGCGGCGGTTCTCACCCCGCGATCCCGGCCAGCCACTCGACGGGATCGGCCAATTTCTCTACCCGGCGCGCCCCTCCACGCCACCGGCACCCCCCGGCGCCAAGTCCTAGCGACGGGGATCGGGGCAAGGGGCGCCCGCACGGCCACCGCATTTCAGCGGCCGCCGCGCGGGGGTCTGCGCCGGAACTGGCTCAGTAGCCGTAGCCGGCGCCGGAGCCGGAGCCCGTCGAGGCGGGCGCGGAGGGCGCGGCGCTTTTCGCGGCCGACGTGATCGCCGAGCCACTGTTCGATAGCACGTACCAGCGTGCACCGAACTCGTTCAGGCCCTGGCCGCTGAGCTGCCCCGGCGACTTGTCACCGACGAAGTAGTAGAGCGGATGGCCGTTGTATGTGACCTGGCGCGTGGCACTCACCGTTCCGATCAGTCCCGCCGCCGCGCCGCCAGTCGCCTGAGGGTGTGTCGTCGCGGTGAACGGTGGCCATACGGCACGACCAGCGGCTGACAGCGTGCTCACGCCGGGCTTGTCAGACGCAAACAGATACAGCGTCCGGCCGTTGGCATCCGTTAGGGCCTTGCCGACGGAGGTTTGCGTCAGGGACAGCGAGGACCCTGCCGGTTGAACCTTCTTGGTGCTGCCTCCGCTGGTTGAGACGAACACCGCGACAACCGCCGCGATGATGACGACGAGGATGGGCAGCAACAGCCTGCGATTCATGTCTGGCTCCTTGGTTCGGGCGTTTAATCGCTTCTACATGGGTTGACGCCGAGAACTGCTCAGACCTTCCGCCAATCTACGATGCCACGTAGTACTATGTCCGTGTGGAGGTTATCGTCAATGACCTTCGGGCTGGCCGGCGCGCCTCGCGCCCACAGGCGGCCGAGCAGACCATCCTGCTCACGGGCGCGACGGGCTACGTGGGCGGCCGCCTGCTGAACCGTCTCCAATCCGACGATCGGCACCGGGTCCGGTGTCTGACTCGGCGTCCCGAGGCCCTCGCCGGCCGTACGGGACCGAGCACGGAGGCAGTGGCAGGAGATGCGCTGGACGCCGCGTCGCTGGCCCGCGCCATGCACGGCGTCGACACCGCGTACTACCTGATCCACTCGATGGACGCGTCTGGCGATTTCGAGTCGCTCGACCGCGCGGCGGCGAAGAATTTTGCGGACGCGGCGCGGACCGCGGGCGTGCGCCGGATCGTCTACCTGGGCGGCCTGGGGGGCGGAAGCCGCCTGTCCTCGCATCTGGCCAGTCGACAGGAGGTCGGTCAGATACTCCGCTCCTCGGGCGTGCCCACGATCGAGCTCCGCGCCTCGATCGTGATCGGCTCGGGTAGCGCTTCCTATGAGATCGTTCGCGCGCTCGTCGAGACCCTTCCGGTGATGATCACCCCTCGCTGGGTCGAGACCGCCGCCCAGCCGATCGCAATCGAGGATGTGGTCGACTACCTGCTCGCCGCACTCGAGCACGGGGACAGTGCGATCTTCGAGATTGGAGGCGAGGACCGAGTCACCTACGGTGAGATCATCCGTGAGTACGCCATGCAGCGAGGTCTGCGCAGGCGTCTGATCCGGCTTCCCCTGCTCACGCCACGGATCTCCCGGCTGTGCCTGGCCCTGATCACTCCGGTCTACGGCCGCGTCGCCGCTGCGATGGTCGAAAGCCTCCGCAACGAGACGGTCGTGCATACTGCCGCCGCTCTCGAAGCGTTCCCCGTGAGGCCGCGTGGCCTGAAGGACTCGATCGCGCGAGCGCTCGTCAACGAGGATCGAGATTTTGCACAGACGCGTTGGTCGGACGCCCTTGCACCCGCTCAGCCTCTCGGGTGGCGTGGGATCGCGTTCGGCCGCCGCCTGGTGTCCTCGCGCGTGGTCCGGGTCGACCGGCCGGCCGCGCAGGCGTTCGGCCCGATCAAGCGGATCGGCGGCCGGAGCGGCTGGTACGCCGGCGACTGGTTCTGGAGGGCACGCGGGTTGCTCGACACGCTGAGGGGAGGCGTCGGGCTGCGGCGCGGGCGACGCGACCCGATCGACCTGCGAGTCGGCGACACCATCGATTTCTGGCGGGTCGAGCGACTCGAACCGAACCATGTCCTGCGCCTTGCCGCCGAGATGAAGATCCCGGGCAGGTTGTGGCTGCAGTTCGAGGTCGACCCCGATGGACCCGGAGGCGTCCAGATCCGCCAGACCACGGTGTTCGATCCGGCCGGGTACGTCGGGCTGACCTACTGGTACCTGTTCTGCCCGGTCCATCATTTCGTCTTCAGCGCCATGCTGCGGGCCATCGCGCGCGCCGTGACCGCGGGCGCGGCATCGCGATCTATGGCTTAGGCCACAGCTTCGGATGCATCGGCGGAGCCAGCGACGGCTGGTGCGCGGCGGTCGGCGGCGCGCACCCGGCGGTCCCCGCGTTCGGGGTATGACGAACTACTACATGGCGTAGTATTACTAGTCCAGGTCATACAGCAGTATGCGACCGAAAGGATCCCCGTGCAGACCCACCGGCTTCATGTCTCAAACGCCCGCAACAGCGTGCTGGAAATACGCAGCGAGCTGTTCGTCTTCCCCGAGGTCCTCGAGGTGTTCGTCACCGGTCGCCCAGATGTAGTCGTCGTGGTCTGCTCGGGCCGTCCGCGCCCTACGCGGTGGCTACGCACCCTCCGTGCCGCCGGGTACGAGACCTTGGCGAGGCGACACGCGAGCGCCAATGAGCTTGAACGCGGCGGGTCAACGTCCGCAACGGATGTGCCGCGCGCCGCACCATCGCCGATCCCAACCGAGCCACGGGTGCGCCGAATGCGGCCACGCCGATCGAGCGCCGTGCGCGAGTTGACTCCCACCACCAGGACGTGGTCGCCCAGCTGACCGGACGGCGATTAACTTAAGTGGGGCGGCCTGCCCGAGATCACTCTCGGGCAGGCCGCGTATTGGCGTCGGGCGGCCAGCCGCTGACCGGCTGGCCGCTAGGACCGAGTGCGCCTCATCCGTCGTTGCGGTCGCGTCCGCGGTGGCCGAGCGGTTGGAACGCGGTGCCGAGGACGAAAGCGGCAACTCGCGATCCCTGCGCCCGGCCGGCGTTCTGGTCGTATTGGAAGTGCTGGCCGGCGAAGATGCGGCTCTCGGAGGCTTCGTTGGCGGCCTGCGAGAAGCTACTGAACGTCCTCGTGATGTTGACGCTCGGGTTGCTCAGCGAGAACCTGAACGCGTCTGTGCCGAAGGAGTTCTCGAGCACGGTCGCGGCGGCCTGGCTAAATTCGGCGTGGGCGCCCGGGTAGCTGGGGTCGTTCGCCGTGTTGGCGAGCGGGACCCAGGTCGGGTCGGCCGTCGTGTTCGGGTTGCCTTGATCGGTTGCGGTGATCGCTGTGATCGGGCGCCCGCGGTGATACGCGTACTTGGAGTCGTACAGCGCGATCGCGCCGTCGGCGAGCGTCGTGTCGAGCGCCGCGAACAGCCGGGCGTTGTGCGCGAGGCTGTTACCGAACGCGGAGGCCGCCTGGTCCGCCACCTGGTTCCAGACGATCCAGATCGGGGCGGCACCCCAGAACCTGCCGATCGCGGTCTGATCGGCGGTCCTTGTTGTGCTGGTTAGTCTGCCCAGCGACTCGACCTGCTTGAAGTCGGTGGCATACCTGGCGCTGTCGAGCGCGGGCGGCGAAGGGGCGCGAAACTGGCTCGGGCGTTCAAGCACGAACGGCTTGACGTGGGCCGTCTGCGTGAACCCCGCGGGTGCGAACGCCGGCGGCGTCAGCTGGTACTCCCCGGGGCCGGACAGGGGCGTGAACACCGGCGCAGTGGCGTCGGAGCCGTCGTTCGCGCGTGTGGCGAGAACAGCGTCGGCCACCCTCGCGCCGTAGGCGATGCCCTTATCGACACGCCTTCCTGACCCAATCTGGGCCAGCGAGCTCTGGAAGAACGAATCGATCGTCGACTGCTGGCTGGGGAGCAGGGCGTCCAGCGCGGTGCGCGCCGCAGAAGCAGCGGCTGCCTCTGGGGAGGCGCTTCGCGGCCCGTTCACATGGACGAGCAACGGGTCCCCGTGACCGACGATCCCGTTGACGGCGTCATACACGGCGATCTGGGTGATCGCCATCGTGCGAGTTGGGTGAATCGAGGCAGCCTGGGCGCCCGGGGCGACCAGCACTTGCTGTAGCTCTTCGTTCCACTGGATCACCTGGTCGGGTTGGTGTGAGCCTCGCGTGCGCTGAGTGGACGGAGTGGTGCCGGTGCCGCTGAGCCCGTGCGCTGGCGACGGCCGTCATCGCAAAGCCCGCGAGGAGCGTGGCGACCGTCCCGAGGAAGGCAATTCGCTTGATCACGAATTCTCCGATCTGTCTAGGGGGTAGATGATCACTACTACGCAGACTAGGACTACGCAGCGTAGTGATTCCTTCCCGTCCGTTTCTTAACGCAGCGGAGGGCCACCCGGGGCCCCAAACCACTCCGCGGTGCGCTCGTGTTAGGTGGTCAGGGGGAGAGGCGGGGGTCAGACGCCGCATGCGCGCGGTCGACCAGGCGCTTGTAGCCGAATGCGGCGTGCTCTTCGCGATCGAGCGCCGCGACATAGCGGTCGAACGCCGCGCTGCGGTCTCGACCGACTGCGAAGCTCCAAGTCCGATAGGACTCGGCCACTGCACGGCTTTCGTCGCGCCAGTTGCTATAGCTCTCCATCGTCGCGTCGAGAAGGTCGAGCCGGTCCGCGTCTCTGCGCGCGGATCTCTTCAGATTCATGCCGATCTACTCCTGATTCGCTGGGTCCGTGAACTACCGTCTACGACGGCACGTAGTAGTAGCTCACTTAAGTAGACGGCCGGCGCATTGGAAACTTCCCGCCGCGCTCGCTTCCTCGTGCGACTTGTGCCCGCTGGCGCGGGACGCATCACCGTTGCGGATGTTCATGAAGATGTCTGGAATTTCGGCGGCGCTGCCGGCTCAGGACCTGGACCGAGCCAAGGACTTCTACATCGAGAAGGTCGGGCTCCTGGCACTCGAGTCCAGCTTTCTCGAGGCGCGCGACGGCCAGGTAGGCCTAACTGTTGGAGATGGCACGAATCGGGAGACCCGTCGTCCGCTTGGCGGAGTCCCACCGGGAACGCACGGGTTGCTCCACGTCGTCGTTCGTTGAGGATTCGTGCTACCCGCGGTTGGCCGATGGCGTTCACGTGGTCTGCGAAACTGACAGTGAGCCTTGCCGCGATCCTGGTGTCGCCGGAGCGCTTGCCCGTCTCGCGACCACAACGGCGCAAACAACCGGCGCTAGTGCGTCGGCGGCTATGACCCTTTAAGCCTCGAGCGGCCACGCCTGCGCCGCGACTGCTCTCGCCGTCTGGCATCGGTGCGGGCGTGCACCATTGCTTGTGCGTGGTTTGTGCGCGACCTGTTCCTAGAGGCTCGGGTCGGAAGCGGCCGGCGCTGCCCCCGCTGGATCTAGGGGCGCTGTGCGAGACGAGGTCGCGCTGTCGACGATCCTGTTGATGGTTGCTGCCGGGCGTATCATCTCTAGCGCAAATCGTGGGGCCGTGACGTCGACCCGCCAGGGCCCAAGCCGAGGTGCTTATGGTTCGGCACGTCGGGCACGACACCAATGGGGTCGCGCCTGCCGGGCCAACGCGGAGTGTTTCCTACGAGGGAGAAGCGACCGCATGGCCACCATTCAAGTACAGAACGTCGTCGCGATCGCCGTCGATCACGGCACGCGCGATGTGCTCAGGAACTGCCTTCGATCGGAGGCATATCAGCTGGAGAGCTTTGAGGGCGTGATACACGGCTCGGACCAGGCGGCTGCGCACGAGGCGCTGGCTCGTGCCGTGCATGCAGTCGACATGTTCGATCAGCTGGGGTGGGAGGACGACGATCCGCGTGAGCGCTACGAGATCACTGTGGCCCTGGACTCATTCATCCCGTGGCTGCGTGGGTGCAGGGCCGATTTAGCGGCGAGCCTCGCCGACGAACTGATGTGTCTGCGCCTTATCGCCGCGGGCGACGGGGCGCACGACTCGGGCGGCCAGACGCAGAAGGGGATGATGACCATGACGGATGACGACGTTTTCGGCTGGCGCAGAGAGCTGGAGGCGGTTGAGGCGTTGCTGGAACGTCTGGAGTCCGCTGCGGGAGTGGGCTGAGCCGAACCCCCGGGGCCGCGGCCGGCGCGCGCCGGTGACTGCATCTGGCGCCGAGCAGTCACATTTTTGGGCGTTACGGCGCCCGCCACCCGCTGGTGCCTGCGGACATATGCGGCCACGAGAGCGCCACCATTCCCGCTTACACAGGCGAGTCCGAATTCAGAGTCCGTGTCGCCGCGGTCGAGCGTCTTGCAATTCACCAGACTCGCGCCTAGGGCGCGGCGGGCGCCGGGCGAAACTGAGTGTAGATCAACCGACGCACCACCGGGCGGCCGGCGAAAGCAGGCGTCCGTCGGCCCGCGACCCTCTTGGACGGACGCTTCGTACGACGGCCGCGGGGGCGGGGCCTCCGGGTTAGGATCCGCCGGTGCGCCGTTCGTTCCCGCTGTTCGTCGCGGTTCTCGCTGTCAGCGCGTCTTCAGCGGTTGGCGCAAACAGCCTGCCAAGGGTGCTCACCCAGGAGCAGCCGTCCTTTCAGGTTCGCCCTGCGACCATCAGCTACACCGGCGATGGCACCGGGGTTGTCGCGCAATACTCGAACTCGCGATTGGAGGCATCGGGTGGCGGAGGCAGTCCTAGAGAGCGGAGTCCTGGTGACCGCCGGGTGGTTCCTCGTCGATGTGCGCGACGCGCGCGCTGGCTGCACAATCCATGCGGTCTGCGTGGTCCTCGGGCTGCCGCTGGTAGTCGCGAGCTCTAGTAGGCGTTTGGCACGAACGTTTGCTCCTCGAACGGCGGTCGGAGGTACGCGTCCTCGGCGCGCGGTGGCAGCTCGAGCGGTGGCGGCGTGAGGTCCTCGTAGTCGATCAGCGACAGCAGGTGCGCGATGCAGTTCAGCCGCGCGCGGCGCTTGTCGTCGGCTTCCACCACATACCACGGCGCGACCTTGATGTCGGTATAGCGAAACATCTCGTCCTTGGCGCGCGAGTACGCGACCCAGCGGGCACGCGACTCGAGGTCCATCGGGCTCAGCTTCCAGCGCCGCATCGGATCGTGCACCCGCGCCTGGAAGCGACGTTCCTGCTCCTGGTCAGAGACCGAGAACCAGTACTTGATCAGCTGGATCCCCGAGCGCACCAAGCATATGTTCGAACTCCGGGCAGGAGCGCATGAACTCTTCGTACTCGCGCTCGGTACAAAACCCCATCACCCGCTCGACGCCGGCGCGGTTATACCAGGACCGATCAAACAAGACGATCTCCCCGGCGGCGGGCAGGTGCGCCACGTACCGCTGGAAATACCACTGCGTCTTCTCGCGCTCGGTCGGCGCGGGCAGCGCGACCACACGACAGATACGAGGACTCGTCCGCTCGGCGATGCGCTTGATCACCCCGCCCTTACCGGCCGCGTCGCGCCCCTCGAAGATCACTACGACCTTCACGCCTTTCGCCCTGACGTACTCCTGCATGATCACGAGCTCGCGCTGAAGCTTGAGCAGCTCGGTCTCGAACCGCTTGCGAGTGAGCTTCTTGCGCGTCGGCTCGCCGCCCCGGGACGCCTGACCAGCAGACGCCGCCGAGGCGCTCTCTTTCGCGGTCAGGCGCCTTTCGTCGCCGTCCGTCGAGCTGGCTTTAGAGCGGGCTTTGGCCATCGGCTTCTCTCCTCGGGGCAGCATAAAGCGTAAGAGGTCGCCAGAGCAGCAGCGACGCCACGCGCTCGGCACGAACGGTTAGAGAACTAAATTTCTCTCTAACCCATCGACCACGCCCGTTCTCAACTTTCCCGGGCCCGCGGCTGGGGAAATCGGCCACAGAAAGAGCCAAAGCGATCGTGCGACGGCCGCGAGTTTCGGCGCAATGCGGCGTCTCTGACGTCGAGGCTCCCGCAGTTGTCGTCCAGGAGTGGGTGGCGATCAGCGGCACGGGGACTTTGACTTCGCCCAGACGGCGCGGAGGGCGCTGATCCTCCCGATCCATCCGGTCGGAATCCGAAGGACGCGGACGCCCTACCGCTCCGAGACGTAGGCTGGCGTGTTCACACGTTGGTAACAGGCTGGCGGGACCGGCGCGAAAGAGAGACAGAATGAAACGAAGGTTCATGACGGTCGCCCTGCTTGCGGCGCTCGTGATCGGCGCGGTCGCCGCCGTGGCGGTCGCCAAGACGAACACCAAGGATCCGACGTTCGGCCCCAAGGGGTTGAAGTTCTATTCCCCCCGCAACCTGCCGAAGGGGCCGCACGGCACACTGATCTGGGAGCGGCCGATGACGGGCGGCGAGTCGCTGAAGGGCGCGAAGAACTACCTGGTCGACTACAAGCAGGTCGGCGTCAGGGGCACGATGGTCCCTGTGTCTGGCATGGTCGCGATCCCCAAGGGTAAGGCGCCCAAGGGCGGGTGGCCGGTGATCACCTGGGCGCACGGCACCACCGGCATCGCGGATGTATGCGCGCCCTCGCGGCTGCCGGCGGGGACCGGCGGGCTCAACATCCCGATGCTCGAGAGCTGGATCAAGGCTGGTTACGCCGTCGTGCGCACCGACTACGAGGGGCTGGGCGGCCCCGGTCCGCACCCGTACCTGATCGGCGTCTCCGAGGGCCGCGGCGTGCTCGACATCGTCCGCGCCGCCCGCGAGCTCGATCCGCAACTGAGCGATGGCGTAGTCATCAGCGGACACTCCCAGGGCGGCCACGCCGCGCTGTGGGCGGCGTCGCTGGTGAAGAGCTACACGCCGGAGATCAAGCTGCGCGGCGTGCTCGCATTCGCGCCCGCGTCGCACATCGCGACCGAGGCAGGGTTCCTCAAGTCGGTGACGGCGACGTCGCTCACCGGTCTGGCGGCGACGATCTTCCGCGGGCTCGACGTCAGCTATCCGTCGCTGCACATCAGCTCGCTGCTTACGTCGCGGGCCGCGGCGCTGTACCCGCAGACGCTGACCAAGTGCCTCGGTCAGCTCGACAAGCCGGACTCGTTTGGCGGCCTGCCCCTCAACCAGTTGGTCAAGCCAACGGCCGACATCTCGGCGGCGGTCAACGACCTGCAGAAGAACGACCCCAGCGAGCTGAAGATCGGCGCGCCGGTGCTGCTCGAGCAGGGCAGCTCCGACACGACGGTGCTGCCGCCGTTCACCGCGGCCCTGGCCAAGTCGCTGGCCGGTCTCGGTGACATCGTCACCGAGCACACCTACGCCGGGGCTACGCACAGCACCGTGCTGACCGCGGCCCAAGCTGACCAGGCCGCCTTCCTGAAGAAGCGCTTCGGCCGGTAGACGAAAAGACGCGGGCGTTGCGGGGCCGCCGACCGAGGCGGCCCCGCAGCGTCGCCGACGTGCAAGGGGGGGTCGAACCCGGCCCCGTGGCGCCCGGCGGACGACTGGATGGTCGCCGGTGCACTTGCTGGATGCGAGCTACGCGCAAGTTGAAAGCGATCTCGCGGCGTTCCGCTGCGTTGACGACCGACCAGGTCGCCAGCGGTCACCAACACCGTGTGCGAAGCTGCGCATCATGGCCGTGATTGCTATCGCCGAGATGTTCGGGATCAGCGGACGGCGGGCCGAGCTCGCGACGCTGCTCGAGCGCTTTGGCGGTTGGGCTAGCGGCGAGCCGGGCTGCCGACGCTACATCTTCGCCGCGACTCTGACGGATCCCAGCCAGTTCGTTCTGGTGAGCGAGTGGGAAACCCAGGAGGCGCTGGACGCCCACTATCGCACTGAAGCGTTCGCCGACTTTCAGCTCGGCCTCGACGGCCTCCTCGCGAGGCCAAGCGAGTCGACCGTCTACTCAGCGGAGGCTTCTGTTCGGCCGTTGAACACGCGCCCGATGGACCCGCGAGACGCCGACTAGGCCCGAGGTCGTCGTGGCTGCGATCTCCGCACGCAGCCGGTGTATGTACACCTCGTGGACCTCAGCTACGCGCGCTTGGTAACCAGACGGCCATCGCGCAATGCCGCGAGATCCACGTCGTCGAGGCTCGTGACCACGATGTCGGCGTGTGCCGCGGCCAGGAGCTCCGCGTCGTCTACACGCGCGATGCCAATCGCCGCCATTCGCCCCGCCTTGGCGGCCTGCACCCCCGCCGCGGCGTCCTCTATCACCATCGAGTGCTCGGGTGCGGTCCCCAGCTCCTGAGCCGCAGCCAGGAACATGTCGGGGTGGGGCTTTCCGTGGGCGAAGTCCCTCCCCGAGACGTCGGCGTCGAAGTAGTCGAGCAGCGTCAGACCCGGTCGCAGCGACACCGAGGTGATCCCGTTCTCCTCGGCGAACGTGTCAAGCCTGATCCGGCTCAGGAACAGGTCGGCGTTCTTGGACGAGGAGGCGGCGGCAGTGCGGATCCCCGCGTCCTTGACGTGGATGACGAAGCGCAGCGCGTCGGGGTAGGCGGTGAAGTCCCCAGCCTCGATCAGGCGCACGACCATCTCTTGCTTGCGATGCGCATATTCGGCCAGGCGGTGGTCGTCGTCATCGGGCACGCGGAAGTACTCGAGCGCAGCGCGGGCGCCGTCCATTCGCGGCTTACCGGACATCTGCTCCTGGTAGACCCGGGGCGTGAACGCGTCCGGCGACCAGGTCGTGTGATCGCGGATATCGCTCCAGTCGTTCTCCATCAGCTCACGCAGCGACTCGCGCCAGGCCTTCTCGTGGGGCGAGTCGACGAGCACTCCGTCGACGTCAAAGATCGCTCCCTGGAATCGTTTCGGCACGGGTGCTCCTCTCTAGCTGCGGGGTTGCTGCTCGACGCTTCGGTCCGGCTGCAACTCGAAGGTGTAACGGTCCCCGGGGCCGAAGTCGCGAACTTGATCTCCGACCCCCACCTTGATCGGCCGGTTGACGCCCTCGGGATGGGCGGCGAGCGTCAGCCGGCCGTCCGCAAGCGTCACCAGGAGCGGGGTCCGCCGGAACTGCATCGAGAACGACAACCCGTCGATCGGCGCCGGCAGCCTGGGGTCGAACTGAAGGACCCCGTCGCGGACCTGAGTGCCCATGTAGCTCCGCTGGACGAGGTCGAGCGTGCCGGCCATCACGCCCATGTGGATGCCCTCCTTTGTTGTCCCACCCTGAACGTCGCCGATGTCGCTCTTCAGGGCGACCAGGAAGCGATCCCAGGAGCTCTCGGCGTCCAGCCCCGCGAGGACCCCTGCATAGGCGACGTAGCTGAGCGTCGAGCCGTGCGACGTGCGACGGTCGTAATAACTGACGTTGTTCCGCAAGGTGTCGGGCACGTAGTCGTAGCCGAGGCGAGCGAACAGCCGCTGGAGCTCCTCGGACGAGAACAGGTAGAACAACATCACGGTGTCCGCCTGCTTGGCGATCTTGTAGCGATCAGGGTCGTCGCCCTCGGCGCGCAGGATCCGGTCGAGCCGCTGGATGTTGCCGTACTTGGCGCGATATGCGTCCCAGTCGAGCTCCTCCAACTGGTCGTAGCCTTCGAACTGGCTGATGATGCCCCCGTCCTGGAAGGGCACGAACATCCGGCGGCTCATGTGTTCCCACGTGCGCAGCTCGTCGTCGCCGAGCCCGAGCCTATCCCTGAGGGCCTCCGCGCGGCTTGCGGGTAGCAGCGAGAGGACCTCCTGCGCGAGCTCGCACAGCCAGGCCACCATCACGTTGGTGTAGGCGTTGTTTCGAAGGCCCCCTTCGGTCGCGCCTGGGTACTTCTCGTGGAACTCGTCCGGGCCCATCACCCCGTGGATCTCGTAACGGCCGCGATCCGAGTTGAAGTGCGCGATCGACGCCCAGAACCGGGCGATCTCGAGCATCATCTCCGCGCCATAGTCGCGAAGGAACGCCAGGTCCTGGGTCGCCTGGAAGTAATGCCAGATGTTGTAGAAGATCGCGGCGTTGACGTGGCGCTGGTGGCGGCTGAGATCGGGCTCCCAGCGGCCCGAGAGCGGGTTGAGGTGGACTCGTTGCGTCTCTTCCTTGCCCTCACTGCCGCTCTGCCACGGAAACATGGCGCCGCGGAAGCCCGCCTCGTGGGCCGCCGCACGCGCCTCGTCAAGGCGCCGGTACCGGTACATCAAAAGGCCCCGAGTGACGTCGGGCATCCGATAGTTGAGAAATGGATACACATACAGCTCGTCCCAGAAGACATGTCCGCGGTAGGCCTCGCCGTTGAGTCCGCGGGCCGGAACCCCGGCATCGATGTCGGCTGTGTGATGCGAGCACACCTGCAATAGATGGCAAGTGTGCAGACGCAGCAGCTGCTGCACCTCGTCGTCCGCATGCACTTGCAGGTCACACACCCGCCAGAGCTCCTCCCAGGCCGACCGATGCCGCCCGAGCTCGGCCTCGAAGTCCCCGCTGCGTCCCGCTGACGTGCCGGCTCTGGTCAGCGAGTCGCTGGTCGCCGGGTCGCGAGAGGTGGAGAACACGACCAGCTTCTCCACGCGAACTGCGGCCCCTTGCCGGACCTCGAACGCCAGCAGCTGCTGGATGTAGTCCTCCGTCTGATAGAGGCTGCGCTCAACCGTCACCGGGTCGGTACCTTGGAAGACGCGGCTCCGCGCCGCCTGGCTGATGTACAGGTTCGACTGCCGCGTCTGGACCTTCAGCGCGATGACCTCAGGCCCGAACGTCCGCGGCGAGACCGGATCGAGATGCCGGCCCTCGAGCTGCTGATAGCGGGCGACGCCGCTGTTGGTCACGCGCCCGTCGAGCGCGCAGACGACCTCGACCCGCCCAGACCAGTTCTCCGCGGTCAGTGTCCACTCGATCGCCGCGCGGTGGACGTCCGCCATGCTGACGAACCGGCGGCTTTGCAGTCTCGTCTCACGTGAGCTGCGATCGCGGAAGCGGAGCTCGCGCACCACCACCGCGTTGCGGATGTCGAACGAGTGGCGGTAGTCGAGCAGCTCGACGTCGGCAAGTCTGATTGCGTCCTCGCCCTCGATCCGCACCTTGACCACCAGCCAGTTGGGAAGGTTGACAAGATCCTCGTTGAGCACGGGCAGCCCGCCGAGGATGGTCGTCTCCCGGTTGTAGACCCCATGCGCGTACGTGCCGGGGTAATGCACCCCATCGGCATCCTCCCACTCGGCGGTGCCACGAGCGCACAGATATCCGTTACCGGTCGAGGTCAAAGCTTCGCGAAGCCCCTCCTGATCCGGATCGAAGACCTCGTAAGTGAGCGCGAAAGCATCCATCGCATCCCTGTCCGCATCCTTCCGAGTCGCCGATCGACGACCGCTCGCAAGCGTCGCAGCGGGCCACGGCGATGTCAATCGACTCGGCGCGGACGGCCGTAGCATCACCTGCCGAAGCGCCGGTGCCAGCGCAGATCGGCGATTGTGCTGGCCGCTGCGCAATCCCGCTCTCGGCGACACGCGTGGCTCGGCCTTCGCCAGCCCCCACGATTGCATTGGTCTGCCGGCCGTCGCCCGACGAACGAGTCCCACGGCGACGAGGGGATGACGCGCGTTGGCGTTGACGGGCGAGCGCTCCGCTACCGAACGCGATCGTCAACGGACTCGGCGCGCCTATTCGCTCGGCTCGGCCGCCGCTGTGGTCAGATGGCGCTCGACGCGACGGTCAGGCACCAGCCAGATCAGTGCCACGAGGACATACATCGCTAGGCCGAGCCAGGGCTCAGCGAAGGACAAGCCGATCCCGAGGCAGTACAGGAGCGGCGAGATCTTTCCCTTGGCATCCGAGCCGATGGCGATGCGCAGCCTGGAGTCTTCTCCCTCAGCGTGGAGCAGCGCCGTCTGCAAGATGACGTAGGCGATCGCGGCGGCGAGCAGAACGATTCCGTATACGGCCGTCGGGATCGGCGGAAATCGGTTCTCGCTCATCCATGAGGTGCTGAAAGGGATCAGCGAGAGCCAGAACAGCAGGTGCAGGTTGGCCCACAGCACGGCGCCGCTGACCCGGGAGACGGCCGCCAGCATGTGGTGGTGGTTGTTCCAGTAGATCCCCAGGTACACGAAGCTGAGGACGTAGGCGAGGATCGCGGGCAGTTCGTGTCCCAACGCATGCCACGACGTCCCGGCCGGGGCGTGCAACTCCAGCACCATGATCGTGATCAGGATCGCGATGACGCCATCGCTGAAAGCTTCCAGCCGACTCTTAGGCACATCACGAGGCTATCCGCGCCAGCGAGGCGCCGCTGCCGCACGGAGCCGTGGCATCCGTGTTCCGCCCACACGAGCGAGATGGCTAGCGTGTCGGCCATGGAGTTCAGCCGGGAGCTGCGTAACGATGTTCTGGCCGGAGACATCACGCTCTCGGTTCGACTGTGGAAGCAGCCACGGGTCAAGCAGGGCGGCCACTACCGCGTCGGCCCGGGTGAGATCGAGGTCGACTCGATCGAGCTGGTCCCGTTCTCGGCGATCACCCTGCGGGAGGTTCGGCGAGCGGGCGAGCCTGACCGCGAGACGCTGCGTCGGCGTGCAGCGCACGCGGGGCCGATCGACGAGGACACGCTCGTCTACCGGATTGAGTTTCACGCGGTGAAGCCGGAACACTGACCCACGGGACCCGTTTTAGGAACGAGCAACTATCTGAAAGACGCTGGAGACCGGAGCACGCTATGCGACACTTCCGGCCACCACGTGGGGCACGGCCTAGAGGAGGTCACATGCGATCTGTCGTTTCTCCGCGAAAGCTGGTCGCAGCTTTTGTTGTCGTCGCCGTTGTGCTCGGATTGGGCAGCATCGGCGTATCTGGCGCTGCGACGCGCGGCACCGCGGCGGCTAAGCCGCCTAAGACCGTCACGGCGACGCTGATCACCCGCAGAAAAGGCACGCTCGCCACTGGCAGCTCGGTACGCGCGTCTGCTGTATCTGGGCAGCGCGTGTTCACCGATGCCAAGCATGGATTCGCGCTCGCATCTGCGGGAAGCGCGCAGTACGCGGTCGCCACCGCCGACGGCGGCAAGACGTGGAAGACCTACGGGCCGGCGCTGCACCTGAACGCCGCGCAGGCACCGCTCTCCGTTTCGTTCATCGGCGCCGTCAGCCGCAAGACTGTGTTCGCGTGGGGCGGCGGTCAAGTCATCGACGCGACCAACGATGGCGGCAAGCACTGGTACAGCGCGCTGTTCACGACCGGCTCGCCGGTCGCCGTTGTGCGTGACATCCAGGGCCACATCACCGCTTTTGTCGGGTCGCCAAGCGGTGGCAGCACATCGCGATACGTCTCCAAGGACGGCGGCCGGACCTGGCACCTCGCCTAGGGGGCATCCGCCCCCCGCTGGAAGGATCTGCGCCCCCGGTTCGTCAGCACCGGATCCATCCGTGTCAAGCACAGCTTCCTGTTCCCGAGCCCCGGACTGCGACGTCAGCTCGACTTGTTCATGCCGGGGCCGTTCTCAGACTGCGAAGGCGCGAAACGTGCCGTTCGCGCGGCCAGAGGTCACGCGCGACGACGAGCTTCCGGCCGCGATGGCTGCGGCCGGTCTCAACGTCGGTGACGTATCCGAGGTTGTGATCACCCACGCCCACGGCGACCACATCGACGGGCTCGTGCACTTACGCGCGCGAGTCCTCATCAATGAGAAGGAACTTCAGTACCTGAACACGCCGATGCCACGGGTCATGCGCCGCCTCTTGCGGCAGCCGCTGCCGCCGGGATTCGACCCCGAGCCGTTCGTGCTCGACGGTGGACCGTTCGGAGCGTTCCTGCGAAGCCGGCCGCTTAGCGATGACAGACGCATCGTCGCTGTCGACACGCCCGGTCACGAAGCGTCGACGCCAGTCGACGCCGACGCCCCGATCGACAAACGGGTCACTGCTGTCGCAGGGCCGCCTGCGACGTAGGCTTCGCCGCATGTTCGTTTCGGTGGAGACCAGTGCCGCGGTCACGGTGGTCAGAATCGACCGTCCGCCGGCGAACGCGATGAGTCTCGAGCTGCTGGATGAGCTTGTGGCCGCTCTGGAGCAAGTAGCTGCCGAAGTGCCGGCCGCTGTGGTGATCGCTGGGCGCGCCGGATTCTTCTCGGCCGGCGTCGACCTAAAGGCAGTGCCGACCTACGGACCGGACGAGCAACGGCGGATGGTCGATGGCATCAACAGGATGGTGATCGCGACCTATGGACTCTCCTGTCCCGTCATCGCGGCAGTGACGGGACACGCCATCGCCGGTGGCCTCGTGCTGGCGCTGTGCGCCGATCTGCGGATCGCGTCGCTCGAAGGACGCTACGGACTCACCGAGATCAAGGTTGGGGTGCCGTATCCGCAGGCTGCCATCGGCGTCGTGCGTGCGGAGCTGCCGTCGCACTCAGCTCGGAGACTGGTGCTGGGCAACGAGTTGATCGACGGCACCGAGGCGGTCAGGCTAGGGCTGTTCGACGAGGTGCTCGAGCCCGACAAAGTCCTCCCGCGGGCTGTGGAGCTCGCGATCGAGACGGCGGCGTTCCCGGCGGATGTCTATGCCGGCACCAAGCGCGAACTGCGCAGCCGAGCACTAGCTGAGATCACAGCTACTGTCGAGACAGAGCCGCTCCTCAAGAGCTGGCTCTAATCCGCTGCCGCAATCCGGCACAAAGCGCTGTAACTCAGCCATAGCTACCAAAGGCTTCGGAAGGGTTGCGCGCACTGGTGACACAAGTCACAATCACCAGCGGCACGCGAATGAGATCGTGAGCTTACGGTGGCTAGTGAGGGCGCACTCCCAAGCGACCGTCGGGGGTCAGACCGTGTCCCTGGCGGCATAGTCGGGCAACACGGCTCGACGCGGTGGCGTTCGGCCCGGGCGGGATCCGAGTCGTGAGTTCGCTGCTTGAGTTCAAGACCGAAACCGGCGAGTCGCTGTTGGTTGAGGTCGCGGAGCCGACTGGCGGCGCGATCACGCGCGGTGGCCGCACGGCGGAGGTCGTCGTCGAGGCCGGCGCAAGCCTGGAGCAGGTGCTCGGACGCCTGGGGCCTGCGATGAAGGGGATCCTGTCTCAGATCCGCGAGGCAGCGGAACGCCCGGACGAGGTGGAGATCGAGTTCGGGGTGAAGCTGTCGGCGGATTCGAACGTCATCATCGCGCGGGCAGGGGGCGAGGCGAACTTCAGGATCGCGCTCAAGTGGGTTGAAGGGAAGTGACATGGCGGCGGAGGGCATCCCGAGCTACGACGAGCTCAAGCTGAGGATTGGGCCAGGCGAAGGGGGCGCCTACCAGGTAGTGGCGTTCGGGCCCGATGGCAGCACCGCCTCCAACACGTTCGCGCTCCCGTTCGACGAGACGCAGCTCGACAACTTCGTCCTGCGTATCGGCAGACCACGACGTGGTGTGCGCGCCTACCGCTCATCGCAGATGGAGGACGCCAAGCACTTCGGTGCACAGCTGTTTGACGCACTGATCAACGGCGCTGTTCACGACGTGTACCTGGGAGCGCGGCGGGTCGCCGAACAGAACGACAAGGGCTTGCGGGTGACGCTGTACCTGACCGACGTGCCGGCTCTGATGGAGGTGCCGTGGGAATTCCTCTACGACCGTCCGGCGTTCCTCGCTCAGTCGATCTACACGCCAGTTGTGCGCTCGCTCGACCTCAAGACGGTGCGCCCACCGCGCAAGCTGACCTTGCCGCTGCGGATCCTTGGGATGGTGAGCTGTCCCCAGGGTTTCGACACGCTCGACGTGGAACGAGAGCGGAAAAACCTTGCGGCGGCGCTCGGTCCGCTCGAGCGCGAGGGGATGGTCGAGCTGCGTTGGCTCGAGCGGGCAACGCTGAGCGCCCTAAATGAGGTCATCAGCTCCCCCGAAGAGGTGCACGTCCTGCACTACATCGGTCACGGCGCCTATGACGCGCGCACCGAGAGCGGGATCCTGGTACTCGAGAACTCCGACGGCCAGCCTCATGAGGTGACCGGCGAGGAACTCGGCTCGCTGCTGCAGGACGAGCGAAGCATGCGCCTTGTAGTGCTCAACTCGTGCGAAGGCGCGCGATCGTCCCACGTCGACCCATTCTCCGGCGCCGCCTCAAGTCTCGTCGAGTGCGGCATCCCGGCGGTGGTCGGGATGCAGTTCGAGATCACCGACGAGGCCGCAATCACGTTCGCTGGCCGGCTGTACAGCGCGCTCGTTCAAGGATTCCCGATCGACGCCGCGCTGGCCCAGTCGCGTAAGGCGATCTTCGCCGCGGGCAACGACACCGAGTTCGGAACACCGGTGCTGTTCCTGCGGACCGGCGATGCCCGACTGTTTGACCCGGAGCAATCCCCGGCTCGTCCACGACCAGCGCCGGACGCGGACCCCAAGCCCGAAGAAATCTTCGACACCGAGCCGATCGACACGGAGGAGGACGACGGCGAGGAACGACGGAGGCGACCCTGGATCCTTCTGCTGGCAGCGGGCGTCCTTGCCGTGGCCCTCGCGGCCGTGCTGATCTCCCAGGGTGGGTCGGGTAACAAGACGTCGACGGACTCAGCAGCCGCCGACTCGGGAGCGGCCGGCAGCTCGAGTGCCGCGCCGGCGCGCTGGCAGCAACTGCCCGACGTGCCGCAGACGGTGTTGGCTGCGAGCGTCGCGGCCTACCACGGCAAGATCTGGGTGGTGGGGGGGACCCGTGGCCCAGACCACGATCCAGTCACGGACGTGTACGCCTACGACCCCCAGCAGCACCGGTGGCTGACAGCAGACGACCGGATACCGCAGCTCTCGGACCCACGCGCTCACGCCGCGCTGGTCGCCACCAGGAACCCGGACCGTCTCTACCTGATCGGTGGCAATGGCCTGGACGACTCGAAGCCACCGAGCGACCCAGATCGGCACCCCGTGGAGTGGGACGTATTGCGGCTCGACAGCGACGCAACAGAATGGACGCAAGACGACCACCACCTGCCTCAGGAGCGAGAGTCGGGCGCGGCCGCATTTGATGGCAAGCGGATCGTGTTCGCCGGTGGTAACGAGTACCCGAACCTTCCCGAGGCCAAGAAGGACGATGTCTGGGCGCGCACGCCTGACGGAGACTGGACCCGGCTGGGGCCGCTGCAGCAGCCGCGCGACCATCTCGCTGCGGCGACCGACGGTGCCGGCACCGTGTGGTTCGTCGGGGGCTCTCCCGATCGAGCGGCCGTGGACCTCGTCAAGGGCAACACCGTGAGCCCTGGCCCGAGAGTCGACATCATGGACTCCGCTGCGGTGGGCTTGGGGCCGGGGTTCTGCACGATTGGGGGAAGCACCGAGAGCGGGCGGACCGCTGTTTCGCAATGCAGGCGGACCAGTTACTCGATCCCCCCGATCCCGACGCCGACCGCCGACCTCGGGGCGGCGCGTCTGGGCGACACCGTGTACGTCGTTGGTGGCCACACCGCTGATGCCGTGCTTGGCGTCAGCACTACGCAAGCGGTCCGTATCCCACGCGGGCTGTAGGAGCGCATAGAGTCGGCTGGTCCGATGACCAGCTGCGCTTGAGTGCGAACGGAGGATTGCGATGCCGCCCAGCAGCGTTCATTTCAACGGATCGGTCAACCTGCCTGACGCTGAGACGGTGATGCGCGAGATCAGCGCGCGAATCCCGATGGGCGTACGACGGATGACAGATGGGGAGACGGGGGAGCGCAACTACTGGATCCACTTTCAGATCCAGAAGTTCCTGGCGATGCCAGAGCTCGAGACCGTGAGCAGCGGTCAGGCTTACGAGACAGAAGACACCGGGGCGCCGGCGATGCCCCAGCTTCGCCTCGCCGATGGGGTCTCCCCAGACGCCGTGAACTGGCCGGACCTGGGATACGCGGACGCGTATATCGAGTCGTTCCAAACCTTCCGCGCGCTGCAAGAGGACGGGACGATCCCGGCGGACGTGCGCTTTCAGGTCCAGTACCCGACGCCGATCGCGCCGCTCGCGGGTTCGATCGTGCCCGAGGATCTGCCGCGGCTCGCGATGTCCTACGAAGCCGCGCTCCTTGCCGATCTCGACAAGGCCATCGCGACCATCGGCCACGATCGGTGCGCCGTGCAATGGGACGTCGCGGTCGAGTTCGGACTGCTGGAGGACGCGTTTGGCCCTGGCACGTCGCCGCCGTTCGAGGAGATCGCGGCAAGTCTCGCCCGCTGTGCAGACCATGTCCCAGACGACGTGCCGGTCGGGATGCACCTCTGCTACGGCGACTACGGCCACCAGCACTTCAAGCAGCCCGACTCGCTCGACCTGCAGGTGCGACTCGTGAACGCCGTGCTCAAGGCGGCAAACCGGACGGTCAACTGGTTCTCGTTCACGGTGCCCCAAGGCCGCGGCGACGAGGACTATTTCGCCCCACTAAGAGACCTTCAGGCCGGGCAGGACACCGAGCTGTACTTCGCGCTCGTGCCCTACTACCCGGACGACCAGCCGCCGGGCACGACCGCGGAACAGGTCCGGCTGATCGACGCAGCGCTCGCGCAGTCATCGTCCGGGTCCCGCGAGTGGGGCATCTGCACCGAATGCGGGATGGGCCGGGTCGCGTCGGGCGACGTTCCGACGCTGCTCGACCTTCACCGTGAGATTCTCGCTAGCGCAGACCGGTGACAGCTATGGAATCCGGCCGCCCGTGATCGGGCTCAGCGGGCTGACGGGCTGCGCGCCGCCAACGGCGCCCGTGCCGGGCCCCTCGCGCGGGTCCAGGTAGTCCACGGCGGGTTGACAGTGGACGCCGGGGACGGCGCAGCTGGTTGGCAGGACTACTCGCTGCGCTTGTGCGACGCCGGACACGGGCTCGATCTGGACGAGGTCTACGGCTTGGAGCACCGGCGCATCGGCTTCCCAGTGCAGGTCGCCGAGCCCGACGAAGTCCGCGCCGACGCCATACAGCCCGCTGGCGCCGACGGTTCCGGCGTCGACGATGTCGATCGGTCCCTCGTGGTTGACGTGCTGGATGTGGTCATGGCCCGTGAGGATCGTCAGCGGATGGTCGTAGCCGGAGGCGTAGAGAGTGCGCGCGAGATTCTGAGCGAGCCCGTTCTGGTGGACCATGACGACGTCGGGACGCTGCGGCAGCGCATCGAACCATCCGACCAGATGGCGGTTGGCGTCGGCGGTCGCCTGGTCGGGGTCAGGGAGCTGTGCGAACGAGAGGACGCGGCTGGGGTCGTCAGGGGTCGGGCCGAAGTACTCCAGCGGGTCGTTGAACCCCGCGACCCGCAGGCCGTCGACGACGACTTCGGAGGGGCCGTAGAGCCCGGTGGGCAGCAACTGCCCGTGGGAGGTCAGGACGGTCACGCCGCTGCGAGCGAGCGCGAGCATCATCGCGTGCGAGTCATGGTTTCCCGACACAGCGATCACCTGCTTGCCGAGCTTGGCGATCTCGGGCACCAGCGTCTTGATCTCCGAGCGGTCGCCGGTGTTGCCAAAGTCGCCGTCAAAGAACACAGGCTGTTGCTGCGCGTAGTAATTCAGCGAGGACAGCGCCAGCGTGTTGTTGTGCAGGTCTGAAACGAGCAGCGCGTGCCGGTCGCCCGTGATCGAGCCCGCGTTGGGATTTGACAGCAGCGCCGCGAATCCGCTAAGCGCGCCTTCGACTTTGCTGGCGTAGGAGTCCTTTGCCTGCCCGGCTTTCTCGGCAGCGTCAAGCAGCTGGATGAGCTCGGCGCCACGCGCGTAGTAGGACGGGTGATTGAGCGCGTCGGCGCTGAGCGTCGAGTTGACCCGCCAGATGAGGCCAGCACCGATGGCCACCGCGATCAGGATCGTGCAGGCGGGAACGGCGACGAGCAGGCGCCGGTTGCGGTTGCCGTAGATCCTGATCAGCGCCCAGCCGACGGCTGCAGCGATGAGCGTTCCGAGCAGCATGTACCTGGCGGCGCGTGTTATCGCCCGCCGGCCGTCGCTGCCGAGGTCCTTGGCGGTTCTCGTCAGTAGGTCGCTGTTGCCTTGGGCGGCGGCGAGCAGCGCCTGGCGGTTCAGAACGCGGGGCTCGACGTGGAGCTTCACGGGTGCGCGGAACGCGTGCGCCCGCAGCCCCCAGTCGGCGAGCGGGATAAACACCTCGACGCTGCCGTGCGCCGCGGGCTGCACCTGGAAGCTGGCGGTTCCCAGCGCGGAGCTGTAAGTGCCCGGGGTGCTGAGACGCAGCCCGAGCCACAGCCCACCGACCGCTAGTGCCGTGCAGCTGACGACAAGCGCGAGGCCGCCGAGGATGCGCCGCAGCCAGCGCCAGCCGACAACCGTGCCGACCGCAGCCCGTGCCTTGACCGCTGCAGCGACCATGACCTCACTGTAGGACGGTCTTGGGCTCGCGGGCGGTTCTCAGGCGGGCTAATGGGTCCGATTGATCCCCGCGTCCTGGACGAGCAGCGCGATCTGAACCCGGTTGTCCACGCCGAGCTTTGCCAGCAGTCGGGACACGTGAGCTTTGACGGTCGCAACGCTCATGAACAGCTCGGTTGCGATCTCGGCGTTGGACTTTCCGTGGCCGATCGCGATCGCGACCTCGCGCTCACGCTCGCTGACGGCTTCGAGCCGCTCCCGCGCGGCGTCTCCGCGCGCTTGCACGCCGGCGGCGCTTGCGGCCACGTGGGCCATCAGCCTGCGAGTGACGGCGGGGGAGAGCATCCCCTCGCCCGCTGCCACAAGTTCGATCGCCCTCACGATCTCGGCCGGCGGCGTGTCCTTGAGCAGGAAGCCGCCGGCACCCGCGCGCAGCGCGCGAAGCACCAGTTCGTCCGCATCGAAGGTCGTAAGGACGATCACCTCGGGCGGCCGCGGTTGCTGGCGGAGCAACTCCATCGCGGCCAGCCCGTCGACGCGCGGCATACGCAGGTCCATCAGGACGACGTCGGGATGGTGTGCGTCAACCGCTGCGAGGACTTCGCCGCCGTCGCTCGCCTCGCCGACGACGTCGAGTCGCTGCGCGCCGGCCAGCATCATCCGCAGACCGGAGCGCACGAGCGCGTCGTCGTCAACGATCAGGATCCGGATGCGCTCGCTCACGACGTAGGCGGGAGCGTCGCTCTCAACGCGTAACCGCCGCCGACGGTGTGACCATGCGCCAGGCGGCCGCCCGCGAGCGTCACGCGCTCGGCCAGACCAACGAGACCGCTGCCAGTACCCGGAAGCGGCGCCGCGGCCTGTCCCACGATCGTGCCCACGCGCGGACGGGTCACCACCGCCGCTGTCAGTTGCCCGCTTGAGTCGCGGGCGATCTCCACGTCGACGAGGCTTCCCGGCGCGTGCTTGCGAGCGTTCGTCAAGCCCTCCTGAACGACGCGGAAGACCGTTCGGCCGGCCGCGGCGCCAACCGCCTGCGGCTCGTCGAGTTGGACGTTTAGCCGGACCTCCATTCCCGCCTCACGCGACTCGTCGACGAGCGCCGGCACGTCCCCCAATGTCGGCTGTGGCGGCTCCGGGCCTTCGTCGCTCTCGGGGTCGAGCTCACGGAGCAGGCCGATCACCTCTCGCAGCTCTTGAAGCGCGGCGTGAGCGCTGTCTCGGATCACACCCGCAGCCCGTTCGATCTCCTCAGCCGGTGCGTCGGGGCGAAACTCGAGAGCGCCCGCGTGCACGCTCAGCAGCGACAAGCGATGGGCCAGCACGTCGTGCATCTCGCGCGCGATCAACGCGCGCTCGGCGCGGCGAGCCTGCTCGACACGGTCGCGCTGCTCTGCCTCGACCCTCCGGGCGCGGTCGTTCAGTGACATCACGAGCTCCCGCCGTGCCCTCGCAAACAGGCCCCAGCCGATCGCCAAGCCGGCCAACAGCACGCCGACGAGCAGATTCCCGAAGCTGTACGAGCCGGAGCCTTTGACGTAGAGGCTCGCGTAGATCGCCGACGCGCACAGCGACAGCACCGCGATCCCCATGAGTCTCCGCAGAGAGCAGTGCACGGCGACCGTGTACGCCGCGATCAGTGCCGCCCCCGCGGCCATCGACGAAAACGCCGACACCCCGATCACGGTCACGCCGACGACCCACGGGCGCGAGCGTCGCACCCACAGCGCCAGGCACGCGAGGCTGCCGCAGATGGCGTCCAGGACGGCGATCACCTGCCCGTGCTCTGACCACGTCGAGATCAGGACGGCGAGTCCCACCCCCACGGCAAACACAAACGCCGCGATATCGACCACCCAGTCGAGCAGTGAGCGGCCGGCCGCGCGCGTGCCGGATTCATCGTCTGTCCTCTCGGCCTCGGCGAGCAGCGCCGCAGACAGCAGCGAGCGCTGCCAACGCGGTACGACCGAGCTATGCGGAGCGGCGTTCGCCATCTGCCCGAAGGGTAGGCGAGCCATCAGCCCGCGCCATCCGACCTTCGTCTATGAAACGAACGACCAAAGATGCGGTCACTCGTAGACCGCCGGCCGTAGCCACCGACCCAGTCCGGCACCGACACTGCCAGCATGATCGAAACCAACAACCTCACCAAGCATTACAGGCGGGAAGCGGCGGTGGCGGGTGTGTCGTTTCGCTGCGAGCCCGGCACGGTAACCGGATTCCTGGGACCGAACGGCGCCGGCAAATCCACGACGCTGCGGATGATCACCGGCCTCACCTCGCCGAGTGCCGGCAGCTCCCGTGTCCTCGGTGTGCCGTACGAGCAGCTGCCGAATCCGGGCCGTCGCGTTGGCGTGCTGCTTGACGCGTCCGCCATGCACGCCGGTCGCACGGGCCGTGAGACGCTGGCCGTGTCAGCTCGAGTCATCGGCGTCGACGATCGACGCGTGTCCGGCCTTTTGAGCCGGGTCGGGCTCGACCGATCAGCCGCGCGCAAGCGGGTGCGTCAGTACTCGCTCGGCATGCGTCAGCGACTTGGGATCGCACAGGCTTTGCTCGGTGATCCGGAGGTCCTGATTCTCGACGAGCCCGCCAACGGGCTCGATCCGGAAGGGATCCGCTGGATGCGCGACCTGCTGCGCGCGTTCGCGGATCGAGGCGGAACGGTCCTGTTGTCCTCACACCTGCTGCACGAGGTCGAGGCGCTCGCGGACCGGCTGCTGATCATCAGCAACGGGCGGATCGTCGCGTCGGGCGCCATCGACGAACTGCTCGCGGGGGGCGGCACGCTCGTACGCGCACGGGAGGAGGCACGGCTGGGCGACGTGCTCGAGCGCGCCGGCCTGGCGCCGCGTCGCGCCGGAGGCGGCGGATTCGTGGTCGATGCCGAGCCCGAGCAGGTTGGGGGGGTCGCGCTTCGTGAACGGGTTGCGCTGCGGGAGCTTCGCCTCGCGGACCGCAGCGGCCTCGAAGACCTGTTCATCAGCCTGACCCGCGAACCCGCCAACGGCGGCGCTCGCGCTGCCACGACCACGACGAAAGAACCTGACCTGATGGAGGTGACCCGATGAGCGCGATCGCGGCAACTGCGCGGCAAGCGCCACAGATGCGTCCGGCGCCCGCGGACCAACGGCCAGGCATCACCCGCCTGACCGCCATCGAGCTCCGGAAGATGTCCGACACACGAGCAGGCCTTTGGCTCGAGATCGGCGTCCTGGCGGCGATGGCGCTCACGGTGGTCATCACGTGCCTGGCCGGACATGCCGACCAGCGGACCTTCCAGCACATCCTCGGGAACGCTCTGATCCCAGCGGCGATCCTGCTGCCGATCGTCGGGATGCTGCTGATCACCAGTGAATGGTCACAGCGCACCACGCTCACGACCTTCGGACTCGTGCCTCGACGCTCGCGCGTTCTGGCCGGGAAGGCACTGGCGGCGGCAGCAGTGTCAGTCGTGCCGTTCGTGTTCGCGCTGGCGATCAGCGCCGCCGCCGCGGCCGTGTCGTCTTCCGGCGTTCACGGCGTTTGGACGCTCGACGCCGCGACGCTCGGGCAGTCGTTCGCGTACCTGGTGACGAACATGATGATCGGCTTCGCGTTCGGGGCAGCCCTGCTTGCGTCAGCGCCCGCGATCGTCGCCTACTTCGTGTTGCCGACCGCGATTTCCGCGCTCACGTCGGCGGTCGGCGAGCACAGCTTCCTCTCCTGGATCGATAGCTCGACGACATTGGCGCCGATGACCGAGCACGCTCTCAGCACGACGCAATGGGGCAAGGTTGCGAGCACGTGGGTGGTATGGCTCGTGCTGCCGCTGGCGTTCGGCGTGTGGCGCGTGTTGCGCAGTGAGATCAAATAGCGTGGCCGACCACGCTGGCGTACTCCCGGCGGGGGCGTGGCTTGCAGATTATCCTCGCGGTGTGGGTCTCAGGATCGAGGAGTTCGAGCCCGTACCCGAGCTGCGCGGCGTCGTACATCGCGCCGCGGACTTCCACGAGCGGGCCGCGCCCCTGCGTCGGCTCGAGAGTCCGTTCGCGGGCGTGGTGTTGATCGTCAGCCTCGGTCCTGACATGGAAATCGACGGTCGTGCGACGGGCTCATTTGTGGCCGGCGTGTGGGACCGGCCCACCGTCACTGGCCACCACGGCGAGCAGGCCGGCTACCAGCTCTACCTTGACCTGATCAGAGCCCGGCGGCTCCTCGGCGTGCCCGCGTGCGAGCTCGCCAATCGACTGATCCCGCTTGAAGACGTCATGGGGTCGTTTGCAGTCCAGCTCGTCGAGCGGCTGGCGGAGGCCCGCGACGCAAACCACCGTCACGCCATTGCCCAGCGTCTGCTCGCCGCCCATCTCTCGGACCAACCCACGACGGCACCCGAGGTCGAGTACGCACTCGCCCGCCTAAAGGCCACCCGCGGAGCGGCCAGCATCGAGGCCATCGCCTCCGAATTAGGCTGGAGCCGCCGGCATCTCAGCGCCCGCTTCCGGGAAGCGGTCGGGCTGCCACCGAAGGCGCTCGCCCGCCTGATCCGCATCGAACACGCCGCTCAGCGCGTGCGCGATGGAACTCCACTGGCAGACATCGCCTACGAGAGCGGCTACGCCGACCAATCGCACTTCAACCGCGACTTCCGCGAGCTGGTCGGCTGCACGCCCACCCAGTTCCCATTTGTTCAAGACATCCCGGCCGCGGCCTGAGACCCTGACGGCATGAAGCTCTACCCATCACTTCGTTACAAGGACGCGAAGGCCGCCCACCAGTGGCTGCAGGACGCCTTCGGGTTCGAGCCCGTCGCGCTGTACGACGACGACAAAGGGGACGTTGCCCACGCAGAAATGCGCTGGGGCAGCGACCTGATCATGTTCGGCACCGCGCGCGAGGATCACTACGGCCACCGCATCGGCCAGGGCTGGATATACGCCACCTGCGACGACCCCGACGCGTTGTACGCCCGCGCCACGAAGGCCGGCGCCGAGGTCACGATGGAACTGACCGACCAGGAGTACGGCTCCCGCGACTTCGGCGTGCGCGACCTCGAGGGCAACCAGTGGAACTTCGGTACCTACGAGCCGACGTAATCTCGCCCGGTTAGCCTAGGGGCGAGTGCTGCTCGCCACGATCGTCAGCGTCGCTCCGTTCGGTCACCGCCCGCGGCCGGGCACGGGTGGGGCATTCCTGGTGCTCGTCGCGTTCCTGATCTCGTTCCTGGCGATCCGGACGAGTGCGCGGCTGACGCGAAGCGTGTCGTGGTGGCCGGGCGGGGTCAAGAGCGGCGACGTGCACATCCACCACCTCGTGTGGGGCATCTGCCTGATGATGTTCTCCGGCTTCCTGGCGTTCGCGATGCCGCTCGAGGCTCCCTGGTGGAACATCTTCGCGATCGGATTCGGCGTCGGCGTGGGCTTCACGCTCGACGAGTTCGCCCTGTGGGTGCGCCTGAAGGACGTCTACTGGTCCGAGGAGGGACGCACCTCGTTGGATGCTGTGGTTGTGGCGGCCGCGTTCGCGGCATTGGTCGTGCTCGGCACCAATCCCTTCGGGCTCGACGATCCGGCTTCGATCTCGGGCACCGCGGTGGCGGTCACGGTGATCCTCGGCTTGGCCGTGACGTGCTTCTTGAAGGGACGCGTGCTGTTCGGCGTGATTGGGGTGTTCATCCCGGTCGTCGCGTTCGTTGGGGCAGTCCGGCTGGCGCATCCGGCGTCGCCGTGGGCGCGCCGGCGCTATGACGCCAAACGCCTCGACGAGGCCCGCATGCGCTTTGACCCAGCCCGACGGGCCGGTCGCTGGCAGCGTCGCCTCGGCGACCTGGTCGCAGGCGCGCCGACTCCGGAGGACGATTCGTAGCCGGACCTATCGCGGCAGCGTCCGCGGCAGCCCGAACTGCGCCAGCAGGCTGCGCTCGCCGAACCACGTGATCGCGGACACCTTGTCGTCAACGAGCGCGAGCACCATCAATCCGTACGCACGCAACACCGCCGCCTGAGGATCGGGCAGGTAGCACCCGAACGCGGGTTGCCCGTTGGCGCGGGTCGGCACGAGCCGGAGGTTCGCGTCGCGGCGCCCACTGCGCTCGGCGACGATGAATCCGGCGATCGCCAGCGGCCCCTGGTACTCGTAAGGCTGCGGCGGCATCGTCAGCCACGCGTCGTCGGTGAGCAGGGAGATGACGGCTTTGGTGTCGCCCTGTTCGACCGCTGTGGCGAACCGCCCGACGAGGTCGCGCTCGAGCACGGAGCCTGGCATCGGGGCGCGCTGAAGACCTCCGGCCGGCACGCGCTGGTCGAGCGTCGCGCGGGCGCGTTGCAGCGCGCTCTTTACCGAGGTCTCGGTTGTGTCGAGCATCCCAGCGACTTCGGAGGTGTGGAAGCCAAGGACCTCGCGGAGCACGAGCGCCGCACGCTGGCGCGGCGGCAGGTGTTGCAGCGCGGCGGCGAATGCCAGCCCGACCGACTCTCGGGTCTCGTAGCGCGACGCCGGCCCGGGCGCGGTATCGACGATTTCGTCGAGCAGCGCGTCGGGGTAGGGGTCAAGCCACATCGGCTCGGCCATCCGGGTCGGCGTGGGCGGCTGCGCCATCGTCGGTACCTCCTGCGGTCGGCGCTTGCGGTCGCGGAGCAGGTTCAGGCAGCGGTTCGTCGCGATCCGATACAGCCAGGCGCGAAGCGACGCGCGTTCCTCGAAGCCGGCGAGGCCGCGCCAGGCCGCCAGCAGCGTCTCCTGCACGGTGTCCTCGGCGTCCTGCAGCGACCCGAGGATGCGGTAGCAGTGCAGATGCAGCTCTCGCCGATACGGCGCGACCAGTTCCTGGAACGCCGACTCGTCGCCCGCCCGCGCGCGGCCGAGAGCCCTCGCTTCGCGATCTGAATGCTCACCGATCACGTGCACCTCTCATAGAGACACCAGGTACGTCCGAAACGAATCGGTCCGTTCCTGCGAAGGCCGGTGTCTTATCGAGCGCAACCACGAATCGGAGGACAGATTGATGCAATCCACGTTCGCAGGAAAGTCCGTCTTGGTCACCGGCGCCAATCGCGGTCTCGGGCAGGCACTCGTCGAGGAGTTGCTGCGCAGAGGCGCGGAGCGCGTATATGCCGGCACGCGCCAGCCGGCTGTCGTCGGCGATGACCGCGTCACGAACGTGACGTTGGACGTGACCGACCCGGTGCAGATCCAGGCGGCGGTCGACGGCGTCGAGTCGCTGGACATCCTGATCAACAACGCCGGCGTGTCTGTCCCGGATGACCTGAGCGATCGTTCGGCGTTCGAGCGGCATCTGGCGGTCAACCTGTACGGGACCCTGGACGTCACACAGGCATTCCTTCCGCTGCTCACGCGCAGCCACGGAGCAGTGATCAACATCGTGTCGCTCGGCGCGGTGGCTGCGGTCCCGGTGCTCCCGGCCTATTCAGTCTCCAAGGCGGCCTCGCTGTCGCTCACTCAGTCGCTTCGGGCGCTCCTGACTGCCCGGGGCGTAAGCGTGTACGCCGTGATGCCCGGTCCGATCGACACCGACATGGTGCGGGCGCTCGAGATCCCGAAGACGCCGCCTCAGGATGTTGCGCGAGCCACGCTGGACCTGATCGAGCAGGGCGAGGAGGACATCTTCCCCGACCCGATGTCGGCCCCCATCGCGGAGCGCTGGCGGACGAGCCCGGTCAAGGACATGGAGCGCCAGAACGCGGCGCTCGTCGCGGCCCAACCGATCGCGGCATAAAGGGGAAGAGAGCGATGAACATGACGACGACGACACACGGAGTCGCCACGCGAGACGAGTGGCAGGCGGAGCGGGCCGAGCTGCTGGAGCGCGAGAAGGCCCACACCCGAATGGGAGACGAGCTCGCCCGAGAGCGCCAATCGCTTCCCTGGGTCCGGATCGAGAAGGACTACACGCTGCAGACGCCGGACGGCCCGCAGACGCTCGCGGAGCTGTTCGACGGTCGCTCGCAGCTCCTGATCTACCACTTCATGTTCGGGCCGAGCTACGAGGCCGGGTGCCCGGTCAACTCCTCGATCGCCGACTCGTTCGACAGCCTGATCCCGCACCTGAAGGCGCGCGACGTGACGCTGATCGCCGTGTCCGGGGCGCCGATCGAGAAACTCCGGGCCTACCGCGAGCGGATGGGGTGGAAGTTCAACTGGGCATCGAGCTACGAGAGCGACTTCAACACCGATGTCGGCTTCTCCAGCAGCCCCGAGCAGACGCACGAGGCGATCGCGCCGATTCTCGATCAGCTGCCGCCGGTCGCGTTCCGCAACGCCAAGGAGGCCGGGACCGACATCTACGGCTACCTGACCGAGCTGTTCGGCTTCACCGCCTTCAGCCTCGAGGACGGAGTCGTCTACCAGACGTACTCGACGACGGGTCGCGGTGTCGAATTCCTGATGCCGTACTACGGGTTCCTCGACCACGCCCCGAAGGGCCGAGACGAGGACGGGGAGGAGGGGTGGCAGCTCTGGATTCGCCGGCACGACGAATACGACGGCGCTCACAGCCCGGCCCATAGCTGAGAGTTGTTGCCATCCGGTGATCGCCGACCGGACCTGCCACGATCAGGGCATGGCCGGTACGAACGGCGATGCTCGCTGGATTGCGCTCGACGGGGCCGCGAATGCGCGTGTCGTCGTGCCCGGCGTGCTGCTGCGCTCCGACAACCTGCAATCGCTGACAGACACGGATGTCCGCCTGCTCGTCGATGAGCAGGCGCTCGAGGTGGTGCTCGACCTGCGGACCGACCTCGAAGTGGAGCTCGAGGGGCCTGGGCCGATCACGCGCGACCCGCGCGTGCGCGTCGAGCATCGCTCGCTCTACCCCCGGTCGGGCGGCAACACCGACGTTGATGCGGTCGCCGACACCCTGTGGCCGCAACGCGACTCGAGCGAGTGGCCGGACGAGTCGCGCGTCGTCCAGGCCTACCTGAGCTACATGAGCGCCCGTCCGGACTCGATCGTCGGCGCGATCCGAACGATCGCGAATGCTCGCGGCGCGGTGCTCGTCCACTGCGCTGCCGGCAAGGATCGCACCGGCGTGGTGGTCGCGGTCGCACTGGACGCGGCCGGAGTCGACCGCGAGGCGATCGTCGGCGACTACCTGGCGTCGGCTGAGCGGATCTTTCCGATCATGGCGCGCCTGGTGAGCTCTGAGACCTACAGGTCAGAGCTGGAGGGGCGCGATCCGCGGGCGCACGCGCCGGTCCCGGGGACGATGGAGCGTGTGTTCGAGCTCGTCGACGATGGCTTCGGCGGGTCAGCGGAATGGCTGGCGTCCCACGGTCTCGAGAAAACGGAACTGGCCCGGCTGCGCGACAGAATCGCGCCCGACGGCGGATCGGGCGACTGAACCCCGCACCGCCGCTCAAGGACCGCCCGAACGTCGGCGAGCGCAGCGAGCCGGAGTACGGCATCTCGCTTGCTCGCTCGTCCCTCGACAAGCTCGAGCGCTACGCCTGGGACGCCTCGGCAGACGACTATTTTCGTTAGACCTGCGCCCGCCCGACGGGCCGGCCGCCGCTGAGCTCGAGGAGCTGAACCGCGGCGGTCTCGATCCCCGCGGTGAGAATGTCGATGTCGTTCGAGCTGTCGGAGTCGGCGGTCACGCCGAAGTACATGCCGCCGTTGTAGGAGAAGATCGCGATCGAGATGCGGACGTTGCCGATCACCGGAACGAACGGGTAGGACTGCAGCAGCGTGCGATCGAGCGTCTTCAGCGGGTGCTGGGGACCCGGCACGTTGGTAACGCCGGTCTGAACGCCGAGCGACGGAGACCGCGCCGCGAGCCGGCCGGCGAGATCGAGGATCATCGGCGGCGCGAATCCCGACAGCGACGTCAGCACGTCCCCGGCGACAGCCTGCTTTGACTGCTTGAGGTCGTCCATCTGCGCGCGCACGACGTCGAGCCTGGCCACGGGATCGAGGATCCCGACGGGCAGCTCGGCGAACATCGCCGACACGCGATTGTTGTAGACGCCGCGCTCGCCGGGCCGACGGACCGAGACGGGAACCAGCGCCCGGATCGTCCGTCCGTCGACGTGCTCTCCGCGTGCAGTCAACAGTTCCCGTAGCCCGCCGGATACGACAGTCAGGACGACGTCGTTGACGGTTCCGCCGAGCGCTGCCCTGATCGTCTTGACCTCGTCGAGCGGCAGGTACGCAGTGCTCCATGTCCGGTGAGGGCCGACCGGACCGGTCAGGGACGACTTCTCGAGCGGCCGAAGCAGGCCGACCGACGAGCTCATCCCGCGCAGCACATCTCGGGCCTGCGCAAGCGTGGCGCGCGGCCGGCGCGTCACCGATCGCACGACCCGGAGCCCCTCTGAAGGGTTGGACAATTGGTGCGAGAGCGAGCGCAGGACGAGCTCAGCGCCTGTGGGCTCCGGACCGGGCTCCCACGCCGACGTGGTCGCAGGCGCCGGCGAGTCGTCGAACATGACCGTCATCAGGTCGGTCGCAGATACGCCGTCGACCATGCAGTGATGGACCTTCGACAGCAGCGCCCAGCGCTTGTCGCTCAGGCCTTCGACCATCCAGATCTCCCACAGCGGCTTACGCCGGTCCAGGCGCTGGGCGAACAGCCGCGCGGCGGTGCGGCGGAGGATCTCGTCGCTGCCGGGTGCCGGCAGCGCAGTGTGGCGCACGTGGTATGAGAGGTTGAAGTGAGGATCGTCCACCCACACCGGGCGGGCGACGCTGAGCGGCACGAAGCGGACCTTCTGGCGGTAGCGAGGCACGGCGCCGAGCTTGCCCGAGACCATGTTCTCGAGTTGCTCGAACGGGGGAGCCGGGCCTTCGAAGATGCTGACGCCGCCGATGTGCATCGGGTTGTTGGGGCCCTCGATATGCAGGAACGAGGCGTCCATCGGGCTCATCCACTCCATCGCTGTGCCTCCTCGTCGAGGAACCTGGCGAGCAGCCGGTAGACGTCGCGATGTACCGACATTCCGCTGTGGCTCGAGTCCACCTCGATTTGCTCCGCGTACGGGTCGAGGCAGGACTGCCACGCCACGATGCCGTCGCTTCGCGAGTAGATCGCCAGTGCCCGTGTGGTCTCGGGCAGCGGCGCGATCAGGTCTTTGCGGTAGGTCGCGCAGCAGGCGCCGTCGCCGCACTCGCTGGAGAACATCCTCGGCACGCCCAGATCGCCGAGCCGCGCCACGGAACGAACCGCCTGGAGTACGGCCGGGCCGACCTGGAGGGGATCGAGCACCGGCGAGCCGAGCATCACGAGGCCACCGACGAGGTCGGGATTGCGCACCGCCAGCACACGCGCGAGCTGGCCGCCGCGGCTCTGTCCGATCAGCACGACCTCGCGCCCGGTCCGCGCAGCCAGCCGCTCCAAGCGCACCTCGATCGCGTTGGCCGTGCGCTCGCCGCAGTCGACGTTGATCCACATGCCGGCGGATGCCGCACGGGATCCACGGCGTCGCAGCCAGCCCTTGAGCACGCCGAGCGACTGGTCCGATGCCATGAAGCCCGGCACGAGCAACACGGGTGGCGAGTTCCGGCCGCGCTTCGGCGCGAAGAACCCCGGGTCCGCGGCAAGCCGGGCGAACTCGAGTCCGTAACGGAGCTCTCCACGCAGCGAGGGCGCCGTGGCAAGGGACGTCACGCCGGCTCCCGAAATCCGGGTCCAGGTTCAGGTGTCACGTTGTGCGCCGACATCTCGAGGCCGCATTGGCCGCATACGAGCATGGGAGCCGCAATCTCACCACAATCCTGGTGACGTAGCACGATCGGCGGTCCCTCTGGCCCGGCCAGGTACGTATCTCCCCAGCGCATCAGCAGCGCCGCGGCGCCGAACAGCTCGCGGCCGGCGTCGGTCAGCCGGTACTCGTAGCGGTCCGGATCGCGCGCATAGAGAACGCGCTCGAGCAGGCCGGAGTCGACCATCGATCGCAGCCGCGCCGACAGGGTGGGGCGCGGGATCCCGAGGTTGCGGGCGAGCTGACCGTAACGGCGCACGCCGAACAGCTCCTCGCGCAGGATCATCAGCGTCCACTGGTCCCCGATCAGCGCCAGCGTGCGGCTGACGGAGTCGCCGTCGAAGCGGTGGTCGAGGTCTGAGGGCCGCCTCGTCCGCTTCATCGCCGAGCCGCCGGATCGAGCTGCATCACAGCGTTGAGGAGCCGCACGCCGGCGGGATCCTCCGCCGTGCTCGGGACAATGGCGACGTGATCGGCGCCGGCGTCGTGATAGGCGGCCACCCGCGCGGCGATCTGGTCGGCGCTGCCGAGGGCCCCGATCTGCTCGAGGAGCTCGCATGGGATCGCATCCGCGAGTTCGACGCGCGCAGACCCCGCTCGGGCGCGCTCGACGAGATCCCCGAACCCGAGCCCGGCGAACAGCTCTCCGTACCCGGGAGCGCCGAGATACACCGCGAGCTGTCCCGCCAGCTGGGCCAGCGCTCGCTCGCCGGGATCAAGCGCGGCCGGAACCCACACCGCCAGCCCGGGACAGGACCGGCCGGCCGAGGCTGCCTCGGCGTCGATCCGGGCGCGCGCCACCGCCACGTGCTCGGGCGTGACGAGGTTCAGGACGAGCTCGTCGGCGAAGCGGGCGCCAACGCGGGTCATGTGCGGACCGAACGCCGCGACGGTGATCGACGCCTCGGTCTGCGGGCGGCGCAGCTTGAAGCCGCGAGCCCGAACGTGGTCGCCCGTGACGTTGATGCGCTCACCGTCGAGCAGCGCCCGGAGCGCCACGACGCTCTCGCGCATGTGACCGGAAAGGCCGCTCCAAGGCCGGTCGTGCCAGCCGCTGACGATCGCCGGACTCGACGCGCCCAGCGCGACGTCGACCGGACGACCGACGAGCGTCGCGACCGAGGAGACGCCGAGTGCGATCGCGACGGGGCTGCGGACGCCGATCGCGAGCGGCCCGACCTTGAGCCGTACACGCTCGGTCTGCAGGCCGATGGCGGTGGCCAGGGCGAACGCGTCGAACGACGCCATCTCGCCGACCCACACCGACTGGATCCCGGCCCGATCGGCCGTGCGCGCGATCTCGACGGCCTCCTCGTCGGGACGATCGAGCCAGAACGGGATCGCAACGCCGAGGCTCACAGCAGCGTGGCGTCGGTGGGCTGATCGAGCAGCAGGCGTCCGCACAGCTCCCACGTCGCCGCGTTGACCTGGAAGTGCGCGGTGGCGGCGTGAGCGTCCCTGAAGCGGCGCTGCAGCGGCGAGTCGGCGTAGATCGCCGCGCCGCCGCCGAGGTCGTACATGGCGCGGGCAACGTCGGCCGCGGTGCGGGTCGCGTGCGTCGCCGCAAGCCGAATGGCGGTCCGCAGCTCGACCGAGACCGGCGCGGACGCAGACGACTGCGCAGCACGCCAGGCATCGTCGACCGCCTGGTAATAGAAGGCGCGGGCCGCGCGCAGTGCCGCCTCGTTCTGCGCGACGACCGACCACGTCGCGGAGCGCTGTGCGAGCGTGCGGCTGGACCCGAGCCCGAGCTTGTGGGCGGCGAGCTCCTGCAGGTCGTCGATCGCGCCACGCGCGTTGCCCAACGCGGCCGCAGCGATCGACAGCGCGAAGAACCCCAGGATCGGGAACCGATAGAGCGCTGCCTCCGACGTCGGAGGATCAAACAGCCATAGGCTCCGATGCTCGGGCACGAACACGTCATCGGCGACCGCGTCGTGGCTGCCGGTGGCATTTAGACCGCTCGTCTGCCACGTGTCGACGATCTCGAGCTCGCCGACCGGCATCGCGAGCACCCGCGGCGTCCCGTGCCCCTCACCGCCGCCGTCGACGACGCATCCCCCGAACAGATAATCGGAGTGCGTGATGCCGCTGCAGAACGACCATCGGCCCGACACGCGATAGCCACCGTCGACGCGACGGGCGGCGCCGCGCGGCGCCCAGACGCCGGCCGCGACGTTCTCCGCGTCGCCGAACACCTCCGTCAGCCCCGCCGGACGAAAGCCACCCACCGAGCAGGCTGCTGGTCGCGGCGATCGACACGCACCACCCCGCGGAGGCGTCACCGCGCGCAACCGTCTCCGCCAGGCGCAGCGTCTGCGCCGGGGGAGCCTCCGCGGCGCCAGTCGCAGCCGGGGCCCCCGCGCGGAAGAGACCCGACACCCGCAGGCGCGCGACGAGCTCCTCCGGGAGGCGCCGAAGCTTCTCGGCCTCGGGCGCGAGGCTGCGGGCGAGCGCGGCCAGCTCGTCGGTCACGCGATCCAGGTCCTGCGTGTCGACAGCGGCGGTATCGAGGTCGGCCATCAGCAAAGCGGTTCAGTTACCTAACCGGTTCATTATCTGTACCGCCCTAGCCGCCGCGTGTCAAGCCGAGTGATCCAGTCCGCGCTCGAGTGCGAAGAAACAGGCATACCCCGGGCAGTCGCATCCGGGCTAGGCAAGGGAGCTTTGATGACTGATCGAATCGACCCCGTCGAATCGACCAACGACGGCGTGGTAGTGGAGCTCGCGCGGGACGACCTCGAGCGCAAGCGATTCTTGAAGATGGCCGGCCGCGGGATCGGTGCAGGCGCGGCAGCCACGGCGCTGGGCGCTTTCATCGCCGCGTGCGGAGGTTCGAGCAGCTCGTCGTCAAGCTCGACTGCCCCAGCCGCCACGGGTGCGACGAGCACTTCGACGAAGGCCTCCGGCGGCAACGATCTCGGGATCGTCAACTACGCGCTGACGCTCGAATATCTCGAGGCGCAGTTCTACGACGAGGTCACCAAGAGCGGGCTGTTCCACGGCACGACGCTGGCGATGCTCAAGCGCTTCGGCGCCGAGGAGCACGCTCATGTCGCGGCGCTGAAGGGTGTCGCCACCAAGCTGGGAATGCCCGCCGCGAAGCCGACCGGCAAGTTCCCGCTGCACAGCGCGAAGCAGGTTTCGAAGCTGGCGGCGACCGTCGAGAACCTCGGCGCCTCGGCCTACCTCGGCCAGGCGGGCAACATCAAGAGCAAGGAGATCCTTGCGGCAGCGCTCGCGATTCACACCGTCGAGGCGCGCCACGCCTCGACGCTGAACTCGCTGCTGAAGATGACGCCGACGCCCGATGGCGCCTTCGCCAGGCCGATGACGATGGCCGAGGTGCTCAAGGCGGTCAAGCCCTTCATCGCGTAGGCCCCACGGCCTGCGCTCGCGACCGAACTCCCCAGAGAGGAATCTTCTGATGACACGTTCTGAACTGCAGTCCCCTGAGCTCGACGCCGTCGAGATTCACGGCACCACCCGCGCCGGCTTCATCATGCGTGGAGCCCTTGCGGCCGGTGCTGCCTATGGAGCTAGCGCGGTCACGCCCTTCGTACGCGACGCATTCGCAAGCTCCCGTGGCGGCGACGTCGACATCCTGAACTTCGCGTTGACGCTCGAGTACCTCGAGTCGGACTTCTACCTGCACAAGGCGAAGTCGGTCGGTCTCAGCGGCGAGGCCAAGTCGCTGGCCGCGATGTTCGGCGAGCAGGAGCAGGCGCACGTCAAGGCGCTGATGACGACGATCAAGCACGCCGGCGGCACGCCGGTGAAAAAGCCGTCATTCATGTTCCCCGCAACCGACCAGGCAAGCTTCTTGAGGCTCGCATACACGCTCGAGAATGTCGGCGTCAGCGCCTACAACGGCGCCGCGCCGTCCATCTCCAACGGGGAGATCCTGGCGGCGGCCGGATCAATCGTGCAGATCGAGGCTCGCCACGCGGCAGCGATCGGTCTGCTGATCCACAAGCCCGTCACGCCCGATGGCCCGTTCGACGTGCCCCTGAGCAAGAGCAAGGTGCTGGCCAAGGCCGGGCCGCTGATCAGCAAGGGATGATTCGAGCCCCGCGACACTTTCGCCTGACCGGGTTACGCCGGTTGGCGGATGAGGAGCTGGCTGATCACATCCGCCGGGGCGACGGTGTCGCGTACGAGGTGCTGTTCGAGCGTCACGGTGGGTCGGCGTTCTCGCTCGCGTATCGGATGTGCGGTCGCCGGACGCTCGCCGAAGACATCGTCCAGGACGCGTTTCTGTCGCTCTGGCGCGGGCGCGGGTTCGACCCGTCGCGCGGCAGTGTGCGCTCGTGGGTTCTCGCCGCCGTGCGCCATAGAGCGCTCGATTCGTTTCGGCACCAGACCGCCAAGGCCGGTCTCGACGTCCATGACGACGTCGCGGCAGAGGGCCTGGTCGCCGACGACCGCACTGACACCCAGGTGCAGCGCGAAGACGACGCCCAGCAGGTGCGGGGCGCGCTCGTCGAGCTGCCCGCCGAGCAGCGCCAGGTGATCGAGCTCGCGTATTACGGCGGATTCACCCACAGCGAGATCGCCGGAATGCTGGACCTGCCGACCGGGACCGTGAAAGGGCGGATGCGGCTCGGCCTGACCAAGCTGCGCCTCTCGCTCGCGGACCTCGCCGAGGCTGTCGCGTGAGGAGGCTGAGAGACGACCGATGAGTGTCAACGGCAACACCCACGACCACGACAGCGGCGATGACGCCGCGGCCTATGTGCTTGGCGCCCTCGAGCCCCGTGAGGCCGCCGAGTATCTGCGGCACCTAACCCTCTGCACCCGCTGCCGCGAAGAACTCGCGGCGCTTGCGCCGGTGGCGGACGCGCTGGCCAGCGCCGTGCCTCAGCTGCCGGCACCGCCGGACCTCAGACGACGGGTGATGCGCGCTGTTGAAGACCAGCACCATGACAAGGCCGAGCGCGCGGATCGCCGCGGCCGGAAGCCATCGCGGCTCCCGACGAGGGGCATCGCGCTGGCAGCCGGGTTCGCAGCGGCGTGTGCCGCGCTCGTGTTGGCCTTCGTCACGATCCCGCACGGTCGCGCAACCCCCCGTGTGGTGAGCGCACGCGTGATGGGCTCACCCGGAGCAGCGCAGCTGCGCATCAGCCACAACCACGCCGAGCTGGTGGTCTCGCACCTCCCACCGCCGCCCGCCGGCCGCATCTACGAGGTGTGGCTCAGGCACGGATCGACCGCGCCGGCGCCGACGAGCGCTCTGTTCAGCGTCACCAACGGCGGCGCAGCCAAGGTCGACGTGCCCGGCGACCTGCGCGGGGTCAGCCAGGTCCTCGTGACCCAGGAGCCCGCCGGCGGAAGCCGTGTGTCCACGCACCGGCCGGTGATCGTCGCCTCACTCACGTGAACGCCGGCGACCCGGGAGTGATCCGCGGGCGCGCCTGCTGCGAAGTACTCGTAAGCACCAAACCAATTGGAGGCACCTGATGGGACTCGACAACCCGATTCATATTGCATTTCTGCTGGTGATCCTGCTGCTCGTGTTCGGCGCCAAGCGCCTGCCGGAGATGGGGCACTCACTCGGTTCCGGCCTGCGCGGCTTCAAGGAGTCGCTCACGGGTCCGGCCGAGTCGCACCACGCGGACGAGCTTCCGGCTTCGACGCCGATCACGGCTCCGACGCCGATGACGGCCGACCGCGCACCGGAGCGCCGCGAGCACGACTTCCCCAGCACGCCTGCGGCATAGGGCGATTGCCGGCTGGCCTGCGCCGATGCGGTCTCTCAAGACACCCCGGTCGATCGCCCACGACGACCGCCTGACGATGGTCGGGCACCTCGACGAGCTGCGCACGCGGATCATCGTCTCGCTGATCGCGTTGGCGGTCGCCTTCGGGGTGTGCTTCTGGCAGAACCATCGCTTGCTGACGCTGATCGACAGCCCGTTGGCGCACCAGACTCAGCAGCAGGTGCGCGACGGGCAAGGTCCGCTGGGGGCGACGTATCAGGTTCAGCAGAGCGCCAGAGACACGGCCACGCAGCTGCGGACGGTGGCCGGAGTGCTGGAGGCCGAGCATCGCGACACGCCGGCGGTCGCGGGACCGCTGAGCCGGGTCCAGCGCAATCTCAGCAACGACATCGCGCGGCTCTCGATGCCGCCGCGGGGCAACCGGCCGGTCACGCTCGGGATCGGCGAGCCGTTCACAACGACGGTCACGGTCAGTCTGATCTTCGCCCTGATCCTCGCGCTGCCGCTGCTGCTCTGGCAGGTCTATGGGTTCTTCATACCGGCGCTGGAGCCTGAGCAGCGACGGCATGTCAAGTCGCTGGCGCTCGCGGTGCCGGGCCTGTTCGTCGCCGGAGCGGCGTTCGGCTACTTCGTCGTGCTCCCGGCCGCGGTGCACTTCTTTCAGAACTTCAACTCAGACCAGTTCAACGTGCTGGTGCAGGCCAGCCAGTACTACAAGTTCGCCGCCACCACGATCCTGGCGATGGGCCTGCTGTTCCAGGTCCCGGTCGCGATCCTGGCGGTCACTCGCGCGGGCGTGATCACCCCGCGACAGCTGCGGCGCAACCGCCGCTATGCCGTCGCGGCGTGTGGGCTGGTCGCTGCCGTGCTGCCGGGCGATGCGATCACGATGCTGCTCGAGACGGTGCCGCTGTATCTGCTGTTTGAGTTCAGCGTTCTGCTGGCCTCGATCGCGGACCGCCGCTCGCGAAAGGTCGCGGCCCAGCCCGCGGCTTCCGCGAGCGCCTGATCCGATCGCCGCCCGCCTCCGAAGCAATTAACACAAGGCGGGGGAGGCCCAGCGCAGCTTGGCGTCCGTCGCAACACTCAACTCAGTTGGAAGGAGCTACATGAGCCATCAACTGAACCTCGCATCGATCGACGTCGACGGCGCCGTGCGGGAAACCGCGGCCGAGGCGATGGATGCGCTTGACGGCGACACGCGCTCGCAGTTCCTGCGCCGCGCGGGCATCGCCGGCGGCGCAGTGATCGGCGGCGGCGCGCTGCTCGGAGCGCTGGCGCCCAGCGCGATGGCGTTCAGCACCGGGGACCGTCCGCCGGCCAAGTTCGGCAAAGGCGACCTCGGAATCCTGAACTACGCGCTCACGCTGGAGTACCTCGAGTCGTCGTTCTACAACGAGGCGACCGCCAACCAGCGCCGCCACGCGTTCCTCACGAGCCCCCAGGCTCGCGTGTTCCTGAAGACCGTCACCAACGACGAGAACCAGCACGTCAAGGCGCTCAAGAAGGTCCTGGGCAAGCACGCCGTCAAGAAGCCGAAGTTCGACTTCCACGGCGACAACGCGAGCCAGGCGAAGTTCCTCGACGCGGCCTTCACGTTCGAGAACGAGGGCGTGCACGCATACTCGGGCCAGGCGTTCAACATCAAGGACCCGAAGGTGCTGGCCGCAGCGCTGGCGATCGTGACGATCGAGGCGCGTCACGCATCGGTCGTCGGCCTGATTCGCAACGGCACGGAGTCCGGCATCTCCCCCAACGGGGCGTTCGACACGCCGTTCGGAGCCAGCAAGGTCCTCAAGGACGTGACCAGCCTGCACTACATCAAGGGCTGATCCATCGGTGTGCCAGGCTGTCGGTGTGCCGCACCGACAGCCGCGCACCCGAACCCTCGCCCAGCGCGGGGACCTGATCGCCGAGGTGGATCCGTGCAGGCCGTCGGGGCGACTCCTGCGGCAGGCCGGCATGGAAGCCTCGTACGTGGATCTTGCCGACGCCACGCACCTCGAGTTCGACTACATGCGCTGGCTGCGGATCGCGCTGCAGGCCGTCGGTGCCCGCCGCGTGCTGCATATCGGCGGCGGCGCTTGCGCGCTCGCGAGAGCGCTCGCCGCGGCGGATCCGGGTGGACGCCAGGAGGTGTGCGAAGTCGACGCCGACGTGCTCGCCGTCGCCCGCGAGCACCTGGGGCTGCGGCGTACACCCGGACTGCGCGTCCGGCACGTGGAGGGCCGGGCGCATCTCGCGGCGCAGCCAGATCAAAGCTGGGATGCGATCGTGATCGACGCGTTCGTCGGCGCGCGCGTGCCGGAGCGGCTGATCACGGTCGAGGCGATGTTCGAGGCCGTGCGGGTAGCTCCGCTGACGCTCGTCAACGTCGTCGATAATCGCTCGGCCAAGGACGTCAGAGCCGTCGCGTCCGCGGTGGCGCTCGCCTATCCCCTGGTCTGGACCCTGGGCCAGCAAGCCGGGAACGCGATCGTTGCCGGATGCGCGGCGACCCACGCATCCAACCTCGCGAGGATCGCGGCGCGTGCCGCCGCTGACCCGTCACCCGCCCGACTGACCACACCGGCGCAGGTCGCGCAGATGATCGCTTCGACTCCTGCGCCACGAGACGTCATCGGCATCGGAGATCCGCGAGAATCGCGCGTATGAAGGCGGCGGTGATCCACGAGAACGGCGGACCCGAAGTGCTCCGCTACCAGGACGTACCCGATCCCGAGTGCCCGGACGGCTGCGTGGTGGTCGACGCCGAGGCGATCAGCATCGAAGGAGGGGATCTGCTCGCACGCGCGCGAGGAGACCTTCCCGCCGCGCCCCACATCGTCGGCTATCTGAGCGCCGGGGTCGTGAGCGAGGTCGCGGCCGGCGTCGATGGACCCGCTGTCGGCGACCGGGTGGTGGCGCTGAACTTCGCCGGTTCGCACGCCGCCAGGCGGATCGCCCCCGCGATCATGACCTGGCCGATCCCAGACGGGCTCGATGCCGCCCGCGCCGCGTCCGTGCCGGTCGCGTTCGGAACCGCGTACGAGTGCCTGTTCACGGCGGGGAACCTCGCCGACGGCCAGACCGTCCTGATCCACGCCGGAGCCGGCGGAGTTGGGATGGCTGCGATCCAGCTCGCCAAGCACGCGGGCGCGACCGTGATCTCGACCGCCTCGAGCGATGAGAAGCTCGAGCGGCTGAAGTCGTTCGGGCTCGACCACGGGATCAACTACGCGACGGAGAACTTCGTCGAGCGCACTAACGAGCTGACCGATTCACGCGGCGTCGACGTCGTGCTGGACTCGATCGGCGGTCAGAATCTCGTCGACAGTGTCGGCGTGCTCGCGTACCGCGGGACGCTCGTCAGCGTCGGCGTGGCGGCACGCGCCGGATCGGCGATCGAGGCAGAGTCGCTGTGGACGCAGAACAACGCCCTTCGCGGGGTCTATCTCGGCGGCGCGCTCGTGTCCGAATACCCTCGGATCCACGCGATGATCGGCGACATGCTGCAGCGGGTCGCCAACGGCGAGTTGCGAGTCGAGATCGACCAATCGTTCCCGCTCGAGCAAGCCGCGGAGGCGCACGCCTACGTCGAGAGCCGCAAGGCCTTCGGCCGGGTCGTCATGACCCCGTGACGGTCAGCCGCACGTGAACACGTACGCCTCGGCGCCAGGGTCGAGGAACTCGATCTCCAGCACCCGGTCGTGCACGGCGCCGGGCTGTCGCACGAGCTGATACAGGCGGCCGTCGCGGAGCACGCCGCGGCCCTCGGAGTCGACGTCGAGTCCATGTGACGGACCCGGGGGCTCTCCGTCGAGCCGCACTCGAAACTCGATCGGACCATGCGATCCGGCGAACAGCACGAGGTGCGCGTCGCGCGCGTGGAAGCGATAGGCGATGCTGCCGCCCGGCTGATCGAGCGCGACGCGCTCGCGTCCGATCGTCCACTCGCCCGCGAGGCCCCACTCGTTCAGCCCGAGGCGCTCGGGGAGCGCGTAGCTGTGGCTCTGATCCAGGGCGGCTCCGTCCGACGACGCGAAGTTCTCGCCGCGGCCGTATCCGAGATACGTTTCGGGCGTGCGGAGGTTGTCCCAGTCGGCCTCTGCCTCGACGCCGGCTCCCTCGACGGAGATGAGCTCGCGCTCGATGCCGATCAGCGACTGGATCACGCGCTCGGATTGCTCGTAGCGGCCCTCGCCGAAGTGATGGTCGCGGATCAGGCCGTCGCCATCGACGAAATAGAGCGCCGGCCAGTAATGGTTGCTGAAAGCGCTCCAGATCGCATAGTTGCTGTCCACCGCGACGGGGTAGTCGATCGCTCGCACCTCGGTCGCGTGTCGGACGCGGTCGATGTCGTGCTCGAACGAGAACTCCGGCGTGTGCACTCCGATGACCACCAGCCCGTCGCCCCGATAGGCCTGCGACCACGCACGGACGTGGGGCTCCTGGCGCAGCCAGTTGATGCACGTCAAGGTCCAGAAGTTGACGAGGACCACATGGCCGCGCAAGTCGGCGGGGCTGAGCGGTTCAGAGTTGACCCAACCGGTCGCCCCGTCCAGCAGGGGCATGTGCTGGCGTGTGAACATGACGACTTGCCGTCAAGCCTGATCAACAAGGCCGTGTGCTGCGCCAGGCAACACCCTGGTCCGCTCACTGGTCTAAGACTCCTCCGGTGGTGATCGCCGCCGCCACGCCCGAGCATCTGCCGGGCGTACTTCACACGCTCGAGCCCACCCTGAATCACTACGGCTATCTCGCCGTGGTCGCTCTGGTGCTGATCGAGGACTTCGGCGTCCCCGTTCCGGGCGAGACGGTCCTGATCCTCGCGGCGGTGTACGCGGGTGCCGGTCGGCTGAACATCGTGCTGGTCGCGCTGCTGGGCTTCCTTGGCGCCCTGCTTGGCGACAACATCGGCTTCGCGATCGGCCACTTCGGCGGACGTCCGCTCGCCGAACGGTACGGGCGTTACATCTTCCTGACCCGTGAGCGGCTGGAGAAAGCCACCAGCTTCTTCGAACGGCACGGCGGCAAGATCATCATCGTCGCCCGCTTCATCGAGGGCTTGCGCCAGGCGAACGGCATCATCGCCGGCATCAGCGGTCTGCGATGGACGCGATTTCTGGTCTTCAACGCGATCGGCGCGGCGCTGTGGGTGGCCGTCTGGACCAGCGTCGGGTACTTCTCCGGCAGCCACATCGACACGATCTACGCCGACGCGACGCGCTATGACAAGTACCTGTTGGTCGCCCTTGCCCTGGTGGTGGCCGCGTACGTCGCGCTTCGCATCAGGCGGGCTCGCCGGACGCGGGCGCCCGACACGTCCTGATCGCGCGCTACTTGCGCGACCCGATCGGCGGATTCACGTCGTCGTAAATGCGGGCCGCGGCGAGCTTTCCGGTCTCGCCCCGGACATACACCGCGACTCCTGCCTGGGGCGGCAGCTCCGTTTTGCCCCACCCGACGATGTTGTACTCGAGCGCGCACGCCTGCCCGTCGTCGATCAGCCCGCAGTGCTGGAGCGTTATGCCGCCGCCGTTGGAGAACATCTGCTCATAGAACGCGCGCAGGGCGCCGGCGCCTCTGTGGATGAATCGGCCGCCGGCAGGCTCGCGGGCATAGCCGTCCGGTTCGAACGTGTCCACGATCGCGTCGAGATCCCCGGCCGCCAACGCCTGCTGGTACTCACCCACGACATCCGGTGCTCGCAGCTTCGGATCGGGCTGCAACACGGGCGGGCGGTTGGCGTGGCGGGCAGTCAGCGGCCAGCTGCTGTAGTAGACACGCAGCTCGACGAGGCGGCCATCGTGCACGCTGTCGGCGGCGATCGCGACCGGAAGGTCGACCGGTGCCTCGCCGCCGTCGAGATGCAGGATCGCCTCTCCGGCGCCGTGTGACTTGGCGTGGATGGTCAGCACCTCCTCGATCGCGCAGTTGCGCTCGGTGAGCCACGCCTGCGTATCACGCACGTATGCCTCGAATTCCCGCCTGCCTCTGATTCGCCCGCGCACCGGGTGATACAGCTCAGGCTCGTCCGCAAACGAGCCGATCAGCGCATCGATTTCGCCGGTCAGGATGCCGTCGAAGAACGGGACGGTTTCGAACTTGCGGTGGCGCTTCTCTTCCAGGGCCTGCAACGCCGGCGCCGTGAACAGCTCAGGGACCCATGGCATCAGGGAAGCGTCCCATATTGCGCCGCCATCGCTACTCGTGCTTGGCGGCGCGGTAGCGCCCGATCAGGGCGTTGGTCGACGAGTCGTGGGTGAGCGGCGCGTCCGACGACAGCTCGGGAATGATCCGCTTGGCGAGCACCTTGCCCAGCTCCACTCCCCATTGGTCGAACGAGTTGATGTTCCACAGCACGCCCTGCGTGAACACGGCGTGCTCATACAGTGCGACCAGCGTTCCGAGTATCCGCGGTGTCAGCTCCTGGGCGAGGATCGTCGAGGACGGCCGGTTGCCGGGGAACACGCGGTGCGGGACGAGCCAGTCCGGGGTGCCCTCGGCCTCGACGTCGGCGGCGGTCTTGCCGAACGCGAGCGCTTCGCTCTGCGCGAATAAGTTCGCGCACAGGATGTCGTGGTGGTCGCCAAGGGGGTTCAGGGAGCGGCAGAACCCGATGAAGTCACATGGGATCAGCGACGTGCCCTGGTGGATCAGCTGGTAGAAGGAATGCTGTCCATTGGTCCCGGGCTCGCCCCAGTAGATCGCACCCGTGTCGTAGTCGACCTCGACGCCTTCGAGCGTCACGCGCTTGCCGTTTGACTCCATCGTGAGCTGCTGGAGGTACGCCGGGAAGCGCTTGAGGTACTGGTCGTAGGGGAGCACCGCCACGGTCTGGGCGCTGAAGAAGCTGCGGTACCAGAAGCCGATCAGCCCCATCAGGGCCGGCAGGTTCTCGTGCAGCGGCGCGGTGCGGAAGTGCTCGTCCATGGCGTGAAAGCCGGCCAGCATCTCCTCGAAGCCGTCGGGGCCCACCGCCAGCATGGTCGAGAGCCCGATCGCCGAGTCCATCGAGTAGCGACCGCCGACCCAGTCCCAGAACCCGAACATGTTCGCGGTGTCGATGCCGAATGCCGACACTTGATCGGCATTGGTCGAGACCGCGACAAAGTGCTTTGCCACCGCCGACTCGTCACCGCCGAAGCCGGCGACCAGCCAGTCGCGTGCCGAGTGGGCGTTGGTCAGCGTCTCGAGCGTCGTGAACGTCTTCGAGGACACGATGAACAGCGTCTGTGCCGGGTCGAGGTCGCGGGTCGCCTCGGCGATATCGGTGCCGTCGACATTCGACACGAACCGGAAGGTCATGTCGCGCTCGGAGTAGTGGCGCAGCGCCTCGTAGGCCATCACGGGACCCAGGTCGGATCCGCCGATGCCGATGTTGACGACGTTGCGGATCCGCTTACCGGTGTGCCCCGTCCATTCCCCGCCGCGCACACGCCGGGAGAAGTCCGCCATCCGATCGAGCACGTCGTGCACCTCGGCGACCACGTCCTGGCCGTCGACGACCAGGCTTGCATCGCGAGGCAGCCGCAGCGCGGTGTGCAGCACCGACCGATTCTCTGTCACGTTGATCCGATCTCCGCGGAACATCGCCTCGATCCGCTCGCTCAGGCCCACGTCCTCGGCCAGCGCGACCAGCAAGCCGACGGTCTCATCGGTCAGGCGATGCTTGGAGTAGTCCAGATACAAGCCGGCGCCCTCCGCCGTCAGCTTCGTACCGCGCTCCCCGTCCTCGGCGAACAGGTCGCGAAGGTGCAGTCCGGCGACCTTGGCGTGGTGCGTCTCGAGCGCCCGGTAAGCGTCGCGGTCGGTCAGCGTCGTCGTCGTGCTTGCCACGTTCTGTCTCCTCTGTCAGCCGCTTGAATGCCAAGCGTATTGGGGTGAGGCGCCCCCTGTGGGACGATGAGCTCGTGGAAGTTGAGGGCGAAGCCGGACGCGGACAGGCGTCTGTGGCCGGCGATGACGGTGTCGAGACGCTGCTCGGAGAATCACGCTGGCCGCCCGTCGTCGCGGTCCTCGTGTTCCTCGCCCTCAACGTGGCGGTGCGCGTGTGGTTGCCGGGCAGAGGAGCGATCCGCGTGCCGTGGCTGCTGCCGGCGATCGAGGTCGTGTTGCTCGTCGTGCTCCTGACGCACGACCTGACGGGAGCCGATGATCGTCGACGGATGCATCGAGTTGCGTTGGTTCTCGTCGGCGCGCTGGTCGTGGCGGCGCTGTGGGCGACAGTCCTGTTGGTCTCCGACCTGATCCGGGGCACGGGCGTGACGAACTCGCCCGATCAGCTGCTCGCCTCAGGGGCGATCGTGTGGCTTGGCAACAACCTCGCCTTCGGGCTCCTGTACTGGCTGATCGACGGCGGCGGGCCGGTTGCGCGCTTGTCGCAGCGGGTCCCGGTCGACTTTGCGTTCACCCAGCAGCTCAGCCCTCAAGTGGCACCGCCGGGCTGGAGGCCCGTGTTTCTCGACTACCTGCATCTTGGCTTCACGAACGCCACGGCGTTCAGCCCGACCGACGTCGTGCCGCTCACCCGGCGTGCGAAGTACGCGATGCTGCTGCAGTCGACGGTCGCGCTCGCCCTGTTCGGTCTCGTTGTGGCACGAGCAGTGAACTCGTTCAAGTAGGCACCGCCGCGCCTGAACCGGCGCATTCGCCAACCGGGCGGCGTATTTTCACTGCTGTCCAGTCAAGCGGGAAAGGCAGGGCGGGATTGATGGTCAGGGAGTCGGTACGCGCGACGCGTGGCGTCGTGCAGGGATTGTGGTTGGCGGTTCGGTGCAACCGACGCTTCCACCAGTCCGGGGTTCAAGTTGCCCCCGGCCCAAACCAAGTAGCAAAGGAGGCAGGAATCTGATGAAGCTGGCAGCGAGGCTGACGGCACTAACGGGGGTGTTAGGGATTGTCATGCTGGCGAGCGCCGGAAGCGCGCTGGCGTGGGCACCGGAAGGGTCCGCCACGATCCATCCAGGCGTGATGACCTTCACAGGCGGCTCGTCATTTGTAAACGGCGCCGGGCAGTGCACGGCGAACTTCGTCTTCACCGACGCCTCGGGCAACGTCTATCTCGGTCAGGCGGCCCACTGCTCCTCGACCGGTGGCGACACCGCCACCGACGGCTGCTCGACGCAGTCGTTGCCGTTGGGGACTCCGATCTACGCCGGCGACGCGGTCAACGGCGGCCTCCAGGACGGAACCAAGATCGGCACGCTCGCCTACAACTCGTGGATCGCGATGCACAACGCCCACGAGACCGACGCGAACACGTGCGCGTACAACGACCTGGCGCTGATCAAGATCGATCCGTCGCAGGTGGCAAATGTCAATCCGACGATCCCCTTCTGGGGCGGCCCGGACGGTCTCGCCTCGGGCGCGGCGGCGCAGGGGTCCCAGGTGTTCACCTACGGCAACTCGATCCTCCGGGGCGGCGTCTCGGCGCTCAGCCCGAAGACCGGAGCGAGCCTCGGTGACGTCGAGGGCACCGGAGGCTGGAGCGAGGACGTCTACACGGTCAGCCCGGGGATCCCGGGTGACTCGGGCAGCGCCTACATGGACGCCAACGGAGACGCGCTCGGCGTGCTCTCAACCGTCCAGTTCGCGCCGCTCGCCGGAGCCAACGGCGTCGGCACGCTGGCGAAGGAGCTGGCGTACGCCAACAACGTGACCGGCCTCGGCCTGACCGTCGCCAAGGGCACCACGCAGTTCAACTCGGTCCCGGTTCCGCCGGCGTCCTGAGTAGTCACAGCCGGGCAGCGAGCGCCGCGCCACCCGCGGCGCTCGCTCCGGCGAACCGGGCGGCCGCGCGCGCCCAATAGGCGTGCTTAAGGATCCGGTCGGATACTGGTCACGCCCGTCTGCTCGGCGGGTGCTGGTTTCGGAGACTGGAGCATTGGGGTGACACGAGCGGCCATCGCCGCATTCTTCTCGGCAGCGCTGGTCGCCGGCTGCGGCGGGGAAGCCCAGACGGATTCCGAGACCGCGTCGACCGCGAGCACAGCGGACACAGCACCGGCGAAGACAGCGGCCGACACCTCCACGACCCCGGTCAAGACCAAGCGCAAGGGGACGACGGTGAAGGTCGTGCCCTCGCAGTACGGCCCGGTCGTGGCAGACGGCCGCGGCGAGGCCTTCTACCTGTTCGCCGGCGAGAAATCGAGTCGCAGCCGGTGCTACGGGGCGTGTGCGGACCGGTGGCCGCCGGTGCTCGCCAACGGCAAGCCCCGCGCCGGGCCGGGAGGTCACAGCCGGCTACTCGGAACGACCCGCCGCACCGACGGGAAGCTCCAGCTGACCTACGCGGGCCACCCGATGTACTACTACGCCGGGGACGCCCCCGGCAGGATCCTGTGCCAGGGCGTCACGGAGTTCGGTGGGCTGTGGCTGGTGGTGCGGCCGAGCGGTAAGCCGGTGATCTAGGCCCCGGCGCCGCAGACCGACTCGATCAGCTGCGCCCAGCCGCGCTCGAGCTCGTCGGTTGACAGGCCGAGAACCCGGCGCTGGTACATGACGAGATCGGGATCCAGCGCCGCCAGCAGAACACCTGCCAGGTAGGGCGCGCGCTGTTCGCCGACTTGCTCGGTCAACAGCGCCACCAGATGGGTGCGGTAGGTGATGTAGACGGCGTGGCCGTATCGGAGCGCCGGGGTCACGGGTGTCGACTCGACGAGCAGGGCGCCGTGCTCTTCGATCAGTCCGAACATCGCGTGCCCGAACGCCGTCAGCCGGTCTGACGCCGGGGCTCCCGGTCCGAGCGGGGCGGGCCCCCGGATGAAGGCCTCCTGAAAGTCGCGCTCGCGGTCGTCGAGCAGCGCGTGGAACAGGCTCGCGCGATCCCCGAAGCGCCGGAACAGCGTGCCCTTGCCCACGCCTGCCTCGCACGCAACGCCATCCATCGTGATGCCGTCTGGACCGTGGCGCTCGAGCAGCCGATTGGCCGCCTCTAGTAGAGCCTCACGGTTGCGAGCGGCGTCGGCGCGCTCGCGTCGTGGGCTCTCCGCGAGCGGCAGCTCGGCCATCGGCAAGCTGGCAGGAGCGCCAGACCCGGCGGTGGCTGGGGACCTTGGCACCGGCGAAGCATATGGGGCGGCGGACATACACTCAGTATAACCGGACCACGGTCCGTATACGTGCTATGCTTGAGCCATCAACCGGACCAGAGTCCGGTTAGCCCTAACAAAACCGGAGGAATCGGATGTCAGCCACAGAGATCAAGACCAGCGCCACCATCCCCGCTGGCACGTACCGCCTGGACCCGGTCCACTCGAGCGCCGGCTTCGCCGTCAAGCACATGGTCGTCGCGACCTTCCGCGGCCGCTTCGAGAACTTTGACGCGACCCTGACCGTCGACGAGGACGGCAGCGCGAGCCTCACCGGCGCCGTCCAGGTCGATTCGCTCGAGGTCAAGGATGAGAACCTGAAGGCCCACCTCGGCTCGCCTGAGTTCTTCGACGCCGAGCGCTATCCGGAGATCCGCTTCGAGGCCTCGCAGGTCGACGTTGCACACGACGGCTCCCTGACGATCGCCGGAGACCTGACGATCAAGGACCAGACCCACCCGCTCCAGGCGACCGGCACGATCACCGGTCCGGCGGTCACGTTCGGCGACGTCATCAAGCTCGGCGTCACGCTCGAGACGGTGATCGACCGCACCCAGTACGGCCTCAACTGGAACGCGCCACTGCCGAAGGGCGGATTCGCGCTCGCCGACGACGTCAAGCTGACCGTCGAGCTCGAGCTCGCCCGCGAGGAGGCGTAAGTCAATGCGGCTCCTGGCGGTGTCAGGGTCGCTGCGACGCGACTCACACAACTCCCGCCTGCTCCGGGCGGCAGCGCAGCAGCTGCCGCCCGGGGTGGAGCTCGAGCTCTACGAGGGGCTCAAGCAGATCCCGCCGTTCGACGAGGACGACGAGGCCGCGCCCGCTCCCGAGGTGTTGGAGTGGCGCGCCGCGATCGAGGCGGCAGACGCCGTGCTCTTCGCGACCCCTGAGTACAACTCTTCAATCCCGGGCCAGCTGAAGAACGCGGTCGACTGGGCGTCGCGCCCCAAGGCCCAGGCCGCTTTGCGCAACAAGCCGGTGGCCGTGATCGGCGCGAGCACAAGCATGTTCGGCGCCCTCTGGTCGCAGGCGGAGCTGCGAAAGGTCCTGGCCGCGTCCGGCGCCCGCGTGCTCGACAACGAGCTTGCGGTCGCGACGGCGCACGAGGCGTTCGACGGCGAGGACCAGCTGATCGAGGCCGAGCTCGGCGACGCGCTTGGAAGCGTGGTCGAGGACCTCGCCGATGCGGCGCAGCGGCGCGCACAAACGGCTCGCGTGGAGGCCTAGATGCTCGAGTTCGGTCTTGACACATTCATGCCGGTGACCGACGACGGCCACGGGCAAGCGGTCCGCGGTGACCAGGTCGTGCGCGACACGATCGAGGAGGCTGTGCTCGCCGAAGCCGTCGGAATCGACTCGTTCAACATCGGCGAGCACTATCGCCCCGAGTTCATGGATTCGGCCAACCACGTCGTCCTGGCCGCGATCGCCGGCCAGACGCAGCGGATCCGTCTCGGAACCGCGGTGACCGTGCTGAGCACGCAGGACCCCGTGCGGGTCTACACCGACTTCGCCACGCTCGATGCGGTCTCCAACGGCCGCGCGCAGCTGATCGTCGGGCGCGGCTCGGCGACGGATTCGTTCCCGCTGTTCGGCTTCGACCTCGCCGACTACGAGGAGCTGTTCGAAGAGAAGCTAGATCTCCTCGTGCGCCTGCTGCGCGACCAGCCCGTCAGCTGGTCGGGAACGTTCCGCTCTCCGCTGACCGACCAGTTCGTCGGCCCCCCGGTTCCGTCGGGCCACCTCCCGACCTGGGTCGGCGTCGGCGGTAGCCCGAACTCGGTGATCCGCGCCGCGCGTTATGGCCTGCCGCTGATGCTCGCGGTCATCGGCGGGCGACCCGAGCGCTTCGCACCGCATGTGGAGCTCTACAAGCGCGCGCTCGAGCAGCTCGGACAGCCGGAGCTCCCGGTTGGGCTGCATTCGCTTGGCTTCGTGGCCCCGACCGACGACGAGGCGATCGAGATCCAGTGGCCCTACTACCAGGAGCAGTTCGAGTCGGCCGCGCAAGAGCGTGGATGGCGTCCGCCGACATACGAGCAGTTCCTCCACGAGGTCGCCCACGGTTCGATGTATGTCGGCTCGCCGGAGACCGTCGCGAACCGGATCGCAACGGTGATCGGCACGCTGTCGCTGAGCCGGTTCCACCTCCACTACGCGATCGGGCGGGTACCGCACGAGCAGCGGATGGCGATGATCGAGCTCTACGGGCGCGAGGTCATCCCGCGGGTGCGCGAGCTACTCGAGGCGACAGGCCGTGAGACCGAGGTGCCGGCCCTCGGGGCGAGGAGCTGACGATGCGCCTCGGCGTCGTCGGCGCGGGCAAGTTCGGCACGACGTTCGCGCGTGCCGCGATCGAGGCCGGCTACGACGTCGCAATGTCCGGCTCGGGCGCCGCTGACGAAATCGCGTTGACGATCGAGGTGCTCGCCCCCGGCGCCCGCGCGCTCACGACTGAGGAGGTCGTCGAACACGCGGACATCATTGTGCTCGCCGTGCCCACGCACCGCTTCCGCGAGCTCCCGCCCGACCTGTTCGCCGGAAAGATCCTGATCGACGCGATGAACTACTGGGAGCCCGTCGACGGCATCGACGACGAGCTTGCGTCAGCCGACACCGGTACGAGCGTGATCGTCCAGTCGCACTTCCCGTCGGCTCGCGTCGTCAAGAGCCTTAACCAGCTCGGCTATCACGAGCTCGAAGAGCTCCGGCGCCCGCCGGGGTCGCCGGATCGAATCGCCGTCGGCGCTGCGGGCGCCGATCGCCTCGCGGTGCGCACGGTGATGCGCCTGATCGATCGGCTCGGATTCGATCCGGTCGACGTCGGGTCGCTCGAGAACGGAGTCGCGCTCGAGCCTGACGGATCACCGTTCGCCGTCACCTATACCGCCGACGAGCTCTCAGGCCTCGTCGCGGCAGCTGTCAGCTGACGGGCGGCGGTGAGCCTTCGGCGCTGGCGAGAAGCGCCGGGTCCCATTCGCAGACCGTGCACGCATGGCGAAGCGCCGAGCGGGCGAATTCCAGAGCAACCGCGTGCGGGTCCGGGCTCGAGCAAACGTCGTCCCAGTCAAGGACGTATTCGCCGAGCGCGCCGTCCCAGCGGCTGCTCGAAGGGGACAGCCGTGCGTCGGCGAAGCCGGCAGGCGCTGGATGTGCGTAGGCATAGAACCCAGCCTTCCCGTAGCGAGGATCACCCGGCCACCAGCCCACGGCGACCTCCTGGGCGTCCATCGCGTTGCGCATGATGAAGTCACGCGCCGGTGGCTCGGCCGGTGACCCCGAAAACAGGTTCACGGCCAGGTCGAACGACCCCCACCACGCGTTGACAGGCGTTGAGCGGCCCCGATACGGCGCCCGGAAAGCGGCGAGCACCAGGGCGGCACGAGTGGCGGCGGCAAAGTACGAAGTCACCGCCCCGGCGTCGTAAGTTGCATGCTCGTCGTCCTCGTCCAACGGCGAGCTCCACCACACCTCCTGGGGAGTCGCATCGATCTCGATCGCGCCGCCGAGCGACCTCGCTACGTCGAGGAGCTCGCGGGTGACCTCGCCGACCGCGCGATTCGGCGTCAACGCGACACGCCCCATGCGACCGTCGCTGTGTTCGACGAACGCCTCGTGCGCGTTCAGGTCAAGCCCGGCGAGCAGCGCACCGGAACGATTGGGCGCGGGAAGCGGCAGCGTCTCCCACCCGCGCGCGGTCAGCCGCAGTGCGGCGTGCTGCAACTGTGGCTCGGGAGGCGCCAGCGCGACGGCGAGCTTGCCGAGAACCTGCGTGTGGGCATGCACCGTGTCACACGTGGGCGTCCAGTCGGTGTAGTTGAGCTGCGGCCAAGCGTCGTTCATTTGCGGACTGGTCCCCTGATCGATGATGTCCGCAACCTACATTACGAGTACATAGCCGCTTGTGCTAATGCTTTCCCGATGACAAGGATCGCCGTGACAGGGGGGAGTGGCAAGGCCGGCCGGGTCGTCGTGCGCGACCTCGCCGAGCGTGGATACGAGGTGCTCAACATCGATCGCGCGCCATCGCCGGAATCGAACGCGCCCGACAGCGCGATTCCGTACCTCTCCGCCGATGTGACGGACTTCGGCCAGGCGCTCGAAGCGCTCGCCGGCGGCGATGCCATGCCCCGGTTTGACGCCGTCGTGCACCTCGCGGCGATTCCGTCTCCGGCGCACGCAACGCCCGATCAGGTGTTTCGCACGAACATGACGAGCACGCACGCGGTGTTTGCCGCGGCCGCTCGCCTGGGGCTCCAGCGAGTGGTGTGGGCCTCGAGCGAGACGACGCTCGGCCTGCCGTTCGAGCGCCCGCCCGACTACGCCCCCGTCGACGAGGCCCACATGTATCCGGAGACGAGCTACGCGCTGTCAAAGGTGCTCGGCGAGGAGATGGCCCGCCAGTTCAGCCGCTGGAGCGGGATCCCGTTCATCGGGCTGCGATTCTCGAACATCATGGTTCGCGACGACTACGAGCGCTTCCCCTCCTACTGGGACGACCCGCAGCTGCGCAAATGGAACCTGTGGGGGTACGTCGACGAGAGCCACGTCGCGCAGAGCGTTCGCCTCGCTCTCGAGGCGGACGTAAATGGCGCCGACAGCTTCATCATCGCCGCCGCCGACACGGTGATGAAACGGCCCAGCCGGGAGCTGATGGCGGAGGTGTTCCCCGGCGTCCCGGTCGCCGACGACGTCGACGGCACCGACACGCTCCTCGCCATCGGCAAAGCCCGGGCGAAGCTCGGGTACTCGCCGCAGTTCAGCTGGCGCGAGCTGTACTGAGCGCGATCTCACAGAAAGGCCCCGGCGGTCAACGGTGTCTTCAGCCCGACACTTGGGATCGACACAAGAGGGGCTGCAATGTTTGGAGATCGATGGTGGCGCGTGCTGGCTATCACTGTGTCGGTGCTCGCGCTCGGCGCGTCGGTGGGCGCGGGCGCTGTGACGCCGGACCAGCAGATCGTCAGGTTCGCGGGCGACGGAAACTTCTGTTCATCGCAGCGATGCGGCGCCGGCGGGCCGGCGGCGAAGGCGCACCTGGACTTCCCGTCGGGAGTCGCCGTTGGTGCGCAGGGCGACGTCTACATCGCCGACGGCCTCAACCAGGTCGTCTGGCGGGTCTCCCCGCAGGGCACGATCAGCCGCTTTGCCGGCAACGGACGGCTGTGCCTGCCGCGCTCGGAGTGCGGCAACGGCGGTCCGGCGCGAGACGCGCAGCTCGACACCCCGGTCGGGGTGGCGGCCGATAGCCGGGGAGACGTCTACATCGCCGATCAGGCCGCCAACCAGATCCGCAAGGTCTCCCCGGACGGAAGAATCAGCCGATTTGCGGGCAGCTTCGCCCGCTGCACGACAGCGCCCCGATGCGGCGACGGCGGCCGTGCGGTCAACGCACGGCTGAACCGGCCGTGGGGCGTGGCCGCGGACGAGACCGGGAACGTGTACATCGCCGACTACTTCGACGACGAGGTCCGCAAGGTCTCGCCGCGCGGAATGATCAGCCGATTCGCCGGGGATGGCAGGCACTGCACGCAGCAACGCGGGTGTGGGGACGGCGGTCCCGCTACGAGCGCGCGCCTGTTCATGCCGGCAGGCGTCGCGGTCGACCGCGCGGGGAACGTCTACATCGCCGACAGCAACGACCACGAGGTGCGCAAGGTCTACGCAAACGGCATCGTGACCCGTTTCGCCGGGACCGGCCAGGTCTGCTCGACGCTTCGCGGCTGCGGGAACGGGGGACCCGCGTTCCTCGCGACGCTGGAGTCCCCGTTCGGCGTTGCGGTCGATGCGTCCGGAAACGTGTACGTGACCGACCTCGAGCGCAACGACGTGCGCAAGATCGACGCCGGCGGCACCATCACCCGGCTGGCGGGCAGCGGCCGTCTTTGCTCGACTCCGGGGAAGTGCGGGGACGGGCTGAGGGCGATCGACGCGAGCCTCGGGAACCCGACCGGGGTGGCCGTCGACGCCGCGATGAACGTGTACCTCGCCGATCCGGGCGACCGCGAAGTGCGCAAGCTCCCCCAGCAGCCCTAGCTCCCCATCCCGGAGGCGTCGCGGGCGGTCGTATCGTTGACGGTATGAGCGGGTTGTCGTCGGCTGTTGCGTCCCGAGCTGTCGAGGCTGTGCGAGTGCCGCTGCGCTCGGCGTTGACGCCCGAGCAGGCGGTGCTGTGGCTGCGCGGCGATGCCGGGCCGTTTGCGCTGGTCGGCGACTGGCTGGGCCTCGGGGCCGTGCTCGGATCAGAGCCGCTGCGCGTCGCGCCGGCCGACTGCGACCCATTCGAGCTGCTCGACGAGCTCCCCGATGTCGATGGGGGAGATGCAGTGGTGGTCGGCGGCGGCTGGGTGGGCTGGCTCGGCTACGGCCTCGGGGCACGGATCGAACGGTTGCCACCGCCGCCCCCGGCGCCGGTTCCGCGGCCGTCGTTCTCGCTGGCGTTCTACGACCACGTGGTCGTGTTCGACGGTGAGCAATGGTGGTTCGAGGCGCTGTGGAGCGGCGACCGCGAGGAGGCGTTGCGCGAACGGCTGGCTGTGTGGCAGGAGCGGCTGCTCGCCGAGCCGCCGCCCGTCCGCGAAGTCGCGACAACGCCGTTTGTGGTGGCGGCCAATGGCACGGCGGGCCACGTCGCCGCCGTGGCCGACTGCCGCCGGCGGATCGCGGAGGGCGAGATCCTTCAGGCCAACCTGTGCCTGCGACTGCAAGCGAGCTCGGATGGGGATCCCCTGGACGTGTTCGCCCGCGCGCTGCCGGTCGCCCAGCCGCGGTTCGGAGCGCTGCTCGACGGGGTGGTGAGCCTCTCCCCGGAGCGCTTCCTTCGTCGCGAGGGACGGCTGGTTGCGACCGAGCCGATGAAGGGAACCCGACCGCGCGCCGGGGAGGACGGGGCGAGTCGCGCCGCTCGCGACTCGCTCGTGGGCTCGAGCAAGGACGCGGCCGAGCACGTGATGATCGTCGACCTGATGCGCAACGACCTCGGCCGCGTGTGCGAGTACGGGAGCATCGCCGTCGAGCCTGCCCGGGTCGAGGCGCACGCGGGGGTTTGGCAGATGGTCTCGACGGTCTCCGGTCGGCTGCGCCCGGACGTGGGCGATGGCGGGCTGCTGCGGGCGACGTTCCCGCCCGGATCGGTCACGGGCGCACCCAAGGTCCAGGCGATGAAGGTGATCGCGACGCTCGAGGCGACGCGGCGGGAGCTCTACACCGGCGCGATCGGGATCGTCAGTCCCGTCGCCGGGCTCGAGCTGAGCGTGGCGATCCGCACGTTCGAGACGCACAACGGCAGGATCTGGTTCGGTGCCGGCGGCGGGATCGTGGCCGACTCGGATCCGGAGCTCGAGCTCGCCGAGGCATTCACGAAGGCAGCCGGTCCGATCGCGGCGATCGGCGGCAGAATCGCCGACGCGGCGGACTCGCGGCGGCGCGCCGTCGCCTCAGTGCGAGCCGCGTTGAACTACGGCCGCCGTCCGGATCCGGCCCGCGGCGTATTCGAAACGGTGCTGGTGCGGCAGGGCGTGCCGGTTGAGCTGGATGAGCATCTGGGCCGGCTCGCGGTATCGCTTAGCGAGCTGTATGACGTGACACTCGACCCGCTCGCCGCGGAGCAGGCCCGAGCCGTCGCGGCCACGGCCACCGCCACGGGCCGTCTTCGCATCCTGGCCGACCCCGACGGCTCGCTGAAGGTCTCGGTATCGCCCGAACGCTCACCGGCTGCGGCGGACCTGCAGCTCAGCCCGTTCGCGATCGCGGGTGGACTGGGCCCCCACAAATGGCGCGACCGCGACCTGCTCGAGGCACTCGCCGCTCAGGCACCTGGCGCGGTGCCGCTGCTGATCGACACGGACGGGCTGGTGCTCGAAGCGGCCCACGCCAACGTCTGGATAGTGGAGGGCCGAGCGCTGCTCACGCCACCGGCCGACGGACGCATCCTTCCCGGGGTCACCCGGGCCGCGCTGCTCGCCGCCGAGCGCTTCGCGCGCGAGGAGCCGATCGAGCTCGAGCGTCTCGCGCGTGCCGACGCCGTGTTCGTTACCAGCTCGATCGGCCGGCGCCGGGCTGCGCGACTTGCGGCGTAGCGCCGCTCGGCGAAACGACCTCCTCCGCGCCGGGCTGCGCACCGGCGAGAAAGGCGCGTCCTCTGCCGGCGTGCTTGGCAGCGTATAGAGCGCGGTCGGCGCGGTGCTGGAGCTGCGCGGACGATTCGCATCCATCCCAGGTCGCCACGCCGGCGGATGCGCTCAGCTTCTCGGGCAGCGCGGCGAGGATCCGCTCGGTCAGCCCGAGCATCGCCTCGGCGCTCACGGAAGGTATGAGGACGGCGAACTCGTCGCCTCCGATCCGCGCGACGAGATCCTCGTCGCGAACGACGGTTCGCAGAGCTGATGCCATCGCGACGAGCGCCTGGTCGCCCGCGTGGTGGCCCTGAGTGTCGTTGATCTCCTTGAGCGCGTCGAGATCGATCAGGGCGATCCCGAACCGCTCGAGATCGAGGTCGGGCCGCGACGTGCGGTCCGCGATCGCGAGGTCCCAGGTGCGCCGCGTGCTGAGGCCGGTGAGCTGATCGGTCGCGGCGATCACGGCGAGGCGTGCGGCCTGGGTCTCGAGCACCCGTTCGCGCCGCTTGCGGTTACTGATGTCCTCGATCTGTGAGATGAAGTAGAGCGGCTCGCCGCCGGCGTCCCGCACCAGCGACACCGACAGCGTCACCCAGATGATGTGGCCGTCGGCGTGGTGGTAGCGCTTCTCCATCTGATAGCTGCGGCGCCTGTCGGCGAGCACGTCCTGGACGTGGGCGAGATCGGTGTCGAGGTCGTCGGGATGGGTGATCGCCTGGAACGTGCGGATCAGCAGGTCGGTCTCCGAATAACCGGTCAGGTCGCACAGCGCGCGGTTGACCTTTAAGAAGCGGCCGTCGGGGGAGACAAGGGCCATCCCGATCGGGGCGTTGTCGAACGCGCTGCGGAAGCGGTCCTCGGCCTCGGCGAGCGCCTGCTCGCGCCGTCGGCGCTCGCTGATGTCGACCACGTTGGCGACAAACACATGCGCGCCCGTGTCCGGGTCGATCGCCACCGCTCCGCGCAGGTTGACCCACACCGCCGATCCATCGGGCCGGACATAGCGCTTCTCGCGCACGTATTCGGTCCGCGAGCCGCTCGCCAGTTCGCTCAGCGCCGACTCGTCGGCGGCGATGTCGTCGGGGTGCGTGACCGCTCGGAAGTCGCGACCGAGGACCTCGTCCTCGTCCCGTTCGAGGATCGCGCAGAAAGCGGGGTTGACCGCGATCAGCGCTCCCCGCTCATTGGCGACGAACATCCCCACCGGAGCGGTTCGAAAAAGCTCCCGGAACGTCTCGGTGCTCGACGAACACTCGGCGTCGATGGTCACCGCCGGAGGAACATCGCGCTCACGCGGCTCGTCGCGTCCCGCGAGCATCCCGATGACGCGGCCGACGCTCTCGCCGGTGTGCTCGGGACGGCGCAGCGCGGCGCCGAGATGGACCTCGTAGTGGTTTCTGGACCCGACGCGAGTGCGTGTCAGATATCCCTCGTCGACGAGCTCGCAGACGATGCGGTGCGTGGCTCGCTCGCTGATGCCGACCTTGCTCGCGACCTCCCGAAGCCTGAGGTCGGGCTGCTCTGCCAGCGTGGAGAGCACGTGCAGGTGGTTGGTGAAGAACGTCCATCGCGCCATGCCGGCCTCATCGGCGCGCGCGCCCCGGGACATGAACTTCGTGTCATGTGCCTGCAACGGTTGGCCACCGGACCGGACAACAACATGACATTTGATTCCTGAGCTAAAGAACAGCTTTCGTTGTGTCGAATTGGGGCTAATGCGGCGTCTGAAACATCAGCAGCGGGTCGAGATCCACCTCGATGGCGCCGACGGCGTGGTCGCGTGTCGCGTCCTCGGGGTCAAGGGATCGGTCGCGAGCCTCGCGCGTGTCGACGGCGGGCCGGAGCAGTTCGAGCGCCTGACGCCCGCCGCGTCCGGATACCTGATGTTCGAGCACCGGGGCGGCACGATTGCGCTCAAGGGCATCGCCACCACCCAGCAGACCGACCAGCCGGAGCTGTTGTTCGTCGTGCTCGACGGAGTCCAGCTTCCCGAGCGCAGGGCGGCCGAGCGCGTCGTCGTCAGCGCGCTCGCGCGACTGTTCGTGTCCGACGGCGCCGGCGATGACGACTGCGTCGAAACCCCGCTTGCGAACATGAGCACGAGCGGACTGCTGGTGGAGCGTCATCCCGGCCTGGACGAGCGGGCGCAATTCAGACTCGAGCTGCTCATCGACGGCGACGACGAGCCGATCTGCTGTGACGTCGTCGTCGCCCGAAGGACCGCCACCCACCTGGGGATGCGGCTCGTCAACATGGACGAAGCCGATCAAGAGCGGCTTGCGGCGGTCATCAGCCGCCACACCGCCTGACCGCAGTAACGTGCCCGCGGTGAGCGCGGACTCGATCAAGCGCGTCGAAGCGACGGACGTCGACGAGCTGCTCGTGCTGATGCGGGCTTACTGCGACTTCTACGAGGTCTCCCCGCCCGACGGGAATCTCCTCGCGATCGCCAGCGCATTGATCGCCGACCCGGTGAACGAGGGCGTGCAGCTGATCGCGCGCGACTCGACCGGTCGCGCGGTGGGATTCGCAACCGTGTACTGGACCTGGTCGACGACCAGCGGTTGCCGGATCGGCGTGATGAACGATCTCTTCGTTGCCGAGGACTCCCGCGGGCGCGGGATCGCCGAGCGGCTGATCGAGGCGTGCCGGGCGGAGTGCTCCGCGCGGGGCGCGCGGCAGCTCGCGTGGCAGACGGCGCCAGACAACCTCCGGGCGCAGAAGGTCTACGACCGGATCGGCGGCAACCGGGAGCAGTGGATCGACTACTGGCTGCCGGTTTCGGAGTAGGCTTTCCGCGCGCGAAGGGTGGACGCGTCCAGCTCGCGGGAAGGGTCTGAGACCCACCATTCACTCACAGACGGTCGAGCCGCGATCTTCGATTCCGGCGCCGGGAATGCGAGCACCCGCGGCGCTGGAAGGAGAATCGTCGTGGATCTCGATCTCGATCAGGCGCGCAGGCAGGCCGCCGTGCGCGCGAGCTGGGCTTCCCGTCCTGGCCTGCGCTGGTGGCGGGCGTGCCGGACGATGCCCGGTCCAGCGAGCGCGCGCCGATCGCACATCTCGTCGATGCGATCAGAGACTGGTCACGACTACCGGCCGCGGCAGGCCCGTCCGCGTCCGCGTGCGAGCGCGCGGACCAACATCTACGTCGACGATCTGGCGGCGCGGTCGCGTGGCGGACATGCCTCGGGCAGCTCGAGGCTGCCAGGCAGGCGGTGGCGGAGCTCGATTGGAACGTGCGCCGCAGCGGCGTCGTCTTCATGCAGGCGCCCCGCGGACGTGCGCTCGTGGATCATCTCGCGCACGGCGGAGACGTCGGTCGCGTATGCGACGCGATCCTGCAGTTGGCGGACGAGGGCGTCGGCCTGCGCGGTTTGTACGGCATATAGCCGTAAAAACCGCGTCGGTCGAGGGAGATGGGGCGCGGGACACGTCTTTTCTGCGCGCCCCGATACGCTGGGCGCCCTGACTGGGGGTCGCTCAAAGCCAATCGCCGACTACGGGCTGCTTGCCGACTGCAACTCGGCGGCACTCGTGGACCGGGATGGGTCGATCGCCTGGCTGTGCCTGCCTCGCTTCGACAGCCCGGCGGTGTTCGCCGGCATCCTCGATCCCGACGCGGGGCACTGGACGATCAGGCCGACCGCGCCCTATCGCAGTGAGCGGCGCTATCTGCCCGGGACGCTCGTGATCGAGACGACGTTCACGACCGAGACCGGCAGCGTCCGGCTGACCGACGCGATGGCGTTTGCCGAGGGGCAGCGTGAGCACGATCTCGGCCTCGACGCTCCCCACCTGCTCCTGCGGCTGGTCGAGGGCCTGGTTGGCGAGGTGGAGCTTTCATTCGAGCTGGCGCCCCGCCCGGAGTACGGGCTGGTTCGGCCGTTGTTTCGCCAGACCGAACACGGCGGGCGGACATTCGGCGGACCGAACCAGATCGTGGTTGGCTGCGGGGCGGCGTCGGTCGTCGAGGACTCGACGATGACCTGCACGTTCAGCGTCAGGCCCGGTGAGCAGGTTGGCTTCGCGATGCAGTGGTCGCCGCCGGATGGTCCCGTGCCCGAGCCGTTTGCGCCTGCGCGCGTGGCGCAGAGAATCGCGGATACGGTCGCGGGTTGGAGCTCCTGGGAGGCGGTGCATGACGTCTACGTCGGCCCTCATCGCGCTCTCGTCCGGCTGAGCTCGCGCGTGCTGAAGGGGCTGATGTACCGGCCGACGGGCGCGATCGTCGCCGCGCCCACGACATCGCTTCCGGAGGCGGAGGGCGGGGAGCGAAACTGGGACTACCGGTATGCCTGGATTCGCGACGCCAGCCTGACGCTCGAGGCGCTCTACATCGGCGCCTGTCCGGAGGAGGCCGAGGACTTCGTCTCGTTCATGACCAGCTCCGCCGGCGGCCTGGCCGGTGAGCGGTCGCTGCAGATCATGTACGGGATCGCAGGCGAACACGATCTCAGCGAGCGGCAGCTGCCGCACCTGCGCGGCTGGCGCGATTCGGCACCCGTTCGCGTCGGCAACGGCGCCTGGATGCAGACGCAGCTCGACGTGTACGGCGAGCTGCTCAGCTCGCTGAACCTGTACCGCGAGCAGCTGGGCGACCTGCATCCCGAGATCCAAAGATTCGTCGCCGACCTCGCGAACACGGCGGCGCGGCGCTGGCGCGAGGCCGATGCAGGCATGTGGGAAATGCGCGGTGAACCCCGGCACCACGTCTCCTCCAAGGTGCTGTGCTGGGTCGCGCTCGATCGTGCCATCGCGCTTGCGCCACGGCTCGGGATGTACGCCCACATCGAGTACTGGAGCGCCGAGCGCGAACGGGTTCGCAACGCGGTGCTGACGCGCGGCTGGAGCGAGACCAGGCAGGCGTACGCGCAGTCGTTTGACTCCGACGAGCTCGACGCGGCAGCGCTGCTGATGCCGATCATGGGCTTCCTGCCGGCGACGGACGAGCGCATGCGCGCGACGATCGAGGCGATCGCCGCCGACCTGACCGAGGACGGGCTCGTCCTGCGCTATCGAAACGAGGAGGGGATGAACGCCGACGGGCTGATGGGGGAGGAGGGCACGTTCGTGATCTGCTCGTTCTGGCTCGTGTCGGCGCTCGCCAAGGCCGGCGAGGTCGATCGCGCCGAGCAGCTGTTCGCAACGCTCGCCGCCCACGCCAACGACCTCGGCCTGCTGGCCGAGGAGATCGACGGTGCGAGCGGCCAGCTGCTTGGCAACTTCCCGCAGGCGTTCAGCCACGTCGGGCTGATCACCGCGGTCGCGGCGATCGACAAGGCGCGATCGCCGGGACCTACGCGCGAAGTCGGCGGCGATTGAGCCCGTTGACCAGCGAATGAGCCCCCGGCCCGTACCAGAGCAGCACCAGCATCGCCACGAGCTCGGCGGGCGCGAGCGTCAAGCTGATCAGCTCACCCTTGGCGATGCCCGACACGATGATCGCGCCGACCATGTTGCCGGCCAACACCAGGGCGGCCGGCTTCGTCAGCACTCCGGCGATCAGCAGCAAGCCCCCGAACAGCTCGACCAAGCCGACGATGACGACGAACGCGTCCGGCGCGGGCAGTCCGTATGCCTTGAACGACGCAAGCTCGGACCCGTGGTCGGTGAACTTTCCGATCCCGAAGATGACGAACACACCGCCGGCCAGCAGGCGCACCACGAGCAGCGAGACATCCAGGTTCACGGCGCGATACGTAGGCGCCCGCTCCGCGGCTGGGCGGCTGGGACGGGTGTGCTGGTTGACCCGGACAGGTTGCCGGGATCGTATCTGCGTAGAGCCGCGCCGCGCGAATCGTCGCCACGGGCGGAAAGCGCGCGGAGGAGAGGGAACGCACGATCCACCGTCGCGGCGGCGATTCGCGCGACGCGGCCACGCCGAACTGGCTGCTACTTCAGGAGCGTGCGCGCGTTCTGCGCGTACGCGGTGACCACGTCGCGTGTGAACGAGGCCTGCGCGCGGGCGAGCGACGCGAGCGACTCGATCGGTAGCGAACCGCCGACCTGCTCCTGGTAGTCGGCGAACGTCTTCAGGGTCGACTCGTATGCCTCGAGGTAAGAGAGTCCGGCCTTGCGGCCGTATTCGAGGATCCGCTCGTTCAGCTCGCGAATGCGCTCGGCGGCGGCTTCCGTGGTGTCGGTCTTCTTGGCTTGGGGTGACATGTTCCGTTCCTTCGGTAGAGCAGCTAGTGCTTGCAAGATAGCGCAAGCTCAGCAAACAAGCAAGCAAGTTGCTCAGCTAAAAACGTCAGCCGCGATGGGCCGCCGACGGAGGCCGCCTACTCGTCGCTCTGCCGGCGGTTGGCGTCGCGCAGGCTCTCGTAGATCTCGAGCAGCGCCCGTCGCTGGCGCGGCGTCAGGTCGGGATCGGCGTCCAGGGCGACTCGCACGCTCGGTGATCGGCGCTTGGGCTCGGGATCGATGCCGGCCTGTGAATACAGCGCATCCGCCGACATCTGCAGCGATCGGGCGATGGCATCGACCACGCGTCGCGAGGGCTCCCGCTGTCCGCGCTCGATCTGCGAGAGATACGGGTTGGAGATGCCGACCATGTCGGCGAACTGCCGCATCGAGAGCTCGCTGAGCTCGCGCTGACGGCGGATGAACTCCCCCAGAGGGTGCTCCTGCTCCTCCTCGGCTTCTGGGGCCGCGTCGTCGTCTGCCATGTCGGGCAATATTGCACAGCAAACAAGCCGGCGCAAGCACCGGTTGGGCTCCGGGCTCCGGTGGCCGTCAGCGAGAGGTGTAGCCGGCGTCGACTGAGAGCACCGCCCCTGTGACGTAGGAGGACTGGTCTGAGCACAGCCAGAGGCTCGCCTGAGCGACCTCCTCCGGTTGCCCGAAGCGACCCAGCAGGCTGATCGTCGGCGCGAATTCCGCTTCGGTCAAACCGACCGTCTCCAGCGCCCCGCGGATCATCGGAGTGTCGATCGCCCCGGGGGCCACGGTGTTGACGCGGATCCCGAGCGGCGCATTCTCGAGCGAAGCAACCTTTGTGAGGCCGATGACGCCGTGTTTTGCCGCGGTGTACGCCGCGTTGTTGGGCTGCGGGCGGAACGAGCTCACCGAGCCGATGTTCACAATCGCGCCGCCGTCGCCCTGCTGGAGCATCTGCCCTACCTCATACTTCAGGCACAGGGCCACGCCTTTCAGGTCGACTGCGAGGATGCGGTCGAACTCCTGCTCGTCGAGCTCGGCGATGGGATGGGTGTCGGGCGTGACCGCGGCGTTGTTGACCGCGCAGTCGAGCCGCCCGTAGCGCTCCACGGCGGTGCGGACCATGTTCTCGGCATCCACGGCGCGAGAGACGTCGGTCCTGCAGAACGAGGCGGTGCCGCCGTCGCGCTCGATGCGCTCCACGGTCGCCAGGCCGAGCTCTTCGTTGACGTCGCTGACCAGCACGTTCGCGCCGGCGGCGGCAAACACCCGCGCAGTCGCCTCGCCCATCCCCATGGCGGCGCCGGTGACGATCGCGACCTTGCCTTCGAGGGAACCTGCGGCCATCTGTGCTGCACCTTCCTTTCTGGGTCGAGCGCTGGCGGCAGCCGGTAGGCGCGGCCGGCCAATTCAAATTGAAGTCAACTCGAAACACTACACGCTGGCGATGGTTCGTGCCAGCCACGCCGGAGCGGGTCGATGCAGCGACGCGATCACCGGTACGAGAGCGGTCCGGATATCGGCGACGCGCGTTGACACCCACCAGGGATCATTGCTAACTTGTCCCGACTTGAAGTGACTTCGATTATGCGTGTGTGGGTTTGAGAGGAGAGCAGATGGCCGATTTCGACGTCATCGTGTTGGGCACCGGAGCCGCTGGGCTCACGGCGGCCGTGACCGCAGCCGAGCTGGGCGCGAACGTCGGCCTGTTCGAGAAGGGAGCGACGATCGGCGGCACCACCGTCTACTCGGGCGGAATGATCTGGATCCCGCTCAACCAGCACGAGCCGCCGGAGAAGGGCGACACGCGCGAGAAGGCGATGGAGTACCTGAAGGCGCTGTCGAACGACACGATCACCGACGAGATGGCCGAGACCTACATCGACGTGGGTCCCGAGATGGTGCGCTGGCTTGACGAGCGCACGCCCGTCAAGTTCCGCGCCGTCCCCGACTTCCCCGACTATCACCCCGAGCAGCGGGGCGGGCTGCCGCAGGGCGGCCGGTCGCTCGAGACCGCGATCTTCGCCTACGGCGAGCTCGGCGAGTGGGGGGACCGCGTCCACATCTCGCCGTACTACCCGAGCTACCACCTCACGATCGGCGAGACGACGCTGGGCCAGGCGATCCCGCAGGAGCTCAGCCCCGAGGAGATGCAGCGGCGCGCCGACAACGACGAGCGCGGGATGGGACTCGCGCTCGGAGGCCGCCTGCTGAAGGCCTGTCTCGACCGCGGCGTCGAGCCCCACACGAGCCACCGCGGCGTCGAACTGATCATGGAGGACGGCGACGTCGCCGGTGTCGTGTTCGAGACCCCCGACGGACGCACGGAAGTCCGCGCGCCGAATGTGGTGATCGCCACCGGCGGGTTCGAGCACAACGCAGACCTCAAGCGCGCGTTCCTGCGCGGGCCGTGTACGCACACGGTCGCGGTTGAGACCAACACCGGCGACGGCCTGAAGATGGCCATGCGCGTCGGCGCCATGCTCGGAAACATGCGCGAGGCCTGGTGGATGCCGATGATCGAGCTGCCCACCGACATCGTGCCCACCGGCCAGCAGCTGCTGACCTACGAGCGCACGCTGCCGGGCGCGATCATGGTCAACCGCGCGGGCAAGCGCTTCACCAACGAGGCCGCCAACTACAACGCCTTCGGCGCGGCTTTCCATGAGCAGGACACGATCATGGGCGTGTACCGAAACCTGCCGTGCTGGCTGGTCTTCGACCAGACGTGGCTGGACAAGTACGGGTTCGCCGGCGGCCTTGGCGGGACCGAGAAGGCCAGGACGGACTGGATCACCTCTTCGGACACGGTTGCGGGCCTGGCCGAGCAGCTCGAGATCCCCGCGGACGTGCTCGAGCAGAGCGTCGAGCGCTTCAATGCCAACGCGCGGGATCTGCACGACCCCGACTACCAGCGGGGGTGGAGCGCGCAGGATCAGTGGTGGGGCGACCCGACGCTGCGTGACGGGACTCCGAGGGCGTCGCTGGGGGCGCTCGAGACGCCGCCGTACTACGCGATCCAGGTGTTCAGCGGCACGCTGGGCACCAAGGGCGGGCCTCAGACCGATACTCACGCGCGCGTGCTCGACGTCGACGGCGACGTCATCCCGGGCCTCTACGCCGCCGGGAACGCGATGTCCTCGCCGCTCGGAATGACCTATGGCGGCGCCGGCGGCACGCTCGGGCCGGCCATGGTCTTCGGCTTCCTCGCGGGTCGTGACATCGCGCAGCGAGTGTCCGTCGTCAGCCCGTCGGCGCTAGCCGCGGCGCACGGCGGCGCATGACCACCTCGGACACACGAAACCAGCTCGGCTGAAGGAGAGAGAACCAATGGAATCGAGCGTCACCGCAGAGCGGAACGGCACCGAGGTAACCGGTTGTCCCGTGATGCACCACGACTTCTCGAAGACACGCGAGCTCGGCGCCTACTGGGAGTTGGCCAACGAGCTGCGTGAGAGCTGCCCGCACTTCTACAACAAGCACGAGGACGGCGGCTACTGGGTGTTCACCCGGCACGAGGCCGTCAAGGACATGTACAAGACCCCGGAGATCTTCTCCAGCGAGTCGATCACACCCTGGGAGCCGGACCCGATCTACCGGTTCGTCCCCACGCAGGTGGACGCCCCCGACCACATCAAGTACCGCCGGATCCTGAACCCGTGGTTCTCGCCGAAGGCGATGGAGGCCGCGGCTCCGGTGATGCGCGACATCTGCCGGGGCTTCATCAGGCCGATCGTTGCCAAGGGATCGTGCGACTTCATCGAGGAGTTCGCATTGCGCTTCCCGACGGCAGCGTTCCTGACGGTCATCGGCGTGCCGATCTCCTACACGGAGCTGTTCACCGGCTGGGTCGACGCGTTCTTCGGCGGCTTCGGCGGTGACCCCGAGGGCGCCGAGGGAATGGCCAGGGCGCTGGGGGAGATGCGCGAATTCTGGACCGAGCAGCTCGCCGGCCGTCGCGGCGGCCCTGTGGTCGAAGGCGACCTGTTCTCCTACCTGCTCAACTCCACCTTCGACGACAAGCCGCTCGACGAAGAGGTGCTGCTGGACATGTGCACGGTGCTCACGCTCGCCGGGCTCGACACTACCCGGGCCGAGCTGGCCTACATGTTCCATCACCTGGCGCTCCATCCCGAGCACCGGCAGGCCCTGATCGACGACCCGGAGATCATCCCGCTGGCCGTCGAGGAGACGCTGCGCTACTACACGATCATCTTCGGCGACGGGCGCAAGGTCACACGCGACACGGAGTTCCACGGCGTCCAGCTGAAGAAGGGCGACATGGTGTACGGGCTCGTCTCGGGCGCCAACCGCGACCCCAGGCACTGGGAGGAGGCCGACGAGTTCGTCATCGACCGCAAGAAGAACAACCACTTCGGCTTCGCGAGCGGTCCGCATCGTTGCCTCGGCATGCACCTCGCGCGCCGCGAGATGGCGATCGCCGTGGACGAGTGGCTCAAGGTCATGCCCGACTTCGAGCTCGACACCGAGGCCCAGCTGATGGAGCGCGGCGGTGGCGCGATGATGGCGCTCAGCACGCTGCCGCTGCGCTGGGAGGTGAAGTCGTGAAGCTGTGCGTGAGCGAGGCCTGCATGGGTCACGGGCGCTGTTACACGCTCGCGCCTCAGCTCCTGAGCTCGGACGACGAGGGCTTTGTGACGATCCGGGGCGGCGACCCGATTGAGGTTCCGGACGACCTGCAGGACCTCGCGCGCGAGGTCGAGGGCACCTGCCCCGAGACGGCGATCAGCCTGATCGACTAGGACGGGCAGTTATCGCCGGGTGGCCATGCCCCGCGCTGCTTCGCGCAGCGCGGCCCACTCGGTGAGCTTCACTCGCGGTCGCGCGGGGCTTGCCGCCTCGCCGACGGCGGTCTCGATCGCGTCGATCGCCTGCCAGCCCTCCCACGTGACCGCGTCGGCGCAGTGGTTGGCGATCAGCGCGTCGATGTCGTCCTCGGGCGGCTGGTTGAGACGGCCGGCCGCGGCGTCCTCGAGGATCTTGTCGACGGTGTCCTGAGAATCCTTCTTGTTGGTGCCGATCACGCCGGACGGGCCGCGCTTGATCCAACCGGAGACGTACTCGCCGAGCTGATGGGTGCCGTCGGCGTCGGTCACACGGCCGGCCGCATTGAGGATCAGGCCGCGCTGCTCGTCGAACGGGATCCCGGCGACCGGCTGTCCCCGGTAGCCGATCGAGCGGAACACGAGCTGGGCGGGAATCTCCTCGAAGGTTCCGGTGCCGCGAGCACCCAGCGATCCGTCATCGCGGGCGACGATTTCGTTGTTCTCGATCTTCACGGCGCGCACGTGGCCGTTTTCGTCGCCGAGCAGCTCGATCGGTGAGGCGAGGAAGCGGAAGCGCACCGTGATCGGCTTGCCGGTCTTCGGCCGCGCCGCGTAGTCCTGGAGGATCTCGACGTTGCGACGGCGGGTCTTGTCGGCGTCCAGCAGGGCGACCGCCGACAGCTCATCCAGCTCGCCGCCGACCACCTCAACGTCGCCGCGCTCGAGCTCTCCCATCTCCAGCAGCTCGGGATTCGTGAACGCGGCCTGCAGCGGCCCGCGCCTGGCGAGGATCGTGATTTCCTCGACGCCGCTCGATCGCAGCACGTCGATCGCGTGGTCGGCCGTGTCGGTGATCTCGAGCTCCGACGGCGCCAGCGCGAGCATGCGCGCAACGTCGATTGCGACGTTGCCGGCGCCGACCACGACAACCTGCTTTGCCTGCAGGTCCACTTCGAGGCCACAGTGGTCGGGGTGGCCGTTGTACCAGGCGACGAACTCGGTCGCCGCGTGTGAGCCGTTCAGATCCTCGCCCGCAATGCCCAGACGCTTGTCGGTCGAAGTCCCGAACGTGTAGAGGACCACGTGGTAGTGGTCGAGCAGCTGCTGCCGGGTGACGTTGCTCCCGAGCTCGACATGCCCGAAGAAGCGGAAGCGCTCGTGCCGGGAGGTCTTGTCGTAGGCCTTGGTGACGGACTTGATCTTCGGATGGTCGGGGGCGACGCCGGACCGGACCAGGCCGTACGGGGTCGGCAGGCGGTCATACAGGTCGACGGCGAACTGCGGGTCGTCGCTCGCCAGCAGCTGTCCCGCGGCGTAGAAGCCGCTCGGTCCGGCGCCGATGATCGCGGCACGAAGGGTCTCGGTCATAGCTGCACACTCCAACCCGAACTGGGTTCAGGAACACCGGGCATCAAGGAAATGTTCGTCGCGCGAGGCACTTGACAGCAGCGGCAGAACCGTTCAGGCTTCAGAACTGACTTCAGTTTAGCATCTGCGACCATGTCCTGCCACTCATCTTTCCATTTGACGATAGCTCTGCCGGTTCCCAGCGAGGATCGATGCGCCGCCTGGTGATCGTGGGGGCGTCGCTGGCCGGACATCGCGCGGCCCAGGCCGCCCGCGGCGCCGGTTTCGAAGGCGACCTGATCGTCGTGGGCGAGGAACGTCATCCACCGTATACGCGGCCGCCGCTCTCAAAGGAACTGCTGGCGGGCGAGCAAGAGGTCGATCGCGTGCATTTTCCCTGCGACAAGTTCGAGGCGCAGTGGCGGCTTGGGGTGTCGGCGGTCAGCCTGGACCGCGGCCGTCGCCGTGTGGTGCTGTCCGACGGCGACGAGCTTGCCTATGACCGGCTGATCCTCGCGACGGGCTCCCGCGCGCGTCCGTGGCCGGGCTCCGGCGCCGAACTCGACGGCGTACATGTCCTGAGAAACCTCGACGACGCGCTCGCGCTGCGGGCGGCGTTTGAGCACCGGCCGCGCGTCGCGATCGTGGGCGCGGGCTTCATCGGCTGCGAGGTCGCCCAGACGGCCCGCAAGCAGGGGCTTGACGTCACGCTGATCGACGTCGCCGATACCCCGATGCTGCCGCTCGGACCCACGCTCGGCAAATGGTGCGCCGAGCTGCACCGCGCCAACGGCGTCGACTTGCGGCTCGGAACCGGGGTCGCAGCGCTGCTGGGCAGTGGCCACGTCGAGGCGGTCGAGCTCAGCAATGGCGAACGCGTTGCCGCCGACGTCGTGGTTGTCGGCCTGGGCGCGGTTCCGAACACGGAATGGCTCGCCGGCAGCGGGCTCACCTTAAACCCCGGGCTCGAATGCGACGCCACGCTCACCGCCGTCGATGACCCGGACATCCTGGGCGCCGGTGACATCGTCTCCTGGCCACATCCGCTGGCCGACGGCGAAACGCTCCGAATCGAGCACTGGACCGTCGCGGCCGAACAGGGACAGCTGGCCGGCCGCAACGTGCTCGTGCCGCATGACGAGCGAAAGCCGTACGACGCCCCGCCGTACTTCTGGTCAGACCAGTACGACAAGAAGATCCAGTCGCTGGGGATGCCCGGCCGTGCCGAGCGCCTGGAGGTGGTCGAGGCCACCCCGGACGGGGCGAGGGTCGTGTACGCGGGGGAGCGCGACGGGCGCCTGGTCGGGATCGTCGCGATCAATGCCGCCAGGCGGCTCGGTTCCTACCGCATGGCGCTGGCCGAACCGCCGCCGTTTGACGAGCTGCGCGCAACCGTCGCAGCCGACCCAGGCGCGCTGCACGCGCCGCCCAAGCCGGCCTGACGCCGCGTCCCGCATTCCGCGGTATCCCCACGGCGGTCGTTAGATTGCGACTCTCGATACCGCCTAAGAAAGGTTCGCAATGCCCGATCGTGCCGCCATCATCACTGGAGCTTCCAGGGGAATCGGCTATGCCCTGGCCGAGGTGCTTGGCGAGGAAGGCTTCGCTCTGACGGTCACCGCTCGCAAGCCGGAAGGCATCGAGCGCGCCGCGAACCAGCTGCGGGAGAAGGGGTACGAGGTACAGGATCTCGCGGCGAACATGGCCGACGAGGACTCGATTCGCCAGGTGGTCGAGCGCCACCGCGATCGCTACGGCCGCTTGGACGTGCTGGTCAACAACGCCGGCGTCGGGATCGGTGCTCAGGCAACCGAGCACCAGACCAAGTACGTCGACATGCAGGTCGACGTCAACCTCCGCGCGATCATCATCTTCTACCGCGAGTGTCTGGAGATGCTGTCGGCCGCCGGCGCGGAGCACCGCAGCGCGCTGGTCGTGAACATGGCGTCGATGGCGGGGAAGTCGCCGCAGCCGTGGCTATCGGTGTACGCGGCCACCAAGGCCGCCGTGATCGCGTACACGCGCGCGATGAACAAGGAGGTCGCCGCCAAGGGCGTCAAGTCGGTTGCGTTCTGCCCCGGGTTCGTCGACACCGACATGTCGGACTTCATCAAGCAGTCGGTTCCGGCCGAGGAGATGCTCCGTCCATCCGACATCGGGGAAGGGCTGCGGTTCCTCCTGCGCGTCTCTCCCATGTGCGTCATCCCGGAGATCGTGTTCGAGCGCCCCGGGGAGGCGATCTAACCCGCTGTGTACGAACCGCTGAGCTTCGACCCGATCGAGGAGGCCGGGCGTCAGTGGCGCCGGCATTGGGGCCCGGGCATGGTCGCGCCGATGACCGCCGTCACGTCGGTGATGCGGGTCCAGCAGCTGTGGCTGTCGCGGCTGAATGAGGAGCTCAAGCCCTACGACCTCACGTTCCCGCGCTACGAGGCGCTGATGCTGCTTTATTTCAGCGGCAGCGGGGCGCTCCCTCTCGGAAAGATGGGAGCACGGCTGCAGGTCCACCCGACGAGCGTGACCAGCCTGGTGGACGGGCTCGAGCGACTCGGTTATGCGGAGCGCACGCCGCATCCGAGCGACCGCCGGACGACGCTGGCCACGATCACCGAGACGGGTCGCCGCGTCGCCGAGGAGGCGACGGAGGCGCTGCACGCGATCAGGTTCGGTACCCAGCCGCTCTCCCGTTCGGAGTTGGAGAGTGTCACCGGGGTGCTCGGCCGAGTCCGCCTCGAGGCTGGAGACTTCACCGCCAAGTAGTTTGACTTCCTACTATCGGACGCCCTAATATTTGATGGGCAATGAGCGTGACCGATCGCGACGTGCCGTTCACGACCCTGTCGGGTGAAGCGATCGCGCCGCTCTATACCGAGCACGACCTGCCGGCCGACGTCGAGTCGGCCATCGGCCTGCCGGGCCAGTATCCGTTCACCCGTGGCGTCTACGAGTCGATGTATCGCGGGCGGGTGTGGACGATGCGCCAGTTCGCGGGGTTCGGCACCGCGCAGGAGACCAACGCGCGTTTCCAGTACCTGCTCGAGCACGGCCAGACGGGGTTGTCGACGGCGTTTGACATGCCGTCGTTGATGGGCCACGACTCAGACCACCCGCGGTCGCTCGGAGAGGTGGGCCGCGAAGGGGTCGCGGTCGACACAGTCCTGGACATGGAGACCCTGTTCGCGGGGATCCCGCTCGACGAGGTCACGGTGTCGATGACGGTCAACGCGCCAGCGGCGATCATGCTCGCCTTCTACGTGGTCGCAGCCGAGCGCCAGGGCGTGTCGGCAGAGCGGCTCGGCGGGCACGATTCAGACCGACATTCTCAAGGAGTACATCGCTCAGAAGGAGTGGTGCTTCCCGGTTGATCCGGCGATGCGGCTGGTGACCGACATGATCGAGTGGTGCGCGGGGCACATGCCGCGGTGGCACCCGATCAGCATTAGCGGGCTACCACATTCGCGAGGCGGGGTCGACGGCTGCGCAGGAGCTTGCGTTTACGTTGAAGGACGGTCTGACGTACGTGGAGCAGGCGGTCGCGCGGGGCTTGGATGTCGATGAGTTCGCGCCGCGGCTGAGCTTCTTCTTTAACGCGCACATCGATTTCTTTGAGGAGATCGCGAAGTACCGCGCGGCGCGGCGGATCTGGGCGCGGGAGCTGCGGGATACGTTCGGTGCGCGCGATGAGCGGTCTTTGCTGATGCGTTTTCACACGCAGACGGCGGGTGTGTCGTTGACGGCTCAGCAGCCGTTGAACAACATCGTGCGCACGGCGATCGAGGCTCTGGCGGGTGTGCTGGGCGGCACCCAGTCGTTGCACACAAACAGCTTTGACGAGGCGTTGGCGCTGCCGACCGAGCAGGCGGTGCGGGTCGCGCTGCGCACCCAGCAGATCATCGCGCACGAGACCGGGGTGACGAACACCGTCGACCCACTGGGCGGGTCATATTTCGTGGAGGCGCTGACGGATCGTATGGAGCAGCAGGCGTACGAGTACTTCGCCAAGATCGACGAGCTCGGGGGAATGGTCCAGGCCGTCAAGGAGGGCTATCCGCAGCGCGAGATCGCCGACGCCGCGTTCGACCTCCAGCGGGAGATCGAAGCCGGCGAGCGGATCGTCGTGGGCGTCAACGCGTTCACCGAGGGTGACGACGCCGACACTCCGATCCTGCGCGTCGACCCTGCGCTCGAGCAAAAGCAGATCGACCGGCTCCAGGCTGTGCGGGCGACGCGCGACGGCGGACTGGTGCAGCGCCTGATGGCACAGATCAGCGAAGCCGCGGCGGGGGAAACGAACCTGATGCCCCTCCTGGTCGAGGCCGCCCGGGCGCACGCGTCCGAAGGCGAGATCGTGCAGGCGCTCCAGAAGGTCTGGGGCGACTACCGCGAACAGCCGGCGTTCTAGAGCGACAGTCCCCCGTCGATCGGCACGCTGGCTCCGGTCAGCGCCTCGGGCGCCGAATCGACCAGCCACAGGATCGCGGCTGCGACCTCCTCGGCGCGGATCAGCCTCGAGATCGGCTGCTGAGAGGAGAACGCCTCGGCTGACTCCAGGCCGTAGAGCCGCGCGCTCTCGTCGAGGATCGGCGTCGCGGTGGAGCCCGGGCTGATCGCGTTCGCAGTCACACCGGTGCCGCGGAGCTCCGCGGCCAGGGCCCGGATGGCACCGGTGACGCCTGCTTTCGCGGCGCAGTACGCCGCCAGCATCGGGAGCCCCCGCGTGGCGGCGGCCGAGGCGACGGCGACGAAGCGCCCGGCGCGCGGCTCGGGCCGGCGCAGCAGCGCCGGGATGCCGACCCTGGCGGCGACGAGGACCGACCGCAGGTTCGCGTCGAGCACCGCATCCTGCTGGGCAGCCGGCATCTCCCACAGCGGCACCCCTCCGGCAATCACCCCTGCAATCGCGATCACCGCATCCACGCCCCCGAACTCGCGCTCGGCCGTGCCGACGGCACGCTCCATGTCCTCACTGGACGTAGCATCGCCGATCAACGGTTGGATCGAAGCGCCGCCGCCGGCGCGCGAGACGACGTCCTCGAGCTCCTCCCGGGTCCCGAGCCGATAGGGCAGACGCGGATCGTCGGAGCAGCGGTCGACGGCGAGAACGTTCCAGCCCGCCTCCGCGAGGCTTGTCACGGTGGCCGCGCCGATGCCGCGCGCCGCGCCGGTGACGATCGCCGCCTTGCTCACCCGCCGGCCGCCCCATTCGACGTCGAGTCGAGCAAGGCGTCGATCTCGGCTACGAACCGCTCGATCAGCGCTTGGCCATCGCCCGCGGTAGCGCCCCGAGCGTCACCGAGGACACCGTTGGGCGAAACGGCCGCGACCCCGTCGTCCCGAAGCCGAGGCAACAGCTCGTCGATCGGCTGCGTCGCGCCGACGGGCCGCTCGTCGCGTACGAGCTCCGGGGCGAGCGCAAGCATCAGCGAAGTCTCCACCCGGCCTGCGTGTGCGTCTCCACCATCGACGTGAGGCTCCCACAAATGCACCCTCAGCCCCTCGGCGCGCAGCCGCGCGACCGCTCGAGCGACCGGCTCGGCATTGCCGCCGTGCCACGACAGCAGGGTGACGTCGCGGAACGCCGCCGCGCTGCGGACGAGTTCGACCAGGGTGGTCTCGAGCGCCGCCTGCCCCAGCGAGAGCGTCCCCGGAAAGCCGCTGTGCTCGCCACTGGACCCGTACGGCAGCGCCGGCGCGACGACGACGTCGTCTCGGTTAGCGGCCACCGCCTCTGCGACGCTCGAGGCGATCAGCGTGTCGGTGCTCAACGGCAGGTGCGGGCCGTGCTGCTCCGTCGCCCCCAGGGGGATCAGCAGATGGATGTCGACTCGGCCAAGTAGCTCCGGGAACGTTGCGCAGCCAAGCCTCACCGGCCACCCGCCGGCGCTCCGAGCTCTTCGGAGACCCCCAGCCTGCGTTCGAACCCTTCTGAAATCAGCAGGTCGGCCGGAGAGAGCTCGCGCACCGATGCGCGGCCGAGGCCGAGCAGTGCCGAATCGATGCCACTGCGCAGGATGTCGAGCACGTTCTCCACGCCCGCCTGTCCGTTGGCGGCCAGGCCCCACAGGTATGCCCGGCCGATCATCACCGCCCGGGCGCCGAGGGCCAGCGCCTTGACGACGTCGCTGCCACGCCGGACGCCTCCGTCCAGGAGGATCTCGATCTGATCGCCGACCGCGTCGGCGATCGCCGGTAGCGCGCGGATCGTCGCCGGCGTCCCGTCCAGGTTGTTGCCGCCGTGATTGGACACCGAGATGGCGCTCACGCCGACGTCGACCGCCCGCTTGGCGTCGTCGACGCGCATCACGCCCTTGAGCATGAACGGGCCGTCCCAGTGCTCGCGCAGCCACCGCAGGTCTTCCCAGCTGGGGCTCTTCGTCTGCATCCACTGGCCGTAGGCGCCGAAGAACGTCGGCGGAGGGCCACCGTCAACGGCCATGTTGGGAACCGTCAGACCCGGTAGCTGTCCCGTCTTGGCCCATTCGTAGAACCAGCGCGGGCGGACGATTGCCTCCGGCGCCAGTCGCAACATCGTGCGGAAGTCGAGCTGCTCCGGGATCGTCGGGCTTCCCCAGTCGCGGCCGTGCGAGAACGTCCAGTCGAGCGTGACAATCAGCCCGACCGCGCCCGCGGCTTTGGCGCGCTGCACGCGCGAAAGGATCTCCTCGCGCGAACCCGGCCCAGTAGACCTGGAAGAACGTCTGGCCGTTGGCAGCGACGACCTCCTCGACGGGTTTTGACGCGAATGAGCTGAGGCCCAGCGCGGTTCCCCGCGCCGCCGCCGCTCGTGCGACCGCGACCTCGCCGTCGGGATTGACCGCCTGCACGCCGGTGGGGGAGATGATCACCGGCAGCGCGATCGTCTGTCCCATCACCGTCGTCGTCAGGTCCCGCTCGCCCGGCAGGTCGGCGACGTGGGGCGCGAAGCCGAGCTCGCCGAACGCCTCGACGTTGTCCGTGAGCGTGAGCCCGTGCTCGGTGCCGGCCCAGATCGCCATGTAGACCGAGGCGGGGAGGATGCGCTTTGCCCGCCGCTGGGCTTCGGCGACGGATTCGAACCAGCCGCCCGCCATCAGCGAATCACCTCGAAGCCCGCGAGCGGAGACTCGTCACACGGCGAGACGGGGCGTCGGCGCGAATGGTCGGCCGCGGGGCGGGGGACATCCCGCTCGGGCAAGAGCGACAGCAACGACTCGCCGTTTCCGAGGACGCACTCGGGATCGGGGCCCGTGAGCGGCAGCCCGGTGAAGAACTTCGCCGCCATACAGCCGCCGCGACACGAATCGAACTGCGAGCACGACGCACATGCGCCACCGGTCTGCGGCTGCCTGAGATCCCCGAACAGCTCGGACTCGCGCCAGATCGACTGAAAGCCACCGGGCGTCCGGATGTTCCCGGCGCGGAACGCGTCGTGGATCGCGAACGGGCAGGCGTACACGTCGCCGACCGGATCGATCAGGCAGACCACCCGGCCCGCGCCACACATGTTCAGACCGGGCAGCGGCTCGCCGTAGGCGGCGAGGTGAAAGAACGAGTCGCCGGTCAGCACCTTGTCTCCGCGCTCCACCAACCAGTCGTACAGCAGTCGTTGCTGCGACGAGGTGGGATGCAGCCTGTCCCAGACGTCCGCGCCGCGGCCCGACGGCCGAAGCCGCGTCAGCCGCAGCTGCGCGCCGAAATGGTCGGCGAGCGCCTCGAAGTCGTCGAGCTGATCCATGTTCTCGCGCGTGATCACGACCGAGATCTTGAAGCTCGGCGCATCCGCCTCCGCGAGCCGTTCGAGCGCCCGGATCGCGGTGTCGAACGATCCAGGACCGCGGATCGCGTCGTTGACCGCAGCGGACGCTCCATCCAGCGAGATCTGGACGTCGAGGTAATCGTTGGCCGCGACGCGGGCGGCGGCCCGCTCGGTGATCCGGGATCCATTCGTCGAGAACTTGACGCCGACGTCGTGCGCTGTCGCGTAGTCGAGGATCTCCCAGAAATCGCGGCGAACCGTGGGCTCGCCGCCGCCGATGTTGACGTAGAACACCTGCATCGCCTGGAGCTCGTCGATCACGCCGAAGCACTCGGCGGTCGTCAGCTCTCGCGGATCTCGGCGCCCCGAGCTCGACAGGCAGTGGATACAGGCGAGATTGCACGCGTACGTGAGCTCCCAGGTGAGACAGATCGGTGCGTCCAGACCCGCCTCGAAATGGTCGACCAGCCGTGGCACCGCAGCGGTATCAGGCATGATCGGCCTGCTCCGCGACCAGGCTCGAGTGCTCGACGACCATGCCCGAGCTCGCGAGCGTCTCCAGCGCCCGGCGGTAGACCGGCAGCTCATGCTCGGTCACGCCGGCTGACCGGCATGCCTCCAGCGCCGTCGGCTGCTCGTCGAGCGCGCGCACGACATCCAGCAGCTTGCGGCTCTTCAGAAACGAGAGGCGCCGGGTGCCGAAGTGGTAGGCGAGCGCTCCGAACGGCTCAGGACGAATCGCTACCTGACGGTCAAGGCGCCATGGGTGTTCTAGCTCGAACGGCATGCAACTAGTACACGCCGCACATGCCGTCGATCGAGACGTCCTCCACCAGCAGCTCCGATTCAACCAGCTCGTCGGCGGTCCGATCCCGATCGGCTGGCTGCTCGAGCGCCTCGGCGTGCGCCTGGGCTGGAGCAGGGATTGCGCTCTGCACCGGCTGAGCTGACGTCATATCTCCTCGCTTTCGCTCCGAATTAGCTTGGCATCTAGAGTCGAACTGAAGTAAGCTCATATCTGCCTACTTCACTAGGCTTATATCAGTCAACGGAGAGAGCAGCAAGGAGGTCCGCTGATGTCGGACTCGGACTCGATCGTCGACCTCCTCGTCTTCGGCGGTGGCATGGCCGGGATGAGCGCGGCGGCACGTGCCTGCAGCGACGGAGCAAGCGTAGTTCTGGTGGAAAAGGCCCCGGCGATCGGGGGCTCGGCGATGTACGCGGGTTTCATCTGGACCACGCCGACGGTCGAGGTGATGCGCGAGGTCAATCCGGACGGAGATCCTGCCCTGTCGGCGCGCGTCGTCGAGAACTATGCCGACGGACTGAACTGGGTTCGGTCGCTTGGCGTCGAGGTCGCCGACCCCGTCACCGTGTTGGGGTACGGCCGTGGAAGCGCAACCGACATGGCCAACTACCTGCTGGCTTGTGAGCGGCTGGTGCGAGACAAGGGCGAGGTGCTCGCCGGTTGGTCGGCCCAACGACTGTTGTTCGAGGACGGCGCCGTGGTCGGAGCGGAGATCGAGGACGGCTCGGGCGAGCGGCGCGTGGTCCGCGCGCGGTCGACGCTGCTGGCGACCGGTGGCTTTGGCGGCGATCGCGACCTGCGCGCGGAGCTCATCCACCCGCTGGCGGCCGACCTGCCTCTGCGCGCCAATACGCACAGCGTCGGAGACGGCCTGCGCCTCGGCTCATCGGTCGGGGCTGCGTTCGGACCTCCGGACGCCGGCTTCTACGGCCACCTGATCCCGTCGAAGATCGCCTACAACAACCCCTACGAGTTCACGGATCTGACCTTCTACCACTCAGAGCACGGAGTCCTGCTCAACCTCGACGGCCAGCGGTTCTGCGACGAGACGATCGGTGACCACCTCAACACGCTGTACGTCCTCGACCAACCCGAGGCGCGGGCGCTGCTGGTCTACGACCAACGCGTCCACGACGAGTGGATGATGGCGCCCTACGTCGAGGGGGTGGAGCCGCTGGACAAGTTCCAGCTCGCTTACAAGCGGAGCGCCCGGGCAGCGGTGGCGGACGAGATCGAGGAGTTCGAGGCGCTGCCCGAGGAATGGGGCTATCCGGGACCGGCTGCTCGCGACACGTTGCTCGAGTTCAACCGGCAATGTGAGGCAGGCGACCCGTCACCGGGCCGCAAGCTCGACGCGGCGCCGCTGGTCACGCCGCCGTTCTATGTGATTGAGGTGATTCCGGCGATCACGTTCACGTTCAGCGGGCTGCGGATCGACCCCGAGGCGCGCGTGCTCGACGAATCCGGGCAGCCGATTCCCGGCCTGCTTGCCGCCGGGGCGGACGCCGGCGGGGTGTTCAACCGCGCGTACGCCGGGGGCCTTGCCTGCGCGCTCGTGTTCGGGCTGCAGGCGGCCGCGACCGCCACGGCGAACCGCGCTGCGGCAACCTAACGCGAGGCGGTCTCCATGCAGGGCCCGGTCGAGGTCGGGATCGTCCTCCGCGAGCAGGACCTGAGCGCTTGGTCGGGCCGGCTGCACGAGCTCACCGAGCGCACGGTGGCGGCCGGGGTCGATCACCTCACGGTCGGCGACCACGTCAGCTTCGCCGACGGGCACGGCGCCGACGGCCTGATCCAGGCGGCCGCGCTGTTGTCGGCGCACCCGAGCGTCGCGGTGCAGACCGGGGTGTACCTGCTTGCTCTGCGCCATCCGGCGATCGTCGCGCGTCAGCTCGCAACGATCGCGCTGCTCGCGCCGGGCAGGTTCACGTTCGGGATCGGCGTGGGCGGCGACGATCCGAGTGAGCTCGAGCTGTGCGGGATCAACCCCCGCGAGCGCGGCGCTCGGACCACCGAGGCGCTGCGCTGCGTGCGGATGTTCCTGGGCGGCCAGCGGGTTGACTTCAGCGGCCGCTTCTTCGAACTGCACGGCGCGATCCGTCCAGCACCGGCGACGCCGATCCCGATCCTGGTGGGCGGCCGGTCCGACGCGGCGCTCGCGCGCGCCGGGCAGCTCGGGGACGGCTGGCTTGCCCTGTGGGTATCGCCCCGGCGCTTCGCCGAGGCCGCCGAGCGCATCGAAGACGCTGCCGCGCAAGCCGCCAGGGCGGAGGTGCGATGGAGTCACGCGCTCCAGCTCTGGGCCGGCTTTGACGCGTCTGCAGCGCGGGCAAGACGGCGGCTCGCCGCGGCCATGCAAGCCGCCTATGCGCTCCCGTTCGAACGGTTCGAGCGGTACGCGCCGGGCGGCCCGCCGGAGGTTGTGGCCGAGGCGCTTGCGCCGTATCTCGCCCTCGGCTGCCGGACGTTCAACTTCGTCCCCGAGGCCGAGAGCCTCGAGGCCGCGATCGAGGCCGCCGCTGAGGTGAAGGCAGTTCTAAACGGGGGCCACCGGTAGGGATCGTCAGGGCGCCGCAGCCATGCGCCCTTTTCATCGGCGATGCCTTGTAGAGCGGGGGCTAACGCGTCCTAACGCAAGCTCAACCTTGACACCGGGCGCGGAGGCTGTCTAGGATTCGACTTGAGTTCAATTCACCTCCGAGGAGAGGGTGTTTCATGCGACATGGCTGCTGCGCCGCGTGGGTGCGCGCATCTAACTGGTTCGAGATTGGTGCAACGGCGTCCACCCGCCGGACGAGGGGGGGAGCACGGTGGTAAGCGTCACCGAGCAGACTCCGCAGCGCGCGCGCCGCCGGAAGTTCAACACCGGCTTTGACCGCTTCAGCGGCGTCTACCTTTGGGCGCTGTTCATCATCGTCTTCGGCATCTGGGTGCCGAACGAGTTCCTGACCACGTCGACGCTGCACAGCGTCGCCGCCCAGCAGGCGGTCACGGGCATGATCGCTCTTGCCGTCCTGATCCCGCTCGCGGCCGGGCTCTACGACCTCTCGGTCGGGGCCACAGCCAACGTCTCCGGGATCCTCCCGATCGTCCTGATGAACAACCACCACTGGGCGTGGGTCCCGGCGATCGCTCGCGGGCATGCTCGTGGCGATCGGCATCGGCCTGGTCAACTCGTTCATCGTCGTCAAGCTCGACGTCAACTCGTTCATCGCGACGCTCGGCATGAGCTCGATCCTGGCGGCCCTGCTGGTGATCGTCTCGTCCAACAGCCAGCCGATCCCGCCGACGTCGACGGCGTGGAACAACTTCACGCAGACGACCGTCTTCGGCTTCCAGATCGTCGTGCTGTACCTGATCATCCTCGCCGCCGTGCTGTGGTGGCTGACGGCGCACACGCCCATCGGCCGATACCTCTACGCGATCGGCGGCAACACCGAGGCGGCCCGGCTGTCTGGCGTCCGGATCCAGCGCAACACGACGTTTGCCCTCGTGACCTCGGCGACCATCGCCGGCCTGGCCGGCGTGATGTTCTCCTCGCTGAATGGCCCCTCGCTGAACTTCGGCGGAACGCTGCTGCTGCCCGCGTTCGCGGCCGCCTTCCTCGGCTCGACGCAGCTGACCCCCGGCCGGTTCAACGTCTGGGGAACGCTGCTAGCCATCTACGTCCTGGCCACCGGCGTGCAGGGCCTGCAGCTCGTGTCCGGAGCCGGCCTGGTTGAGCGACATGTTCAACGGCTGCGCGCTGATCATCGCAGTCGCGCTGTCGATCCAGCGCTCGCCCTCGATCCACTGGCAGCGGATCAGAACGCGTTCCGTCGCCGGACTGGGGCGAAGCGGGGGAGCCGGCGGCGAGGCTGACCTTCCTCAAGACGAGCTCTCCGAGGCCGGCGCCATCGCGAGCTCCTACCACTCGGGCACCGGCGCCGCACTGACGGGTCCCGGACCCGCCGAACTGCAGTCGCGCTCCGCGCGCGGACCCTGACCCATTCACAGACCCGAGAAGGAGAAAGAAATGACGCGAACACATGGGACCCGACCGCCTCACGAAAGGCCGGTCGGGTGCTCGCGCGCTGATCGCGATCGTCGGCACGCTCGTGGTCGGCCTCGCGCTCGCCGCGTGCGGCTCGAGCAGCTCGAGCTCGAGCAGTTCAAGCAGCTCGAGCTCGGGGGCCGCATCGACCAGCTCCGGCTCCGGTTCCGGTGGCGTTGCCACGGCGAAGGCGCAGCTGCAGCCCTACGAAGGCCAACCCGACCAAGATCACGATCTCGACCCCGCTCAAGTCGGCCCCGCCAAAGGGCAAGAAGCTCGTCATGCTGGCAACGAGTGACCCGAACAACGTGAAGCTCCAGAATTCGCTCAAGTCACTGGCCGCATCCGTCGGCTGGAGCTACGACCAGGTCAGCTACGACCCAGCCAACTCGGCGACCTTCAACGCCGCGGTTGACACCGCGATCACGAAGGGGGCCGACTACATCGCCGAGGCGGGTATCCCGCTGACGTCGGCGGTGATCAACAAGGTCAAGCAAGCTGGCGCGAAGTGGGTGCTGACCGCGGTGTACCCAGTCAACGTCCAGGACCCGGTGATCGTCGATGCCAACGGCTATGAGAGTGACTACCTCATGGGCACGGTGCTCGCGAACTTCTTTATCTCCGACTCCAACGGGAAGGGCAACGTACTCGTGGAGCACATCCCTGCGTACCCGATCCTTGGCGGGTTCACGGATGGCTTCCAGGCCCAGGTCAAGAAGCTCTGTCCGGGCTGCACGGTGAAGATCATCAACATCACGATCCCGGATCTGGCCGCCGGCAAGGTCCCGAGCATCATGGTGTCGGCGCTGCGCACGAACCCGAACGCCAACTACATGGCCTTCGACGTCGGCCCGTTCGCCACCGGCATCAACTCCGCGCTCAACGCGGCCGGACTCGGGAACAAGGTCAAGATCATCGGCGAAGCCGCTGACGAGACCGCGATCGCCGCTTTGAAGAGCGGTACGCAGACCGCGTGGACCGGCTTCTCACCCATCTACTCCACCTACGTGATGATGGACGCGATGCTCCGGGATGCCGAGAGTATGCCGATCGACGTGAAGCAGTCATCGGTCCAGCCGACACAGATCCTGACGCACGACAACATCAACGCCGCCGTCGGCAGCAGCACGTCCTGGAACCAACCGACGAACGGGCTCGACCAGTTCAAGCAGCTCTGGCACGTCCAGTAGCGAGCACACCCACCCAGCTGCAACGTCCCGGAGGAGAGCATGACTGCTGTACTGGAAGTCGAACGAGTGTCGAAGACATTCACTCGGACCAAGGCACTGTCGGAGGTCAGCATGACCATCGCCGCAGGCGAGGTCCATGCTCTCCTGGGGCAGAACGGATCTGGGAAGTCGACCCTGATCAAGATCCTCTCCGGATACCACCAGCCCGACCTGGGCGGTGGTGTCCGGATCGAGGGTCACGAGCTGCCGTTCCAGTCGCCGGTGTCGTCCTACCGGCTCGGGTGCCGGTTCGTGCAGCAGGATCTCGGTCTCGTCCCGACGTTGTCGGTCCTGGACAACATGTCGCTGGGCTCGGGCTTCCCCACCTCGCTCGGAACGATCCGCGAGCGGGCGAGCCGCGCGCAGGCCAAGCAGGACCTGGCCAAGCTCAACCTCGACATCGACCCCAAGGCCCTGGTGTCAACTCTCAGCGCCTCGGAGCGCACCGGCGTCGCCATCGCGCGCGCTCTGCGTGAGGACCCGGAGTACCCGGCCTGCCTGCTCGTTCTCGACGAGCCCACGGCCACTCTGCCCGTCGACGAGGTCGACAATCTGCTCGATCGGGTCAGCGCGATGGCCGCCACGGGCGTCGGCGTGTTGTACGTAACCCACCATCTCGGGGAGATCTTCCGCGTCGCCCACAAGGTCTCGGTGTTCCGTGACGGCAAGGTGGTCGGGGCCGGTCCGGTGCAGCGACTTCGACCACGCCAGGATCGTCTACCTGCTCGCCGGCGAGGAGTTGCTCGCCGAGGAGACCGAGGCCCGGCGCCAGAAGGCCGCCCGGGCGGCGGCCCGCGAGCACGAGACCGTCTGTTCGAGGTCACGGACCTGCGCGCCGGAGCGCTGGCCGGCGTCGTCCTTCAGCGTCGGAACGCGGGGAGATCGTCGGGATCGCCGGCCTCGCTGGGTCGGGCCGCGACAGCGTGCTCGGCGCCGAGCTTCGGCTCGCTCCACGCGCGTCCGGCGAGGTCACGGTGGCCGGACGGGGTCGCGCTACCGCCCGCGCGTCCCGATGTCGCCATCGGCCACGGGCGTCGCTTACGTCGCGCCCGACCGCAAGACCGGCGGTGGCGTGATGACGATGAGCGCTCGGGAGAACCTGACGCTGCCCGACCTGAAGCCGTTCTGGAAGGGCTGGTGTGCTGCGCCGCTCGGCCGAGAAGTCGCGAACGAAGGAGTGGTTCGAGCGGCTGTCGGTGCGGCCGGCGAACGCAGTCGACGACGCCACTGAGCATCTTCAGCGGCGGCAATCAGCAGAAGATCCTGTTCGGCAAGTGGCTGTCCCAGCAGCCGACGGTGTTCCTGCTCGACGAGCCGACACAGGGCGTCGACGTCGGGGCCAAGGCGGACCTGCACCGCGAGCTCGTCACGGCGGCCGAGGCTGGAGCGGCGGTCGTCGTCAGCTCGAGTGATCTCGAGGAGCTCGCCGACCTCTGCGATCGCGTGCTCGTGATCGTCGACGGCCGAATCAGCGCGGAGCTCACAGGGCGCGGAGCTGACCGAGGGCGCGATCACGCGCCGGTTCATGCCGATAGCCGGCGGTGCCGGCCGAGGCAGAGGGCACCAACGGCGCGTCGCTTCACTAGAGGCACTGGAGGCACGCGATGGGCAAGGTCATCGGGCGCTTTGACCCGACTCCGTCCCGGACCCCGGAGGAGTGCGAGCGGCACTACACCGAGGTCCACGTGCACATGGCCCAAGACCTCTTGCGCCCGATGCCGTCGCTGCTCAGCTACCACACCAACCGTGCGGTGGCGCAGGCCGACGTCAACGGCAGTTGGCGCCAGCGCCCGCGCGCCTGGCGGTTCGTGGTGCTGCGATTTACGCCCGGCGAGACGCTGGCCTTCACCCCCGAGCAGAACGAGATGGTCGCGCAGGACCACGTCAACTGCCTCTACCGGCTGCGCTCCTGTGAAGTCGAGGAGAGCGTGCTGTTCGATCGCGTGCACGGCCAGCTCGCGCTGGCCAAGTTCATGATCGAGGCCGACCGTGCCCCGGGGGTTGACGGCGAGGCGGCCTGGAGCGCGTTCGGCCGCCTCGCCGATCGCGTCCACGGCACGGTGCAAGGCGCGTTCGGCGCGCGGGCGCTGAACGTCAATCGCGTGCTCAACGAGGTCGAGTGCGAGCCCCTCGACGTGGAGGGCCAGCGGCCGGTCGGGCTGCTCGAGGACAGCACCCGCGTCGGCTACATCGAGGTGTACTTCGACCACCGGCGCTGGGGTGAGGAGGCGCTCGGCCCGCTCGCGGCGCAGGGCGCGCTGCGCGATCCCGAGCTCGTCGACGTCAACCTGCTTGCGGTCGAGGAGTCGGCGCCGCTCGACGTGACCGGCGCGTGATCAGACGACCACGAAGCCGCCGTCGATCGGCAGCGCCACGCCGGTGATGTAGGACGAGTCGTCGGAAGCCAGAAACACGACCGCCGCCGAGATCTCCTCGGGCTTGCCCTCCCGGCGCAGCGGAATCTGCGCCTTCATCGCGGTGACCGCGTCCGACGAGGCGCTCTCGGTCATCGCGGTGACGATCAGGCCTGGGCAGATCGCGTTGACCCGGATGCCACGGGGCCCATACGCCACGGCAGCGCCGCGCGTGAGTCCGAGCACGGCCGACTTGCTTGCCTGGTAGGGGAGCGAGCCGGGCAGGCCGACCAGCGCCGCCACGGAGGCGATGTTGACGATCGAGCCACCGCCGTTGTCATCCATCGACGGTATGACCGCGCGCATGCCGAGGAACACGGCGTGCTGGTTGACGGCCGTGACCTTCGCCCATTCATCGTCATCGGCCTCGATGCCGAACGAGCGCACCTGCACGCCGGCGTTGTTGACGAGCACGTCGATCGGGCCGTGGGCCTGCTGCACCGCGTCGACGACGTCGTGCCAGGCGGCGGGATCGGTGACGTCAAGGTCGTGATAGGAGGCTTGGCCGCCGGCGCCTCGCAGCTCGGCGGCGAGCTGCTCGCCGGCCTCGGGCGTAATGTCGGCGATCGCGACTGTCGCCCCCTCGCGGGCCATCGCGCGCGCGTGCGCTGCCCCCATGCCGCGGGCGGCGCCGGTGATGAGCGCAACCTTGCCGGCGACGCGGCCGGCGGCGTTCATGAGTCGTGTCCGGTCATCATCATAGTGTACAGTTTCTAACTGAGTTCAGTTCTGTAAATGTTGCGAGACGACACTGGAGCTGCGGCATGAGCACCACGACGATGCGAGCGATCCGCCTGACGCAGTGGCAGTCAGATCCCGTCCTCACCGAAGTCCCGGTCCCCGCTCCGCACGGTGCGGAGGTGCTCGTGGAGGTGGCGGCGGCAGGGCTGTGCCGTACGGACCTCCACCTCATGGGCAGTGCACCCGCCACGTATCCATACGCGCTTCCGTTCACGCTCGGTCACGAGATCGCCGGACGGGTCGCCGCGCTCGGTCCCGATGCGTCGGGTGTCGGCGAAGGCGATCCGGTCGTCGTCTACAGCCGGTGGGGGTGCGGCGAGTGCTGGCAATGCCGGAACGGGCGCGACAACGCGTGCGCGCGCACGCCCCTCGGACCGCACGGCGCGGGCCTCGGGCGAGACGGCGGACTCGCGGAGTACGTGATCGTCCCGTCGGCGCGCTATGTCGTGCCGGCGCCAGGACTCGATCCGGTGAGTGCTGCGCCGCTCACGGATGCCGCGCTCACTCCGTACCACGCCGTCAAGCTCTCGCTCCCGCAACTGCACGCGGACACCACGGCCGTGGTCGTGGGCGTCGGGGGCCTCGGGCACATGGGGGTCCAGGTGCTCAAGGCCGTCTGCGATGCCCGGATCGTCGCCGTCGACTTGCGCAGCGCGGCCCTCGAGCTGGCCCGGGCGGCCGGCGCCGACGCGGTGCTGTCGGCGGATGGCTTGACGCCGGAGGACGTGCGGTCTGAGACAGGTCCAGACGGGGCGGCGGTCGTGCTCGACTTCGTCGGCAACGACGCGACCCTGGCGCTCGCCGCCGGCTCCGTCGCCCAGGGTGGTGACATCACGTTCGTGGGGCGGGGCGGGGGAGAGCTGCGCGTCGGGCCTGGCCTGATCCCGTACGAGACCACGGTCCGTATGCCGACGTGGGGGACAGCGGCGGAGCTGGCCGAGGTGGTCGAACTCGCGCGCAGCGGCGCGATCCATGCCGAGGCCGAGGTGTATGGCATCGAGGACACGATCAACGCGTACGGGAAGTTGCGCCGGGGTGATGTCCTCGGGCGCGCGGTGGTCGTTCCCCGCCGGTAGCAGCCGGCTCGCCTGCCAGGCCGCGAGGAGGCCGACCTGCATAACGCCCCAGTCGATCCCGCAAGCAGCCGCTTTGGGGCAATAACAGCGCTCAGCGCTGCTTTCGCCCCAAGCCAAGGCTCGGGGCAATCGAGTGGGGCGATATCCACCACGGGCGTAACGCGCCCCCGAGCCCACCCGATCCGCCGACACCCAACGATGCGCGAATTGAACTGACCTCATTTCATATGATACGGTGGGCACGAAGGGTGACCTCGCGAAGAGCGTGCACCTCGCGACAACCTTGGAAGGAGCTGATTGGAGATGGGACTCTTTGATGGGAAGGTCGCGCTGGTCACCGGCGCCGGCCGTGGACAGGGGCGCTCGCACGCGGTGCGGCTCGCGAAGGAGGGCGCCGACGTAATCGCGATCGACGTCTGCGCCAACACCGTCGAGACGATCCCGTACAGCCTGTCGACCGAGGACGATCTCGACGCGACCGTCAAGGAGATCGAGGCCGCGGACCGCCGAGCGGTCAAGGCCGTCGCCGACGTGCGCTCGCTGTCGCAGATGCAGAGTGCCGTCGAGGCGGGTCTGGCCGAGTTCGGCAAGATCGACATTGTCTGCGCGAACGCCGGCATCGGCTCCTGGGCCGTGGCCTGGGAGATGACCGAGCAGCAGTGGCAGGAGATGATCGACATCAACCTGACCGGCGTCTTCAACACCACCCGGGCGGCGCTCCCGTCGATGGTGGAGCGCGGCGAGGGCGGCAGCGTCGTCCTGACGAGCTCGACCGCGGGCATTCGCGCCTACGCCAACACCGCGCACTACACCGCGGCCAAGCACGGCGTGATCGGCCTGATGAAGGTGCTCGCGCAGGAGCTCGGCGAGCATCGGATCCGCGTCAACGCGGTGTGCCCCACGACCGTGAGAACGCCGCTGGTGATCAACGACGCGACGTTCGAGCTGTTCGCCCCGCACCTGGAGAACCCGACCGAGGATGACGTGCGCGAGCCGTTCGAGGGACTGAACCTCCTGCCGGGCGTCGCGTGGATCGAACCTGGCGACGTGTCCGACGCCGTGCTGTTCCTGTGCTCGGACGCCGCCAAGTACATCACCGGCATCGCGCTGCCGATCGACGCCGGCAACACCGTCAGGTGAGCGCGCGCTCGCGGCGCGTGCGCCCTACAGGGTGAGGACCGTGCAGGCGCTCACGCCCGGAGCGCCGTAAACCTGGGTGAAGCCGACGCGGCAGGGCTTGGGGACCTGGTGGTCGCCGGCCTCGCCGCGCAGTTGCAGCACGATCTCGTGCACCTGGCGCAGTCCTGACGCCCCGATCGGTTCGCCGCAGGCCAGGCAGCCGCCGTCGGTGTTGATCGGAAGCCGCCCTGAGAGCTCGGTGGCGCCGCTCTGGATAAGGGCCTCCTGCTCTCCGTGCTCGCACAGTCCGGTCTCCGCGAGGTGCATGACCTCGGCTCCGGACTCCGTGTCCTGAACTTGCGCCACGTCGACGTCGCCTGGTCCAACTCCAGCCTCCTCGAACGCGGCCGCCGCCGCCTCCGTCGTCGCCGACGGAGCGGACTCGATCGGGATCGACGGGCTGAACACCTCGAACGAACCGAACCGCCGCGTGCGGAACGCGACCGAGCGGAGGTACACGGGAGCGCGGGTCAGCTGCTTGATGCGCCCGCCACGAGCAAGCACGAGCGCCACAGCACCCTCGCCGGGCGAGCAGAACATGTACTGGGTGAGCGGGTTGTTGACCATCTTGGAGGAGAGGATCTCCTCCTCGCCCAGCGGGGTGCGCCGCCACGCGTTCGGATTGCGCGAGCCGTTGGCGAACGCCTTCGCCGCCACCTTGGCGAGCGTCGACGACGTGATGTCGTGCTCGGCCATGTAGCGCTGGATCTTCATCGCGAAGAACTGGGTGGTGAGCATCAGGCCCGTCTCGCCGTACCAGGACCCGATTCCCCACTCTTCGGGCAGCGGGTTGAAGGCTCCCCGGGGGTGCTTGTCGAAGCCGACGACGAGCGCGACCTCCGCCGCGCCGGACACGAGCATCGCATGGGCAGTGGTGAGCGCCGAGCCGCCGGTGGCGCATCCGTTCTTGACGTTGATGAACGGGACGCCGGTCAAGCCGAGGATCGAAACCGACGTGTCCGCGTTGCCGGCTGCGTCCGAACCGCCCGCCGCGAAGTCGACGTCCTCCCACGAGATCCCCGCGCTTGCCAGCGCGCGACGGGCGGCGATGGCGCCCATCTCGAGCCCCGACACTCCGTCGTGGCGGCCGAACTCGTGGATGCCGAGGCCGACGACCGCGACGTCGTCGCCGCCGCTCACTCGTCCTCCTCCAACGGACGGAAGGCGAACGTCAGCTTGTCGTGCGCTCCGGGAACGGGGATCAGTGTCAGCTCCATCGGCATGCCGATCTCCAGCCGCTCCGGATCGCTCTCGGTCAGGCGAGCCTCCACACGGACCTCGCCCGGCAGCTCGACGTACCCGACACCGTACGGCTCGAACTCCGCCACGCCCCCCTCGAGATATGGCGGCGCCTTCGGCGCAAAACACTGGACGGTCCAGGTCCACAGCGTGCCGCGCGTCGACAGCTCCCGGCGGTGCACGTCTTCGGACGTGCATTTCGCGCAGGACGATTGCGGCGGGAATGTCACGGTGCCGCAACGTCCGCACTCCGAGCCGATAAGCCTGGGCTCCGCCTCGGTGCCGGCAATCAGGTTCGGGTCGATCAGCTGCCGGTGGCTCGTCTGTGTCATGGCTCGGTGGGGAATGCGAGGACGGGGGAGCGGGCCACCATGTACCGGCGCATCCGGCCCGACTCGTCGAGCTGCGCCACCGCCAGGAACGTGCCGATCCGTTCGCCGCTATCCCAGCGAGTCTCGCCGAGCGCGAACTCGACGTCGCCGCTGACGCCGCTTTGCGTGACGTAGTGAGCCCATCCATCCGTGTCGCCCGCGTCGATGAAGCCACGCAGCTGCTCCAGCCCGCCCAGGAACTGACTGCTCTTGCGCGAGTCATCGGCGGCCCACTGGATCGAGAACTCCACGTCCTCTGCAACCAGCTCGAGCGAGCTGTGAGGGTCGGGGCCGTCGAGCAGCTCGAAGTAGCGCTCGAAGAAGGTCGTCATCGTCTTGGGTCCGTCTTCTGGATCTGATTGACCTGAAGTCATTTCAACGAATCATAACGGACCGAAACCGATGGCGAGACCCCACGGGGGGCTACGCCGTGACCCCGGAGCGCTCGAGGATCCGGGTGACGACATCTCGCTTGACCACCTTGAGCGAGGGCGTGCGCGGGAAGTCCTCGAACACCTCGACGGACTCCGGCCACGTGTACTTCGCCACGCCCTGCTCATCGAGAAACTGTTGCAGCTCCTCTAGCGCCGGCGCGACCTTTCCCTCCACCGCGATGATCGCCGCGCATGCCCGCTCGCCCAGCCGCTCGTCCGGGAGCGGCACGATCGCGACCTCGTGCACGTGCGGGTGTCGCAGGATCACGGGCTCCACCTCGGCCGGGACGATCGTCACGCCACCGCGCCGGATGATGTCCTTGCTGCGCCCCACGTAGACGAACTGTCCCTCTTCGTCGAGATAGCCCAGGTCGCCGGTCCGGTAGCCGCCCCATTCGGTCAGCGACTCGCGTGTCAGCTCGTCGTTGTTCAAGAAGCCCAAGAACCGGCTCGGGCCGTTGACGATCACGGAGCCCACGGTGTTCGGAGCAACAGGGCGCTCCTTGTCGTCGACGATCCGGATCTCCGTGCCGTCGTAGGGACGGCCCTCGGTCAACGCGATCTTCGCGTCCGACTCGTGAAGCCCGTGGGCGGCGTGCCCCGGCACCTCGGACAGACCGTAGTCGCCGAGCGGCGGGACTCCGAAAGCCTCCTGCATCGCGACGCGGCGCTCGCGCGTGAGTCCCGGTGCGGCCAGCACGCGCATCGACGGCAGCTCCCGGCTGCTCTCCTGCTTGGCCTTGATCAGGTCGGCCGAGTGGGTCGGCATCGAGAGCACGTAGGTGCACCCGTGTTCCTCGATCAGCCGCAGCGCGTCCTCCGCATTCCACCGGTTGACGAGCACTCCGGTTGCGCCGTTGAACAGCGGCGGGAAGTAGCCGAACACCAGGCCGCCGACGAATCCGAACTCGCAGACGACGAGATAGATGTCCTCGCCGGTCAGCTCCCAGCGCCTGCAAATGCCCTCGGTTGCGTAGCGCAGCGTGTTGTTGGAGTGGGCGATGCCCTTCGGCGTCGAGGTCGTGCCCGACGAGTGCAGCACCATCGCGAGGTCGTCGCCGTGACGGGGCGCGTGCTCGGCGCGAGGATCCTCGTGGGCGATGCGGTCGACGAGGTCGGGGTCGATCGCGAGAAACAGCGACACCTGATCGGCGACCTGCTCACACTTGGCGAGCTCCTTGTCGCCGCCGAAGCCGAGCAGCGCCGTCGCGCGGGTCTGCGCGAGCAGCGCCGACAACTGGGTCTCGTTGAACATCGGCGGCAGCGGCGCGATCACCACGCCGCGGTGCATGCAGCCGAGCATCGCGACCGCCGCCTCGATCGAGTGCCGGCCCAGGAGGATCACGACGTCGCCCGGTTGCACGCCACCGTCTGCGAGGCGGACCGAAATGCCGACGGCGGCGCGGCGGAGCTGATCGAACGTGAAGACGCGATCGTCGAGGATCAGCGCCGGCTTGTCCGGGTTCTCCTCCGCGCGGCGAGCAAAGTCGCTCCACAGGTCTCCGTCACGCCAGTATCCCTCGGCGTAGTAGCTGTCAGCCTCGGGCTGAAACGTCACGGTCGGCATGTCCCTCCTCCGGTGTCATGTTGTCAGGCGATTGCCATTCCTCCGTCGACGCTCAGCACGGTCCCGGTGACGAAGCTGCTGCCGGACCCGAGCAGGAACAGCACCGCGTCGTCGAGCTCGCCGGCGCGGCCGCCGCGGCCAAGGGGAGTTCGCGAGAGGAGGAAGTCTGGAAACTGCTCGGGGTCGTCACCGAGTTCCGCGTTCATCTCGGTCGCGAAGAACCCCGGAGCGACGGCGTTCACACGGATGTTGTAGCGACCCCATTGGGACGCGAGCTCCCGCGTCAAGCCGATAAGGCCGGCCTTCGAGGCCACGTAGGCAGCGTCCGGGATCACGCCGATCGAGCGCAGGCCCATGAGCGAGGCGACGTTGACGATCGAGCGGCCGCCTCCGTTGCGCATCCGCTGCGCGGCCAGGCAGGACAGGGCGTACGGCGCCACAAGGTTCAGGTCCAGTACCCGGGCGAAAGTGTCTGCCGACGTGCGCAACGCCGGACCGGTGGCGCCCAGGCCGGCGTTGTTGATCAGGCCATCGAGCCGGCCGTGCCGTTCGATCACGCCGTCCATCAGCCGCTCGCGGTCCGCCTCGTCGGTGACGTCGCAGGTGACGGCGTCGGCGCCGCGAATCTCCTCGGTCAGCGCCGCGAGACGGTCGGCGCGGCGTGCGGCGAGGACAGGCGTACCACCGGCATGCGCGACCGCACGCGCGAGCTGAGCGCCAAGCCCGGAGCTGGCTCCTGTGATGACAACGACATGACCATCGAGCTGCGGCATATACGAAACGAAGATCCTCTTAGCTGAAGTCAGTTCAACTCTATCGAGAGCTTGGCTTCAGCGCAAGCACGATGCTCCGCAGGCCGTAAATTCAGGCGATCCGGGGTTCCCGGCGTGCCGGTCCTGGGCCGCTGATACAGTTGGTGTCACTTCAATCGAAAGAGGAATCTTGCCCAAGAACGCAGCAGTCCGAACGGGCCGTCGGACAGGACGCGCGACGAGCCCGCGGAGCAAGCGGCAGGAAATCCTGACGAGCGCGATCGAGCATTTCGGCCGCCACGGATACGAGTACACGAAGTGGGCCGACATTGCCGCGGACGTCGGCCTCGGCTCGACCGCTCTGTATCACTACTTCGAGTCAAAGCTGCACTGCCTGTTCGAGATCCACGCCGATGCCCTCGAGGCCGAGCTGGATAGGTTCGAGCGGCTGACGTCGGAGCGAGGGGATTTCGGCCCTGCGCTCGAGCGTCTGCTCAACGGGCTGTTCGATCTCACCGAGCTCGACGTCTTGCGCAACCGCGTGCTCGTTGCCGAGGAAGGAATGGTCGCCGCGCCTCGCACGTCGCCGCGCGAAGAGGAGGCTCGACGGCTGGCGCGAGCGCGCATGCGCGATATCGAGTTCGCCTGGGCCGCCTTTCTCACGCGGGGCATGGAGCAGGGGACCATCCCTGAGACCGACCCGCGGCTGCTGACGCACGCGGTGCTCGGGTTGTACAAGAGCGTGTGGGCGTGGTACCGGCCCGGTGGCGCACTGTCGCTGCCCGAGATCCGCGACTTCTTCGTGGAGCGCTGCCTGGCGGTTGCCGGCTACGCCCTGCCGTCCCCGGCGCCCGCCAAAGGACTGCGCAAGCCGCGAGCGACGCGCAAAGCCGCCTGATCGCCCACGCTGCGATCGGGATCGCCGCTCAGGAGATCCGCACGAGCGCCTTGCCCGTGGTGTCACCGGACAGCACGCGCATCAGCGCCTCCGGGGCCTGCTCGAGACCGTCGATGACCGTCTGGCGATAGCGCAGCCGACCCTCGGTCAGCCAACCGCCGAGCTCACGCACTACGTCTGGAAGCCGATGCTGGTAGGCGCTGCCGCGAAAGCCTCGAAGCGTCAGGTTGTTGGCCGTCGCCTGGAACAGATTGCTGGGGCCAGAAGTGGGGCCGACCGACTCGTACTCGGAGATCGCTCCGCACAGCGCGGCACGCCCCCAACCACGCAACGTCGCGAGCGCCGCCTCGAGGTGATCGCCGCCGACGTTGTCGAAGTAGACGTCGATGCCCTCGGGCGCAGCCTTCCGCAACAAGTCGACGACAGGCCCGTCGCGGTAGTTGAAGGCCGCGTCGAGGCCGAGCTCGTCGAGTAGAAACCGGACCTTTGCCTCGGACCCGGCGCTCCCGATCACGCGGTGACCGCGGAGCTTGGCGATCTGCGCCGCGAGGCTTCCGACAGCGCCAGCAGCCGCCGACACCCAGACGATGTCTCCCTCGCGCAGCTCTGCCGCGTCGATCAGCCCGGCATACGCCGTCACGCCCATGGCGCCGAGCGGCCCGAGGTATGTCTCGGCCGACGCCACGGATGTGTCGATCACGGCAAGCGTGGCGATGCCGGCGAGCGCCGGCTCGCCGGCGGTGACCACGGCGTAGTCGCGCCAGCCCTTCGCATGCCAGACGGAGTCGCCAGCGGCGAACCCGTCGGCGCGCGATTCGATCACCTCGCCGACGGCCCAGATGTCGTCCATCGGGGCATTGAGCGCGAACGAGTTGAAGTAGCCGGCGGGGCCGCTCTCCCTCAGACGCAGCCGCATCCCGGGATCGACCGAGGTGAAGGTGTTGCGCACCAGGACCTGGCCCGGCCCGGGCTCGGGAACCTCGACCTCGACGGTGACGAAGTGGTCGGGGGTGACCTCGCCGCGCGGGTACTCGACGAGGTGGACCTGACGGGCTCGATCGACGCTCACGACGCTAGCGGCGGACCTTGTAGCCCACGGTCTCCCGATCCCAAACGCCTTCGCCCTCGATCCCCTCGGCCTTCAGCTCCTGCTTGAGGATTCGCTGCGCATGGGACCTGGGCAGCGAGTCAACGAAGCGTAGATACCTCGGCACGGCGAAGTGCGGCATCTTGTCGGTGCAGAAGTCGAGGATCTCCTCGGGGGCAAGTGTGGCGCCCGGCTTCAGCACGATCGCCGCCATCACTTCCTGCCCGCCGATCGGCGACGGCACGCCGTACACGGCCGACTCGAGCAAGTCGGAGTGCAGCGCCAGCACACGCTCCACCTCCCATGCGGAGATGTTCTCCCCGCGGCGGCGGATCGAGTCGGTCGCGCGGGCCCTGAAGTAATAGAAGTCGTCGGCGTCGCGGTGGCCGTGGTCGCCGGTGTGGAACCACAGGTTTCGGATCGACTTGAGCGAGGCCGCGTCGTTGTTGTAGTAGCCGGACATCATCACGTTGGGACGCGCCGGGCGGATGCAGATCTCGCCTGGCTCGCCGACGGGAACCTCGACGTCGTTCTCGTCGAGGATGCAGACGTCGTACCACGGGACGGGAACGCCCATCGAGCCGGCGCGACGCTGATCGAACCGATTGAACGTGATCGGGCCGGTCTCCGTCAGGCCGTACACGTCGAGGATCACGACTGCGTACCGGTTCTCGAACTCGAGGACCTCATCACGCGGCGCCGCCGCTCCAACCACCACGCGGACGGGATTCTCGGTGTCCTCGGCCGACTCCGGCTGCTTCATCAGGATCCGCAGCATCTCGCCCATCCCGTTGAACGCGGTCACCTGCTCGCGACGGCACTGCTCCCAGAAGCGGCTGGCGGAGAAGCGGCGGTTGATGATGCACTTGGCGCCGGCGACCATCGCGGCGATCGTCGTCATGTACTTGGCGTTGGCGTGAAACAGCGGGAAGACCGAGAGCAGCACGTCGTCCTCGCCGTAGCCGGCGACCTCCGCCGTGCTCTTCCCGAGGTTGATGTTGTGATTGTGCGGGAGGACGACGCCCTTGGGCGGTCCCGTCGTGCCTCCGGTGAACAGGATCGACGCGGGCTGATGCGGGGCAACCTCGACGGTCGCAACCGACGACGGGTGCGACAGGAATTTGCCGAAGTCGTGCAGAGGCCGATCGCCGTTGGCGGACGGCTGCTCGCCAACGACCACCACGTGCTCGACGGTCGGCGCGTCGCCGAGCCACGGGAGCACGTGCTCCAGAAACACGTCCTCCACGATCACCACGCGCGCCTCGGTGGTGTTCAGGATGTGTGAGATGCCGGGGCCCCGGGCGGCGTCGTGAATCGGGACTTCGATCGCGCCGAGCTTCAGGATCCCGAACCAGGCGTAGAGGAACTCGGAGCGATTGCCCATCATGATCGCGACCCGATCGCCCTGGGCCACCCCGAGGTCCCTGAGCCCCGCGGCGACACGCCCGGCGCGCTCGGCGGACTGCGCATACGTGACGGTGTCGTCGTCGAAGATCGCGAGCACTCGATCGCCGTAGCGTTCCGCGTGCTCGTCGACAAGAGTCGCCAGGTTCATCTCTCGCTCGCCTTCCCTCTCACTCTGACAATCGTTCTGTCTCTAGGTTCTGAGCAGCAGGCACGACGCCAACGGCCCCGCGCCCGCCGATACCGCAACCACCTTGGCTCCCGGCACCTGACGCTCAGCCGCGTCTCCTCGCAATTGGAGGCAGGCCTCGTAGAGGTGGCCGAAGCTGTGCAGCCGACCGCCTGACAGCTGGCCACCGCTGGTCGCCAGCGGCAGCTCTCCGGTCAGGCTGATGCGCTCGCCGCCCTCGACGAACGCGCCGCTCTCTCCATGCCCGCAGAAGCGCAGCCCCTCGAGCCAGTACAGGGTCAGCACCGTGAAGCCGTCGTAGAGCTGGGCACAGTCGACGTCGGCCGGAGTGAGGTCGGTCCTCGACCACAGGTGGCCGCCCGCGCTCATCGCCGCGGTGGTCGTCATGTCCTCCCACTGGTCCCACGACGCGCGTCCGTGCAGCGCGCTCCCGACCGCTTCGAAGTGGATCGCCTTGCTTGGGCGTGTCGGGTGCGTAGGCAGCATCCGAGATGACCACCGCGGTCGCGCCGTCGATCGCGATGTCGCAGTCGTACAGGCACAGGGGGTCGCTGATCATCTTCGACGACAGGTAGTCGTCGAGCGTCAGCTCGCTCGTCAACACCGCCTTGGGATTCAGCGCCGCGTTGCGCCGAGCGTTCAGGCTGATCTGTGCGAGCTGCTCGCGGGTGGTGCCGTACTCGTGCATGTGGCGGCGGGCGTAGAGCGCCATCCAGTTGGGCCCCGAGAAGGCGCCGAACGGCAGGATCCACTGCATGTTTCCCGTGACGCCCTCGGCGTCGGTGGCGACCCTTTGCGTGTTCGTGCGCCACGCGGTGGCTTCGTCCAGGGCGCGGTACACGAGCACGTGACGGCACATCCCCGACGCGACGGCCAGGCACCCCTGGATCACGGCGGCGAGCATCCCCGGCGTCTCCGGACCAGCGGCGTACCAGTTCGTGTCCAGGCGCAACGCATCGATCACGGCGTGCACACCGGGACCCGACGATCCGGGGCTGCTGGGTGCCAGACCCTCAGCGCGGGTGACCGCACCGGGCCACGAAAACACGCCATCGATGTCCTTAGGCGCCAGGCCGGCATCGGCGATCGCCTCGAGGCACGCGTCGAGAGTCAGCGCCATCACGCCCCGCGTCACCCGCCTTCCGACCTCCGATTGGCCGATGCCGGAGATGATGCAGCGCTGTTCGAAGCTGTCCGCCATCGTCATGCCGGCCTGAACACGGGCGCATACGCGTCGCCCTGCTCGCGGAACTCCACCTGCACCGGCATGTCGATCGCGACCTCATCCGGCTCGCAGCCCACGACGTTTGTCATCAGGCGCAGGTCGGATTGCTCATCGAGCGCCACGATCGCGATCACGTATGGAACCTCGATCCCGGGGGACCACGGCCGCTCGTTGACCGTGTACGTATAGACGCGGCCGCGTCCGCTGACCGCGTGGGGGTGGACGTTGTCGTCCAGGCACCTCGGGCAGCGCGGCGTGGGAGGGTGGATGTAGTAGCCGCAGTCATCGCATCGGGCGATCAGCAGCTCGCCGTCGCGTCCGCCCGTCCAGAACGCGCGGTTGTCATCGTTGATCTGCGGTATCGGCCACATGAGTTGTTCGGGTCTTGCGCTGTCAGTTTGACCTGAATTCGGGTCGAGAGCGTACCAGACCTCCGAGAGGAAGCAAGTGCGGCGAACCGGTCCCGTTGCAGCGCAAATCGCACACACGTCTCGTGATGGGTGAAGGCGCGTGCAGTTTCCGCTGCTATACGGGGCAAATCGCACACACCTAGAGGGTCGTGGCGCCGCCTGTGCACTTTTCCCCGCTTCGAGCGGCGCGCCGGGGCTGGTCCGGCGCATTCTGTGGCCGGGCTCCGGCCCCGTTCGCTCATCGGCCCGGCCCAAATGGTCTCTGCCGCCAGCGGAGTTGTGCCGTCGGCGGCACCTGCTGGGCTTGAACTCCGCGCCGTTCGCCACTACGATGATCGAATCGACTTCAGGTCAACCGCCTGTCCCGACCAAGATCTCAGTCAAGACGAGGAGAGCCCTGTTCATGCTGCCCCGCGAATTCCCGAATCTGTTCATCGACGGCCGCTGGCAGGAGCCAGACTCGAACGAGCGGTTCGAAGTCGTGTCACCCGCGACCGGCGAGACGATCGGGTACGTCCCCGCCGCCAACTCGACCGACATCGACCGCGCGGTCGAAGCGGCACGCAAGGCGTTCTACGAGACCGACTGGCCGACGCGCCCGGTCGAGGAGCGCGCGGAGTGCATGGAGCGCCTCGCGGCGTTGATCGCCGAGCATCAGCCCGAGTTCCGCGACCTGATCGTCGATGAGCTCGGCCACACGAAGCTGACCGCCGAGGTCTACCACTCGGTAGCGCCGACGCTGCACTGGAACTACTACGCGAAGGTCGGCCGCGAGCACAAGTTCGCGGAGGTGCGTGAGGCCGATCTCTCGCCGATGGCCGGCAACGCGGGCGGGCTGATCATGAAGTACGAGAGCAAGAGCCTGCTGGTGCGCGAGCCGGTCGGCGTCGTCGCGGCGATGACCGCGTTCAACTTCCCGCTGTCGGGGATCGCGCAGAAGACTGCGCCCGCCCTTGTCGCCGGCTGCACGGTCGTGATCAAGTCGCCCGACCCTGATCCGCTGACGACCTTCGCGATGGCCGACCTGGTCAGCGAGGCCGGCTTCCCGCCCGGCGTCATCAACATCGTCGCCGCCACCCGCGAGGCCTCCGAGCATCTGGTGACGCACCCTGACGTCGACATGGTCAGCTTCACCGGATCGGTCGAGGTCGGCAAGCAGATCGGCAAGGTGTGCGGCGAGCTCATCCGGCCGTGCGTGCTGGAGCTCGGCGGCAAGTCGGCCGCGATCGTCCTGGACGACGCGGATCTCGACGCGGCGCTCCCGATCCTGGTCGGCGCGAGCGCCGGGACGAGCCAGGGCGAGAGCTGCGTCTGCATGAGCCGGATCCTGGTCCCGAAGTCGCGCTACGACGAGATCGCGTCGAGGCTCACGGATGCGTTCAACAGCCTCAAGGTCGGTGACCCGCGCGAGGATGACACCGTCATCGGGCCGCTGGTCACCCAGGCACATCAGCAGCGGGTCCTTCGCTACATCGAGCAGGCCAGGGAAGAGGGCGCCACGGTCGCGACCGGCGGCAAGGCGCCCGAGCACCTCGACAAGGGGTGGTATGTCGAGCCCACGCTGCTCACGAACGTGACCAACGACATGACCGTGGCTCAGGACGAGGTGTTCGGGCCGGTGATCGCGCTGATCCCTTACGAGGACGAGGAGGACGCCGTCCGGATCGCCAACGACAGCCGGTTCGGCTTGTCGGGCTCGGTGTTCACCGGCGACCCGCAGCGCGGGTTCGACGTCGCGCGCCGGATCCGCACGGGCACGTTCTCCGTCAACACGATGGCCGCCGACTTCAACTCGTCGTTCGGTGGTTACAAGGAGTCCGGGATCGGCCGCGAGCACGGGCCCTACGCGATCGACGAGTACCTCCTGAACAAGACGATCTCGATCGACCCCTCGCAGGAGTTCCCCGAGGACGTCATCCGGTCGGTCGAGAGCGCGCCCGCCGTCGTCTAAACCGGGGCTGGGACATGCTGCGCGCCGGGGTCGTGCCCGCGCGCAGCAAACACCCTTCAATAGGCCTGTGACTGCCCGCCGTCGATCGTCAGCACGGCGCCGTTGACGAACGACGCGTCGTCGGACAGCAGGAAGGCGACGACGTTGGCGACCTCCTCGGGTCGACCGAAACGCCGCATCGGGTTGACGCTGACGAACTCGCGGCCCGCGGCCTCCCAGCCGTCCTCGCCGCCGATCTGCTTGAGCGACTCCCTGATCATCTCGGTCATGATCGCCCCGGGTGCGATCGCGTTGACGCGAACGCCGAACTCGCCGTACTCGGTGGCGCCGGACTTCGTCATGCCCGCCACGGCGTGCTTGGCCGCGACGTACGCCACCAGGTTGGGAACGGCCCGGATGCCGCCGACCGAGGCGGCGTTGACGATCGCTCCGGAGCCTTGCGCCTTCAGATGCGGGAGCGTGTGCTTCATCCCGAAGAAGACGCCCTTGACGTTGATCGCCAGCACCCGGTCGAGCGCCGCGGTCTCGTACTCGCCGAGCGGGTTCTGCCCACCCTCGATCCCGGCGTTGTTGTACAGGCCGTCGATCCGCCCGAACCGCGACACCGTGTCGGCGACGCTCGAGCTCACGTCTTGCTCCTGCGCGACGTCGGCCACGATCGCGAGTATCTCCGCGGACGGCACCGTCGCGACGATCTGCTCCCGCGCTCGTTCGATCCCGTCGGCGTCGACATCGAGCAGCGACAGGTGCGCGCCCTCCTGAGCGAGGCGCAACGCTGCGGCGTATCCGAGGCCGGTCGCCGCGCCGGACACCATCACGACCTTGCCTTCAAAGCGTCTATCCATCAGCTCTCCTCCGACGTAGGTCCTGAGCGGGGCCTCACGGGCTGTACGGGGTCTTGTCGAGCAGCGACAGCACCTCGCGGTCGGTAACTCCCGCGATCTGAGTGGCTGCCGCCACGAACTCCGGGTCCTCGTACGCCTTCGCAAAGGCGGCAGGAACGGTGTTGGCGTCCGCCACCTCCCACAGGTCGTGGACCTCATGGAGGTCGCCGATCAGCGTGCTCCACGCGCCGACCAGCGTCCAGCCGTTGGACTCCATCACCCGCCGCACGGTGACCATGGCCTCGAAGAAGACCGGCAGCTGGCCGTACTTGACCTTGACGTTGGCATAGACGTAGGGCATCAGACTGAAACCTCCTCGCCATACGACTCGCGCAGGCGACGCTTGAGGATCTTCCCCGCCGCGTTTCGTGGCAGCTCGTCCACCACGACGATCGCGGAGGGCTTCTTGAAACCGGCGAGGTACTCCCGGCAATGCGCGATCAGCTCCGCCTCGTCGACCGCAGCGTCGCCGGTCGCGACGACGAACGCCACGGGCGTCTCGACCCAGCGCGAGTGCGGGACGCCGATCACGGCCGCATCGGCGACTGCCGGATGATCGAGCAACACCCGCTCGACCTCTGCCGGGTACACGTTCTCGCCGCCGCTGACGATCATGTCCTTCTTGCGGTCCACGAGCCACAGGTAGCCATCGTCGTCGACGCGGGCCAGATCGCCGCTGTGAAACCAGTCGCCGGCGAAAGCCTCCCGGGTGGCCTCGGCCTGCCGGTGATAGCCCGCCATCACGTTGGGTCCGCGGTAGACGATCTCACCAACGGCGCCGGCCGCGACTTCGCGCAGACCGTCGTCGACGACCCGCAGCTCGACGCCGAGCATCGGCTTGCCCACCGAGCCCATCTTCCGCGTGGAGTCGGTGCCTTTCAGCAGCGTCGTCGCTCCGGACATCTCGGTCTGCCCATAGGCGCTGACGATCGCGGCGTCCGGGAAGGTCTGCTCCATCGCCTCCAGCGTCCGGCGCGGCGCCGGCGACGCGCCCCACATAGCAACCCGGAGCCTGCCCGGATCGATGCGCGTCACGGCATCGCTTGAGCAGATCGCCGCCCACTGGGTCGGGACGAAGATGCACATCGTCACGCGGTGCTCGTCGATCAGCTCGAGCGCCGCCGCGGGATCGAACGAGGTCGTCGGCGTGATGATCACCGTCGCGCCGAGCACCAGAAACGGCAGCAGCCCGTTGATCCCGCCGATGTGAAACAGCGGCTGACCCGACAGCCACACGTCAGCCTCGCTCGCCCGCATCTCGTGGATCCAGCTCAGGGTGCTAGCGACGAGGTTGCGATGGGTGAGCACAGCTCCCTTCGGCCGGCCCGTTGTGCCGGACGTGTAACACATGAGCGCGGCGTCGTCGTCGAGCACGTCCGCCGACTCGCGTCGGGGTGGGGTGGAGGCGACCCCCTGCTCGTACGCCGGCCCGACCTCGAGCACCATCCGGACCGCGCCGGGCCGGGCCGGCGGCGAGTCGCAGATCAGCACGGCCGCGCCCGAGTCCGCCAGCACGTACTCGACCTCGTCCGGCGCGAGGCGGAAGTTGATCGGGACCGCCACTGCGCCGAGCCGGTGGCAGGCGAGGAGTGCCTCCAAGAACTCGATGCGGTTGTGCAGCAGCAGCGCGACGCGATCTCCGGTCTGCACGCCGTCGCCGGCAAGGACCGCGGCGACCCGGGCGGCGCGATCGTGAAGCTCGGAGTGCGTTCGGGTGTCGTTGCCGAATACCACCGCGAGATGGTTCGGACGCGATCGGCACGCCCGGCCCGTGAGCTGGGGCAGCGTCAGCCGGCGTGACTGCTCGAGCGCGGAGCCCATCGGCCGGCTCGATTCAGACCGGGGGCGTGCCATCCGGCGGGACACCGGCTACCGCGAGCATGCGGGCGGTGAAGAATTCGGCGATCGTCGCCAGCAACAGCGTGTGGTCCGGGCGGTACCAATGCCAGATGCTGTTGTAGAGGCCGAGAATCGCGCGGGCGAGCATCCGGGGGTCGCGCTCGGGGATCGCGCCCTGTTGCATCGCGTCGGCGAGGAATCGGGTCCAGGCGATCTCCAGCGCGCGCGTCTGCTCGCGACCGGCCAGACGCGCCTGCTCTTCGCGCTCCGAACTGCTCTGTTCGCTCAGCAGAGCCTGTTCGGAAACGAGGACGCGGTTGCGCAGGACCTCGTGCTCGGAGAGAACGAAGCAGTCGTCGCATACCGCGCGGAGTGCCAGGTGCGGATCCGCGTGGCCCGCGGTGATCGCATCGAAACGCGCGTGCAGCTCGCTCAGGGCATCGCCGAGGATCACGTACAGGCAGTGCTGCTTGGAGTCGAAGTAGTGGTACAGGGCGGTGGGCCCGATGCCGACGTCATCGGCGATGTCGGCCCACTTCGTGTTCTCGTACCCGTTACGGCCGAATCGATCGATGGCCGCGGCGAGGATCTCAGCTCGCCTGGCTCCTTCATCGTGTGAGCGACGCGGTATCCGCGAGCGCTTGCCATTTACGGCCTGATTCGAACTCACGTCAGCAAGAACCGTATCATGACGTAAGGCCGAATGACAGTGCGGATCGTCGCGTAGCTATGGCAAGAGGCGTCAGATCAGCGTTCGCCGAGGCGCTCTCAAGCTGATACGATCTCAGTTCGATGCAACTTGCCGAGACTGCATCCGAGCGCGCACTCGCGGAGGAGGTTCGAGCCTTCCTCGGGCGCGAAGGCCTGCGCTTCGAAGAGCTGCCGCACGCGCTCGATGAGCGGATGGCCGTGCTGCAGGAATGGCAGGCCGCCTGCCATGCGGCGGGGTTTGTGGGCCGGGCGTGGCCGGCCGAGTTCGGCGGCGGAGGGCGCCCGCCCGTAGAGCAGATCGTGGTCGACCAGGAGCTGGCAGCCGCCGGTGCGCCCGAGTTCGTAAACGTCGTCGGCCTTGGCGTCCTCGGTCCGTCGCTGCTGCGATTCGGCAACGACGAACAGCGCAGGCGCTACATCCCGACGATCCTGTCGGCGCAGGAGATCTGGTGTCAGGGCTTCTCCGAGCCGGAAGCCGGCTCCGACCTGGCCAGCCTGCGGACTCGCGCGACTGAGGACGGCGACACGTTCGTCATCAATGGCCAGAAGACGTGGGTGTCATGGGGCCAGTACGCGCCGTTGTGCGGGGTCCTGGCGCGGACCGATGACTCGGTCGCGCGCCATCGCGGGATATCGATGCTGATCGTCGACATGTCCACGCCCGGCGTCGAAGTCCGGCCGATGACGCAGATCACCGGCCACGCCGAGTTCAGCGAAGTCTTCTTCGAAGACGTGGTGGTCCCGCGCGAGAACCTGCTCGGTGAGCTCGGCGACGGCTGGAAGATCGCGATGTACACGCTCGGGCACGAGCGCGGCACCGCGGCACTTCCGCGGCAGGTCAAGCTGCGGACGTGGCTGGACCGGGCCGTGTCGGTCGCGGCTCGCCGCGAGCTCGACGGCCAGCCCGTGCTCGACAGCCCGGAGGCACAGGCGGCTCTGGCACGCGCCTTGGTCCGAATCGAGGTGCTGCGCCATCACGCCTACCAGACCGTCGGCGAGTTTCTCAGCGGTGGTGCGGTCGGCGCCGAGAGCTCGAGCGTGAAGCTGCTCATGGCAGAGGCCGAGCAAGAGCTCGCCGCAACCGCCCTGGAGATCTTCGGACCGACGCTGCTCGCCGGCGATTCAGACGACGACGCCGAGAACGACTTCTGGTACGAGACGTACCTCTACTCCCGCGCCGCCAGCGTGTACGGCGGGACTCGTCAGATCCAGCGGGACATCATCGCCGACCGAATCCTGGCGCTGCCCAAGGAGTGACATGGATCTTGAGCTGAGCGATGAGCAGAGGTGGCTCGACGAGTCGATCAACACGCTGCTCGACCGGCAGTGGCCGCCCGCGCAAGACGCATGGCAGGCGGGTGAGGCGGAGCGGACGAGGCTCTGGGAGAGCCTCGTCGAGTTCGGTCTGGTGGCCGGCGCCGAGAGCGAGCTTGGCGCAGTCGAGCTCTGCCTGGCGGCGCGCGCGATCGGCGGTCACCTCGCGTCGGTCCCGTTGCTGGGCAGCGTCGGCATCCGCTACGCACTTGCTCCTGTCGCGGCCGGGTTGCCGGATGGATTGAGCGTCCTGCTCGGAAGCGAGTCGAGGCTTTCGATCGCGCTGCTGGAGCCGGGCCGTGGCTGGTCGGTGTCCGATGTCGGCGCGACGGTGTCGTCGAATCGGCTTACCGGCATAAAGGCCGCCGTCGAGCACGCGTCGGGCGTCGACTATTTCGCCGTCGTGGCGATCGTCGACGGCGAGCCCGGGCTGGCAATCGTGCGCAGCGATGCGCCCGGAATCGAAATCCAACAGCAGTCCAGTCTGGATGCGACGGTTGCGCTGAGCCGAGTTGTGTTCGCCGAGGTAGAGGTGGAGACCGTGTTCGAGCACGAGCTCGCCGCCGCTATCACCGACCGGCTGCTCAGCATCGGCGCGCTGCTCGCCGCTGCCGAGGCCGTAGGTGCCGCCGAGAGGGTCTTCGCGCTGGCCCGGCAGTACGCGTCCGAGCGGCGGCAGTTCGGGCGGACGATCGCCAGCAACCAGGCGCTGCGTCACCTGATGGCCGACCTGCACGTGCGGCAGGCGAGCAGCTGGTCGACGATCCTCTACGCCGCCGCGGCGTTGGACGACGACATTCCCCTGGCGGGGCAGACCGCATCGGTCGCAAAGGCATACGTCTCGCGCGCTGCGAGGGAGGTCGCACACGGTTCGGTGCAGGTGTTCGGCGGAATCGCGTTCACCGAGGAGCACCCCGCTCACCGCTTCCTGCGACGGATCATCGTCCGCGAGCAGCAGTTCGGGGACGCGGCACACCACGAGCGCGAGCTCGGCCGTGCGCTCGCCGCCGGCGCAGCTGCCCGCGGGCGGCCGACGGCGGTGTCGGCGCGATGAAGGACGGAGTCCCCGGCATGACCGAGGCCGAGGAGCTCGGGTTCAACGATCCCACGGCCCAGCGGCTGCAGCGGATCACGACCGGAGCCGACGCGGAGATCGTCGGGCCGATGCTGGCCGAGATCCTCTATGACCCGCGATGGATGAGCTGTGACGTAGCGCTGATCTCGGGCGGCAAGTCGAACCTGACCTACCGCGTCGCGTGCGACGCGGGTGAGGTCATCCTGCGACGTCCCCCGCTCGGTCACATCCTTCCCACCGCGCACGACATGGGTCGCGAGTATCGCGTCATGACCGCGCTCGCGAACACCGCCGTGCCGGTCCCGCGAACGTTCCATCTCGGTGACGCAGAAAGCCCGCTCGGCGCTCCCTTCTACCTGATGGAGCGCGTCGTCGGTCATATCTGCCGCAATTCGCTTCCCCCTGGCTACGCCGAGTCACCGGAGGACCGCCGCAGGCTGGGCGAGGCGCTCGTCGATGCCCTGGGGGATCTTCATGCTGTCGAGCCCGGCGCGGTTGGGTTGGCGGAGTTCGGCCGTCCGGCCGGCTTCATGGAGCGACAGCTGCGGCGGTGGGCGAAGCAGTGGGACGCGTCCAAGACCGCCGACCTGCCGGCCCTCGACTCACTGCGAGACGACCTCGTCGCCGCGCTGCCCGACCAGCGGGCGAGCGCAATCGTCCACGGCGACTTCCGGCTCGACAACACGATTCTGCACCCGACCGAGGCAGGCACGATCGTAGCGGTGCTCGACTGGGAGATGAGCACGCTCGGCGACCCCTTGGCCGACCTCGGGGCGATGCTCGCGTATTGGACCGAAGCGGGTGATCCGGAGGTCCTCCGACGAGCTCGGATCGTGCCGCCGGTCACCGCCGCCGACGGATTTCCGTCCCGGGCCGAGGTCGTCGAGCGCTATGCCGAGCGGACCGGGATCGACCCGTCCGACGTCGGCTGGTACCAAGCGTTTGCCTACTTCAAGCTCGCCGTCGTGTGCCAGGGGATCGCCGCGCGCGCCGCGGGAGGCGCGATGGTCGGGTCAGGCTTCGAGAACGACGCCGAGGAGCTCGTGGCTCCGCTCGTCGAGGCGGGCCGCCACCAGCTCGACGCGGACCTCGTGGGCTGAGCCGCAGGGCTCGGCCGCTTCAGCTCGCGACCGGCTGTGACCGGTATCGCCGTGACTCGCGGCGCGCGATCGCCATGTGATGGACCTCGTCGGGGCCATCGGCGATCTGCAGAATCCGGGCCACCGCGTATAGCTCCGGCAGCAGCGTGTCCTGTGCGACTCCGGCGCCGCCATGCGCCTGGATCGCCCGGTCGATCACCCACGTGGCGACGTCCGGGGCGGCGACCTTGATGGCCGACACCTCGATCCGGGCGCCCCGGTTTCCGACCGTGTCCATCAGCCACGCGGTCTTGAGCACGAGCAGTCGAACCTGCTCGATCTTCACGCGGGCTTCGGAGATCCAGCGCTGCACGACACCGTGCTCGATGATCGGCCGTCCGAAGGCCTCGCGTTGTGCGGTCCGCTCGCACATCATCTCGAGCGCGCGCTCGGCCATCCCGATCGCGCGCATGGCGTGGTGGATCCGGCCCGGGCCGAGTCGCTCCTGTGCGATCCGGAACCCGTCGCCCTCGTCGCCGAGGAGGCTGGTCGCCGGCACGCGGACGTTGTCGTAGACGATCTCGGCGTGCCCGCCGTGGGGCCCGTCGTCGTAGCCGAACAGACTCGTGGACCGCTGGATCTGAACCCCGGGCGTGTCCTTCGGTACGAGGATCATGCTCTGGCGCCGGTGACGCTCGGCGTCGGGGTCGGTCACGCCCATGACGATCAGCAGCTTGCAGCGCGGCGACATCGCTCCCGACGTCCACCATTTGCGGCCGCTGATCACATAATCGTCCCCGTCGCGCTCGATCCTCGTCGCGATGTTGGTCGCGTCCGAGGAGGCGACCTCCGGCTCGGTCATCGAAAACGCCGACCGGATCTCTCCCTCGAGCAGCGGCTCGAGCCACATGCGCTTCTGCTCGTCGGTGCCAAACAGCGACAGCAGCTCCATATTGCCGGTGTCCGGCGCGGAGCAGTTGATCGCCTCGGGTGCGATCCACGGGTTGCGTCCGGTGATCTCCGCGAGCGGCGCGTACTGGACGTTCGTCAGGCCGGCGCCGTATTCGTGGGAGCGGGGGAGGAACAGGTTCCAAAGTCCGCGCCGCCGGGCCTCTTGCTTGAGCTCCTCGATGACCGGCGGGGTGCCCCACCGGTCATCGACGGAACTCGCCTGCGCGCGGAACCTCGGCTCAGCCGGATACACGCATTCGTCCATGAACGCCAACAGCTGCTGTTGCAGCTCGACGGTGGTCTGGTCGTAGCCGAAGTCCATTGACTCGTCAGGTGGTCGCGATTAGCGGTGCTTCCAGACCGGGTCGCGCTTCTCGAGGAATGCCTGGACCCCTTCCCTGGCGTCCTCGGACTGGTGCGCGACGTTGCAGGTCATGCTCTCGAGCGCGATCAACGTCTCGGTGTCGCCGTCGAGACCGCGGTTGGCGGCCATCTTCGTGATCCGCATCGTGAAGGCCGACTTGTCGAGCATCGGCGCGGCAAAGTCGGCGATCGCCTGATCCATCTGGTCGGCCGGGACCGACACGTTCGCCAGGCCCCAGTCGTAACACTCCTTGCCCGACAGCAGCTTGCCGGTGAACAGGAGCTCCTTGGTCTTGCGCAGCCCGATGTAGCGCGGCAGCCGGTAGATCGGCCCCGCGCCGCCGAACAGGGCGCGACGGATGTGGAAGTCGCCGATCTTCGCGTCGTCGGCCGCGATCAGGAAGTCGCAGGAGATCGACAGCTCGAACCCGCCGGCCACGGCGTAGCCCTCGACGGCGGCGATCGTCGGCTTCTGGAGGTTGAAGGCGCGGTCGAACGTCCGAGCCGAGACCTGAGCGATCTTGATCGAGTTGGCCGACGTCTTCAGGAACTCCGAGTCGAGCATGTTCAGGTCTGCACCGGCGCAGAATGTGTTGCCGCGCCCACGGACGACGACGACCCGTGCATCGTCATCCTCCTCGGCGCGTTCGAGCGCGGCGCCGAACGTCGTGAGCTGCTCCCAGTTGAAGCAGTTCTTGACGCGAGGCCGGTTCAACCAGATCGTCGCGATGCCGTCGCTGACCTCGTACTCGACCGCGCCTTCTCTCGTGGTCTCCGGGCTCGTCTGCTCCTGAACCGTCATCGGGCTCCTCCTTCAATGAATTATCTAAGCTGAATTCAGATCATATAGGTTCGCGGTCGATTTGGCGAGTGCGAATTTCGTGAGCACGCAGGCGGACCATGTCACCGGCTAATGCCCAATTCTTGATCAAATCCGCGCCAATAGCCGCTCGAGAAGTCCTGGGGCGGCCGCTCGTGCCAACAAGCGATGGACGCGCGGCTGGTCGGTATGACATACTGAACTCGATTCAGTTCTGGCGCCCTACGCAGCGCTGGTTGAGTCGCCCGCCATGCGAGGCATCGTTCAGATCCAAGCACCCCTGCCGCACATCCGTTCGGTGAACATCTGGCTGCTGCGCGGCTCTCCACTGACGCTGATCGACACCGGCCCGCGCAGCGACGAAGCGCTCGAAGCGCTCGAGGCCGGTCTGAGCCGGGAAGGCGTTCGCGTCGAGGACATCGAGCTCGTGATCCCCACACACCACCACCTCGATCATTCGGGCCTGGCCGCGACGATCGCCGGACGGTCGGGAGCTCGCGTGGCTGCGCTCGATCGCGTCGCCGACTATGGCGCGCGCTACGTCGATCGCTCGGCGGCCGATCGCTCATTCTCGCGCGAGCTGATGCGCCATCACGGGGTGCCCGAGTCCGTGATCGATGCCAACGAAGGCTTCTGGGACTACATCCGCGACACGTCCGCGCCGTTCGAGACCGACGTGGTGCTGTCCGATGGCGATGTGATCGCGGCCGGCGGGCGCGATCTGCGGGTGCTGGCGAGGCCGGGTCACAGCACGACCGACACCCTGTTCGTCGACGAGCAAAGCGGTACCGCGTTCGTCGGCGATCACCTGTTGGCCGGGATCTCCTCCAACGCCGAGATCGTGCCGGTGGCGGAACCCACCGGATCGCGGCCCCGGGCTCGGGTCGAGTACCTCGCAAATCTGCAGCGGACCGCGTCGATGCCGCTCGAGCTCTTGCTGACCGGTCACGGGGATCCGGTCCACGACCATGTCGGCCTGGTCCGCCGCCGAATCGAGGAGCACCGACGCCGGTGCCGCCGCATTCTCGACGTTCTCGAACAAGGCCCCGCCCAGGCGTACGGGATCGCAGGCCACCTGTGGTCGGCGCGAACCGTGGCCGAGCAGCCCCTGCTGGTCGTGTGGGAGGTGCTCGGGCATCTCGACCTGCTGCTGGACGACGGCAGCGTCAGCGAGCAGAAGATCGAGGACGGAAGCCGCTATGGGAAGGCCTGGTTCTCGCTGCCCGAGCAGTCCTCTGCACATCGCGACCCCAACGGCGGGCTGCGCGAAACTTCAATCCTCTACCCAGGAGGCAATCGCTCTGCCCAATTCGACTGACAACCCTGCCGGACCGGTCAACTTCCGTGACGCGCATTCCATGTTCGACCTCACGGGCCGCATCGCCGTGGTCACCGGAGGCACGCGCGGTCTCGGACTTGCGATGGTGTGCGCGTTTGCCTCCGCAGGCGCCGAGGTCGTCGTCGTCAGCCGCAAGCCCGACGCCTGCGACGAGGTCGTCGAGCGGCTGCGCCTGGAGGGCGTCAAGGCAGCCGGGTGCGCATGCCACGTCGGGCACTGGGACGAGCTCGAGCCACTGGTCGAGGGCATCTACCGCGACTTCGGCCGGATCGACGTGCTCGTCAACAACGCCGGCATCTCCCCGCGGTACGGCAAGCTCTCCGACGTCACCGAGGAGCTGTTCGACAAGGTGCTCAGCGTCAACCTGAAGGGGCCGTTCCGGCTCGCGGCACTCGTCGGCGAGCGAATGGTCGCCGACGGTGGCGGCTCGATCATCAACGTCTCGAGCACGGGAGCCGTGCGTCCGACGAGCGACATCGTTCCGTATGCGGCCGCCAAGGCAGGCGTGAACGCGATGACGGTCGGGCTCGCGCACGCGTTCGGCCCGACGGTCCGGGTCAACGCCGTCATGCCCGGGCCGTTCTTGACGACGATCTCGCGCGCGTGGGACATGGACCTGTTCGCGGAGCGAGCGAGGACCTTCCCGCTTCGACGGGCGGGCGAGTCCGACGAGATCGCGGGCGCGGCGCTGTACCTCGCGAGCGACGCCTCGTCGTACACGACCGGGACGATCCTGACGGTCGATGGCGGAGCCCAGTGGAGCATGGCCGGAACGGGTGACGCCGCCCCCAAACCCCAACTTGAAGTCAACTCATCCCAGCGATAGCGTCGCCCCTCATGCCAGCAAACCAGCCTTTGTGGCTTCGCGCAGTGCTCCGGGTTGAGCGGGCCGTCGGTGAGCCGATCGAGGCCGCGGTGCGCTCGGAGACGTACTTCGATCTGATCAGCACGACCACCCGCGTGCGTCGCAAGGTCGGGGGAGTCGCCGAGGGCGCCTCGCGGCGATGCCTGCACCTGCTGAACCTGCCGGCCGGGTCGGACATCCGCCGCGTGCGCCAGCAGCTGGCGCGTATGGAACGACGACTGAACGAGCTGTCGCAAGACGTCGCAGAACTCGATGAGTCAGAGCCGCGGTCAGGGGTGAGATGAATCCGCGGATCCCGTCAACGCTCAACCCCGGCGACCTTCTCCAGCGGCTGAATCGCGACGTCGAGCGGTCAGTTCTTCGTGCGCGCAATGGAGTCCGGTACGTGCGGGGCTCGCACCGCCCCACGCTTGGGGCGACGCCTAAGGACGTCGTCTGGAGGAGCGGCAAGGCCGAGCTCTGGCGCTACAAGGGCGGCGATCGCCGCTACGGCCCACCCGTCGTGATCGTCCACAGCCTGGTCAGTCGCAGCTACATCCTGGACCTGCGCCCCGGCAACAGCATGGTCGAGTACATGACCGGCGCCGGACTCGACGTGTTCATGCTCGACTGGGGAGTGCCCGACGAGCTCGACGCCGACAACGATCTCGAGCGCTACGTCGACTGGTACCTGCCGCGGGCGCTCGCCGTGGCGCGGCGCGTGAGCGGGCACGACGAGGTGACGCTTGCCGGCTACTGCCTCGGCGGCGTCATCGCGGCGCTGTACGCCGCGGGCCACGAGGACGCGCGCGTGCGAAATCTGATCTTGATGGCCACGCCCGTCGACTACACCGAGATGGGGGCGATGGTGGCGCTGCTGCGCGACGGCCGGCTCAGCCCCGAGGAGATGGTCGACGAGACCGGCAACGTTCCCGCCGACGCTCTCTACAGCGGCTTCTACATGCTTGCTCCCACGGCGGAGGTGGCCCAGAAGGCGACGCTGCTCGAGAACCTCTGGAACGACGAGTTCGTCGAGGGATTCCAGGCGATGGCGACGTGGTCGCGCGACCACGTGCCGTTCCCGGGGGCGGCGTTTCGTCAACTGGTCGAGCTGCTGGTCCGCCAGAACATCCTGATGACTGGCTCGATCCCGCTCGGCGGCCGGCAGGTCGATCTCGTCAACGCCCAGGGCAACGTCCTCAACGCGATGGCTGAGCGCGACAACGTTGTTCCTCCGCCCGCCGTTGAGCCGGTGATGACGCTTGTCGGCGATCCCGCGCGCCGCGAGGAGCTTCGGCTGCCGGGCGGTCACGTCACGTTTGGCACCGGCAGGTCGGCGTTCAAGCACACCCTGCCGAAGCTGACCGGCTGGATCATCGATCACAGCGACACGTCCTGAACGAGGAGCAGCATGGAGATTCGACCAATCGAGGCCGGCGATGGCCCGGCGCTCGTCCGCTTCTTTGAGCAGATTCCCGAGAGCGATCGGACATTCCTGAAGGAGGACCTGGGGGACCCGCAGGTCCTCGAGCACTGGGTGGCGCCCGGCGCCGGACGCCGGATCGCAGTCGAGGACGGCGAGGTGGTCGGCTCGGTGGCCGTTGTGCCGCTCGTCGGCTGGTCGAGCCACGTTGGCGAAGTCCGGCTCGTCGTGGATCCGAGCCATCGAGGACGCGGGCTGGGGCGGAGCCTTGCGCGCCAGGCGGTGCTCGACTCGGTCGACATGGAGCTGCGCAAGCTCGTCGTCGAGGTGATCGCCGACCAGGCGTCCCTGATCGCGATGTTCCGCAGCCTCGGCTTCGAGCCCGAGGCGCTGCTGATCGATCACGTCCGCGATCGCTCCGGCGAGATGCGGGACCTGATCGTTCTCGCCAACTCGGTCGACGAGCAGTTCGCGGCAATGGCAACAGCGGGCGTCGCCGACCAGCTCCAATGAGCGTCCGCCGCGACATGAACTGGCGGAATCCAAGCCGAGTTCAGGTAGGATTTATGCCGAATTGTGGCCGCCCGGTGTCCGCTGAACGGACCCGGAAGAGAGGAAGATCGCGGAGATGACCCTCATGGATGATGTGTTCGAGCGCGGTGTGGACGCAGTCGGTAGGGTGGCCAAAGTGGTGCTGGTTCCGTGGGGCGGAGCCGAGGTCTGGGTGGACGCTTACGAAGCGGCGATCCGAGCTGCGACCGAGGCTCAGCTGAACGCCGCGCGCGCGATCGCCGTCGAGCCGGCACGGTGCGTTCTCGCGTCGTGCGCGGATCTGACCCGAGACATCGGCGCAACACACCTCTCAGGCGCGCGCTGGATTCTGGACGTGTGACCTCCCGCTCGGGCATCGTCAACGGGCTCGACGGTCAGACCCGTCTCTACTGGGAGAGCGCCGGAACCGGGGACCCGGTTCTGCTGATCCATGGCCTTGGCCTGAGCGGCGGCGCGTGGTGGCGAACGGTCGATGCGCTGGCGCCGACCATGCGCGTCATCACGTTCGATCACCGCGGAGTGGGGCAGTCGGAGTCGTTGACCTACACGTACACCACCGAGGCGATGGCCGACGATGCCGTGTCGATCCTCGACGACCTCGCGATCGACCGTGTCCACGTCTACGGGTTCTCGCTCGGTGGGATGGTGGCCCAGCAGGTCGCGCTTCGTCACCCGGAGCGGGTTCAGTCGCTGGTCCTCGGAGGAACGCATTCCGGCGGACGCCGGGCGGCGGTTCCCGACCCGGAGGTCATGGCGTTCTTCCGAAAGCGTGCGACGATGCAGGCCGAGCAGGCCGCGTGGGCCTCGGTGCCATTCAACTACGGCCTGCGCAGCCAGGCCGAGCAGGCCGACCGGATCGCCGAGGACATCGAGCGCAGGCTGCAGAACCCCTTTAACGAGCGCGCCTATCGCGCTCAACTGCTCGCGGCGTGGATGCACAACTGTTACGGCCGCCTGGACCGGATCCGCGCCCCGACGCTGGTCGTTCACGGCGCCTGCGACCGGATCATCCCGGTCGCCAACGCGCACATGACCGCCGAGCGGGTGCCTGGTGCGCAGCTGAAGATCCTCGAGGACGCGGGGCATCTGTATCCGACCGAGGAGCCGGCAGTGGATCAGCAGATCGGGACGTTCTTCGCTGAGCACGGCTGAGGCTCCGCGTGTGACCGCATGGCCTCCCGAGTTTCACTCAAGGAGGCCAATCGATCACACGCGGATCCTCTTGGACGCCCGCCCGGCGCCGGGAGGGTGCAGAACACGACCATCGATCGTCCGCGGCCGAGCCGCGTCGTGTTAGGCGCCCGGGGACCGCTGGCACGCCGGATAGCCGCCGCGTGCTAGCCCAGCTTGCACTCGTCTGATTGAATTGACCTCAGTGCAGGTTCTGGAAACCCTTCGAGTGGCGGATGTCGTGCGCGGCCATGCGCAGAGCAGGCCCGACGTCGTCGCGATTCGCTGCGGTCCGCGGTCGCTCACGTACGCAGAGCTCGACGACCGGTCGAACCGGCTCGCCCAGGCCCTGCTCGAGGCCGGCGTCCAAGCCGGGGATCGGGTCGCGCACCTTGACCGCACCAGCCCCGAGATCGTCGAGCTGCTGTTTGCCACAAGCAAGATCGGGGCTGTCACGGTCCCGCTGAACTGGCGGCTTGCCCCAGCCGAGCTCGAGAAGATCGTCGCCGACGCGGGCGCCAACGTGATCATCGCGGGCCCGGCCTATCGCGACGTCGCACGGGGGATCGCCGGCGGGGTTCCCCAGCACCTCGAGGTGCTGGACACCGGCGACGAGTACGAGCAGCGCCTCGCGACCCATCGCCCGACGGACCCCGGCCACAGCGGCGCGGCGAGCGACATCGCGGTGCAGATGTACACGTCCGGAACGACCGGCCTTCCGAAGGGTGTGCTGACGACCCAGCGCAACCTCGCAGCGGCGTACCTGAGCGCCGACGTGTGGGCGTTTGACTCCCGATCGGTCAGCCTGACGCCGCTGCCGATGTTCCACATCGGCGGGATCGGCTGGGCGTACCTGGGACTCGTGAACGGCGCCACGACGATTCTCGTCAGCGAGTTCGATGCAGTCCAGGTGCTGGATCTGCTCGAGCACGAACGCGTGACCAACGCCGTGTTTGTCCCCACGATCCTGCAGATGCTGGCCGCGGTCCCGGGCGCCGCCGAGCGCGACTTCTCGAGCCTGCGTTCGATCGCCTATGGCGCTTCGCCGATCACCACGTCTGTTCTCAGGGCGGCGCTGCGGACATTTCGCTGTCCGCTGTTCGGCGTCTACGGCCTGACCGAGACAACGGGCGGCGTCGTGCAGCTCTACCCCGAGGATCACGACGCCGAAGGCCCCCGTCAGCACCTCCTCCGATCCGCGGGCAAGCCTCTGCCCTGGGTCGAAATGCGCATCGTCGACCCGATCGGAGGGGGAGAGTGCGGCCCAGGCGACGTCGGCGAGGTGTGGCTGCGAGCGCCCAACGTGATGGCCGGGTACTACAACCGTCCCGCGGAGACGGCCGCAGCGCTGATGCCGGACGGCTGGCTTCGCACCGGCGATGGCGGCTATCGCGACGACGAGGGCTTCCTGTTCCTCACCGACCGGATCAAGGACATGATCGTGAGCGGCGGCGAGAACATCTACCCCGTCGAGGTGGAGGAGGTGCTGTCCCAGCACCCGGCAGTGGCCGATGCCGCAGTCATCGGCATTCCGGACGAGCGCTGGGGAGAAACGGTCAAGGCGATCGTCGTGTTGTCGCCCAATTCGGGCGTGGATGGCGATGAGCTGGTGGCATTTGCCCGCGAGCGGCTGGCCGGCTACAAGCTCCCGCGGTCGGTCGACTTCGTTTCGGAGCTTCCTCGCAGCCCCGCGGGAAAGGTCCTCAAGCGCGAGTTGCGCGCCCGTTACGCGCCGACCGCCGCGCTTGCCGCTCCGACTGCGCAACCAGGAAGCTGACCAGCTCCCGGCTCGCGTCGGGCACAGCGGTGGGGGAGGCGTAGGTTCCCGTCGTCAGATGTCCGATTTGACATCAGTTCATTTGCTGTGCTAGCATGCGCATCGCAAACCTGCTAGCGCATCCATTGACAAGAATGAAGGGAGCCACAATGGCCACCACACAGACGAAGTCCAACCCGATCGCCGATTCCGTCGAGGCCGCCACCGAGCGCTTCGCGGACCTGAACGAGAAGGCCGTGGCCTCGAGCAAGAAGGCGAGCGAGGCGTACCTGGTCCAGTACGAGAAGGCGGTCGTCGCTCTGGCCGACTCGTACGAGAAGGCCACCGGTGCCACGAACATCGACTGGGTCGCCAGCCTCGGCAGCCTGCAGGCCGACGCCACCCGCGAGATCACGCGCGCCTACACCAGTTCGGTCCGCGAGCTCGTCTCCTAACACGTCGGGGATGGCCGCGGCGAACCATACGTCGCGGCCATCCGTAATCAAGGTTGAACATGCAGAGTCCCATGAACGATCACCATTTCAGCTACCCCGTCGTCGTTCCGCTCGGGACGATGACGATCTCCGGTCACTCCAACAGCCCGGCGCCGTCGCTCGGGTCGCCGCAGTCGCGTCGCGGGCTGCAGGCCGGTGTGCGACACGCCATCCCCGCGCCGCCGTCACCCTCGGCCGCGGCTCGCTCATCCGCCCTGGCGACGCGGTAGTCCGGTGCGACGCTCAGCCCGGCTGTCCGCCGACACGGCAAGCGAGAAACCGGCCGGACTGGTCGCCTTGACCTACGAGCTGCTCGATGCACACGCCGACACCGCACGGCTCGTCGGCGATCAGGCTGGCGACGCCGAGTGGCAGAACCATCTTGCGTATCTGAGGGACTTGCAGCGCGTCGGGCGCGAAGCGCTCGCGCGCGCGTCGACGGAGCGTTAGCCGGCCGATCGCCGGGCGCCGCCGACGCGACGCCTGGCCGGCGTCTTGGCCGCTACTGGCGCCGCCTTCAGGTCCCTGCCGTCAGCAAGCTCCGGCGGAAGCCCGAGCAACGCCAGCTGGCGGCGAATGAAGAACTCGGTCACCTCTTCCATGCTCATTGCGCCGTTCGGGCGGTACCAGTGCCAGATGCTGTTGTAAAGCCCGAGCAGTGCGCGGGTCATCAGGCGGGGATCGGCCTCCGGAACGATGCCCTGCTCCATCCCGCGGACCAGGAACGTCGCCCATGTGAACTCGATGTCCCGGATCCGCGCACGGGCGAGCGTGCGCGCCTCCTCCTCGCGAGGCGACGTCCGGCGCACGCCCACGAGGCCCTGTTCGGCGACGAGGACGCGATTGCGCATCACATCCTGCTCGCTCAGGTCGTAGGACCCACGCAACACGGCCATGCAGCGCGTCGGTGAAGTCCTCGTGCGCGCTCGTCTGGCGGTCGAACTCGCTCCGGAAGAAGCCGAGGGCGTCCGCCATGATCACGTACACGCAGTGCAGCTTTGACTCGAAGTAGTGGTAGAGGGCGGTCGACCCGATTCCGACCGCTGCGGCCACATCGGCAAGCTTGGTCGCCTCGTAGCCGTACTCGCCGAAATACGCGGTCGCCGTCCGCAGGATCTCGTCGCGTTTGCTGCGCGATGACGCTCCCGTGGACTCGTTGTCTCGTCTGGATCTGGGCCCTGACGACGGGGACGGCACTGATAGCTCCTTGCGGCAGCGAATCGTTGACGCAGCAATGATAGGTGCAGCCGCCGACGCGTCGTCGCCGCGTCGTCGCCGCGACGTACAAGTCTACGACTGGCGGGCCCGTGCTCCTCCTTGGAGGTGACCGGTGTAAGCTAAATCATATGACTTCAGTTCAGTCGAGGAGGCGAGGTGCGCTCGCGGAGTTGCTCTGGCTCGTCGAGGGGTCGCCTCGCTCGGAGCGGCCGGTCCCAGCATGCGCAGGCGGCCTCGCTCAACATGTGCGGGCCTGGATCGCTGACCCCGAGCAGGGCGTCGCAGCGACCGTCGAGGCGCTCGACGGCCCCGGCGCCACCCGCCATGCGCTGGCGAGCCTGGCGCCATCGGCCCTGACGCTTGCAGCTTGCGTCGCGACGGAACCGACCTGCTGGGCTGAGATCACTCGGCGCGGCCCCGGAGATCCTGAGACGTGGATCATCGGACTGACGTTCGACGGCGACGGACTGGTGTCCCGGCTGATCCTGCTCCGGGCTGGACTGGTGCCGCCGGCGACCGTGGGCGAATCGACGTCCGCGCCGCTTGGGCGGCCGATTCTCGAGGCATATTTCGACGACCTCATGAACTCGAGGTTCCGTGAGGCCGCGGCGCATTTCAGCGCTGACGCGCTCTACTCCCACCCGCCGTATGCCGGCGGCTCGGCCCGCGTCCTGTTCAAGGGGCGAGAGGCGCTGAGGCGCGGGTTTGCGATCGAGCGTGGGCCAAGTCCGGCCCGTCAGGTGATAACAGGCTTCTGGCAGTCCGGCGAGCGCGTGTTCATCGAAGGCATGGTCGAGGGCATCCCCGACGGCGGGAGTTTCTTCTCCACCGCGGAGATCAGTCCGCACGGGGAGATCGCGCGGTACGTCGCCTTCTACAGCACCAGGCGGATTCCAGGCTTGAACCATAAACCGAATTGAGGTAAGTTCAGGTACAGCGTCCGGAGTCCGAAATCGTGATCAGGAGAGTGCATGTCCGCGACCAACAAATGTCACCCGCTCAGTCGGTTCCACGACCCTCTTCTGGCGGGGTGACCGATGCGCTTTGAGGGAAAGGTCGCGGCCGTCACCGGTGGCGGATCGGGCATCGGTGCAGCCATCTGTCGCCGGCTCGCACAGGAGGGCGCGACCGTTGCCGCGCTCGATCTGTCGGTGGGTGCCGCTCAGAAGGTGGTCGAAGATCTGCCGAGAGCAGCCGCCATCCACGCGGACGTGAGTGACAGCGCCTCGGTCGAAGAGGCACTGACGAAGGTCGAAGCCGATCTCGGTCCGCTGGCGATCATGGTCAATAACGCCGGGGCACTTGCGATGTCCCACGTCGAGCGCGTCAAGCCGCTGATCGAAAAGCAGCAGGCCGAGCAGGCCGAAGGGCAGATCCAGACGCCGCTCGAGGCGCTGGTGCGCCTCACCGACGACGAGTGGCGGTTGGTGTTGTCAGTGCACCTCGACGGAACCTTCTACGGCACGCGCGCGGCCGTGAAGAGGATGGCTCCGCGCGGCGAAGGCGCGATCGTCAACATGGCATCGATCTGCGGGATCGAGGGCTGCACCGGGCATCCGCATTACTCCGCCGCCAAGGCCGGCGTCCTCGGCTTCACGAGGGCCACCGCCAAGGAGGTGATCGTCCAGGGCATCCGGGTCAACGCGCTCGCGCCCGGGTTCATCGACACCACGCGCACCAAGTCGCAGGTCGGCGTGGCGCGGGAGGTCAACGTCCTGCGAACCCCGATTGGCCGTCTCGGCACGCCGGAAGAGATCGCGGCCGCGGTCGCGTTTCTGGTCTCTGACGAGGCGAGCTTCTTCGTCGGCGCGACCGTCAGCCCGAACGGCGGCATCGTCACCGCCGTGTGAGCACTAATGCCGGGCTGCGTCGGCCCGGCGGACGAGCTCGCCGATGCGCCCGGCAAGCTCGGCCCACAGCCCGCGCGGGAGGTCGTGCCCCATCCCGTCGAACACGGCGAGGTCGGCTCCGGCGATGGCGCGGGCCGTCGCTTGACCGCCGCTGACGTCGACCAACGGGTCATCCGCCCCGTGCACGACGAGCGTTGGGACCGAGACCCCACGGAGCGCCGCGGTCCGGTCGCCCGAGGCTGCGATCGCGACGAGCTGCCTGGCGACGCCGACCGGGTCGTTGGAGCGGTCGTAGGCCAGGCCGGTCCGCCGGCGGATCTCGGCCTCGTCGAGCTCGAATCCCGGCGAGCCGATCACGCGCACGATCGCGAGCGTGCGCTCGATCGCCTGCTCGCGCGACGCGGCCGGCGGCGACAGCAGCGCGGCCATCGCGGGCCGGGTCGCCTGCCCGACCGAGGGATCCCCGGTGGTAGACATGATCGAGGTCAGCGACCGGACGCGGGCCGGATGTTCGATCGCCACGGTCTGGGCGATCATGCCGCCCATCGACGCGCCGACGACGTGGGCGCTTGGGAGCTCGAGCACGTCGAGCAGGCCCACCGTGTCGCCGGCCATATCCGACAGCTTGTATGACGCCGATGAGGGATCCCCCGTCAGGGCCGCGCCGACGTCGGGCGCCGGCGCATCCGTGATGTGGGTCGACAGACCGATGTCGCGGTTGTCGAACCGGATCACGTGCATGCCGTGATCCGCGAGCGCCTCGCAGAAGCCGTCGGGCCAGCCGAGCATCTGCGTGCCCAGCCCCATGATCAGCAGCAGCGGGGGCGCTCCGGGATCGCCAAAGCGCTCGAACGCGATGTCGATGCCGGCGGGCCCGATACCGCGCGCGATCTGGACGCTCACCACGACCTCCGCAGAATCGAGAACCTCAGGTGGTTGTCGAACCGATAACTGCCGTCGGCCTGGCGGTACGGAGCAGCCGCGGCGATGACCGATCCCGCTTGCGCCGAGACGCCGACCTCGGGAACGATCCCCGCCCTCGACAGCGACAGCTCCAGCGCGGCGTCGTCGGACATCTCGATCGCGGCAGGGACATCGCCGGTGACCAGAAGCTCGAGATGAGCGGCTGCAATGGCGTCGGCCAGCGGATCCTCGCCCACACGCGGCCGAGCGCGGACACCGTTGGCGCCGACCGCCGCGAGGAACGCGAAGAACTGATTCTCGGCCGGAGGACCCCACTTGCAGACCGCGAGCCGGCCACCGATCCGCACGACGCGCGACGCCTCCGCCATGGCCAGCTCGGGATCCAACGCGTACTGCATGGCGTTGAACGCAGTGACGACATCGAACGACGCGTCAGACCACGGCAGCGTCTCCATCATCCCCAGGCGAAACTCGCCGCCCGGCACGGCGTCCATCGCCTGTGCGATCGAATCCGGCTCAGCGTCGAGCCCGTGCACGATCGCTCCGCGGGCGGCAGCGAACGCGCAGAAGGCGCCGTTGCCGCAGCCCAGATCGAGCAGCGAGGTTTCCTCACCGATGCCTGCGGCGTCTACGACCGCCTGCCAAGCGGGTCGGAACATGGACAAATGCGCGCCCCCGGCCGCTTCCGGCGCCTGTGGCAATACCGCCGGATGCGTCCGCTCGGGTGACTACGCCTGCGCGGCGGTCTCCGGGATGCCCGCCAGCGGACGGTGGATGTGCACCTCGCCGAACCCGGCCATCTGGGCCTCCTCCTCCGGCGTCGGGTTGCCGTAGTAGTGCAGAGGAGAGAGCTTGACGAGCTGCACCAGACGCCCCGCCGTCTCGAGATTGAGGTTGGCGTAGTGGTCGAGCATCGCCTGCGGGCTCTCGTACCACTCGATGACGTGGATGGTGAGCGGGTCCTCGTCGACGAAGTAGTTGTACGCGAGCACGCCGTAGTCCTTCTCCTGCACGTCCTTGATGAACGACTCGAAGATGCCGACGACCTCGTCGAGGTCCTTGGGGTCAAGCGTCATGGTGCAGGCGGTCCGCACGATTGCCATGGTTTCTCCTAAGGCGGTGGTTGAACAGGGGATGCGAAGGCCCGTCAGCTGCGCTGCCAGATCTTGGGCCCGCGACCGCCGAGGCTCGCCAGATAGCCGTCGTCGGCCTTCGACTCGGCCCACAGAAGCTCCATGATCCGCTTGCTGATCTTCCATCCCGACGGGGTGCGCTTCAGCTCGTCGTGGTAGCGCGCGACGAGGATGATCGCCGCCTCGGGGTTCTCCTCGAAGACCTGGTACGACGTCAGGTAGGAGAGCGTCTTTGCCTGATCGCCGTCGATCGTGACGTGGTAGACGTTGAGGAGGTGGTGCTGCCAGATGACCGTCGCGGTTGCCTCGGCGATCCATCCCACGAGCTTGTCGCCGCCCTCAACCGCGTCGCCGTTGCCGTACTGGGCCCAGATGTCGTCGGCCAGGGCGCTGCGAATGCCTTCGGTGTCGAACGAGTCGACGGACGACGAGTACTTGTAGAGGACGTCGGCGATGTCAACGCGGTCCTGCAGTGTCTGCAGGCTCGTGCTGTCGACGAGCGTGTCGTTGGTGGCACTCATGGCTCTCCTCGTGTTTCGCGCGTAAGCTGAGTTTACTTCAATTCAGTTTACGCGCCGGCCTCGACGCCGTCAAGCTCCAGCGCCGGCCGTCCACGACGGCGAGTCGCTGCCGAGCTCGTGTGGCCCGTGCGGCCAGCGAAGCGGGCGCCGGTCGAGCGTGCCCGGTGGCGCGATCAGCGAGACGCGGCCGAAGGTCACCCGGTGAGCGGCGGGATCCGCGGCCCCCGTCGCCGAGGATGCGGTCACTTCGGGCCGCGGAGCTTGCAGGAGCTCCTGGGCGGTGCGAGCGAGCGACAGGCGCGCGGGGCCGGTGGCCTCGCCCGCCGCTCGCATCGCCAGGGCCCGGAGCGCCGCCGCGGCGACCAGGTGACCGGTGGCGTGGTCCAGGGCCTGTGCTGGAAGCACCCCGGGCGTCCCATCGTCGGCGGCGCACTCCGCGGCGATGCCCGAGGCGACCTGTACCAGCGAATCGAACCCGCGCCGGTCGCCCCAGGGCCCGGTGGTACCCCAGGCGCTGAGCGACACCTGCACGAGGTGGGGATGGCGTTCGGCGAGGTCGGCGGCGTCCAGTCCAAACTGCGCCAGCGCGCCCGGCCGGTAGCCGGTCACCAGCACATGCGCGCCCGCGAGCAGCGCCTCCCGTCGCTCGGCGTCCGCGAGATCGAGCGTCGCGGCGCGCTTTCCCACGCCGGTGTCGACGTGCCCCTCGGGGATCTCGGGCAGGTGCGGCGGATCGACCCGGAGCACGTCGGCGCCCAGCGCCGCAAGCGTGCGGGCGCCGACCGGGCCGGCGATGACGCGCGTGAGATCGAGCACGCGAATGCCCTCGCACGGCCGTGCGACATCGACGGGTGGCGGGAGCCCGAGATCCGAGCCGGCGGCCAGCTCATGCTCGATGGCGACGAGCGGCGCTGCGGCGACAGCGCGGCCGGCAGGGTGCGAGTCCCATTGCTGTCGGGTGCGAAGCGCCGCGGCGCATCCTCCGGCCGCGACCACCGCGCTCTCCAGTTCGATCGCTTCGGCCGTCAGCGCTGCCTGAGCCAGCCGCTCGGCTGCGCGCTGCTGGTCGCCGGAGACGTCGATGCCCAGCGCGCGGCCGATCGCGGCGGCGTGGTGCGGATAGTTGCCGTGCGTGCGCAGCCAACCGCCGTTTGCGCACTTGACCAGCCGCGACAGCGGCGCAAAGCCGGCCCCGGTGCTCCGACCATCGATCAGCACGTGTCGCTCAGATTGGAAGCTGAGCGCGACATGCTCCGCTGACAGCTCGACCGCCGGACGCTCCGCACCGCGCGCATGCGCGAGCTCCGCCGCCCCCATCAACGCTGCCGCGACCGCGCCGACGGCAAGCTCATCGACGGCGAGCGGCCCCCCGAGCCAGGCATCCGCGCGGGTGACCGAGAGCGAGCCGAGCGCCTCTCGATCGCCGCCGACCGCCCGCCACAGCGATTCGGTCAGCGAGCTGTCAGCTTCCGAGGGCATCACGGGAAAGGGTAGGTACCGCGCACGGATCTCGACGGCAGCGTCGACCGAGTCACACACCCGCGAGACGATGTTTCTTGACTCTCAATTCATAAAGTCGATAAAGTCAATTGAGATGATGGAGTTCCGCTTGATGCAGCACTTGCCCGCCGCGCGATGTAGCCGGGTTATGACGCTGCGCTGCATCAGCAGTCGGCTCTACTGAGAACGGCCGGGACGCGGAGCTAGCGCGTACACCGGTTCGGTCCCGGTCCGGTCGGCTCAACGCCTTTCCGAAGATCCCCCAACTGGAGCCCGAATGCCTCAAATCATCATCCAAGCCGAAAGCCCCGGCGACGAAGCAACCGAAGTCACGCTCACAGAGCGGGTCGTGGCCGCGAACTTCGAGAGTCCCCACTACGCCGCGCAGCTGATCCAACGCCTCGGCTGGGCGACGGCCGACGCCGAGGACATCGAAGCCGGCTGACCCTTCGTTCGGGCTCGCGCAAGGACCCGACGACCGAATCGCCCGCCCGGGACCACCTCTCTCCTCTCCCGGGCGGGCGATGGGTTTGTCCGCGGGGCTCGGACGGACTAGGCTTGGCGCATGGATCCTGAGCGAGCCCGCGAGCTGCTCTCACGCGAGCGCTCGCGCATCGAGGAGTCGCTTGCGGCGCTGGACCGTGACGGCCCGCTGGAGGGAGATCAACGCGTCGAGCCCGGAGAACGGGATTCGGAAGACCTCTACCAGGACGAGTTCGACGCGGGCCGGCGCGAGGATCTGCGCAACGAGCTGGCCGCGCTCGAGCGCGCGGAAACCCGGCTGCAAGAGGGAACGTACGGCCTCTCGGTCGAGAGTGGCAAGCCGATTCCGGACGCCCGCCTGGAGGCGCTGCCGACCGCCGAGCGGACGATCGAAGAGGAAAGCCCCTATCGAGGACTGTGACCGTCGCTCGCGACATGCTCGACGCATCGCCCGTCCCGATCAACCTCGGGGTCGAGGGGGTCGTCGCCGCGATCGAGGCATGCATGGTGTCCGCGCAGGCGTGCACCTCATGTGCCAACTCGAGCCTTGCCGAGGATGACGTCGCGGCGATGCGCCGCTGCATCGCCCTGTGCGACGACTGCGCCGACGTCTGCACGACGACGCTGCGGATGCTGTCACGCCCGTTTGATGCGGACCATGTGGTCACCCACCGGATGCTCGGCGCCTGCGTGAGGACGTGCTCGGACTGCGCCGAGGAGTGCGAGCGGCACGCAGCCCACCATCGTCATTGCGCGATCTGCGCCAAAGCCTGCCGGGCATGCGCCCGCGCATGCGGCGAGCTCCTGGAGGCCGAGGCCTTCCAGGAGCTCCAGAAGCTGGCCGGCGGCTAGCTGACGCCCAGCAAAGACGCGAGCCGCTCCGACATCTGCCACAGGCGCTCGGCGTTGGCCGGGTCAAGCGCGTACAGGGCGACGCCGTGGCGGCCGTCCGAGTCGGCCCGTGAGCTGACGATCTCGGCCTCGTTGCAGTCCTCGAGGTAGCGGCCGCCGACGCCGTCGAGCAGCGGCGAGACCGCCGCGAGGATCGACGTGGCAGCGCCCTGTTCGACGGTCTTGAGCTCGGCGCTCGCACCCGCCTCGCGTCGCGCCCGCTCGAGCGCTTCGGGATCGATGTGGCGCTGGAGCGCAGTTGCGATCCCTCCCGGCATCACGGCGTTGACCGTGATGCCGTCGCGCTCCCAACGCTGGTCGGCTTCGACGGCGAACAGGACGTTGGCCGTCTTTGACTGGCCGTAGCCCACGAACGGGGTGTAGGGGACGAATGCGAACGCCGGGTCGTCGAACAGCACCGGGCAGTACAGATGTGCGCTGGACGACAGCGATACCACGCGCGCGCTGCCGGACGCACGAAGGGCATCATGCAAGCGGGTGGCGAGCTGGAAATGGCCGAGATGGTTGGTCGCGAAGTGAAGCTCGTCGCCGCGCGGCGTGAGCGTGAGCTCCGGGATGGCCATCACGCCGGCGTTGTTGATCAGGATGTCGAGCGGCCCGTCCCAAGCGTCGACGAACGCGGCGACCGACGCCGGATCCGCGAGCTCCAGGCGCCGCACGTCGACGGCACCGTTGCCTGTCGACGTGCGGATGGAGGCGGCTACCGACTCGCCGGCGGCGATGTCACGGACGGCGAGCGTGACCTCGGCGCCGTGGTCGGCCAGGACCCGCGCGGTCTCGACGCCGATCCCCGATGAGGCACCGGTGACGATTGCGCGCCGCTCGGAGAGGTCGACCCCGGCGGCGACCTCGGCCGCTGTCGAGCGCTCGCCGAATGGAGTGCGAACTGCGCTCATCATGACCGGCGCTCGGCCGCGACGGGACGGCGGCGGTCGGAGATGTCGTGGATGTAGCGGGCCACCACGGCCTCGGAGATCAGCCCGACGCTGCGGGCCTCGCCGGGGCGCCGCTCGGGGCGCGACGAGCGGCGGCCGGCCCGGCTGGGCGTGGTGGTGTGGGGGCGGGGGCGGTTGTTCTGTGTCATGCGGCGGTTCTTTCGATGTCGGCATTGACGGGAAGGGATGTCGTGTCGCTCGCGGCCGCGGGCTCGGCCAGGCGTAGCTCCGACTGCTCGGCGGCGGCCGGTCGCAGAAGCACGAACGCAAGGACGATCCCGGTGGCGATCACTCCGGCTCCGGCGAGGAACGCGACGTGGTAGCCGCTGATCAGGGAGCTCGTGAGCTCGTGATGGGCAGACACCAGGCCCTTCGTGCGGTTTGCGGCGATCGTGCTGAGGACGGCCAGGCCGAGTGCGCCGCTGATCTGCAGGGAGACGTTGGTGATCCCCGAGCCCAGCCCGGAGTCGGCTGCCGGCACGTCTTCCATCGCGATTGTCAGCAGGGGCATGAACGCGTTGCCGATGCCGAAGCCGATCGCGAAGCAGGCCAGGAAGATGGTCGGGAAGAACGCGGTGTCAGGCCCGACCGTGCTGAACAGCAGCAGGCCCGCCACCACGCTCGCCATGCCCATGGTCAGGACACGGAGCGGTCCGAAGCGTTCGACGAGACGCGCCGTGATCCCCCGCGACAGCACTGCGACCGTGAGGGTCCAGGGCAGGAAGGCAGCGCCCGTCTGCAGAGCGCTGTAGTGCCGGACATGCTCCAGGTACAGCGTCCCGAGGAAGAACGTGGAGTACATCCCGGTGACGAGGAAGCCCCTGACGATGCTTGCGTTGACCAGTCCGCGCAGGCGGAGGATCCGCAGCGGCATGATCGGGTTCTCGATCCGCGCCTCGAGCGCGAGGAATGCCGCCATCAGCACCGCGGCGAGCGCTCCGAAACCGAGCGTTTCGGAGGAGAGCCAGCCGTGGCTCGTGGCCTGGATGATCGCGTAGATCGCGCTCATCATCGACGTGGTGACGAGCACCGAGCCGATCCAGTCCACTCCGTGCCCGAGCCCGAGGCCCTTGTCCTCCGGGATCAGGATCTGACCCAGCATGAACGCGGCCACGCCGATCGGAAGGTTGACGAAGAAGACCCAGTGCCAACTCAAAGCCTCCGTCAGGATGCCGCCGGCGAGGAGCCCGAGCGAGCCTCCGGCGACGGACACGAACACGTACGCGCTCATCGCGCGCGCGCGCTCGCTGGGCTTGGGAAATTCGGTGATGATGATCGCGAGGATCACCGAGGCCTGGGCGGCGGCACCGACTCCCTGTAGGAAGCGGGCGCCGATCAGGGCGCCGGCGCTCGGTGCGACCCCGCACACGAGCGAGGCGACGGTGAACGTGGCGACGCCGGCGAGGAACACGCGCTTGCGTCCCACGAGGTCGCCTAGGCGGCCCGCGAGCAGGAGCAGGCTGCCGAAGGTGACGAGGAAGGCGTTGACGACCCAGGTGAGGCTCGCCTGGCTGAAGTGGAGGTCGTGCTGGATCGAGGGCAGCGCGACGTTCACGATCGTGACGTCGAGCACCACCATCAGCTGCGCCAGGCAGACGACGAACAGCGCCGTCCAGCGGCGGCGGTCTGGTTGAAGGGCGGACGAAGGTACTAGGTTCATGCAGATCCCAACTTGTAGAAACGGTCAGCTGGAGCTAAAATGGAGGCCGCCTCCGAAATATCTGGAGGCTTCCTCCGGAAACTATACGGAGGGTGCCTCCGTTTGTCAACCAGAATTGCGATGAGCGCAACCGAAGAAATCGCCGAAACCCTGATCACGCGCCCCAAGCGCGCGGATGCACGGCGTAACTACGAAAAGGTGCTCGCCGCCGCGCGAGAGGCTTTCGCGGAGGGCGGGGAGTCCACGGCGCTGGAGGAGATCGCCCGCCGCGCCGGCGTCGGCATCGGCACGCTCTACCGCCACTTCCCTAACCGGCAGGCGTTGCTCGAGGCGCTGTACGTCAACGAGGTCGAGGAGGTCTGCCGTTCGGCCGCCGCGCTCGACGGTGGCGACCCGTGGGATGAGCTCAACGGCTGGTTTGAGGGGCTGATGGGCTACTTCGCGACCAAGCGGGCGCTCGCGTCCGAGTTGCTCAACTACCTCGACCACGACGCGCCGCTGTTCCAGACCTGCCGCGTGTCGCTGTACGCGGCCGGTGAGCCGCTGCTCAAGCGCGCCCAGGATGCCGGCGTCGTGCGATCGGACATTGAGTTCTCCGAGGTCATGCAGATGGTGTTCGCGATCGCGAAGGTTCCGACGAGCGACCCCGGGCAGACCGAGCGCATGCTCAGGATCGCGCTGGACGGCCTGCGGTACCGCGCCGAGGCATAGGCGCCCGAGTCAAGAGCACAGTCGGTTCGCGTAGTGTTGGCGCGACCGTGTCCGCCCCCGAGCCCCAGCCGATTCTCAGCATCCCGACCGAGGCGGCGATCTTCCTCGTGCTGACCGTGCATGAGGGATCGGAGCCCGACGTCGCGGACGTGCTTGCCGACGTCACGGGGCTCAAGCGGTCGGTCGGCTTCCGGGTGCCCGAGGCCGAGCTGACCTGCGTGGTCGGGATCGGAGCTGTTCTGTGGGATGCACTGTCAGCCGGCGGCCGTCCGTCCGGGCTGCATCCGTTTCGGGAGCTCGCGGGTCCGCGTCACACCGCGCCGGCCACCCCGGGTGACCTTCTGTTCCACATTCGTGCTCACCGCTTCGACCTGTGCTTCGAGCTCGCCCAGCGCCTGACAGAGCGGCTACGCGGGCTGGCGGTGGTCGTCGACGAAGTGCACGGCTTTCGCTCGTTTGACGAGCGTGACGTGCTCGGATTCGTCGACGGCACCGAGAACCCGGAGGGCGGGGCAGCCGCGGACGCTGTCCTGATCGGCGACGAGGAGCCCGCGTTCGCCGGCGGCAGCTACGTGATCATCCAGAAGTACGTCCACGACCTCCGCGCGTGGGATGCCCTGTCGACCGAGGAGCAGGAGCTGGCGATCGGCCGGACCAAGCTGAGCGACCTCGAATTGCCCGACGAGGACAAGCCTCCGAACTCGCATCTGGCGCTGAACGTGATCGAGGGCCCGGACGGCGAGGAGCAGCAGATCATGCGCTTCAACATGCCGTTCGGCCGAGTCGGGGCCGATGAGTACGGGACGTACTACATCGCGTATGCCCGCACCTCGGAGCTGATCGAGCACATGCTCACGAACATGTTCATCGGCGATCCGCCGGGCACCACCGACCGGATCCTCGACTTCTCCACCGCGCTTACCGGGAGCCTGTTCTTCGTGCCTTCAATCGACCTGCTGGAGGGGCTGGCCGATGCCGCCGCGTCCGACGCCGACCAGGTGCCGGCGAGCCCGCCGGAAGTCGCCTCCAGCGACGGATCGCTGGGCATCGGCAGCCTTCGCGAGCAATCGGGCTGAGCCGGGCCGCGGCCGGCGGTTTTTACGTTTTCTCGCGCGCGTTACGGGGTACTCCCGCGGCGGACATGCCGCTGTTCTTATGTCCGATCTGCGGGTGGACCACCACCGCCTCACTGGCGCAGGCGCTGCGGGCGCACGAGCTGGGCGTGCCCGACTGCGACGGCATCCTCGAGCAGGTGGCGTATGCGGGCAAGCGGATGAGCCGCTCCGCGGGAGCCGGCGAAAGTGATCCCGGCCAGGCGTCGAGCGCTGCGGCGGCGACCGACACCACGGGCCCTTGACCTGACGCTGACGCGCTAGCCGGTCGTCGGGCCGCTGGACGCGGGCGGGATTGACGCGGTCGTCTTTGCCGACGAGATCTGCGTCAGCAGCTGGGCGGGGGTCGTGCCGCCGACCACTTCCAGCCTGGGGAGCCGGAAGCGATCCGCCTGAGGGTCCGCCCACCCCGGGCTGATCGTCGTCGCGCCCGCGAAGCCGGCGGCCCGGACCGCGGCGACGGCGGCGTCGTCGTAGCTGCCCGAGGGATACGCGAACCAGTTGACGGGAACCCCGTAACGGCTGCGCAGCGTCTGGCGTGCGCTGGTGAGGTCCGACGTCAGGCGCGTTATGTCTGATCCCGTGATCGTCGAGCTGGTGAGCCCTTGGGTGTCCAGCTCCCAGCCAGCGGCGATCAGGCCTCGGACCTGCGTCTCGCTCAGGCCTCCGTCAGTCGGCGGCAGGCCGGTGACGGGCAGGTTCTCGACGCCGACCCAGCCGAGGCCCTTGAGCACCGGGAAGGCGTTGACGTAATGCGATGCGTAGCCGTTGTCGAACGTGATCACGATCGGCTTGCCGGTGCCCAGCGAGGTACCACGAGCCCAGTACGCCGCGACCTGATTGAGCGTGACGGCGTGCCAGCCGGCTGCCTTCAACGCCTGCATCTGGCTGGAGAACTCGGCGGCCGGCACGTACAACGCCGGATTGGCCGTGCTCCCGGACGGCTGGGTGTTGACTACGCGGTACACGAGGATCGGGATGGTCGTCGTCCCGGGCCCACCGTTGCCGCTGGAGCTTGTCGAGGTCGATGGAGTGGTGTTGTTCGGGTGGGTGACCGAGGCCGTCGAGGTCCCCTTCACCGTGTGGGAACTCGAGGATTTGCGGACGAGCGCGATCAGGACCACCGCGACCAGCGCGAGGGACGCCAGGGCGGCGGCCCGCTGGGCAATGACGCGTGATCTGCGTGGTCGCCTGCGCGGCGGCGCGGGCGCCGGCCTGCGCTCTCGCGGCGGCCTGGGCCGGCTGCGCTGCTCGCCTTCGAAGCTCATCTGTGCGGCTCGACGTTACACCTGGTTGCCGACTGCGCTGCCCGCGGCCGTCGTCAGACGCAGGGCGACCGTGGCGGCGACGGCGGTCAGCTCGGGGGGTCCGAGCACCTCCATCGGCTGGTCCAGGAGCGCCATCCAGACCAGAAAATGGCGCGACCATGGTCCGCGGGTGGTCACGATGCAGCAGTCCTCGCCGTCGGGCTCGACCGTTGCGGAGCGGCTGGGAATGCGCCTGACGATCTCCGAGGCGCTGGCGCGGACGCGGATTCGGCCCGGAGCAGCGTCCGGGTCCGCGGCAGTCGACGCGCGCAGCCGCTCGTTGACGAAGGCGGCCGGGTCGCCGCCCGGAACGGTGCGGCGCTTTCCGCGTCCTGCCATCCGCACGCGGCCGCGGATCCTGTCGATCCGGAACGTGCGCCAGTCATCGCGGTCGAGGTCGAACGCGACCAGATACCAGCGGTATCCGGTGTGCACGACGCTGCACGGCTCGGTGTGGCGCTGCGAGGCGCTGTCGTCGCGCGCCACATAGCTGAAGCGCACGCGGGTGCTGTCGCGGCAGGCGGACGCGAGCGTGGCCAGCATGTCTGAGTCGATCCGAGGCCCGTCGACCGCGAACGTTGACGTTGCGTCGGCGAGCGCGCTGACGCGGCGGCGCAGACGGCTGGGGAGCACCTGCTCGAGCTTTGCCAGCGCTCGCACGGACGTTTCCTCGATCCCGGAGATCGAGCCCGACGCAGCGGTGCGCAGGCCGACCGCCACCGCGACCGCCTCGGCGTCGTCGAGCAGCAACGGCGGGAGCTCGCCACCGGCGCCGAGCCGGTAGCCGCCTGCCACACCCGGCGCCGCCTCGATCGGATACCCGAGCGAGCGCAGCTTGTCGACGTCGCGGCGGATCGTGCGCGGCCCGACCTCGAGGCGGTTGGCGAGCTCCTGGCCGGTCCACTCGCGCCGGAGCTGCAGCAACGACAGGAGCGCGAGCAGTCGTGCGGACGTCTGCACCATGGCACGGCGGAGCTTCCCATAAATTGCGGACCAAATCTGACCGCAAGGTCGCGATGGCACTGATATCGCGGACCGGAGCTGACCTGAATTGACGCCATAGTGTGCGTATGACAAACGAGACCCAGACCACAGGGCGGGGGTCCGCGCGGGCCCCGGTGACGCTCGACACGCCTCGCGCCAAGAACCTGGCGCTGATCCTGCTGGCGATGACTCAGTTCGTGATCGTGATCGACGCGTCGATCGTGAACGTGGCACTCCCGTCGATCGGCGCCCATCTGCACTTCTCACGCGACGACCTCTCGTGGGTCGTCAACGCCTACACGCTCACGTTCGGCGGGTTCCTGCTGCTGGGAGGTCGCCTCGCCGACCTGCTGGGGCGCCGTCGAATGTTCATGACCGGCCTGGTGCTGTTCTCGATCGCATCGTTTGCCGGCGGGATTGCGCAATCCGAGCCTTGGCTGATCACGGCGCGCGCGGTGCAGGGACTCGGGGCGGCGATCGTCTCTCCGGCGGCCCTGTCGATCATCACCACTACCTTCGCCGAGGGCGCGGAGCGCAACCGGGCGCTCGGAATCTGGGGCGCCGTCGCCGGTGCGGGTGGCGCCGCGGGCGTGCTGCTGGGCGGGATCCTGACGAGCGGCCTGAGCTGGCGCTGGGTCCTGTTCGTCAACGTCCCAATCGGGCTCATCGCAGCAGCTCTGGCTCCTCGCGTGCTGGCAGAGAGCCGCGCCGAGGGCGGCGCGAAGACGTTTGACTTCCCCGGCGCGGTGACCGTCACCGCCGGGCTTTCGCTGCTCGTCTACGCGGTGGTCGACGCCGTCAATGCCGGCTGGGGATCGACGGCAACGGTGCTCCGCCTCGCCGGCGCCGCAGTGCTGTTGATCGCGTTTGTCGCGATCGAGCAGCGCCAGCGCGACCCGCTGATGCCGTTCACGATCTTCAGGCTGAGAACGTTGCGAGGCGCGAACATCGTCGGGCTGCTGATCGGCATGTCCCTGTTCTCGATGTTCTTCTTCATCTCGCTGTACCTCCAGGACGTCCTGCACTACTCGCCGATCAAGACCGGGATCTCGTATCTACCGTTGGCCGTGGGCATCATCGTCTCGGCCGGGGTCGCGTCGCAGCTCGTCACTCGGCTGGGGTTCAAGCTGCCGCTGATCGCGGGGATGCTCCTGATCGCCGGTGGCCTCGTCTGGTTCTCGCAGGTTCCGGCGAGCGGCGGCTCGTACGCCGCTGATGTGCTCGGTCCGTCGCTGCTGGCCGCCGTCGGCCTGGGGTTCTCGTTTGTCCCCGTCACGATCGCGGCCGTCACGGGGACCGAGCCACACGAGGCAGGTCTGGCATCGGGGCTGATCAACACCTCACAGCAGGTCGGCGGCGCGCTGGGCCTGGCGATCCTCGCGACGGTCGCCAACAGCCGGACTCAGAGCCCTGCTCGATGCCGGCGTGCACAGCACGTCGGTCGCGCTCACCAAGGGCTTTGATCGCGCGTTCCTGATCGGAGCCGGGTTCGCGGTGGTCGGAGCGATCCTGGCCGCCGTGATGATCTCCTCGCGCGACAGCCGCGAGCACGCGCAGGCCGCTCAGCAAGGCGAGTCGGCGGTCGCGCCGGCAGCCGCGAGCTAAGGGTTCTGTAGACAGCACACCGCGGCGATCAGCGTCCTGCTGATCGCCGTCTGTGTGCGCGGAAGTCTTTGCGAACGCTCAGGCAGCTGCCAGGCGGCGACGAGCCTTCTGCACCGACGGGAGCGCTTCCTTGGCCTTGGCGAGCGGCCGCGCGCGAAGGTCGACGCTCGCCGGCTTGGCCGCGATCGTGATCTCCTCGCCGGTCGCGGGGTTGCGGCCCTTGCGCTTCTTCGTGGCCGGCTTCACCCGCGGGGTGAGCTGGACCAGTCCGCCGATCCGCACCTTCTGGGCGTTGCCGAGTTCCTCGAGAATCACCGCGTCGAGGGCGGCCAGCACCCGCTTCGCGTCCGCCTTGGTCACCTCGGCCCGCTCGGCGACGGCGCTCGCTAGCTGTGTCTGGGTCAGGGGCACGACACTCCTCTCAATCGGGATTCTTGAGACGACGCGGCATTGAAACGTGTCGTGCGGACGGATCGCCGTGTCTACGGGGCGCAGAGCTCACACCACGGCCTGAACCTCGCTCACGCTGAGGTCCCGGTCGATGCCGTGTGAGACCACGGTCTGGCCCGGCTCGAGCGCCAGCCGCCGGCCGTCGAGCTCCACGATCACCTTGTCCGGCTCGAAGGAGATGTAGTCCGAGATCCGGTCGACTTCGGCGTACGCATCGCGGTATGACCATGCGGCGCGGCGGGCGCCGCCGATGTCGTAATAGCTGCAAATGCCCTTGTACGGGCAGAACGTCTCGGTTGAGTTGGACGCCAGCCGCGACTCGTCGACGTCGTCGCGGGGGACGTACCAGCGCGGCGCAAACCCGGACTCGTAGAGGACCAGCGGCCGCGACGTCTCGGCGATGATCGTGTCGCCGCTGCGAACCACCAGCCGCCGAGAGGTTCGTCGTATGTCGATGCGGTGATATCTGTCGGCCGCGTGGCCGACGATTCGCTCGTCCTCTTCGTAGAAGGCTTCCATCGCCCGCCACGCGAACGCGACGTGGCCGGAGAGCTCGCCGGCATAGCCGGGCAGGTCGACGTGCTCCCAGGCGCCGCGCCGAGCGCTTTGCTCGCCGGCGCTGACGACGTACCACGCGGTTGCCCCGAGATCCCGGTGCTTGCTCGTGTGCTCGCTGCGCTCCAACACACCGGCGGCGATGTCCTCCCGCGGGAAGTAGGCAACGGGGTAGCGCCCGGGCTCGTGCAGCACCACGACGTTCTCGCTGTCGGCGATCCACTGTCCGCCGAAGCGGACGCGCATGCGTCGCCGCAGCGGCTCGGCGAACAGCAGACGCTCGGGCAGCGGGTCTGGGACGAGAAAGCGTCCGACCGCTTGCGGTGAAAGTGGTCCCTGCTGCCAGGCGAGTCCCATGATCGATCCTTTCGTGCTCAAGAACGGGGTGTCTGGTCAATCAGTGGCGACCCGGCTCCCGCTCTTACCATCGATCGCGCAGAATGCACGGTGTCGTGAGCGTTGAGCGAACGTCGACGAGCAGCCCGGCTGTCGACCCGGCGAGGGATCGCGAGTCCGAGCGATGGGTCGCGCAGCTGCGCGCCGGACACCCGCGCCGGGAGCGCACCGTGCAAAGGCTGCATGAGTTGCTACGCCGCGCAGCGTTCCACGAGCTGTCGCGGCGGCGCGCCTTGCTGGGGTCGATCGGCGGGCCCGAGCTCGATGATCTCGCCCAGCAGGCGGCCGACGACGCGCTGATGAACATCCTGGCGAAGCTTGACGACTTTCGCGGGCTCAGCCGATTCACCACGTGGGCGTACAAGTTCGTGGTGTTCGAGGTCTCCGGCAAGGTCGCGCGCCACGCCTGGCGCCGGCAGCCTCCAGGACCGACCGAGCTCGCTTTCGAGCAGCTGCCCGACCCGTTGAGCCCGAAGCCCGGCGAGCGCGCCGAGCGACGCGAGCAGCTCGATGCGCTGTCCGCCGCGATCGGCGAGCTGACGGAGCGGCAGCGCGAGGTGTTCGTGGCGATCGCGCTCAACGAGGTCCCGATCGACGTGCTCGCGGTCCAGCTGGCTACCAACCGCAACGCGATCTACAAGAACCTGTTCGATGCCAGGCGCAATCTGCGAGCTCGCATGGCCGCCGCCGGGCACCCAGTCGGGGAGGAGGACTGAGCCAGATGACTGACGATCGTCACCTCGAGGGGCTGCTGCGCGCGCAGGACGGCGATGCCGGCTGCGCCGCGGGCGAGGACATCCTCGACGCCTATGTCGAGCTCGAGCTGGCCGGCGCCGACCCGGCGCGCGTGTATCCCGGCACCGCCATCCACCTGCGAAGCTGCCCCGGCTGCCGGGCCGATCACGACGGTCTGCTCGAAGCGGCCCGCCGCTTCTCCGACGTCGAGCCCGCATAGCCGGATCGCGGCGGTTCATGCACAGGGCGGTAAGACGCGGCGGGCGCTACTGCACTATCGCGGGCATGGGACCAATCGCACCGAATCAGCACAAGTGAGCACCAATGTCGACAAGTAATCCCACACCAGACGCTCCGGTCGTCGGGCGGCTGCTGTCGCTCAACGTCGGCGGACCTCGTGACGTTCCCTGGGAGGGCAAGACCGTCCGCACCGCGATCTGGAAAGAGCCGGTCGACGGCCGGCGCATGGTCCGGCGCATCAACATCGACGGCGACGACCAGGCCGATCGAGCGGCCCACGGCGGCGAGCACCGCGCCGTGTTCGTCTACCAGATCGAGTCCTACCGCTACTGGCAGCAGCAGCTGCAGCGAGACGATTTCGTCTACGGCCAGTTCGGCGAGAACTTCACCGTGGAGGGGCTCGCTGACGATCAGGTTTGCATCGGCGACCGCTACCAGATCGGCGACGCGGTCTTCGAGGTCACGCAGCCTCGCGTGACCTGCTTTCGCGTCGGCATCCGCTTGGACGAGCCCCGGATGCCGTCGCTACTCGTCGCCCATCACAGGCCGGGCTTCTACTTCCGGGTGATCGAGGAAGGGGAGGTGCAGGCCGGCGACGAGATCCGCCGGCTGCAGACCGGACCCGAGGAGCTGACCGTCGCCGATGTCGACGGGCTGCTGTACCTCCCAAACCGCTCGCGGCGGACGCTGGAGCGGGCGCTGCGGATTCCTGCGCTCAGCAAGGGCTGGCAGGGCTCGTTTCGCGAGCTGCTGGACCAGGCCAAGCACCGTTCAAACGCTCGTCCGGCGACCGCCTGGGAGGGCTTTGTGCCGCTGACCGTGACCGCGGTGCACCGCGAGAGCAGCACGATCGTCTCCTTCGGGCTGCGTCCGGCCGGTGCGCACGCGGCGCCTGGAGCCGCCGCCGGCCAATACCTCACGCTTCGGCTTCGGCCCGACGGGCCCGACCGCGCGGCGGTTGTACGCACGTATTCGCTGTCGGCGATCAGGCCCGACGACGGATATCGGATCAGCGTCAAGCTCGAGCCGAGCGGGAGGGGCAGCGGGTTTCTTCAGGAGCACGTCAAGCCCGGCGACACGATCGACGCGGCCGCACCCCGCGGGGATTTCGTGCTGCGCGACAACGACGATCCGGTCGCCCTGATCAGCGCAGGCGTCGGCGCGACGCCCGTGCTGGCGATGCTCCGCACGCTTGCCAAACGCGACGACTCGCGTCAGGTGTGGTGGATCCACGGAGCGCGCAACGGCCAGGAGCACGCCTTCAGGCAGGAGGTCGACGAACTGCTCACCGGACTGCCCAACGGCCATCGGATCACCGCCTACAGCCGCCCCGGCGCCGACGACGTGCTCGGCGCCGGCTTCGACCAGACGGGTCGGATCACGATCGAGACGATCCGCGCTGCGGAGATCCCGGCAAACGCGGATTACTACATCTGCGGTCCCACCGGGTTCATGCACGGGCTGTCCGCGGGGCTCGCGGCCGGTGGCGTCCCCCCGGAACGGATCTCAATGGAGATCTTCGGGACCGTCGAGGCGAGCCGGAATGGCGTGCTCGGAGACCGGCCGGCTCCCCATCAACCCGCGGGACGTCCCGGGCAAGGCCCGGTGGTCACGTTCAGCCGCAGCAACCTCGCGGTCGCGTGGGACTCGAGCTACTCGAACCTCCTCGAGTTCGCCGAAGCGTGCGACGTGCCGGTCGGCTTCGGCTGCAGAATCGGCGTCTGCCACAACTGCGAGAGCGGGCTCGTCGACGGAGAGGTGACGTACGACATCGAACCCCTGGAGCGGCCGGAGCAGGGGAGAGTCCTCGTGTGTTGCACCGAGCCCGCCGGTGAGATCACGCTCGAGTTGTAGGGTGCGCTGATCGTGCTGGCGGTGTCGACCTCGAGGCGTGTGCACGCCGCGCTGCTCGCGCTCGATTGCGGCGACCGCCTGTTGCGTGGGCGCGACTTCGGCGGCGGCCGCGCCGAAGCTGCCGCTGGGCCATGCCGGCCGCTGGATCACTGACGCCGGCGGCCGGGTCGTCGTGATGCACGGGGCGAACCTGGTCTACAAGATCGCGCCGTTCTATCCGGCCGCTGGGCCGTTCGGTCCCAGCGACGCCGCGTACCTGCGGTCGCTCGGCTTCACCGCCATCCGGGTCGGGGTGCTGTGGGAGGCGCTGGAGCCCCAGCCGGGCGTCTACGACGATGCCTACCTGAACCACATAGCCGGAACCGTGAACCTGCTGCGCCGCTACGGGATCGTGTCGATTCTCGACTTCCACCAGGACCAGTACAACGAAGCGTTCCTGGGCGAGGGCTTCCCGGCCTGGTCGGTGCAGGACGACGGGCTGCCCAACCCGCCGATCGCATTCCCGGCAGGTTATGAGACCAACCCCGCGGTCCAGCGCGCGTTCGAGAACTTCTGGGCAGACAAGCCGGGTCCCGGCGGCGTCGGCTTGCAGGAGCGGTATGCCGCTGCGTGGGCACACGTCGCCAAGCGTTTCTCAGGCAATCCATCGGTCCTCGGCTACGAGATCATGAACGAGCCGTTCCCGGGCAGTGACTATGCGAGCTGCGTAAGCCCGGGGTGCCCTGCCTCCGACGCGGAGTTGACCTCGCTGGAGCGCAAGGTCGACCGGGCGATCCGGTCCGTTGACGGCCGCACCCTGGTGTTCTACGAGCCGTATGTGACGTTCAATTTCGGCTATCCGGACGGTGTCGGCGCGCTGAACGATCGCCGAGCGGTGTTCGCCTGGCACGACTACTGCCTCGCGCCTTCGCCGAACGGCTGCTCGAGCAACGAGACCACGATGCAGGTCGCTGCCGCGCGCGTCGCAAAGACCGGTGAGGGCACGTTCATGACCGAGTACGGAGCCACGAGCAGCGCGCCGAGCCTCGACCTGATGGTGTCGCTCGCCGACAAGTACATGGTGCCGTGGACCTACTGGTCGTACTGCACCTGCAACGACCCGACCGGCTCCGGCGACGAGGGGATGGTCCTTGATCCCAGCAAGCCGAAGACGACCGCCAACCTCAGGACGAGCATCGTCGATGCGATCGTCGAGCCTTATCCGCAGGTGATCGCCGGCACGCCGGTCTCGTGGGGCTTCGATCGCTCCACCAGGAAGTTCACGTTCCGGTACCGGACCGCCAGGGCATCGGGGCGCGGCGCATTCGGCCCGGGAGTGGTCACCGAGATCGCGGTCCCCGCGCTCGTGTACGCCCACGGTTACGCCGTGCACGCGACCGGCGCGGCGATCGTTTCCAAAGCGGGCGCCCACGTGCTGCGGATCGCGTCGTGCCCGCGTGCAAAGAGAATTTCCGTGACGGTGACGCGCGGATCGCGGCGCTCGGCAAGCTGTCGCGTGCCCCCGCCTACGCGGTGACCGTCCGCGCTGCCGGCTACCGGACCCGGCGCGCGCGCCTGGGGATCCGGTAGCCGGACGCTCGACGGGTCGATCAGGCAGCGGCCGCCCGGGCCTGCGCGAAGTAGTGCCCCTGCTCGAGGTCTTCGATCAGGCCGGTACGCACCGGCCGCCATCCGAGGCGCTCCTGAGTCAGGGCGCTCGATGCCGGAGCGTCGATCCCGAAGAACATGCCCATCCAGCCGAAGTGCTCAGCGGCGTCTTGCGGAGCGATCGACACGACCGGCAGCTCCAGGTGACGGCCGATCACCTCGGCGATCTCGCGCGTGGCGATGCCCTCGTCTGCGATCGCGTGGAATACCGAGCCCGCAGGCGCGTCCTCCAATGCGAGGCGGTAGAGCTTCGCGGCGTCCAGACGGTGCACCGCCGGCCAGCGGTTGGAACCGTCGCCGATGTAGGCCGAGACACCCTTCGTGCGGGCGATGTCGATCAGGACCGGCACGAAGCCGTGATCGCCTTCGCCGTGCACCGAGGTGCCCGGCCGCACGGTCGCCGTGCGCACGCCGCGCGCGGCGAATGCCTTGGCCGCGTCCTCGGCCTTGAGCCGGGGGTGGGAGTCAGAATCGGCCGAGTCCTCCTCGGTCGCGACCTCCCCGGGCTTGATCAGCGCGGTTCCGGTGGTGATCACCATCGGCCGGCCCGAGCCTTCGAGCGCGGCGCCGAGCGTCTCGATGGCGAGCAGGTCGGTCCGCGCCGAGTCCTGCATCCGCGAGAAATCGTGGATGTAGGCGGTGTGGATCACGCCGTCCGCAGCGGCCGCACCGCTGCGCAGGCTCTCGAGATCGTCGAGGGCGCCTCGATGGGGCTCGGCGCCTGCGGCCTGCACGGCCGAGGCCGCTTGATCCGAACGGGCCAGACCGATGACGTCGTGTCCCGCATCGATCAGCTCGGCTACTACGGCGGACCCGATGAATCCGCTCGCGCCGGTAACGAATATGCGCATGATTGATCCTCCGAATCGAGTTGGTGGGATTCGGCGACTCCAGCCTTGTCCGCGCGGATGGACCGATGTCAGTCGCTGACATCAGAGCCTAGCAGGCGATGTCAGTCGCTGTCATCAACTACGATTCAGTGCATGGTCCGTTGGGAACCAGACAGCCGCGGCAGGCTCGCGCAGGCGGCGATGGAGCTCTACGCAGAACAGGGCTTCGAGAAAACCACCGTCGCGGAGATCGCCGAGCGCGCGGGACTGACCGAGCGAACGTTCTTCCGCCACTTCGCCGACAAGCGCGAGGTGCTGTTCGCGGGCGCCGGTGAGTTTCAGGAACTGCTCGTTGGCAGCGTCGCCAGCGCTCCCGACTCGCTGGCGCCGATCGACGCCGCCGCGGAGGGCGCGCTTGCCGCTGCCGCCATGCTTCAGCAGCGCGCCGAGCTCGCCCGCCAGCGCGCGCGGATCATCGCCGCAAACGCCGAGCTACAAGAGCGCGAGCTGATCAAGTTCGCATCGCTGTCCACCGCGCTCGCCGACACGCTGCGAGCGCGTGGCGTCACAGAACCGGCGGCGAGCCTGACCGCCGAGGTCGCGATGGCCGTGTTCAGGACGGCGTTCGAGCGCTGGATCGACGGGACCGACGGCCCGGACTTCCCACAGCTGATCCGCGAGTCGCTCGACGAGCTGACGGCGCTCACCACGAGCAGGTGACGCCGTCCCGTTCGCCGACTTCGCCGCAACGGGACTCCACCAATCGCACCTGTCGCGCGTAGGCCTCAGACGTGCACTGCTCGCGGTCGAGGGCCGCGGAGTACGCGGCGAACGCCATCGTTCGATCGCCTGGCTCGGAGTCGAGGAAGCGCTCGTAGGCCGCCTGGACCTCGGCGCAGACCGTACGCCAGTCGCAGTACAGCTCGATCAGCCGATCGACGACGTCGCGGCGGATGTGGATTCCGACCGTGTACTCAGTTGCCATGGGGCCAAGGTAGGCCGCGGCTGGACTTGTGGGAAGGTCCAATTCTGGGAGTGTTTCCAGGACCAACCGAGACTGCTTCGGGGTTCCTCGCCGAAGCTGCGGTCGTACGATCTGGCCGGCCAGTGGATATCCACCTCACCCTGAATCGCGCGGCGCCGCTGCGGGCGCAGTTGGAGCAAGAGCTGCGTTCGGCGATCCGCGCGGGCCGGCTGCGCTCCGGAGCAAAGCTCCCGCCGAGCCGGGTGCTCGCCGACGAGCTCGAAGTGTCACGCGGCGTCGTGGTCGAGGCGTATTCGCAGCTCGTCGCCGAGGGCTATCTGACCGCTCGCTCCGGGGACGGGACGAGGATCGCCGACGGGCTCGCGCAGCAGCCCCCGGCGCCGCGGGCGCCATCGGCCACGGCGCGCCGGATTCGCTATGACCTGCGCACCGGCCTGCCGGACGTGTCGCTGTTCCCTCGCCGGCAGTGGCAGTCGGCGATGGCGACGGTGCTGCACGAGATGCCCGATGCGGGGTTGTTGTACGGGTCGCGTCGAGGTCTGCGCCAGCTTCGCGTTGCCCTGAGCGGCTACCTCGGGCGCGTTCGCGCGGTCGTCTCCGATCCGGAGCGGGTGTTCATCTGCGCCGGTGCGGCGCACGGCATGGGGCTCCTGTGGAACACGCTCGCGCAACGTGGCGCGAGGAGGGTTGCGGTCGAGGACCCGGCATGGCGGGCGATCCCCGAGACGGTGGTGCACGCCGGGCTCGAGGTGATTCCGATCGGTGTTGACGGGCACGGCTTGGACGTCGCGAAGCTCGACAGCGTCGATGTGGACGCGGTTGCCCTGTCGCCCGCCCACCAATATCCGACGGGCACGGTTCTCGCGCCGGAGCGCCGCGCCGAGCTGATCGCCTGGGCTCGCCGTCGCGGCACGCTGATCGTCGAGGATGATTACGACGCCGAGTACCGCTATGACCGCGAGCCGCTCGCTTCGCTGCAGGGGCTCGCGCCCGATTGCGTCGCCTACGTGGGGACGGCGAGCAAGACGCTTGCGCCGGGCCTGCGCGTCGGGTGGGTGCTCGCCCCGAGCCACCTCGTCGGCGAGATGACTGCCCAGCACGGAGTGGCGCGTGCGATGCCGAGCGTGTTCACGCAAGCCGCATACGCGAGGCTGCTCGAGCTCGGCGAGATCGATCGGCACCTGCGCCGCACCCGCCGCATGTACCACGCTCGGCGCAACGCGCTGATCGATGCGCTGGCGCGATCGTTGCCGGAGGCCACCGTTGGCGGCGCGGCAGCGGGGCTGCATCTGATCGCGTGGCTGCCGGAGGGAACCGACGAGAGCGCCGTCAGCGATGCGGCTGCCGAGCGCGGGGTGGCGATCCTCACCCTCCACCGCGATTGTGCGGTCGCGGCGGCGTTTGCACCGGCGCTGCTGCTGGGGTACGGGATGGTGGACGAGTCGGTGATCCCGCGGGCCGTCGAGGAGCTGGCTCAGGCAGTCAGGCAGTAGCCGTAGTCCGACTTGGTCCACGCACGCGGGCTTGGATTGGCCCTTCCGCGCGCGACAGGGGCGCCCGTAGGATCGCGTGCGCGGCGCGGTCATGGAAAGACGACGCACAAATCGTGTTCTGGTAATCGGCGCCCAGGGCGTGATGGGCACGCTCACGGCCGGCGCGTTTGCCACCGCCGGCTGGACCGTGCGGGCGGGCGCCCGGCAACCGGGGCCGGGACAGGTTCAGATCGACCTCGACAGCGCGCAGTCAATCGCGGCCGCGTTCACCGCCGACGAACTCGTGGTGAACACGGTTCCGCACCCGGAACTGCTCGCCGAGCGTCACGTTCTCGAGCATGGCGGCACGTTGATCAACGTGTCCGCGCTCCCCGCGTCCGCAGGGCGTTCGTTGCGCGCCGTGTCGGGCGCGGCGCGCGGCACGGTGCTGATGAACGCAGGGCTGGCCCCCGGCGTGACCACGATCGTCGCGGCCGACCTGCTGCGCCGCAACCCCGATGCCGGCGAGCTCGAGATCGTGTTCACGCTGTCGGCGACGTCACCGCGCGGGCCGGCGAGCGCAGAGTTCATCAACCGGGGCCTCACGACGCTCGCGCGCCACCGCACCGCGCTTGTGCCGCTACCGGCGCCGTTTGGCGAGCGTCGATGCCTTGGATTTCGCGAGCGCGATGCGGGGTGGCTCGGCGGCATCGCCGAGGGCAGGGTAGTTCGCCAATACATCTGCATCGCCGAGCAGCCGGTTCACGAACGACTGCTCGCGCTCAACGCCACGGCTGCGTTGAACAAGCTGCCGGCAGAGCTCGTCGGCGCGCGGCCCTCCGCTGCTGACGGAACCCTCAGCGACGAGCCGGTGGCCCATTGGATCGCCGCAGTCCGCGAGGGTCGGCGGCTCGCCGCACGCACGGTGCTGTGCAGAGGCGACTTCCTGCACGCAGCGCGGAGCACGATCGTGTTCGCCGACGCGCTGCTCGGCCGCGCGCAACCAGGAGGCTGCTTTGACCCGGAGGAGATCTGCACGCTGCGCGGTGTGCAGGACCAGCTCGAGGCTGCCGGCATCAGGATCGCCGCGCCGCGCCCCCAGATCTAATCAGCGAGCAGCTTGAACCCGTGGTCCCACGATCCGCGTCGGCCACCGATCTTGACCCACAGGATGCAGATCGCCTCGAGCTCTCGGGAGCCCTCGATCCCGCCGATGTCGACCGCGTCGGGCCAGCCGAAATCGGCCACGATGTCGCCGACGGTCCGCTTGGCGTCGTCGTCGTTTCCGGCGATCAGCATCGTCGGCCGGCCCTCGCTGAAGCTCGGGTCGACGAAGTAGGGATTGCCGATCGTGTTGAACGCCTTGACGACTCTCGCGTCGGGCACCGCGCTCTGGATGCGTTCGCCGAGCGAGTCTTCGCCGCAGATCGACAGCTTGGGGGGAAAGCCTGCAGAGAAGTCGAGCGGGTTCATGGCGTCGATGACGACCTTGCCCGCGAAGTTGTCAGGCCCGGCCTCGGCGATCGCCTCCTCCGCTGCATTGCCGAGCACCGCCAGCACGACCAGTTCGCCGTGCGCCGCGGTCTCAGCGAACGTCCCCGCCTTGATCCCGGCCCCGTCGCCGGAAAGCCACTCGCTCAGCTCGGGCTTTCCCGGCTCGCGCGACCCGATCATCACGTCGTGCCCGCGGCTCGCGAACCCCGCGGCCAGGCGCCGTCCAACTTCACCGCTGCCGAGCACGCCCACTCGTGTGTGCGCCAGCCGGTCGTTCGACATAGTCCGCTCCTCTCGCGTCGAGTGAGGTCACTCTAATCGGCGGAGGCCTGGACGAGGCCTCGCCGGTGAGCGAGCGCGGCGGCCTCGACGCGCGTCGATACCCCGAGCTTGGCGAGGATGTTCGACACGTGGACGCTCGCGGTCTTTCGCGAGATGAACAGCTTCTCGGCGATCTGGCTGTTGGACAGCCCGTCGGCCACCAACCGCAGCACCTCTGCCTCACGCGCGGTCAGGCCCAGCCGCTCGAACTCGTCCGGCACGGCGGCCTCGTCGTCTGGCGCCGGAGCCTCCGCCGCGGCGAGCTGCAGGCGCGCGCGCCGGATCAGCGCCTCGAGCTCCTCGAGCAGTGGCGCCGCCCCCATCCCTCGGGCGAGGTCGGTCGCCTCGCCCGCGGCTGCAGCGGCCGCGGCGGTGTCGCCGGCCGCGGCGAGCGCCTCGGCATGGCGAAACAGCGCGTACGACAGAGGCAGGAGCTCGTTCATCGCCCTCGTGGCGGCGACGGCGGCGGCCCACGCATCGACTTCGCCGGCCCTCACGGCGCGCGCGTGCTCGGCGCCGACGAGTGCCATGTGTCCGCGGTCGGCCGGCGTCGTGGCGGGCATCTGCTCCGCCTCTGCGCGCAGTTCGGCGCTGCGGTCCGCCGCGTCGCTGTCGGCGCGACCGGCATCCCGTGCGGCGATCGCGCGCTCGGCCTCGATCCGCGCCGCCAGCGAGAGCACGGGCCACTTGTAGCGATGCCCTTCGACGATGTCTCCGCGCGCCAGTGCCCGCTCGAGCGTCTCGCGGGCGCCGTCCAGGTCACCGCCCGATCGCGCCAGCTCGGCTTCAATCCAGGCGAACGGGAGTGCGAACTGCGCGGCCGAGGACGTCCGTAAGTGCCGACGTGCGTCGCGGAGGTCGAGCTCGGCTTGTTGGCGGCGACCGTTGGAGGCAAACAGCTCGGCCCGCAGCAGCAGCGGCGTTCCGGCGAACACCCCGGACGCCCCGGCGTCTGGAGTGGCGGCGACCAGAGCCTCGTCCCAGCGCCCAGAGCGAAACAGGGCCTCGGCCTTGTTGCCGCGCATGAACGTTCCCGCGGTCCGACCTAGTCCGTTCTCCTCGGCGACCTTGATGCCCTGATCGGCCGACTCGATGGCGTCGTCGTACCGGCCGAGCATCAGCTGAAGATCCGAGCGGCCGATATACGACCGCGTCGCGATCCACCGAAAGCCTGCGCTCCTGGCCTCCTGCTCGACTGCCACAAGCAGCGAGAGGCCACCGTCCACATCACCCTCGTAGACCATCGACTGCGCAAGCATGAGCTGAGCCTCGAGCTTCTCCTCCGTCGCGCCGACGGCCTGCGCCGCCTCGAGCGCGCGATTCGCCAGTTCGTTCGCGCGCTGGATCTGGTCTACGCGCGCCAGCGAGCGCGCATAGGTGCCGAGTACCCGGGCGCTGGCTTCGCTCGGTGAGTCGGGCGCTAGCAATCCGACCGCCTCCTCGAGCACCGCCAAGCCCTCGTCGTCTCGGCCGAGGTCGAGGAGCAGTTCTCCGCGGCGACCGAGCAGCGTGGCTCGATGTTCGAGCTCTCCGTCGTGGCCGATCTCCCCGAGCGCCTCGTCGACGAGTGCCAGTGCGCGATCAAGAGCCCCGGAGCGCGAGGCCGAGTGGGCCGCCGCCTCGAGCAGCTCGAAGTGATGGACACCGGCACGCTGTTCGGCGTCCGGTACCTGGCTCCAGAGCTCGAGGGCGAGCTCGAAGTGTCGCTGCGCCGCCGAAGGCGCCCATGCCTCGGCAGCAGCGCGGCCGGCCCGCACCGACGCGGGGAGCGCGCGGGGGAGGTCGTGCGCGGCAAGCCAGTGGTAGGCGAGCATCGAGACCGCATCGAGGTCTGCTCCGGCCAGCTCCGGTGTGTCCTCGATCGCCTCGGCATACGCCTTGTGAAGCTGGGCGCGCTCTCCGGGGAGCAGGTCTTCATGGATCGCTGCCCTCGCGAGCTCGTGACGGAAGCCGAATCCCCGGCCCGTGGCGTCGACGACCAGCAGTTGCTGCTCCACGGCCTCGCGCAACCCGGCGTTCAGCTCAGGGCCGGGCAGCTCGGCGACGCGCGCCAGCAACCGATCGGGGACCCAGCGGCCACCTGCCGACACGACCCGTAGCACGTGCTGGGCGCTCGGCGACAGCAGCTCTGCGCGCGCGAGCAGAACATCACGCAGCGACGGCGGCAGGTAGTCGTGGTCCAGGCGGCCGTCCCGGACCGCTCCGAGCAGCTCCTCCACGAACAATGGGATGCCCTCCGAGCGCTCGGCCACGAACTCGATCAGGTCGCCCTCGGGACGGTGTCCAAGGATCGCCTCGATCTGCGCCGTGACGTCCTGTGGCCCGAGCCGCTCGAGCTCGAGGCGCTCGGCCAGGCGCTGCTGCTCCCAGTGGGCCGCCATCCGCCGGAACGGGTGCGCGCGGTGCAGCTCGTCCGAGCGGACGGTGAGCACGAGCAGCAATCGTCGCTCGCCCGCGCGTGCCACCAGCAGCGCCAGCAGATCGAGCGTCGACCGGTCCGCCCATTGCACGTCCTCGAACACGAGCATCAGCGGCGCGACGGCGGCGAGGCGCCCGATCATCCCGAGCGTCAGCTCGAGCACGCGTGACGGACCACGATCGTCGTCCGAGGCCACCGGAGCGGCATCCTTGAGCTCAGGAACGAGCCGCGCGATCTCGTCGCGGGCACCGCCCAGGACCACGTCGAGATCAGCGGGCTCGAGCTCTGCGGCGAACGCCCGGATCATCTCCACGAGCGGCGCGAACGGGATGCCGCCGCCGTCGAGCTCGACACAGCCGCCGACGAGCGCTCGCGCTCCCGATTGGCGGGCTTGGACGATCAGATCGTGCACGAGCCGCGACTTGCCCACGCCGGCCTCTCCGCCGACGAGCACCGTGGCCTGCTCTCCGGCGACGGCACGATCGAGCGAGTCGCGAAGCAGCCCCAACTCCGCCTGGCGTCCGACCAGGACGGGGCTCACAAGACTCGGCGCCACTCCCGCATGATCCCAGACCCCGCCGTCACCGGTCTGAGGGACATGACCGCCATGTCATGTCCCTGTGTCAGAGAACTTACGACGTCTCGACCGGCGTGTCGGCGAGCTTGCCCCACTCGACCCACGAGCCGTAGTAGACGGCCACATCCGGGAGGCCGAGCACGTGACCGAGCACGAACCACACCAGGCTGGCGCGGTTGCCGATCGTGCAGTAGGTGACAACGCGTCGGTCGGGCTTGACCCCGTGGGCGTCACAGATCGCCTTGATCTCACTGGGATCTTTCAGCCGGCGGTCCGCGTCGAGCAGGAGGTCGAACGGAAGGTGCAGTGCCCCGGGAATGTGCCCGCTGCGTCCGGTGTTCTCGGTCGCACCCGACGGCCAGAAGCGATCGCCTTCGAACTCAGCCCGTGATCGCACGTCGAGGATGAGCCCGTCGGGCCGGCCGATCAGCCGTGCCACGCCGTCGCGCGAGGCGACGACGGTCTCGTCCCCTCCGCGATCGGGATAGGAGGCGGGCGCCGGGCGCTGCGCCTGTCGGGTCCACCGATATCCGGCCTGCTCCCATCGCTCCCGCGGGCCGTCCATCAGCAGCACCCGCTCGTGCCCGACGCTCTTCATCAGCCAGAAGCCGAGGTATGCGCCGTAGCCATAGAGCACGATCGTGCTCGACCGCCCGATCCCCGAGCGCGACAGCAGACCTACGAGCTCGTCGGACGTGACGGGGCTGTAGTCGGGCCGCCGCAGATCGCTGTACGCGTTCCAGAGGACCGCGCCCGGGATGTGTCCCGCGTCGTAGGCCGTGGGGGAGACGTCCACCTCGACCAAGTGGACAGCGGGGTCGTCGAGGTGATCGGCGATCCATTCGGGATCGACCATCAGGTCGGTTGTGAGTTGCGTTGCCATTTCGGTCGCTCCTCACTCGGCGGTGCCGACGCTGACGATCAGCTCGCAAGGTCCTTCGAAGCCGTCGGGCGTTTCGAACTGCGAGAGCTCCTGCTCGATCTCGCTCCACACGTCCGCGCGCTCCGATTCGCTGAGTGAGCTCAGCATCTGGTGAAGCGCTCCGAACGACTCTCGCTCGAAGCGCACGCACTCTGCGGCCGACGACATCCGCAGCGGCGCGGCGACGCGCCGCACCTCGACATTGGTGAAGCCGGCGTCGCGGTAGACGGCCTCGATCGCACCCGGTGCGCCGAAGCTGAACGGCCCCGGCTGGCCCGGAAGCGGAGCCGGGAGCGCCGCACGGCGGCGGATGATCGACACGGGGATCGAGAAGAACCCGTTCGCCTCGGGTGTCGAGTACACGACGCCCGCCAGTCGCCCTCCCGGCTTCAGCGCGCGTCGCATGCCGGCGAACGCCGCCTGCTGGTCGGGGAAGTAGATGAAGCCAACCCGCGAGATGACGGCATCAAACGAGCCGGGCGCGACCTCCAGCGCCTCGCCGTCCATCACTCTGGTCGCGACGTTCGAGAGGCCCTCGTCGAGCGCACGCCGCGCCGCGAAGTCGAGGATGTTCCCGGAGATGTCGGTGGCCAGCACCGCACCCTCTGGGCCGGCCCGTCGCGCGGCCGCGATCGTCTGGCCGCCGGCGCCTGCGGCGACGTCCAGGACGCGGTTGCCCGGACCGATCCGAGCCATGTCGAGCATCAGCTCGGTGGCCTGGGCCAGCCAGTCCTCCAGAGTTGGTCCCCACCGGTACCAGGGCTCGGCTGCGGTCTGCCATTGCTCCCGGGTTGTGCGCTTGTACGCGGCCGGGTCAAACGTTGCGGTGCTCATCTCTGCATCCTCCGATGCTGTGGCTCAGGTCTCCTCGATCCACCCGCGGAGGTCCGCATCACTCACCTGGTCGAGCAGGGCGGGATGGTCGGAGCGCATGTGGTCGCGAATCAGCGCGATCACCTCGTCTTCCGCCTCGCCGCGGGCGACATACCCGCACTCGCAATTGATCTGCTTGGCCATCTGAACCCCCTTGGGTCCGAGGTTTGTAGAGCGCCCACCTTGGGCGTATCTTGGCGCGACCTTGGCGGACCAGTTCCGGATCCAACTATGCGGGACGCTGGCGGTCGAAATCAATGGACGCCGCATCGACGATCAGCTGCCCGGGCGCCAGGGCCGCCTGCTCATCGCGTACCTGGTCCTGCACCGGCTGCGGCTGATCCGACGTGACGAGCTAATCGATGCACTCTGGTCAGATCGGCCCCCCAACGCCGCCGAGGCGGCGCTGAGCGCCCTGCTCTCCAAGCTTCGCCGGCTCGTGCCCGACGGCGCGCTGGCAGGCCGCGGCGAGGTGCGTCTGACGCTTCCGGCAAGCGCCTACGTCGATCTCGAGTTCGCCCGCGAGGCGATCCACCGGGCAGAGTCCGGGATCGTCCAGGAGCACTGGCATCGCGCCTGGGGAGCGTGTCTGCCGGCGATGTTCACCGCACGGCGCGGCTTCCTGCCCGACGAAGACGCCGACTGGATCCGCGAAGTCCGACGCGAGCTGGACGCCCTGTACCTACGCGCGCTCGAGGCTTACGCCCAGGCCTGTCTCGGCGTCGGCGCCACCGAGCTCGTCGCCGCCGAGCGAGCGGGACGCGAGCTGATCGCGCTCGCGCCGTATCGGGAAAACGGCTACCGCTGGCTCATGGAGGCGCTGAAGCGGACCGGCAACACAGCCGAGGCGCTGCGCATCTACGAGCAGCTGCGAACCCTCTTGCGCGACGAGCTCGGCGTTGCTCCCAGCGGCGAGACGCTCAGACTGCACGACGAGCTTCTGCGGGGGATCTCGCGCGCCGAGGCCTGAGGGCGCGACCGTCGGTCGCCGTGCGCCGGCGGCGGATGGTAGCGTCGCGAGTTGTGGCGGCTGCTGCAGAGATTCCCCGGCCGCGGGTGCCCGCGATCGTCAACGGTGTCGGCTACGCGCTTGACCCGATCGGTCACATCCGGTGGTTCGCCGGCCGTTATGGCGCGGTTAGCGCCCCGCGGTTTCCCGGCATGGGGCTGATCGTCAGCATCGCCGATCCGGACCTGGTGCGCCAGGTGTTCACGGGCGACGCCGGCACGTTTCACTCCGGTGAGTCGAGCAAGCCGATACTCGAGCCGACCGTCGGCAGCAACTCCCTGCTCACGCTCGACGACGAGCCGCACATGCGCCACCGCAAGCTGCTGCTGGGGCCGTTTCACGGACAGAACATCAGCCGCTGGGAGGACACGATTCGCTCGATTTCCGAGCAGGAGATCGCGTCCTGGCCCGTCGGTGAGCCGTTTGCGCTGCACGAGCGGTTGCGGACGATCACGCTCGACGTGATTCTCCGGGCGGTGTTCGGCGTCCGTGACCAGGCAAGGTTCGAGCAGGCGCGAGCGCTGATCAAGGAGTTCGCGAATCGCGCGCATCCGATCAGCCTGTTTCCGGCGATGCGGCGCGACCTGGGGCCACGCAGCCCATGGGTGCGCTTCAAGCGCGCGCGAGCCGCCCTCGACGAGTTCCTCTACGCGGAGATCGAGCGGCGGCGCGCGGAGCCCGACCTCGAGCAGCGCGACGACGTCCTGTCGCTGCTGCTGCGGGCGACCGACGAGACGGGGGCGCCTCTCAGCGAGCTGGAGCTGCGAGACGAGCTGGTCACGGTCCTCGCCGCCGGTCACGAGACGACGGCGACGGGCGTGGCGTGGGCGTTCGAGCGCCTGCTGCGCACCCCGCGGGTGCTCCACCGGCTGACTCGGTCGCTCGAAGAGGGCGACGAGTACCTGGACGCCACGATCAAGGAGACGCTGCGCGCGCGGCCGGTGGTCACCGACGTCGGGCGCAAGCTGACGCGCGAGGTCGAGCTCAACGGCTATCGCCTTCCCGCGGGGACGCTGGTGATGCCCGCGATCGCGGCGATCCACTTCCGCGAGGACCTGTATCCCGAACCCGACGAGTTCCGCCCCGAGCGGTTCCTGCAGGGCACGCCGGATGCGTACGCGTGGATCCCGTTCGGCGGCGGCGTGCGCCGCTGCATCGGAGCCTCGTTCGCACAGTTCGAGATGCGCGTGATCATCAGGACGATCCTCGAGCGCACGCGGATGCGGGCGGCCGCAGCGCGGCCCGAGCGGTCAAGGCTGCGCAACGTCACCGCCGCTCCGGCACGCGGTTGCCGTGTGGTGGTCGAGTCGATGAATTCGGCGCCGCGCGCCGGTCCTAACAGATGGCGCGGTGATGGTGTCGGCGACCAGAGCGCCGAGCCCGCGCCCTCGCCCTTGCGACAACCGGCATAGGAGGCAAACGTGTCCGACCACACGATTGGAACTCGAGACGAATGGCAGGCGGCCCGAGACGACCTCGCAAAGCTCGAGGCCGAGCAGGCGGAGCTCACGCGAAAGGTGACCGAGCAGCGACGCCGGCTTCCCTGGGTGCCGGTGGAGAAGGAGTACGTGTTCGACACCGAGGACGGCAAGAAGTCGCTCGCCGAGCTATTCGACGGACGCTCGCAGCTGCTCGCCTACAACATCATGTTCGGCCCCGACTACGAGGTCGGCGCCTGCCCGGGCTGCACGAACTTGGGGGACGAGCTCGATGGCACGCTCGTGCATCTCAATCACCGCGACGTGACGATGATCTGCTTCTCGCGCGCGCCGATCGATCGGCTGACCGCCTACAAGCAGCGCATGGGGTGGCAGTTCCCGTATGTGTCGACGTACGGGACTGACTTCCCGTTCGACTTCGGCCTCGCGCTCACGCCCGAGCAAGCGCAGCAGATTCCTCAGATCCAGGAGATGGTCGACGACCCTCCCGAGTGGCTCGCGGACTGGGGCCGGCAGGTCGGAGCCAAGCTGGAGGACGGGCTACGCGAAGCGCCGAGCTACATCGCGTTCGCGCGCGACAACGGCCGTGTCTTCCACACCTACACGGTCAGCGCCCCTGATCCGTTCGTCGCCCCCTACCACGCGTTCCTGATCGATCGCACGCCGAAGCCCGAGAGCGACGAGCCCCGCGCGTGGCGCAAGGACGAGTATCCGGACTAGTGCACCAAGCGTGAACGTCTCCTCGCGGTTTGACGTCGCCGGGTTCGGCGTGATCGTCACGGGCGGTGCCAGCGGCCTCGGTCTCGCCTACGGCGAGGTGCTGGCGGCGCACGGCGCGCGGGTCACGTTGATCGACGTCGATGCGGAGGCGGTCGCTGCGCAGGAGTCGCGACTGGTCGGCGAGGGGCTCGACGTGCGCGGCGCGGTCGCCGACGTGACCGACCACGCGGCGCTTGACCGCGCGATCGACGAGGCGGCGGAGACGTACGGCAGGCTCGACGTCGCGTTCGCGAACGCAGGCATCGACCCGGGCGTCGGGTTCGTCGGCGCCTGGGCCGGGGGACAGCGGCCACGGGTGCCCGCGGGCGCGCTCGAGCAGTACGACGACGAGCGCTGGAGCCGCGTCATCGACATCAACCTGAGTGGCATCTTCGCGACGGTTCGCGCCGCGGCACGCCACATGCGCCCGCGGAAGTACGGGCGGATCGTCGTCACAACCTCGCTTGCCGCTACCAAAGTCGAGCCCGCGATCGGCTCGGCGTACATGGCGGCGAAGGCGGGAGCGCGCCACCTCGTGCACACGGTCGCGCTCGAGCTGGCCGCCGACGGCATCATGGTCAACGCGATTGCGCCGGGGTTCTTCGTGACGAACATCGGCGGCGGTCACGCTCACAACCCCGAGGTCCAGGCAGGGATCGCAAAGGACATCCCGATGCATCGCGTCGGCCGGCCCGACGACATCAAGGCGCTCGCGCTGTTTCTCGCCTCGCCCGCGTCGGAGTACATCACCGGCCAGGAGGTCGTGATCGACGGTGGTTGGGGCCTCGGGGTAGCCGACTGAGCGCCGGCATGTGGCAAGTAGCGGGGAGCTATCTCGAGGCGTGCAATTGCGAGGCGATCTGCCCGTGCCGGCGGATCGGAGGAACGGGTGGCGGCCGCTCCACATACGGCGAGTGCCTGGGCGCGCTCTCGTGGATGGTCAGTCAGGGTGGGGTGGACGACGTCGATCTGGCCGGGATGCGGGCGGTGTTGGTGAGTCGCTACCACGACGACGAACCCCGGTCGCCGTGGACGTTTGCGCTGTTCGTCGACGCCGCCGGCGACGAACGTCAGCGGCGGGCGATGGCCGACATCCTCACCGGCCGGCTGGGCGGCGATCCGTCGAGGCAGTTTCCCTGGGTGTTCAAGCCGGCCGAGCTGCTCGGAGTCGAGGCGGTCGAGATCGAGATCGATCACACGCCCGCGCGAGGCTGGTTTCGGGCCGGCGGCAGTGTCGAGGTCCGCGTGCGCGAGCCGGTCGCGTCGCAGGGCGCGGTGACGTGCGTGATCCCGGGCCACCATCGTCAGGGCCGCGAGCTGATCAGCGAGACGATCGACGTGGAGGCGGGCCCGCTGGCGTTCTCGGTTCAGGGCAGGTGCGCGTACGAGTCGACGTTCGACTATTCCTCGGACTAGACGTTGGACGCGAAAGCCACGATATATCGCGGTTTCTCATCCCACATCGCCCCGGCGGCGGCGCGGTGGTTGACGCGCGGGCGTGCGCTCGGGGAGAATCGGGCCACTGGAGTCGCATTCGCCATCTAGGAGGCGGTATGTCCTGGAAGCTCGAAGGGTCGTACTTCGAGACGTGCTCGTGCACCGTGGTCTGTCCGTGCACCGCGTCGCTCGCGTTCGGCGCAACGTACGACCGCTGCAAGGTCACCCTCGTGTTCAACGTCAAGAACGGCGAGGTCGACGGCACCGACGTGAGCGGCCTGACCGTGGCCGCGGTGGCCGACACGCCCAAGGTCATGACCGACGGCAACTGGCGGCTTGGCGTGTTCATCGACGCCGCGGCATCGGATGAGCAGGCCGAGAAGCTGGGCGCGGTGTTCTCGGGGCAGCTCGGCGGCCCGATGGCCGCCCTGGGCCCGCTCGTCGGGGAGTCCCTCGGCGTCGAGCGGGCACCGATCGAGGTGCACGAGGATGGTCTCAAGCACTCGGTGAAGATCGGCGACGCCGTCGATTTCGAGATCGAGGACGTGGTGCCCTTCGGCGTGGAGTCCGGCGAGCCGGCCCGGCTCACCGGCATCTTCCATCCCGCTGGGTCCGAGCTCACGATCTCGCACGCCACGCGCTCGAAGATCAGCGCCTTCGGGGTCGAGTACGACGCCAACGCGGGCTTCTCGACCTCCAACTTCTCCTGGGCGGCGTGAGCGCCACCGCGTCGGTCTCGCTCGCCGATCGCCGCTCGGAACGCGGGGAGCTGGCGCAGGCGTTCACGGCCGTGCGCGCGCGGCTGGGCTTGGTTCTCCTGCTGTTGCTCCTGGCCGGCTTGGCCTGGTGGTCGACGGCCGATCGCATGGCCGGGATGGACGCCGGGCCGGGGACGGCCCTCGGCGCGCTGGGGTGGTTCCTCGGGGTGTGGGTCGTGATGATGGCGGCGATGATGTTCCCGTCGCTTGCGCCGACGGTGGCGCTCTACACGACGATGACGCGCAGTCGTGGGGCCGACCGGCCGCTGCTGTTCGCGGGCGCCTACCTGGTCGTGTGGGGGGCCGCCGGGCTCGCCGCCTACGGCCTGTTCGAGCTCGGCCGCAACGTGTTCGGCGACGCGCTGGCGTGGCACTCGGGTGGGCGCTGGTTCGCCGCCGGAGTGATCGGGTTCGCGGCGATCTACGAGCTGACGCCGCTCAAGAACCTGTGCCTGGCAAAGTGCCGCAGCCCCGTCGGATTCCTGCTGGGCTCGTGGCGTGACGGACGACGCGGCGCGGTCGAGATGGGGTCCAAGCACGCCGCATGGTGCCTTGGCTGCTGTTGGGCGCTGATGGCGGCCCTGTTCGCCCTCGGGGTCATGAGCCTCACGTGGATGGCCGTGGTCGCGGCGCTGATCGCGTTCGAGAAGACGGTCCCGTGGCGGCGGGCCGCGACCTGGGGGACCGCCGCGATCCTGCTCGTGCTTGCCGTGGCCGTGGCGGCAGCACCCCACAAGGTGCCCGGGCTGGTCGTGCCCGGCTCACCGACGGCGATGCACGCAATGGACTCGATGCAGTCGACGAACTCGATGCAGCCGACGAACTCGATGCAGCCGTGAGCGATCAGGTGACGTCGAGGGCGGCGGCGATGATCAGCGCGGCGCGCTCCTGCGCCGCGTAGGTCGCGCGCAGCGATTCGACGACGTCCTCGGCGTCGGCCGCGATCGGCGGCGGGTGAGCCACGAGCAGCCTGCGGACCTCCTGCCCGAGTTCCTCGCCGCCGACAGCGTCGGCGATCACCGCCAGCGAGTCGGCGCGCACCCGGGCGCCCTCGACGAATGAGGCGATCACGGTTTCGCGCGTGAGCGGCGCGCCCCCGAAGACGCGAGCGTGAAGCACGGCCGGATTGACCGCGTGCGGTTGGATCAGCGCACGCCGCTCGCTCTCCGACAGGCCGGCCGCGGACGCGAGGTGATCGATCGCCTGGGTGACGCCCTGGGCATCCACGGGGATCGACTCGGCTAGATCTGGCGGCAGCATCGACATCAGATTGGCGTGCTGGGTGGCGGCATCCGCCAGCAGCGCCTCGACGCGAGCACGATGGGTGACAGCCACGGTCTGCACGGTAGTGGCTGGCTGTGCGATGAGTTCTTCGCCTCAGCGCGGTCCAAGCGACATGCCCGAAAAAGTCACGTCCAAGGACGGCACAGACATCGCTTACACCCGCGCCGGCGCAGGCCCGCCGCTGATTCTCGTCGACGGGGCGCTGTGCGATCGCGCGATGGGACCGAACACCAAGCTCGCGTCGCATCTCAGCTCGCGGTTCACCGTGTTCACGTATGACCGCCGCGGGCGCGGAGAGAGCGGCGACCGGGCGCCGTACGGGGTCGAGCGCGAGATCGAGGATCTGGAGGCGGTGATCGAAGCCGCCGGCGGCAGCGCGGACGTGTACGGGATCTCGTCGGGCGGCGCGCTCGCGCTCGAGGCCGCGACCCGGCTGTCATCGATCTCTCGCCTGGCGTTGTACGAGCTTCCGTACGTCGTGGACGACAGCCGCCGCCCGATCCCGTCGAACTGGGCCGGCCACCTCGCCGAGATGGCGGCGACCGACCAGCGAGCGGACGCGGTCCGCTACTTCTTGCGCGACTGCGTCGGCGTCCCGCGGGTCGTGGTGGGGCTGATGCGGTTCATGCCGGTCTGGCCCAAGCTCAAGGCGGTCGCGCACACGCTTCCCTACGACGCCCGGATCGTCGGCGATCTGGGCCGCGGCGCGCCGCTGCCCGCCGAGCGGTGGTCGGGCGCGACGGTGCCGGCGCTGGTCGTCGCCGGCGGCAAGAGCCCAACCTGGATGAAGAACGGGATGCGCGCGCTCGCCGACGTGCTGCCAAGCGCGCAGTATCAGACGCTCGCCGGTCAGACACACGTGGTCAAGCCCGCCCGGCTGGCCCCGGTCCTGAGCGAGTTCTTCACGCGCTGACGCCCGCCCGGCGCGACCGCTGTGATTGGCTGTTCGAGATCTGCTCGCGGCTTGCCACCAAGCACGGACTCGGATCCACGCGCCAGGCGATCTCACAGCATCTAGCCGTACTGGAGGCGGCCGGGCTCGTCCGCGCGCGCCGCGACGGCCGCTACAAGCTGCACTCAATCACCCCGGAGCCGCTGCGCGAGATCGCCGACCGCTGGCTCCGGGACGACCACAGGAAGGCACCATGAGAATCCACCTCGCCAGCATCTTCGTCGACGACCAGGCCAAGGCCCTGCAGTTCTACACCGAGGTGCTCGGATTTCAGGAGAAGGAACACGTCCCCGTCGGCGACTACGAGTGGCTCACGGTCGTCTCGCCCGGCGAACCGAACGGCACGCAATTGCTGCTGGAGCCAGACGCGCACCCCGCGGTCAAGCCCTTCAAGGACGCGCTCCTCGATGACGGGATCCCGTTCACCTCGTTCGCCGTCGACGACGTCCACGCCGAGTACGAGCGGCTCAAAGGCCTCGGGGTCCGGTTCACCCAGCAGCCAACGGACCTGGGGCCTGCGACGACCGCCGTGTTCGAAGACACCTGTGGGAACCTGATCTCAATCGTCCACCTGAACTCATAGGGGCGGCGACGGGCTATCCCTCGAGCGCGGCCTTCACCAGCTCGCGTAACCCGAACTCGCCATCCACCGCGTAGCTCGGCTTCCAGAGCGGGTTCTGGTTCAGATACGAGCTGCTGTCGCCCGCGAGGATCCCCACGAACGTCTCGGTGACGATCCGCCCGCCGACCTTGCCGAGCCGCCGGGTCTTGAGGGTCTTGGTGCCATCGGTCGTCTTGAACTTCGTGTTGACCTCCTCGGTCTCGGCCAGCACGTAGGTCCAGAGCGGGCAGTTGCCGGCGAAGGCGGCGCCACCCTGGTCGACGACATCGCCCTTGATGTCCGCCGGGTCGCCGGTGAACTTGCCGATCTTGATCTCGGAGTCCTCGAGAACTCTGACGCCCATCGCCCTGGCAATGGTCTGTCCGCTCGGCAGCCGCATCCGCCAGCCGCGGAGCAGGTTGCGCTCCGGGAGGCTCGCCGGGTTCGTGGCTACGGCGGGGGGCAGCATCGACAACGGGTTGACCAGCGACGTATCGATCTTGTACGCGAGCTGCGTGCGCTTGGGATTGCCGGCGTTGGCGGGATCGTCCTCATCGCCGAACGGTCGCGGCTCGAGGTCCAGGAACCGGCCCCAGTCGATAGCCCAGTCGCGTGGGAACTCATGGAACCCGGTGAGGCCCGGGTCCCCAGGCAGGTCGGGTAGGGGGAAGATCGCGAACGGTCCGACGTCGTCGTTGAGCCGGTAGCCGGGACGCACCATCGAGTGGCCGAACCGGTAGGCCGCCGCCGAGAACTCGAGCGGCATGAACATGTCGTTGTGGAACTGGTAGAAGAGCAGCTGGGGCGGGTGCAGATGGATGTTGGAGCTCTGGTGCAGGTGCGGGAGCACATCGTGGAGCACCTCGTGTGAAACCACGGTTGGCAGGAAGTCGCTGAGCAACAACCACTGGTAATGGAAGCGGACCTCCTGCTGCACATCGGTGAAGCTCATACCGGGGTTGTCGGTGGCCACCTTGTTGTGGAAGCGCAGGAACAGTCCCTGGAATTGAGAGACGATGACGTTCTCGTCGTTGCGAGGGTCGCCGATGATCGCGCGCGCCGGAGTCGCGGCGCTGCGCGCCAGGTCGTGCGCGTTCAGCGCTTGTCCCAGCGCGTTTCCGGTGAGCACGTCCCCAAGCTGGAACAGCCGCCCGTCGGCGTACAGGTACGGCTGGTCATCCGGGCCTCGTCCATAGACGCTGTCGAGGTCGAATCGCGGCGTCCGGAAGTCGATCAGCGCGTCGGGATCGTTCTGGCGCTGGAGGCTCGAGGCCGGGTCGAAGGTCAAGTCGTGGTCAATGAACTGACCGAGATAGGTGTACGCCGCCGGGATCCCGCTCTCCTCGTCGTCGGGACCGTCCTTCGGCGGGTCTTCGTCGGACACCATCGCCTCGCCCAGGTTGTGCAGTGCATCCTGCGACTGGACGTCGTCGTCTCCGAAGTCAGCCGGCGGCAGGGCGCGGAACATGCGTCCGAACCGGCCGTTGAAGAACTTGGAGCTCGGCGCCAGGTTGAATCCACGGACCCCGGCGCCGTGCGGTGTTGGATTGGCCACGGTCGTAAACCTCCTACCTCGTGCTCGATGGTGCGCCCTTCTGGTACGCAGGAGCCAGCCCCGTTTGTCGATGCGCCGCGCTTGCCCACAGCCCGGCACTGCCCCACGTGTGTCACTGACGACGCTAATCCAACAGGCCGCGCGCGGTCAAGGCCGAGAAGTTAATTCTTTGAGTCACTGACAGTGAACTCGAGACGGATGATGATGAAAGGTGAACTGTGTGGTGGTTTGAGCAAGGTAGCCTTTGAGGCGTGTCCGAGCATGCCGTGTACTTCCGGCCCGACGGCCTCGCGGGCGTCGAGGCGCTCCACGCGCGGTTCGTCGAGCACGCCTACATGCCGCACTCGCACCCGACCTGGACGGTTGCGGTGGTGCAGCACGGCGCGGCGCGGTTCGAGGTCGACGCGACCCGACAGCGCGCCGACCGGGGGGAGCTGTTCGTGCTCGAGCCCGAGGCGGTGCACACCGGGATGGCCGCGGTTCCCGAGGGGTGGGCGTACAAGGTTCTGTACCTCGATCCGGCGCTGCTGCACGACTGGGACGAGCGCGACCGGCCGGCTCCGCGAGCGGCGCGCTGGGTGGTGTTTCGCGACCGCGCGCTGCGGGACTCGTTGCTGCGCGCGCACGCGGCGATCGAGACGGGTCGGACTGGGCTCGAGCTCGACGAAGCGGTGCTGGGAGCCGTGGAGGCGCTGCGCCCGCACCTGCGACCCGGACCGGCTCCCGACCGCGACGGCTCAGAGCACGCGGCCGTGCGGCGGGCTCGGGCGCATCTGTTGGAGCAATGGGACCAGCCCGTGTCCCTGGCGGCCCTGTCGTCGGTCGCGGGCCTGTCGCGGTTCGAGCTCGTGCGCCGCTTCCGTCGCCACACCGGCCTCACGCCGCACGCATTTCAGACGAACCTGCGAATCGGCCAGGCGCGCGACATGCTGGCCCGAGGCGAGGCCGCCGCGTGGGTCGCGGCGCAATGCGGGTTTGCCGACCAATCGCATCTGACGCGGACGTTCAAGCGCGCCGTGGGCGTGACGCCGGCCCGCTTCGCCGCCGCGTAAACGCCCGCAATTTCGTTCAAGACAGGGATGGCCGGCGCGGGGATCCTCTGGCGGATGGCGGTATCCGACTTCGACACCAAGGTGGCGGTCGCCGTCCGCGAGGACCTCGAGGCGTGGCAGCGCGTCAACGTGGCGGCGTTCCTGATCAGCGGGGTGGTGGCCGACGCCGGCGCGGCGGCGATCGGTGAGGACTACCTGGACGCCGACGGGAACCGATATCTGGCGCTGCTGGTGCAGCCGGTGATCGTGCTCGAAGCCGGCGCGGCAAAGCTGAAGACCGTGCGCGAGCGCGCGCTGCGACGCGGTGTGCCGATCGCGCTGTACACCTGGGAGATGTTCACCACGGGCCACGACGCGGCCAACCGGGCGGCGGTCAAAGCGGTTGCCGGCGACGACCTCGACATCGTCGGGATCGCTTTGCGCGCGCCGCATCGCGACGCGGACGCGGTGCTGCGCGGGCTTGGTCGCCACCCGTGAGCTTCCCGCCGGGCCCGCGGAAAAAGACCCATCGGAGGTCGCTGCGCGGCCGGCTGGGTCTTAAGCCTCGCTCACCGGGGTAAAGGACCCGCGCGCCGTGGCCGGGCGCTCGATTGGGTCTTTTTCGGCGGGGCGGCGCCGGGCGGGATCAGGCGTCCTCGATCGCCAGCCAGTCGGCCAGGCCCAGCACCGAGAACACCTGATGCACCTGCTCGGTGGCACCGCGAAGGATCAGCCGGCGGCCGTTGGCCTCCGCCTCGTGCCTGGCCTTGACCAGCACGCTGACGCCGGAGCTGTCGACAAAGCTCAGCCTGCTGAGGTCGAGAAGGACGCGAGGGCAGGCGTCCGCGGCCAACGCGTCCAGCTGCTCGGCGAGCTCTGGGGCGGAGAACACGTCGAGCTCGCCGGCCAGTGCGAGGACGACGCCTGGGTCGTCGGTGCTGCGGGTGATCGAGAGCAATTGAGACACTCTATGGCTGCCCGGGCGGGAGGCCCTGGTCGCGGATGTGCTGCTCGGCGGCGATCGCGTTGCGCTGGAGGTCGGTGAAGATCCGGTCCTCGGCGTGGAACGCCACCGGGTCGGTCGCGACCTTCGCGGCGGCCTGAGCGTGGCGACCGGCAACCCACTGGACGAGGTCCGCACGGTCGGGCGCTGGGCGAGGCGACTGCTCGGTGAGCAGCCCGCCGACGTCGGCGGCCTCGGCAACGCGCTTTCCCATGTAGTGGGGATGCCCGGGCTCCAGCCAATGAATCACCGAATCGATCCCGGTCCGCCGCGTGAGCTCGCCCGGGCAGAAGCGCGTGAGGATCGTCTTGATGATCGACGTGTGATCAAACAGCGTGTTTGACACCGATCGCTGCGCCACCCACGGCGAGACGACCAACGCCGGCACCCGGATCCCGTAGCGGCCGAACGTCGCCGGGTCGTCGTCGGGGGCCTCGGGCGGCTCCACGTGGTCGTAGAAACCGCCGTGCTCGTCGTACAGGACCAGCAGCAGCGTGCGGTCCCACTTGGGGCCGGACGCGAGCGCGTTGTAGACGAGAAACACGAGCTCCTGTCCGTCCTGCACGTCGGAGGGCGGATGGTCGTCGTTGGACTGGATGTGGGCGAGGTTGACGTCCTTGAAGTTTGGGTCGACCCACGAGACCTGCGCGAGCTTGCCGCGCCGCGCGTCCTCGACGAAGCTGGCGGCGTCCACGTCGAGGACCAGATCCTCCTCGAGCGTCGTAAGCAAGGGCAGCTTGGGCCGGTCGACGTAGGCGAAATGGCCGTGATGCCCGATCAGGTACTCGTGGTCGACGCAGCGCAGCGTGCCGACGTCGTACGCGTACCAGCGCCAGCTGACATCCGCCGCGGCGAGATGGCGGATGAACGCATTGCGCCCATAGATCGGCGGTGGCTTCGGCTTGTCGTCGCGGCTGCCGGCGGCGCCGCCGGTCAGCGCATACAGGCGGTTGGGCCAGGTGGCGCCAGGAACGGAGCTGTGCCAGCGGTCGCACACGCAGAAGTTCTCGGAGAGGTGGTGGTAGACGGGGAGATCCGCGCCGTTGTAGTACTGCATGACCACGCCCGGATCGGGGTTGGGGACGTTGCGGCGCTTGAGCGTGTGAGCGAAGCTCGCCGCGAACCCGTCCATCTTGCCGCCTCCGATCTGAAGGTCGGTCTGGGCCGCGGAGTGGTCGGGATCCCAGTGCGGATCCGGGACGTGAGTGGCCGTCGCATGCGCGATCGGATACTCCTTGCCGTTCGCGGTGTTCGACATCCCCGGCTTGAGGCCGTCGACTTCGTCGCGGCCGTGCTCGAGCGACAGGTAGCCGAGCATGTGGTCAAACGACCGGTTCTCCAGCATCAGCACGACGATGTGCTCGATGTTCTCCAGACCGCTGCGCTGCTCAGACTCGCCCATCGGCTCCATGCTCCCTCACGCGATCGTGGATGCGGCCGCCGCCAGTCTAGTCACCGGGATTAGTCTTGCGCTGACATAGGGCCACGAACGCAGGAGGGGCAACCGTGACAACCGAAGCGGCCGGTGATGAGAAGCGTGTCGACCTGGTGTTCGAGGGTGGCGGCGTCAAGGGCATTGGCCTCGCCGGCGCGTTCAGCTACCTCGACGAACAGGGGTTCAAGCCTCAGAGGGTCGCGGGCACGTCCGCCGGGGCGATCACGGCCGCGCTCGTCGCAGCCGGATACTCGGGCGACGAGCTGCAGAGCCTGGTGCTCGAGCAGATGAAGTTCAAGAGCTTCGAGGACGGCGGCCACTGGCCGGTGTCCCAGGCGCTCGAGCTTGCCGCGCACAAGGGGCTGCACCCGGGCAAGTACTTCGAGAATTGGATGCGCGAGCGCCTCGAGGAGAAGGGGATCACCAAGTTCGGCCAGCTCCGCGTCGCAAGCGGTGACGGGGGCGACGGCGGCGACGGGGACGCAGGCGGAGCCGATGGCGGCGGCGCCGCCCAATACCGCCTGCAGGTGATCGCCTCCGACATCACCGAGCAGCGGATGCTCGTGCTGCCGCGCGACGCCCAGGAGCATCTCGGCATGGACCCCGACGAGCTCGAGATCGCCGCGGCCGTGCGGATGAGCATGTCGATCCCGATCTTCTTCGACCCCGTCGTCTATCACGACCCCCGCAAGCCGCACGATCAGCGCCTGATCGTTGACGGCGGGCTGCTGTCCAACTTCCCGGTGTGGCTGTTCGACACCCCGGCCGATCACGTGCCGCGGTGGCCGACGTTCGGCTTGCTGCTCGTCGCTCCCAACCAGCAGGCCCCACTCGTTGCAGGCGACGAGCCGGAGCGCACGGATGAAGGCAAGGTGTCGATCCTCGGGTTCCTGCTGGCGATCGGCCACACGATGATGGAGGCGCACGACCGCCTGTACGTCGAGCAGGCCAACTACGCGCGGACGATCCCGATCAACACGCTTGGCGTGCAGACCACGCAGTTCAGCATCGACGACGATCCACAGCTCAAGCGCAAGCTGTATGACTCCGGGCGTGATGCCGCCGCCGAGTTCCTCAAGACCTGGGATTTCGACGCCTACATCAAGACGTTTCGCCAGGGCGATCAGCCGACTCGCCGGGAGCGGGTCACGGCGGCGATGAAGGCGCACGCGTGATGCTCGCCTCGCGTCCATTCGGAGACTCGGGACTGGAGGTCTCCGTGGTCGGCCTGGGCTGCAACAACTTCGGCCGCCGGATCGATCTGGAGGCAACCCGGGCCGTCGTCGACGCGGCGCTCGACGAGGGCGTCACGTTCTTCGACACGGCGAACACCTACGGCCGCGGCCAGAGCGAGGAGTTCCTCGGCGAGGTCCTGGAGGGACGCCGCGACCAGGTCACGCTGGCGACCAAGTTCGGGATGGACATGGGGGACGGCAAGGGGCCGCGAGGCTCACGCGACTACATCCTGCAGGCGATCGAGGCATCGCTGCGCCGCCTGCGAACCGACACCATCGACGTCTACTGGTACCACCGCCCGGACGGGGTGACCCCGATCGCCGAGACGCTGGAAGCGCTCGACGAGCTGGTCCGCCGAGGATCGGTCCGCGCGATCGGGGCCTCGAACTTCTCAGCGCAGCAGCTGGAAGAAGCGGACGCCGTGGCACGCGAGCGCGGGCTCACGCGCTTCACCGCCGTCCAGAACGAGTACAGCCTGCTCGTTCGCGACGCCGAGCGCGACGTGCTGCCCGCATGCGAGCGGTTGGGAATCGGCTTCGTTCCGTTCTTCCCGCTCGCCTCGGGTCTGTTGACCGGCAAGTACCGTCGCGGCGAGGCCGGACCGTCAGGAGCACGCCTGTCGGACCGCGACGAGATCGCGTCCGACGATCAGTTCGACCTGCTCGACGCACTTCAGGGCTACGCCGACGCGAGGGATGTCTCGCTGGTCGACGTCGCAATCGGCGCTCTGATCGCGCGCCCGGTGGTCTCATCGGTGATCGCGGGTGCGACCAAGCCGGAGCAGGTCCGCGCCAATGCTGCCGCCGCTCGATGGCAGCCGAGCGACGAGGACATGGCCGAGCTCAAGGAGCTGCTTGGGTCAGGCTGAGTTACTGATCGCGGGGCTGCTGGTCTCGGTTGCGGGGCTCGGTGCGCTCGCCCGGATGCTGGCGGTGCCCTACCCGATCGTCCTGGTGGTCGGCGGCGCACTGCTGGGCTTCATCCCGGGAATGCCCGAAATCCGGCTGAACCCGAACATCGTGCTGGTCGTGTTCCTGCCGCTGCTGGTGTACGGAGCCGCGTTCTTCGCCAACCTCACCGACATCCGCTCGAACCTCCGCTCCGTGACGCTCAGCTCGGTCGGGCTGGTGCTCGCGACGATGGCCGCGGTCGCGATCGTGGCGCACGCCGTGATCGACGGGATCCCGTGGGCGGCGGCGTTCGCGCTCGGCGCGATCGTCTCGCCGACCGATCCGCTGGCTGGCGCGGCGATCATGCGACGGCTGGACCTCCCGCGCAGGCTCGTCAACGGGATCGAGGGGGAGGGGCTGTTCAACGACGCGACCGCGCTGGTCGCCTACAAGGTGGCGGTCGGCGTCGTGGTGGGCGGCACCTTCTCGATCGCGAACGCCGGATTGCGATTTCTGGCCGGCGCGGCTGGCGGGATAGCTATCGGCCTGGCCGTCGGGTGGGTCATCGCCGAGCTGCGCGCCCGGACGAGCGACGCGCAGACCAGCGTGGTGATCTCGCTGTTCAGCGGCTACGCGGCGTTCATCCCGGCCAACGCCGTCGGGGCATCGGGCGTGCTGGCGGCGGTCACCACCGGCCTGTACATGGGGATCCGAGGGCCGAGCATCATCCCCGCGAGGATCCGGCTGCAGGGCAACTTCGTGTGGGAGATGCTCGACTTCATCCTCAACGCCAGCCTGTTCGTCCTGGTCGGGCTGCAGCTGCACGGCGTCCTCGACCGGCTTGGGACGGTCCCGGCCGGGGAGCTCGTCGCGTACGCGGTGGCCGTCAGCGCGGCGGCGATTCTGATCCGGCTGGTGTGGTTCTTCACGATGCCCTACCTGATCCGGTTACTCGATCGCCGCCCGAGTCAAGTCGCCCGTCGGGTAGGGGCGCGAGAGCGGCTGGTGCTGGCGTGGGCCGGCACGCGCGGCGCGGTGTCGCTTGCCGCCGCCCTGGCGTTGCCCCTGACGACCGACGCCGGAGGGCCGTTCCCGAGCCGCGATCTGATCATCTTCCTCACCTACGCCGTGATCTTCGCGACGCTGGTGATCCAGGGCCTGTCGCTGCCGTGGCTGATCCGGGTGCTGCATATCACGCGCGGCGGAGACGAGGAGAACGAGGAGATCCGTGCCCGGCTGGTCGCGAGCAAGGCGGCCCTCGCCGAGCTCGACGAGCTCGAGCGCGAGGAGTGGACGCGGGAGGACACGATCGAACGGCTCCGCGCCGCCTACCAGTACAGAAAGCGCCGCTTCGCCGCGCAGGCGGGCAAGATCGAGGACGACGGCTACGAGGACCGCTCTCTGGCCTACCAGCAGATCGTGCAGCTCGTGCTCGCCGCTCAGCGCGAGGCGCTCGTGCGGATGCGAAACAGCGGCGAGATCTCCAACGAGACCATGAACCACGTGATCCGCGACCTCGACTTGGAGGAGTCGCGCCTGGAGATCTAGGCCCTAGGATCACTGCAGCGTCATGGCGACTTCCCACCAACAAGTTCACGACGGCAGTCCCGCACCCGCATCGCTGTCGCGGATCGGCCTGGTAGTCCATCCCACCAGGCCGATCGAGGGGGCGCTGCTCGAGCTGCGCGAGTGGGCACAGCGCAGTGGCGTGGACCTGGTTCAGGTGCGCGCCTTCTGCCGGCAGAAGCAGGTGGCCGAGCAGGGCGACCCGGCTGACTGTGACCTGATCCTCGCGATTGGCGGAGACGGGACGACGCTGGCGGCGATCCACGCCGGCATGCAAGGCGGCCGTCCCGTCCTGGGGGTTGCGTGCGGGAGCCTTGGCGTGCTGACGAGCGTCGCGCCGAGCGAACTGCAGCACGCGCTGGACCGCTTCACCGCCGGCGACTGGACGCCGCGACCGCTCCCGGGGCTCGACGGCGTCCGCGAGCGTGGCGAGCCCGTGGTGGCGGTCAACGACATCGTCGTCGTGCGCGCCGGCGAGGGCCAGATCCGCGTCCGAGTTCTGGTCGACGGAACGCTGTACGCCAGGGTGGCCGGCGACGGCTGCGTGGTCAGCACGCCGCTGGGCTCGAGCGCGTATGGCCTGTCGGCGGGCGGCCCGCTGCTCGCGCCCGGGACCAACGCCTTCGCGTTCACGCCGCTGTACGCCCACGGTGGCGTGTGCCCGCCACTGGTCGTCTCGGGGGAATCGGAGCTGCAGCTCATCACCGCTCCGGGGTACGGCGGGGCGCGGCTCGAAGTCGACGGGCAGCCGATCGACGCCCAGCCTGGCGACCTCACGGTGAGCCTGCGCCCGGCGGTGGCGACGGTGGTCGCGTTCGACGATCAGGAGCAGTTCATTACCGGGCTGCGGCGGCGCCAGATCATCGCCGACAGCCCGCGGTTCCTCGCCGAGGACGCCGGGGCCTGAGACGCGGCTAGCCGGAAACGCGGTCCAAGATCGTCAGCAGCAAGGCGTTGGCGAGCCGGTCGCGCTCGACGATCCCCTTGATCTTGCCCTGCTCGGTCACGAGCAGCGCCTCGGTTCGTTCGGCGTCCATCGTGCGCAGTGCGTCGGCGATGCTCGCCCCGGGCGCCACCGTGGTCGTGATCATTCCCGTGAAGCCGCGAATCGGGCCGAGATTCTTCTTCTCGATGTTGTCGAGCAGGATCGCGGCGTCGACCACATCGGCGGCGATCACGTGGCGGAAGGCGCTCTCGTCCATGTACGAGATCAGCGTCTTGTCCTCGTTGAGCACCGCGACAAACCGAAAGCGCGGGAACTGCGTCAGACCTCTGGCGTAGTCGGCCGCGACCTTGCCGTCGATCTTTCCCGAGCCGACCGTGAGCGTCAGCACCACCGGATCGGCCGGCGTGATGTTCCTGACGCGGTCGAGGAAGCTCTCGGCGCGGCCCCGCTCGACGGGGCGCACTTCCTCGTAGGAAAGGGCCGCTCCGCCCTGCTCGTGGCCTGACGTCGGAATCGTCTGGTTTGCGACCTTGGCGAGCTGCACCTCGAGGCCGCCCGGGCCCTTGAGGTCCGAGACCCTTCCCGACAGCAGCAGGTAGAGGAGCGCCGGGACGATCAGCAGCGAGGCGAGAACGGTGCCGTCCTTGACATCGGCGACCTTGGCGACGAGCAGGATCGCGGCAAAGCCGATCGCGACGAACAGCAGTGCGCCGCCGAGCGCGCTCAGCTCAGCACGCCAAAGCGCGACCTGATCCTTGTCCAAGCCCTTCGCCTGATCCTCGGGCTTCGGCGCTTCAGTGCCATTTGCCACCTGGTGCTCCCCTCTTGTAAGGAGCACATATATGGGGCCGGCCCGCGGATGTCAACGCTGCAAAGAGAGGGGCACGGCCGCTTGCAGACGCCGGCCGTGCCCCGTGAGTGCGGTGTGACGGGCTTACGAGCCCGACTGGACGATCAGCAGCGAGTTGCCCTCGGTGTCGCGGAACCAGAACATCGGCGGCACCGGGTCGCCCATACGCGAGACCTCGGCGTCGACGTCGACGCCCTTGGCCTTCAGCTCGGCGTGGCTGGCGTCGATGTCATCCGTGGTCACGATGATCCCGGTCTCCTTGGAGCCCGCTTCGCCGCCGGGGGGCGGGGGCGCGAGCGCGATCCCCGTGCTGCCATTCGGCGGGTAGACCTCGACCCAGCGGTACTGGCCGCCGAACGGGACGTCGGTCCGCTTCTCGAAACCGAGCGACTCATAGAACTCGATCTGCTTGTCGATGTCGTTGCTTGGGACGACGACGAGGCTGATCTCGCCGAGCCGGCTAGCGATTGTGCTCACTGCTCCTCCTTTAAGGGCGGGGGAATGTCAGCGGTTATGACCGCGGCGCGCGCCCGAAGTCATCGGTCGACGCAGGGAGCGTTCACGTAGCCCGAGCGAAACGGGCTCTGCTCGCCCGAATCGGGGTCGTAGGCGTGCCTCCAGACGCAGCCGGTGTCGTTGGCCAGAAGGTGGATCGAGACCGACGTCTCGGCCGAGGTGGTCCGCACCCTGTGGATGTCGTCACGCGGCGGCAGCAGCGCGTAGAACTCGCCTGGCCGCAATGAGCGCCGCTCGGTGAGCCGCAGCTGCTCGTGGTCGTGCGCGAAGATTTCCTCGTCCTGGGTGCCGCGGTACAGCCCGACCAGGCCCCACGCCAGATGGTCGTGCACCGGCGTCTGCGCGGCAGGGGGGACCACCAGGCTGAACAGCGACATCGAGCCGTCGCCGGCGCGGTACAAGAGCCACTGGCCGATGCCGCCGCCCATCCCGCTCTCGGGCGCGGGCTCGCGGTATCGGTCGGGCAGCCAAACGGAGTCCTCCAGGAGTTGCGCGAAGCGGGGGCGGATGCGCTCGATCGCGTCGGCCGGTGACTGGGACGCCTCGATGCAGCTGTGCACCGACCCGATGAAGTCGCGGACGACGGCCGTGTCCAGGACGTATTCGTCGGCCCTCATGGGGGCGATCCTACGCCCGCGCGAGCTATCGCACCGCGGTTCGGTGGTTTGGGGCATTCGCTGCCCGGGTACCGGCAGGCAACGGATCGACCAAACGGGTCACAGGCATGATGAATCACGGAAAAACGCACTGCGCAGACCACGAGCACAGCTGGAGCCCCCCGGGGCATTTTGCGGTGGTCTACTGCACACGTTGCGGACTCACGCTCAGCGCCTCATTTGCAGCCACACAGCGCCAGATCGCTCAGCTGCCGGTGACGTACGAGCGCGAAGACCAAGCCGCGTAGCGAGAACTCCCTCACCACATATCTGAGCGCCGGTGGGCCAGGTCGACTGGACCACCGACACCGGCTGGGACAACCTGACGACGCTGCTCAAGGCGGGCGTGGCCGGCGCGCGCGCCGCCAACCCCTCCGCCTCTCCCGGAGGTCAGCTGTCGTTCTACAACGATGTGCTTTCGATCCTCGCCCAGGTTCCCCACCACCCAGGCCTGGGGCTGTTCTATTGGGAGCCGGAGTGGATCCCGGGAGTCGGCTGGGAGCCCGGCGCCGGGACGCCCAACGACAACCTGACGCTGTTCTCGTTCACGGGACAGGCGCTTCCATCGGTCGGGCTGTTTGAGAGCCCGCTGGCGGTATGCGCCCGCTATGACCCGTCGGCGCTGCCTTGTGAGGTGCCCGACGGCGCAAGCACCGCGCCGTCGGCGAGCGCGGCGCCGTAGCTATCGCCACCACGGGCGGCGCCGAACGGCTGCGACCTTTCCGGCCGGCTCAATCAGCTCGCAGAGATGGTCGGCGAGGTGGTCGAGGTGCTCGCAGAGCCAAATCGCCTGAGTCGATCCAGCAGGGTTGTGGTCATGATCGAGCTCGGGCGCCGTCAACGTCGCGGCCGCACGACCGCGGGGCCTGTCCACGTGCGCGGCGAGGTTGTCGTACCAGGCCTGGAGCATCGCGGTCCGTTCGATCAGCACTGCGCGCGACCCCTCGGTGGCCGCGCCGTCCAGATGCGGGAGCCCGGCGACGGCGTGCGCGGTCAGACGCAGCCGCAGCGAACCGCCCACCAGGCGCCACAGATCCTCCTTGCGCACGTGCTTGGTCCCCTGCTCGGCGAGCAGCCCGCGCAGCGCATCGTCGAGCCGGACGCCGGCCGTTACGGCAGCCGTTGCTCCGTTTGGAGTTTGCACGGCCAGGCCCGAGACCCATTCCACCGCCTGGGTCAGATACATGGCTCCGGTCCGGTATGCGTCGGCCAGGTCGTCTCCGACCACGGACGCAACGCCGCGAGGCCAGAACAGGATCCCGACGGCGAAGCTGACCGCGCACCCGATCGCCACGTCCTCGATGCGAACGACACCGACCCTCCAGCCGACCGGGGCGAGCAGGTTGAAGAGCACCGCGATCGTCACCGTGAACGCAGCCTGGCCGACCGCGAACGGTGCGGTGCCGGGAGAGTAGGCGGCCACGAACACGGCGACCGGCAGCGCGGCCCAGAGCACCGCCGTGTTGGTCCCGATCGCAACGATCAACGCCCCGCCGATGACGAACCCGGCGAGCGTGCCGGCAAGTGCACGAAGTGCCGTGGATCCGGTCGAGCCTGCGTTCGTGCGCAACACCGAAAGCGTGCCGAGCACCACCCAGAACCCGTGCTGAACGCTCGAGAGGTCGGCGATCGCGACCGCCGCTGCGATCGCCACCGAGGCGCGCAGGCTGTTGATGAACCACACCGAGCGCACGCTGGCGTGGCGCAGCGCGTAACCCGCTGCCTGCGACGCCTCCGACAGGCGCCGCGGTGGCGGGTCGAACGTGGAGGCTCCGAACCACCGGGCTCCTTGCTCGGCGATCCACTCGGGATCGGCGACGCCCGCGGCGACGACGGCGTCGGCGCCGATCGCGAGGATTGTCACGGCGATCGCGTGGGCGTGGAAGGAGATCTGCGCGACCTCGCGGAAGTCCGCGTCAGGTAGCGGTTGGTCGCCGAGGCGGCCGATGCTCTGCATCCGGCATTCCTCAAGACGCTCCAGGTCGGGCCGCGCGTCACCGCCACCGATCAGGGTGCCGGCGTCGCGCAAGACCTGCGCTCCAACCGCCAGCAACTCGCGCTCGTCGTCGGGCGCATCGGACAGATCGCTGCGTTCGCGCACGCTGTCGACAACCAGCGACGTGCACCATTCGAGCAACTCGACGGCGTTGGCGAGCGCCTGGTCTGCGGCGCCGAGCCCGGTCGGCCGGTACGGCGTCGAGTTGAACTGCGAGAGCAGCTCGTGCTTGGCGGCGATGCACGCCTCCAGCTGCTCCTGTTGGGCGTCGCCGCGCAGCATCGCTTCGAGCTCGGAGACCAGCTCGGAGGCGAGCTTCGAGGCGGCGCGCTTGAGCTTGTCGCCGGGGCTGGGCGGCGACAGCAGCAGCACCGCGGCGGTGCCGACGACGGACGCCAGCAGCCAGCCCGCCAGGCGGTCGGGAATCATGCTGATCGTCCCCGGAGACGCAGCCGGAAGCACGTAGGGAAGCAAGGCCGCGATTGCGCCGGCCGCCGCGTTGGGGCCGATCACGCCTGCGAAGAAGACCGCGAACGCAACTGGGACGGTGACGATCGCGGCCAGGAGCGTCGAGGAGCTGACCAGTGTGCCGATCGTAAGCAGCACGCTGCCGGCGAGCGCCAGCCCGGCGTGTGCGACCAGCTTGTCGCGCCAGCCGCCGCCGAAGGCGACGAGCAGCAACGTGGCAAACGAACCGAACGCGGCGAACGTCGCCATCTGCGGGTTGCCGACCACCTGGCTGGTGAACGCGAACAGCGTCGGCATCACGAGCGTCGTTCGCACCGCGCGCAGCGCGGCCGGGACCGACCACACCGGCAGCCAGCCCGTTGGTCCCGGGCTGGGCGTCCAGGGCCGTCTCCACCGCGACAACGAGATTGCACGAGCGCCGCTGGCCACCAGCGGCGAGTGTATCCCGGCGGCTCGCGCCCCAATGGCGTCCCGGGAGTGACAATCCGACGAGGGAGATCAGTCTCCCTTGCAAGTTGGGTCAGCTCCGGCAGCCGAGATACAGTTGCGCTTCGCATGGCGAGCACCGAGACCCAGATTCCAGGCGCGCGCGAGCGGATCCTCGAAGCCGCCTACGAGCTGTTCTCGCGACAGGGCATCCAGGCCGTCGGGGTCGACGCGGTGATCTCCCGATCAGGGGTCGCGCGGCAGACGCTGTACCGGCACTTCGCGTCCAAGCAGGACCTCGTGCTCGCGTTCCTCGAGCGTCGTGAGGAGCTGTGGACCAGGGGCTGGCTCGAGGAAGAGGTAACCGCTCGAGCGTCGGAGCCCGCCGCGCGACTGCTGGCGATATTCGACGTATTCGACGAGTGGTTTCACCGATCGGACTTCGAGGGGTGCTCGTTCATCAACGTGATGCTCGAGCACCCCGATCCCACCGACCGCGTCCACCGTGCCGGGGTGGCTTACCTGGCCGGCATCCGGGGCTTTCTGGAGGGCCTCGCGCGGGCGGCCGGCATTGCCGACGCCGAGGACTTCGCGCGTCAGTGGCACATCTTGATGAAGGGTTCGATCGTGGCCGCGGCGGAGGGCGATCAGGATGCCGCGCGCCGCGCCAAGCGGATCGGTGCCGCGCTACTCGAGCGTCGTTGACGTCTGGCCCGGCGGGGCGTAGGCTCGCCTCCAGAGAGGGAGACCAGTCGGTCTCATCTGGACCGGCGGAGGGTCTCGGATACGCGACGCGAGGGAGAGTTGAGCGATGGCCTACGACCCCACAGCCGAAACGGGGATCCCGACCGAGCCCGTCGGCTCGCTGCCACGGCCCGACAAGCTGCAGGCGGCCTATGCCGAATACGACGCGGGCAAGATCGACAAGCAGCAGCTCGAGACCGAGCAGGAGGCCGCCGCGAAGGACTCGATCGAGCGCGGAGAGGCAACCGGCGCCCCGATCATCTCCGACGGCGAGCAGTGGTGGTCAAGCTTTGCGACCTACCCGGTGACCGACACGCTCGCCGGCACCGGACTCGCCGATCACCTCGGCCCCGGCGGTCAGTACTTCGCGATCTTCGCCGACGGCCACTACCGGCAGCTACCCAAGCTCGTCGGCGGCCCGTTCCGCTACAAGACGTTCGCCGCCGACACGCTCAAGCGGTCGATCAAGCTCGCCTCCAGGCCGATGAAGCAGGCGGTGATCGCGCCGTCGATGCTGGCGCTGCTGTATCCGCTCGACGAACAGATCTCCGGTTACTCGCGCGAGCAGTTCGAAAGCGACCTGGTCGACGAATGCGAGAAGGACATCCGCGGCGCGTTCGACGCGGGTGCGGTGCGAGTCTCGATCGACTTCACCGAGGGGCGTCTTGCCTTGCGCGAGGACTCGCGCAATCCGTGGACGGGCCGTGGCATGCTCCCGCACTTCGTGGCACTGATCAACGGCGTGCTCGACCGGTTCACGCCCGAAGAGCGGGCCAACATCGGTGTGCACACGTGCCCCGGCGGTGACCGTGATTCGGTCCACAGCGCCGATGTTCCCTACAGCGCGTTGCTGCCGAGCCTGTTCGAGCTGAACGCCGGCTACTTCATGATGCAGTGCCGCAGCGAGCGCGACCGCGAGTCCGTCTACAAGCTCGTCGGCGAGCACAGTCGCGACGACGCAAACGGCGTGCCACAGGTGGTCTTCGTCGGCGTGATCAATCCGCAGAACCCGCGGGTGGAGTCTGCTCAGGAGGTCTGCGACGAGCTGGTTGCGGCCGCCAAGCACATCCCCACGGAACGCCTCGGCGCGACCGACGACTGCGGCTTCTCGCCGTTCAGCATCGATGAGAAGCCGTTGCACGGGTCGGCCGACTACGCGCGCGACATCGCCTTCCAGAAGATCGAGAACCGCGTGCAGGGCACGAAGATGGCGGCCGAGAAGCTCGGCGTCCACGTGCCCGCTCCCGCGTAGGCGGCTAACTCACGGGCTCGCCGCGACGTAGAGTTCGGCGAGCCCGTGAATCATTCCGACGACACCGGCTCGTGGTTTCCGGTCCCCGACGAGGCGGACCTGCCCGGCGGTCTGCAGGGCCTGTTCGCCAAGGCGCGCGAGCGGCTGGGGTTCGTGCCCAACGTATTCCGCGTCTATGCGTTCCGGCCCGAGCGGCTGAGCGCGTGGTTCACGCACTTCCGCCAGCTGCACGAGCCGACCGAGAATCTCGGTGCCGCCGACCGCGAGATGATCGCGGTTGTGGTCAGCTCGGCCAACGGCTGCCTGTACTGCCTGGTCGCACACGGAGCGGCGCTGCGCCACGAGCTCGGCGACCCCGTGCTCGGCGAGCGGATCTCCTACGACTGGCGCCGGGCGGGGCTCGATGCCCGCCGCAGCGCGATCTGCGCTTACGCCGAGAAGCTGACGCTGCGGCCGCGCGAAGTCACGCGCGAGGACCTCCAGACGCTGCTGGACGCTGGTCTCTCGCTCGAGGAGGCGTGGGACGTGGCGGAGATCAGCGCGATGTACAACCTCACGAATCGCATGGCGATGGCGACGAACATGCTTCCCAACGAGGAGTACAGCGGCCAGGACCGGCCTGGCTAAGCGTCAGCGGGCGGTCCAGCCCATGTCCATCGTGACCGCCGCGCCGGTGAAGGTCCTCCCACCGGGCCCGGCGAGGAAGCTGACGACATCGGCGACCTCCTCGGGCTCGATCAACCGCTTGATCGCGTGCGGGGCCAGCACGACGTCCTCGAGCACTCGCTCCTGTGAGGTGTTGTGGGCCTTTGCCTGGTCCTCGAGCTGACCCTCGACCAGCGGGGTGCGGACGAACCCGGGACACACGGCTGTCGCCATGATCTCGTGGTCGGCGCCCTCGAGCCCCAGCACCTTGACCAATCCCACCGCTCCGTGCTTGGCCGCGACGTAGCCGGCCTTGAACGGCGACGCCACGAGGCCATGGGCTGATGCGATCACGATGATCCGCGCCTCCGGGCTCTCGGACAGCGCCGGCCACGCGTACTTGGACAGCAGGAACGGGCTGGTCAGCATCACCGACAACAGCGCATCCCAGCGGTCCTCCGGGAACTCGGCCACCGACGCGATGTGCTGAAAGCCCGCCGCGGCGACGATCACGTCGAGGCGCCCGAAGCGCTCGAGCGCGGCGTCGACAGCGGCCCGGTTGCCCTCGGGCGTGGCGAGGTCGGCGCTGACGTCGCGGTCACGAGCGGCTTTCAGGTCGACCCCGAGCACCTCGAGGCCGTCGCTTTCCAGGCGCTTGCCGATGGCGGCGCCGATGCCGCCGGAGCTGCCGGTCACAAGTGCGACGCGAGACATGGCCCCTTGAGGTTACGCGTCGGGGTTCGCCGCGTAGTCCAGGTCCAGCGAGTCCACGCGCCCCGACCAGCGCAGCGTCAGGCGCCAACATCCGGATGCCGGCAGGTCGATGATCGAGGGGCCGGGACCGCCCGTCACGGTCCGCGAGACCGGCGTGCCAAGCGGGTGGGTGCCGTGCATCCGCTGCGCGGCGATGCGCAGGTCAGACCCCGGCTGGAGCGTCACCCGCGAGACCCAGAGGATCTTGTTGTTGTGCGTGCGCGGCGGCGGAGAGAGCAGCGGGAAACCCCAGACGATTGCCGCGATGTCGCCGGCGCGGCCGACCTCGTAGGGCATCCGTGGCTTGGGATCGCTGAAGCCGCCGCGAGCCCAGTGCGGGAGCACGCCGGCCTTGACCTGAGATGCGCAGGCGCTGACCCGGCTCGGGGGCGGCCCGCTGCCGCCGCAGCCGGCGAGCAGGAGTGCAGCGATCGCACCGGTTAGGAGGGCACCCACGATCCCCCGCATCACGGTCAGGATACGCCGGGTGTCCGTCAGCCCGGAACGGCGTCGCGCACCGTCACGGTGGGCGCCTCGCCGGCGCCTGTCACGGCCACCGCGGCGAACGCGTCCGCGACGGTGTCGAGATCGGACACGAGCACCGGCTCGGGCATCTCGTCCAGCGATGCGGTGAGCCAGCGTGACCGGCCGTCGGGACGAGCCGTCCATGTCTTGAGGTTCAGGGCAAGGCCCAGCCCGGTCGCCTTCGCGACGGCCTCCTTGCGGCACCACAGCCGGCCCGCGAGCGACTCTCGTAGCCCCGGCTCGGCCGCCTGGACCTGGGCCCGTTCGTCCGGCGACAGCGCCCGGCGGGCGATGGCCCGCCAGTCGCCGGCGCGATCCAGCGGCTCGGCATCGACGCCGACCTCGGCGTCGATCGCGACCGCTACCAGGGCCAGCGGCCCCGCGCGCGTCAGGTTGAAATTGAGCCCACCGGAGTCCTGCAGCCGCGGCTTGCCGTGTTCGGGGTCCCCGCACCACGCGCAGATGGTCGTGAACAACACCGACTCCGGCGGTATGTCCTGGTAGGACGCCAGGATCGCGCGCAGCGCAGCGTGCGCGGCAACGAACTCCTCACGCCTGGCGGGGAGACGAATCAACGCCGCCCGACCGCGCTCGTCGGCCGACAGCGTCTCGCCGAGGGCCGGCGACGACCAGCGATCGAGCGTCACTCTCCAGACGACGACCTCGCCCGAGCTGAGTGGCGCTTGCGCAGGTGGCATGCGCGACACCATATGGCCCGCGGCGCGCGCGTCGCAAGCCGAGGGTTTGAGCCATGCAATGATCTGCACAGGTGGTGCGATGAGCCCTGGGGTCGCCCGACTACGACAGTGGATGTTCGTGACGGTGGTTGCGGCGGGGTTGGCCGCCGCCGGATGCGGCGGTCAGAGCAAGACCGACACCGGCAAGCAGGACACCGTCCCGAACAAGCCGATCCAGGCGCTGCCTCAGCCCAAGCAAGGTGGCTCCGGGTTCGTGCCGGCGCCGTCGCCGACCGGGAAACCCGCCAGCCCAGCCGCCATCGCTGTGATTCGCGGGTGGGCCGATGCGCTGCGTCGGGGCAACGTTCACGCGGCCGGCGGCTTTTTCGCACTTCCGAGCGAGATGATCCCCGGCCCGGACGCCAAGGGTGACGCGATCGTGCTGACGCTGCACACTCGAGGCCAGGCGGATGCCGCACAGCTGGCGCTGCCGTGCGGCGCGCAGTTCGTATCGGCCGACCAGCGCGGCGAGTACGTCAATGCGCTGTTCCGGCTGACCGGCCGTTCAGGTCCCGGGGGGTCGGACTGCGGCTCGGGTGCGGGCCTCACCGCTCGTACCAACTTCGTGATTGCCGGCGGCCGGATCAAGCAGTGGATCCGGGCTCCCGACGACCCGGGCGACAACAACTCTCCGCAGCCCCAGCAGCAGTCGGCGCCGCAGAACGGCGTCCCGGTCGCCTGAGCCGGCATTGACTCCGACGGTGGGCCTCTGATAGAAGGCCCGCGGACCAACCGGAGGGGAGAGGGAATGAGAGGACGTCTGATCAGCGTGCTTGCCGCGGCGAGCGCTGTCGTCGCCGTGGCCGCGCCCGCCGCAGGTGCCTCGGTTGCGCCAGGCGCCCCGGGGACGACGAGCTACTTCGATCTCGCGCGCAAAGACTGCGTCGGCACCGCGCGCAGCGATGCCTCGAAGGTCTGGTTCACCGTCGCCGACGGCGTCCTGTCGGATACGTACTGGCCCAACGTCGACGCCACGAACGTCAAGACGCTGCAGTACATCGTCAGCGACGGCCGCTCGTTCAGCGACCTGCAGACGCGCGACATGACCTACCAGAGCTTCGCCGACCCGACCGGGATGGCCTGCACGGTGGTCGCGTCCAGCAGCGCACACCACTACCGGATCGTCACGACCTACCTGGCTGACCCCGCTCGCGATGCTGTGCTGATGCGCACCCGGTTCGAGGGTCCGTCGAGCGACCGGCTCTACGTCCGGCTCGACGCACTCGCCGGGGGGACGGGTGGCGGCGGCGCCACCAACGGTGGCCCGAACAGCGCGCAGCTCGACAGCTTCCACGGTGACCTTGTGCCGGTTGCGTTCAACACGAACACGTCGACCGATGCCGTCAACCGCACCTACGCCGTGAAGACGTTTGAAGCGCTCGAATCCTCGCGCGGGTTCTCGAGCGCGAGCGTCGGCTACGCGGGGACTGCCAGCGACGGACAGCAGATGCTCGACACCGCACACGCGCTGACGCGATACGACTCGGCGCCGAACGGACACGTTGCGCTGACGGCCGCCGTGCGCCTGGACCGCGACCACAGCGCCGATCTCGCGCTCGGGTTCGCGACGACCGACAGGCAGGCGCTGCGCGTCGCCGGCGACGCGGCGGATCAGTCGTTCTCGAAGGCGTGGTCTCACTACGAGCGCCAGTGGCAGCGCTACGACTCGCGCCTGCGGCGGCCGTCATCGAAGCTGGGCTTCGCCGCGGCGCGCCAGTACTACCGCTCGGTCAACGTCGTCAAGGCAAGCGAGGACAAGACCTTCCACGGCGCGATCGCGGCCGGCTTGGCGTCCCCGTGGGGGCAGGCCGTCGCGGCGAACACGATCGTCAACGGCAAACCGCATTACTTCGGCTCCTATCGCGAGGTGTTCGCCCGCGACCTGTACGAGGCGTTCACCGGCCTGCTCGTCGCCGGCGACGTGCGCACCGCTCGCGCCACCACGCGCTTCCTGTTCGAGGACCAGCAGCAAGCCGATGGCTCGATGCCGCGCAACTCGCTGGAGAACGGCAAGGTGGCGCCGGATACGGGCGGCGTCCAGCTCGACGAGACGTCGTATCCGATCCTGATGGATTGGCAGTCGGGCCTGGCGGGCGATCGCGCCCTGTACCGCAAGCACGTGATCCCGGCGGCCGACTTCCTCGTCGCCCACGGCCCGATTGACGGAGTCGAGCGCTGGGAGGAGCAGAACGGCTACTCGCCGTCGACGATCGCCGCCGAGATCGCCGGCTTGACGGCTGCCGCGCACATCGCGTCGGTCAACGGCGATCCGCTCCACGCCGCGGTCTACCAGGCCACGGCCGACGACTTCGCGCGCAACATCAAGGGCTGGACGGTGACGAACGACCGGGCCGTTCAGCACCAGCCCGTACTTCCTGCGGCTCAGCAAGGACGGCGACCCCAACGCGGCGATCACCTACAACCTCGGCAACGGCGTGCAGGCCCGACGTCGACCAGCGCGAGGTCGATCGACGCCGGCTTCCTCGAGCTCGTGCGGCTCGGCGTGCTCCCGGCAGACGACTCCGACATCAAGAACTCGGTGAGCGTGGTCGACAAGGTGATCGAGCGCCAAACCAGCAACGGCCCCGGGTTCTACCGCTACGGGACGAACCCCAACGAGTCGGCCGACGGCTATGGCGACTGCTTCCAGCCGAGCCTCAGCACCTGCCAGATCCAGGGTGAGCCGTGGCCGACGACCAACAACGGCACCGGCCACCTGTGGCCCGTCCTGTCCGGCGAGCGCGGCGAGTACGACATCGCCAACTCCGATCGCACGGACGCGAGCGCGCTGCTCGCCGCGATCGCGAAGATGACCTCGGGCGATTACCTCGAGCCCGAGCAGGTGTGGGAGAACGCGGACCTGCCGGCGTCCCCGTTCGGCTCTGATCCCACGACTGCCTCGATTGGCTTCAAGAACGGTCAGCCGGTCGGGTCGGCGAGCCCGCTGACCTGGGCCCAGGCGACGTACGCGCGGCTCGCCATCGACCTGGGAGCGGGCCGCAATGTCGAGACGCCCGGGATCGTCACCGATCGCTACGTCACCAACGGGATGCCGGGCTCGCTGCCGGTCACGATCACCTCGCCGTCCGGCGGCACGACGATCGACAGCTCGCCACCGTCGACGTGACGCGGCACGACCACGGCTGGTGCGAAGGTCGTCGCGGAAGCGTCCGGGTTCCTCGGCGGCGCGGCCGCGATCGCGTCGACCACGGCGGATGGATCGGGCAACTGGTCGCTGACGCTGCCGGTGAGCTTCGGCTCGAGCACGATCACGGTGACCGCGACGCGCGGCGACAGCACCGGCTATGCGCAGGTGTCGGTGTCCAGCTCGCTGGTGCCGGGGAAGACCGTGTTCAGCACGACCGACCCGACGGGCGACGACAACGGTCCGGGAACGTACGGCTATCCGACCTCCGGCGACTTCGTGGCAGGCTCGTTCGATCTCACCGGGATGCGGATCAACCAGACCGACAGCGACGTGTTCATCACGGTCACGTTCCGCACGCTCGTGCCGACGTTCGGCAACGCGTTCGGAGCGCAGATGCTCGACCTGTACGTCCACAACCCGGCGGTGACGACCACCTCGACGGCGCCGGCGTTCTCGCAGCGCAACTACACGATCGCGCCCGCCGACGCCTGGAACGAGCGGGTCGAGGTGCAGGGATTCGTCACACAGCCGGTCTGGCTCGATGCCTCCAACGACTCGGTCGGCTCGGCGGTGTTCGTGGCCGACGACGGCACTAAGACGGCGACGATCGAGCTGCCGATCGCGCAGTTCGGGACGGTCGGCTCGGGCTGGACGTTCACGGTTGCGCTGACCGGTCAGGACGGGTTCAGCCCCGATCAGGCGCGCGGCGTTCGCGCCCACGCCGCAGGACTTCGCGTTCGGCGTCTGCCAGCCGGGTGGCTCGAGCCCGATCTGCGCGGTGGACCCGGGGACGGTGCCCAAGGTGATGGACACGTTCACGCCGGCGGGCGTCGACCAGACGACCGAGCTTGACCCGACCCGAGGGCCGGTGGTCCTGCAGGGCGTGACGGTGCCGTGACCTGACAGCATGGCGGCATGCCCTTCAAGGCGGTCGCCTGTGATCTCGATGGGACCCTGCTGTGCTCCGACGGGACGCTCGACGAGCGCTCGCGGCGAGCGCTCGCAGCCGTCGAGGCGACCGGCGCGATGGTCGTGATCTGCACCGCTCGCCCGGCCCGGTGGATGCGGCCGCTCGCCGAGGCCACCGGCCATCACGGGGTTGCGATCTGCGCCAACGGCGGCGTCGTGTGGGACCTGCACAGCGACGCCCTGATCGAGGAGTTCCCGCTCGAGCCTGAGATCGCGCGGCAGATCGTCGCTGCGCTCCAGGAGAGCCTGCCCGGAGGTCACTGGGCGGTCGAGCGCTCGAACGGGTTCGGGCACGAGCCGACGTACGAGCCGAGATGGCCGGTTCCCGACGACACCGTGATCGAGGCCGTGGAGGTGCTCGTCTCGCAACCGTCGGTGAAGCTCATGCTTCGCCACGGGGATCTGATGGCCGATGAGCTGCTGCAACGCGCCACGGAGCTGGTCGGCCATCTCGCCGAGCTCTCGCACTCCAACTCGGCCGACAGCCTGCTCGAGATCGCCGCCGCGGGGGTCAGCAAGGCGTCGGCGCTCACGCGCGTGTGCGCCGAGCGCGGCATCGCGAGCGACGAGGTCGTCGCGTTCGGCGACATGCCCAACGACCTGCCGATGCTCCGCTGGGCGGGACACGCCGTCGCCGTGGCCAATGCACACGCCGACCTCCTGGCGGCGGCCGACGAGGTCACCACGTCCAATGACGATGCAGGGGTCGCGCGCGTGCTGGAGCGGCTGTTCGGAGCCCACGCACGACCGACAGGCGATTTCGTCAACCGCGGATGACGCAGGTAGTCGGCCTCGATCACGTGCAGGTCGCAGCCCCCGAGGGCTGCGAACGGGAGGCACGGCGCTTCTACGGAGAGCTGCTCGGGCTGCCCGAGATCGACAAGCCCGAGCCGCTGCGGAGCCGCGGCGGTGTGTGGTTCGCGGTCGGGGCGCAGCAGCTCCACATCGGCGTTCAGGAGCCGTTTTTCCCCGCGCGCAAGGCGCATCCGGCGCTGCGGGTTCGGGCCGAGGAGCTCAACGCGCTCGCGCTGGCGCTGACCGAGGCCGGCGCGGAAGTGATCTGGGATGAGGAGCTGCCGGACGTCAGGCGCTTCTTCTCCGAGGATCCATGGGGCAATCGGATCGAGTTGACGGCCGCCTCCTGAGACGGATCTACCGCTGACCTCCTTCGTTTGGTCGCGATCTGGCGGGGAAGTGTTCCCGTATACCCCAAGGAGGTAGAGGAATGTCGACCGGACTGTTGGTTGTAATCATCGTCGTCGTCGTGCTGGTGATCGCGGCGCTGATCCTGTTCTCGATGCGCGGCCGCATGGCAGCCCGTCGGCGCGAGCGTGAACTGCAGCGGCGCCGCGAGGCTGCCGCCGGAGAGCACCGCGAGGCCGCACAGGTGCGCGAGCAGCGTGCCGAGCAGGCCGAGCGCCAGGCTCGCATCGCGACTGCCGAGGCCGAGCGCTCCCGCGCCGAGGCCAATCTGCACGAGGAGAGGGCCGGCGCTCACGAGCAGGGCATGGCCGACCACGAGCTCATCAACGAAGACGGATCGCTCCGCGATCGAGACGAGGTCGTCGGCTCCGAGCGCAACGGCGTCGCCCGCACGCGAAACCAATGGCGAGCGGGCCGCCGATCCCGAGGACGCTCCGCGTCAACGGACCGCCTGAACAGATTCATACCCCTGAAGCTGGTCCCTGCGGCCGGAGCGTCATCGCGCTCCGGCCGCCCCGTTTAACGCCACGACGATGAAATGGCGGTCGTGACCCGGTCTAATGACGGTGACCGTGGCCAGCGACAACGCAGTCGAGCTCTCAGTCGGCACGAGGACCGTGCGGATCTCCAACCCGGATCGGGTGTACTTCTCCGCGCACGGAGAGACCAAGCTCGACCTCGCCAGGTACTACATGAGCGTCGGCGACGGGATCGTGCGCGCGCTGCGAGAGCGCCCGTGCATGCTGCACCGGTTCCCGCGCGGCGTCGACGGCGAGAAGGTCCACCAGAAGCGCCTGCCCAAGGGCGCGCCGCCGTGGGTGCAGACCGTGACCCTCTATTTCCCGCGCTTCGGCCGTACCGCCGACGAGCTGTGCGTGACCGAGCTCGCGAGCGTCATCTGGGCGGTCCAGATGTCGACGGTGGAGTTCCACCCCTGGAACTCACGCCGAGCCGACGTGGAAAGCCCCGACGAGTGGCGGATCGACCTCGATCCGATGCCGGATTGCGGCCTCGAGCGGGTGCGGCGGGTGGCCGGCGCCGCCCACGAGGTGCTCGACGAGCTCGGAGCGGTCGGCTGGCCCAAGACGTCGGGCGGAAACGGCTTGCACATCTACGTGCGGATCCCGCCGCGGTGGGGGTTCGGCGACGTACGACGGGCGGCGCTGGCGTTCGCCCGCGAGGTCGAGCGGCGGGTGCCCGACGACGCCACGACGACCTGGTGGCGCAAGGACCGCGACCCCCGCAAGGTGTTCGTGGACTACAACCAGAACGCCCGGGATCACACGATCGCAAGCGCCTACTCGGTCCGGGGCGTCAAGGAGGCGACCGTCTCGACCCCGGTCACCTGGGACGAGGTCGACGACGTCGAGCCCCAGGACTTCACGATCCGGACGGTCCCGGAGCGCTTTGAGCGTCTCGGCGACCTGCATGCCGGGATCGACGACGCCGTGTTCTCGCTCGACCCGCTGCTCGAGTGGGCCGACCGCGATGAGCGCGAGGGTGAGGGCGATCCGGGCAGCGAAAGCGACGCCTAGATGGCACCGGTGCCAGCTCCTCGGGCCACAGGTAGGATCGTTGATGATGGGTACGCAGGAGAACTTTCGGGTGCAAGTGCGCACCGAGGACCGTGCCGTGGTGTTCGCCGTCGAGGGCGAACTCGACCTCGCCTCGAGCCCGACACTCGAGCAGGAGCTCGACCGGGTCGGCGACGCGGACGTGGACCTGCTGATCATCGATCTGCGACAGCTTCGGTTCATGGACTCGACCGGCCTGCACGCCCTCGTCAAGGCCAACAAGCGCGCCACCGAGGCGGGCCGGCGGTTTGCCGTGGTCAAGGGCGGAGCTCAGATCCAGCGCCTGCTCAGCCTCACGGGCGTCGGCGAGCTGCTGATCGTCGCGGACACCCCCGAGGAGCTGCTGCGAGCCGGCTGAGCTCTCGCTCGGAGTACTGATGACGCGGGTCGCGGTCGTCGGCCATGTCGAATGGGTGGACTTCGTCCCGGTCGAACGCTTTCCGAAGCCGGGGGAGATCATCCACGCGTCTGGTGCGTTTGCGCGCGCGGCGGGGGGCGGGGGAGTGGTGGCCGTCGTGCTCGCTGAGCTGGGTGCCGACGTCGACTTCTATTGCGCGCTGGGGCGTGACGAGCTCGGCCGGGCGGCGGCGGCGCAGCTGACCGATCGCGGTGTCCGCGTCCACCCGGCATGGCGCGACGAGCCGACCAGGCGGGCGGTGACACTGCTGGACCCCGACCATGAACGGACGATCATCACGATGGGCGACAGGCTGCAGCCGCTGGCGTCAGACCCGCTGGAGTGGGATCGCCTGCGGGGGGCCGACGGCGTGTACGTGACGGCCGGCGACACCGGGGCGATGGAGCACGCCCGGCAGGCCCGGGTCCTCGTCGCATCACCGCGTGCGCGCGATGCACTCGGAAAGGAAGGGCCGATGATCGACGCGCTCGTCTACAGCGCGGGCGACGCCGGTGAGCGCGAGTGGGCAGCGCGGGTCGCGCACCGGGTCCGCCTGCACGTGGCCACCGAGGGCGCCCGCGGCGGCAGCTGGTGGGGGGAGTCGGAGGGGCGCTGGTCGCCGGTGCCGCCTCCGGGCGAGCCGCGCGACGCTTACGGCTGCGGGGATTCGTTCGCCGCGGGGGTGACGTTTGCCCTCGCTGGTGGGTCCTCGATCGAGGACGCGGTGGCGTTGGGCGCACAGCGGGGGGCGCTGTGCCTGACCCGGGCGGGCGCGCCGTGAGGCGTTGAGAGCTGACGTTCCTGAGTTTGCGTCCTCACAGGACCTTTTCTCAGGAGTCTCAGCGCGATCCGTACCCTCCGGGCTGTGAGCGAGCTCGAGATCGAGACTCCGCACGGGCCCGCGAGAGCCCACGTCCACGGCAAGCGCGGCACGACCGGCGCGCTCGTCCTCGGCCACGGAGCCGGCGGCGGTGTCGGCGCCCGCGACCTGGTCGCCGCGACCGACGTGGCGCTGGCGGCGGGGCTGCGCGTCGTGCTCGTCGAGCAGCCATATCGCGTCGCGGGCAGGCGCAGCCCGGCGCCGGCTGCCCAGCTCGACGCGGCGTGGAGCGCCGTGGTGGCGGATCTGCGTCGCCGCAGGCTGATCGCCGGCGGCTTGATCGTCGGCGGGCGGTCGGCCGGAGCGCGCGTGGCCTGCCGGACGGCCGCGGATACCGGGGCCGTTGCCGTCTTGTGCCTGGCGTTCCCGCTGCATCCTCCGGGGCGCCCGGAGAAGTCGCGGTTGCCCGAGCTCGAGGCCGTCACAGTGCCGGTGCTGGTCGTGCAGGGCGAGAGCGATCCGTTCGGGATGCCGCCGGCCGGGCCGGGGCGAACCGTGGTGCGCGTCAAGGGCAACCACAGCCTGTCTGGCGACATCGGCGCCGTCCGCGAGGCGATCGCCGGCTGGCTCGCGGGGACCTTGGGCGCCGCTACTCGTACTGGAGCGCCTGCAGCACGTTGAGCCGGGCCGCGCGCCGCGCTGGGAAGATCGCAGCGATGATCCCGGCGAGCACCGCGGCGATCACGAACACGATCAGGGTTCCGACGGGGATCGTGACCGCCGAGAAGTTGATCGCTACGCCGACCATGATCGCGAGGATCACGCCGAGCGGGATCCCGAACGTCGCCCCGAGCAGCGCGGTGATGATGCTCTCGTGGCGGATCATCCGTCGCAGCTGCCGCCGGCTCATTCCGACCGCGCGGAGCATGCCGATCTCGCGGGTTCGTTCGAACACCGTCAACACGAGCGTGTTGACGATCCCGAACAGGCTGATGATGATCGACAGCGACAACAGCACGTAGAGCAGGTTCAGCAGCGTGTCGAGCCCCTGAAGCTGGTTGCTCTTGAACTGGTCCTTGGTCTGGACCTTGGCGTCGGGGAACACGCTCATCGCCGAGTCGAGCTTGGCGGTATTGGCGGGCGTGACGCCGCCCTGAATGTTCACGAACGTGAACAGGTTCTGCGGGCTCTGGTATTCCTTGTCAAACCGCGCTTGGGAGATCGTCACGTCGCCGTACGGGCTGCCGCCCTTAGGCGGCGCGTAGATGCCGCGCAGCGTCAGATGCATGACCGATCCGGTGGGGGTCTGGACCGACAGCGGCGAGCCCACTTTGATGTCCTGCGCCTTGGCGTAGTCCTTGTTGACGAACGCGCCATCGTTGCCCAGCTGCGCCGGCGTCTGCGGGCTGCCGTCCTGCCACTTGACGTCGATCACCCGGCTGACGTTCGGCTCGACTGCGGTGAGGTTGATCCGTGATCCGAAAGCCTTGGCGTCGCCGGCTCGCACGCCGGAGACCACGAGCACCCCGGGTACTTTGCGAAGCGCGTTCTCGGAGGAGACGCTGATCGGCGAGAAGTTGTTCTCCGCGGTGACCGCGTAATTGGCCACGAACAGCTGGTCGACGGCGTCGGTGAAGCGTGATCGCAGACCGGCCGCCAGCACCGCCACCAGCGTCACCAGCGCCAGCCCGATCATCAGCGCCGCGGCCGTCTGGGCGGTGCGGCTCGGATTGCGCGTGGCGTTGCCGCGAGCGAGCAAGCCCGCGGCGCCGCCGATCTTCGTCGCCGGCCAGCCGAGCACCTTCACCAGCGGCGGCACCAAGGTCGGCGCGAGCATTGACACGCCGATGAACAGGATCACGGTTCCGAGGCCAAGCGAGATCAGCCGCACGCCGGTGGACAGCCCGCCGCCCAGCAGGCCCAAGAGCAGCAGCACAACCGCGAGGATCACGGTGCCAACGCCGGCCAGGCGGCCGAACCGCGCAAATCGCGACGGCGGCAGGATCGCTCCCTCTCGGACCGCGGCGATCGGCGGCACGCGCGTCGCGCGCAGCGCCGGCCGGATCGCCGCCAGCAGCGTGATCACGATCCCGACGGCCAGCGACACGATCACCGTGCGCGTCGCGAACACGGTGCCGGTCGACGGCAGGTCGATGCCGAACGAGACCAGCAGCGCGTTGAGGCCATGGGCAAGCCCGAGGCCCAGGAACAGTCCCACGATCGAGGCCAGCACGCCGATCACGAGCGCCTCGAGCATCACCGAGGTCAGCACCTGACGGCGGCTTGCCCCGAGCGTGCGCAGCGTTGCCAGCTCACGCGTGCGCTGGGCGACCGTGATCGACAGCGTGTTGGCGATCACGAAGCTGCCGACGAACAGCGCGACCCCGCCAAAGGCGAGCAGGAACGTCTTGAAGATGTTCAGGAAGCCGCTGGTGTCCTTCGTCTCCTGCTTGGCCTGATCCTGACCGGTCTTGACCTGGCTGCCGGGAGGCAGCAGCGGCTGGATCTGGCTCACCAGCTTGCTGGGCGACGTGCCCGGCTTGGCCGCCACATCGATCGAGTCGAGCTTGCCCTGTTTGTGAAACAGCTGCTGCGCGGTGGGCAGCGTGAAGATGCCCATCGTCGCTCCGCCCAGGGAGGACACCCCGGCGAACTGCACGGTTCCGACGATCTTGAACTTCTGGACGGGCCCGCGCGCGACCACGCCGATCTCCTGACCGACGCTGAAGTGGTCCTTGCTGGCGGTCGACGCGTCGATCGCGATCTCGTCTGGGGCGCTCGGCCAGTTGCCCTTCGTCAGCGTGAGCGGGTTGAACCGCTGGCCCTGCGGTGAGTAGCTGAACGCCAGACCGGGGGCGCCGCCGCGCGAGATCACCTTCCCGTTGTGGCCGATGAGCTGCGCCGAGTCAGAGATCCCGCCCGACGCCTGCGCCACGGAGGGCAGCGCCCGGATCTGCGCGAGCAGCGATTCGGGCACCGACGGAGTGGTGGAGTTCGGCCCGTTGTTGTCGCCGCCGATCGCGCTCTTGCCGCTCACGACCGCGTCGGAGTTCTTGTTGGCCTGTGTGAAGACCGTCGAGAACGCCGACTGGATCGTGTCGGTGAGGATGTAGGTGCCGCTGACCATCGCGACGCCGAGGATGATCGCGATCGCGGTCAGCGCCGCCCTGAGCTTGCGCCCGAGCAGCCCGGCGACAGCGACCTTGGTCACTGCGCCAGGGCGCTCATCACCTCGAGCACCTCGGACGAGCTCGTGCTGGACAGCTCCTTGACGATCAGGCCGTCGGCGAGGAACAGGATCCGATCGGCGATCGCCGCCGCATGCGGCTCGTGGGTGACCATCACGATCGTCTGGTCGTAGGCTTCGGCGGACGTTCTGAGCAGGTCGAGAATCTCGCCGCTGGTCTTGGAGTCGAGGTTGCCCGTCGGCTCGTCGGCGAACACGATCGTGGGCCGCGTCACGAGCGCCCGGGCGATCGCCACGCGCTGCTGCTGTCCGCCCGAGAGCTCCGATGGCCGGTGGTGGCGTCGGTCCGCCAGGCCCGTCCTCGTCAGCAGCTGCTCGATCCAGTCGCGGTCGGGCTTCTCGCCGGCGATCGACAGCGGCAGCAGCACGTTCTCCTCCGCCGACAGCATCGGGAGCAGGTTGAAGAACTGAAAGACGAAGCCGATGTGGTCGCGGCGCACGCGCGTGAGCTTGGCGTCGTCGAGCCCGGTGATATCGATCCCCGCCACCTTCACCGTGCCGCTCGTCGGCGTGTCGAGCCCGGCAAGGATGTGCATCAGCGTCGACTTCCCGGAGCCCGACGGTCCCATCACCGCGACGAGCTGGCCGTGCTCGACTTCGAGCGAGACGCCGCGCAGCGCGTGCACTGCCGTCGCCCCCTCGCCGTAGCGCCGTTCGACGTCGCGAGCCTCGACGGCGATGCCGCCTGAAGCCATCCCACTGACGCTGTGCCCGTCGCTCTCGTGCGCCCGCACTTGGTCGTGTATAGCAAGGAACGGGTAGGCGTCAAAACACCGGTTAAGCGGCCTTTACAAGGCCCTAACGACCGGCGCGCGTGAGGTCTGGGCGGACTCTGCGGGTTAGCGGATGATCCGGAACACGCCCCGCATGAACGGGTGAATCCGGCAATAGAACGTATACGTGCCCGGCCTGAGGTTCTTGGGCGTGCTCCAGGTGAGGCTGCCGCTGGCCGGCGTCCCCACCCCGAGCTGGGCCGAGTCAAAGCCCCCGGCACCGTTGGCCAGCGGATACGAGATCCCGGTGTCCAGCCCGCACGGGTCCTGGCAGGCCGTGACCGTGTGCCAGATCGACTGGATGTAGGCCTGGGATGGGGCGATGCCGGGCACACCGGGATTCAGCGGGCTCGCGTCGTAATTGTGGAACGTGATCGACTGGCCTTCGGCCACGGTCGGCGCGCAGCGCCGCTGGTTGGCCGGCGTCTCGAGATCGCCCGGCGTGTAGACGAAGCCGGCGATCTGCACCGTGTTGCGCTTGCAGCTGCGCAGCGTGTTGGGATCGACGGTCAGCCACTGGGTGCCGCCGTGGTGGTTGTTCTCGGTTAGGTGGCCGTGGGTCACCTTCCCGTTCTCGTTGATCGCGTGTGCGAACGGGTCAATCGACGTGACGTGCGCGCGGGCGTCGCGCGCACCCGTGAACGGGTCGAGGCCGGTCTGGTCGTCCCACGCCTCCCAGACGACCATGATCCCCATCGACTCATACCAGGACGCGCGCCGCGTGTCGTATGTGGTGCTGACCCGCATTACGTCACCGGCATCGATGTGCGGGCGCCAGTTGCTGGGCGTGGCGGTCATCGCCATGTCCCACGAGATCGGGCCGCGCTTGTCGAAGTAGCGCGCGATTGATCGGAACAACCGCACGGAGTCCGGCACCGCGCCCCTGATCGTCTTGGCGGCCCGCGCCGCCCCGGGGCGAATCAGGTCAAGGTCGTCGTAAAGGCCGCCCGGATGCAAGTGCCCGGCAGTCGCGATCAGCGTTCCCGGATGATCGACGGAGAACACGTTCAGCGGCGGCGCGCCGTTGTAGGGGTTCTTGGCCATGTCCGGGAACGTGAACTTCCCGTTCTTGCCGCTGTGGCGGTAGACGTTGAACACCGGATAGAGCTGATGGTCCTCGACATCCATCCAGATCGGATGCACCGGCGTGATCCCGCGCGCTGCCGGCGAGCTGTCGGGGATGAAGTCCATGTCGTACGTGATGAAGACCTTCGCGGGCTTCTCACGCAGGTTGTGGATCATGTAGTTGAGGACCCAGTGGTCGGCGGCGCCGACGGGGTACCCGAAGCCCCGCGGGAACTGAGTGACCGTCTTCTCCTCGCCCGACGCCATGAACGGGTAGAGGCCCTCCTGGCCATTGCCTTCGCCCCGGCCCGCGGCGCCGTCGGTCAGCCACACGCCGTGATGCAGATGGATCACGTCAACGCGGGGGATCGCGCCGCAGCACTTGCCGTTGGCCTTCGCGTAATGGAGGTTCGGCTCCACCCGGGTCATGAAGCCGTTCACCATGGGCTTGGGGATCTCGCCCAAGTCGGTGAGGATCAGGTTGGCTCCGGGCCTGACCAGGTAGGGACCTGCGGCGAACTTCAGGTGCTCGACGCCGCTTGCGGCGAACGCGGGAGCCGCGCTGACAAGCGCGAACATCGCGACCAACACTGCACCCATGACTGCTCGTCTCACGCGCTCCTCCTGGCGCTCATGCCTCTCCGCGCCGCGTATTGAAGCACGGAAGGGGCCGCCGCGCGCGGCGGTGCCGTCGGATTAATGGTGGACCGGCCGCTCAGGGGCGGCCGGCGGCTACCAGGCCTGGGCTTGGCCGCAGTGCGGGCATCCAACCGTGGTCGACACGTGTTCCTCGAACACGTAGCCGCACTCACAGTTGTAGACCGCCGTGTCCTGGGACGGGCCCGCCTGACGGCTGCGGGACCGGGATGGGTCCCTCAGCTCGGGTGGCAGCTCAGCCCCGGAAGGCTCGCCGCTCGGTCCCGAATGCTCGCCAGAGTGGTCCGCCCGGCGGCTGCGCCGCTGCCAAGTGGAGCTCTTTCCCCGCTTTGTTCGGACGATCATGTTCATAACCGGTAACGCCAGTTCTCGTGATTTGTTTCGCCTCGGAGGCATTAATTCATTGCCACTAACACGAAACTAATCGGCGATAACGGCCGACCCCTGAAGCGAAACGCCGATTCGGCCTGGCGTTCCGGGGTGATGGGCGTCGCTGATCGCGCGGGTGGGGCGGGGGCGTCGGGCGGGATCGGTGTGGGAGAATTGGCCCAGGCATGGATCCAAGCCGCAAGCGTGCCATCCGCCTCGTCGTAGCTCTCACCGCCGCGCTCCTCCTGGCGTCGGCGCTCGTCTACACGAGCTTTGCGGCAGGCCGCGACGAAGTCACCGCCTCGCAGCTGCTGGCGAAGGCGAAGCCTGGGAAGTCGTACATCCTCGCCGGCACCGTGCTCGCCAACTCGGTCCATCACCAGGGCACAGCGCTTCTGTTCCGCGTCCGCGACCCGAAACTGAAGGTCTCGGTCCCGGTTCGCTACACCGGGATCGTGCCCGACCCGTTCGCCGAGGGGCGGGGGGTGCTGGTGACGGTGCGCGAGCAGGGGTCGCAGTGGATCGGCGAGCAGAACTCGCTGACGACCAAGTGCCCGTCGAAGTACCAAGCAGCGAGCTCGTCCTACTGATATGGCGCTGACCGGTCGCGCGCTGCTGATCCTCGGACTTGCCGTCGCCGTCTTCGGCGCGTGCGCGTCGCTGTACGGCGTGCGGACCGGACGCCGCGAGTGGGTCGACTGCGGCCGGCGCTCGGTGTACACGCTCGCGGCCCTGATGACGCTCGCGTTCGTGATCCTCGAGGCCGCATTCCTGCGCTCGGACTTCTCGTTCAACGTGGTCGCGGGCCACTCGTCGACGACCACGCCGACGTTCTACAAGATGACCGCGCCGTGGTCCTCGCAGGAGGGCTCGCTGCTGCTGTGGGTGTGGCTGCTGTCGCTGTGGTCGAGCCTCGTGCTGTTCCTGACGCGAGGCAAGGTGCGCGAGATCGTGCCCTACGCGACCGCGATCCTGCTCGGCTTCGGCACGTTCTTCCTGTCGCTGACGGTGTTCTACGCAAACCCGTTCGCGTCCACCTCAAACCCGCCCGCCGAGGGCGCCGGCCTGGATCCGCTGCTGCTTCACCCCAGCATGATGATCCACCCGCCGATGCTGTATTCGGGGTACACGCTGCTGACGATCCCGTTCGCGTTCGCGGTGGGCGCGCTGATCACGGGCAGGCTCGGCTCGGAGTGGATCGCGGTGGTCCGGCGGTTCGCGTTGGCCGCGTGGCTGTTTCTGGGGATCGGGATCCTGCTTGGCGCCCGCTGGTCCTATACCGAGCTGGGATGGGGCGGCTACTGGGCCTGGGATCCGGTTGAGAACGCGGCCCTGATGCCGTGGCTGTGCATCACGGCGTTCATCCACTCGATCATGATCCAGGAGAAGCGGGGGATGCTGAAGGTGTGGAACGCGTCGCTGGTGCTGGGCAGCGCCACGCTCGCGATCATCGGCACCTTCCTGGTCAGATCCGGTGTGCTGGACTCGATCCACGCGTTCGGCGCGTCCACGCTCGGGGTGCCGTTCGTGTTGCTGATCGCGGCGATGATCGCCGCGTCGATCGGCCTGATCGTGTGGCGCCGGCCGCAGCTTCGCTCGGACTCCCAACTGGATTCGCTGCTGTCCCGGGAGGCGGTGTTCCTCTTCCAGAACGTGGTGCTGGTCGCGATGGTGTTCGTGGTCTTCTGGGTGACGTTCTTCCCGCTGATCTCCGAAGCCGTCACCGGGACCAAGGTGTCGGTCGGGCCGCCCGCGTTCCGGCCGTTCATCGTGCCGCTGGCGCTCGTGCTGGTGCTGCTGTCAGGCATCGGGCCGATCATCGCCTGGCGCCGCGTGACCGTGGCCAACCTCAGGCGCAACTTCACGATCCCGGTGCTCGTCGGGCTGACGACGCTGGTCGTGCTGATCGTGGCCGGCGGTGGGACGAGCTCCCGGCCGTTGGCACTGATCATGTTCGGCCTGGGCGCGTTCGTGATCACGACCGTGGCGCAGGAGATCTGGCGCGGGGTCAGCGCGCGGCGCGCGATGACTCACGATCCGGTTCCGATTGCGCTCGTCCAGCTGATCCGCCGCAACCGCCATCGCTACGGCGGCTACATCGTCCACGCCGGGCTGGCGGTGCTGCTGATCGGGGTGGCGGCGTCATCGTCGTTCCAGCACTCGAGCGACGTCACGCTTGCGCCCGGGCAGCACGCCGTCGTCAACGGCTACACGATCCGCTACGTACGCCCGCTGGCGTCGGCGACGTCGCAGAAGATCTCGTTCGGGGCAGTGCTGGACGTCTCGAAGGGCGGCAAGCACGTGACCACGCTGACCACGACGCGCGGCTTCTATCCGGCGCAGGATCCGACGCTCGGGATCATCGGCCGCTTCTTCAACGGTTCAGCTGACAGCAACGTCGGCCTGCGAGCCGGGATCACCAAGGACATCTGGACGGTGATCAACCCCGATCTCAGCCCGCTGCAGTCGCTGATCACCAAGGGCGACCGGCTGTTCGCCGCCGACGAGTCGCAGATCATGTCGCGCGCGGCCAAGGTGTCGACGCAGCAGACCCAGCAGTCCCTGAACGCCCTGTTCGCCCAGCGCGACCTCGCGATCTCCGGTCTGGCAGCGCGGTTTGTGTCGCACCCCTGGTCGGTGAACTTCCTGCTGATCGTCTCGCCGCTGGTGACGTGGATCTGGCTCGGTGCGCTGATCATCGCGTTCGGTGGGTTGATCGCGCTGTGGCCGGTGCCCGCGTTCGCTCGCCGGCGAGCCGTGGCACGGGCGGGGGCGGGGCGGCGGAGTTCGCCGGCCGTCGCTGCGCGCGAGACGAGTTTTTGACTCGGGGCACTAGCCTCGGGGCGCAGTGCTGCAGTTCCTGATCGTGCTGGCGATCCTGGCCGTGGTCGTGATCGTCGTGACCGGCCCGCTTCGCAGCGTGTCGCGGTCGCCTTCCGCCGGTGCTTCGGGACCGCCGGAGATCGACGACAACGCGGACATCGCCGATCTCGAGGCCGCGCGCGAGGCCAAGTACCGCGAGATCCGCGACGCCGAGCTCGATCACAGCACCGGCAAGCTGTCGGATGCCGACTTCGAGGCGGTCGACAAGACTCTGCGCGCCGAGGCGGTCGAGATCCTGCACGCGCTGGATCGCGCGCGCGAAGGGTGAGTGGCCGCTACCATCCGCACCGATGGAGACGCTCCTCGGCATTTTTCAGGTATTCATCTGCGTCGTCCTGATCTTCCTGATCCTGATGCACTCGGGTAAGGATGCGGGGCTGTCGGGCGCCTTCGGCGTCGGCACCGGCGCGGGTCCGTTCGGCGGCGGCTCGCTCGTCGAACGCAACCTGAACCGCTGGACGATCGGTTTCGCGGTCGTGTTCGCGATCAACACGATCGTCCTGATCAAGATCAGTTAGCGCCAGCGGGCGCCCCGTGGGCCGCCGCGCGTGGTCGGATGCCTGCGCGGTGCGGTGCGGTGCGGTGCGGCGGGGCGGGGCGAAAACGACCCACTCGACCGACACCGCGGTCGGTTTGGGTCAAAACCAGCGCTGAGCGCGGGTTTCGCCCCAAAGCGGTTTGGCAGACCGATCGAGTGGGACGTTTACACGTCAGAGGGGCCCGGGGGAACGGTTACGCCCCGGCGCGACCTAGATGACGGTCGCGTGGGACGTTTCCGGCCCCGGCGTCGGCGTCCCGGTCGACTGTGGCTCTCGGGCCGCTCGCGACCGCGCGAACAGCGGCCGCAGCGCCGGCGGCAGCCGCCCGTCGGTCGAAAGCCACGACCCGGCGAGGATCAGCAGCAGGCCGGCGACCGCGCCGGTCCCGGGACGCTCGCCGAGGACGGCGACTCCCAGCGCCAGCGCCACGACCGGGTTGATGTAGGTGATCACGGTCGCCCGGCTGGTGCCCGCCTCGCTGATCAGCACGATGAAGATCACGAACGCCACGGCGGTGCACACGAGCCCGAGGAACACGACGGCGGCGATCGCGCCGACCGTCGGCGCGGAATGCGGGCGATCGGCGATCGCCGGCGCCAACAGGATCAGCGAAGCGATCGCGAGGCTCGCGCCCATCGTGGCCCGAGGGTCGAGGTCGCTAAGGCGGTGCTTGACGACCATCGGGCCGATCGCATAGCCGACAGTCGCGAGCAGGATCGCGCCGGCGCCGATCAGCTCCTTGACGTTGCCGGATACGTCGATGCCCACCAGGACCACGACGCCGCCGAACCCGACCGCCAGCCCCAGCGCCCGGACCGGCGTCGGCCGCTCGCTCTCGTCGAAGCGGATCGCGAGCACCGCACCCACCAGTGGCACCGCCGCGACGATGATCGCGGCCAGCGACGAGTCCACGTGCACCTCGCCCGCGGCGATCAGCGGAAACGGGATCGACATCTCGACGACCGCGAGCGCGACGAGCCACCGCCACCCGCCCCGAAGCGTTGGCAGCGTGCCCGCGCGCCAGGCGAGCGCCAACAGCACCACCGCCGCGAGCGTCACGCGGCCCCAGGCAAGCGCGAGCGGCGGGACGCCGCCGTCAACGGCGATCTTGATGAACAGGTACGAGGCGCCCCAGATGATCGACATCGCGGCGAACGCGATCCAGGCACGCCGGCTCATACGAGCCCAAGCTACTACGTGACCCGAATTGGAAGAACGCGAGCATTCGAGGCACCCTGGCGGCGCCGGGCTTTGTCCTCGTCGCCTCGCGCAGCGCTGCTGCGCGTCGGCTCCTGCGTCCTCGTCCGGCATCCACCAGCGGCACCTCTCGGTGCTCACGAACTTCCAACTCGAGCCACTAACTCTGGTCGCTGAGCCCGTCGACGAGCCGCAACAGGGCCAGCGGACTGAACGGCTTGGTCAGGAAGAGGTCGGCGCCGGCCTCCTCGGCCTCGCCCTGCACGGTGTCGCTCTGCGCGGCCGTCAGCATCACGATCGTGGCGTTGCCGGTCGTCTCGTCGGCGCGCAGCCGGCGGCACGCTTCGATGCCGTCGAGCTCGGGCATGTCGACGTCGAGGAACACGATCGCGGGACGCTCGCGGCGGGCCACCTCGATTGCCTGGAGGCCGTCGGCGGCCTCGTGGAGGTCGAAGTCGGTGACGTCCTCGAGCGTGGTGGCGATGAGCTTGCGGATGAACTGATCGTCGTCGACGATCAGCACGCCGCGGCTCATCGGCGGATCCCTCGGGGCGCGCGGTCGCTCATCTGAGCTCGCGGCGGATGCGCTCGAAGACCTCGTCGTCGATCGTCTTGAACGCGTCGATTACGCGCGGATCGAAATGCGTTCCCGATTCGGCGACGATCATCTCGCGCGCCACGGACATCGGCGAGGCCGACCGGTAGGGGCGGTCGCTGGTAAGTGCATCGAGCACGTCGGCGACGGCAAACACTCGTGCCGACAGCGGGATCTCGTCGGCGACGAGGCCGTCGGGGTAGCCGGTGCCGTCCCAGTGCTCGTGGTGGTGGCGGACGATCTTCGCCGACTCGCGCAGGAACTCGATGTGCCGCACGATCTCGGCGCCCACGACGGGGTGCTCGATGATCAGCGCACGCTCGGCGGCGTTGAGCCGGCTCGGCTTGTAGAGGATCGAGTCGGGGATCGCGAGCTTGCCGATGTCGTGCAGCAGGAAGCCGAACTCGAGGTCGGGCTGATTGGACACGGGTGGGCCGTAGGCCTTGGCGATCTCGAGCCCATACGCCGTGACGCGCTCGGCGTGCTTGCGCGTGTACGCGTCCCGCGCCTCCACGGCGTTTGACAGCGCCCGGACGGTCGCCATGTATGAGCGCCGCAGCTCTAGGGCGCGGGCACGCTCCTGCTTGAACGTCTCGCGCAGGTCCGTCGCGTAGCGCTCGAGCTGCCGTTCTTTTTCGGCAGCTTCACGCTCTCGGCGAGCAAGTTCCCCACGAAGGCGTTCGAGTTCCTGGATCAACCCGACGTCGCTCTGAACAACCATTTTGCCCGTGAGGCTACCCTTCCCTCTCGCCTTTGAGCGCAGCAAGCACCGCGCCAGCGGCCTCTTCGGCAGGGACTACCTCCATGCCTAGCCTGTTCACTCCAGGCGGAGTGGGCGTCTCGCTGTCGGAAAACAGTATCACCACCCTGCGTACCCGCCGGCCTCGAAGATCCAAGGCTTGCAGGACGGCTTGCGGGTTTCGCACGCCGACATCGACGAGCGCCACCTCGAAGCGGCGCTCCTCGCAGACGCGTGCGGCGGCGGCCCCGGTGAGCTCCCACTGGTGCTCGATGCCGAGGTCGTCGAGCGCCGGCTCCACCAGCGACTGCAGCTCCCGACGCCCGACGACCAGGACGCGGGAGCGCCCCGCACGCACGGCGGCGCCGAGCACGTTGCGAAGCTCGTCGGCGTCGATCGGCTTGGTCACGGCCCACTCCCCGGCCAGCTCCTGCTGTCCGGAGAACACCGACACGAACACGATCGGCGTGTTGCGCAGCGCGGGTGTCTCGCGGATCTGCTGCAGGACCTGAAAGCCGTCCATCCCCGGCATCAGGATGTCGAGCGTCACGGCGTCGAAGCTGTCGAGGCGTAGAAGCTCGATCGCCTCCACGCCGCCGTGGGCGATCGTGACGCGCACGTCGAGCGGCGCGAGCTGCCCGGCGATCAGCTCGGCGATCTCGGGCTCGTCGTCGACGACCAGCACGCTGCGGCCGCGGATCGCATCCAGGGATGCGGCGATCTCGATGCCGGTGACCGCCGCCGGCAGCCGCACCCGGAAGGTGCTGCCGCGGCCGGGTGCGCTCTCGACGCCCACCTGCCCCTGGTGCAGCTCCACCAGGGACTTGACGATCGACAGGCCCAGGCCGGTCCCCGGCGTGGAGCCCTTGCGTCCCCTGTAGAACCGGTCGAACACGCGCGAGGCCTCCTCGAGCGTCATGCCCACTCCTGAGTCCTCGACCACGATCTGCACCCAGGCACGATCGGGCTCGACGCCGACGTGGATCCGCCCGCCCTCCTGCGTATATAGGTGGGCGTTGGTAACGAGGTTCGCCACGATCTGGCGAACCCGCGCCGGATCGGCGAGCGCCAACGGCAGGTTGGGGGCGACGTAGACGCCGAGCTGCTGGTGCTTCTCGGCGACCCGCGGCCCGATCAGCTCGACGACCTCCTTGACGGCCTCGCCGACGTCGATCGGACGGCGGTTGATCTCCACGTGATCGGCCTCGATTCGCGCCACGTCGAGTAGGTCGTTGACGAGGTCGACGAGGCGGTCGGTCGACTTGAGGATGATCTCGACGAACTCGCGCTGTCGCTCGGACATGTTCTCCGACGAGCGCTCCAGCAGCTCGACGAATCCCTTGATCGACGTCAGCGGGCTCCGCAGCTCGTGCGAGGCCGTCGCGACGAACTCGCTCTTGGCCCGCTCCAGCCTGGCGCGCTCGCTGATGTCTCGGACGGTCCACACCACGCCGTCGGACTCGCTGCCCAGTCGGGCCGCGGTGACGGCCAGGGCGCGGTCGTTGTGCTCGATCACGGTCTCCCCACGCAGTGCCTCGTCGACGGGCGGGAGGGGACTGTCGTCGTCGTCGACGTCGTTGCCGACCGCCAGCTCCGGCAGGAGCTCGCCTGCGCGCGGGTTGAGGGTGGCGATCTTCGCCGAGCCCGGCTCGGTCACGATCAGCGCGTCCCCGAGGCTGGCGACTGTCACTGCGAGCCGTCGCCGCTCTCCCTCGAGCTGCTGGTAGGCGGCCACCAGCTCGTCGGCCATGGCGTTGAACGCCCTCGCGAGCTCCTGCAGCTCCCGCGGTCCTGCCGGCTTCACGCGAGGCCCGAGGCGACCCGACACCAAGCCTCGCGTCGCCTTCACGAGGTCGTCGAGCGGCGCCTGCATCCCGCGGACCAGCCCGGCGACCAGCGCCAGCGCGCCGACGATCGCGAGCACGCCGGCGATTGCCACGAGCAGCAGCGCCCGTCGCGACGACGACCTTGCGTCGGCACGGGCTGTCGCCTGGCGGGCCAGCTGGCGCTTCTGGAGCTGATTGGCCAGCGAACGCGCCCGGGCAAGGGGGCCCGACGGTGCCGTCGCGACCGAGAACCGGCCCTGTGCCGCAAGTTGCCGGGACTGCGTCTCGGCGGCGATCTGAGCTTGCGCGAGGCGCATGCTGACGGGATCGTCCTGCGCGAGCGACATGACATTCCGCGCTGCTGCGGCGAACGTGGCGGCAGCCTCGCTGCGGGCAGCCGCGGCGCCCGGCCCTCTGGCGTCACGGAGCACCTCCTCCTCGGTCACCCCGGCGCTGGCGAGGTTCGCGGCCGCGGTCGCCAACGATGCACTGTCGACGAGCTTGTCCTCGTAGTGCTGACGCGATGTGTAGAGGCTCGCCACGCCCACGGCCGCGACCACCGCTAAAGCCACGGTGAGGCCGACGAGCGCCAGGCGGAGCGAACGGGCAATCGATAGGCGCTGCATGAGATTTGCGCGAGCGAGTTGACCTGCTCCGACGGCTGATCGTACCCCACCCAGGACAGCCAGCCTACCGGCGAAAAATGCGTTGTATGCGGGTAGGATGCGCGCGTGATCCTCGTGCGGGCGTGGATTAGGCAGGCGTTGGGCGCGTCAGGCGCTGCGGTAGCCGTTCCGGCGGCGATGCTCGGAGTGCTGGCGCTGCTGACGCTGTCTGGCGGGCTGGGACGGATCGGGAACATCGGCCAGGCGTTCTCGGGTCCCCGGTTGCCGGCGACCGTGGTGCCGACCCCGTCGACCGCGCGGAGAGGCGGCGCGAGCCCCGATCGGCTGCTCGCTGCGCTCGAGCGCGGTCGGGCTCGCACGGGCGCGCCCGCACCCAGCCAGACACCCGGTAGAGGGGCGTCGAGCGGCGCTCCGAGCCCGTCCGGCGGATCCGGATGGCACGGCGGTTCCAGCGGGCCTGGCCGCGGGTCGGGCGGTACCGGCGGGCCTGCCGGAGGCGCGCCCGCCGGCGGAGGCTCTGGCGGTCCCTCGACCGGTCCGGCGGATCCATCGCCGTCACACCACCCGTCGCCCGGGCCGAGCCTCGTCAGACGCGTCACGGACACCGCCGCGTCGGCTGCCGGTCGGCTGCCGGGCCCGTTGGGGCCTGCCGCGGCGCAGACGATCGAGACCGTCGGGTCCGCCGCCGGCGCGCTGGTGCCGTCGGGAGCACAGGTGCCCGTTCAAGCCCCGAGTCAGGTGGTCGCCCGTCTCCCCACGCTAGCCTCGGGCGAATGAAGGCCTCGCTGATCGCACGCGGGCTGTCGGCCGTGTGCGCGGTAGTGCTCGTGGCCTGCGGCGGCCACGCGAACGGAGCATCGACCTCGCGTTCCACAACCTCCGGCGCGACCCGACCGCCGCGCCCGCAGCAGTCGGCGGCGACTGGCTGCGGTTTGACTTCAACGCGCAGCGCAGCGGGGTCGGTCCGTCCAGCACCGGTATCACCAGCCACAACCTGGGTCAGCTGAAGCTCCAGAAGGTCCACGTCAACGGGACCGTCGACTCGTCGGCGATCGAGCTACACGCGCTGACCGTCAAGGGCCAGCCGCGCGACGTGGCGATCATGACCACGACGTATGGGCGCACGTTCGCGCTCGACGCTCGCACCGGCGCGATGCTGTGGGAGTTCACCCCGAGCGACATCCACTCCTACGAGGGCAGCGCCCAGTTCACGACGGCCACGCCGATCGCCGATCCAAACCGACGGTTCGTGTACGCGTCGAGCCCGGACGGCCGGATCCACAAGCTGCGGATCGCAAACGGCAGCGAGATCCGCTCCGTCGGCTGGCCGACGCGCGTCACGCTGGACCCCACCCACGAGAAGATCGCCTCGGCGCTGAACATCAGCGGCGGATCGCTGCTGGTCACGACTGGGGGATACATCGGCGACGTACCCCCGTATCAGGGCCACGTCGTGACGATCAGCCGCGCGACCGGTCGGATCACCGGGGAATGGAACTCGCTGTGCTCCGACCGTCACCACCTGATCCAGCCGTCGACATGCTCGGCGAGCGACTCGGCGATCTGGGGCCGCGCCGGCGCCGTCGTCGAGCCCGGGAGCGGCCGGATCCTCGTCACGACCGGTAACGCCGCGTTCAACGGGTCGACGAACTGGGGCGACAGCGTGCTCGAGCTCAGCGCCGACGGCCGCACACTGCTGCACAACTGGACGCCCGCCAACGAGGCTCAGCTGAACACCGAGGACGCCGATCTCGGCAGCACTTCGCCGGCGGTGCTGCCCAAGTTCCACGGCTTCCGGCTGGCGGTCCAGGGCGGCAAGGACGGGATCCTGCGCCTGCTGAACCTCGACCGGCTCGACGGCACGACGGGTGGCCCCGGCTCGCGCCTCGGCGGCGAGCTGCAGCGGATTGCGGCGCCTGGATCGGGCCTCGTGTTCACGGCGCCCGCGGTGTGGAAGCACGGCGGGCGGATCTACCTGTTCGTCGCAGACACGTCGGGCACGAGCGCGTACGTGCTGGATGGCAAGCAGCCGCGCCTGCACGTCGTCTGGAATGACTCGGCTTCCGGGACGAGCCCGATCGTCGCCGGGGGGCTGCTGTACGTGTTCGACCCCGAGGGAAGCCTGAACGTGTACTCGCCGACAACGGGTCACAAGCTGGTCTCGCTGCCGGCCGGATCCGGACACTGGAACAGCCCGATCGCGGTGGGCGGGCGCGTGATCCTGCCCGTCGGCAACGCCAACGATCACTCGACCAGCGGCGTCGTCGACATCTACCACCTTCCGGGGCACTAGTGGCCCCTTTCGCAAATACGACGACATTCGAGCGGCCCCCGGCGGACGTCTGGCGGCGTCCTCGGACCTCGATGTGCCACAGGCACACCTTCGGTCCTGCGTCCTTGCCAGCCGCCGCCGGTGACCACTCTCGGTGTCGCCGTATCTACGAAAGAGACCACTGAGCCTCGCGCTCGCCCGCCAAACTCCTGCAAATCGGCTGCAATTTTCGATGCACCCGGCCTGCCGGCTGGTCGCGGCGCCGTCGTCCCTGGTAGCTTCGCCCGCGGTCTGAGACGCAGGACGGTCAAAGCTCGTCGTATCGCGTCGGTCGTTGCGCTGCAATCAGTCGCGGCGATCGCCGCAGTCGCGCTGCTGGCGGGATCCAGCAGCGCCGACCTGTCGAGCCGTTACAAGACCCACCAGCACCAAGCCAACCAGCTGCGCTCCGCGATCCAGGCCGATTCCACGAGGATCCGGGGGTTCCAGGGCAAAGTCGGCGACCTCGAGCAGCGCCTCCGCGGACTCCAGAACAGCATCGCCGTGCAGGAACGACAGCTGTCCGACGTCCGGTTGCAGCTCGGTGCCGCTCGCACTCGGCTGACCCACCTCCAGGCCGAGTACAACCGCGGGCGCAAGGTCCTCGCCGCACAGCTGGTCGCCGAGTACGAGTCACCGCCCCCGACGCTGATGAACGTCGTCGTCGACGCGCAGGGTTTCAACGACCTGCTCAACCGTCTCAACAACATGCGTGCCGTCGAACGCCGCAACGCGCAGACGGTCGCGCTCGTCAACAACACCCGCAAGGCGGTGACCGCGCAGACCCAGCGACTCTCCCAGATCGAGGGCAGGATGCAGCGGGCCGTCACCACCGTGCTCGTCGAGCGCGACAACGTCGCGCAGGTGCGGCTGTCGATCGTCAACCAGGAGTTCACGGTGCTACGCGCCCGCGGACGCAGGTTCGAGCAGCTGATATCGCTACGTTCGACGCTGACGCGGGAGGCGAAGATCCTCGATCAGCGCGCCGCTGCCGCCGCGGCTCGGGCAGCGCAGTCGAGCGGCGGAGTGATAGCCGCTCCGGGATCGTGCGCGAACACGCCGTTCGTCGCCCATGGCGGCCCGTACGGGTTCTTCCCCGCTGCGGGCACCAACTACAGCGTCGGCGTGGAGCCGATCATCGCCGCGCGACTCGACCAGCTGGGGCGTGCCCTGCAGCTGCACCTGATCGGCATCTCCGGTTATCGCAGCCCGGCGCACTCGGTCGAGGTCGGTGGCTTTGCCAACGACCCGCACACCCAGGGGCGCGCGTCCGACACTCCTGGCGTCGAGGGCGTTCCCGAGGCCACGCTTGAGAAGTTCTGCCTCACGCGCCCGTTCCCCGGGGCGCACGAGGCCGATCACATCCAGCTCTCGTAGGCCGAAGCCTCAGAGCCTGCGCGCGACCTCAGAGGCCGCGCGCTCGCCCGAGCGGACCGCACCGTCCATGTAGCCGTTGAAGGTCTCCGCGGTCTCCGTCCCGGCCCAGTGAAGCGGCCCCACGGGCTCACGCAGCCCCGGACCGAAGTCGCTCCAGACGCCGGGCGGCATGTATCCGGCGTAGCAACCGCGCGTCCACGGATCGGCCGACCAGTTGCGCTCGACCAGCGTCGTCGGGTGCGCGGCGCGCGCGCCGAACAGCCTCTGGAACGAGCCGAGCACGGCGCGGCGTCTCGCGCCCGCCGACAGCCGCCAGAGACGTCTGGCGTCGGCGCCCTCGGCGAACCCGAGCAGCACGCCCGGCTTTCCGTCCGGGGGAGAGTTGTCGAACGTGACCGACACCGGCGGCCGGTCGCTGTTGGCGTATCCGTTGAGGCCCTGGGCGCGCCAGAACGGCGTCGGGTAGACGGCCTGGTACTTGATCACCGACCCCTGGGGGACCCGCTGGGTGAGCCCGTCCCGCAGCGGCGGCAGCGCCGGCTCGTAATCGATCCGGCCGGCGAGCATCGGCGCCATCGCGACGATCACCCGGCGCCCGTGCCAGCTTCCGGAGTCGGTCTCGACCGTCGCCCCGCGCCCGTCATAGGAGATCCGTCGCACGGGCGACTGCAGAAACACGCGGTCGCCGAGGCGCTGTGCCATCAGGATCGACACGAGCTGCGAGCCGCCGACGAACCGCGAGTCCTGCGCTCCGCCGGATGTGCTCGCGAGATTCAGCACGCCGTTGCCCGAGTGGAAGTAGAACATCGCGTGCAGCAGCGACACGTCGCGCGGCTCGGCAGCGAGGATCGCCTTGGTCGCGAGGTCGAAGACGAAGCGGGCGCCGGGGGTGCTCGAGTTGGCGAGCTTGAACGTCTCCAGCGTCTGCGAATCGAGCTCGGCCGCGTTGGCGGCCGTCCACGGCTTGTCGAGTGGCACGGTGTCCTGCAGCGCGACGATCTTCGACAGCAGCTGTCCGAAGTCGGTTGCGTCCGGCTCGGGCAGCGGCGGGATCAGGCCGGTGAAGTGCGTGACCTTGCCGGCGTAGTCGAGCACCTGGGAGCCGCGGGTGAACGTCTTGAAGGTCTTGATCCCGTGCGCGCGAGCGCGGGCGAGCACTCGGTCCTGCCCAGGACCAACCCACTCGCCGCCGACCTCGATCTCCTTGCCGTGACCCACCGGGTGGTTCAGCGTCCTGCCGCCGACGCGATCGCGCGCCTCGAGCAGGGCGACCGTGTGACCGGCCTTGTCGAGGTCGGTTGCGGCGGTCAGGCCGGCGAGACCGGCGCCAACGACGACGACGTCCACGCGACGCGTGGGCCTCCGCGAGCGCGCCTTCGCGGTCGCCGATGCCGCGTCGGCGATCACACCGCCGGCGGCGGCCGCCGCCGCGCCCGCGAGAGCCTCGCGGCGCGAGATCCGCGTCATCGCCCGGCCACCAGGCAACCGGGGCGGTTGCGGTCGACGGGGAACGGCAGGTCGGCGATCACCGCGGTCTGCACGTAGCTGCTGCGCCCGGTTCCGGCCGCGAGCGAAGCGCCGACGCCGCGCAAAGCCGGGCGGGGCCCGTCGGGCGCCGCCCACGGTGCCAGCGCGAGGAACTGCGGCTTGGCGCCGGCGTAGGGCGCGAACTGCGGGAGGTCGTCGCCCGGAACCACGGCGCGGTTTCCGACGTAGTGGCAGCCCGCGCCGCGTCGCCCGCGCTCGAGGATCGCGCTCTGGCCGTCAAACGGCGTGTCTGCGAGGTTGCCGACCATGAACGGGTTGACAGCGTATGCGAACTGGACCGACGGGTCCGTGACCGCGCGGTACGCCGATCCCATCCACGACAGCGGCTGCCACAGCTCCATGCCGTCCGTTCCCGGCCACTCACCGTCGTTGGCGTCGGCTTGGATCACGACGTTGGCGCCGAGCTTGTCGAGACAGCGCATGTATGTGGCCGCCACGTCGGAGCATTCGTGGCCGGTCGGCGGCGACCCGTACTCGAAGGCAGGCAGGCTGGTGGCGAAGCCCAGGCGCGCGCCGGTGCCGGGGATCGCGACCGGCCGCAGGTTCGCGGCGGCGGCGCGGCCCATTGCCGGTCCTTGGGCAAAGCCCAGCGCGAGCTCGAACCCGGTCAGCGGCACCTTGCGGTTGACGCGCAGCAGGTTGGCCAATGGAGGGGGCGCGCCGTGGTGGAGGACGCGCGGCCCCCAGAGGAAGGTCTGGTCATAGGCGCGGCCCTGGGTTGGCGCGTACACGGCGTGCACGTGCTTGTCGCCGGGATCTCTGAGCGCCGCGACCGCCGCCGCATTGCGCGTCAGCGCAAACGGCGCCTGTGTGTTGGACGCGACCACGTACACGCGATAGCGCAGGGCCTCGTCGGCCATCGTCGTCATGAACGTGCGCACGAACTGGTCGGTGGCCGCCACGAACGCCCGGCCGAGTTGGGCCTGGAGCTTCGGGAACGTTCGCCCCAGATACGTCAGCGCGCGGCCGTAGCCCTGGTCGATCGCCGACAGCGTCGCGAGCGTGGCGCACGGCGAGGCCTGTCCGCTGCATGAGGGCACGCCCTGGCGCAGCAGGGCGCGGGCCTTCGCGCCGCGAGATCCCGCCGCCAGCGTCTCGAGCCCGATGTCCTCGTCGAACACGACCAGGTTCGCGCGCCCGCGCGCGAGGTGAGGCGCCACCTCGGTGCGCATCGCACAGTCGATCGCCCGCTTGAAGCTGTCGTCGTTGATCATCGCCGCCGGCTGCTGGCGAAACTGGATCGCGAACACGCGCAGGGCGTGGGGGCGAGGGTCGGATGCGATCGCCGGGCGGCCGAAATGGCCGCACGCCGCTGAGGCGTGCGCACTCACTGGAGCGGCAAGCCACACGCACGCAAGGACAGCGATCCAGCTCGAACGGCTCACGGCGGGCACCCTAACGACACCCGCCGGCCGAGGAAACCGAGGCTGGTAGGCTCGCGCCGCGCCTGGCCGGGGCGGTTGGAGCACTCGAGAGGAGAGAGCAGATGACAGAGAAGTCGGACCTCAACAGCCCGATCACCCGTCGTCGGGCCCTGCGTGACCTCGGGGTCGCGGGTCTTGGGCTGACGGCGCTCGGCACGGGCATTGAGGACCTGCTGGCGCGTGCCGCGGCGGCCAGCCCGAAGACCGGCAGCCTGAAGGACATCGAGCACGTGGTGATCCTGATCCAGGAGAACCGCTCGTTCGACCACTACTTCGGCACGCTGTCGGGCGTACGCGGGTTCGGCGACACGAACGGCAGCAAGCACTTCTTACAGCGCGACACGTCCGGCAAGACGCTGCATCCGTTCCACCTGCCGAAGGGCTGCCTGCCCGACCTGACGCACGACTGGGGCCCGCAGCACAAGGCGTGGAACGGCGGCAAGATGGACGCCTGGGTGACCGCTCACGAGGCCGCTGACCCGCCGGGCGTCGCTCCCGAGACGATGGGCTACTACGACCGCTCGGACCTGCGCTTCTATTACGCGCTCGCCGACGCGTTCACGATCTGCGACGCGTACCACTGCTCGGTGATTGGCCCTACCGACCCCAACCGGCTGATGTCGATGTCGGCCTCGCTGGATCCGGCCGGCAAGCACGGCGGCCCGTTGCTGGAGACGCTGGTGGCCGGCCGCTCCGCGCTTGCTGGGCACTTCACGTGGACGACGATGCCGGAGCGCCTCCAGGCCCACAACGTGAGCTGGAAGGTGTACACCGCACAGGAAAGCGGCGGGCAGTTCGACAACGTGCTGCCGTACTTCAGGGCCTACAAGCCGGGATCGAAGCTCGCCAAGCTCGGCGTCGACCCCACGTTCCCGGCAGACTTCATGGCCGATCTCGCCCACAACCGCCTGCCGCAAGTGTCGTGGCTGACGCCGGGACTCAACGAGACCGAGCACCCCGGCTTCTCGACCCCGCTCGCGGGCGAGATCGCCGCCCGCCAGGTGGTCCAGGCGCTCGTCTCGCGTCCCAAGATCTGGGCCAAGACGGCCCTGTTCATCACCTGGGACGAGAACGGCGGGTTCTTCGACCACGTCACTCCGCCGACGCCGCCCAAGGGCACCAAGGGTGAGTTCGTCACGGTGGCCAACCTTCCGGCTGCGGCGAACGGGATCCGAGGACCGATCGGCCTCGGCTTCCGGGTGCCGATGATCGTCGTCTCCCCGTTCTCGCGGGGCGGGCTGGTCAGCTCGGAGACGTACGACCACACCTCGACGCTGCGTTTCATCGAGACGCGCTTCGGCGTCGAGGTTCCGAACCTGAGCGCCTGGCGGCGGCGTGTGACCGGAGACCTCACCGGCGCCTTCAACTTCGCTGCGCCGCCGAGGACGGGAAAGCCTAAGCTGCCGCCGCCCGACGGCAGCGACACCGGAGCCTGCACCGCGCCGACGCCGGTGACCTCGACCGCGGGCCCGTTCCCCAAACAAGAGAAGGGCAAGCGCAAGAGTCCAAGCGGGATCGTGCGGTCGCGGCATGCCACGCGTCCAACGGCCGGCCTCGGGTAACGCCCAGCCGGATAGGGTCTCACCTCAAGCGACGCGCATCCCTAGGAGGTTCCCGACATGACAGCGGAGAAGTGGGTCTACGAGTTCTCGGAAGGCTCCCGCGAGATGCGCGACCTGCTCGGCGGCAAGGGCGCCAACGTCGCCGAGATGACTCGGGTGCTCGGCAAGGATGGTGTCCCACCGGGGTTCACGGTCACCACCGAGGCGTGCGTCGCGTACATGCGCGAGGGCCACGAGCCCGACGGGCTCGAGGAGCAGGTCGCCGATGCGATGAAGCGGCTCGAGGAGACGGCCGGCAAGCGCTTCGGCGACGATGAGGACCCGCTGCTCGTGTCCGTCCGCAGCGGCGCGCGGGAATCGATGCCGGGCATGCTCGACACGATCCTCAACGTCGGGCTCAACGACACCGCCGTCGTCGGCCTGGCGACCGCGACCGACAACGAGCGGTTCGCGTGGGACTCCTATCGGCGCCTGGTGCAGATGTTCGGCAACGTGGCTAGCGGCGTGTCCGGTGAGAAGTTCGAAGACGCGATTGCGCAGGCCAAGCGCGACGAGGGCGTGGAGACCGACACCGAGCTGTCGGTCGACGCGCTCAAAGGCCTGGTCGACACGTTCAAGGGCTTCTACGAGTTCCCGGAGGATCCGCGCGAGCAGCTTGCGCGCGCGATCCGCGCCGTGTTCGAGTCATGGACCGGCGATCGTGCGGTCAGCTATCGGCGCATCAACCGGATCCCGGACGAATGGGGGACGGCCGTCAACGTGCAGCGGATGGTGTTCGGGAACATGGGCGACAACTCGGCCACCGGCGTCGCGTTCAGCCGCGACGAGGTGACCGGTGCGCCGGAGCCGTCGGGCGATTTCCTCGTCAACGCGCAGGGCGAGGACGTCGTCTCAGGCGTGCGCACTCCGCTCGACCTGCGCGAGCTCAATGACGTGATGCCCGATGCGCACGAGCAGCTGATGGGCATCCTGCGCACGCTCGAAGGCCACTACAAGGACATGCAGGACACCGAATTCACGATCGAGGACGGGCATCTGTGGATGCTGCAGACGCGCAACGCCAAGCGTCCGGCGCAGGCCGCGGTCCGCTTCGCGGTCGACGCGGAGTCCGAGGGGCTGCTCACCAAGGAAGAGGCGATCCGGACGATCGACACGGGCGCGCTCGACGCGCTGCTGCACCCCACGTTCGACCGCGGGGACGGATACAACGTGCTCGCCGAGGGAGTTGCGGCGTCGCCCGGCGCCGCCGTCGGCGAGCTGGTGTTCAGCGCACCCGACGCGGTCGCGGCGGCCGCCGAGGGCAGGTCGGTGATCCTCGCCCGCCCGTTCACCGAGGCCGACGATGTAGCCGGCTTCCACGCCGCCAAGGGCATCCTCACCTCCGAGGGCGGGAAGGCGTCCCACGCGGCGCTGGTCGCGCGTGGGATGGGCGTGCCGGCGGTCACCGGCGCGCATCTCGCGATCGACGTCGCATCCGGTGAGCTTCGGATCGACGGCAGGGTGTTTCACGAAGGCGACGCGATCGGCATAGACGGCGGCGACGGCAAGGTGGTCGAGGACGGGGCGACGCTGATCGAGCCCGAGCTCGACGAGCGCTTCGACACCTTGCTCGCCTGGGCCGACGAGCTCAGGCGCCTCGGCGTGCGGGTCAACGCCGACACCCCCAAGGACGCGATCCGTGCCCGCGAGCTGGGCGCCGAGGGGATCGGCCTGTGCCGGACCGAGCACATGTTCATGGCAGAGGACCGCCAGCCGAAGATGCGGGCGATGATCATGGCGAGCGACGGCGAAGGTCGCAGGGCCGCCCTGGCGGAGCTGCTGCCGCTTCAGGAAGAGGACTTCATCGGGATCTTCGACGCGATGCAGGGCCTGCCGGTGACGATCCGGCTGCTCGACCCGCCGCTGCACGAGTTCCTGCCCAACCTGCCCGATCTGTCCGCGCGCGTCGAGCACGCGCGCCTGGAGGGCGACGACGACCTCGAGGAGCTCGAGGTGCTGCTGGCGAGGGTCGAGGACATCCACGAGGGCAACCCGATGCTCGGCACCCGGGGCGTTCGGCTCGGGATCCTGTATCCCGAGATCTACGAGATGCAGGTCCACGCGATCATGCGCGCCGCCAAGGCGGTCGACGACCCGCCGCATCCCGAGATCATGATCCCGCTCGTCGCCTACGAGCACGAGATCGAGATCATGCGCGACCTGGTCGTGCGCGTGGGCAACGAGCACGGCCTCACCGAGCGCGACGACTACACCGTGGGCACGATGATCGAGCTGCCGCGAGCGTGCTTCATCGCCAACCGCATCGCCCGCCACGCCGACTTCTTCTCGTTCGGCACCAACGACCTCACCCAGACGGCGCTGGGATTCTCCCGCGACGACGCCGAATCAAAGTTCTTGCCGACGTACATCGACCGTAAGATCCTCGACCGCTCTCCGTTCGAGACGATCGACAGCCCCGGCGTCGGCTGGCTTGTGCGCCTTGCCGCATGGGTGGGCCGTGAGGAACATCCGGGCTTGAAACTCGGGATCTGCGGGGAACATGGGGGGGATCCGGATTCGATCGCGTTCTTCGACGCGGCCGGCCTGGACTACGTTTCGTGCTCACCTTTCCGCGTCCCGATCGCGCGCGTAGCAGCGGCGCAGGCAGCGATCTCAGGCTGATCCGGGCTCCCGCCCGAAACGGCGGAAACCCCCGTATTTGAAGGCTTTCGTAAGACGTTCGCCGGTGGGACGTAACTACTTGCAGGCGGCGTCGTAGGAACTAATGAGTTCGGGCATCGCCGGGCTCGACCATTGTTCGATCACCGTCGAACCATGCTATAATTCGATGCGTATCGAACTAGATTGATTCGGAGATTCCACTGAGCAACTTTGATTCCCAGCGTCGCGACGCCGCCTCTCGCGCGCGTGGCGACCGAACAGAAAACACCCAGAAGGCGCGGGCCCGCCGCCCAGCAGCCGCGACATCGACCCGGCAGCGTCGCCGCCGGGGAGCTCACGCGGACACCGTTGGCGGCGCCGAGCTGCGCGCCGTGAACACGGCCGATGCTGCCGGGACCAGGGACTCCCTGGAGCTGTTCCTGCGCAGCGCCCGCACGTATCCGCTACTGACCGCCGCAGAGGAGGTCGAGCTGGCCCAGCGGATCGAGAAGGGCGACCTCGAGGCCAAGGAGCGGATGATCAACTCCAACCTCCGTCTGGTCGTGGCGCAGGCCCGCCGCTACCAGGGTCACGGGCTCCCGATGGAGGACCTCGTGCAGGAGGGCATGCTCGGACTGATCCGCGCCGTTGAGAAGTTCGACTGGCGGCGTGGCTTCAAGTTCTCGACATACGGCACGCTGTGGATCCGTCAGGCCATTCAGCGCGGCCTGCAGAACCACGGCCGGACCATCCGGGTGCCCGTCCACGTGGCGCAGCGCCAGGTCAAGGTCCGCAAGGTCGAAAGCGAGCTGAGCACGAAGCTTGGGCGAGAGCCGACCGACGAGGAGATCGCCGACGTGGCGAAGCTCTCGGTCGACGAGGTCGTCGAGCTTCGCGAGCTGAGCCGCGGGCTGGCGAGCCTGGACCAGCCGGTCAGCGAGGACGGCGAGACCGAACTCGGCGACCTGCTGGCGAGCGACCGGCCCGAGCCGGTCGAGGAGGTCGCGGCATCCGATCGCGACCAGCGGCTGAGCGAGGTCGTTGAGCAGCTGCCGGAGGCAGAGCGCAACGTCATCCGCCTGCGCTTTGGCCTCGCCGGTGACGAGCCGAGGACGCTTCGGCAGACCGGTTCGGAGCTCGGCTTCTCGGCCGAGCGGGCGCGAGAGCTCGAGGAGCGCGCGCTGGCCCGCCTGGCGGGCAAGCCAGAGCTCGACGGGCTCCGCAACGCGGCCTAAGCCCTCTCGAAACTAAGACGTAAGGCGCGCGGCCGCCGGACTCAAGCGAGTTCGGCGGCCGTTTCGCTGCCGAGGTCGAACTCGAGGGGAGCCAGCGCCGGGCGTTTTGGCGCCAGGCCGTCGCCCGACGAGCGGCCACGGATTCGCCGCACGATCCACGGGGCCATATGGCGGCTCATCCACGCCAGCTCGGTGCTGATTGCCGTGCCGCGAGGTATCCGCTCGGCCGGCGGCAGCAGCGCCCACGGATCCTCGTCGGGCTCGAGCCCGAGCGTCTGCTCCATGGCGGCGGCGATCCGCGCGTGCCCCGACGAGTTGGCATGCAGTCGATCCACCGACCAGAGGCGACGATCGACGACGCCGTGGCGCTCGAGGTCGGCGATCAGCATCCCGTGGCGGTCGGCGATCTTGCGCACCGCGAGGTTGAAGGCACTGACTCGCCGCCTTGCCAGCCGGGCCGCGGGCATGATCAGGGCGGCGTCGGGGAACGTCACCCCCAGGACCGTCGCGCCCCGGGAGGCGAAAGCCGACACCATGTGCTCGAAATCCCATACGACTTCAAGGAAGTCGATGCGCGGCCTGAGGATGTCGTTGAGCCCTCCGGTGATCGTCACGAGGTCGGGCTCGAGCGCAAGCGCCGGCTCGAGCTGCTCCTCGCGGATCTGGCGCATCTTGCGTCCGCGGATCCCGAGGTTCGCGTACAGCAGCGCGGGTTGCTCGCGGGCCAGCCGAGCGGCGAGCCGATCGGCGAATCCGCGATAGCCGAGCCCATCCGCAGTCGGATCCTCGAGCCCTTCGGTGGTGCTGTCGCCGATCGCCACGTAGCGGCTGAATCGGATGCGTGACTGGCCGCGGTCCATGCGGCGAGGGTACCCCAGACGGCCTGACCGGCTCGGAGGCCGGTCAGGATGGCGTCAGGTAGCTGATGCCTCGTGTGCGCCTACGGCGCACGATGATTGCGGGGCGGCGAGCGCGGGAGCGGTGGAACTCCTCGCGCACCGTGTTCAACCTGCGGCGGGAGCGTGCGATCTGACGCTGCCGCAACTCGCTGCCCGGCGGTTCTATGTCGCCCGAAGTACTGATCTGCTTCAAGAGCCCCCTCTCAACGCACTCGTACCGTTCGTAACAAACTACCGCCGGCGCGCAGGCATGTGAAGGCGCGTAAGCACCTCGTAATGACTGAAAGAGAGGGGTTCGGCGCCGGCCGCCAGGCGAACGGCCGACGCCGAACTTTGGGAACTGCGGCGCCGGCCGCCAGGCGAACGATCGGCGCCACAGCCTGCGTCACAGGTGCGGAAGCTCCGGTCTACAGGGGCTTGTGACCGGTTCTCCTCCCCGCTCCACAGTCGCTATGACGACGGCCGCCAGCAAAGCAGCCGACGCCGCGTGCGCCACACCGAGGCAACGGCCCCGCCGTGACGACGATTTCGGGCGGCCTCGCGACCACCGTCCAAGTTCAGATGGGTTATGCATGCAGAAGCTTGCCCGCCAAGAAAAGCTACTTCTAGCTATCCATACCTAGTGTTACCTCGACTAACCTGGGATTAACCTAAATCTTTCATAAAACCGAGGGGAATTCCACGATCGGGCGCGAACGGGGAGGGTCCCCCGGGGGGCGAGGGGAAGGCGGCCTGGACCGGCGCAAACATCCCGACCGGTGCGCTCGGAACGTCGTCCGGGACTAGAGGCCGCCCGCTCGCGGCAGTGAAAAGTGCCCACGCGCCGCCACGGTGGTCGAGGTGCGGGCGATTGTCACCGGATACCGAGATCGATCGCCCGGACCATTGCCCAGTCTGCGACGGGTGGGCGACTTTTCCGTGGGGGGGCGGCCGGCCACGGATGCTCTGCTCAGCCGTGCCCGCGTCCCGCGAAAACGGGGCAAACCGCACACGCGTCGCGCGCCGGGCGAAGGGGCGTGCGATTGACGCTGCTAGGCGGGGCGAATCTCACACACCTCGGGCCGCGCGGCGCGAGGTGTGCGTTTTGCCCCGCTGCTGCCAGGTTGGCGAGATCCGCTCCACGCATCCCGGGCAAGGGGGTGTCCGGGCACATTTGCTCGGTGGGAGGGAGCGAACATCCCGCGCTGCGGACGGGCTCGATCGCCTGGGACGTTTGCCCAAGCATTCTTAACGTTTCCTGCACACGATTGCAGTTGACACCCGCCAAACGCCAGACTATGGTCCTGCAAACGATTGCACCGCGTCGGTGTCAGCGGACCCGGGCGCGCGGCGCCAGCAACTCGCGACCACGTCTGTGGCGACTTGCGATGGAGCCGACGCAGGATCCTCGAGGCACCCACTGAGGAGCGGAGGAGACGGAGATGAGGATCTTGCGCAGTTGTGTCGCGAGCGCGCTGGCGTTGGCGGCGATGGCGACGGTTGTTGCGTGCGGCAGCTCGAGCAGCTCGAGCAGCTCGAGCTCGACCGCCGGGTCGAGCAGCGGAAGCGCATCCGCGAGCAAGAGCCCGATCACGATCGGCGCGTCGCTGTCTCTGTCGGGCGACTTCGCGTCCGACGGCCAGGCGTTCCAGCGCGGCTACGAGCTGTGGGCGGCTGACCAGAACGCGAAGGGCGGATTGCTCGGGCACCCGATCAAGCTGAAGATTCTCTCGGACGCCTCCAGCCCGGCGCAGGTGGTCAGCAACTACCAAAGGCTGATCGGCTCAGACAAGGTTCCGCTCGTGTTCGGCCCGTTCTCCACTCTGCTCACGGTCCCGTCAGCGCGCGTCGCAGCGCGGTATGGGTATGCGTTCGTCGAGGGTGCGGGCGGTGGCCCGACGGTGTTCGGATCGGGCCTGCACAACGTGTTTGATGTATCGGTGCCGGTCAAGAACAACCTGGTCACGTTCGCTCAGTGGGTTGCGTCGCTGCCGGCCGCGGAGCGCCCCAAGACGGCTGCGTACGCGACTGTGAACGACCCGTTCACCCAGCCTCAAATCCCTCCCGCGCAGCAGATCCTGCAGGGCGCGGGCGTCAAGACGGTCTCTTCGAAGGTGTTCCCGGCGGAGGTCACCGACTTCACCCCGATCGCCACCCAGGTTGCGTCGACCAAGGCCGACGTGACCGTATTGGGGTCGGTCGACGTGCCGACGGTGTCGTCGTTCGTCCACGCGTTCATCCAGCAGCATTACAACCCCAAGATCTTCATCGCGACCGCCGGCCCGGACCAGGGCGCCGCATTCGTCAAGGCGGTCGGCAAGGGCAACGAGAACGGAATCTTCGTGCCAAACGGCTGGTACGGCGGGTTCCAGAAGGCCGACAGCCAGCAGATGGTCAAGGAGTACATCGCCAAGTACGGCGGCACTCCCTCGGACATCAACGCCGACGTGGCTGAGGCCTACTCGGTCGGACAGGTCGTCGCCCAGGCGGTGGCGGCCAACAACAGTCTCGATAACGCAAAGATCATCAGCTATCTGCACAGCGGCGTGACTCTCGACAGCGTGCAAGGCGCCGTCAAGTTCGACGCGCTGGGTCAGAACCTGGCTGGGAAGACACTGACGTTCCAATGGCAGAAGAGCGCGTTGGTGCAGACACTGCCGACGTCGACGCCTGGATCCAAGCCTCCTCAGAACCCGAAGCCGGCCTGGGCGGGTTAGGGTCGGCTGGTGCACTGCCCCGCCGATAGGGCTCGCTAATGTCGAGCACTGAGCTTCTCCAGGCGATCGTCGACGGGATCCTGACCGGCGGCGTGTACGCGCTGATGGCCGCCGGTCTGACCCTGATCTTCGGGGTTATGGACATCATCAACATCGCGCAGGGCGTGATGGTCGTGCTTGGCGCCTACCTCAGCTACGAGCTGTCGGTGCATCTGGGGATCGGCCTGCTGCCCGGGCTGCTGATCACCGTGCCGGCGATGTTCCTGCTCGGTGTCGCAATGGAGTTCTTCTTCATGCGCCGGCTGCGGGATGCGGACCGGACCGGGATGTCGATCCTCGTCACGTTCGCGATCGCGATCCTGATCGAGGGCATCCTGAGCGCGATCTTCGGGGTCGATTACGTGCAGCTTCACGCGTCGTACGTCGACAAGTCGGTCCACGTGCTCGGCTTCTACCTGCCCTACATCTACCTGATCGGGTTTGCGCTGGCTGTGCTGCTGATGGCGGCGCTCTACTACATGCTCTACCGCACCAAGTTCGGCCGCGCGGTCCGCGCCTCGCTGCAGAACCGCACAGCTGCCGACCTGATCGGGGTCAACGTCAACCGAACGAGGACGATCTCGGTCGGCATCGGTGTCGCCGTCACGGCGATCGGCGGCATGGTGTTCGGCGCGACCACGGCCTTCAACCCAAGCAGCGGCTACGACCTCATCTCGAGATTGCTGGCAATCGTGATCCTCGGCGGGATGGGCAGCATCGGTGGCGCCATGGCCGCCGCGGTCCTCCTGCTGGTGATCAACGACGTCGTCGCGGTCGCGTGGTCGCCGACCTGGGCGCCGCTGGTGTTCTTCGCCGTGCTGGTCGTGGTGCTGTCCGTGAGACCGCAGGGGTTGTTCGGGCGATCGGCAGTGCGCGCCCAGTGAGCGAGACCGTCGCTCCCGAGCTCGAGTCGGACGGCGGTACTGCGCGGCGACGCGGCGTGTTGCTACGCGCTCTGGCGGCGATCGGCCTCCTGCTTGTCGCGGTTGTGTTCGCCGTCTTCCCGGTGGCGATCACCGACCCGACCGCCACCTCGATCGCGGTGTTCACGCTGATCTTCATGGTCTCCACCGCCGCGTGGAACGTGTTCAGCGGCTACTCCGGTTACCTCGCTCTCGGCCATGCGGTGTTCTTCGGAAGCGGTGGCTACGCGGTCGCGCTGGCTGCTCGAGACTGGCACTTCAAGGGGGGCTGGGACGTGTTCGCGCTGCTTCCGTTCGCTGGACTGGTGGCGGCGCTGATCGCAATCCCGGTGGGTCTGATCGCGCTGCGCACGCGCCGCCACACGTTCGTGGTGGTCACGATCGCGATCTTCTTCATCTTCCAACTGGCCGCCTTCAACCTGACCTTCACCGGCGGGACCTCGGGCATCACGTTTCCCTTCGCCCCGTTCACCGCCGCCAACTACAACCAGCCCTTCTATTACGTGGCGCTGGTGATCCTGGTCCTCACCGTGGCGATGTCGTGGGCGGTCCGCCGTTCGCGGTTCGGCTTGCAGCTGCTTGCGATCCGCGACGACGAGGACCGTGCGCGCGGCCTCGGCGTCAAGACCAGGCGCGTGAAGCTGATCGCGTTCGTCCTGTCGGCGTTCCCGGTCGGGATGGCCGGCGGGCTCTACTTCTACTTCATCGGCCAGATCTATCCGCAGTTCGCATACGACCCTCTGTTCGACATCTCGATCGCCTTGATGGCGTTCCTCGGCGGGATCGGGACGCTGGTAGGCCCGCTGCTCGGCGCGCTGGTCCTCGAGGCGCTCCAGCAGTACTTCACACAAACCTTCTCCGGGACGGGTACGTACCTGATCGCCTACGGGGTGCTGTTCCTCGTGGTGATCCTGCTGCTCCCGCGTGGCGTAGTGCCGACCGTCGGCCAGTATCTGGCCAATCGACGGGCTCGTGCACTGGACCCGGGCGCCACGCGTGAGCCGGCCGTCCGTCGCGGCGTGGCTGGAGCGGTGCGATGAGCGCGCTGCTCGAGGTCGCCGGCGTGTCAAAGTCCTTTGGCGGCGTACACGCGCTGTCGGACTGCGCGCTGGAGGTCAGCGAGGGAAAGATCCACGGCCTGATCGGTCCCAACGGCTCGGGCAAGACGACGCTGTTCAACGTCATCACGGGCTATGAGCGGATCCAGCAGGGCGAGGTGCGCTTCAACGGCATGGAGATCACCAACGCCCCACCCGACAGGGTGTTCGGGCTCGGGATGGGTAGGACATTCCAGCTGACGCGGCTGTTCGGCCGGCTGTCGGTGCTCGAGAACATGCTGGTCGCCACCCAGCGCAAGCAGGGCTGGCTGCGCGGCGTCCTTCGCCGCTCGGGCTCGGCGTCGGAGAAGCGGCGAGCGACGGAGCTGCTCGAGTTCGTGGGCATCGGCCGTCTCGCCGACGAGCCGGCATCGAATTTGTCCTATGGACAGCGCAAGCTGCTCGAGCTGGCGTCGCTGCTCGTTGCAGACCCGGCCGTGCTGCTGCTCGACGAGCCCGCCGGCGGGGTCAATCCGACGCTGATCAAGCACCTGGCGGAGCGGATCACCGAGCTCAACGGCGCCGGCAAGACGTTCCTGATCGTCGAGCACAACATGGAGTTCGTGATGAGCCTGTGCGACCAGGTGACAGTGCTCAGCCAGGGCACATCGCTCATCACGGGCAGCCCGGAGGTCGTTCGCTCGAACCCCGCCGTGCTCGACGCGTACCTGGGCGGCGGGGACGACGACCCTGCCCAGCTCGAGACTGTCTCGCAGACAGGCGAGGCATCGGCCGTCAGTCCTCGCGTGACGGTGGCGTCTTCGATCGTCAAGCCACGTGAGCAGCTCGGCGGCCCGGAGGCGCTGCTCAGTGTCGACGGCGTCGTCGCAGGCTATGGGGGCGGCGACATCCTCAAACAGGTCTCACTCGACGTCCCGGAAGGCCGGATCACGTGCATCGTCGGCCCCAACGGTGCGGGCAAGTCGACGTTGCTGGCAACCGTCAGCGGACTGCTGCGCCTGCGCCGTGGGGAGATCCGCTTCGGCGGCCAGGTGATCTCGGGGCTGGCGCCCCGGCAGATACTGGCCCGGGGAATCGCACACGTGCCACAGGCGCACAGCCTGTTCGCGGACATGACCGTGCGCGAGAACGTCGAGATGGGCGCGTTTACGATCAACGACCGCGCGCTCGTGGCGCAGCGGCTGAAGACCGTGGAGGAGCTCTACCCGATCGTCCGCGAGCGGGCCGGCGAGAAGGCAGGCAGCCTGTCCGGGGGACAGCAGCGGTTGGTCGAGTTCGCCCGCTGCATGATGCTCGACCCGACGCTGATCGTGCTCGACGAGCCTTCGATGGGACTAGATCCCCAGACCCGGCAGGTCGTGTTCGAGATGGTCGAGCTGATGAACAGCCAGGGCAAGACGATCCTGCTGGTGGAGCAGAACGCGCGCGCGGGACTCAAGCTCAGCTCGCACGGCATCGTGCTCGAGAACGGCATCGTGCGCCTTGCCGGCTCCGGCCGCGAGGTGCTCGAGCATCCCGAGATCGGCGCCCTGTACCTCGGCGGGGCGGTGACGTCGGACGCCACGGGCTCGTGAACGCCGAAACTGACGTCGTCGTCGCCGGCGCGGGCCACAACAGCCGCGCGGCTCCGAACATGACCTCCGAGAAGATTCTGGGCGAGCTGATCGTCGCGCCGACGGAGCGCGCTGCGGCCGGCGCCTGGATGGGCCCAGCACCGCATGCCGATCCCGGGCCTGTACCAGACCGGCGGCACGACCCATCCGGGCGGTTCGGTCACCGGCGGGCCCGGGCGCAACGCAGCGATCGTGATGCTGACCGACTTGGGGTCAGACCCGGAGGAGGTGATGTCGGGTGCCCAGCCGGCGCACGCGGGTGGAGCCTGACGCGGGTGGTGACCCGATAATTCACCGGATGCGAGCCCCGGTCACGATCCGAGACGTCGCGCGCGTGGCGAAGGTGCACCCCGGCACCGTGTCGCGCGCGCTGAACGCCGAGACGCGGTCGCTGGTCAACCAGGAGACCGCCGAGCGCGTCCTGCGAGCCGCCGCGGAGCTTGGCTACCGGCCCAACCCGATCGCGCGCGGACTGAAGACAAACCGCTCTTACACGATCGGGGTGCTGATTCCCGACATCACCAACCCGTTGTTTCCGCCGATCCTGCGCGGGATCGAGGACCGCCTCGACGAGGCGGGGTACACGCCGCTGATCGTCAACACCGACAACGACGCCGAGCGCGAGCACACGCACCTCGAGGCAATGCTCGCACGACAGGTCGACGGGGTCATCTCGGCCACCGCGCGACTTGACCGCGAGCTGCTCGCGGATGTCACCGCGGCGGGCACCCCGCTGGTGCTCGTCAACCGCAGCCTCGAGGACGGCTCGGTGCCCTCTGTCGCGGTCGACGACCGGGAGGGCATCCGCCTCGCCGTGGAGCATGTCGCCGGCCTGGGCCACAAGCACATAGGGCACGTCTCCGGGCCGCAGAACACGTCGACCGGGCACAGGCGATACCTGGGCTTTGTGGAGGCGATGAGCGCCGCCGGGCTCGAGGTGCGCGACGACCAGGTTCGCTTGAGCAACTGGTTCACCGAGGCCGAAGGGGCCCGGGTCTGCGCCGAGATGCTCGACGCCGCGGACGACCTGACCGCGATCGTCGCGGCCAACGACCTGCTCGCGATCGGCTGCTACGACACGCTGGAGGAGCTCGGCCTGCGGTGTCCCGAGGACATCTCGATCGTCGGCTTCAATGACATGCCGTTCGTCGACCGGCTGAGGCCGGCGCTCAGCACCGTGCGGATTCCGCACCGCGAGATTGGAAGCGTCGCCGCCGAGCTGATGCTGGAGCGTCTCGCCGGCGAGTCGCAGGTCGCACGCGAGATCCTGCTCGAGCCCACGCTGGTCGTGCGCGGCTCGACGATGGCACCGGGCGACGGGCGATGAGGAGGTCTGCCGCGGGTGCCTGACGCGCGCGTGCAGTCGGCGATCGACAACTGGGCCTCGCGCCTGATCTCAAACGGCGTCGACTTCAATGACTTCGTGCGCACGACCGGCGCGATCGAGCGCTGGGAGGACTGGCTCGATGCGTGGACCGCGACGGCCGACGTTCACCGGGGCCTCGCCGAGCAGGAACTAGCGGACGGCCACAGGCGGAGTGCCGGTGAGGCATACCTGCGCGCGGCCATCAGCTACCACTTCTCCAAGTTCGTCTGGGTGATCGATCCAGACCGAAACCGGCGCGCCACCGAGGCTGCAGCCCAGGCCCTGTACGACGCTCATGCCCTGCTGGACACAGGCGCCGAGCGGCTCGAGGCTGAATTCGACGGGGGCCTCGCGGTAGGCAACCTGCGGCTACCGGAAACGGACGGCGCTCCGGTTGCGCTCGTCGTGGTGATCCCGGGCCTTGACTCGACCAAGGAGGAGTTCTACGCGATCGAGTCTGTGTTCCTGGACCGCGGGCTGGCGACCCTCTCACTCGACGGTCCGGGCCAGGGAGAGGGCGGGTTTCATTCGCCGATCCGGCACGACTACGAGGTCGCTGTCACTGCGGCACTGGACGCGCTGGCCGACCGCCATGAGCTCGACATGAAACGCGTCGGAGCTGCCGGAGTCAGCCTCGGCATGTACTACGCGGTGCGGGCGGCGGCCTTCGAGCCGCGTCTGAAGGCGATCGCCGCCGTGAGCGGGCCGTACGACATGGGCGCCGGCTGGGACTCAAAGCCGTCACTGACTCGCGAGGCATTCGCCTGTTATAGCCGCTCAGCAAACGACGACGAGGCGCGCGACCGAGCCAAGCGGCTCAGCCTCGAGGGCGTTGCCGAAACCGTGCAGCAGCCCTGTCTGATCGTCACCGGAGCGCGTGACCGCGTGATCCCCTGGGAGGAGACCAAGCGTGTTGCCGACGCGCTCGCGCACAGTGAGTGGGTTCTCTACGAGGAGGGCACGCACGTGTGCAACAACATCCCGTTCAAGTACCGCCCGCTGATCGCCGACTGGCTGAGCGAACGCCTGGGATGATCGGCGAGGCAGTCACTCGCCGCGAGGATGCGAGGGTGCTGCGCGGTGAGGCGCGGTACGTCGATGACATCGAGCGCCCGCACTGCGCACATGCCGCGTTGGTGCGAAGCCCTCACGCGCACGCCGCGATCAAGGCGATCCGCGCGCCCGATGCCGCCGGCGGCCTGATCGCCGTTCTGACCGCGGAGGATCTCGGCGATCGTGCGCGCCCATCTGAGGTACCGGCACTCGACGGCATGGAGCTCACCGAGGAGCGGCACCCCATCCTGGCCGGCGCGGAGGTTCGCTACGCCGGTCAGCCCGTCGCGCTGGTCATCGCGGAGTCGCGCGCATTGGCCGAAGACGCCGCGGAACTTGTGGACGTCGAGTACGACGTGCGCCCAGCGGTGGTCGACGGAGCCACGTCGGACCACGCGCTGATGCGATGGTCGCGCAAGACGGGAGACGTCGACGCGGCATTCGCGGCCGCGGCGCACGTGGTGGGCGGTAGCTATTCGCTTCCCCGCCTCGTCGCCGTGCCGATCGAGCCGCGCGGCTGTCTGATCGAGCACGATCCCGAGCGCGACGTACTGACGGTCTGGTGCTCGGCACAGGACACGCACCGTCCGCTGGCCCAGCTCGCGCAGATCCTCGACCGGCCTCCCGACGCAATTCGCGTGATCGTCCCAGACGTCGGCGGCGCGTTCGGCAGCAAGGGTGCGATCGCCCCCGAGATCGCCGCGGTGGCGATCGCCGCGATCGATCTGGGCAGGCCGGTGAAGTGGATCGAGGACCGCAGCGAGAACTTCGTCGCGGCATATCAGGGCCGCGGCATCGCCGGCGACCTCGAGTTGGCGCTGGCCGATGACGGGCGCATGGTCGCCATCCGGGCGCACCTGCGAGCCGACCTCGGCGCATACCTGCTGCCAAGCACCGTGATTCCGCCACACACCGCCGCGATGCTGATCACCGGCTGCTACGACATCCCGGCCGCCGAGGTCACGATCTTCGGGGCGCGGACGCACAAGGTGCCTACCGGGCCATACCGGGGCGCGGGCCGTCCCGACGCCGCGTACATGCTCGAGCGGTTGGTCGACGACGCGGCGCGGGCTCTGCGAATGGATTGCCTGGAGTTGCGGCGGCGGAATCTGATCCACAGCTTCCCTCACAGGACGCCGCTCGGCCACGTCTACGACTCCGGCGACTACGAGCGCTGCCTCGACCTCGCGCTCGAGCTGAGGGACTCAGACGGCCTCGACCCGGCCGACGAGGGGTGGATCCGCGGCGAGGGCGCGGCCGTGTTCGTCGAGCGCGGCGGGGGTCGCTGGGAGAGCGCCGAGATCGACGTCCTGTCCGACGGCCGGGTTCTCGTCCATAGCAGCGCCTCCCCGCATGGGCAGGGGCACGAGACGACCTTTGCGCAGATTGCCGCCCAGCGGATGGGCATCGTCCTCGACCAGGTGCTGCTGCGCTTTGGCGATAGCTCCACGTCGCCGCCGGGGGTCGGCACTTTCGGCAGCCGCTCGGTGGCGATGGCTGGATCGGCGATCGCGGTCGCAATCGACGATTTGATCGACCGTCTCCGCCAGCTCGCAGCGCGGCTGCTCGATGTGGAGACCGGGTCGGTGGTGTGGGAGTGCGGCAGCGCGCGTGCCGATGGGCGGTCGGTTTCGCTGCGCGAGCTCGCCGCCGCCGCTTCGCGGCTCGGTCGCGGGGTCGACGCCGTGCTCAAAACGTCCGCACGGTTTGAGTCGGGACCCGTGTTCTCGTCCGGGGCGTACGCGGCGGTCGTCGAGATCGAGCGCGCCACCGGACAGCTGCGCGTGCTGCGACTAGCGGCGGTCGACGACGCCGGCACCGTGATCAACCCGCTGCTCGCGCATGGGCAGGTGATCGGCGGGGTCGTGCAGGGCCTGGGTGAATGCCTGGTCGAGGAGGCCGTCTACGACGAGATCGGGCAGGCGCGCAGCGCGACGCTGATGGACTATGGGCTGCTGACGTCCGCCGACGTGCCCCCGATCATCACGGGCGAGGTGTCGAGCCCGACGCCGCTCAATCCACTCGGCGCCAAGGGAATCGGTGAGGGAGGCGCGATCGGGACGTTGCCCGCGGTGGCCAACGCGGTCGTGGACGCACTGGGCGGAACGCACGTCAACCCTCCGTTTACAGCGGAGAAGCTGTGGCGCGCGCTCAGCGCCGGGTCCACTTCATGAGCGTGTCCCTGCGGCGTCTGTGAAGCCCGCGCCGTTCGACTACGCGGCCCCGCGCTCGCTCGAGGCGGCGCTCGCTCTGCTCGGCGACGAATCGAGGCCGCTTGCGGGCGGGCAGAGCCTGGTGCCGATGCTCAACTTCCGGATCGCCCAGCCGGCGCGACTGGTCGACCTCAACGGGATCGGCGAGCTCGACTATCTGCGCTGCGCGGACGGCGCACTGCGGATCGGGGCGCTCACGCGACAGGCGGCGCTCGAGCGCTCGGAGTTGGTCGGGCTCAGCTGGCCGTTGCTGGTTGATGCGGTGCGCCTTGTCGGCCACCCGGCGATCCGCAGCCGCGGGACGGTGGGCGGCTCGGTTGCGCACGCCGATCCTGCCGCCGAACTGCCGGTCGCGCTCGCCGCGCTCGACGCGCGGTTTCACCTTCGCTCGGTCCGTGGCGCTCGAAGTCTTTCGCCGAGCGACTTCTTCCTCGGTCCTCTGACGACGGTGCTCGAGCCCGATGAGCTGCTCGTCGAGATCGAGGTGCCTGCGTTGCCTGAGGGCACGCGCGCAGCGTTTGTCGAGCAGGCGCGAACCCACGGCGACTTCGCGATCGCCGGTGCGGCGGTGGTCCTTGCACCCGGTCGTCGGGCCGCGATAGCGCTGCTCGGGGGCGCGGCAACGGTCGCGCGGGCGTCCGCGGCCGAGCGGGCGGTGCTGGCCGGTGCGTCGCCGTTGGAAGCGGCGAGGCTCGCGGTGGTCGGAGTAGACGGCGATTACCGCCGCGCGCTGCTGACCGAGCTCGTGCGTCGGGCGGTCGCCGCCGCGCTGCCATGAGGATCCAGGTCGAGATCAACGGGAGCGACTTCGAGCACGAGGTCGAGTCGCGCACCCTGCTGTCGGACTTCATCCGCCACCAGGCGGGGCTGACCGGAACGCATGTGGGATGCGAGCACGGCGTTTGCGGGGCATGCACCGTGCTGTTCGACGCCGAGCCGGTTCGCTCGTGCCTGATGTTCGCGGTGCAGGCCGACGGCCATTCGCTCGAGACCGTCGAGGGGCTCGCGGAGCCGGACGGCGAGCTCTCGGTTTTGCAGCGCTCCTTCAGCGAGCACCACGCGCTCCAGTGCGGGTTCTGCACGGCAGGCTTCCTGATGTCGGCGAAAGCGCTGCTGCGTCGAACGCCCGCCCCAACCGAGCGGGACGTTCGAGAGGGACTCGCAGGCCACCTCTGCCGGTGCACTGGCTATGAGGGGATCGTCGCCGCAGTGCTCGCGGCGAGCGGGGGACTGGCCGGTCAGCCCGATCAGCCCAGCGCCGGGTAGCGCTGGTCGGTTGGCTGGCGCGGTGTCGCCTCGTGAGTGTCGGCGTCGAGCTCGGTGTTGCGGTTTGACTGGGGATCGCGTTCGAGCGGCAGACTGCCGCCGGCCGTGAAGTACGGCTTGCCGGCGATCACGAGGTCCTCGGCGGGAAACCGGGTGATGATCTCGCACCCGTCGCCGGTGACGACTAGCTGCTCCTCGATCCGCGCCGCCGACCATCCGTCGCTCGCGGGCCAGAACGTCTCCAGCGCGAACACCATCCCCTCCTTGATCTCCTCGGGGTGATCGAGCGACACCAGGCGGCTGAAGATCGGCTTCTCCCAGATCGAGAGGCCGACCCCGTGGCCGAACTGAAGCGCGAACGCCGCCTCCTCGTCGGGGAACCCGAACTCCTGCGCGCGTGGCCACACCGACACGACCTCGGCGGTGGTGGCACCGGGCCTGATCAGATCGATCGCCGCGTCGAGGTAGTAGCGGCAGCGCTTGTAGGCATCGATCAGCGGCCGCGAGGCGCTGGCCACCGCGAACGTGCGGTAGTAGCACGTGCGATAGCCCATGTAGCTGTGGAGGATGTCGAAATATGCCGGGTCTCCCGGGCGCAACGCGCGGTCGGTGAACACGTGGGGATGGGGACTGCAGCGCTCGCCCGAGATGGCGTTGACGCCCTCGACGAACTCCGAGCCCATCTCGTAGAGGACCTTGTTGACCAGAGCGACGCAGTCGTTCTCACGGATGCCCGCGCGCATCTCGCGATACAGCTCCTCGTAGGCGGCGTCGACCATCGCGCAGGCCATGTTGAGTAGCGTGATCTCGTCACGCGTCTTGATCACACGGGCCTGTTGCATCAGCTGCTGGCCGTCCGCGACCTCGATGCCCTCGCGCTGCAGCGCGAACAGCACCGGCGGCTCGATCGCGTCGATTCCGACCGGCTCTCCGAGCAGGCCGCGCTGCTCGAGCTCGACGCGGATCTTGCGCGCGACGTCCTCGGCGCGGCCGGACTCCGGTGACATGGCGCCTCGCAACGTGGAGATGCCGGCGCGCGAGCGGCCGTCGGATAGCCACGGGTTGTATAGCTGGTGATGGCGCGCCGCAGAGCCGAAGTCCCACATGATCGGCTCGTCGCCCTGCGGCAGAAGACAGAAGCGGTTGAGCTTGTCGCTGGCCCAGGTGCCGATGTGCGTGGCGGTGACGTAGCGGATGTTGCCCATGTCGAAGCACAGCAGCGCGCCCAGCTCCGACTCCGCGAGCAGCGCCTTGATCCGCGCCAGGCGCTCATCGCGCAAGCGGTCGTGACGAACGCGCTCCTCCCAGTCGACGCCCATCACGCCGTAGCTATGCAATCCCATCGTCCCGCCCTTCGCCGGTCTGAGCGGCGGTGCGGTTGCTGCCGCCGCCGCCACCTCTTGCAAACGATTGCATACGAGGATACGCGGTGGCGTGCCCGGTGGCAAGGCGGGTAGGTCCTCGGCGGGTGGAGTCCGCCCTGCTTGACCCCCCGTAGCCCGTCGGCTACATTCCTGCAAACGATTGCAAAGGAGCTGACCATATGAGCGCCGACGAACGCGTCGGGGTGGGATGGATCGGCGTCGGTCGCATGGGTCTGGCTCTGGCGTCGCGCCTGCTCGAAGCCGGTCAGGATGTCGCCGTCTACAACCGGACCCGTTCGAAGGCCGAGCCGCTAGCCGCGCTCGGGGCCACGATCGTCGACTCGCCGGCGGATCTGGCCGACCGGGATGTCGTGTTCACGATGGTCGCCGGTTCTGCGGACGTAGAGGATGTCATCAGCGGACCCGCCGGGCTGCTCTCGCGCGACGACGCCCTTCCTGGCCTGATCATCGACTCCACGACGATCTCCCCGACGGTGGCGGCGGGCATCCGTGCGTCCGTGGAGCGCCGCGGGACCGCGATGCTTGCGGCGCCGGTCAGCGGCAACCCAAAGGTTGCGGCGAGCGGCCGGCTGACGATTGTCACCTCGGGCCCGCACGACGCGTGGGTGAAGGGGCGGCCACTGCTGGAGATGCTGGCGCGTAGCGTCACCTACGTCGGCGAGGGGGAGCTGGCGCGGCTGGTGAAGATCTGCCACAACCTGATGCTCGGCGTGGTCGCGCAATGCATGGCCGAGGTCACGGTCCTGGCGGAGAAGGGCGGGGTGTCGCGAGCGGATTTCCTGGAGTTCCTGAACGACAGCGTGATGGGGTCGACGTTTACCCGGTACAAGAGCCCCGCATACGTCAACCTCGACTTCAAGCCGACCTTCACGCCCGAGCTCCTGCTGAAGGACTTCCACCTCGGCCTCGACGCGGCGCGCGAGCTGTCGGTGCCGATGCCGCTGGCAGCCGCAACCGAGCAGATCGTGCAGAGCATGGCCTCGATTAGCGGCAACGACGTCGACTTCGCGGCCCTGCTCGAGCTCACCGCGAAGGGCTCGGGGCTGGAGCTCGAGCCGGAGCACGTCGACGTCGACGACGGCCTTGGGTCGCCCGACGGCGCCGCCAACGGAGGCGCGCGCGCCTACACCAGCAGCGACAGCGGACGCTCGAGCAGCTCGCGCACGTAGGTCAGGAAGCGCGCTCCGTCGGCTCCGTAGAGGACTCGGTGGTCGCAGGCAAGTATGAGCTGGAAGGTCGGACGCGCGACGATCTCGCCCGACTCCTGGTCGACGACGGCGCGTGGCCGCATCGCGCCCACGGCGAGGATCGCCGACTGCGGCGGGTTGATCACCGCCGAGAAGCTGTCGATCCCGAACATCCCCAGGTTCGAGACCGTGAACGTCGCGCCCGACAGCTCGGCCGGCGTGATCGAGCCGTCGCGTGCGCGGGCGGCCAAGGTGCGCGCCACGCGGGCGATCTCGGCGACCGCCTTTGAGTCGGCGTCGAAGACCGTCGGTACGAGCAGCGTCTCCTCGGCCGCGACCGCGACCCCCACGTTGACGCGCTCGAACGTCTCCACCGCGCCGTCGCGGTAGGCGGCGTTGACGCGCGGAAACGCTCGCAGCGCTAGCGCCGCAGCCCTGACGATGAAGGCGTTGAGCGACGGGGCCGGATCGGTGACCTCGCGCAGGCGCTCGCGCAGGTCGGCGAGCTTGTGCGCCTGGACCTCGGCGCGCAGCTCGATGTCGGGAACGGTCGCGCGCGACTCGGCCATGCGGCGCGCGATCGTCTGCTGGGAGCGGCTCAGCGGATGGACGCTCGACGCTCCCTTGGCGCCATTGGCGCCATTGGTGGCAGCCGGCGCCGGGGCGACGGCGGCAATCCCGGACTGCTCCGCACCCGCGGCGCGGTCCACGTCGGCGCGGGTCACCCGTCCTTGGGGTCCCGAGCCTGTGACCGCCGAAAGATCGACCCCGCGCTCGGCGGCGATCCGCCGAGCCAGGGGCGAGGCTTTTGGCCGAGGGACGCCGTCGCCGCGGTGCTGATTTTCGCTGCGTCCCTCCGCGACAACGCGCCCTGCCGGGATCCCTACCTCCGCGGTCTCGCGCGTCTCGCTCGCAACACGCTCACCCGGCGCCCCGATCAAGGCGATCGGCGCGCCGACCCGGACGCTTTCGCCCTCGGCGGCCCGCAGCTCCAACACCAGGCCCGCCGTCTGCGCCTCGTAGACCACGCTCGCCTTGTCGGTTTCGACCTCGACGAGCGGCTGACCCTCGTCGACGGGGTCCCCGGCCCGCACGAGCCACTCGACGATCGTGCCCTCCTCCATCGAGTCAGACAGGCGGGGCATGACGATTTCGAGAGCCATTTGATCGGCGATGGCGATCCTACGGGGCGTGAACCCAGCCGCTGCAAACGTTTGCGATACGATCCTACACGAGATGGCGAACGTCGAGACCGTGCGGGCGCAGGAGGCCGGGGCCGACTTTCTCGGAGCGTACGGCCGGATGCTTGAGATCAGGCTGTTCGAGACCGCCATGCACCGCCTGTTCCTTGCCGGGGAGATTCACGGCACCACGCATCTCGGCGCCGGGCAGGAGGCGGTGGCAGTTGGAACATGTCTCGCGCTGGCGCCCGACGACTACCTGGCCGGCACGTATCGGGGCCACGGGCATGCGCTCGCCAAAGGGACCGATCCCGGGCCGCTGGCGGCCGAGATGCTGGGCCGCGCCACCGGCGTGTGCGGCGGCCGTGCCGGCTCGATGAACGTGATCGACCTGGAGCACGGGCTGGTCGGCTGCTACGGGATCGTCGGCGGATCGATCGCGGCCGCGCTGGGCGCCGCGCTGTCGGCCAAGCGCCAGGGCCGGGTGTCGGCGGCACTGTTCGGAGACGGCGCCACCAACCAGGCGTACTTCCACGAGTGCCTGAACATGGCGATGGTGTTCTCGTTGCCGGCGGTGTTCGTGTGCGAGAACAACTTCTACGGGGAATTCACGCCGATGGTCTCAGTCACCGCCGGGGCCGACATCGCGGGACGTGCGCGCGCATATGCAATCCCGTCCGCGACCGTCGACGGCAACGACGTCTGGGCGGTGCACGCCGCCGCATCCAAGGCGGTGGCGCGAGCGCGCGCCGGCGACGGACCGACGCTGCTCGAGTGCCGCACGTATCGCCACTACGGCCACTCCAAGGGCGATCCGGCCACCTACCGCCCCAAGCAGGAGGTCGAGCAGTGGCTCGAGCGCGATCCGTTGAAGATCGCGCGGGCGAGGTTGCTCAGCGAGGGCGCCACCGAGGAGCAGCTCGACGCGCTCGAGGCACAGACGCGGGCGCGGGTCGACGACGCGGTGCAGGCCGCCCTGCAGTCCCCGTACCCGGACCCGGCATCCGAGCGCGCGACCCAGTACAGCCCGTGAGCGAGCTCGAGTTCCGGGTCGCGATCCGCGACGCGCTCGCCGAGGAGCTCGAGCGCGACCCCGCCGTGGTGTTCTTTGGTGAGGACGTCGCCGCGGCCGGCGGGGTGTTCAAGGCGACCCCCGATCTGCTGGCTCGATTTGGGCCCGAGCGGGTGTTCGACACGCCGATCTCCGAGCTGGCGCTCGCCGGCGCCGCCTATGGCGCCGCGGTCACGGGCCTGCGTCCCGTGATCGAGGTGATGTTCGGCGATTTCATGACCCTGGCGATGGACAGCCTCGTCAACCAGGCCGCGAAGTTCTGGTACATCTCGAACGAGCAGGGCAGCGTGCCGCTGGTGGTGCGTTCGGCCGTGGGCGGCGGCGGCCGCTTCGGCGCGATCCACTCACAGACGCACGGGACGTGGTTTCAGGGGATCCCCGGCCTGAAGATCGTGTTCCCGTCCTCGCCCGCCGAGGCCAAGGCACTGCTAAAGGCGTCGATCCGCGACGACAACCCGGTGATCTTCCTCGAGCACAAGCGCCTGTACTCGGTCAAGGGACCAGCGCCCGACGACGGCGAGGTCATCCCGCTCGGACACGCGCGGATAGCGCGGGGCGGCGACGACGTCACGATCGTGTCGGTCGGAAAGGGGGTGTCAGACGCGTTGGCCGCCGCCGACGCGCTGGCTGCCGAAGGCCTGTCGGCGGAGGTCATCGACCTGCGCACTCTGCGGCCGCTCGACCTCGAGAGCGTGCTCGAGTCGGTCAGCCGCACCAACCGGCTGCTGGCGGTGGAAGAGGGTCCGCGGACCGGCGGGTGGGCGACCGGGCTGCTGGGGGCGGTCGCCGAGGAAGGTCTGCACGATCTCGACGACGTATGGATCCTGGCGACCGACGAGACGCCGATCCCATACAGCCCGACGCTCGAGGATGCGTTCATCCCCGACGCAGACGCGATCGTCGCGAGCGTGCGGGCGCGGCTTGGCGTGACCGCGAGCTGAGCGCCGGGCCGGCGCTCAGCCGGTCCAGGGCTCCGCCCCGGCCCACGCGTGCCAGCTGTCGATCTCGATCCAGCCGCTGACGCGCTGACCGTCCCGCAGCGGGAACGGCTGACCCGTGTAGTGCCGCGCGAGCCGGTTGATCCCCTCGAGCTCCGGGTCGGGCTCCAGGGAGGCGACGCGGCCAGACAGCGAGACGTGGCGCGACCAGTCGTCCTTGCCGAGCACCGTCAGCGAGACCCGAGGGTCGTCTCGGAGGTGCGCCAGCCGCGCGCGGGTCTCGTCCATGTTCACCAGCACCCGGCCGTCGTCCCACACGTACCACGTGGCCGCCGTGTGCAGGCTGCCGTTCGGAGCGATCGTCGCGATCACCGCCGGGTTGGGCTCAGACAGGAACTCGACAAGGCGCTCGGGGAGAGGTGGTCTGGGCAACGCCTATAGCCCCTCGCGCGTCAGCTGACCGTTGACCACGCGCCAGATGCCGAGCGGGTTGTCGTCTCGCAGAGCCGGCGGGAGCACCTCGGCTGGAGCGTTCTGCCAGGTCACCGGACGCTGAAAGCGCCGGATCGCAGTGGTGCCGACAGACGTGTGCGCCGGCGCCGTGGTGGCGGGGTAGGGGCCACCGTGCTGCATCGCGTGGGTCACGGCGACACCTGTCGGGAAGCCGTCGAAGACCACACGGCCCGCCATCTGCTCCAGGCGCGAGATGATCGGGCGCAGGTCGTCGAGCTCCCCGCTCTCGGCGTGCACGGTCGCGGTCAGCTGGCCCTCGAGCGCGTCGAGCACCTCGGACGCCTCCTCGATGCCCGCGTAGCGCACGAACAGGACCAGAGGCCCGAAGCGCTCCTGCAGCAGGTCCGGGCGCCGCGCGGCCAGATCGCCGTCGACCGCATAGGCGACCGGCGCGTGCAGGAAGGCGCCGCGGTTTGCGCCCGCGTCGCCGCCGTCGTTCAGGCGGCGCACGTCCGCGTCCTCGTCGAGCTCGGCGACCGCTTCGCGCAGGGCTTCGTGGATGCGGGCGTTCAGCAACGGCGCCGGGCCCACGGCGTTCAGGCGTCCGACCACATCGTCGACGAACGCCGACCCGGCGTCGTCGGCCGGGACCAGCACGACCCCCGGCTTGGTGCAGAACTGGCCGGTGCCGCCCGTCACGGACGCAGCGAGACCCTCGGCGACCGCGTCGGCGCGTGCGTGCAGAGCGGCCGTGGTGATCAGCGTGGGATTGACCGACCCCATCTCAGCGAACACCGGGATCGGCCGGGGGCGCGACGCGGCCACGTCGAACAGCGCGCGGCCTCCCGCGAGCGAGCCCGTGAACGCGACCGCCTCGATCTCCTCGGCTCGCGCCAGCACCTCGCCAACATGGCTCGAAGCGCCGTGCACGAGCGAGAAGGTGCCGGGCGGGAGTCCCGACGTCCTCGACCGCGGCAAGCACGATCGCCGCCACCTGCCCCGAGGTTCCGGGATGCGACGGATGCGCCTTGACGACGACGGGGCATCCGGCGGCGAGCGCGGACGCCGTGTCGCCGCCGGCGACGCTGAACGCGTACGGGAAGTTGCTGGCGCCGAACACGGCGACCGGCCCGATCGGGATCAGCATCCGGCGTAGGTCGGGCCGCGGCGCGATCGGCGCGTCGGGGTCGGCGGTGTCGATGATGGCCTCGACGTGGCTGCCATCCGCGACGACATCGGCGAGCAGCTCGAGCTGCACGCAGGTGCGCTCGAGCTCGCCCTCCAGCCGTGCCTGCGGCAGCCCGGTCTCGCGGCCGCACAGCTCGTGAAGCTCGGGGCCGGCGGCGCGCAGCACGCGGGCGGCCTCGCGCAGCAGCCGCACCCGAAGCCGCTCGTCTCGGAGCGCCGGGGCTGCGTCGGCGGCCTGCCGGCACGCGGTCGCGATCGTCTCGTCGTCGGCGTCGGAGTAGCTGCCCAGGATCGCGCCCGTCCGAGGGTCCTGGGCGGTGAAGACGGCGCCGGGCATCAGACGTTCATACCAGACCGCGATCTGGTGTAGTAGGCAGAAGGTGAGGGCATCTCGTTACTTCTCGGCAGTCGACTCCCACACGGAAGGGATGCCGACACGCGTGATCACGGCGGGCATCGGGGTCGTGCCGGGGGAGTCGATGCAGGAGCGCCGGCTGTACTTCGAGGAGCATCTCGATCACCTGCGGCTGATGCTGATGCGCGAGCCGCGCGGGCATTCGGCCATGTCCGGGGCGTTCCTGCAGCCCGCCACGCGCCCCGACGCCGATTGGGGCGTGCTGTTCGTGGAGGTCTCGGGCCTGCTTCCGATGTGCGGTCACGGCACGATCGGCGTTGCGACGGTGCTCGTCGAAACCGGCATGGTCGCGGTGACAGAACCCGAGACCGTGATCCGGTTGGACACCCCTGCCGGTTTGGTCGAGGCGACCGTGACGGTGACAGACGGCCATGCCGAGCGGGTGCGACTGCGCAACGTGCCGGCGTTCGTCGTCGAGCTCGACGCCGAGGTCGAGGTCCCGTCGCTCGGGACCGTCCGCTACGACATGGCCTTCGGCGGCAACTTCTACGCGCTCGTGGCCGCGGACTCGGTCGGTCTCGACCCTGTGCCGGAGAACTCCCAGCGCCTGATCGATGCCGGACTGGACACGATCGATGCGATCAACCTGGCCGCGCGACCGGCCCATCCACTGGACCCGGCGATCAGCGGCTGCAAGCACGTCGTCTTCCACAAGCCCGGTGACAACGGCGCGCACGCACGCAACGCGACGTCGATCCATCCCGGGTTGGCTCGACCGCTCTCCCTGCGGGACCGGCACGTCGGCGCGGATGGCGGCGCTGCATAGCCGTGGCGAGCTGGCGCTGGGCGAGGAGTTCGTCAACGAGTCGGTGATCGGAAGCCGGTTCACCGGCCGGTTGCTCGAAGAGACCCGGGTCGGCGAGCTGCCGGCCGTGATCCCCGAGGTCAGCGGCCGCGCCTGGGTGACGGGCATGGGCCAGTACCTGCTGGACCCGACCGACCCGTTCCCCTCGGGCTTCGCGCTGTGAACGAGGGCGTCGGCGCGCGTGCCAACGACCCGGTCGTGGTCGTCGGCGGCGGCGCGGTCGGCCTGGCGATCGCCGAGGCACTGACGAGCCGCGGCGCCGACACGATCGTCATCGAGCGCGGCCGGTGCGGTGGCGGCGCCTCCGCGGGGAATGCGGGCTGGATCACGCCGTCGCTGGCGATCCCGGTGCCCGGCCCCGGCGTGATTGGGGAATCGTTGCGGTGGCTGATCAACCCCTCCGGTCCGCTGTGGATCCGGCCCTCGCTGTCCCCGGCGATGGCGGGGTGGATCGCGCGCTTCGTGCGCGGGTGCTCGCGAACGGCGTACCAGCGAGGCCTCGTCGCCTTGCAGGCCGCCGGGACGCTCGCCGGTCCCGCGTTCGATCGCCTGGCGGAGCGCGGCGTCGAGTTCGAGCTCCACGATGAGCCGCTTCTGTATCCCGCCTTCGAGCAAGCTGAGCTCGAGCACCTGCTGCGGGTCGCCGATGAGCTCACTCGGGTGGGCGGTCACGCCCCCCGCCGGCTGTCGGCAGCCGAGACGATGTCGGCCGAGCCCGCGCTCGGTGACGGTGTCGTCGGGGGACTGATCGCCGACGGCGACAGCCGGGTGAGGCCCGAGTCGCTGACCGCCGGGCTCCAACGGGCGCTCGAGGCTCGCGGCGTGCAGGTCAGGGAGGGCGAGCCGGTGACGGCGCTGACCCCGGACCGCGGACGATGGCTGGTGCAAACCACCAACGGCTCGCTCGCGGCAAGCACCGTGGTCCTGGCCTCAGGCGTCGACACGGTGCAGCTGACGGCGCCGCTCAGAACGCGGTTTCCGATCGTCGCGGCGAAGGGCTACAGCCGCACGTACAGGCCGGATCCGAGCGGGCCGCGGCGCGCGGTCTACCTCGAGGCCCCGAAGGTCGCGATCAGCGCCTACGACGGCGGCGTACGGGTGTCGGGGACGCTCGAGCTTGGCGCACAGGGGCTCGCGCTGTCGTCGCGTCGACTTGCGGCGATCACCGCGGGGGCGCAGCGGGCGATGCCGGGCTGGCGGATGCCGTCAGACCCCCAGGACTGGGCCGGGATGCGATCGCTGTCGCCCGATGGACTGCCCCTGATCGGAGCGGTGCCGGGTCGGCCCGGCCTGCACGTCGCGACCGCGCACGCGACGCTCGGGATAACGCTGGCGCCGGCCACCGGGGAGCTCGTGGCGGGTCTGCTGCTCGACGGCCGGCAGGATCCGCTGCTGAAGGCATTCGATCCGGCGCGGTTCGCGCGCGCCAAAATGACAGCCCGAGGATGACAACCGGAGGAGAGCAATGAACGGCGTCTACGCAGCCATCGTCACCCACTTCGACTCAAACCTCGAGGTCGACCACGACGCCGTCGCCGCTCAGGTCCACCGATTGATCGACGGCGGGATCCACGGAATCGTCCCCAACGGAACCGTCGGCGAGGGCGGCAGCCTCAGCCGCGACGAGCGGCGCGAGGTCACCGAGACGGTCGTGTCCGCAGTCGCCGGTCGGGTGCCGGTGTGTGTCGGCGTGTCGGCATCGACCGCCGAGCAGGCCGCCGCCTATGCGCGCGACGCCGAGGCGGCCGGGGCCGACGGCGTGATGACGCTGCCGCCACTGCTGTACCGCGCCGACCGCCGCGAGCTGATCGAGTTCTTCACGGCCGTTGCAGGCGCCGCCGAGCTGCCGGTGATGATCTACAACAACCCCACTGCCAGCGGCTCGGATCTCGAGCCGGCGCTGCTGGCCGGGATCGCTCGCGCGATCCCCTCCGTCGGCGCGCTCAAGGAGTCCTCCGGCGACGCCAGGCGGATCGCCGAGCTCGTCAACCTGTGCCCCGACCTCGACGTGATGGTCGGCGGCGACGACTGGGCGCTGGAGGGGTTCTGCGCCGGAGCCGCCGGATGGATCTCGGGCGTCGGTGTCGTGCTGCCGGCGCTGAGCGTGCGGCTGTGGGACCTGTGCGCGGCGGGCGATCTCGCCTCCGCGCGTCGTCTGTACGCCGAGTTGCTGCCACTTGGGCGGCTCGACATGACGCCGAAGCTCGTGCAGTACTTCAAGGCGGCGCTCGACGAGCTCGGGCTCGGCGGCGGGCCGTGCCGCCCGCCGAGGCTGGCACTCACCGACGAGGAGCTCGCCGTCCTGCGCGACGCGGTTGCCCACGCCACCTCCGCGGCGGTCAGCTAGCGGTCTGCGCGGAAAGCAGCTGCTTGACGACGGCGGTCAGCCGCTCTGAGCCGTCGGCGCGCTTGTCAAGGATTGCCACTGCGGGTGCCAGCCGGTCGCGCTCGGCGGGCGACAGGTTCATGCCGGTCTGGACCACGACTGGTATCGCGGCCGTTTCGGGCGCGTTCTTGAGCTCGTCGAGCGCATCGAAGCCATCGAGCCCCGGCATCCGCAGGTCGAGCACGATCAGGTCCGGCTGCTGCTCACGCACGGAGTGCAGGCCGGCTTGGCCGTCTGCGGCCTCGGTCACCCGGAAGCCGAGCGAGAGCAGTGCGTGCACGGCCAGGTAGCGCGCCATCTCGTCGTCGTCGATCACGATCGCGGCCTTTCCGCCGCCGGCCTGCACGCTCGGCATCGAAGACCCGTCGGCCCCGTCGGGGGGTGCCACTGGTGACGGCGCGTCGCTGTACTGCAGCGGGAGCGACAGCGTGAACGTGGACCCGGCGCCCGGCTCGGAGTCGAGGCTGATCGCGCCGCCGAGAACGGCCGCGAGGCGCTGGGAGACGGCCAGCCCCAGTCCGGTCCCGCGGATGCCCGCCTGCAGCGGCCCTTCGACCTGCTCGAACTCCTCGAAGATGCGCTCGCGGTCATCGGGTGCGATCCCGATGCCGGTGTCGGCGACGATGAACGCGACCGTGCCGCGCTCCTGGTCGAGACGAGCGCAGACCCGGACCTCGCCCTCCAGGGTGAACTTCAACGCGTTGGAGATGAGGTTGCGCAGCACCTGCGCGACCTTCGACTCGTCCGAGCGGACGGTCGGCAGATCGCCTGCCGGCTCGAACACCAGCGACACGCGATCGTCGTGGCGTAGCGGACGGAACATGCCGCGCAGCGACGCGAGACAGGTCCTCGATCGCGAACGTATCGACGTGCACGACCGTCTTACCGGCCTCGATTCGCGCGAGGTCGAGCAGGTCGTTGACGAGCGGAAGCAGCGACTCGGCGCCGTCGCGGATGTAGACGATCTGACGCTCCTGCTCCTCGGTCAGCGGTCCGTCGGCGCGAGCGAGCAGCAGGTCGCAGAGAGCCAGCATCGAGCTCAATGGCGTTCGCAGCTCGTGGCTCACGCTCGACAGGAATCCCGACTTGGCCTCGCTGTTGCGCCGCAGCTCCTCGGCACGCTCGTCGAGCTCGGCGTACAGCGCCACCACACCGCGGTTGGTTTCCTCGAGCTCGCGGTTGAGGCGCGCGAGCTCCTCTCTGCGCGCGGTCAGCTCCTCGAGTGTGCGCATCAGCTCCTGGTTCTGAAGCTGCAGTTCACGGGTCGGATCATCGATCTCGGCGAGGGCGAGCGAATCGGCGATTTCGCTGAGCTCGGCCGCAGTCGGCGGCGGTTGCACGAGCCGTTTGGCGATCGAGACCATGGTCCCGCGCCCGGGCTCAGACGCGATCTCGAAACGGTCCATCAGCCTGCGCGCGCCGACGATCCCCAGGCCCATGCCGGTGGGCGACTGGTAGCGGCCGTCGAGGATGTCGTCGAGATTTGCGATCCCTGGTCCCTCGTCGCTGATCTCGATCAGGAGCTCGGGCTCGTTCACCGCGTCGACCGAGTAGGTCGTCCTCCCGCCGCGCGCGTACTCAAACGCGTTGCGTGCGAGCTCGGACACTGCAGTGGCCACTCTGGCTTGGTCCTGCGGATCGAATCCCAGCAGCGCCGCGATCTGGCGAGCGCGCTGGCGCGCGACGACGATGTCCTGCTCGCGCTTGATCGCCACGGTCGTAATCGCCCGCGTCATGCTCGGGCCACCACCGCCGTCGCGTCATCGCGTCCGCGCTGGTAGTCGCGGAACAGAACCGCGGCGACGAGCGTGGGATCGCGGCGCGTGAGACCCGCGTAGGCGTCGAGCGTCCAGCGGGTCTTGAGCCCGTCCGAGTGCAGAACCGCCAGCGAGCCGGCGGGAAATTCGTAGCTGAACTCCTGGATGCGGTGGATCGTGTGGCCGACGATGCCGTTGTGCGACACGAGGTTGCGGACGTTGTCGAGCGACTTGATCGTGGCGCTGATGTTCCCGACACCGACGTACTGCAGGGTATGGCGATCGGGGTCGATCTCGGCGATCGAGACGGCGGCACCGCGCGTCGGCCGCAGGGCGCGGTGGATGTCCTCGAGCAGCGCGCCGATCGTCGTGCGCTGATCCGCCTCGAATACGGCGACGGCCTTCAACGCGGCAACCTCGGCGTCTGGTCCGTGTCCGAGGCCGTCCGCCAGCAGGATCCTGGTCCGGCCGGCCAGGTCAACCACCGAGCATGCGTCGCCCGGTACGCGCTCGCCGAGCATCGTCGCGCAGAGCGCTCCGACGACGACCGCAGGCTCGTCGGGCGGATCGCCACGCCAGATCCGCGAGACGATCGCCGTGCCCTGCGTCGGCGAGCTGTAGACGTCGAAGCGATCGGACAGCCGGGCGACAGCCCCCAGGCCCGTGCCGGCGGTGCCTGCCGTCGAGAACCCGTCGCGCATCGCTCGCTGGTCGTCTCCCAAGCCGGGCCCGTGATCGACGGCCACGATCTCGATCGCAAGCGTGCCGTTGCGCGGAACGGAGCGCAGGAACAGCTCGCCGCCGCCGGGGACGTGCTTGACCAGGTTGCCGGCTAGCTCCGAGACGACGAGCGCGATCCGCCCCGCGGTCTCCTCGTCGAACCCAAGCGAGTGCGCCTGCGCGGTGGCGGCCCTCCTGGCCTCGCCCCGCTGGCTGTTCTCAGCGACCTGAAAGCGCGCGCAGAGCATCGCAGCGCACGCCTAGCGCCACCGGGTGGCGACGATCCGCGTTCCGGCGCCCGGTTTGGATTCGATGTGGAACTCGTTGACCAGCCGGCGTGCCCCGCCCAGACCCATTCCCAGGCCGGTCCCGGTCGTATAGCCGTCTCGCAAGGCCTGCTCGATGTCCGGGATGCCGGGGCCGTGGTCCTCGAATGTGAGTCGCAGCCCGTCGCGGCTGCCGCTGTTGAGCAGCTCCATGCGGAAGTGCCCGCCGCCACCGTAGGTATACGTGTTGCGTGCGAGCTCGCTCGCCGCCGTCACGACTTTCGTCTGGTCGACGATCGAGAACCCGAGTTCGACGGCCGCGTCGCGCACCGCCTGGCGGACGCGCACGACGTCGTCGGACTCTCCGATATCGAGTTCCTCAGCCCGAACGTCTGCCATCGTGCGGCCAAGCGTTGGCCTTGGCGCCCTGCGCGAGCAGTTGCATGCCCTGTTCGACGTTGAGTGCGGTCCGGACGTCTGGAAGTGACAGGCCGAGCTCGACCAGCGTGATCGCGACCGCCGGTCTCATTCCAACGACGACCGTGTCGGCGTCGAGCACCTTGGACATGGCCGCGATGTTGGCGAGCATCCGGCCGATGAACGAGTCGACGATCTCCAGAGAGGAGATGTCGATCAGGACGCCTCGCGCGTGGTCTGAGACGATCCGCTGCGTGAGGTCGTCCTGCAGCCGCATCGCGATGCGGTCGTGCATGTCGACCTGAATCGTGACCAGCAGCAGATCGCCCATCTTCAGGATCGGGATCCGCTCGGTCTCGGGCATCGCTAATCCCCGACCACGGGCGCGATGCGCAGGCCGCTGGCGTCAAGCGCGTGCGCGATCGCGTCGGCCATCGTCGCCTTGGTCGTCACCTCGGAGAGGGTCAACCCGAGGTGAACGATCGTCTGGGCGATCTGCGGACGGATGCCGCTGATCACGCAATCGGCGCCCATCAGACGGGCGGCTGCGACGGTCTTGAGGAGGTGCTGGGCGACGAGCGTGTCGACGGTCGGCACGCCGGTGATGTCGATGATCGCCATCGTCGAGTTCGTCTCGACGATCCGCTCCAGCAGGCTCTCCATCACGATCTGAGTGCGCTCGCTGTCGAGGGTCCCGATCAGCGGCACGGCGACGACACCGTCCCATAGCTTGACCACCGGTGTGGACAGCTCGATCAGGTCGCGTTGCTGGCGTGCGATCACGGACTCGCGCCCCTTCTGATACTCCTCGGTCGTCAGCAGGCCGAGCCGGTCGAGCAGCTCGGTCATCTCCCAGACGATCTGGATCAAGCCCTGGGCGTCGTCGCCGTGCTCGTTCGACAGGCGGGCGAGCAGGGGCTGCTTGAGCGAGAACACGAACATCGCGGTCTCCGACGGGGAGAACCCGATCTCGGCACGGGTGCGCGACAGGCCGCTCAGAAAGTCGCGCACAGGCTCCCATCGCGGACCGTCGATGCCACTGCCATCGCCGTCCGCGAGCGCACGCTGCAGCAGGCCGAGCAGCTCTCGCGAGTCCCGCTCGAGATCGACGTCGGTGATCAGGTCGATCCGACGAGACCCAGACGACTGCTGCGTCCGCACCCACTCGTCCAACAGCTCGTCCTGATGCCTGTTGACGACCTCCGCCAGCCGGCTAGTCGGGGTAGTGCTCATCCGGCCTCCTCAAGGCGCCAATACAGATCGGCTCGGCGCGCGCTCCCGCCTTGCCGAGAGTGTCAGCTTATCCCGTGCTCTCGATGATCGTCAGCCGCTGAGCCAGGCCGGAAATCCGCAGCACCATTGCGACGGGCGGCTGCGGGGCCGCCACGAGCAAGGACCATCCTCCTGACCGCGCCTGCTGATGAAGCGATACCAGGGCTCCGAGCCCGGACGAGTCCAAGAACGTCAGCTCGTTCAGGTCGAGCAGCAGCGCGTGACGAGGCCTGACGGACGCCACCGCCTCTTCAAACACCTTAACGCCGGTGAGGTCGAACTCGCCGCGCAGCACGAGCACGGTCTCCTGCTCGAGTTCAAGCGCTTGCACCGACAGCCCCGGCCTCGGCAATCTGCTGATCGGGTTGATCGAAGCCGACACCGAACTGATGGCCATCGCCTAGCGGATCCCGTCCCCCTCAGGCACGGTCAGCTCCCGCAACCGGTCTGTGGCCCGACGGAGAATCCGGGATACCTGCATCTGAGAAACGCCGATCTGCTGGGCGATCTGTACCTGCGTGAACTCGTCATGGAAGTACATGGCCAGCACGCGCCGCTCGAGCACCGTCAGGCCACGAAGGCTGCCGGCGATGGTCATGGCGTCTTCGACGTGCTCGAATCGCTCGTCCTCGGAGCCGAACGTCTCCAGCAGCGTTGCACCTTCTTCTCGGCCATCGTCGAACGGGACGTCAAAGGAGGTCATGTGGTGAGCCTCGGCCGCGTACAGGCCGTCGAGGACGTCTTCGAGTGGCAACTCTAGATATGTCGCGAGATCGTGGGCGGAGGGCGAGGACCCACTCGTCTCTCTGATTTGCCGCTGACCCTCCTGGACCTTCATCGCAAGCTCCTTCATGCCCCGGGGGACGTGCGCGAACCAACCGACGTCGCGGAAGTAGCGCTTGATCTCACCGAGGATCGTCGGCACGGCCAGCGACGAGAAGGCTGTGCCGCGTTCGGGATCGAAGCGGTCGATCGCCTTGACCAGCGCCAAGCTGGCCACCTGCATCAGATCATCGAACGGTTCACGTCCGGCGTAGCGCCGGGCAAGCTTTCGAGCCAGCGGCTCAAAGCGCGCGAACAGCTCGTCACGGGCTGCGGCATCGCGTCCCTGCTGCCAACGAACGAACAGCACGTCAGCTTCGACGTGTGCCAACCGACTACCGTCCAATGCACTCATGGGCGCAAAGTACCCGCCGCCCGTTGTATTTTCGCCTGTGAGTCGTGTGAAGGTTTCTTCACACGGGCCGGGCTACGCGGGCCGCAGCTGATAGCCGACGCCCCGGACCGTGACCAGCCGCTCTGGCTGCGCCGGATCGCGCTCGATCTTCCGGCGCACGTTGCGCACGTGGACGTCGACGTTGCGGGTGTCGCCGACGAATGCGCTCTGCCACAGGTGGCGCATGATCTCCTCGCGCGAGAAGACGCGCTCCGGCTCTGAGGACAGCAGCGACACAAGCCGGAACTCCGTCGGCGTGAGCGCCACGGCACGCTCGTCCACGGTCGCGCTGTGGCGCACGAGATCGAGGGCGATACCCCCGATGATGCGTCGCCGGCGGTCATCGCTCGTGTCGATCGCCCGTCGTCTCATCAACGAGCGAATCCGGCTGACGAGCTCGGCGGACGAGAACGGCTTGGTCACGTAATCGTCGGCGCCGAGCTCGAGCCCGAGAACCCTTTCTGCCTCGGAGCCCCTGGCGCTGAGCATGATGATCGGGACGGGGCTCTCCGCTCGCAGCGTCCGGCAGACGTCGATCCCCGACACGTTCGGCAGCATCCAGTCGAGCAGCACGACGTCGTACTCGGCCGCTCGGGCCGCGTCGATTCCCGCCTGTCCGTCGTCGACCGCGTCGACCGAGAACCCGTCCTTCTCGAGAAGCCGGGAGATCGCGTACCGGTGAGCGGCGTCGTCCTCGACGATCAGGATCCGTCCCGGCATGACGCGGCGAATCTAACGCTCTGTGCGACCGCGCGCATGAAAGCGCGTCTCAACGGGTCACTAAGCTGTGGCCGCATGGAGGAGATCAGCGTCCGCGAGGCGCAACCTGCGGACGCGGACGCGCTCGCCAGGGTGCACGCCGACGTGGCGCGCTACTACGACGAACGCGGCACGCACTATTTCGATGAGGGCCAGTTGCGGCTGGTGGCCGAGGTCGAGGGCGAGGTGGTGGGAGCGCTGACGGCCCGCCTGCTCGAGCCGGTCACCGTCGGTGGCGATGCGCGGGGCGAAGCAGAGAAGCGCCTACGCATCGACTATCTGGCGACCGCCCCCGCGAGCAGGAGGGCCGGGATCGGCACGCGGCTGGTAGAGGCCGCTGAGAGCTGGGGCCGGCGGGTCGGCGCGACGATCGCCGAGACGACTGCATTTCGCGGCAGCGCACTGTCGATCCCGTTCTGGGAGGACCGGATGGGCTACGAGGAGCTGCCGATGAGCCTCGAGAAGCGGCTCGACGTTCCGTCTACTTCCCGGGCCTGACCAGCGGGACCGGTCCGAGGACGTCCCAAGCGCGCTCGATGGTGCCATAGGCGACGCCGACGGCTTTGATCAAGTGCTGCTGCGCTGGCGCCTGGAGTCGACAACCGCGGCGGTTCGGTTCATCGACGGGCTGCTAGGCGGTTGAGCCGCGCTCGATCATCACCGACGTCGCTTTGACGACGGCGGTTGCGGTGACGCCGGCGGCAAGTCCGAGCTCTTCGATCGAGTCGCGGGTGATCGCCGCGGTGACCAGGAACGGGCCGGCTTCGAGCTCGACCAGCGCCATCACGCCATCGGTTTCGACAGACCGAACGACGCCGGCGAAGCGGTTGCGCGCCGACCGCTCGGTGCCGGTGCGATGGCGCTCCGGCCGCTCGGTGAGCCGGCGGATCTCTGACGCGGGCACGAGCCGGCGGTTACGCTCATCGCGCTTGGTCTTGATCCGCCCGTTGCGGTCCCAACGCCGGAGCGTGTCGACGCTGACACCGAGCGCGGTCGCTGCTTCGCCGAGCGAGAGGTCCTTTGCCACGGCGACAACGCTATCGCTCGGGACCTGCGCGGGTCGTGCTCAGACGCCGGTTCCGCCCGGCGTGCCGCAGGCGTGCAGTCCGTACTGTGCGGCCATGCTGGCAACCGGGCTCGCCTGCAGCTTCGCCTCGGCGCTCGCGACGCCCTGCTGGTCGCCCCGCTTGGCGGCGGCGGCGAGCCGGCCGTATTCGGCGACCACCTCGGCTTGCGCCGAGAGGTAACGGTCGAGCGCGGTCGGGTCTCCGCCCGGTCGCTTGAGGGCGCGGATCTGGCTGGCCTCCGACTGCACGATCGGCAGCACCTTGGCGAGATACCGCGATAGCGCGTGCAGTTCCTGACCCGCTGCCGCGGTCGGGGCATTCAGCGAGCGGATCTCTCTCACCGCGTTGGTGCAGATCCCGTCGGCGCGGGCGACGAAGTCGCTTTTTGTGTACTTGCTGCCGCAGCCCGCCAGCAGCACAGCGAGCGACAGGATGGCGACGATCGCTTCCAGGCGGCGCACGTCGCGATCATAGGCGGGCGCCCGCTCCTGTCAGATCTCTCGCACAGGTGTGGGAGGCATGTGCATAGGCACTGCCTATATAGTCGCGGAATGAGAAAAACCCTTGCCATTCCTGCCGGTCTGCTCGCCGCGGCGGCGCTGATGTTCGCGCCCGCGCTCGCGAGCGCCGACACGGCATCGTCGCTCACCGTCGTTGGGACCAGCGACGTAAGCGACTCGGGTCTGATGCCGAACTTCCTGCAGCCTCAGTTCCAGCAGCAGTTTCCGCAGTTCACGTTCAAGTATGTGGGCTCCGCGACGGGCGCGGCGATTCAGTCGGCGATGAACGGGACCGGCGGACCGAGCGCGCTGATCGTGCACGCCGCGTCGCTCGAGAACCAGTTCGTGGCCAATGGTTTCTCGATGGACAACCAGTTCGGCAACGCGATCTGGACTAATGACTTCGTGTTCGCGGGGTCGACCGCCGATCCGGCGGGGGTGGGCGCGAATGCCGCGAACAACATTGCGCAGGCGTTTGCCGACGTGGCGAGTGCGGGTGAGGCCGGCAGGGCGGTGTTTTTCTCGCGGGGCGGGACGAATAGCGCCTCGGGCACGACTGTTGAGGAGCACGCGTTGTGGGCGCTGGTGGGCAGCGCGGGGCTGACGCCGGCGGGCGTGGTGCTCTGCACCGTCAGCGCGGCCGATGGTGGCGGCGCGACGCCGATCAAGTCCAGCGTGCAGGCGACCTCGGGCCAGGCGTGCCCCGACAGCGGCAGCGTCAGCCAGGCGGACGCGCCGAGTTGGTACTTCATCAACGGCGGCAACCAGGCCGCGAACGTGGTCGCGACTAACGCGTGCACGGCCGGCGGCGGTGCGGGCAACAACTGTTATTCGCTGACCGATCGGGGGACGTTTGACTTTCTCGCGTCGGGGACCGACCCGGCGGGGTCGGTCCCGAATCTGAAGATCGTCACGCGCAACAACAGCGCGTCGGCTCCGGGGGGCGCGAACGAGCTGGTCAACTACTTCCACGTCTACATCATCAATCCGCAAAAGCCGGGTGAGACCGTCAATGTCGCCGCGGCCAAGGATTTCGTGAACTTCCTGACGTCGACGGCGGTCCAGGGAGAGTTGAAGAACTATCTGGCCAACAGCGGCGATCCGGGCGGCCCCCCGTTCGTCGCGGACGCGTCGCCGCATCTGACCGTCGGTGGCTTGCCGAAGACCTATCACGCCGGCAAGCCCGTGACCGTGAGCGGGCAGGTGACTAACGCGCAGCCGGGGTTCCCGGCGCCGTCGGGCGCTGCTGTGACGCTGTCTGAGATCGTCGCGGGCGTCCCCGTCAACCTGACGACCGCGAAGACGAACGCGACCGGCAACTACAGCATCCGCTTCAGCCCGACGTCGACGGGGTCCTACCAGGTCTCGACCGGGCTGATCTCGCAGATCGAGATCCCGACTCTCAACCCGGCCTACGGCGACATCCTTTCGCCGGCTGCCAGCGTCGCTGTGCCGGTCGCGGTCCAGAGCAAGGTCAGCGGGCTGAGCGTGAAGTCCGTCGGCGGCCGCGCGCTCGTCGTCGGGTCGGTCGCTCCGGGCAACGGCCACGCGAAGGCGACGGTCACGTTCCTGGCGCGCAAGAACGGTTCGCACGGTGCCTTCCGGAAGGTCACGGTCGACCGCCTCGGCACCAACGACGGCAACTTCGCCGCGACGCTGCCGCTCGCGGCCACCAACAAGGCCAAGAAGGGCTGGCAGGTCAAGGTGAAGTTCCAGGACGGCAAGCAGGTGCTCGGCTCGACGTCGGCCACCAAGAAGGTGACCGTCCAGCCGGCGCCTCACGCGAGCGCGAGGCTGAGCTCGGTCAAGGTCTCAAACGCGAACGTGACCGTGCGCGGCAGCGTGTTCCCGAAGCCGACGACGGGCGGCGCGAAGCTCCAGCTGCTTGCCCTGAACACCGCGGCCGGGTCGCCCGAGCGCTTCCGCGTGTTCAAGACCGTGAGCATCGGCCGTGGCCACAAGCAGTTCACGCTTCACGCCAAGCTCAAGCACGGAACGCGCTGGATTCTCGAGCTCAAATACGTCCAGAAGGGCCAAGCGTCCGGCTTCTCGAAGCTCAAGACGATCGCCGTGCCCTAGCTTGCTCTCTTGCTACTTAGCTGGTGAGGCTTCGCTCTCGGTCAGCGGTTCGATTTCGCCGGCGTGTTCAGTGACGTAACCCCCCAGCTGCTCGATGGAGCTGCGTACAGCGGGGGTTCGCAGGGCGGTGATCAGCGGCGCCGCGGCGCTGACGCTGTCGCCAGGGAGCACGATGTCGTACTGCTCCCAGACGAGAGGTATGAACTCCAGATCAAGCGCCTGGGCGGCGGCGCGCACGCCGACGCCGACATCGGCCACGCCGGAGGCGATCGCGAGCGCTACCTCGAGGTGCGATGCACACTCGGGGCCGGGTACGGAGTCCGGTGCTATCTGGGCGTCGGTGAGCATGCGGTCGAGCAGAACGCGTGTGCCGGTGCCGAATTCGCGTTTCGCGACCCGCGTGTGTTGTAGGTCTTTGACTGTGGTGATCTGCTTGCGGTTTCCGGGCGCGATGAGCAGTCCCTGTTCGCGGCGCCAGAGGTGAATCAGGGTCGGCTGGCGGCCGCGGAGAAGAGCGCTTGCGTACGGGGCGTTGTACACGCCGGAGTGGTGAAGCAGGTGGATCGCGGCTCCTTCGGCGATCCCACGCCACAGCGCGGTGAGGCCTTGAAAGCTGCCGCGGGTGCCGACGGTGACGACCGCGCTGCCTGCTTCGCGCAGCACAACGTCCAAGGCCGGGTCGTCGCTTCCTGCTAAACGGAAATCGCGATCGCTGCGGAGTAGACGGCGGGCAGCCAGCCCGGCCTCTGGTGCGACGCGGGCGCGACGCCGATCGCTCTGAGATATCACGCGCGCGTGCTCCAGATGCCGGTACGCGCGGCTAACGGTCGAGGCCGTGGTGTGCTGCTGCTTGGCTAGCTCACGGATGCTGGGCAGCTCCGCGCCTGGTTCTAGCTCTCCCGACATGACGCGGGCGGCGATGTCTTGGGTGATCTCCAGATATAGGGCCATGGGTCAACTCGCTGTTGCCCGTCGCGGAGGGCGACGCTCCGTTAGGCTGGCGTGCCGGTCTGCATCATCACAGAAAGGCACAGTGTGGAACGAGCAAGATCTCTCGGGACAGAGACAGTGGAAGTCTTGCGCGTGGCAGTCGCGAGGCGCGCGCCGTGGCGTCAAGCAGCAATGCTGTTCGCCGTCTCCCTGCTCGGCGTGTGCCTGTGGCTGTCACCTGCGGCGCGGGCGGACAGCCCCACGACATTGACGGTTGTCGGGACCAGCGATATGGCGGACTCGGGTCTGATGCCGAACTTCCTGCAGCCTCAGTTCCAGCAGCAGTTTCCGCAGTTCACGTTCAAGTATGTGGGCTCCGCGACGGGCGCGGCGATTCAGTCGGCGATGAACGGGACCGGCGGACCGAGCGCGCTGATCGTGCACGCCGCGTCACTCGAGAACCAGTTCGTGGCCAATGGTTTCTCGATGGACAACCAGTTCGGCAACGCGATCTGGACTAATGACTTCGTGTTCGCGGGGTCGACCGCCGATCCGGCGGGGGTGGGCGCGAATGCCGCGAACAACATTGCGCAGGCGTTTGCCGACGTGGCGAGTGCGGGTGAGGCCGGCAAGGCGGTGTTTTTCTCGCGGGGCGGGACGAATAGCGCCTCGGGCACGACTGTCGAGGAGCACGCGTTGTGGGCGCTGGTGGGCAGCGCGGGGCTGACGCCGGCGGGCGTGGTGCTCTGCACCGTCAGCGCGGCCGATGGTGGCGGCGCGACGCCGATCAAGTCCAGCGTGCAGGCGACCTCGGGCCAGGCGTGCCCCGACAGCGGCAGCGTCAGCCAGGCGGACGCGCCGAGTTGGTACTTCATCAACGGCGGCAACCAGGCCGCGAACGTGGTCGCGACTAACGCGTGCACGGCCGGCGGCGGTGCGGGCAACAACTGTTATTCGCTGACCGATCGGGGGACGTTTGACTTTCTCGCGTCGGGGACCGACCCGGCGGGGTCGGTCCCGAATCTGAAGATCGTCACGCGCAACAACAGCGCGTCGGCTCCGGGGGGCGCGAACGAGCTGGTCAACTACTTCCACGTCTACATCATCAATCCGCAAAAGCCGGGTGAGACCGTCAATGTCACCGCGGCCAAGGATTTCGTGAACTTCCTGACGTCGACGGCGGTCCAGGGAGAGCTGAAGAACTATCTGGCCAACACCGGCGATCCGGGCGGCCCCCCGTTCGTCGCGGACGCGTCGCCGCATCTGACCGTCGGTGGCTTGCCGAAGACCTATCACGCCGGCAAGCCCGTGACCGTGAGCGGGCAGGTGACTAACGCGCAGCCGGGGTTCCCGGCGCCGTCGGGCGCTGCTGTGACGCTGTCTGAGATCGTCGCGGGCGTCCCCGTCAACCTGACGACCGCGAAGACGAACGCGAGCGGCAACTACAGCATCCGCTTCAGCCCGACGTCGACGGGGTCCTACCAGGTCTCGACCGGGCTGATCTCGCAGATCGAGATCCCGACTCTCAACCCGGCCTACGGCGACATCCTTTCGCCGGCTGCCAGCGTCGCTGTGCCGGTCGCGGTCCAGAGCAAGGTCAGCGGGCTGAGCGTGAAGTCCGTCGGCGGCCGCGCGCTCGTCGTCGGGTCGGTCGCTCCGGGCAACGGCCACGCGAAGGCGACGGTCACGTTCCTGGCGCGCAAGAACGGTTCGCACGGTGCCTTCCGGAAGGTCACGGTCGACCGCCTCGGCACCAACGACGGCAACTTCGCCGCGACGCTGCCGCTCGCGGCCACCAACAAGGCCAAGAAGGGCTGGCAGGTCAAGGTGAAGTTCCAGGACGGCAAGCAGGTGCTCGGCTCGACGTCGGCCACCAAGAAGGTGACCGTCCAGCCGGCGCCTCACGCGAGCGCGAGGCTGAGCTCGGTCAAGGTCTCAAACGGCGAACGTGACCGTGCGCGGCAGCGTGTTCCCGAAGCCGACGACGGGCGGCGCGAAGCTCCAGCTGCTTGCCCTGAACACCGCGGCCGGGTCGCCGGACCGCTTCCGCGTGTTCAAGACCGTGAGCATCGGCCGTGGCCACAAGCAGTTCACGCTTCACGCCAAGCTCAAGCGCGGAACGCGCTGGATTCTCGAGCTCAAATACATCCAGAAGGGCCAAGCGTCCGGCTTCTCGAAGCTCAAGACGATCGCCGTACACTAGTTAGGTGCTGCCTAGGCGAGCCCGCTTGCATCAACAAGAGCGCTTGGCCGGCCGCCGCCTCGGGACGTCTCCGGGGCGGCGGCTCGCGTTTGCGGCGGTGGTCGTGGTCGCCGCGCTCGGGTCCTGCGCCGCGTCGGCCACGGCCGATCAGCAAATCGTCACCGCGACGGTCTACAGCTCGTCGGGGACCCAGCAGGAATCGTTGACGCTGGGGGCGCTCGAGGCCAACTCGAACCAGTGCCCGCAGTACACGGGCACGCTGCCCGTGCAGCACGGCCAGAACCTCCAGACGACGACCCCGAACTTCACGGGCGGGCAGGTGTGGGCACTGTCGACGATCCTCTCCTGTCTGCAGCCGGTGGTCCCATCGGGCGCCGTGAAGGGAGTCACGATCATCCAGGCCGACGGCACACCGGAGAGCGCGCCTGGCTCGCAGCTCACGGCCGCCGACCTGGCTCCTGCAAGCTCCAGCTTCGCCGATCCCAGCGAGGCTCCTGTGATCGGAAATCAGGGCACACCGTCGACCGTGTCGATCCAGTACGACCGGCCGTGGCGCGGCGGCAACGACAACAACTTCAACGACCAGGTCACGCAGACGTCCGGCTCGCCGCTGGCGATCGAGGTGTTCGAGGGCCCGCTGCTGACGGTTACCCCGACCGCGTCAGCGACCACTGTGCCCGCCGGTAGCACCGTGAGCTTCAGCGCGACGTACGAGCCCTCCAACGTGTCCGGCGTCACCTACAACTGGAGCTTTGACGGCGGCGCCGCGAACTCGACCGCGAGCGCGCCGACCGTGACGTTCAACACCGGCGGCACGTACAAGGTCACCGTCCAGGTGAGCGACGACGAGGGCGGGGGAGGGGTGGGTGCGATTCCGATCACGGTCACGTCGTCGACGTCGCCGACCGGCAACAACAACGGGCCGCCGAGCGGGCCGAACAACAGCGGCGGCAAGGGTGGCCAAGTTCCGCGCAAGCATCAAAGCGGCAATGGCGGTCACGGTCACAACGGGAGCAACAACAACGGGTCCACTGGCCCTCATCACTCGACTTCTCCAACGTCGGCGAGCCATGGGGGGACGACGCCCGCCGGGTCCGGAGGGTCTGGGACCACGACGCCGGCCTCCACGACCTCGACTCCGGCGGTGACGCCGCCGGCCACGACCCACAGCGTGACTCCAAAGAGCCGCGGTCGGCAGCGGACGTCCCACGTGAAAGCGCCGCCGCCGCCCGCACCGGGCGCCCCGGCTCCCGTCGTGACCGGGCAGCTCGTCAGCGACGTGACGCCCCTTCCCGCGGGCGAGAGCCCACTCGTGCACGTCGAGGCGGGCGTCGTGGCGACCTCTCAGGCCGCGCGGACCCGTTCGAGCGGATCGCTGGTCGGCCCGATCGTCGGGGGGCTCGCAGTTATCGCGCTGCTCGCCCTCGGTGCACGCCGAGAACTGCGCGGAAAGCGCGATTGGCGGACACTCCGCTTTGGGAGCTGACTGCCGGAATCGCTGATCCGTAATGCCCGTGCCATACGCCTTCACCACCCACGACATCGACCAGGCGATCTACCACGTCGCCAACGCGCTCCAGATCCCGGTACTGATCCTGGCTCTGCTCGCGCTCGCGGCCGTGATCTACGAGTTCGGCGCCTACTTGATCGAGCTTCGTGGTCGCCGGCGCCGGGTGTTCGCGCGGATCTCTTCCAGCGCCGAGCAGGCGCGCCGGGCGCTCTTCGCCCATGACCGGTCAGGTGCCGCAGCCGCCGCGAGTGGCGTCGCACGGAGCCAGGTGATGGCCGAAACGCTCGCGTTCATCGTCAAGAACGCCCGTACCCCCGGAGGCGATCACCAGATCAATAAGGCCCTTGCGGACTTCGACTTCGATTCCCAGCGGCGCCTCGGGCGCACCCGGATCCTGGTCCGCGCCGGGCCGGCGCTCGGCCTGATGGGGACCCTGATCCCACTGTCGCCGGCGCTCACCGGCCTTGCGAACGGGAACACCACCGCCCTCAGTGAGAATCTGCGCGTCGCATTCAGCGTCACCGTGGTGGGGCTCTTGGTCGGGGCGGTCGCCTTCGCGATCTCGCTTTCGCGCGACCGCATGTACGGGCAGGACCTCTCCGACCTCGAGTACGTCGCGGCGATCATCAGCGATCCCGCCCCGCTCGCGCTCGGCGACCCGGGCAATGGCCATGATGGCGAGCATCGCCAGGCGAGCACCGGCGTCGCCGATCCCAGTCCGACAGGAGGACAACAATGATCTCGGTCACGCCCCGCGCCCGTAGCCGCGAGGATCGCGCCGGCGATCCGCTCGACGGGCTGGTCAACCTGTTCGATCTGGGGATCGTCCTGTCGGTCGCGTTCCTGCTCGCGGCGCTGTCGTCGCTGCATCTGGGAGGGGCGATCACGCGCAACGGCCTGAAGGCAACCGCCGTCAAGCAGATTCAGGTGCAGCCCGGGCAGACGGTGGCGCCGCTACCCAAGCCGGGTGCCCGGACAATCGGCCGAGGCACGCAGGCCGGCGTGGTGTACCGGCTGGCCAACGGCCAGCTCGTGTACGTGCAGAACGCGCCGAAGCAGAAGGTGCCGTGAATGGGCTACATCTGGCATCAGACGCGCGAGGCGTTCCCGCTGATATTCGATGGCAAGAGCGGGATTGCGGGCCTGCTTTGGGTGACTCTGCGGGTGGCTGTGATCTCGACGTCGGTCGCGCTGGTGATCGGGCTGCCGCTCGGGCTGGCGCTCGGCCTGGGGCGCTTTCGTGGGCGGCGCACCCTCCAGCTTCTGGCGAATGCGAGCCTGGCGCTGCCGTCGGTGGTGGTCGGGGTCGCCGTCCTCATGCTGCTGCTTCCCCAGGCGCAGTTCGGCTCGCTGCGCTGGGAGTTCACGATCAAGGGCGTGTACGTCGCTCAGACGATCCTGGCGCTCCCCTTCATCGTCGCGCTCACGCCCGCCGCGATCCAGGGTCTTCCGCCCGGCCTGATCGCGCAGGCGCGGACGTTGGGCGCCGGCAGGCTGCAGCTGTCGGCGCTCGCGCTGCGAGAGGCAAAGATCGGCGTGCTAGCGGCCGTGATCGCGGCGTTCGGGGCCGCGATCTCTGAGGTTGGCGCCGTGATCATCGTCGGCGGCAACTTCGAGGGACGCGATCAGACGCTGGGCAGCGCGCTGCTCGCGCAGTTCAACTACTACGGCAACGTCCCAGCGATGATCGCGATCGGCATCGTCCTGCTCGCGGCGATCCTCGTGCTGATGGGACTGCTCACGGTTCTGCAGCAGCGCGGCGGCGGCATCCACCTGCGCTTCCGGACCACCTGACATGGGCTTCATCTGGGACGAGCTGCGCGACGCCGTGCCGCTGATCGTCCACGGCAACCCGCAGCTGTGGCAGGTCATCTGGTTCACGCTTCAGGTCGCGGCGATCGCGACGGCCGCCGCGACTGTGATCGGCGTGCCGATCGGGCTCGCGATCGGGCTGGGCCGCTTCCGGGGCAGGGGCGTTGCCCATGCGTTCGCGAACGCGAGCTTGGCGCTTCCGCCCGTTCTGGTCGGCGTGTTCCTCTACGTCCTGTTCCTCCCGCGTGCCCCGTTTGGATCGGTGCAGCTGATCTGGAGCAGGGAGATCGTGTTCATCGCGCAGACGATCCTCGCGCTTCCGTTCACTGTGGCCCTGACGGCCGCGGCTGTTCAGGCGCTGCCACCGGGCTTGCTGGGGCAGGCGCGACTCCTCGGGGCCGGGCGTTTCCAAGTGTCGATGCTCGCCTTGCGCGAGGCGCGGATCGGAGTGATGGCCGGGATCATCGCCGCGCTCGGCACCGCACTGTCAGAAGTGGCAGCGGTCGCGATCCTCGGCGGCAATATCTATGGCTATAACCAGACGCTCGCGAGTGCGTCTCTCTACGAGGTCAACGGCGGCCACTACGCTGACGCGCTCGCGATCGCGATCGTGCTGATCGGGCTGATCCTGGTCCTCATGTGCGGTCTGGGCCTGCTCCAGCATCAGGGCAATGGCATCCGGATGCGCTTCCGCACCGCGTCGTGACCGGAGCCCGGTCTGCCGATGGCGTGCTGCTGGCCTGCGAGCAGCTGAGCGTCCGACGCGGCGAGCGCCAGGTGCTGCACGACGTGAGCATCGAGGTGGGCGGGGGCGAGCTCGTCGCGCTGCTCGGACCGAACGGGGCCGGCAAGAGCACCTTGATGGAGGCACTCGCCGGATCGCTGCCCGCCGCGGCGGGGACCGTGCAGCGCTCTGGGCGCGTGGCGCTGGCGCTACAGGCCCCCGACCTCGCCCGGCGTACGGTCCGGGCCAACGTCGAGCTGGCCTTGGGCTGGTGGGGTGTGCCGCGAGCACAGCGGCGGGAGCGGGCCGACGCGGCGCTGGCCGCCATGAAGGCCGATCACCTGGCGCGGCGCGCGGCTGGGACGCTGTCGGGCGGGGAGCGTCGCCGGGTCCATCTGGCCCGAGCGGTGTCGGTGCGGCCCGACGTGCTGCTGCTGGACGAGCCGTTTGCGGGGCTTGACGCCGCGACGCGCGCGGCGCTGCTCGATGACACCGGCGAAGCGCTGCGTGCCTGGACCACGGCGGCGCTGGTCGTCGTCCACGACCGGGCTGAGGCATGGGCGCTGGCCGACAGGCTGCTGATCCTGCTCGAAGGCCGACTGGTGGCCGACGGGCCGCCGCGCGAGCTGCTCGAACGACCCCCGACGGTCGAAGTGGCGCGCTTCCTTGGATTCGACGGGACTCTCGAACGTCCAGGTGGCGAGCTGCTGTTGACGCGCGCGCATCATGTCGTGATCGATCCGTCGGGGTCGCTGCGGGCTCGGGTTGAGCGCGTGATCCCGCTCGAGGACGGTGTGCGGCTCGACCTCGCGCTCGAAAACGGCAGGCTCTACGCGGTTTGCCCGCTTCCAGGCCCGACCGTGGGGGAGGAGGTCACCATGCGCGTTACCGGAGGCGTCGAGTTCGCACGGGCTGCGGCCGCCGAGACTCAGTCCGCCCAGGTGGGAAACCGGGCGTAGTCTCCCAGCGGCGATGAACCTCACGATCAGCGGCCCTGTCGGCGCGCCGCCGCTGGTGCTGTCCAACTCGCTGGGAACAACGGCCGCCGTGTGGGATCCGCAGCTCGAGGAGCTCGAGCGCGGGCTGACCGTGATCCGCTATGAGCACGCTCTGCGCGGGTCGGTTGCAGAGCTGGCCGAACCGCTGCTGGAGGCGCTCGCACGCGTTGGAATGGGGCGGGTGTCCTTCTGCGGACTGTCCCTGGGCGCGATGGTGGGGATGTGGATCGCGGCGGAGCGTCCGGACCGGATCGACCGTCTGGTGCTGGCTTGCACGTCTGCCCGTTTTGGAGTGCAGTCGGAATGGGCGACACGAGCGAGGTTCGTGCGCGCACACGGGATCGGGCAGGTGGCCCGCGAGGCGCTCGACAGGTGGTTCACGCCCGCGTATGTCGACCGCCAGCCGTTTCTCGATATGCAGCTGGCGTTTGCGCCCGATGACTACGCGCTCGGGCTGGAGGCGATCGGCGGCTTTGACTTCCGCGAGCGCCTCGGTGAGATTCAGGTGCCGACGCTCGTGATCGCGGGCGCCGACGACACTGCCACCACCCCGGAGGACGGGGCTGCGCTGGTCGACGGGATCCCCGACTCGCGGCTGGTGATTCTCGACCACGCGGCCCACCTCGCCAACGTCGAAGCACCGCGAGCATTCACGCTCGCGGTGCTCGAACATCTGTGGTGACGCCGGTGTTACGCGGCGGGCTCCAGAAAGCCCGTGATCGCTCGCATCCGGCCGTCGTCGGCGACGGTGGCGAAGTCGACACCGATCGCGACAGGGTCGCCTCCGTCGGCAGCGGCCAGTGACCAGGTGAAGCGCACACGGTCGTGATGGGCGTCCGGTCCGTCGACCAGGGTGAAGCGGTGGCCGGGGAACTGCTGCTGGGCGCCGCCGATCATCTCGCTGATGCCGTCGATCCCGGCGCCGGCCATCACCGGGTCCAGGTAGCTGGCGTCCTCGGTGACGGTTTGCGCGACGAGCTCGCGGCGCTCGTCCGCGTCGGTCTCGTTCCACATGGCGATGTAGCTCTGGACGGTCTGCGTCGGGTCTGACATGTGAGCCTCCTGGGCGGTCGTTGAACGCCTCGCAAGGTCCCATGCCGCGTGTCGGCCGTCGATTACCCGCGAGGTAAGCGCGGGGGCGCTCGCTTACCGGGGAGGTAATCGACACGCGCGCCGCCGCCCGGCACCGTGGCGGCATGACCACACAACAGAACACATCCACGTTGAAGGCGCCCCGAGTCAGCGGTCTCGCAAGAGCGCTGGCGAGCGAGTGGGCGCCCCTTCCCGTCGTACTCGCGGGCACGTTCATGGTCGTGCTCGACTTCTTCATCGTCAACGTCGCGCTGCCGTCGATGCAGCGCGACCTGCACGCGAGCAGCGGCTCGATCGAATGGGTCGTCGCCGGCTACTCGCTTACGTCCGCGGTGTTCCTGATCGCGGGCGCGCGGTCGGGCGACAAGCTCGGCCGCCGCCGGGTGTTCTCGCTGGGCCTCGCGCTGTTCACGCTGGCCTCGGCTGGATGCGGCGTCGCCGGCAGCCCCGAGATGCTGGTTCTGGCACGGCTGGTGCAGGGCATCGGCGCCGCGCTGGTGATGCCGAACGTCCTGTCGATCATCGGCGTGACGTACGGCGGCCCGCGGCTCGCACGAGCGCTCGGCGTCTACGGCCTGGTGATGGGCGTGGCGGCGGCCAGCGGACAGCTGATCGGCGGCGCGCTCGTGCAGGCCGACGTGCTCGGCCTCGGGTGGCGCAGCTGCTTTCTGATCAACGTCCCGATCGGCCTCGCGGCGCTGGCGCTCGCGCCTCGCGCGGTCCCCGAGTCCCGGGGTCAACGGGGCAGCCGGCTGGACGTCGGCGGGACGATCCTGCTGACGGCGGCCGTCACGGCGATGGTGCTGCCGCTCGTCGAGGGTCGCCAGCACCACTGGCCACTGTGGACATGGGTGTCGCTGGCAAGCGCGCCGCTGATCCTCCTGGCGTTTGCCGCGCACCAGCGGCGGCTGGCGCGGCGTGGGGGAGAGCCCGTGATGGCACCTGCGCTGTTCCGCAACCGCGCGTTCAGCGCCGGCCTGATCACCCAGCTCGTGTTCTGGTCGGGCCAGGCGTCGTTCTTCCTGGTGCTCGCGCTGTACCTGCAGCAGGGCCGGGGCTTGAGTGCGCTGGACTCGGGTCTCGTGTTCACGATCCTGGCGATCAGCTACGTGGTCGCGTCGGCCCAGGCCCCTGCGCTCGTCGCGCGGCACGGCCGGCGCCTGATCGCGGCCGGCGCGCTGGTGCTGGCGTTGGGCCACGGACTGCTGCTCGCCGCGGTCGCACACATCGGGGACGGCGGCTCGATCGTCTACCTGATCCCGGGACTGCTGACGATCGGAACCGGGATGGGACTGCTGATCGTGCCGCTGACGACCACGATCCTGTCCGGCGTCGAGCCTGAGTACGCGGGCGCGGCCTCCGGGGCAATGACCACGATGCAGAACGTGGGTGCCGCGCTGGGCGTGGCGGTCACGGGCGTGATCTTCTTCGGCGCCCTGCACGGTGGCTACGCCCACGCGCTCGAGCTCAGCCTGGCCCAGCTCGCGGGGCTGCTGGTGGCGGTCGCCGCGCTGACGCTGGCTGCTGCCCGGACGGGAGCCGCGTGATGTGGTCAACGTCCCACTCGAGGCGGTCGGGGCGTAGCGCGGGATGTTTGCTCCACGGGAGGGAGCGAACATCCCACACCACCCGGTGAGCGGATCGAGCGGGATGTTTGCCCGATCACATTCGACGCGGCACGGTTACCTCACAGGTAAGACGCAGACAGGTCGAGTCCCCCGTGTTTACGGGGGACTCGGCGTTTCGCTGCCAGGGATGGCGACCGAGATGGCTACCCGCGTCGGTTCTACTCGGGATTCTTGGTGGCGTTGCTCACGGCTGGCACCGCGAGCGCTCGCCAAAGTGTGGCGTTTGGACGCCGGCCCGAAGCTCCGGTTCTCCTATCCGGCGCAGCGCCACCCGAAGATGCTGGCGCGCCGCGTATAGATCGTACGGTTGCGGTATTACCAGCGCAGACCGTGCGCTAACGCAGAAGCAGGCGCGGTCTGCGGCCGTTCATTGCGGTATTCATTCCAGTCCACGGAAGGAGAAACCGTGAAGAAGGTTCTACTTGGCGGCGCCTTGATCGGCGTCGCCGTATTGGGGGCGACCGGTCCGGCGTCGGCATCGGTCAAGCAGTCCCCCGTTCACTGGAACGTCAAGTGCGAGAACATCGCAAAGCTGCACCTTCGGAAGGGCGTCGACTGCGCCCACACCCTGAAGAAGGGCCAGCACTGGGACTTCCCGAAGGGCGTCAGGTTCCAGAAGGACCTCACCACCAGCGGCAACGCGCTCTCGATCAAATTTCAGATCACGGCTGTGGGCGGGAAAGGGTCGCTCTACGGGATTGGTCCGGGCGGGAAGTACGGCCAGCTCCTCTCCGGCGAGGCCCCGTACACGGTCTACGCCACTCGGCCGATGATCGTGGTGGCGGCGACGAAGAAGTTCTGAACGCTTCGACCTTATTGCTGAGCTGACGCTGGGCGCGTACCTACTCTCACAGGACGCGCCGCACCTGCCGCGAGACCTGTGGCCTCGAATCCGCGTATGACGTTCGATGCGTGCGGATCGCCCATGAAATCGGATAGTTTGCGAAGGGACGTGAGTCTCGTGATTACCTCACAGGTAATCGTGCTCCGTCGGCCCGCGCGGTAGCTTTGGCGTATGGCAGTCACCACCGCAGATCCGCTCGGCTCGCGGCCGCAGGTCGGCGAGCTGTTGCGTTCCTGGCGCCAGCGCCGCAGCCTCAGCCAGCTCGAGCTCGCGCTGGAAGCTGACGTGTCCTCGCGTCACGTCAGCTTCTTGGAGACCGGACGCTCCCGGCCCAGCCGCGACATGGTCCTGCACCTGGCCGAGCACCTCGAGGTTCCGCTCCGCGACCGCAACGGCCTGCTGCTGGCGGCCGGTTACGCGCCCGTCTACGCCGAGCGCGAGCTCCAGACACCGGAGATGGAGCCGGTGCGCCAGGCACTGGACCGGTTCCTGCGCGCGCACGAGCCGTTTCCCGCGGTGGTGGTCGATCGCCACTACAACCTGGTGTCAGCCAACGACGCCGTCGCGCTGTTGACCGAGGGCGTCGCGCCCTCGCTGATGGAGCCCGGAGCCAACGCGCTGCGGATCACGCTGCACCCCGACGGGATGGCTCCGCGCATCGCCAACCTCGAGCAGTGGAGCGCGCACCTGCTGCACCGCCTGCGCCGGCAGGCGACAGTCACCGGCGACCCCGAGCTCGAGCGCCTTTACGAGGAGCTCGCCTCCTATCCGGGAGTGATCACCGAGGTGGCTCCCGACGACGGCGCGGACATCGTCCTGCCGATGCGACTGCGCGTGGCCGACGGCGAGCTGTCGTTCTTCAGCACGATCTCGACGTTCGGCACGGCCGTCGACATCACGCTGGCGGAGCTGGCGATCGAGGCGTTCTACCCCGCCAACGCGCGCACCGCCGCGCGGCTGCTGCGCGACATCGGCGCCGACAACATGTGACCGAGCTCGCGATCAACCGCTCTGTCGAACCCCGGACATGGGTGCTCCAGGAGGGCTACCGGCTGCTGGCCTACCTGCAGCTGGGACGGTCGGGGGCGAACAGCGGCGAGGTCAAGCGAGAGGACGAGGTGTGGCAGATCAGCTCTCGCCGGCGGCGGCCCGAGGAGGTCGTGCTCGGAGATCCGGCGGACCCGATCGTGGCGTTCGATCGCGACCAGGCGACCGTGCGAGGGATCCCCGAACCGCTTCCGTGGACGTTCAGCGGGCGTCTCAGTCGCTCTCTCGCCGTGCTGGGCGGCGGCGACAAGGCGATCACGCTGGAGACCGCGGGATGGCGCCCGCAGGCGACGGTCGAGGTCCAGGGCGAGTGGGAAGAGCGGGACCTCGTGGTGCTCGCGTGCTTCTTTGCGGCGATCGCGCGCCGGCGTCGCTCCACATTCGTCGGCAGCGCGGTCCCGGGCACGTGATCGGGAGCACCGCGAGGTGCTCCTAATTACAAGCCGCTTGCAGTAGCCGCACACTCCGAGTTACTTTGGCTGCATGCGCTTTCGCGCATTCTGGCGGTCGCTCGATGGTGGCCAGCGACGGACTCTGGTGATGATGGTTGCGGTCGTCGCCGGGCTGCACGTGCTCGGTTTCCTGACGCTGATCGCGCTGGTCGCGCCGGGGCACTACACGCTCGGAGCGACGGGCACGTTCACGATCGGGATCGGCGTCACGGCATACACGCTCGGGCTGCGGCACGCGTTCGACGCCGACCACATCTCGGCGATCGACAACACGACTCGCAAGCTGATGCAGGAGGGCAAGCGGCCGCTCAGCGTCGGCTTCTGGTTCTCGCTCGGCCACTCGACGATCGTGTTCGCGCTCGCGGTCCTGATCTCGATCGGCGTGCGCTCCCTGGACGGGCAGGTCGAGAACAACGGCTCGCAGCTGCACAACGTCACTGGCTGGATCGGCACGACCGTGTCGGGCTCGTTCCTGTACCTCATCGCCGCGCTCAACGTGGTGATCCTGGTCGGGATCGTGAAGGTGTTCCGTGAGATGAAGCGCGGCCGCTACGACGAGGCTGCGCTCGAGCGGCAGCTCGATCAGCGCGGCTTCATGAATCGGTTCCTCGGGCGGCTCACCAAAGCTGTCACCAAGCCCCACCAGATGTATCCGATCGGCTTGCTGTTCGGCCTCGGCTTCGACACCGCGACCGAGGTCGCGCTGCTCGTGATCGCCGGCAGCGCCGGCGCCGCCGGCCTGCCGTGGTACGCGATCCTCTGCCTGCCGGTCCTGTTCGCCGCCGGGATGTCGCTGATGGACTCGATCGACGGCTCGTTCATGAACTTCGCCTACGGATGGGCCTTCTCAAAGCCCGTGCGCAAGGTCTTCTACAACATCACGATCACGGGCCTGTCGGTCGCCGTCGCGCTCCTGATCGGAACGATCGAGCTCGGCGGCCTCGTCGCCCAGCATCTTGCACTCTCCGGCCCGTTCTGGAGCTGGTTCGAGAACATCGACATCAACCTGCTCGGCTACCTCATCGTCGGCCTGTTCTTGGCGACCTGGGCGCTGGCGCTGGCGGTGTGGCACTTCGGGCGGATCGAGGAACGCTGGACCGAGCACCTCGCCGACCGTGAGGCCACCCGGTGACTCGGCCGGCCGACGGCCCACCGCAGGCATTCGCCGATCTCGACGACGCGATCCGCGGACTTCGCGACTCAGGGCTGCGGCTGTCCACAGCGCGGAGGCTGGTCCTCGATGCGCTGTTTGCGGCCGAGGCGCCCGTGTCCGCCGCGCAGCTCGCGCGCACGCTCTCGCTCGACGAGTCGTCGGTGTACCGCAATCTCGAACTGCTCGAAGAGCGCGGCGTGGTCCGGCACCTGCACCTGGGTCACTCCGCGGGCCTGTACGTGCTCGCGGGCGAGCGCGACACCGAGTATCTGTACTGCGAGCGGTGCGCGAAGGTCACGGCGGTGACGCCCGATCGCCTCGACCCGATTCGCGAGCAGGTCCGGAGCGAGTTCGGCTATACGCCCCGGTTCACGCACTTCGCGATCGTCGGGCTCTGCACCGACTGCGCCGGCCCGGACTCCTAGAGCCCGGGCATCACTACCCAGAGCTTCGGGGCGAGCTCGAGCAGCGTCGGCGTGTCGAGCTCGGCAACGATCCCCGTCCGGAACGCTCCATCGTCATCACCAGCTCACGCCATGCTCGGGCGACGGGCGCGACTCGCGCGGTCGGACCGAATCCTGTCGCGGCCCGCAGCTCGTCGGCACGGGCGCGGACGTCCGCGAGCGTCACGTCGCCGAACGACCGGTTGGCGCCGCCGATGTAGAGCTGCTGGTCGAGGATCTGCTCGCGCTGGGCGTCCGGGTCCGCGGTCATGCGACTGCCATCCGCCGCGCAGCCACCGCCGCCTGGCCGTAGGAGACCCCGCCGTCGCCGATCGGGAGGCGTTCGGGCGTGAGCACGCGCAGGCCGCGAGCGTCCAACCCCGCCCACACGCTCTCGAGCAGTCGCCGGTTCAGGAACACGCCCCCACTCAGGACGACGATGTCGGTGCCGTTGGCCTCGGCCAACGCGCTGCAGGCGTCGACGGTCACCGCCGCGACCGCCGCGTGGAAGCGGGCGGCGATCACGGCTGCGCCCACCCCTGCCGCGACGTCGGCGCAAACGTGGCTGATCAGCTCGCAGGGGTCGATTACGAGCATCCCGTCGACGTCGTCGAGCCACATCGGATATCGGCCGCGGTCGTGCGGGTCACACGCCGCCTCGAGTTCGATCGCCGCCTGACCCTCGTAGTTGACGACCGTCCGCAACCCGCACAGCGCCGACACCGCATCGAACAGGCGACCCATGCTCGTCGTCAGCGGCGATGCCACACCGCTCTGGACAAGCCCGGCGACCTGCGCCCATCTGCGTTCGGGGACGAGCTCGCGCAGCACCCGAGGCGGCGTCGCTCCGGCCGCCGTGAGCCACGCGCACGCAACCCGCCACGGCTCGCGGATCGCGCGCTCGCCTCCAGGCAGGCGTACCGCCCGCACGTGCCCGGCACGGCGGAAGCCACCCATATCTCCGACCAGCAGCTCACCGCCCCAGATCGTGCCGTCGGTCCCGTAGCCGCTGCCATCGAAGATCGCACCGACGGCGGTGCCCAGCTCGCCGTGCTCGGCGAGACATGCCGCGAGGTGCGCGTGATGGTGCTGGACCCCGATCAGCTCGACGCCGTCGCGCTCGAGCGCGTACTTGGTCGACAGGTACTCCGGATGCAGGTCATGGGCCACGACCTCGGGCGCAACCGCGAACAGCCGCTCGAAGTGCTCGATCCCCTCGGTGAACGACTCAAGCGTCTCGTAGTTCTCGAGATCGCCGATGTGGTGGCCCACCCAGGCGCGGCTGCCACGCGCCAGGCAGAACGTGTTCTTCAGCTCGGCGCCGCAGCCGAGCACGGGGCGCGGGGTGCCGCCGGGCAGCGTCAGCGCAGCGGGCACGTACCCGCGCGAGCGCCGCACGAACAGCGGCCGCCGGCTCGCCACCACTCGCGCAACCGAGTCGTCGGTGCGGGTCTCGATCGGGCGGTCGTGGACGAGCAGCAGGTCGGCGATCGCGCCCAGCCGCTGCACGGCGTCCTCGTCGCGGTAGGCGATCGGCTCGTCGGACACGTTGCCGCTCGTCATCACGAGCGCGCCGGCGCCGAAGTCGCCCAGCAGCAGGTGGTGAAGCGGCGAGTACGGGAGCATCACGCCAAGCTCCACGGCGCCCGGGGCAACCGACTGGGCGACCGGGGCCTCTGTCCGTCGCGGGGCGAGCACGATCGGCCGCTGCGGACCGCTCAGCAGCGTGCGTTCAGCGTCCCCGAGATTCACGAAGCGCTCCGCCTCGCCAAGCGACCCGACCATCAGCGCAAACGGCTTGTCCTCGCGGTGCTTGCGCGCCCGCAGCGCGCCGACCGCGGCCTCGTCGTCTGCCCGGCAGGCGAGGTGATACCCGCCGATCCCCTTGATCGCGACGACCGCACCGCCGCGAAGCGCGTCGACCGCGGCCCTGAGCGCGGCGTCCGAGCGAGCGACCGCGCGGCCCTCGGAATCGAGCAGCGACAGTGACGGCCCGCAGCGCGGGCAAGCGTTGGGCTGAGCGTGGAAGCGCCGGTCGCGCGGGTCCTCGTACTCGCCGCGGCATTCGTCGCACATCTGAAAGCCGGCCATCGTCGTCAACGGGCGGTCGTACGGGACGCCGCGCACGATCGTGAACCTCGGACCGCAGTTGGTGCAGTTGATGAACGGGTAGCGGTAACGCCGGTCCGACGGGTCCAGCAGCTCGCGCAGGCAGTCGTCGCAGGTCGCGCTGTCCGGCGTCACCGGAACGTCGGCTGGCTCGCCATGTGGACTGGGACGGATCTCGAAGCCGTCGTCGCCGGTCGGCTCACGGGCGACGACCGTCAGGTTCTCGAGCACCGCCAGCGGCGGCGCCTCCGGTCCGAGGCGGGCCAGAAACAAGTCGACCGTGTCGCTGCAGCCCTCGATCTCGAGCAGCACGCCGCGGGAGTCGTTGAGCACGTACCCGGCCAACCCCAGCTCCCCGGCCAGCCGATGGACGTAGGGCCGAAAGCCGACACCCTGCACGGTGCCCTCGACGCGGACCCGTGCGCGACGACGCGTGGCCACGCTCATCCTGGCCGATCCTCCGGCACGAGCTCGACCAGCTCCCGCAGACAGTGGTAGGCCCCGGCCTGCGCCTCCTGGATGCGCGGGATGTGCTCAGAGCGGGTGATCACGACGTGGTCTGCGAGCTGCTCGGAACCGATCCGTCCGCCGTCGTAGCCGACCATCGCGACCGTCTCGAGACCCCGCCGGCGCGCCTCGGCCAGCGCCTCGATCACGTTGACCGAGTTGCCTGAGGTGGAGAGCGAGAGCAGCACGTCGCCGGGGCTGCCGTAGGCGATCACCTGGCGCGAGAAGATCGCATCGACGCCGATGTCGTTGGCGATCGCCGTGAGGATGCCGGTGTCCTCCGTCAGGTCGATCGCGGGACGTGCAGGGCCGCCCGACGCGGCGGCGCGAAAGTCGGCGACCACGTCCATCGCGTCGGTCGCCGAGCCGCCGTTTCCGAGCGCCAGCAGCTTCCCGCCCTGGTCAAAGCACCGGCGCAGCACCGCGGACGCTTGCACCAGGGTCATCCGGTTCTCGGTCAGCGTCTGCTCGCGCAACGCACCGATCTCGTCGGCCTTCATCAGCACCGAGCGCCGGACGTCCTCCAGGACGGGCTCCAGCGCGGACTCGCGCTCGTCGAGGAACGGGTACAGAAAGCTCGATGCGCCGGCGTCGTGGGTGCGGCGTTCGGTGCGGCCCTCGAGCAGACCACGGTGCTCGAAGAACACGTGCACCAGCTCCCAGAGCACGTGGTAGAGCGTCTCGACGAGCTCCTGCGCGACGTAGCGGTCGCCGGTCGGCGGCTCGAACTCCCAGTCGGCGCCGACCCGCGCGAAGGCAATCGTCAGACAGCCGCGGCCGCGAGCGGCCTGCACCACCGCGGCGGCGTCTGCAACATCCGACGCCGCGCCGAACGCGATCACGATGTCGTCCGGCCTCACGAGCAGCTCCACCTGCGCGGGCAGCGACCCGCCCTCAGCGGTGAGCCCGATCGCCGGCAGCGCTCGCTTGCCGACGATAACCGGGTGCACGAACTCGACAGCGACGTGCCGCGCGTCCGAACGCGCCGTCGGCGAGCCTCCCGATGCGATCAGCCGGCCGCCGCGCGCGAACCGCTCCGCCATCGCATGGCAGAGCCGCGCCAGCCGCTCGGACTCGCGGGCGAAGAATTCCCGGTTTGCCTCGGTGCGCGCCTGGACCTGCGCTTCCAGGCGCGCGTCCAAGGCCCCGTCCAGAGCGCTGTCACGCAAGCGCTCTGACCGGGGTCGCGGCTGACTGGAGCCACTCTCGCCAGCCGTCGAGTCCCTCGCCCGTCCTCGCGCTCACCAGCATCCGCGGCACATCCGGATGAACCTGGTCCAGGTAATACAGGAACTTGTCGAGGTCGTAGTCGAGGTGGGGGAGGAGGTCGATCTTGTTGACCAGCACGAGGTCGCATGTGCGAAACATCAGCGGGTACTTGAGCGGCTTGTCCTCGCCCTCGGTCACCGAGCTGACCATCACGCGCGCGTCCTCGCCGACCCGGAACTCGGCCGGGCAGACCAGATTGCCGACGTTCTCGATCACGAGCAGGTCGATCTGGTGCAGCGGCAGCGCACTGAGTGCCGAGCGCACCATGTTCGCGTCCAGGTGGCATTCGCCGCCGAATCCCGGGTCGGTGTTCAGCTGGGTGACCGGCACGTGCAGCGAGGCCAGCCGGTCGGCGTCCATCGAGCCCTGCACGTCACCTTCGAGCACGCCGACGCGCACGCCCGGCAGATCCGCCACTACCCGTTCGAGCAGCGTCGTCTTGCCCGCGCCCGGGGCGCTCATGAAGTTCACGACCCTGACGCCTGCGCGATCGAAGTCGGCCCTGTTGGCCGCCGCGATCGTGTTGTTGGCATCGAGTGCTTCCTCGACGACCTTCACCTTGGTCCGATGCATTGCACCTCCTCGACCTCAATCGACTCGACCTCGAACTCGTTCCCGCTCTCCACGGTGACTTCGCCGCTGCCGCACTCCGGACAGCGGAAGAACGGAAGGTCCATCTCCCAGCTGGCCGCGCACGTATCGCACCGCAGCACCGCCGGAACCAGCTCCGGCTCGAGCCGGGCGCCTTCGCAGACGGTGCCGCGCGCCACGAACTCGAAATAGAACTCCAGCGAGTCGGGCACCACCTGACGCAGATGGCCGACGCGCAGATTGACGACGGACACGCGACGGCCGTCGGCGTGCTTGACGACCGTGTTGACGATCGCGCTGCTCAGCGAGAGCTCGTGCACCGCAACTCGTCGACCGTCTCGACCACGAGCCCGACGGCCCGCTGCACGGCGTCGGCGACCTGTTCGGACAGGCCCCAGCCCATCTCCTCGACGTCCGCCGGCTCGCATGCGATCACCATCACCCGACCGGGCCAGGCGCCGACCGACTTGACGAACCGCAGCACCGTCTGCGGGTCCATCCCGTGCGGGTTGATCGCGTCTCCGTCCTCGATCTGGCCGGCCACCGACTCCTCGTCGGCCTCCATCACGTACAGCGTCCCGGGCTCGCCGCCCTGGCGGCTGACGTCGAGGATCACCAGCGCGTCATACCCCCGCATCACCTCGTAGGCGAGATCGAGGCCACCGGTGCCGGCGTCCATCACCGCGACGTCGTCGGGCAGGTCGAGCTGCTCGAGCCTGCGCGCGACCTCGCCGCCGAAGCCGTCGTCGCGCAACCAGGCGTTGCCGACGCCGGCCACAAGGATCCGGCGCAGGGGCGGGTCTGTGCTCATCGGTCCATCACCTCCACCTCCTCGGCGAAGAAGAACAGGTACCGGCCGGTCTCGCGCATCAGCTCCTGGCCGGGGTCGTCGTCGATCGTCACCCCGAGATGCGTGCGGCCGTCGTAGTCGGTGAAGATCCGCTCGATCGTTGCGCCGCGACCATCGAGCATCCGCGCGTGCAGGTCGGCGTCCGGGCCGGGACGGATGATCACTCCGGCGCCGCGCCGAAAAGTCACGCCGTCGACCTCGGCGGCTTCCTCGCCCGCGCGCGGGTCGACGAGACCTGGGGGCTCGGACGGCGGCTCGGTCGTGTGCGGATCGCGGACGGTCACGCGGCCGTGCAGCGCGACGATCTCCTCCGGTGTGACGGCGGCGGCGCGGGCGATCATCTCCCGCACCGCCGGGTCCTGGCTCGAGATCTCCTCACGTTCGGCGTCTGACAGCACCTGCACGTGAAGCAGGAGCGCCTCCTCGATCTCGGTCGAGTCGAACAGCCCACCACGGCTCTCGGGCGCGATCTCGGGATGATCGGGCAGCACGATCGCGGCGCCGAGGACAACGTCATCGGTGGGGCTGGCGAGGACCGGGAACGTGTTGACGCTCTGGCACGGGCGCTCGAGCGGCGACACGAACCGGCCGCCCTGCACGCGCACGATCGGGTGCGTCGAGAGCAGCGATCTGCTCAGAGCGCCCGCTCGATCGAGGCCGCTGGAGACGAGCGTGCCGTTGGCCACCCGCAGGGTCACCTCGTACTCGCCGCGACCGAGCTCGGACGCCTCGAGCGTCAGCTCGACGGCGAGCGGCGGGTTCTCGCCGCCGCACTGCACCGACGCCTGCTTGCGCGCCGGCACGCGGGCGAGCGCACCCACCATCGCTCCCGGCGCACCGATCCGCCGCTCGACCGCTTGGTGGCGCTCGCCTTCCGGGGCGAGGAAGCGCACCTCGGCGCTCAGCAGCGCGTCCGGCGGCGCCTCGAGCACGCACCGCAGCTCGAGGTGGTCATACGTGCTCGCCAGCGTGGCCGCGTACACGGGCGGGTACACGATCCCGAACGGGGTAGGGGTCGCGTTCTTGGTCGCCGTCGGGGTGTACGGATAGAGGGCGTATCCCTCCCACAGCAGCGAGTCCACGAGCTGCTCCAGTGCCTCAGTCACCGTCCACCTCCTCGAGCAGCTGCTCCAGGCACGCGTCGAGCGTCGGAAGTCCGCGGCGCAGCTTTTCGCGCTGCAGGCTCTCGAGCGTTTGCGAGCGCAGCGCCACCCAGCCGGTGTTGGGGTAGTAGTGCTCGATCGTCTCGCGCCAGACCGACACCGGCATCCGGAAGTCGGTGGACTTGCTCCACGGCACGAGCACCATCTGCAGGCCGCCGTCGTCGCCCGGGTAGTAGATCGTGCCGTTGAAGTGCAGCGCCAGCGGCGCCTCGCCGTCGGGCAGCGAGTGCAGGTACTTGGCGGCCGCGAGCTCGAGGTCGTAGTGGCAGGCGATCGGGACCGAGACCGTGGTCGATCCGGTGAATGCCGGCACCAGCACGTCGAGCTGGGACCACACCAGGCTCCGCGTCGTCACCGCCCAGCGCTCGGGCGCTCCGAACAGCTCCACCAGCCGCTCGCGGGTCGCGTCGTCATAGCTGCGCCGCGCCGGCTCGATCATCAGCTGGATCGTCAGCGCGATCATGTAGACCTGCCGGCCGCTCGGCTCTGACACCTGCAGGTCGATCGCCAGCATCGGCGCTGCCGCATACCGAACCGGGCGCGCCCCAAGGACGGCGAACTCAGGATCGGGCAGCGCGGCGGCCTCGGGCAGCGTGATCGGCTCGACGCTCATACAGCGACCGCCTCGCGCCGCAGCTGCTCGAAGAACTGCGACACCGCCTCGCCGACGCCCGACCCGCCCGAGATGCCCTCCCAGGTGAGCTTGATCGCGCCCGTCAGCGCGTAGCAGCGGTCGATTGGGGCGATCGCGTACACCGGCGGCTCGGTGAGCCGGTTGACGATCAGTCCCTCGATGTCGGACTCGAGATCATCGAGCACCGGGTTGAGGTCGACCATCCGCCGCCAGGTCTCGAAGTGCAGCTCGGACTCGGTGGCGCCTGCCGGGCTGGGGTACATCGCCACCACGCACGACGTGACCGTCGAGTGCATGAAGAACGCGAGCCCGATCGGGATCTGAAAGCTCGCCCACAGGTCGTCGGGGACATCGAGGTCTGGCAGCCACACGGTCCGGTTGCCGGTCGGTCGGTAGTCGCCTTCGCCTGCGCGCATCGCCCAGCACGCCTCGCACGAGCACACGATCCGCCGCTCCACCAGCGCGAGCAGATGGCGGTGGTCGTCGGGGATCGACAGCCCGCACAGGTCGCACTGTTCGGAGGCCGGGTCGGCCACCTGGCCCGGACCCTCGCCGCCGGAACGGGCGCGCGCCATACCGCGCATGCCCGAGATCATCTGCGCCCGCCGCCTGGACGCGACCGCCTCGTCGATCAACCGGCGGCCGTTGGCGTCCCTGCTCATCCGGCGAGCGCCACCTTGACGCGTCCCTGCTCGCGCAGCAGCGGCACCGGCTCGAGCTGCAGCCGGTCGTCATCCATGGAGCGTCCGGCGCGCGGGAGGAAGTACGAGCGCTCGCACTGTGGACAGCGCAGCGCGCCCTCGGCAAGCACCCCCTCGTGGAGCGCGCTCCCGCACTCCGCGCAGGCGTCGCGATACGCCAGCAGCGTGCCCTCGACGTTGGCAATCACAAGCGTGCTCCCGGCGACCGTCACCGCCGCAAGCGAGCCACTCGCGGGCTCGCCGCCGGGATCAACCTCGAACCACGCCGGCGACATCACGACCGGCAGCTCCGCGCCGTTCCCGCCCGAGGTCATCGGCAGCGCCAGACCCGGCATCTGCGGCGCGACCCCCTCGACCTCCAGACCCTCGAGATCGGGTGCCGCGTCCTCGAGCGCCTGCTTGATCGCGAGCTCGAGCGTCACCGACGAGGCCGAGCAGTCAGAGCAGCTTCCCTGCAACCGGATCCTCGCGACCCCGTCGTCCAGCGACAGCAGCTCGACGTTGCCGCCGTGCGAGTCCATGTACGGCCGCACCGAGTCAAGGGCGCGCTGCACGCGCTCCTCGAGCGCGATCGGGTGGAGGTCGTGGATCAACAGCAGGGTCGCGACCAGCGGATCCTCGGCGAGCTCCGATGCGATTCTCGCTCCGTCAGGCCCCGAGGCGAGGACCCCGCCGATGATCCGCTCCAGGCCGCTGCCGTAGAGCTGCAGGACCGTGGACATGAGTTCCTCGGCCAGGTCGCGCGCCGTCGACTGCTCGCAGCCGTCCAGGAGCGCCTGCAGCTCCTGGACGCGCTCGAACAGGGCGCCCGACTCGTCCGCCGTGACCGCCGCCGCCTCCATCACGGTCCTCGCTAGGCCAGGGCCGTGGGCGTGTGCATCACCTTGCGGACCTTGCCGCCGCCCGTGTACATGTGCACCCCGCACGGGAGACACGGGTCGAACGAGCGGACCGCGCGCATGATGTCGATGCCCTTGAACTTGTCGGGCCCGTTCTCCTCGAAGATCGGCGTGTTCTGCACCGCGTCCTCATAAGGTCCCGGCGTCCCGTACATGTCCCGCGGGCTCGCGTTCCACGGCGTCGGCGGATACGGCTGGTAGTTGGCGATCTTCCCTTCGCGGATCACCATGTGGTGCGACAGCACGCCGCGTGCCGCTTCGTGGAAGCCGCAGCTGACCGCGCTCTCGGGGACCTTGAAGCTGTTCCAGCTCTTGGTCCGGCCGGCCCGCACCTCCTTGAGCGCCCGCTCGAGGCAGTGCAGCGCGATCAGCGCGCTGTATGCCTGGTGGTACGTGCGGGCGCGGTCTCGCTCGATCGCGTTGGACTTCTCCGGCACGTTCCACTCGAGCTCCATCTCGGGCATGTTCGGAGAGCGCGGCAGCACCATCTGCAGCGAGTGACCGGTCGCCTTGGCGTAGCCGAAGTCGACGAGGCCCGCCTTGGCCGTGCACCATTGACGGGCGAACGGGCCGCCGCCGGTGTCACAGCAGACGTGCGTGTCGGTGCGCTTGTCGTAGATCCGCGGCGACACGACCCACGTGTACTTGTCGGTGAAGTCGCGCTTCTGCGGACGCGGGAGCGTGACCTTGTTCCACGGGTGGTTCTTGTCGACCGGGTTGCCGAGCGGATCGCGGTCGACGAACGTCGGCTCGTTCTCCCACGAGTCGAAGTACGACGAGCCGAGCAGGATCCGGATCATCAGGTTGATCTCGACGAGGTCTGTCGAGATCAGCTCGCCGCCGATCGCCACGCCGGGCGTGATGTAGCGCTTGCGGCCCCACTCGGTCATGTTGCGGTAGTCGTAGTCGACGTAATCGGGGTCGTCGAACGAGCCCCAGTTGACGAGATTGGTCTCGCGGAATCCGACCTGGTCGTAGCCCGGCAGCTCCTGGAGGAAGAAGTCGTACAGGTCGTCGTGCATCGGCACGCTGCGCTTGACGTAGTCGAAGTAGCGCATCAACCGCACGTAGTAGTCAGTGCACGTCTGATGCGTGATGTCGGCGCTGCAACCCCCGGGCATGATCGTCGACGGGTGCGTGTGACGGCCGCCGAACAGGCAGTACATCTCGCGCGTGTAACGCGCTACGTGCAGCGTCTCCAGGTAGAACTCGCCGGTGAACGGGTTCAGCGCCCGCATGATGTCGGCGATCGTCTTGAAGCCGTGGATGTCACCACCGGGCGCCGGCGTGTTCTCGGCCTTGGCGAGCAGCGTGGGGTTGGTCTCCTTGACCATCTGCTCGCAGAAGTCGACGTTCGCCATGCAGTCGTTGAAGATCGCGTGGTCGAAGATGTAGTCGGCGGTCTCGGCCAGGTTGAACGCGAGGTCGCCGAGCGGCGGCGGCTTGACGCCGTACGCCATGTTCTGGTTCAAGCACGAGCACGTGCAGTGGTTGTCACCGCAGATGCCGCAGATCCGGCTGGTGATGAAGTGCGCGTCGCGCGGGTCGATCCCCTTCATGAAGATGTCGAAGCCGCGGAAGATCATCGACGTGCTGTAGCACTTGAGCACCTGCTGGTTGGTGAAGTCGATCTCGGTGTGGATGCCGAGGCTCCCGACGATCCGCGTGATCGGGTCCCACGACATCTCCTTGACCATGACCTTCTGCTGACCCGGCGTTTCAACTGCCATTCGTTCTTCTCCTCATTCGCTCGTCGACACGGTCACCGGGTGTGGCTCACCAGCGCTTCTGGTAGCCGGTGGTGAGAGTCGGCCCGCGCCGGCGCCACTCGGGCTCAACGTCGTACTTGGTCTTGATGTGGCGCTTGCGCATCATCGGACGATCGGCCCGTAGGAGAACTGGATGATCCGTTGGGCGGCCTCGCCCCACGTGTCCTCGTCCATGAACGGCATGTACTTGTCTGGGAAGCCCGGCATCGTGCACGCCATGCAGATGCCGCCGACGTTCGGGCAGCCGCCGATCCCGTTGACCCATCCTCGGACGGGAACGTTGCACTTGACCACCGGGCCCTTGCAGCCGAGCTTGACCAGGCAGCGATGGTCGGAGCCGTACTCGGTGGCGAACGTCACCCTGCTCGGCGAACCCGGCGCGGTTGCAGCTCTCGCGGACGGTGCGCCCGAACAGCCACTTGGGCCGCAGCGCTTCGTCGAGCTCGGGTGCCGGCGCCAGGCCCGCGAGGTGAAGCGCCAGGTACAGCAGCGTCTCGGTCATGTTGTCTGGCTGCGCCGGACAACCCGGGATGCAGACGACCGGCAGCCCCGCCTTGGACTTCCACTTCCATCCGAGGTAGTCCGGAACGCCCATCGCGCCGGTCGGGTTGTTCTTCATCGCCGGGATGCCGCCGTACGTCGCGCACGTCCCGACCGCTACGACGGCGGCGGCCTTCGGCGCGAGGCGGTCGAGCCACTCGTTCATCGTGATCGGCTGGCCGTTCTCGGGGTTGACGGCAAACCCAGTCCAGTGCCCTTCGCCGTTGATCTCCTCGTTACCGAGCGAGCCCTCGATCACGAGCACGAACGGGTCGAGCTCGCCGTTCTCGGCGTCGAACCACGCCTGCGCGTATTCCTGGCCGACGGCGTAGTCGACAACCTGGTTGTGGACGACGACCTTGGGCATTCCGGGGATCGCCTGCAGGATGATGTCCTCGAGGCTGGGGTTTGTCGCCGAGGTCATCGCCACCGAGTCGCCCTCACAGCTCAGACCCGTGGTCATCCACAGGACATGCGCGGTGACGGCCTCCGTCTTCTGCTGTTCGCTGTATGGACTCGCGGTCGTCGCCATTGCTTCTCCTCGTCAGTTCTCAACAGATCCGCGGCAGCGGATCTCCCACCAGCTGATCCATGACCCGTCTGCCGCCAAAGCTCGTCTGCACCAGCACCATCCCGGGAGGCTCCGTGCGCACTTCGCCGATCTCGGCCGCCGCCTCACAGCCGTCGACCGCACGCAGAGCCTCGAGCGCCCGGTCCGCCGCCTCGGGCGCCACGAACGCGACCAGCTTGCCTTCGTTGGCCACGTACATCGGATCGATCCCGAGAATCTCCGCGGCGCCGGCCACCGCCGGATGCACGGGCACGTCTCCCTCGCGCACGATCATCGCCACCGCGGATGAGCGCGAGAGCTCGTTCAGCACCGAGGCGACGCCGCCGCGGGTCGCGTCACGCATGCAGTGAAGCTGCGGCCCGGCCGCGTCGAGCAGCGCGTCGACGGCCGGCCACAGCGACCTGGTGTCGGACTCGATCTCGGCGTCGAGCTCGAATTCGCCGCGCGCGAGCATGATCGCGGTGCCGTGCTCGCCGATGCTCCCCGACAGCAGGATCCGGTCCCCGGGACGCAGCGCCGCAGGGGACAGGTTCGCCCGCGGATCGCGGCGGCCGATGCCGGTGGTGCACACGTACATGCCCTCGGCTCGCCCGCGCTCGACCACCTTGGTGTCGCCGGCGACGATCTGCACCCCGGCCGCGTGCGCAGCATGCGCGATCGCCTCGACCTCGGAGCGCAGTTCGTCGGCGGGCAGCCCCTCCTCGAGCACAAGCGAGAGAGTCAGCGCCAGCGGCCTCGCGCCGGACACCGCCAGGTCGTTGACGGTCCCGTTGACCGCCAGCTCGCCGATCGATCCGCCGGGGAAGCGCAGCGGCTTGACCACGTAGGAGTCGGTGGTCATCGCGAGCTCCGTCCCGTCGACCTCGACGCGGCCGGCGTCGCCGAGCTCGGCCAGCTCCGAGGACTCGAACGCCGGCACGAACAGTCCCTCGATCAGGGTCTGCGTCGCCTTGCCCCCGGCGCCATGGGCCATGTTGATCTGCGTGTCGCGGAACTTCGCGCGCTTGGAGCGGGCGGTCTCGATGATCCCGAGGATCTTCTGCTCGCGATCGGAGACCGCGGTCATCACACGACTTCGCGCTCGCGCGCGAAGCGGCCGAAGTTGTAGTACGCGGCGCAGGCACCCTCCGAGGAGACCATGCACGTGCCGATCGGGCGCTCCGGTGTGCAGGCGGTGCCGAACACCTTGCACTCCCACGGCTTGATCACGCCCTTGAGGACCTCGCCGCACTGGCACGCCTTGGGATCCGCGACGCGCACGCCGGGCACGCTGAACCGCTGCTCGGCATCGAGCTCGGCGTAAGCCTCCGACAGCTTCAGGCCGCTGTGTGAGATGAACCCCAGCCCTCGCCATTCGAAGTGGGGGCGCAGCTCGAATACCTCGGCCATCACCTCGAGCGCCCGCAGGTTGCCCTCATAGGGGACGACCCGCTTGTACTCGTTCTCGACCTCGCAGCGTCCCTCGTGGAGCTGGCGCAGGATCATCGAGATCGCCTGCAGGATGTCCAGCGGCTCAAATCCCGCGATCACCACCGGCCTGCCGTAGTCGGCCGGGATGAACTCGAACGGTCTGGCGCCGACCACGGTCGACACGTGCCCCGGGCCGATGAACCCGTCGAGCCTGAGGTCGGGAGACTCGAGCAGCGCGCGCAGCGGGGGCACGATCGTGACGTGACTGCACATGCACGAGAAGTTTGCGACCCCTTCGGCTCTGGCTCGCTTCAGCGTCAGTGCCGTCGACGGGGCCGTGGTCTCAAAGCCGATCGCGAAGAACACGACCTCACGGTCGGGGTTCTGCTTGGCGATCCGCAGCGCGTCGAGCGGGGAGTAGACCATGCGGATGTCGGCGCCGGCCGCCTTGGCTTCCAGCAGGCTCCCGTTCGACCCGGGGACCCGCATCATGTCGCCGAAGCACGTGAAGATCACGCCGTCCCGATGGGCGATCGCGATCCCGTCGTCGACGCGGCCCATGGGAATCACGCACACCGGGCAACCGGGTCCGTGCACCAGCTCGACGTTGGCCGGCAGCAGGTCGTCGACGCCGTACTTGTAGATCGAGTGGGTGTGGCCCCCGCACACCTCCATCAGCTTGTAGTGGCGGCCCGGCTCGACCTGGGAGAGGATCTCGCCGGCAACCGCACGCCCCAGCTCTGCGTCGCGGAACTCGTCGACGAACTTCACGACGACACCGCCTGACCGTCGAGGCGGGCGATCGCCGTGCCGGCGTGCACGAGCAGCACGTCACCTGCAGCGACGGGCGCCACCAGCGCGATCTCGACCGTGCGGCGCTCGCCGTCCGCGCCGTCGCACAGGGCAAGCTCGCGATCGTGATCGACGGCGACCACCGTGCTCGGATCGGCTACATCGCCGCACGTGATGCAGTGCTGCGACCCGCAGGCGACGTCCGATGTCGGCGGCGTGCTCATTCGATCACGCTGGCCTTCAGCTCCTCCAGCTCCTGCTCGTAGTCGGCGCCCATCCTCACCAGCAGGTCGCGCGTGGCGCGTGCCTCCTCCTCGTCGACCTTGGAGATTGCGAACCCGACGTGGATCAGGACCCAGTCGCCCGGTCCGACGCCGCCGTCGTCGTCGTCGAGCAGCCCGACGTTGACGTTGCGGCGCACACCCGCCACATCGACCTTGGCCAGCCTGTTCTCCTCATCGACGATTTCGACGACTTGGCCAGGTATTGCCAGGCACACGAGGGCGGTTCTATCACCGGCCATCGGGCCGACGGCCGGGGTGGTAACCCGCGTTACCCCCGGTCCCGGTAACCGCAGTTACCAGGTGAAATCGGGACGGGTGAGTCGTAGACTCCGCCGCGCGGGACCGCCGTCGAAGAGTTGCTGACAGGAGAGGCGTGGCAGTATCGACGGACGACCAAAAGGCTGGTGCCAACGGCTCGTTGCGATGGCCACGGACCGCTCGACCACCGCAGCGCCAAGCCGATTCGCGGTCGCTGTACGGCTACCTGCTCGATCTCGACGATGACCTCGCCGAGGAGTTCGACATCCGCTCTCGGGTCAGTGCCCGGCAGCTTGCCACGGTCAAGCTGCTCGAGGCCGAGGTCGGCGACGGCGACCTGACCAACTGGTTCGACGTCGCACGCGGAGGGATGGGCCTGCTTGTCCTCGAGGGCATGCTTGCGTTCGAGATGCGGGTCGGAGATCGGACCACGACCGAGCTTGTCGGCGCCGGCGACCTGCTCCAGGCGCCGACCGGGAGAGGCGACGAGCTTCTCGAAGGCCTGGGAACCTGGAAGATCCTCTGTCCGACGTGCCTGGCCCTGCTCGACGCGGAGTTCGCCGACCGGGTCCGGCCGTGGCCGCAGATCGGCCAGGCGATGATGCGCAGGGCCAGCCGGCGGACGACCGATGTCAACGTGGTGCGGGCGATCACCGCCCAACCGCGGTTGGAGATGCGGCTGGACCTGCTTTTGTGGCATCTGGCAGGACGCTGGGGGCGAGTCGAGCCGGCGGGAATCCGACTGACGCTGCCGCTCACTCACCGCCTGCTCGGTCGTCTGGCCGCCGCCGAGCGGCCGTCGATATCGCATGCGCTGGCCCGGCTCTCGCACGCCGGGCTGGTGACGGGCAGCGCGGGCGACCTGCACCTGCACGGAAGCCTCGAAGAGCACCTCGAGCTGCTCGTCCAGCGCCCCGCGCACATGGTCGGGCGCGGTGGCCAGCGCCGCTCGCTTCGGCGGTGATCGTGGCTTCCATGCCGGACCGGGCGACGCGCGGAGAGTCTGGCCGCGGCCCGGTGAGCGTGCTGTGGATCACCAGCGGGCTTGGATGTGACGGCGACTCGATCGCGTTGACCGCGGCCACCAACCCCAGCCTCGAGGATCTGCTGCGGGGCTGTCTGCCGGGGATGCCGCCTGTGATCCTGCTCAATCCGGTGCTCGCCTATGAGAGCGGTGATGAGTTCATGCGCGCTTGGTGGCGCGCCGCCCGCGGCGAGCTCGACCCTTTCATCCTCGTATTGGAGGGCTCGGTGCCCAACGAGGAGATCAACGGCGAGGGCCACTGGGCTGGGTTGGGGGTGGATCCCGACACCGGGCAGCCGGTCCTCACCAACACCTGGATTGACCGGCTTGCCCCGTTGGCGGCGGCCGTGCTGGCGCTGGGCACGTGCGCCGCGTACGGAGGCATCCCCGCGATGCGCAACAACCCCACCGGCGCGATGGGCCTGAGCGACTACCTGGGACGCAGCTGGGTATCGCGGCTGGGCCTGCCGATCGTCAATCTGCCCGGCTGCCCGGTGCAGCCGGACAACATCACCGAGACGCTGCTGTACCTGGTCTTGTACATCGCGCGCATGGGCCCCGCGCCCGAGCTCGACGAGCAGGGCCGTCCCCGCCGGATCTTCGACCGCACCGTCCATGAGGGATGCGACCGCGCCGGCTTGGCCGAGGAGGGGCAGTTTTCGAGCTCCCATGGCGACGGCCGCTGCCTGGTGAGGCTCGGCTGCAAGGGGCCGGTCGTCAAGTGCAACGTGCCGATCCGCGGCTGGATCAACGGGATCGGCGGGTGTCCCAACGTGGGCGGAATCTGCATGGCGTGCACGATGCCGGGGTTCCCCGACAAGTACCTGCCGTTCTGTGAGCCGGATGCCGCCGCACGGCTGTACGCGAGAACCGCGAGGTTCGCGCACGGACCCGTCGTCAGGTACCTGCGGGAGCGGCGGATCCGGCGCACCTACGACGTTGAGCCGGAATGGCGCAAACGCGGTGCAGCGCTCACCACCGGGTATGGTCGGTGACCGCATGCCAGTGTCGGTGGTGTTCAAGTGCGAGGTGTGCGGGGCTCGCCCGGATCCCGCCACGCAGGTGTCGCTCGAGCGCCAGCTGCTCGACCTCCGTCACGGCGAGTACGTCGATGCCGAGCCCGGACGCTGGTTGACCTGGCACGGCCGGGGGATGTACGGGCCCCAGCGGTACGCCTGCGGCGAGCACCGCGGTGAGCTCAAGGCGGCCGTCCGCGAGCACTACGGAACGCTGGGGTGGCACCCCTGGGCGGTCGGGCCGCATCCGTGGGCGGGGCGCCGCGGGACCGATCGGGCGCGCCGGTTCGCGCGGACGCTGCGGTCGACGCTGGGCGCGCCCGGGTCCTAGTGGACCGCGGCCTCGCGGACCAACTCGGACTGCTGGCGCTCGAGGTGCTCCTCCTCGCGCTCGCGAGCCTCGGCGGTCGCCTGTGTCCCGGGAACGAGGAACGAGGTGAGCATGCAGACGATCAGAAAGCCGGTGGCCATCGCGAACGTCAGGTTGAAGCCGGTCACGGTCGGCTGTCCGTGGGCCACGTTGTCGGCGATGAACGTCGCCGAGATCTGACCGCCGAGGGCGCCGCCGAGCGTGCGCATCACCGTGTTCATTCCGGTGGCGATACCGGTCTGGGTGGCAGGGACGGCCTGCACGATGAGGTTCCCGAGCGCGGCGAACGCCAGGCCGATGCCGATGCCGAGCAGCGCGGCCGAGATCAGCATCTCGAAGGGGTGAGCGTGAGCGACCCACAGGAAGCCGAACGACACCGCGGTGACGCCGGTGCCCACGATCAGGGCGAGCTTTGAGCCGTAGCGCCGGGCGACGCGGCCGGCCTGCGTGCCGAGCAGGCCCATCCCGAGCGCGGCGGGCAGCAGGTACAGGCTCGAGACGACGACCGAGGCGCCGAAGCCAAAGCCGGTGCTCTTGGGCAGTTGTGCGAACTGGGGGAAGACGATGAACGAGGCGTACATGCCGGCGCCCAGCAGGAATGCGACCAGGTTCGTGGTCCACACACCGCGGATGCGCATCATCGTCATGTCGACGAGCGGGCTGTCGCTGTGCACCTCGACCGCGACCCAGGCCACGCACACGAGCGCCCCGAAGCAGAGCAGGGCCCACGTCTGCCAGCCGCCCCAGCCCCACACGGTGGTCTGGGCGATCGCGATCAGGATGGCGCAGATCCCGATCGACATCAGCGTCGCCGCCAGCCAGTTCACGCGTCCCGGAGCGCGGATGGGCGACTCCGGGATGAACCGCCAGGTGAACACTGCTGCCAGAACAGTCACGATCAGCGGCAGCCAGAACAGCCAGTGCCAGCTCAGGTGCTCGAGGATCAGCGCGCCGATGACGAGACCGGCGCCGCCGCCGACACCCAGGATCGACGAGATCAATCCGATGCTGCCGGCGACACGCTCTCGAGGGAACTCGTCTCGCGCGATCGAGAACGCCAGCGGGAAGATGCCGCCGCCGGCCCCCTGAATCACGCGCGCGACGATCAGCACCCCTAGGGAGTTCGACACCGCCGCCAGGAGCGTGCCGGCCGCCAGGATGACCAGCGTCCACACGAGCAGACGCTCCTTGCCGTACATGTCGCCGAGGCGTCCGATGATCGACGTCGCGACCGATGCCGACAGCAAGAAGCCGGTGAGCAGCCAGGTGACCCCCGTCTCGGTGGTGTTGAGGTCGTGCTCGAGGGTCGGCAGCGCCGGGATCACGGCCGAGCTGAGGATCGCGTACGACAGCCCGGCGAGCGACAGGACCAACAGGATCAGCGTGGGATGGACGCGCTTGGCGTGGTCCGGTCCCGGGGACATGTCGCTACTGTAGCGAGGCATCCAGCTCGGCCTTTCGGGCGTCTTTCAGAGCTCGGTGAGGCGGGCCAGGAGCGGAATTGCCTGAGCCAGAACCTCCTGCTCCTCGGCGGAGAATTCGTGCTCGATGGCCTGTGTGAGCCAGCCTTCGCGGCGCTGTCGGTCCTCGGAAAGCGTCTGGCGCCCGGCGTCCGTCAGCTCCAGCAGCGTTCGGCGGCCGTCGGCTTCGTCGGGTCGGCGGCTGACCAGTCCCTGCGTTTCGAGCTCGGCGAGCGTCTGGCCCATCGACTGGGGCCGTACCCGCTCGGCACTGGCGAGCTCAACCGTGCTCAACGGGCCCTGGCGATCCAGGCGCCCGAGGACAGCCCCGTGCGACAGCGGGAAGCGGTGCTCCACGCGCAGGCGTCGCATGAGCTGGCCCAGCACGACCCGGAGCTCTGACGCAACCAGGCTGGTGTCAACGCGCACAGGCACGCACATAACTATAGCCATCGGAAGGAGAACTGCCCAGTTTGCCTGTGTAAAATGAAAGGAAGTGGTAGTCACCGACCGCATCAGATCCAGGGTTCGCAGCGCTTCGGCTCTCTCCAACCCGAACGCCCACCGCTCGGAGAACTACAAGTGGATCGTGCTGTCGAACACCACGCTGGCGGTCCTGCTCGCGACGCTCGACGCGTCGATCACGCTGATCGCGATGCCCGACATCTTCCGCGGGATCAAGCTCAACCCGCTGGTCCCCGGAAACAGCTTCTACTTGCTGTGGATGGTGCTCGGCTACCTGGTCGTGTCGAGCGTGCTGATCGTCTCGCTGGGCCGGCTCGGCGACATGTACGGGCGGGTGCGGCTCTACAACCTCGGGTTCGTGATCTACACGGTGGCCTCGTTGGTGCTGACGGTCGATTGGCTGACCGGCCGCGCCGGTGCCACCTACCTGATCGTCTTCCGGATCGTGCAGGGAATCGGCGGCGCGTTCCTGCTCGCGAACTCCGCCGCGATCCTGACGGACGCGTTCCCGGCAAATCAACGTGGGATGGCGCTCGGGATCAACAACATCGTCGGCGTCAGCGGCTTGTTCATCGGGCTGATCCTCGGCGGCCTGCTGGCTCCGATCAGCTGGCGGATGGTGTTCCTGATTTCGGTGCCCGTCGGGCTGTTCGGCACGGTCTGGGCGTACATGAAGCTGCAGGAGCTCAGCACTCCGCGGCGCTCGCGCGTCGACTGGCCGGGGAACATCTCGTTTGCGCTCGGTCTGATCCTGATCATGGTCTCGATCACGTACGGGATCAGGCCCTACGGGCATCACGCGACCGGGTGGACGAGCCCCCGCGTGCTCATCCTGCTGTCTGCCGGTCTGGCGTCGCTGATCGTGTTCGCGCTGGTCGAGCGCCGCGCAAAGGATCCGATGTTCAACCTGTCTCTGTTGCGGATCCGCGCGTTCAGCTTTGGGACGCTGTCGACGTTCCTGTCGGCGATCGCGCGGGGCGGCCTGATGTTCATGCTGATCATCTGGCTGCAGGGGATCTGGCTGCCCCTGCACGGCTACGACTTCACCGAGACGCCGCTGTGGGCGGGGATCTACATGCTGCCGCTGACTGTCGGGATGCTGATGTCCGGGCCGACCTCGGGTTATCTGTCAGACCGCTTCGGCGCGCGTCCGTTTGCGACCGGCGGCATGATTGCCACGGCGTTCGGCTTCGTGCTGCTGGCACTGCTGCCGGTCGATTTCTCCTACCCAGTGTTCGCCGCCGTACTGTTGTTGCTGGGAATCTCGATGGGGCTGTTCGCGTCGCCCAACCGGGCCGCGGTGATGAACAGCTTGCCGCCCGGCGATCGCGGCGCCGGCGGCGGCATGAACCAGACCTTCCAGAACTCGGCTCAGGTGCTCTCGGTCGGCGTCTTCTTTTCGCTGATGATCATCGGGCTGGCCAGCTCGCTCCCGCACACGCTGGCGACTGGCCTCCACGCCCACGGCGTGAGCGCCGCCGACTCAATGCGGATCTCGCACACGCCGCCGGTATCGGTGTTGTTTGCGGCGTTCCTCGGCTACAACCCGATCCAGCAGCTGGCCGGCGCCCACGTGCTCGGGACGCTGTCGGCGCACAACGCGGCGATCGTCACGGGCCAAACCTTCTTCCCGCAGTTGATCGCCGGCCCGTTCCGCACTGGGCTGCATGAGGCGTTCGCGTTCGCGATCGTGGCGTGCCTGGTGGCGGCGGGCGCATCTGCGCTGCGGGGTGGCAAGTACCAGCACGACGACGAATCTGAGCAGAAAGAACCAAGAGAGGAGCAGCATGCGCATCCAGTGGTACGGACAGTCGGCGTTCGCGCTGACGAGCGCCGAAACGTCCCTGTTCGTTGATCCGTTCGGCGACATGGCGGCCGCTCGAGATCGCGGGATGCAATGGGACTATCCGGCGATCGAGAATGTGAACGCCGGCCTGCTGCTGGTGACGCACGAGCACTTCGACCACAACGCCGTCGACGTGATCGGCGGCGACCCCACGATCCTGCGTTCAACGGCCGGCAAGCACGAGTCGCCCGTTGGCGAGGTCGTGGCTGTCGCGTCCGAGCACGACCAGGCCGCGGGAACCGAGCGCGGGCCCAACACGATCTTCGTGTTCAGCCTCGACGGTCTGCGTGTCGCTCACTTCGGCGACTTCGGGCAGGCCGCGCTGCGCGACGAGCAGGCTGCAGCGATCGGCGAGGTCGACCTGATCTTCGTGCCCGTCGGCGGCGGGCCGACCGCGGACGCCGCTGAGGCGCGCGCGATCGTCGACCGCCTAAGCCCCAAATGGGTCGTGCCGATGCACTACCGCACGCCCAAGATCGGGTTCCTCGAGCCGGCCGACGCGTTTATCGAGAAGTTCGACGAGGTGCACCGCTGCGCGGAGCCGAGCTTCGAGACCGGCGACCTGCCCGCTGCCGAGCGGCCGGTCGTGGTCGTCCCTGCCGTGCCGTAGAGCGCTGCCCCCCGGGCGCGTCCCCGAGGCCGTGCGTGAGGCCAAGACCTCCCGCGAGCTTGCGCATGTCGTGACGCTGATCGGCTGAGACGAGCGTGATCCCGATGCCGCTGGCTCCAGCGCGGGCCGTGCGGCCGACGCGGTGCACGTACGTGTCGGTGTCGTGCGGCGGATCGAAGTTGATCACGTGCGAGATCCCCGCCACGTCGATGCCGCGCGCGGCGACGTCGGTCGCGACGAGCACGTCGACCACGCCCGACTCGAAGCGTGAGAGCGCCTGCTCGCGCTGGCGCTGGGACTTGTTGCCGTGCATCGCGACGGCCTCGACACCGTGCCGCTTCAGGCGCTTGACGAGCCGGTCGGCGCCGTGCTTGGTCCGCACGAATACGAGCGTGAGGTCGCCGTCGTGGCCGAGCTCGGCCATCAGCGCTTCGACGCGATGCTCGTGTGAGACCTCGACGAACCGGTGCTCGATGTCGTCGTTGGCGTGACGGGCGGCGGGGCCGTGCTGGTGAACGGCCGGATCGTGCGTGTACTCCCTGGCGATCTGACCGGCGTCGCCATCGAGCGTGGCCGAGAAGAACAGGGTCTGACGCGCGCGCGGGCAGGCCGCGACGATCCGGTCGACCGCGGGGCGAAAGCCCATGTCGAGCATGCGGTCGGCCTCGTCGAGGACGAGGATCTGAATGTGCTCGAGCGTGAACGCCCGGCGCTCGAGCAGATCCTCGAGCCGGCCCGGGGTCGCGACGATCACGTGTGAGGCGGCGGCCTGCTTGGCCTGCTTGACCAGGCCGACGCCGCCGTAGACCGCGGTCACTCGCAGCGCGCGAGCGCGGGCGATGGCGTGCAGGTCGTCGACGATCTGGGTGGCGAGCTCCCGGGTCGGGGCAAGCACCAGGGCCGCCGGGCGGCGGGCATCGGCGGCGATCAGGTCGACGATCGGAACTCCGAACGCGAGCGTCTTACCGGAACCGGTGGGCGACTTCGCCAGAACATCGCGTCCGGCGAGGACATCGCCGATCACGTCGCTCTGGATCGCGAACGGCTTGGTGATCTCCTGGTCGGAGAGGGAGCTGACGACAGCGCGCGAGACGCCGAGATCAGCGAAGGACTGATTAGACATTGGAACTGCTCCTTGACGGCAACGAGGGCCGCGGACGATTCGGGAGGCTATGGCTGACCCGAACCGCTCTCATGCGGGACCCAAGCAAGCTGCCTCGCGGCCGACGGCGCCGACCGCTGCAACCAAACGTAGCAGGGTCACCCCGAGGTGCGCGGTGCTTGCGGTTGCCACGACGGCCCCCGGAACCGCTGCAATCGGTGCTGTAATCGACTACGCTTCGTTGCGTCGCGGTGACCTGGCGGGACCACTTGGTGCGGCCGGGTCGCTTCGAAACACGGAGAAGCACGCGCTCGTGGTCGCCCAAAGGCTGCCATGCGGGGGCGTTGCACCTCAGCAACGTCGATACCTGCATGGGAGTCGTCTGATGACGGATTCATCCAAGCGCCGTACCGGGCCGGACCTGCTCAGCGCCTACGCGCAGCCTCGTCTCGGCCGAAGCGTGGTCGAGATCGCGACGTCCGCGGTGCCGTATCTCGCGGTTTCGGCACTGATGTACCTCACGCTCGGCGTCTCGCTTCCGCTCACCCTGGCACTGGTCGTGCTTGCGGCAGGGTTTCTGGTGCGGACCTTCATCGTTTTCCACGACTGCGCCCACGGCTCCATGTTCCCTTCCAAACGCGCGAACAATTACGTCGGCCGTTGTGTCGGCCTGCTGCTCCTGTCGCCGTTTCGGCGCTGGCGCCACGACCACGCGATCCATCATGCGACCTCCGGAGACATCGAGCGACGCGGAGTCGGGGATGTGATCACGCTGACGGTGTCCGAATACCGTGGTCGCTCATGGCGCGGTCGTCTCGCATACCGGGCAATCCGCAATCCGCTGGTGATGTTCGGCCTTGGTCCGATCATCGCGATGATCATCGGGCCGCGAGTGCCGACTCGAGCTCAGCGCCCACGACTTCGCCACAGCGTGGTCGGCACCGACGTGGCGCTGGCGCTGATCGTGGGGGCACTGTGCTGGTTGATCGGCTGGAAGAGCTTCTTGATCGTCTGGGCGCCGGCCGCGATGCTCGCAGGCGCGGTCGGGATCTGGCTGTTCTACGTGCAGCATCAATTCGAGGACGCCTACTGGCAGAGCTCCGCTGACTGGAGCTACGACGCGGCGGCGCTGCAGGGCAGCTCGTATCTGAAGATGCCCAAGGTGCTGCAGTTCTTCACGGGCAACATCGGCCTGCACCACGTGCATCACCTCAACGCGCGGATTCCCAACTACAACCTCCAGCGCGCGCACGACGAGAACCCCATCTTCCACAACGTGCCCACGCTCTCGCTCTGGGACGGGGCGCGAGCCGTGAGACTCAAGCTCTGGGACGAGCAAGCGCGCAAGCTCGTGACCTTCGCGCAGGCGCGCCAGGCGATGGTCACCCAGGCGGGCCACGCGACGGCGTGACCGGGCAGGCCGTTGCGAGCAAGCAAATCTGCTGCGGCGACGCTAAAGTCTCCGCCAACATCAGGCCGAGCGAGGATCGCTCGGCGAACGTAGTGCCAGCGCTCGTAGCCTTTGCTGTTATCAGCAATCTCCGCGTTCGCAGCACGAAACAACGCCGGAGGAATCAATGGCTACCGGAACTGTGAAGTGGTTCAGCGACGAGAAGGGCTTTGGCTTCATCACGCCCGACGACAACTCGCAGGACCTGTTCGTCCATCACACTGCGATCGTCGCCGACGGCTACCGCTCGCTTGCCGAGGGCTCAAAGGTGTCTTACGACTCCGAGCCCGGCAACAAGGGCCCCAAGGCCGTCAACGTTCAGCCGATCTAAGTCGCTAGACGCTGGTCTACGCCGCGCTCGAGCTTGGACTTGAGCGCGGCCAGACCGTTGCTGCCGCGGGACGCGGCCGAGCGGTCGCTGCCGCGGGAAGTTCGTCACATGCGCGCGTGAGACCTGCGCGCGTTCGACGTTGCTCCCGCTGAGCGGGAGGTTCGTTACATGCGCGCGCGGATTGTCCGCGCGTTCGACGTTGTTCCCGGGTGGGGTTGGTGATCAGCCCGAGACCAGCGCGTCGGTCAGCCCGTCGATCCCGGCTAGCCGGGCGGCGAGCTCGTCGCTGAGCCCGTACCGGGCGGCGAGCTCGGACGGCGCGGTGTAGCTGACGCGCGTCTGGCCGTCTTCGTCCCAGACGAGGATCTTCAGCGGCAGATCGAGCGCCGCGAGCGGCGCCGCCTGCATCACCGGCGTCCCCGCGACCGGGCTGCCGAACACGACCACCTTCGTGTCCCGGAGCTCGAGTCCGTGGGCGGCGGCCTCGCCGCTGTGGTCGATCACCGCGAACAGCCTCGAGCCCCTTGGCCGCGGCCAGCTCGGACATTCGCTGCACGGTCTCGGGCACCGACCGTGGGCTGGATTTGGTGACTATCCAATCGGGCATGAAGGGCTCCTGGCCGCAGGTTTCACGAGCTTGACACGGAATGGATGATCCCCTGATGGCAGCGCTGGGGGCAACGAGCGTGAACGGCGGCGCTTCGAACAAGGGACTGGTACTGGCCGCGATGGTGTTCGCGGTCGCGATGACGTTCATCGATCAGACGATCGTGGCGATCGCGATCCCGAGCCTGCAGAAGGATCTGTCGCTGTCGGCAACCGGGTCGCAATGGATCATCAACGGGTACCTGCTCGCGCTGTCGGCGCTGTTTGCGTTCGGCGGCAAGCTCGGCGACGTGCTCGGGCGCCGGCGGATGGTCGTGATCGGCGTGCTCGGCTTTGCGATCACCTCGGCGTGTTGCGGCTTGACCCCGACGGGCAGCATCGCTCAGGCCTGGATCATCACGTTCCGCGTCCTGCAGGGTGCCACGGCGGCGCTGCTGTTCCCCGCGGCGGTCGCGATTGTGGTGGCGTCGTTCCCGCTGCGTGAGCGCGGGAAGGCGATGGCGATCTTCTTCGGCATCTCAGGCGGCCTGACGGCGATCGGCCCCGCGGTCGGTGGCTACCTCACGCAGTGGACGTGGCGAGCGATCTTCTGGATCAACATCCCCGTGGCGATCATCGCCCTCGTGCTGATCTGGATCTCAAAGCCCGAGAACGAGCGGCGTCCCACCAAGCTCGACTACCGGGGCACCGTGTTGATCACGGGCGCGATGGGCCTGATCGTGCTCGGCCTCCAGCAGTCGGCCGTGTGGGGCTGGAGCAGCTTCGCAACCTGGGCATCGATCGTGATCGGCGTGATCCTGATGGTCGCGTTCGTTGCGTGGGAGCTGCGGACGCCCGAGCCGCTGCTGCGCCTGCAGATCTTCCGCGACCGCGGCTTCTCGGCCGAGACCGCGATCCTCGGAATGATCTCGGTCGCGTTCGTGCCGTTCTTCTTCTTCGCCAGCGAGTACGCCCAGGTGTCGCTGGGCGAGAACTCCTCGCACGCCGGCATCTACATCCTCTACTTCTTCATCGGCTTCGTGATCCTCGCCCAGGTCGGCGGGCGGATCCTCGACCGACGCGGCGCCAAGCCCGCCGTGGTCGGCGGTTGCGCGCTCGCGGCGGTCGGGTTCTACCTGCTCGCCGGCAAGATGACCGACCTGTCGCTATCCCACCAGCGCCTCTACATCATGCTCGCGGGCGGCGGCCTGGGCCTCATGCTCGGCACGGCGAGCACCGACGCGGTCAACCGCGCCCCGAGCACGAGCTACAGCGAGGTGACCGGCATCACGCAGACCGCCCGCAACTTCGGCGCGAGCCTCGGGCTCGCGATCCTCGGGGCGATCCTGGTCAGCCAGAACAACACGAACATCACCAACGCCCTGACCAAGGCGGGCGTGCCCGAGACGGCCGCACACAGGGTCGCCGGTTCGCTGAGCGCGTCGACGCCTGGCTCGGGCTCCGCGGCCGGGGAGCCACACGCGATCGTGCACGACGTGCAACTAGCGTTCGCGCACTCGATTCAGACGATCTTCTACATCATGGCCGGGGTGATGGCAGCGAGCTTCCTGGTCGCGGTGCGACGTCTGCCTCGGGGCCGGGTCGAGACCGTCGAGGAACCGGAGGCGCCGGTCAGTCCGGCCGGCGCGGGCGCCTGAGTGGGGCTGGGCCGAACGTCAAAGACACCATCGAAGGAGGGTTGGACGGTCTGCCGGGCGATGCAGAGGGTGCATAACGCGACAACGGCGCCGTGATCTGCGAACTGATCCGTGTCAGGCACCTATGCGGTGCTCGAGTACGACACGCTTCGGCGGAATCGTCGCGATTGTCGTTTTATGCACCCTCTCGCGACCCGAGACTCGCCTCCATTCCCTCGTTCAATGGTGTCTTTGACGTTCCGGGCTGCACGCTGCAGGTTCACTTGCATCGCGCAACGGCCCCAGAGATAGTGAGCAGATGGCCGACGACGCATCGATCGCGCTCGGGGCGCCGGAGATCGCCGGCACGCTCGTCAACCCGAAGGGCCTCACCAAGAAGATGACCGCGGCGACCGCCGGCGGCGAGCTCGGCGGGGCCGTCGGCAGCCTGGCGGCGAGCATGATCGCCGGCAAGGACTCCGGGCGCGCGGCCGACCTGCCGAACTTCGGGCGTGTCGGCTACGTCGCGGCCAGCGAGACCGAGATCGCGCTCGTCAAGACCAAGACCGGCGCGTTCAAGATGAAGGTCTCAGACGAGGTGCTCGCGCGAGCACCCAGGGGCGAGATCAGGTCGATGGAGCTCGATCAGGGCAGGCTGCTATCGCACCTCACGATCGCGTTCGACAACGGGGTTCGCTGGCAGTTCGACATTCCCAAGCAGTCCAAGAAGACCGCGCAGGAGCTCGTGCGCGCGCTCGGCGGCACTCTCGTGTGAGAATCTCGCCATGAGCGAGAACAATCAGCAGGTACGCCTTGCCGCGAGGCCGTCGGGCACGCCCGATCCCTCCGTCTGGGACCTCACCACCGAGCCCGTGCCGACGCCCGGGCAGGGCGAGTTCGTTGTGCAGATCTCACACATCTCGGTCGATCCCGCGATGCGCGGATGGATGAACGATGTGCCGTCCTATCTCCCACCGGTCGAGCTGGGCGCGGTGATGCGCGCCGGCGCGGTCGGCCGCGTGATCGCCTCCGAGCATCCCGAGTTCGGCGAGGGCGAGCACGTCTACGCCGCGTTCGGCGTGCAGGAGTTCGCGCTGTCGGACGGGTCCGGCGTCATCAAGGTCGACCCGTCGCTGGCACCGTTGCCGACGTTCCTCGGAGCGCTCGGCCTGACCGGCTTGACCGCCTACTTCGGGCTGCTCGACATCGGCAAGCTCAAGGAGGGGGAGACCGTCGTCGTGTCGGGCGCCGCGGGCGCGGTCGGCAGCATCGTCGGCCAGATCGCCAAGCTGAAGGGGTGCCGCGCGGTCGGGATCGCCGGCGGCCCCGAGAAGTGCGAGTGGATCACCGAAGAGCTCGGATTCGACGCGGCGATCGACTACAAGGTCGGGGACATCCGCGGCGCGCTGCGCCAGGCCACGCCAGACCGCATCGACGTCTACTTCGACAACGTCGGCGGCGAGATCCTCGACGCCGCGCTTGCCAGGCTCGCGCGGGGGGCGCGGATCGTTCTCTGCGGTGGGATCTCGCAGTACAACGCGCAGCGCCCCAGCGGCCCGTCGAACTACCTGGCGATGATCGCCGCCCGGGCGACGATGACCGGCTTCCTCGTGTTCGACTTCGCCGACCGCTACCCCGAGGCGATCGCCGAGCTCGCGGGCTGGCTGGCCGAGGGCAAGCTCGTGTCACGCGAGTACATCGTCGAGGGCGGCGTCGAGGCCTTCCCGGACGCTCTGCTCAAGCTGTTCGAGGGCGAGAACACGGGCAAGCTCGTGATCGCCTGCAGCTGAGTCCCGAGGTGGGGCGAGAAACGCGTCATATACCGACGTTTCTCGCCCCACCCCCTAAACCGTGAGCGCGACCGCCGCCTCGGGCGTGGCGACGTGGAAGCTGAAGCTCTGCTCCAGGTACAGCCGCACGACGTCTGCGTCATGTGAGTCGTAGCCGATCGACAGGTCCTGGCCGGACTCGTACAGGAAGTCGCCGCCTCGCAGGCTGACCACGACCGCCCCCTTGACGCCCGGCGCCCACACCAGCGGCCCGTCGAGGATCTTGCGCAGGTGGTCGAGCAGCGGGTAGCCGCCGTCCTCGCCGGTCTCGGCCACGAGCCGGTACTGCTCGCGGCCCAGCGCCAGGCCGTACGGTCCGGTGACGCCGGCCGAAAGCAGCCGCTCGACAGCAGCGGACACCGCGCTGGGGTACCCGGCCGTGTCCTCGCCCAGCGGGATCTTGTCGTGCGGCGTGGCCTCGGTGATCCCTTCCATCGCGCCGTTCCAGCCGTGGAACACGGCGATGTTCTCCGACACCGCAATCTGATGTGCGGCCGTGTCGAGCGGCTCCCAGTCGGCGTCGTCGGCGCCGCGGTCGGCGTCGCGAATCTCCGCGCGCGACAGCGCGAAGTCGGCCCTGACCTCCACGAGCGGCAGGACTCGCCGCTGCAGGCCGGTCACGCCCGCGCACGGGGGGGACTCGAGCGAGCTCACGCGTCCGAGGTTCGTCGCCGAGTACTCCCAGCCGTGCGGGCCCGAGAAGTCCACGAGCTTACGGGCCGCCAGAGCCGGCGTGAGCCGCTCGGTGGCCTCCTCGTCGAGCTCCTTCCAGACGCCGTCGGAGATTGGTGCGTGTCCGCGGAGTAGGTGATTCATCGCATGGCTCCTCTCAAGCTTCCGATTCCCAGCGAGCCGTCCTGGTAGGAGCCATCCGACCCGCCGCCGTTGCCCTCGAGCGCGTCAGCCTCCGCTTCCTCGCCGTGCTCGACGATGTCGCCTGTCTTGAACAGGATCCCCTGTGCGATCTCGCGCCAGACCGGCGTGCGGCGCATCAGGTACTCGAGGTCCATCGCGAAGTGCTTGAACTCCTCGCCCTGGGCGTCGCGCATCACTGCCAGCGCCTCGGGATCCTTCTCCACTGCGAGCCGCTGCTCATACCAGCCGATCGCCTCGGCTTCCTCGGTCAGCGATGCGCACAGGCGTGCGAACGTCCGCGTTGCAGCCGGCAGCTCCTCCGGCGGCTCGTGGTATTGGTCAAAACCCATCCGGTCTCCTTCGCTAGCTCAGGAAGTCCGGAGGGTACTGCCCGCGGGTCCGCCTCTGTAACAGCGTCCGCCGCTGCGACTGAAGCAAGCCCCGCGGGCAGCGGGTCGTGGATTACCTGCGGTAAGTCAGGGCCTCGCCAGACTGCGCTTCGAAGAAGTGCAGCTTCGTCGAGTCGAGCCACAGCTCGGACTGCTCACCAGCGCGGGCGCGGCTCTTCGGGCTCAGCCGGGCCACCAGCACGGTGTCGCCGGCCTCAGTCGTCTCCTCGACTCCGCCTGCGTCATCGCGAAGCTCCTGAAGCTCCTCGCTGGCGACGATCTCCTTGGCGTTGATCCCGAAGTGCGCGTAGTACTCGGCGCCCATCGCCTCGACGAGGTCGAAGTTGGCCTTGAACGTGATCCCTCGGTCGCGGACGGCGGCCTCGACAGTGGTCGCGTCCTCGAAGTCCTCGGGACGGATGCCGGCGATCACGTCCCCGGCGCCGCGGTCGCGGCCCAGCCGCTCGAGCGTCTCGGCCGGCAGCGGCACGTCGACCATCGGCAGGTGGGCCGTCCCGTTCTCGAGCGTGGCGGGCATGAAGTTCATGCCGGGAGAGCCGATGAAACCCGCCACGAACAGGTTCGCGGGGTTGTCGTATAGCTCCATCGGCGAGCCGACCTGCTGCAGCACGCCGCTGAGCATCACGGCGACGCGGTCTCCGAGCGTCATCGCCTCGGTCTGGTCGTGGGTGACGTACACGGTCGTGGTGTTGAGCTTGCGCTGGATCCGCGCCACCTGGGAGCGCATCTGCACGCGGAGCTTCGCGTCCAGATTGGAGAGCGGCTCGTCCATCAGGAACGCCGACGGGTCTCGCACGATCGCTCGTCCCATCGCGACGCGCTGGCGCTGACCGCCGGAGAGGTTGGCGGGCTTGCGCTCGAGGTGCTCGTTGAGGTCGAGGATGTCCGCGGCCTCTTGGACCTTCTGATTGACCTCGGCCTTGGGCACCTTGGCAAGGCGCAGCGCGAACGCCATGTTCTCGCGGACCGTCATGTGCGGATACAGCGCGTAGCTCTGGAACACCATCGCGATGTCTCGGTCGCGCGGGGCGACGCGGTTGACGACCTTGCCGCCGATCCGCAGCTCGCCGGCCGAGATGTCCTCGAGCCCCGCGATCATGTTCAGCGCCGTGGACTTGCCGCAGCCCGACGGGCCGACGAGGATCATGAACTCACCGTCGGAGATCTCGAGGTTGAGCTCCTTGACGGCCTCGAACCCGTCCGGATAGCGCTTGACGACGTTGTCGAGAACGATCTCGGCCATTTCCTCTCCTTTAGCCCTTGACCGCCCCGGCGGTGAGGCCGGAAACGATTCGGCGCTGGAATATCAGCACCATGATCAGAATCGGCACGGTGACGATCACCGCGCCGGCGGCGATTGCGCCAGCGGGCTGCTGGAACTGCGATGCGCCCGTGAAATAGGACAGCGCCACCGGGGCGGTCCGCGCCGCGTTGGTCGCCGTCAGCACGTTGGCGAACAGGAAGTCGTTCCACGCCGCGATGAACGTGAGGATCCCGGCGGTGAATACGCCGGGGATAGCGAGCGGCAGGATCACGCGCCAGAACGCCTGAAGCGGCGTGGCCCCGTCCATCTGAGCCGCCTTCTCCAAGTCCCACGGGATCTCTCTGAAGAACGCCGACAGGATGTAAATCGACAGCGGCAGCGAGAACGACAGGTAAGGCAGGATCAGGCCCGCCCACGTGTCGAACAGGCCGATGTTGCGCCACACGTTGTAGAGGCCGCCGACGATCGAGATCGCCGGGAACATCGTGACCGCCAGCGCCCCTGCGAGGATCGCGGTCTTCCCCGGGAAGTCGAGGCGCGTGATCGCGTAGGCAGCCATCGAAGCGAACGCGAGCGCGATCACGGTCGTGATCAGAGCGATCCCGATCGAGTTGCGCAACGACGCCGTGAAGAAACCGGTCTTGAAGGCGGTCGTGTAGTTGTGCAGCGTCCAGTGCGTCGGCAGGAAACTGCCGTCGCCGATCGACTCCGGGGTCTTCAGTGAGAGCGACGCGATCCAGATGACCGGGATAAGCGCGTAGATCAGCACGCCGATGACGGCGAAGATCCAGAGCGTCTTGCGGGTGGGTGTGTTCTCCTGATCCATCGTTCTACCTCCGCTGCGGGCTGGCGCCGAGGAACCGTGTGAAAGTCAGCGCGATCAAGATCACGCAGAAGAAGATCAGGACCGAGATCGCCGAGCCCAGTCCCAGGTTCAGGCGGTTGATCAAGACCCGATAGCCGAGCAGCGACACGCTCTCGGTGTTGTTGGCGCCGTTGGTCATGATGTAAACCACGTCGTAGATCCGGAACGCGTCCAACGTCCGGAACAGCACAGCGACCATCAGCGCCGGCTTGATCAGCGGCAGCGTGATTCGGAAGAAGCGCTGCAGCGAGGTGGCGCCATCGACTTTTGCCGCCTTGTAGAGGTCCTCCGGCACCAGCGCGAGGCCGCCGAGCAGCAACAGCGCGATGAAGGGCGTCGTCTTCCAGACCTCCGCCATGATGATCAAGATGAAAGATCCGCTCCGGGTGGTGAGCGGCGGCGTGGACAGACCCAGCCAGTGTGTGACGAAGCCCGTCGCCGGGTCGAACGCGAGTCGCCAGGCGAACGCGGCGACGACCGTTACCGCGCCGTAGGGCACCAGCACCGCGACCCGGATCCACGTGCGTGCGTAGATCGCGCGGTACATCGCCTGGGCGATCAGCATGCCGAGGACCAGCTCGATCGAGACCGAGACCACCGTGATGATCAGCGTGTTGCCGACGTCCTGCCACCAGGTGGATGAGGTGAGCACCGACTTGTAGTTGTCCAGTCCGACCCACGCATCCAGCTGCGGAAACCGCAGGTCGGCGCGGTGCAGCGAGAGCCAGAACGCGTACAGAATCGGGAAGCCGGCGACGAACAGCATCACGATCACCGCGGGGGCGCACAGCAGCAGGCCCAGCTTGCGCTCGGCCTTGGCCCGGCCGGTGAGGCCGTGGGCAGCGGGCGGCGCTGCCTGGATCCGCCTGGGTGCGGTGGTCGTGGTGGCGACGTTGGCCATCAGCACAGCCCTCCCGACTGGAGCGTCGTAAGACAGGACTTCAGCTTGCTGATGTCCTGAGTGGGGTTGATGCCCGCCGGTGGATGCAGCGTCTGTTGGATCGCCAGCGAAACATCCGAGTACAGCGGCGTCTGCGGGCGGGTGGTGGCGTGCTCGAGCTGGTTGAGCAGCACCGACGCGAACGGATAGGCCTTGACCACCGCCGGGTTGGTGTAGGAGTTGATCGTCACCGGCGGGAGGCCCTCGTTGATCGCCTCCTGGTTCTGCCAGTACGGGCGCGTCATGCAGATCGCCGCCTGCTCCGCCAACGCCGGGTTGGGCCCGTACTTCGAGACCCCGATGTTGGCGCCGCCGACCGAGGAGCGGCCGGGCACGTTCGGATAGATCGCGGGATACGGCGCCCAGCCAAGGTTCTGGAACACCTTCTTGGTCACCGCGCTGGTCTTGGCGTCCGTTCGCGCCGCGGCGTACACGTAGGGCCAGTTGACCATGAACGCTGCCTTGCCGGCCTCGAACGTCAGCCGCCCCTGGTCCTCCTGGTCTGTCGAGAGCGACGGGTCGGCGCGGCCCGACTTGGCCACGTCGAGGATGGTCTGCGCCGCCACCACCGCCGGCTTGCCGAGAACCGGAGTGCCGTTGGCGTTGACAACCTGGCCGCCGGCCGACGCGTCGAGACTGTTGAACCAGACCGTGTAGCCCTCGTACTCCTGCCCTTGCTCTTCGATCAGGCCGTCGCTCGCCGGAAGCTTCTGGGCCATCGAGATCATCTGCGCCCACGTCTTGGGCGGCGTCTTGACGAGATCCTTGCGGTACCACAGCAACTGGGCGTTGGTGTTGAGCGGGACTACGTAGACCTTGCCCTTGTACTGCGACCCCTGGGCGACGATCGGCAGCACGTTGCTGAGGGCCTGCTGACGCTCGGCGCCGGTAATCGGCCTCAGCCAGCCGGCCGCGGCGAATTCCGAGGTCCAGATCGTGTCCATGTTCATCAGCGAGATGTCCGAGTCGTGGGCGGCGAGGCGCTGGACCAGGAGGGCTCGCGAGGAGTCGGCGCTGTTGGCGAGCGGGACGAACGTGATCTTGTATTTGCCGCCTGATGCCTTCGCGCAGGCCTGGGCGGCTTTGACGTTGGTCCCGTTCGGGTCCGGCGACGAGTAGAAGTTGAGGTTGACGGGGCCGTGTGTGGAGCTCGACCCACAGCCTGCGGCCGCCAATGCCCAGACGACGATCAGGGTCGCCGACAAGCACATCGCGACGTTGCGAGATCTTTTCGATCCTCGATCCACGTGACCCTCCTTCAGACTCCCGCCGGTGGCGGGCACCGCCGAGCGTTCTATCGCTGCGAAAGCGGGCTGCCCAGCGTCGTTCGGCTATGCCGGACGAGACGCAGGAAGCCGGGGATCAGCTGCGGATCAGTCCATCTCTTTCAGGATCTGGTGGACCATCGTGTCTTCGCCGACTGCCGGCCCGAGCGGCTCGTGGAGCAGCCGATCGAGGATCGCCTCGGTGCCCTCGTGGCTGGTCAACAGCAGGTACCTGAGCATCGCGATCCGCATGTAGCGCTCGGTCTCGGTGCCCTGCCCGCCGATGCTCGCCTCGGACAGCGCCTCGACGACCGGCTCGTACTCCTCGCGAAACCAGGCCAGCGCGATCTCCTCTCGAGACAACAGCTGACCGCGCGCGTGACTGGCGCGCAGGCCCCAGGCCTCCACCAGCGTGCCGAGCTGGGCGTAGCGCCATTCGTCTGACAGCTTGATGCGCGCCCGCTGCTCGGGCGGCAGCGGCACGCGCTCGTGGAACACGCGTTCATGTTGCTTGAGCGGCAGGTCGCGCAGCCGCAGCTCCGACTCCGCGCCCAGCGCGGTGCGCACCTCGCGCACGTGTGCCTCGATGTGGGTGTCGCCGAGCGCACGGGCGACCGACACGCGATGGTGGCCGTCCTGGACGAAGTGCAGCTCGCCGATCCGGTACACGTCGATCGGCGGCATCGTCTGGCCGCGACGCCGGGCGGTCGCGATCCGCTCCCAGCGCCAGCGCACGCCGGGCGAGGTCGGGCGGAACTTGCGGTCGAACTCGCCGTGCCGGCGCGCCACAGTTCCGACGATGCTGTCGAGCCGGATCTCATGGATGCCGATGTCGCGCTCGCTGCGGCGGCCCAGCGCGGCGACGACCTCCTCGAACGGGAGCATCATCGACACGTCGTCGGGTTCGAACCGCAGGCGCGATGCGATCTTCGAATATGCGCGACGTCGGCGCTGGCGCGCGAAATCGGATTGCGCGTCCTGCTGCGGAAGTCCGGTGTCCTTCATCGACATGTGCCCTCTTGCAACGAACCGGTGGTTTGAGCCGATGATAGGCACTGACGGATCGGCGCCAGGAAGTGTTGCGGGTAGGCTTCGGCCGCATGTCTCGCGAGTCCGAGCTGCTCGTCTTCCTGACGGGTGACCCGACGAGCACGTCGGAGCTGTACGAGCGCGTCGGTTACATGACGCTCACCCGGCTTGGCCTGATCCCGTATCCCGCGTTCCGGCAAGCGCTTGCGGAGCTGGGTGCGGCCGGCCTCGCCGAGCACGACACGGCGGACGACGGCTCGACCGTGTGGTGGGTCGGGGAGTGAGCTTGCGCCCCGTCGGGGCGGTGTTACCGTTTGTAGGCGCAGTGCTCGTCGTTGGCTTGATCCACGATGGCGGTTGGGAACCTCCCGACGACGAGCCCAAGCCGCCGCGGCCGACGCGCAAGTGGAACCTCCCGTGGCGGTCGCTCGTATGGGTCGCCGTTTGGTGCTGGCTGATGGCGCTGGTCGGGGTGGTGAGCTCAGCGTTCGGCGGGCTGGCGGGGTTCGGGGTGTTGATGGCAGCCGTGGCGCTCGCGGTCTGGCGCATCGACCGGTGGTGTGCCAAGCAGTACTGGGCGGGGCTGCGCGAGTACAAGCTCTGACGGCCGGCGTTCTGCCATCCCGAACGGCCGTTGACCAGTCCCGATAGCGAGTGTCAAACTCGCCCGCCATTTTCAGCGAGGAGGAGACCGATGGACGCGCCAACCCAGCACCGGACCCTGATCGTGGCGAACCTGACCGCGTCGACGCCGTTCCTGCTCCAGGAGGTATCGCGGCTGGCGGCCGAGCGCCCCACCGAGTTCTCGCTCCTCGTCCCGGGTGTCGACCCCGCCAAAGCGGCTGACTGGTCGCTTGAGACCGCCGAGAAGCTGCTAAGCCGGGCGGCGGACTCGCCGGTCAAGGGATCGTTGGGCGGGCAGGATCCGCTTGAGTCCATCCGCGAGGCGATCGCCGGCGGGAACTACGACGACGTGCTGATCTCGACGCTCCCAAAGCCGCGGTCGGAGTGGTTACGCAAGGACCTGCCGACGCGGGTCTCCGAGCTCGGGATCCCCGTCAGCGTGATCACTCCGCCCGAGGAGGCCAGCCCGCTCAAGCAGTTCACGGATCAGTTCTCCGCTAGATAGCCCGCGCGAGCTCGCCGCGACGCATCGCGGCCGAGATCTTCGAGGCCGCCGCTACGAGCGCGCGGGTGTGCGCGTCGGCGTTGAGTCGCGACAGCTGGTCGGCGAGGTCGAGGCCGATCGCGGCGGCCACGGTGCCTTCGGGGTCGCGGACCGGCGCGGCAACAACACAGTTGCGCGCCGACCCCTCGGCGTCGTCGCGCGCCCAGCCGTGCAGCCGCACGCGCTCGAGATCGGACTCCAGCTCGTCGAGCGAGGTGTGCCCGCTGCGCACGAGCCCGTCGCTCCACAGCATCTCGACCTCGCGCGCCGGGCGGCCGGCAAGCAGCACCTTGGCGATCGCGGATCCGTCAAGCGGTACCGCGGTCCCCGCAAGGGGCGCGCAGTCCCCGTGCCGCCGGTCGCGCCTGCAGTCCAGGTAGATGATCCGGTCGCAGTCCCAGGCCGCCAGGCTGACGGGCAGGCGCTGGCGGTCTGACAGCTCGCGGACGATCGGCCGCGCCTGCGCCTTGAGGTCGCTTGTGCGCAGCAGGACCGACGCCAGCGAGATCGTGCGCCACCCAAGCCGGTACCTGCCGTGGCCGACACGCTGCAGCAGCCCGATCGCCGCGAGGCTGGAGAGGATGTCGTGCGCCAGTGACTTGCCGATGCCCAGCCGCTGAGCGGTCGCGGTGACGCCCCACTCGGGGTCCTCGGTGGTGAACAGGTCCAGGACCGTGCCCGCGCGCTTGAGCGTGCCGAGCATCAGTGCGCCGTCCGGCTGGATCGGTCAACCGCGGCGGCCATGCACCACTCGTCGTCGAGCCGGAGCGCATACGGAGGCTCCGCGCCGGCCTGCTCGCAGGTGCGCGCGGCGACCTGTGCCGCGAACCGCGTCGTGCGCAGAAGCGCGTCGAAGTCGCCCAGGTCCGCGCGCCCCAGGCCGCCGGCAATCCACGCGGCCAGCCATCCGCCGCCGAACGCGTCGCCGGCCCCGATCGTGTCGACCACGCTGGCGGGCGGCGCCGGGACCGCGACATGCCCGGTCGGTGAGATCACGGTCGCGCCGCGGCTTCCCTGGGTCAGCAGCACAACCGCCGGGCCCCGCTCGAGCAAGTCGCGCGCGGTCTGCAGCGCCGGCTGGTCGGGCTCCAGGTAGGCCAGGTCCTCCTCGCTTGCCTTGACGACGTCGACGCGCGCCAGCAACTCGCGCAGGCGCTCTCGGTGCACGGCCGGGTACGGAGCGGCGCCCGGGCGGCAGTTCGGATCGAGCATCACCAACGTGGTCGAAGGGGCCTCGTGGACCAGTGCGGCGATCGCCCTGGCCTGCGGCTCGAACACCAGGCCCAATCCGCCGACGTGGAGCGCGGCGGCAAGCGGCGGCATCGCGGCGCGTGCCTGCTCGGGCAGCAGTCCCGAGATCGATGTGCCGTCCGCGTAGAAGCGGTAGCTGGCCGTCCCGTCGTGGTCGAGCTCGACGAGCGCGAACGTCGTCGGGTCATCGGTGTCCACGACCCCGTCGAGGCGAACATCGGACTGCGCCAGTCCGGCCCGGAGCGCGCGGCCGTGCACGTCAGTCGAGATCCGCCCCACGAACGTGGGGGCGAGGCCGAGACGGCCGATCGTCCGAGCGGCGTTGTACGAGCCGCCGCCGAGATGCCGCGTGGTCGTGCCCTCGCGCTCGAGCACGAGGTCGACCAGCGCCTCGCCGGCGACGACGATGAGCCGATCGCCTGGGGTCATATGAGCACGCTGCGGACTGCCGTTGCCGGTCCGGGCACGGGCTGGATCCTCTCCTCTGGAACCGGTTCCAGTCTTCCACTGCACCGGATCCGTGTCAAGCGAGATTCCAACTTGTGGATGCTCGAAGCGCGAACGTGTGCGCGCTAGGCTGCGTCGCAATGGATCCGGTTCCAACGAGGCGCGGGAGCCCGGCCACGACGATCCGCGATGTCGCGCGTCACGCCAAGGTCGGCGTGGGGACGGTGTCGCGCGTTCTCAACGACAGCCCGCTGGTCAGCGACGAGGCCCGCGTCCGCGTGCGCAAGACGATCGACGAGCTGGGCTATCGGCCGAGCTCGACGGCGCGACGGCTGTCGCTCGGCCGCACGCAGATGATCGGGGTGGTGGCGCCGTTCTTCACCACGCGGTCGGTCGTGGAGCGGTTGCGGGGCGTCGTGGAGCGGCTGCGCGACCGGGGCGAATATGACCTGTTGCTGTTCGACGTCGAGACGCTCGAGCAGCGCGCGGACGCATTCGAGGCTTTCGCCGCGCGCGACCATGTCGACGGGCTCCTGATCGTGTCCCTGCGCCCGTCCGACGAAGAGGTCGCCCGCATGCGGCGCGAGGGATTGCCGGTCGTCCTGGTCGACGTCACTCATCCGGCGTTACCACGCGTGGTGATCGACGACGTTCGTGGCGGCGAGATGGCGACCGAGTACCTGTTGGCCAAGGGCCATCGGCGGATCGGCTTCGTCGGCGATGCGCCGACTCCGTTCGGCTTCGCGTCGTCGGAGCTTCGTTGCCATGGGATGCGCGCGGCGCTGCGCCGCGCCGGCATACGGCCGGCGGCCGCGCTCCAGAAGCGGGGCCCGCACGGGCGCGAGGAGGCGATCGGGCTGGCGCGGACGCTGCTGGCGATGGAGAAGCCGCCGACGGCGATATTCGCCGCGTCAGACGTTCAGGCCATGGGCGTCCTGCAAGCCGCCGAGGCGCTCGGTTTGCGCGTGCCCGAAGACCTGGCGGTGATCGGCTTCGACGACGTGGAGGAGGCGGCGGTGCTCGGACTGACGACCGTGCGCCAGCCGCTGCGGGAGACCGGCGCTCGCGGGGTCGAGCTGCTGCTGTCGGCGATCGAGGGGCGCGAGATCCCCCCGGTCGAGGAGCTCGCGCCGCTGGCGGTGGTCGAGCGCCGAACCGCGTAACGGAGGCCGCGCGCGGACGCGATCCGGGTGTCCACGATGCCCGAACGCCGCTGGGCGCTGCCGATAGGGCACGGTAGAAACCGCTGTGGTGTGGACGAGCGCGAACTGACCGCCCGCGTCGAGGCGCTGACGACCGAGCAGAAGATCCGGCTGCTGACCGGCGCCGATTTTTGGTCCTTGCACGAGGAGCCGGCGGTGGGGCTGCGCCGCGTGGTCGTGTCCGACGGACCGGCGGGCGTGCGCGGCGAGCACTGGGACGAACGCGACACCTCGACCAACGTGCCGTCGCCGACGGCACTGGCGGCGACCTGGGACGAGCTGCTGGTGCAGGAACTTGGGCGACTGCTGGCCTACGAGGCGCGCCGCAAGCACGTGGACGTGCTGCTCGCTCCGACCGTGAACCTGCACCGGACGCCGTACGGCGGGCGTCACTTCGAGTGCTTCAGCGAAGACCCGCTGCTGACGTCCCGGATCGCCGTCGCGTACGTGCGCGGCCTGCAGGATGCGGGCGTTGCGGCCACCGTCAAGCACTTCGTGGCCAACGACTCCGAGACCGAGCGGATGACGCTCGACGCCAGGCTCGACGAGCGCACGCTGCACGAGATGTACCTCGCACCGTTTGAAGCAGTCGTCCGCGAGGCATCCGTATGGGCGGTGATGGCTGCCTACAACGGCGTCAACGGCCACACCATGACCGAGAGCCCGCTGCTGGAGGAGATCCTCAGACGCAGGTGGGGCTTCGACGGCGTGGTGATGTCCGATTGGCTGGCGACCCGATCGACCGAGAGCTCCGCGCGAGCGGCGCTGGATCTGGTGATGCCGGGACCGGGAGGGCCGTGGGGGGACGCTCTGCTCACTGCGGTGCGTGCCGGTGCGGTCGACGAGGCGACGATCGACGAGAAGGTGCTGCGGATCATGCGCCTGGCCGATCGGGTCGGAGCGCTCGACGGCGGCCCGCGACGTCCTGCTCCCCGCTACGGCGCCGACGAGATCGCGTGGGTTGTCCGCCGTGTCGCCACCGCGGGGTTCGTGCTGGCCCGCAATCAGCGAGGCGTGCTCCCCCTGGAGCGCTCGCGACTGCGGCGGGTCGCGGTGATCGGCCCGAACGCGGCGAACGCCAGGACCCTCGGCGGCGGCAGCGCGACGGTGTTTGCGCCCTACTCGGTATCGCCGCTGCAGGGCCTGCTCGCGGCGTTGCCGGCGCCGGTCGAGGTTCGTCATTGCATCGGCGTGACCGCCTCGAGCCGGATCCCCGTGGCAGGCCCTCCGTGGCTGCAGCAGCCAGACGGCGCGGGGCCCGGAGTGCAGGCACGCCTGCTCGGCGCCGACGGCGCCGTGCTGCTGAGCGAGCGCCGGCCGGGATGCGCGTTCCACTGGCCCGATCATGTCGGCGGAGAGCCGGTCGCAGAGGCTGAGGTAAGCGCGCTGATCTGCGCCACCGACTCCGGCACCTACACCGTTGGGATCTCGGGAACGGGGCATTACCGCCTGTCGATCGACTCAGAGGTGGTGGTCGACGAAGTACTGGAGGCCCCGCCCGGAGCCGACATCGTGGAGACGCTGATGGTTCCGCCCCAGGCGTCTCATCAGGTCGAGCTCGATCGCGGCGAGCAGATACATCTCGTCGCCGTCGCCGTCGTCGAGGTCGGGCCGGCCCCGCTGCTCGGCATTCGCTTCGCCCTCAACCTCGAGCCCCCTCACGGCAACGACGACGAGGAGATCGAGCGCGCCGTCTCGCTCGCGCGGTCCTCGGACGTGGCGGTCGTGGTCGTCGGGACCACCGAGGAGGTCGAGAGCGAAGGGTTCGATCGCGGCTCGCTCGCGCTGCCGGGCCGTCAGGACGAGCTCGTCCGCAGGGTCGCCGACGCAAACCCCGACACGATCGTGATCGTCAACTCCGGCGCTCCGGTGCTGCTGCCGTGGGCCGACAGTGTCGCGGCCGTGATCTTGGCGTGGTTTCCGGGCCAGGAGTTCGGCAACGCGCTGGCGGATGTGTTGCTGGGAGACGCCGAGCCCGGCGGCAGGCTGCCGACGAGCTGGCCGCGCAGCGAGGAGGGCCTCCCGAGTCCCCAGCCCGTCGACGGCGTCCTGCGCTACGAGGAGGGACTGTTGGTCGGCTATCGCGGCTACGGGCGCGGTGGGCCCGTTCCCCTGTATCCGTTCGGACACGGCCTTGGCTATTCGAGCTGGACGTATGTGTCGATCGAGGCGCCCCGCGAGGCCCGGGCCGGCGCCGATCTCGCGGTCGACGTGACCGTGCGCAACACGGGCTCGCGCCGCGGCAGGGAGGTGGTCCAGCTGTATGCCAGCCGCGCGATCAGCGCGGTGCAGCGACCCGCTCTGTGGCTGGTCGGCTTTGCGGTCGTCGACGCCAACGCCGGCGAGGACGTGACCGTGACGATCGGCGTGCGCGCGCGGGCGTTCCAGCACTGGAGCGCGGCCGCCGGCGACTGGACGATCGAGCCCGGCGCCTTCCAGCTCGCCGCGGGCGCCTCCTCGCTCGAGCTGTCGCTGTTTTCGCCAATCGAGATCTTCCGGGGCGAGACCTCGGAAGGCCATGCGTGTCCGCCGCCTGACCTCTCCTCTGCGCGGCGGACACCGGGCCTCTCACACACAGCGTGAACCGAAACGCATCCAACTCCCAGCACGGGTCGTGGTGGCGCAGCGCCGTGATCTATCAGGTCTACATCCGCAGCTTCGCCGATGGAAACGGCGACGGGATCGGGGACATCGCGGGCCTGCGAGCGCGGCTGCCGTACCTCGCCGAGCTCGGGGTCGACGCGCTCTGGATCAACCCGTGGTACCCGTCGCCGATGAAGGACGCCGGCTATGACGTGTCGGACTTCCGGGCGATCGAGCCGCTGTTCGGAACGCTCGACGACGCGCGCGGGATGATCGCCGAGGCCCACGAGCTCGGGTTGCGGATCCTGCTCGACATCGTGCCCAACCATCTGTCAGACCAGCACGCGTGGTTTCAGGAGGCGCTCGCGGCCGGACCCGGATCGCGCGAGCGTGCCCGGTTCATCTTTCGCGAGGGCCGCGGGTCCGATGGGGCGCAGCCTCCCAACGACTGGCGCAGCAACTTCGGCGGCGACCGCATGGACCCGGGTCAACGCGAGCGACGGCACGCCGGGCCAGTGGTACCTGCATCTGTTCACCCCCGAGCAGCCCGACGTCGACTGGACCAACACCGAGGTGCGCGAGGAGTTCGACCAGACGATGCGGTTCTGGTTCGACATGGGCGTCGACGGATTCCGGATCGACGTCGCCCACGGCCTGGCCAAGGCGGAGGGGCTCCCGGACATCGGATCGACCGTGTGGCCGCCGGTCAGCTCAGAACCGGTCGACCACCCACACTGGGATCGCGACGACGTCCACGAGATCTACCGGACGTGGCGTGCGCTGGCCGACGCCTACGACGATCCGCGCGTGTTCGTGGCCGAAGCCTGGGTGCACAACCCCCAGCGCCTTGCGATGTACGTCCGCGACGACGAGCTGCACACCGCGTTCAACTTCGACTTCCTGCTGGCGCCCTGGCTCGCCGAGCCGATGCGCGACTCGATCGTCGCGTCACTCGAGGCCCACGAAGGGGTCGGCGCGCCGCCCACCTGGGTGCTGTCCAATCACGACACCGTCAGGGAGGTGTCGCGGTATGCGCGGCCCCAAGGCGTTCGCGAGCTGCGCCACCTCGACGACCTGCTGGAGCTGCCGGCAGATTTCGAGCTGGGCGTGAAGCGAGCGCGAGCCGCGGCGTTGCTGATGCTCTCGCTGCCGGGGGGCGCGTACGTTTACCAGGGCGAGGAGCTCGGGCTAGCCGAGGTCGAAGACCTGCCGGAGGAACTGCTCCAGGATCCCGGCTTCAAGCAATCCGGCTATACGCTTCGCGGCCGCGACGGCTGCCGGGTGCCGATCCCGTGGTCGGATCAAGAGCCACCCTTTGGCTTCACGCTCAACGGGGCGACGGCGGCTCCGTGGCTGCCGCAGCCGCTGTCGTGGCGGACGCTCACGGTGCAGGCGCAGACCGGCGACGAGCGCTCGATGCTCGAGCTCTACCGCCGAGCGCTACGCATTCGCCACGAGCATCCGGCGCTCGGAGACGGGGCGATGCGGTGGATCGGCGCGCCGGAAGGTGCGCTTGCTTTTGCCCGCGACCCCGGGTTCGTGTGCGTGGTGAACATGTCGGCCGACAGCGCGCCGGGACCGCGGGGCGCCGAGCTGCTGCTGAGCAGCGGCGAGCTCGCGGGCGACGGCGGTGTCGCGGCCGATACGACCGCGTGGTTTACGACGCCGGGGTCAGCGTAGGATTCGGGACATGGCGAAATCCCTGAGTGACGAGCAGGTGCAGGCACGAATCGAGGAGCTCGAGCAGGAGGAGCGCAAGCTCCGGACCGACGAAGGCGAGGCCGCCGAGGCCGACGCCGACGATCAGTTGGCGCGCGACGCGCAGCGCCTGGAGGCGATCCGGATCGAGCTCGATCAGCTGTGGGACTACCTGCGCCAGCGCCGCGCCTTGCGCGACGCGGGCCAGGACCCGGACAACGCGCAGATGCGCGATCCGGGGACGGTCGAGCGCTACTGGGGCTAGTAGCGGGCTGCGGCGAAGCGCTCGAGCGCGTCGCGACGTGCCTGCGCGTGGTCGACGATCGGCGCCGGATAGTCGCTGCCGATGATGCACCCTGAGGCCTCCTGGACCTCGGGGGGCATCGTCCACGGCTCGATCAGGTACTCGTCGGGGACGCGCTGGAGCTCGGGCACGTAGCGCCGGACGTAGATCCCGTCGGGGTCGAAGCGCTCCTGCTGACGAGAAGGGTTGTAGATCCTGCGCGCCGGCGGCTGCGGATCGACGCCGACCGACGCGATCCACTGCCAGTTCCCGTTGTTGCTGGCCTCGTCGCCATCGACCAGCAGCGCCATGAACCAGCGCTCGCCCCAGCGCCAGTCGATGCCCAGATCCTTGGTGAGAAACGAGCCCACGATCAGGCGGCCGCGGTTGTGAATCCACCCCTCCCGCCGGAGCTGGCGCATCGCGGCGTCGACCACCGGAAAGCCGGTGCGGCCCTCGCGCCAGGCGTCGAAGTTGCGTCGCGCGCGGCTCCACCGCATCCCGCGGTACTTCTTTTGATGCTCTGAACGGGCGTTGCGCGGCGAGCAACGCATCACCTGGGCATAGAAGTCGCGCCAGCAGAGCTGGCGGCGAAGCTCGGCGGCGCCAGGCGAATCCGGCAGCCGATGCTCGACCTCGCGCGGCGACAGGCAGCCGAAGTGCAGGTGCGGCGAGAGCGCCGACGTGCCCGCCTGCGCAAGTGCGTCGCGCTGCTCGTGGTAGCGGTCGACGCCGTCGGCCAGGAACGCCTCGAGACGCGCCCGGCCCGCGCGCTCGCCGCCGGCCGGCGGATCGTCGAGCGGCTGGGTGAGACCGAGCGCCTTCAGCGCCGGAATCCGGCCGGTCCTGACGCCCGCAGGTAGCCCCGGCAGCGAGCGCGGCCGCGACAGCGGTTCGCGCCTGGGGGCGCGCTCCCACGAGCGGTGATACGGCGTGAACACCGTGTAGGGGCCGCCGTCGCCGGTACGGATCTCGGCCGGGTCGTCGACGACGAACAGGCCGGGGTGCAGGACCAGCTCGACGCCGCAGGCTGCGAGCGCGCTTGACACCGCGGCGTCGCGCCGCCGGGCGTAGGGGCCGACGTCCGCGGCGGCGTGGACCGCGCCGGCGCCGGTCTCGCGAGCCAGCGCCGCGAGCTCGTGCTCCGGGATCCCCCGGCGGATGACGACGCGACTGCCAAGGTCGCGCAGGGACCGATCGACGTCGTGCAGGCAGTCGAGCATGAACTGCGTGCGCGAGCCGGAACGGTGGCGGCCGCCGAGGAGGCGCGGATCGATGCAGAACACCGGTACGAGCCGGTCGGCCGCGGCCGCGGCCATCAGGGCAGGGTTGTCTTGCAGCCGCAGGTCGCGGCGCATCCACACGATCGCGGCGGTGCTCACGCCGCCGATAGCTCGGCGGCGGCCAAGTGGTCGATCTGGCGCCGGCGATATTCGAACACGGCCGCGAGGTCCCGGCGGACGAATGCGGTATGGGCCAGCGCGCCGAGGGGTCCCAGCGGCAGCGCGTAGTGGACGATGTCGCGGACCTTCGTTCCCCCGCCGTGGGGTTCGAACTCGTGCCGGTGATGCCAGAGGCGATAGGGGCCACGCACCTGGCGGTCCACGAAGCCTCGGCCGGGATGCCATTCCTCGATGCGCGACACCCATCGCAGCGGCACGCCGTGCAGGCGCAGCCGGTATTCGATGCGCGTGCCCCGGCGCATCTCGATCGGCTCCTCGGTGAGGACCTCGAAGCGCAGCCAGGGAGGGGTCAGCTCCTCGAGGTTGCGCGCCCGCGCGAAGAAGTCGAACACCGCGCCGGGTTCAGCGGCAACGACCTGCTCGCGCACCAGGCGCGCAATCAAGATCCGGAGAGGACGTCGCGCAGGGCGGCCTCGAGCTGCGGATGGCGAAACTGATAGCCGAGCTCGCCCAGACGCGCCGGGATCGCGCGCTGGCCGGTGAGCACGATCGTTGCCATCTCGCCGTACAGCGCCTTCAGCGCAAGCCCGGGGACCGGCAGCACGGCGGGGCGGTGCAGCACGCGGCCCAGCGTCTTCGAAAGCTCAGCGTTGGTGACCGGGTTGGGCGCCGTCAGGTTGACCGGGCCGGTCGCGGCATCGTCGTCGAGGCATCGCAGCATCGCTGCGACCACGTCGTCGAGGTGGATCCAGGGGACGTACTGCCGGCCGCCGGCGACCGGACCGCCGACACCAAGCTTGAACGGCGGCAGCATCTTCTCGAGCGCGCCGCCGTGGGAGGACAGCACGACGCCAGTGCGCGTGGTTACGACCCGCACGCCGGCCGAGGCCGCCTGTCCGGCTTCGCGCTCCCACTCGACGGTCACGCCGGCGAGAAAGTCGTCGCCCGCGCCGGTCGACTCGTCGACCGGCGCGTCGCCACGGGGGCCGTAGTAGCCGGTGGCCGACTGCGAGACGAGTACGCGCGGTCGGCGGTCCTCGGGGAGCGCGGCGATCGCCGCGACCAGCGCTCTGGTGCTCAGCACTCGCGAATCTCGGATCTCACGCTTGGCGTCGTCGCTCCAGCGCTGGGCGATCGGCTCGCCGAGGAGGTGCAGGACAGCGTCGGCCTGCTCGAGCGCGTCGCTCGGCGGGGGTGAGTGCTTGGGGTCGGCCCAGGCCTGCGCGTCGACTCGGCCGCCGAGCTTCCCGCGCGCCTGATCTGGATCGCGCGTCAACGCGATCACCTGGTCGCCTCGCTGCAGGATTGCGTCGATCGCGTGGCGGCCGATGACCCCGGTCGCGCCGGTCACCGCTACCCGCACGAGCGGCGCTCCACTGTGATCGAAGCCATCATGCCGCCGACTATAACAAGCTGTTGCATTTATCTCAACAGTATGTACGATGTCTGACCGTGCCCACATCGACCCCATCTCGGCTGTCCGGGCTCAGCACGACGCAGCTCGCCGAGCTGACCGGCGTTCCGGCCGCCACCCTGAGGATGTGGGAGGCCCGCCACGGGTTTCCGGCGCCGGGGCGGCTGGCGGGCGGGCATCGTCGCTACGGCGACCGCGACGTCGAGCTGGTGCGAACGGTCGTGCGCGCGCGCCAAGAGGGACTGTCGCTCACAGCGGCGATCGATCGGGCCCGGGCGGGCGATACGCCGGCGCCCGCGTCGATCTTCGCCGGGCTCGCGCGGCGCCGCCCCGACCTGCAGCCGATGACGCTCACAAAGCCCGCGCTGCTGGCGCTGTCACGCGCGATCGAGGACGAGCATCTGGCGGGCGCGCGCGCAGGAGTGCTGGTCGGGAGCTTTCAGACCGCCCGGTTCTACCGGCAATCCGAGCGGCGGTGGCGTGAGCTCGCGCGCAACGCGCGCGTCGCGGTCGCGCTGGCGGACTTCAAGCGGCTGCGCCGGCCTACACACGGACCCGTGCTGGTGCCGGTACGCCGCGACCATCCACTCGCCCGCGAGTGGGCGATCGTGATGCACGCGCCAGACGGCTCGGCTTGCCTTGCGGCCTGGGAGATCCCTGCGCCGGTGCAGCCCGCCGACGCCGACCGGCGCTTCGAGGTGCTGTGGTCGCCGGAGCCCGAGGTCGCGGTCGACGCGCTCGCCGTCGCCGGCGAGTTGATCGCACAGTCGGCGCCGGACGTCGCCGGCGCGCTCGACGCGAGCCGGCACCAAGCCGTACTGCCAAGCTCCGCCGAGCTTCGCGCCGCCGTCAGGCAGGCTCATCGGATGCTCGCCTACGTCGGCACGGATTGATCCAGATCCGGTGTCGCTGCGAATCATGAGCGTGACGTTTCATCGCTGCCCGGTGAGACCCCGATGAAGGTCGCCATCATCGGAGCCGGCGTATCCGGCCTCGTGGTCGCCCACCTCCTGCACCGACGGCACGAGATCACGGTGTTCGAGGGGGCCGATTACGCCGGCGGGCACACCAACACCGTGAGGGTTGACACGGCCGACCAGACGTTCGACGTCGACACCGGCTTCATCGTCTTCAACGACCGCAACTATCCGCGTTTCCAGCGGCTGCTGGGCCAGCTTGGGGTGAAGTCGCAGCCGTCGACGATGAGCTTCAGCGTGAGCGACGCCGCGGGCGACTTCGAGTACTCCAGCGCCTCGCCCAACGGGCTGTTCGCCAAGCGGGCCCACCTCGTGACGCCGTGGTTTCACAGGATGGTGGCCGAACTGGCCCACTTCAATCGGGCCGCGCGCGAGTTGCTCGATCAGCCCGGCAACGACATCTCGCTCGGGGCCTGGCTCGAGCGCGAGCGTTTCTCGCCCGCGTTCGTGGAGCGCCTGATCGGCCCGCAGGTCTCCGCCGTGTGGTCGGCCGATCCCGAGCAGCGCGGTAGCTTTCCGGCGCGCTTCCTGGCCGAGTTCTTCGACAACCACGGGGTCCTCTCGTTCCGCGGAAGGCCCAGATGGCAGACGGTCAGCGGCGGCTCCGCTCGCTACGTCGAGGCCTTGACGCGGCCGTTCGCACACCGACTGCGCCTCGGAACCCCGGTCCGCGCGATCGCGCGGCGGGCCGACGACGTGCTCGTAACGGCGCGCGGCTGCGGAGCCCGAGCGGTTCGACGAAGTGGTGATCGCGACGCACTCAGATCAGGCGCTGGCGATGCTGGCGGACGCCACCGACGCCGAGCACGCGATCCTCGGTGCGATCCCCTACCAGCGCAACGACGCCGTCCTGCACACGGATGCGAGCATGCTGCCGCGGCGCCGGCGGGCATGGGCGAGCTGGAACTATCACCTCCTCGAGCGTCCCGGTGACCGCACCACCGTGACCTACCACATGAACCGCCTGCAGTCGCTGACCGCCGACGAGCAGCTGTGCGTGACTCTGAACCGCACGGACGCGATCGATCCCGAGCGGGTGCTTCGCACGATCAGCTACGCCCATCCCGTGTTCACCCGGGACGGCATGAGGGCCCAGCTGCGGGCGGAGGAGATCAACGGCCACAACCGGACCAGCTACTGCGGCGCGTACTGGGGTTGGGGCTTTCACGAGGACGGAGTCGTCAGCGCCGCTCGTGTGGCCGAGCGCTTCGGAGGACGCCTGTGACGGTCAGCTGCATCTACGAGGGAACGATCAGGCACCGTCGGCTGCAGCCCCGGCGCGAGTTCCGCCATCGCCTGGCGCTCTGGTACGTCGACCTCGACGAGCTGCCCGGGCTGCTCGGCGGCCGTCTGCTGGAGCCGTCGCCCGGCGCGTTGCGGTTCCGCCGGCGCGACTACCACGGCGATCCCCAGGTGCCGCTGGCCGACGCCGTGCGCGACACGGTCGCCGAGCACACCGGATCGCGGCCTCAGGGACCGATCCGGCTGCTGACCCAGTTGCGGTCGTTTGGGCACTGCTTCAACCCCGTCAGCTTCTACTACTGCCTGTCGGCCGGCGCCGGGGCGGTACAGGCGATCCTCGCGGAGGTGACCAACACGCCCTGGGGTGAGCGCCACGCCTACGTGCTCGCGGGCGGCAGGGAGGACTCGCCGCTGATCATCTCGAGCGTCGACAAGGCCATGCACGTCTCGCCGTTCATGCCGATGGACGTCAGCTACTGCGCTCGCGCCACGCGGCCGGCTGAGACCTTGTCGCTTCACATGGAGAGCAGCCGCGCGGGGACGCGCGTGTTCGACGCGACGCTGTCGCTCTCTCGCCGGGAGCTGACGCGCGACTCGGCGCGACGACTGACCGTGCGCTACCCGGCCGCCACCGTGCGTGTGCTGGCGTTGATCTATGCACAGGCGGTGGCGCTGAGGCTCGCCGGCGCCGGCGTGCATCCCCATCCCCGGGTGCGCCGGACGTGATCGCGCTCAGCAGACTGATCGCCAGCGTGGTCCTGCGCCGGATCGGCGTCGGCAGCCTGATCGTCGCCGAGCCCGGCCGGCGGCATCGGTTCGGAACCGGCCATCCGGCGGCAGTCGTCGACCTGCACGATCCGAGCGTGTGGCGGATGGTGCTGCTGCGCGGTTCTCGCGGGCTTGCCGACGCTTACGAGCGCGGCATGTGGGACTCTCCAGACCTGGTCGCGCTGATCCGGCTCGGCGCCCTGAATGCGGCCCGTCTCGATCGCGTGCGCACGAGGCTGGCTCCGCTGTCGATGCCGGCCCGGATGATCCGGGTGATCCTGCGGCGCAGCACGCGGGGGCGGCGGCGCCGCGACATCGCCGCGCATTACGACCTCGGCACCGACCTGTTCGAGCGCATGCTCGATCCGACGCTCAGCTACTCCTGCGCGGTGTTCGAGCACGACCATGCCACCCTGGAGCAGGCTCAGATCGCAAAGCTCGAGCGGGTTTGCGAGAAGCTCGACCTGGGGCCCGATGACCGCCTGCTCGAGATCGGAACTGGGTGGGGGGCGTTGGCCGTTCACGCCGCAACGACCCGCGGCTGCCACGTGACGACGACCACGATCTCCCGTGAGCAGTACCACCACGCCGTCTCCCTGGTGAAGCGCGCCGGGCTGGCGAACCGAATCACGGTGCTGATGGAGGACTACCGCGACCTCACCGGGAGCTACGACAAGCTCGTGTCGATCGAGATGATCGAGGCCGTCGGGTGGCGGCATTACGGGGCCTTCTTCCGGAAGTGCTCGCAGCTGCTGGCGCCCGACGGCGCGATGCTGCTGCAGGCGATCACGATCGACGATCGCGCGTACGAGGTCGAGAAGGCCGCGAAGTCGTTCATGAACACGAGGATCTTTCCGGGCGGCTGCCTGCCCTCGCTCGAGGTGATCATGCACAACGTGGCACGTAGGACCGACATGCAAGCCGTCCATCTCGAGGACATCACGGCGCACTACGTCGAGACGCTGCGGCGCTGGCGCCACCGGTTCTTCGCCTCCGCGCCGGAGCTCGCGCAGCTCGGCTACGACGGGCGCTTCCGCCGCCTGTGGACGCTGTATCTGGCCTACTGCGAGGCTGGGTTCGCCGAGCGCCGGATCTGCGACCTGCAGCTGCTGCTCACAAAGCCACGGTGGCGGGCGCCGGTCGGCCGGCCAGGCCTCGGGCGCGCCGCGCTGGACCTGGCGGGCGAGGGCGTCGCGTGACCGACGGCAGGGCGTCGCTACCCGACGCGCTCCTCGATCGGACGGTGATCGCCAGCTACACGAACCTCGGCTTCACGCTGCGCAGCCCGCGCTGGGATGAATCCGACCTTGCCGCGATGGACGGCAAGGTGGTGCTCGTGACCGGCGCGACGTCGGGCCTCGGCGAGGCGGCCGCCAGCGGGTTCGCGCGGCTCGGCGCGAGCGTGTGGCTGGTGGCGCGCAGTCGCGAGCGCGGCGAGGACAGCCAGGCTCGGATCGCCGAGCAAACCGGCAGCGACGACGTGCATGTCGGGATCTGCGACCTCAGCGATCTGCGATCGGTCAGGCGCTTTGCCGAGCAGTGCGAGGCCGGGCCGGGCCGGCTCGACGTGCTCGTCAACAACGCCGGTGTGCTCACCGAGGAGCGCTCGCTGTCGCGTGACGGCATCGAGCTGACGCTCGCGACCAACGTGGTCGGGCCGTTCCTGCTCACGAAGCTGCTCGTGCCGCTGCTGCTGCGCAGCGCGCCGGCGCGTGTGATCAACGTCTCTTCCGGCGGCATGTACACCCAGGGTCTGCACGTCGAGGACCTCCAGAGCGCGCGCGGCAAGTTCCGGGGAACCGCCGCCTACGCACGCACCAAGCGCATGCAGGTGGTGCTGAGCGAGCTGTGGGCCTCGCGGCTCCAGGGCACGGGGGTCGTGGTCAACGCGATGCACCCGGGTTGGGTCGACACGCCCGGGCTGCGCGATTCGCTGCCCGGCTTTCACCGAGTCCTGCGACGGCTGCTGCGCACACCCCAGCAGGGCGCTGACACGATCGTGTGGCTCGGCAGCGCGCCGCAGGCGGCTCAGATCTCGGGGTCGTTCTGGTTCGATCGTGCTCGCCGGCCCACGCACCTGTTGCCGTGGGGCGCCGAGAGCGAACAGGATCGCCGGCGGCTGTGGACCGAGATCGATCGGCTCAGCGGCTAACTCAGCCGTCTGACTGACCCTCTAGATCACGTGCAGCGGCGTGCCGAGCGCCAGGTGCCCGGCGAGCCAGAAGTCGTCGGACACCTTCAGGCGGATACAGCCGTGGGAGATGTATCCGGGAATGCCCTGCGGGTCATAGTAGGGGCCATGGATGCCCACCACCCCGCCGCCGGGCCAATCGCTCAGCGTCGAGTAGTCGGTGGTGCCGAACGCGTACGGGTAGTAGCCCGAGCTGGGGTCGGTGATTTTGAAGCGTTCGTCGATCCAGAAGTGACCGGCTGGGGTGGGAGTGCCGGGCTTACCGACGCCCACCGGCGCGCTCCAGATCCGGCGGCCGCCGGCTGTAGAAGTACATTCGCCGCTGCTCTCGGTCCACCACCACCAGGCAGGTGCGGTCAGGTGAAACGATCCGAGCGCGGCGCGCTGCACCCAGCCCGTCCGTCCGTTGGGGCGCCCTGGGATTCGCAGCTTCACCCACTCGCGGCCGCGGGCATCCCAGTCCGCGCGCAGTACCAGGTAGATCGAGGCGAACCCATCCGCCGTGAACCAGCTCGAGCCGCTCGATCCGCGGCGAGGAGCCGCCCGGTGCCTGGTGGATCCAGGCGATCTTGGTCACGTAGGCCCAGCGTGTGAAGGTGTTCTCGTTCGAGAGCACCTGATCGCGGCGGCTGGTGCGGTCGGATACGGCGCCGGAGTGCCGCGCCGGGTCGAGCGACTGAATCTCGGTGGCGCCCCACGCCCGCACTGGCCCGTAGGTGGTGGGCGACAATGGCGATGCGCTGGCGGTGGCCGCGCCGGTGGCTGCCACGGCGCCCAGCAGTGCCCCGATCCGCCGGGCGAACTTCACGTGAGCAGAAAGGCTACCGCCCGCACGGCTTGACCGGGTGGCGACGTCATCCCGTGAAGCTCGGCGCTGTATGGATGATCGTAGTGGCGCGCGCGCGCCTGGTGGGGGCGTTTCGGCTCTTGACCGTCGCGTGATTGATGAGGCGCCCGGTGCTTGTCGTCGTGACCCTGGCCGTGACGTGCAGCGTCTTTCGCCTGCCGATCGCGAGCTTGGAGATCGTGGTGCAGAACGAGTTTCCTGATCGCTTGAACCCGGGCGCCGAGGTCACCGTCAGTCCCGACGGCGGCGTGTCGCAGACGCGGACCTTCATCGCCAGCGCCTCGCCCACGTTCGACACCCGCAGCGCGTACGTGACCGTGTCGCCGAGCGTCGCTGTCGCCGGGGTGCTCACCTTGTGAATCTTCAGCAGGGTGTCGGCAGGGGGGCCGGGTTGACGGGGCGGGTGCACCGGCACGACGGGAGGCTGGGGCGGGCCGTCGGGCGCGGGGGGCAGCGGCGGCGTCGGCAGCGGCGGTATTGGCTGCGGCGGGACGGGCTGGTCGGGGACGACCACGCTGGTCAGCGTCTGGTCGCGATTGGGGTGCGGGTCTGGGAGCGGCTCATCTTCGTTGCCGGACACGGTTGCGATGTTGGCCAGGAGGGTGCCATCGGCGGTGGTGTCGGGCACCGTTGCGACGATCGTGAGCGTCAGCGACGACCCGGGGGCCGGCGCGGCGGGGACGCTCGGCGCCGTGCAGGTGACGGATCCGCCGGTCGCGCCCACCGCGGGCGTCGTGCAGGTCAGCTCCGGGCTGGCGGTCGCGCTCACGAACGACACGCCCGGAGGCAGCTGCGTCGGCGAGCACGAACCCGGTCGAGGTAGCAGGCCCGTAGTTGGTGCCCACGACCGTCCAGGTGAGCGTGTCTCCGGGCTTGACGATGTTGTGCGAGACCGTCTTGACGACGCCGAGGTCCGCGGGCTCTGGCGCGGGCGGCGCCGGCGGAACCACTACCGTCGCCGGATCGCAGCCGTGGAACACGACGTCCGGCTGGTCCTCGGAGTTCGCGTCGTAGCAGGCGTTGTTGACCAGCGCCGCGGGGTTGTCGCCCTGCGCGCTGCGGCCGACACGATCGCCTTGTAGGAATACGTGAACTTCGCATCGGGCTGGAGCGTTCCCACGGTGCAGGTGATCGTCCGCGCCGCGGAGTCGTAGGAGCATCGCCCGCCGCCGTCGTTCGTGAAGTTCGACGAAGTCGAGACCCGAGGGAAGCTGGTCGGCGACCACCAGGTTGGTGGCGGCGCTCACCGCGCGTATTGAACAGTGGATCGCTCGGATCGCGCGTCGATGGGTTCGTGACGGTGGTCGTGTAGTTGACGACGTCGCCCGGGTTAGCCGTCGGTGTGGTCTGCCACCTTTGTGATGTCGAGGTTGGGCGCCTTGATCAGCGCGTCGAACACCAAGCCCGCCGAAGAAGTAGGTGTCCCCGACCGAGCCCAGGCACACCGACGCGGCCGTCTGGTTGTTGCCGATCGTGCCCTCCGGGACATTCGAGCGTCGCGAGATCGAACCCAAGCTGGTTGCTGTAGCTCGGGGTGCGGCCCGCCGACGTCGACACCGCCGCTGGAGATCGTGCTGTTGAAGAAGTTGTCGACGGGATGGGCGTCGTCGTGCTGCTTGGTCAGAGGGCCGCAGGTCGCGCTGCGGTTGCCGAGCGACATGTAGTCGCCGGTGAGTCCCGCGGTCTCCCTCGGTCGCCCAGACCGTCACGTGTGCGTCGACGTTGCCGCTCGCTCGGCGTCTGGAAGCCGGTGAAGTCGAGCGGCCCGACGACGAGCTGCTCTCCGCCTTCGACCTGGACCCAGTCAAACCCATCGAACAGCGTGATGTCGCGCAAGGCGGCGCTCGGCTGCTCCCAGACCACGATCAGGTTCCACCCGGCGTAGCGGTTGAGGCCGGTGCCGGCCTGCACGTTGGCGACGGTCACCGGCATCGTGAGCCTTGGCCCCTCTGCGCCTGCACCTTGCCTGACGCCAGGGCGTTGTTCAGTGGACCGGTGACGTCGGCGCGGACCTGGTATGCCCAGCCGGGGGAGCCGCCCTCGGGGCTGCCCGAGGCCCGGCGCGGTGGAATACCAACTGCTGACCGAGTCCCATCTGGCCTGCGTGCGGTCTCTGCGAAAAGGCGTCGATCGTGGTGTAGCCGGTCCCGGTGCCGACCCGGAGCTGCACGGTCCCGTAGAGGTGTTGAACTTGTGTGGCTTGTCCGCGGTGTGCTGCGGCTGGCCCTCGGGGGTGTCGCCACCGGGCGCCGCGGCTTCCGGTCCGATTGCCCTGGCCGTTGACGACGCCCCGCGAGAGATCGCCGCCCAGTACAGAAACGCCTTGACCACGTGCGCGCCCGAAGGGATGTTCAGGGTTGCTGAGCTGGAGTTGAAGCGCCCGTTGCCGGGGTCGACGTTCACGTAGACCATGTTCTGGTCGTTGTTGTTGTAGCTGTTGCCTGCGCACACCTCGTTGCCCGGCTGATTCTGGGGGCAGGTCTCGAGTGTGTTGCCGGCGACGGCGACGCCCCCTCGGAGGTTCGCGGAAAAGCTCGGGACCGTCGCCCGGACGTGCTGCTTGAGGGTGTGCCGCACCGGCGTGTTGGGCCAGTTGTGCGCCTTGGGCTTGAGCGCCGCCGCGGCGCCGGCGCACACAAGGCCGAATGCGATGATCGCGAGGACAGCCGCGCGCGCCCGTCTGGTGGCGAGCGTCTTGCCGATCGAATTCCACGCGATTCTCATCGCTTCCTCCTCCGATCTGGGCCGCGGCGTCAATTCTGCTCGCAAGGGGCTGAAGCTGCATCACCCGTCTAGGGTGACGCTGCGATCACAATTGATGCTCAAACCGAGCGAAGGAGGGTTCGATGGATGTGTCCGTGGTTGGCGTCGTCGGCGCCGGGTTCATGGGCTCCGGGATCGTGGAGTCCGCGTCGGCGGCGGGCAAGCGCGTCCTGTTGTTCGAGCCCTCTGAGGCTCCGCTCGAGCACTCGCGCCAGATGCTCGCGGGGGCGCTGGAGCGAGCGGTGGGGAGGGAGCGGATCACTCGCGAGGACGCCGATGCCCAGGCCGCCCGCGTGACCTACACCACGCGGTTCGAGGATCTGGCCGAGGCGGAGGCCGTGATCGAGGCGATCACCGAGGACGCGCGGGCAAAGGGCGAGCTGTTCAAGCTGCTCGATGCCGAGCTCCCGGACGCGCGCTTCCTGGCGTCCAACACTTCGTCGATCCCGATCGCCGAGCTGGCGGCATGGACCGAGCGCCCCGACCGCGTGCTCGGGCTGCACTTCTTCTCCCCGGTTCCGGTGATGAAGCTGGTCGAGGTCGTCGTGGCGCTCGAAACCTCCGATGAGACGGTCAGCACGGCCGAGGAGTTCGCGCGGGCGATCGGCAAGCGCGCGATTCGGACCAAGGACCGCTCCGGATTCATCGTCAACATGCTCCTGGTCCCGTACCTGATGGCGGCGGTCCGCATGTACGAGGAGGGCTTCGCCAGCCGCGAGGACATCGACGAGGGCATGAAGCTCGGCTGCGGGCACCCGATGGGACCGCTCACGCTCTGCGACTTCATCGGCCTCGACGTGCTCTACGCGGTGTGCGTCTCGCTGTATGAGGAGTTCAAGCGCGACGAGTACGCGCCGCCGCCGCTGCTCAAGCGGATGGTTGTCTCGGGCCACCACGGCCGCAAGACCGGGCGCGGGTTCTACGAATACTCGAAGTGATCGTGCGGGCTGATCGCGGCTTGCGCAGTTAGTGCCGCTATATGCGGCACTAACTGCAGAAGTCGAATCCCGCGCCCGCGAACCTTCCACCCCCGCACGGGATCTCTGACTAAAATCAGAGGATGTCCTCCGACGCTGCGATGGTGGAGCAGTTCCGCAGCTTCAGCCGTACGGTCACCCAGCGCGTCGGAGCCCTCAACGACCGGTTCATGGAGCGCAACCGGCCGCTGGCTCAGTCCCGGATGCTGTGGGAGATCGGGCTCGAGGGCTGCGAGATTCGCCTGCTGCGCTCGCGCCTGGGACTCGATTCCGGACACGCCAGTCGCCTGCTGCGCTCGCTGGAAGCCGAGGGGCTCGTCGTCGTCGAGCCATCCGTGTCCGACCGGCGGGTGCGTATGGCGCGGCTCACGGCGCGGGGACGTCACGAGCGGGCGATGCTCGACGAGCGCAGCGACACGCACGCGTCCACGATTCTGGCGGCGCTCGACCCCGCGCGTCGCGAGCAGCTGGTGGGCGCGATGCGCACCGTCGAGCGGTTGCTGACCGCGGCCGCGGTCGAGATCCGCGTGGTGGATCCCGCAGGCCGTGACGCACTGCGGTGCCTGAGCGCGTATTACGCCGAGCTCAACCGGAGGTCCGACAAGGGGTACGACCCCAAGGCCGGGATCTCGGCCGAGCCGCACGAGCTCAGTCCGCCCGCCGGGGCGTTCTTCGTGGCTTACCTGCATGGCGAGGCGATCGGCTGCGGCGGCGTCAAGCACCATGACGGCGCGCCGGCCGAGATCAAGCGCATGTGGGTGGCGGAGTCCGCGCGCGGCCTCGGCGTAGGCCGTCGCATGCTGGCCTGCCTGGAGGCATGCGCGCGCGACAACGGCGCCGCGACCGCTCACATCGAGACAAACGGAACGCTGGTCGAGGCGATTTCCCTGTATCTGTCAGCCGGTTACGTCGAGGTTCCGGCGTTCAACGACGAGCCGTTCGCCGACCACTGGTTCGAGAAGTCGTTCGCCGATGTGGAGGCTCACAAGTTGGACACAACAAGAAAACTCCCGCGACACAAATCCCGATCGCGCCGGGCGTAGGTTGGCGACGGTTTCCGCGTGGGGACCCGTGCCGGGCAATCATCCAATTGGGGTGATTGCCCGGCCGGCCCCAAGCACGTAGCCTGGCGCGGTGCGCGGGGCTGACAAGACCTGGTGGCGACCGCAACGGCGGGACTGGTGGATGGCGGTCCTGTTCGTCGTCGGCGCAGCGTGCTTCACGGTCGGCGGCATCGTCACGCAATGGAGTGCGGTGTCGAGACCGGCGATCGGTTACGTGTTCTTCGTCGGCTCGATCTTCTTCACGACCGCGGCTACTTTGCAATACGCCGAGTCGCTTGCGTCGGGACGCGGGATCGAGTGGTTGTCGTCGCTGGTGCAGCTGGCGGGGACGATCCTCTTCAACATCAGCACGTTCGCGGCCCTGCGGCACAACCTCACGACGCATCAGGAGAACGCGCGGGTGTGGGCGCCAGACGCCTTTGGCTCGATCGCGTTCCTCGTGTCGAGCGCGATGGCGTTCTACGGCGTGCGACATCGCTGGTGGTGCTTTGAGTTGCGGTCCCGCGACTGGGACGTCGCGGCGCTCAATCTCCTGGGTTCGATCGCTTTCGGTCTATCCGCGATCGCCTCGCTGGTCGAGCCGTCCACGGGGGAGCCCGTCAGCGCTCACATCGCAAACTCCGGCACCTCACTCGGCGGCATCTGCTTCCTGGTCGCCGCGGCGATGCTGATTCCCGGAGAGGCGGCGACCGGCTCATCCCGATCGGATGATGCGACGCGGGCGGGGGATGATGAACTTGAGGCGGGTGAGCCCGATCGAACTACAGCTCGGCAAGCCGGTCCGCTGCACTGACGGCGTCGAATACGAGCTGTCCGACGTGGTGATCGACCCCACGACGCGGCGCGTCACGCATCTGGTGGTACAGCCGCATGACCGGCACGATCTCGCCAGGCTCGTCCCGATCTCGCTCGCGGAGCCGGCCCACGCGGAATCCCACGCCACCCTGGAGCTTGCCTGCAGCAGCGAGGAGCTCGAGCAGCTGGAACGCGTGCAGCGCGCCGCGTATCTTCGCCTCGGCCAGTTCCCCGTCGAGGATCCGGACTACGACGTCGGCGTCGAGGAGACGTACGCCCTGCCCTACTACGGGACGTTCGCGCCCGGCGGGATCGACGCCGGACTGGGACCGGTGGCGTATGACGAGAACGCGCCGGTGGTCTGGGACCGGATCCCCAAGGGAGAGGTCGAGATTCGCAGAGGAAGCGCCGTGAGCTCGTCCGAAGGCCGCCACATCGGCCACGTCGAGGGATTCCTAGTCGACGACGACCAGCACATCTCCCACTTCGTGCTCGAGCACGGCCATCTCTGGGGCAAGCGCGAGATCGTGATCCCGATCGGCGCCGCCGAGCGGATCGAGAGCGACGGGGTGACCCTCAGCATGACCAAGGACGAGGTCGAGAAGCTGGACTCGCGGCCGGTCCACCGCTGGTAGCGGCAGACCGGCCGCCGCGTCTCTAACGGATCCCCGGCAGCACCGGGGTCCCTTCTTCGCGGACCGCCTCGAGGTCGCGGGGATCGAGCCCCAGGAGCTTCAGGATCGTGGGCGCCACCGACGTCGTCTCCACCCATCGGTTCGATACCCCGGACCGCAGGCCGGGGGCGTAGACGAGGATCGGCACATCACGGTCGCCGGGGTTGTCGCCGCCGTGCTCGGCGATCTTGGTGCCCCCGGTGTACACGACCCCGACCTGCACGCGTCCGAACACGTCGGGGTGGCGCGGATCAGCCGCCGGCACCCCGAAGAAGCGGGCCACCGCCTTCCCGGCGTAGATCTTCGCCAGACCAGAGTGGGCAAGCGTTCGCGTGCCGCCGCTGTAGGTCACGCCCGTCGCCGGGTGGTTCCACAGGTAGTCCGCGACGAAGTCGGCCGCTTGCTGGGAGCGGTCGGACAGGTAGCTCTGCCACAGGTCGTCGTCGGTGCCGGCGACGATCAGGTTGCCGGCGCCGGGGTGAGCCGCCGTCCATGCCGCGTTGATCGCATCGATGATCGGGCCGTCCTTGATCCGCGTCAGCTGGTTGGGATCCAGCGGCGATTGCCCGTGCTTTGCGGTGATGATGATCGCTGTGTCGTCGGCGATGCCCTGCCTCTGGATCTCCTGGTCCAGTCTCTGCAGCTGCGCGTTGATGTAGTCCAGGGCGCTGCTCAGCAGCGGCCCGGGGGTGGTGGTGCCGGGCAGGTAACCGCCGGGCAGAACCGGACCGCCGATCACGGTTTCGGAGCTGAACAGCTTCTCGGCCGTCGAGACGGTCTGGAAGTTCATCCCGAAGATCGCGGGCACGCCAACACGCGGGCCTGTGCCAGTGTGGTCATGGCCGTCGATCTCGTTCAGGATCGCCTGCACCTTGTAGGAGTCGTATTGCCGGGTCGCCGCGTTGTCGTCGGTCCAGCTGATGTCACCGGGGTACGGGGTTCCATCGGGCTCGATCGCAGTGCTGTCGATCTCTGGCGTGAACAGGTCGTCGATCCCGCTCCCCGACGGCCCGTTGAAGGACTCGTACACCGGGTGCTTGTCTGACCATGCGGTCCGAAGCCCGGCGCGCTTGGCGACCTCGAACATCGTGTTGACCTTCAGGTAGGAGTGCGGCCAGATCGGCTGGCACGACTTCGGGTCGACCGGGAACGTCGCCGGATTCAGCACCGTCTGCGGGTTGCCGGTCATCTGCAAGATCTTGCTCGGATCGCTCTGCAGACCGGGGATGCCCTCGCCCGCATCGAGCCTTGTCGCGTCGATGTCGTCGGGTGAGTCGTAGATGACATCGGCTCCGGTCGGGCCGTGGCACGCCGTCGTTCCCGCCTCGTACAGGTTGTGGTTGTACTCGACGTCGTAGTAGACGCCGGTTGCGCGCGGATCGCCGCCGGTCATCAGCGCCGTCCCGCCCGGGTCTGAGTCCGACGGATCGGACGTGTGCGCGTTGGTGTATTCGGCGCCGCCGTTGGCAAGCTTCGCGAGCTCCGAGCCGGGGTGGTGGGCCACGTACCAGTCGAGATCTGACTGATGGAGGCCGTCGACGGAGATCAGCAGCACGTGACGGATCGCACCATGGCGATCGCGTCCGTCGTGATCGTGCCCCGCGCGCTGGGCCGTGCTCACCGCCGGCAGCACCGCGACTCCTGCTACGGCGGCGGACAGCGCAGCGCCGCGGCGAACTTGAGGCTTCTATGCATATGGACCTTCTCCTGGTCGCGGGAAGGTGTCATTTGTACGTGCACCGACGGTCGCCGATGTTGCCGCTTTGTAACCAGTAACTCTCGACCCGGGGAAGATGAAAGTGAGATGAAAGGAAGATGAAATGAACATGAGAGGACGGTCACCTGATCATCACTCACGGGCCTACCGTCCGGCCATAGGCTCGAGCGACTGACACTCGACGCTGGGAGAAATCGATGAAGCGGTTTGAGCGGGCGCGCGCCCGCCACTTGGTGCTGCCGGTGATTCTTGTGGTGGCTTCGCTCGTCATGGCGTCCGCGGCTCAGGCGCGCTCGCGCGGCCGAGATGAGGCCTCCCCCGGGACGCAGCTTCTCGTCAGCGGCAGCCGCTACCGCGAGGCGGACATCCAGCCCGGCGTGACCGTGCTCCCGCCAGGCTGCACCAGCGGGTGCGCGACGGCCACGGCCGACGGCGCATACCCGTACGTGTTCAACAACGACATCGTCGATCCGAGCTTCGGGGTCGCGGCGCCGATCTTCCTCGAGCGGGTCACGCCCGACGGAGCGATGCTCGGAAGGTTCAAGGTCCCGACCCGCGACCTGGTGACGAGCTTCTCATCGAAGTCCGAGCTGGCGCTGAACCTGTCGACCAGCGGCCGCGACGTCACGTTCATGGGCTACGCCGCGCCGATCGACGGCATCGACATCTCCAACTCCAACACCCCTGCAGTGGTCGATTCGACCAACCCGGTCACGAGCTCTTACTTCCGGGCCGTGGCCGCGCTCGACCCCTCGGGCCGACTCTCGTTCACCGAGACCAACGCCTACAGCGGAAACAACGGCCGCGCCGCGATCCTCAACGACGAACGCGGGCATCACCTGATCTACACGGCCGGTAACGCCGGAAACGGCAGCAATCCGCAGCCCGACGGCGTGATTCTCGGCGCGGGCGCCCAGATCATGAGCGAAAGCTTCCTCCCCGAAGCGCTGCAGTCGCCGGGGGCGCCGACGCCCGTGGCGAGCTTCAACATCACCCAGCTGGGCAATGCGGCGGACAAGATCGGCAAGGACGACAACTTCCGTGGCCTGACGATCTTCAACAACGTCATCTACCTCACGAAGGGAAGCGGCTCCAACGGTGTCGACACGCTGTACTTCGTCGACACGACGGGCAAGGCGTGTCCGAACGGCGCCGGAGTGCCGCAGCCCGGCGCGCAGCTGCCGACCTCGCCGCTGGCGTTCGACCCGTCGCAGCTGCAGAGCAACGGGCTGCCGAGCAACATGTGCGTGCTCAGCGGCTTCCCAACGACGCTCGCCAAGTCCAAGAGCAACACGTCGTTCCCGTTCGGGGTCTGGTTCGCGAACTCGCACACCCTGTACCTCGCCGACGAGGGCGACGGCGCCGCCACGTTCTCGACCGCGTCCGGCCAGTACACCGACGCCGCCGCGCAGACCACCGCCGGCCTGCAGAAGTGGGTGTTCGATTCCGCATCGCAGAGCTGGCAGCGCGCGTACACGCTGCAGGCCGGGCTCAACCTCGGTCAGCCGTACAGCGTCCCGGGCTACCCGATCGGTGACAACGCAGCGACCGGCCTGCCTTGGGCGCCGGCCACAGATGGGCTGCGCAACATCACGGGTCGCGTCAACCGCAACGGCACGGTGACGATCTGGGCCGTGACGTCGACGGTAAGCGGCAGCGGCGATCAGGGTGCCGACCCCAATCAGCTTGAGTCGATCACCGACGACCCGTCCGCCACGACCCCCGGCAGCGAGCGCTTCCGGCAGGTGATCGCGCCGCGCTACGGCCGGGTCCTACGCGGGGTTGCGCTCGCGCCAGACGGCGAGCTGGGCCGCCGCCGGTAGCGAGATCCAGGCATCGGCGCCGCCGCCGGGGAGATCTCCGGCGCCGGCGCCGCCGCCGTGGGCCTGCGCGATCGTCCTGACGATCGCAAGGCCGAGCCCCACGCCGCCTCGGCGACGAGCCGGATCGCCGCGGCTGAAGCGATCGAACGCGTGCGGGAGGAATTGCTCGCCGAAGCCGGGGCCGCCGTCGGTCACGTGGATTTCGACGGAGCCGCCGTCCACGCGCGCGCCGAGCGTGGTCGGCCCCGCGCCGTAGCGAAGCGTGTTGTCGATCAGGTTGGCGACAGCCTGCTCGATGCGGTCCGGGTCGGCGCGGACCGCGGTCCCGGGCGGCACCGAGTCTACGTCGACCTCGAGCGGGCGCCCGGCGCGCTCGAACACGGGCGCGAACCGCGCCCCGAGTTCGACCAGCAGCTCCTCCACGGTGAGATGGTGGGCGTCGATCGGCAGCGTCCCGTCCTCGGCCCGTGCCAGCAGCAGGAGATCCTCGGCGAGCTTGATGATCCGATCGGTCTCCTCGACGGCGGACCCCATGGCCTCGCGCAGCTCGTGCTCGCCGCCGCGCTCGCGCAGCGACACCTCGAGCTCCGCCTTCAGCACCGCGAGCGGCATCCGCAGCTCGTGGCTGGCGTTGGCGACGAACATGCGCTCGTGGTTGAGGCCGTCCTCGAGCCGGTCGAGCATCTCGTTGAGCGTGTCGCCCAGCCGGCGGATCTCATCGTGGCTCTCGGGCAGCGGCAAGCGCGTGCTGATCTCATCGGTCGAGATCGTGGCGGCACGCTGCCGCATCCGCTCGACGGGCCGCAGCGCCGCGGCGGCCAGGACGTATGCGGCCAACGTCGCGAGCAGCAGCGCCGGCGGCACCCCGATCACGAGCGCGTTGTCGAGCTTGTCGAGTGCGGCATCGCGTTCGGCCAGCGACACGCCCGCTACGACGACCTTGTGGTCATTGGCCAGCGGCAGTGCGTAAAGCCGAATTGAGCTCCCGCGCTGGATCAGCTTTGGGCCGTCTTGCGCGGTCGGTAGCTCGCCCGGACTCAAGAGAGCAGGATGCGACACTCCGGCCGCGCCGAGGACGCGTCCCGACTCGTTCAGCACCTGCACGACGTTGTCTGGGCTAGCCGGAAGCTGGCGCAGCGCGCCGCTCGTGTCGGCCGCATCCTCCTGTCGCACCAGCCCCGCGATGTCCTGCGCCCGTGCGCTCAGGCTCTGGTTGATGTTGTAGTCAAGGTCGGAGCGGAAGTGGTGGTACAGGAACGCGATCAGTGCGGCCAGCAGGACCGCCATCACCGCGGCGAACATCAACGTCAGGCGCCACCGGATCGGCATTCGGCGCAGCCAGCGCCTGGGTGCGGCGACTAGTCCGCGCAAACGCGGTATCCGACTCCTCTGACGGTCTGCAGCGTGTTGCGTCCGAACGGCCGGTCGATCTTCTCTCGCAGGTAGCGGATGTAGACCTCGACGATGTTCGAGCGGTTCTCGTAGTCGTAGCCCCACACCTGTTCGAGCAGGTCAAAGCGCGAGAGCACATCACCAGCATGGCGCATCAGCGCCTCGAGGATCGCGTATTCCTTGCGCGAGAGGTCGACCGGCGTGTCTCCACGCCAGACTTGGTGGCGCGCGGAGTCCAGCCGCAGGTCGCCCACCTCGAGCATCACCGTCCGCTGAATCGGACCACGGCGGCTCATCGCGCGGACCCGGGCCAACAGCTCGACGAACGAGAACGGCTTTACCAGGTAGTCGTCGGCACCGCTGTCGAGCCCCTGCACGCGATCGTCGATGGCGTCTCGCGCGGTCAGCATCAGCACCGGCGCGAACGTGTTGTCGTCGCGCAATGCACGGCAGACCTGAAAGCCGTCCAGGTCGGGCAGCATCACGTCGAGCACGATCACGGTGTAGTCGGTGGCGCCGGCCCGGATGATCGCCTCACGGCCGGTCGTGACGAGATCGGCGGCGATCGCATCGGTCGCCAGGCCCCGGACGAGCACCGGGCCGAGCTTCGGATCATCCTCGACGACGAGTACGCGCATGCTGCGAAGGGTGGCCGATCAAGATGAGCACCGCATGAAAGCGTCTTGGCGCTTGAGGAGGCGGCTCAGCGCATCACGCCGGTGTGCCCGGTCGAGAAGCGGCCGGGCTGGGGCCATACGCAGAGACCGTGAGGCGAGATGCCCGCGGGAATCGTGGCGAGCACGTGTCCGTTGGTGGTGGAGATCGCGTACACCGAACCCGTGTATCGCCCCGCGAGCCACAGGACCTTGCCGTTCGGGCTGACGCCGCCCATGTCGGGCGTCCCCGGCACCTTCCACGTCGCCACGATGCTCCGGGTCGCGAAGTCGATCACGGAGATCGCGCCGCCTGCCCGGCTCGTGACGTAGAGCTCTCTTGTGTTTCGCGATACATACAGCCCGTGAGCGTCCAGCGGGGTGCGCATGAACTTGACCAGCCGCAGCGTCCGCGCGTCGATCAGCTGTACGCCGCTGGCACCGAGGGTCGGGAGGTAGCGGTTGGCGACGTAGAAGGTCCGTCCGTCGGGGGACAGCTTCACGTCCTGCGGGCTTCCGCCGACGTGCACGTAGCCGGCAACCGTCTCGGTCCTGAGGTCGATGCGGACCATCTGCCCCGAGAACTCGCAGCTGGCCAGTGCGAAATGGCCGTCGGCCGAGAAGTCCATGTGGTCGACGCCGGGACAGTGCACGTCGAGCGCCTTCTGCAGCGCGAACGTGCGCGGGTCGCGGAAAGCGAGCGTCTGCGCCGCCTCTTCGACCACGATCGCGTGCCGGCCGTCGGGGGTGAAGTACATGTTGTAAGGATCTGCGACAGGGATGTTCGGACCGGCGCGCTTGCCGTTGTCCGGGTTGATCGGCGTCAGGCTGTTGCCCGTGTCGTTGGTGGCATACAGCGTCCGCAGGTCCCAGGCGGGCACCACGTGCTGGACCATCGTCCCCGTCTGGATGTAGCGGATCACCTTGTAGGTGTTCGGGTTGATCACGTAGACGCCGCTCCCGCGTGAGTCCGGCACGTAGATCAGGTAGCGCGCCTGGCGGGTCACCGGGGTGAACATGCCCGCCCTGGTGTGGGCGTAGATGTTCGTCGTCGTCCAGGCCTGACGGTGCGTTGACCCCGCCGAGCCTTGCCGGCGCGCCCCGGTGGAAGGTGATCGGTGGCCTGCCTGCGCCCGATCGGCGCCGGTGCGGGCGTGCTGGTCGTCGGTGTTGGCCAGGGCGATCGCGGCGCCACCGATCACCAGGACCAGTGCGGCGACGAAGGCAACCCTGATGCCCGGGTGCCGGCGCGCGTGTCTGCGCCTGCGGAAGACCCGGTCGGATCGGCGCATGGTTCTCAAGATACCCACTCTCCGGCGGCTCTCGTTCTGAGAACTCTCACATTGGGCCGCCGTGGCATGGTGCACGGGAATCCTGCGGACCGCGCTTAACCGACGCGCAATCTCTCGACCACTGGAGAGGTGGTCAGGCCCGGCTGCGGGCCGCCCTCGATCGCGTACACGAGCGGCCCGTCGGCGACCAATCCGAGGCCATGCCGCGCAGTCGGAAGGTCGGGGAGCCTGGTCCAGTGGCCTGTCGCCGGGTTCAGCTCGTCGACCTCCGCGATCGTGCCGGCCGGGCCTTCGCCACCTACGACGACGATCTTGCCCTCGACGTTGACGGCTTGAAAGCCGCTGCGGGCGACCGGCATCGCCGGCAGGCGGTCCCAGGCCGAGGCCCCGGGCCTGTAGCGCTCAACGTCGGCGAAGTTCCCGAGGCCGACCGCCCGGCCGCCCAGGATCCACATGGCGCTGCCGGCGGCGACGCCGGCAACGTGCTCGCGAGCGTGGTGAAGCGGCGGGCCGAGCGACCACTTGCCCGTGTCGAAGTCGAAGATCGCCAGCGTCGAGATCGTCGTAAGCGTGTCGCTGCGCCCGCCGGCCACGTACAGCCGGTGGCCGATCACTGCGGCGCCGGCCGCCGCCCGCGGCAGAGGGGCCGGCGGCATCGCGTTCCAGCGGCCGGTCGCGGGGTTAAAGCGCCAGAAGCCGCGGACCGCGCCGGCGCTCGTGTCGCCCGGCTGCGCGTAGCCGCCGACGACGTACAGACTGCCGCCAAACCCGACGGCGTTCATGTGGTTGAGCGGCTGGGGGAGGGGGCGGCTGGTGGCCCAGCGCCCGGTACGCAAGTTCAGTCGCTCGACGAGCGCCGTGGTGTGGGCGGTCGTGTCAAAGCCGCCGACGACGTAGATCGAGTCGCCGACCAGGGCCGCCGAAACCTCGCCTCGGGAGTGCGGCGCCGGCGCCAGCGCCGTCCAACGGCCAACCGGAATGCCGGCCAGCGAGAGCGCGGGAGCCGCGGGGTGGGGGTGCGGCTTCGGGCTCGCGGTCTTCCTTGCGCGCGAGCCCGATGTTCCCTGAGCGTGACCAGCGGCCGCTTGCGTGCCGTGATCGTTGCTGCCGCTCAGAAGAACAGCCGCAAGTCCGCCCAATGCCAGCAGCAGGATCACGGACATCAGTGCCGTGAAGCGCCGCCGGGCATACGTCTGGGCGGAGGTCCGTGGCACGGGGGACATCGTGCCACGTACCGCCTGTGGGCTTGGTGAGAAGCCCCTTAGCCGATGAGGCTTCCGTCGCCGTAGCCGTAGGGCACGACGATCGTGGCGCCGCCATCACCGTAGCCATAGCCACTGCCGTCGCCGTAGCCGTAGCCACTGCCGTCGCCGTAGCCGCTGCCATCGCCGTAGCCGCTGCCATCGCCGTAGCCGCTAGCCGTAGCCGTAGCCACTGCCGGGGTAGCCGGACGTGCCGGGGTCACCAGCGCCTGCACCGGGGTAGCCGGAGCCGGCGGTGCTGGGGTCACCGGTGGTCGTGGTCTGGCCGCCGCCCGAGCCATAGCTCACCGAGAACGAGGAACCGTCTGACGACAGGCTCGAGGGCACCGCAGTCGCCGATGACGTGTCGCTGACGAAGCCGCCACCGGAGCCGCCGTCGAGCTGCACCGCCTGCGAGCTCCAGTTGGAGTCGGAGATGGTGCCGGTGTGGCCGTTGGCCGTGGCCGTCGAGTTGCTGAAGCTGACCTTGCCGAAGTCCGCGAGCGGAAGCGGCTGACAGCCGGAGCCGTCGCACTGAGACGGAGCCTCCGCAATCCACTCGGCGCTCGAGGCGTCGGGGTTGTCCATCTGGAGGTTCTTGGTCACCGACTTACCGGTCGTCTCGTCTGACAGCGAGATCGTCACGTTCGAGCCGCTCACTGTCACCTTGCCGGTCATGTGGTCGCCGGCCGAGATGTTGAGGTCGAGGTTGACGGGGCCGGCCGGCACGAGCTCGTACCACGCGTGGTGGCTGCCCGAGCCGGAGCCGCTGCAGTCCATCTCGGTGCCGGTCTGCTCGAGCGCCTGCGATTGACCGCTGGCGCCACCGAGGCCGACCCAATAGGACGAATATCCCTGGCCGGAGCTGCAGTTCGCCTCCGGCTCGACCCAGCTTCCCGAAACGCTCGAGAAGTTGGTTCCGCCGGCGACGTAGCCCGACCAGTTGGCGCTGCTTGCGGTGTCGTTCCTAATCGTTGCTGCCGACGCGGACGGCACCGCCGCGCACGCGATCGAGCCAACGACCGCGAGCGATGAAATGAGATGTGTCTTTTTCAAATCGTGATCCGTTGACGTGCGTCCCGCTCGATGCGAGTCGCGGTTTAACATGCGGATCACGACGCTAAGTACGGTCAGTAAGAAACCGTTGAGAGCGTCAGAAGAGAACGCTAGGAACTATGTGGGCGCACCCGCCGCCCTGCATCGGCCCCGCTCGGCGGGAAGAACGTCGCATGCGCTGTGCTGGCCGGCGCGCGTTCGACGTTGTTCCCTACTGGCGGGAACAACGTCGCATGCAGCAGCCGGGCCGGCGCCCATTCAACGAACTTCCCGGGTTCGGGCGGAGCAGGAGATTGGGGTGATGCGGGCCGCGGCGGCTTACGGACCGCTGCGGATCACGACCGACTTCGTCTCGGTGTAGAAGTCGAACGCCTCCTGACCGTGCTCCTTGCCGTAGCCGCTTGACTTCCAGCCGCCGAACGGCAGCTCGTCGTAGACCTTCGTGCGGGAGTTGATCCAGGTGTAGCCGGCCTCGATGCGCTCGGCGGCCTGGCGGGCGCGGTGCAGATCGCGGGTCCAGACCGAAGAGCCCAGGCCGAACTGCGAGGCGTTGGCGCGCTCGATCGCTTCGTCGAGGTCGCTGACCCGCCAGATCGGCAGCGCCGGGCCGAACACCTCCTCGGTCGCCATCGGCGCATCGTGGGGAGGGTCGACGACGACCGTCGGCAGGTAGAAGAAGCCACCGCCGAGATCGGGGTCCTCGGGCGGCCCACCGCCCGCGGTCAAAGTCCCGCCAAGGTCGAGCGTGCGCTGGACCTGACCGGCGACCTCGTCGCGTTGGACAGCCGTGTGCAGCGGCCCCATCTGCGAGCCCTCGGCGTCTCCGCGTCCGACCTTCAGGCGCTTGGCCTTGGCGGTGATCTGCTCGATGACTTCATCGGCGACCGCGTCGAACACGTACACGCGCTTGATCGCCAGGCACGCCTGGCCGCAGTTGTAGAAGCGGCCCATCGACGCGGCGCTGGCCGCGGCCGCGAGGTCGGCGTCGTCGCAGATGATCATCGGGTCAGACCCGCCGAGCTCGAGCGTGACGCGCTTGGTGCCGCGTGCGGCCAGCGCCATGATCTGCTCGCCCACCGGCGTGGAGCCGGTGAACGCGATCTTCCGAACCAGCGGGTGCTTGACAAGCGCCGTGCCGGTGACCGAGCCGCTGCCCGTCACGACGTTGAACACGCCGGCCGGGAGCCCGCCCTCGGCCAGCAGCTCGGCATACCGCAGCGTCGTCAGCGGTGTCGTGCCCGCCGGCTTGGCGACCACGGTGTTGCCGGCGACGACGGCGGGCGCGAGCTTGTTGGACAGCAGCGTCGTCGGGAAATTCCACGGGACGATCGCCCCGACCACGCCCAGCGGGCGGCGCAGAACCGTGCCGTCGACCCCTGGGTCCAAATTCGGAGCGTGCGCGCCGCGCAGGGCCTTGGACAGCCCGGCGTAGTGCATCAGCGTGTCGATCGCCTTGGTGATCTCGATCCGCGAATCGCGAAGCGTCTTGCCCTGCTCTCGCGTCAGCAGCGGGACCAGTTCATCGACGTGCTCCTCGACGTGGTGCGCCGCCGCTGCGAGGATCTCGCCGCGCTTGCTGACCGCCATCGCCGACCAGCCGCCCAGCGCATCTCGGGCTGCGCGAACGGCGGCGTCGACGTCGGCCTCGGTGCCGCCCGGCACTTCGGCGAACACCTGCCCCGTGCCCGGATTGACGATCGGCAGGGCAGGGCCGTGGTTCGCGTACTCGCGGCCCGCGACGAACCCGCCGGGGTGGGTGACGATCGTCTCGGTGCTCATCGGCCCACGAACTCGGGCGTGCGCTTCTCGACGAACGCCTTGAGCCCCTCGGCCGCGTCCTCGGAGCGGAACAGCTGCTCCATCAGCTCCGCCTCGAGCGCCAGCCCGTCGTCGAGCGTCTTCTGGCTGCCCTCGTGCACGCAGCGCTTGATCGCGGCGACTGCCAGCGCCGGCAGCGCGGCGAGCCGCGTGGCGTACTCGGTCACCTTGTCCTGGGCCTCTTCGGCGCCGTAGACGCCGGCGATCAGGCCCATCTCCCGCCCCTCCTCGACGCTGAACGTCCGGCCGGTGACCAGCAGCTCGAGCGCGCGCGACGGCCCGACCAGCCGGGTCAGGCGTTGCGTGCCGCCGTTGCCGGGGAGCAGCCCGAGCGTCACCTCGGGGGTCCCGAGCTTGTAGCGGCCCTCGTCGGCGAGGCGGATGTCACAGGCCAGCGCGATCTCGAGGCCACCCCCGAGCGCATGTCCGGCGAGGTGCGCGATGAACACCTGCTTGGCGGCCGCCATCCGCCGGAACGCGGCCTGGCTGACGCGGATCATCTCCATGTTCGCCCCGACGTCGCCCTCGGTGAAGCGCTTGATGTCAGCACCGGCCGAGAAGAACTTCGGGTTGGAGCTCTGGACGATCACGACGCGCGCGTCGCCGGCCAGTGCCGCATCGACTGCGTCCGAGAACTCGGTCATGAACGCGAGGTCGTACGAGTTCGCAGGGGGATGGTCGAGCGTGATGAAGCCGAGCGGTCCTTGCACCGCGAACGTGACAGCCATCAGGACAGCCCTCCGACCACGACAGACTTGATCTCGACGTACGAGTCGAGCGCCTCGACGCCGTGCTCCTTGCCGAATCCCGACGCCTTCACCCCGCCGAACGGCAGCTCGTCGTAGCCGTAGTGGATCTGGTTGACCCAGGTCATGCCGGCTTCGATCTCCTGCGCGGCGCGGTGGATCAGGCGTGCGTCGTGGGTCCAGATCGAGGAGCCGAGTCCGTAGGGAGTGTCGTTCGCGCGCGCGATCGCGTCGTCGAACTCGCTGAAGCGGAACACCGGCAGGACCGGGCCGAACACCTCCTCGGACACCAGCCGCGACGCGCCCGCCGGCTCGGCGATGACGGCGGGCTCGAGGAACCAGCCCTTGTCGCTCGCGCCGGTCCCGCCGCCGATCAGCAGCTCTCCGCCGGAGCTGACGCCGCTCTCGATCTGCTCGAGTAGCTCGTCGCGGCCCGCGCGGGTGTGGATCGGACCCATACGCAGCTTCGGCTTCTCCGCCTTCACGGTGCCGTCGCCGGGCTCGTAGCGGCCGACGCGGTCGACGAGCTGTGACACGAATGCGTCGTAGACCGAGTCGTGGACGAACACGCGCTTGCAGCCCAGGCAGGCCTGGCCCGCATTCCAGTAGCGGCCGATGATCACGGCCTTGACCGCGGCGTCGACGTCCGCGTCGGCACACACGATCACCGGGTCCGATCCGCCGAGCTCGAGCGACAGGCGCTTGAGGTCAGGGGCTGCGAGCGCGGCGACGTGGCGCCCGACGCTCGTCGAACCCGTGAACGCGACGCGGCGGACGTCAGGGTGGCCGACGAGCGCGTCGCCGATCTCGGCGCCGCGGCCGGTCACGACGTTGAGCACCCCGTCGGGCACGCCGGCCTCGGAGAACAGGCGCGCAACCTGGAGGGTGGCGAGCGGCGTGGTCGCGGCGGGCTTGGCGACGACCGTGTTGCCTGCCGCCAGCGCCGGTGCGACCTTGGTCCCGAGCAGCGTCAGCGGGAAGTTGTAGGGCGTGATCGCCGCGCACACGCCGATCGGGCGGCGGATCACCATCCCGTAGGCGCGGCCGAGCGTGGAGGGGAGGTCCTGGTAGGCGCCGCGGACCTTGGTGGCGGCTTCGGCGTAGAAACGCACGCCGTGGCCGAGGTGGTTGACCTCGCCGATCGCCTCTGCCAGAGGCTTACCCTGCTCGGACGTCAGCGTCGCCGCCAGCTCCTTGGCGTGCTCGTGGATCAGGTCGGCGGCCTTGGCCAGGATCGCGGCGCGCTTCTCGACGTCGGTCGCGGCCCAGTCCGCGAACGCGCGCTTGGCCGTGGCGACCGCCAGATCGACATCCTCGGGCTTCCCCGCAGGAACGGAGTCGACTACGTCCTCGGTGGCGGGATTGACGACCTCGAGCTGCTCCTCGGCGGCAGCCGTCCGCCACTCACCTCCGATCAGCATCTCGGGCATTGAAACTCTCCTTCTCGCTTGCACAAGCTGATGGTTAACGGGCTCGCGACCCGTCCCTTGACCTAGCTGTCGAGAGACTATACGCTGGCGGGCGTAAGTCAAGTGTCATATCTCAGGAGAGGGCCGCAGTGGTCGCAAAACCCGTCGAAGAGCTGGCGTCGCTGACCGAGGAGCAGGTGCAGGGCCATCTCGCCGCGGGGAAGCTCGTGGAGGGACTCCAGCACATGTCGCCCAAGTACCTGGAGGGCATGCGCCGGATTCTCACCGTGTCCGCCGACACCGAGTTCGTCAGCGCGCCGTCGTACCTGCGCGCGGCGCAGCACGCTCCAGCGCTCAACAACTTCGGCTCGGCGATGTCGATCATCCAGGACGAGCTGGCCCACGCGCACATCGGCTACCGCCTGCTCGGCGACCTCGGGGTCGACACCGATTGGCTGGTGTACGAGCGTCCCGCCGCTCAGTTCAAGTACCCCTACGCGTTCGACGTCCCGCTCAACTCCTGGGTCGAGCTCGTGTGCGCCAACGCCCTGTATGACCAGGCCGGCTTCGTCCTGCTCTCCGACGTGTACCAGTCCAGCACGTTCGGGCCATGGAAGCGGGCACTCGCCAAGGTCGACAAGGAGGAGACGTTCCACCTGCGTCACGGTCGTACGTGGCTCAAGAAGCTCGTCAAGGATCCCGACGGCAAGCAGAAGGTGCAGGCGGCGCTCGACTGGATGTTCATCCTCACGCTCGAGTGGTTCGGCCTGCCCGACGACCGCAAGAAGCACTCCGAGCAGCTCGACTACGGCTTCAAGGGCAAGTCCAACGACGAGCTGCGTCAGGAATGGATGGCCGCGGTGGTGCCGTTCATGGCGGAGATCGGCATCAACGTGCCCGCGCACCTGGATTCCGAGCAAGGGCGCTACGTGATCGACTGTCCGTTCCCGGCACAGTTCGACGAGGAGAGGCGGACCTGGCTGCTCGACGACGGCGCGATCGAGTGGGACCAGGTGATCGTGCGCTGGCGCGCGCGGGGTCCGATGAACGAGGACTACGTGCGCACACTGCAGCGCGGCTACCAGACGACCGGCCTGCGGAAGGCCGCATGAGCACGGTGACCCTGACGCAAGCCGAGCAGGTAGAGGCCCGCCTCTGGGATGCCTTGCGGCGCGTCGAAGACCCGGAGATCCCGGTATCGGTCGTGGGCATGGGTCTGATCGTGTCGCTGGCGTTCGAACCCGAGCAGCGCCGGGCTGACCTGCAGATCACGTTCACGTCGATGGGCTGCCCGGCGATGGAGTTCATCGAGGACGACATCCGCGAAGCGCTGCTGCTGGATCCCGACGTCGAAACCGTGGAGATCGAGATCGTGTGGGACCCGGTCTGGACCAAGGACCGGCTGCGCGACGATGCGAGGGCGACGATGCGGCGGCTGGGGATCCTGGCGTGAGCCGCGAGCACGAGACGGTCTGGGAGGTGTTCGCCCGCAAGGAGTATCACGAGCCGCTTCACCACGTCGGCACGGTCACCGAGGACGACGAGGACCTGGCGCTGCTGTCGGCGCGCGCGATCTACGACGAGCAGCCTTGGATCCACATGATCCTGGTCCCGCGGACCGCGATCCGGGAGGCGATCCGGGCATGAGCGCGACGCCGCCGGCCGTCGACGCCGCCACCGCCACGATGATCTCGCTGATCGGCTCGCTCGCCGACAACAAAGGGGCCCTCGGCCGCCGCTACGGCGAATGGGCCGTGAGCGCGCCCACGATCGAGTCCGCGGTCGCAGCCGCCGCGATGGCCCAGGACGAGCTCGGCCATGCGCGGTCGACGTATCCGGTGCTCGCCAAGCTTGGCGTCGAGCGCGAGGACGAGGGCCTGGACGCCGGCATTCCGATGCCCGCGATCGCCCGCGAGCTGCCCGATTGGGCTTCGTTCATCGCCGCCAACCTGGTCGTCGACGGCATCCTGACCACGTTTGTCGCGACTGCTCGCGATAGCTCGATCGAACCGCTTGCCCAGCGGGCTCGCAAGATCCTTCAGGAGGAGGGCGCCCACCGGGTCCACGCCGAGGCATGGTTGCGGCGGATCTGCCGGACCGGTGGAGGAGACGTGGAGCTGTTGCGTCGGCGGATCGAGGAGATGTGGTCGCAGGCCGCGCGCTGGCCCGGTCCCGACGACGATCCGGGCTACCGCGAGGCGATCGAGCGGGGGATGGTCAGCGACGGGCCGGCCGCGATCCGCGACCGCGTGCGGCGGTGGCTCGATGGGCGGCTCGAAGCGGAAGACTTCACCGTGGCGCTCGACGAGCCGGTGGACTGGTCGTCGTGGGATCCGGAGCGCCGCCAGTGAGCGCCACCCAGCTCACCTGCCCGTTCTGCGATTCGCGCGAGATCGAGCTGGTGTCCGCCTGGGGCGGACAGCTGATCACCAGCCAGATGCGCTGCCGCGACTGCAACACGTACTTCGAGGCGTTGCGGGATGACTCATGGACGAGCAGCTCAGGCGACGATCGGTAGGCGCCCCGGCGGCGCGGTCGCTGCTACTGACGGTCCTGGGCGAGTACGTCCTGCCCCGGCCCGATGGCGTGTGGCAGGAGACGCTTGTCGCCGCGCTGTCGTCGCTCGGCTACACCCAGCAGGCCGCGCGCCAGGCGCTGTCGCGCAGCACCCGCGAGGGCTGGCTGGAAAGCCGCCGCCGCGGCCGGCGCACGCGCATGACGCTCACCGAGCCCACCGCGGAGCTCCTGCGCTCCGGAGCCGCGCGGATCTACTCGTTCGGCGACCCGTGGGAATGGGACGGCCGCTGGCTGTTGGTCGTGCTGAGGGTGCCCGAGGAGCGCCGCGAGGTGCGCCATCAGCTCCGCTCGCGCCTTGCCTGGGCCGGGCTTGGCTCGCTGGGCGGCGGGGTGTGGCTGACGCCCCACGTCGAGCGTGAGGGCGAGCTGGCGGCCGCGATCAACGATGAGCCCGCGGCCGGTGCCAGCTCCTTCAGGGCGCAATCGGGGAGCATCGGCGATCCACGGCAGCTGGTGGGAGCGGCCTGGAACCTCGAGCGGGTCTCGGAGCAGTATCGGGCGTTCATCGAGGACTTCGCCCGCGTGCGCGCAACTACGCCGCAGGCATGCTTTCGCCAGCAGACGCTGCTCGTGCACGCGTGGCGGAAGTTCCCGTTCCTGGATCCCGACCTACCCGTCGAGCTGCTGCCGGCCGGCTGGCCGCGCGAGCGCGCCCATGCGCTGTTCGACGACCGCCACGAGCGCTGGCGCACCGGGGCCGGGGCGTACTTCGACGGGCTCGAGGCGGCTGTCGAGGCCAACGGCCGCGCCGCGGCCTAATCTGCCACGAGCGGCACGGTACCCGTCGTGGAGGTAAGAAACCGCTCGCAGCGGTCGCTAACACCACAAATGAGCAACGTCGAAGCGACAGATGACGCGACAGGGGACGGAGAGGGCATCCTCGCGTGGCGGATCGAGCGCCTGCGGGAGGCCGGCTTCCAGGACCCGCTGGCGTGCTCGGTCGCGCGCGATGCCCGCTACGACCTTCACCAGCTGCTGGGGCTCATCGATCGCGGCTGCCCCGCCGAGCTCGCGGCCCGGATCCTTGCCCCGCTCGACGGCGAACCGCGGCCGTGCTGATGCCATCCAAGAGCCGGTGGGCGCCGCCGCGCATTCAGGTGGTCGAAGATGCCCCGATGACCGCGACCGACGATTCCGAGCTGTGGCTCAGGCGCCTGCGCGCGCGAGGCCCCGAGCGCGACGCGGCGCTGGCCGAGCTCCATGCGCTGCTCCTGCGCGCCGCCCGTTTCGAGGTGGCGCGGCGATACGCCGGCTCGACCCATCTGCGGGGCGGCGATCAGGATGACCTCGCTCAGCAGAGCGCCGACGATGCGCTGGTGGCGCTGCTCGGCAAGCTCGACAGCTTCCGCGGCGACAGCCGCTTCACGACTTGGGCGTACAAGTTCGCGCTGTATGAGGCGGCCGCGAAGGTGCGCCGGCGGGCGTGGCAGGGGCGCGAGATCCCGCTCGGCGAGGAGACGTGGCCGCTGATTGCCGACGAGCGGCGGCGGACGCCGGAGCAGGGAGCCGAGAGCGCGGAGCTGTTCGCCGTCCTGCGCTCGGCGATCCAGAGCGAGCTGACGCCGCACCAGCGCGAGGTGCTGGTCGCGATCGCACTCAACGACGTCCCGATCGACGTCCTCGCCGAGCGCTTGAGCACAACGCGCGGCGCGCTGTACAAGACGGTCCACGATTCACGCCAGAAGCTGAGGGCGGTGCTCACCGCCAACGGCCTCTCGATCGACGAGCATCGGAGCTCGACATGAGCCACGACGCACCCCGTGACCGAAGACAAGGTGCTTTCGCGGCTAGTCGGTCCCGCCGGGCCGGAGCTGACCTGTGAGCAGTGCTTCGACCAGCTCGACCGCTACGTCGAGCTCGAGCTCGAGCTCGGAGCTGACGCGGACACAGCAGTCCCCGGAATGCGTGCCCACCTGGAGGGGTGCCCGGCGTGCGCCGAGGATCGCGACAGCCTCCGCGAGCTGCTGCTCAGCGAGGGCCCCGCCGGCGACTGACACCGCCTACCGGCGAGCGCATCCAGGAGCTGGCGCGTGCTGCTGGAGGGGGCGATTCCAAGCTCGCCAGCGTGAGCTCGCACCGTCGATAAGCGCGCGATCACCCGGTCCTCATCGCCGACGGCATTGGCGATTCGCATCTGCAGACGGTGCGCGGCCTCACGAAACGGGTCGCGCTCGAGGATGGCGTCGACGAGCCGGGCTGCGTCGCCGTAGCGGCCCGAGCGCGAACGCGAGCTCGGCGGCGACCAGCCGCGCGTCGCCCGCGATCCGCGCGAGATGCTCCCGTCGTCCCTGCACCCACTCGGACCCGATGCCCGGCAGGTACTCGCCCCGCTCCACGATTTCGAGTGCGTGCAGCGTCGCCGCGAGTCGTTCATCGCCCTGCAGCCGCGCTGCCTCGGACAGCATTCGCTCGAGCTGCGCCGACTCGCTCGTCACGCTCGAGGGGTCCTCGAGCGAGATGCTGCCGGCGTGCGACACGATCGTGAGTTGTCCCGCCAGGGCCTCGCGCAACTGGTGCACGGCCTGGCGCAGATAGGACCGTGACGACTGATCGGTGCGGCCGCCGAACAGCGCGGCGAGGAGTTCCTCGCGGCTTGCCTGCGGCTTGCGGCGGCTGGCGAGGAACGCCATCAGCTCGTAGCTCTTGCCGATCCTTGGTCTGTGCGTCGGGACGCCGTCGATCAGGAGCTCGGGCACACCGAACTCCCGGAGCTCGACGCGAGCCGAAAGCGGCAGCTCGAGCGTCGTGTCCTGCGCCTGGAGAGCTCGCCCGAGCTCGTGCCACGGCGAATCCGCCTGTCGCACGGCGTCGAGCCGCCGCGACAGGATCGACGGGAACGACGCCAGGGCCTGCAGCAAGTAGTGATTGGAACCCTGGCGCGTTGCCGCGTAATGCGCGAGATCGGCGGCCGCGTCGGCGCCATCCTCGTCGCCGGCGCGCCAGCGCGCCTCGCTGAGGTACACCGCTGCCGTCGGCAGCTCCAGCAACCGGTCGCTCGCGACCATCGTCTCGACCGCGCGCTCCAGATGAAACAGCGCCGATTCGTCCTCGTTGAGCGCGAGCAGGGCCAGCCCACGCCATACGTCGGCCGCTTCACCGATGAACCGGTACTCGGTGGCCGCCTGGCGGTCCTCGAGGCGGTCGAGCACGGCGAGGGCGGCGTGGGGATCTTGGTGCAGCCGGATCTCGAGCTTGGCCTCAATCAGCTCGTTGAGCATCACGAACACGAGCGATCCGCTCGCGTGCGTGAGCTCGCGGCCGCGCATCGTGGCGGCGCGGGCTTCCTCGAGCCGTCCCAGGTCGATCAGGATCTCGGGACCGACCATCGCATGCAGCCAGACCTGCGCCGAATTGGCGACGCGAGTGCGTTCGTACAGCTCGATCGCCTGCTCGGGATGGCCGGTGGCGCGCAACAGCCCGATCCGCCACGGCGCCGTCACTGCGGCGGTCCACCCCGATGCATGTGCGCGGGCCAGCGATCCGAGGCGCCCGTGTGCGTACATCACGCGCATCACCAGCGCGTCGAGCGGGCTGCCCGACAGCGTGGGATTGATCGGGCGCCCGCCCGCGAGCTCGTGGTCGACGAGGTTCAGCGTGAACCGAACCGCCTCGATCTCCGGGCTGTCCGGAGCCGCCGACACGACCTCCTGGGCGTCGCGCCAACGGCCCAGGTGCCAGTAGCTCCACGCCATCATGCCCGCCGCGCGGGGGGATTCGCGGGCCAGGCGCTGGCGCTCGGACACCATGTGCAGGCGATCGGCCACGCGCCCGCAGCGCGCGTAGTCCTCGCGCCCGAGGGCGAGCATCATCTCCGCCACCGCCATGCCTCCGGCACCGGCCGGCGCCAGCGGCCCCAGCGTCGCCAGCCACCGCTCGGCCATCGCGTAGTCGAGCCGGTCGATCACGCGCTCGATGACGAGCTGAGCGGGCTCGAGCGCGCGTTCCGGCAGACGCGCCCGCAGCATCTCCTCGACGGCCTCCTCGTGGTGTCCCTCTGCCAGCAGCAGCTCGGCGTGCATCGCCCGGACCCGGCGGGCATCCTCGGCCCCTCGCCGCTCCAGGCGCTCGAGCAGATACTCGCGCACGCGCGCGTGGCAGCGCATCGCATGTCCGCCGTCCCGCCAGGAGACCGGGAGGTGCTTGGCTCGCAGTGACGCCAGGGTCGCAGCCGCGTCGGACTCACCGAGCGCCTGTGCACGCTGCGCCGTGACGTCGTCGAGGACCGACGTGGTGATCAGGAACTCGCGCTCGTGCAAGCTGAGCTGATCGAGGATCTGCGAGGAGAGATAGCCGTGCAGCGCGTCGGCCTCGCCACCTGCTCCGGCCACGTGTTCGGTCGACCGCCAAGCCTCGAACAGGACACCCGCGACCCAGCCGCCGGTCACCTCGACCGCGAGGCTTGGGTCCACCTCTGCGCGTCCCGCCGAGGCAAGCGCGTCCGCCGCCTCGGCGGTCGTGAACGCGAGATCTGCGTCGGTGATCGCGACGCTCGCGCCCGGGGCGCGGCGGACCCCGAACCCAGGTCGAGCTCGCGGCGGCTGATCAGCACGACCCGCATCGAGCCAGGGGCGTACCGCAGCAGAGCGGCGATCACCGCGAGCGCCTCCCGCGCATCGGCGAGGCGTTCGAGTTCGTCGATCACCAGCAGGACGGGCACGCCATCCGTAGCCTCGGCCAGCAGGCCGGCGGCTTCGGGGTGCGGCAGCCGCGCGGCCAGCGCCTGGGTCGCAACACCCTGGGCCTCGGCGACCTCGATGCCGAGCGCGGCCTCGAGATAGGTCAGCAGCCGCCCGGCCGCGGTGTCGGTGTCGTCGAGCGTCAGCCAGGCGACTGGGCGCCCGGCGTCCGCCAGCGCCTGGGCGACCGCCGTGGTCTTGCCAGATCCGGCCGTCGCACAGACCCACACGATCGGGTGCTCTTCGATCAACTCCGCCACTAACCGCTCGATGCGCCGACGCGCGACCAGGCGTTCGGCCAGCGGCGGAACCGTGATCTTGCGGCGTATGACCCTGGCCGGCGTGCTCATCGGGATTGATGGGGGCGTCCGCGCCCCGCCGCGAATTCAACACCACCGGGGGCGGCCGGCCAGGCCGCGGTTTGCGCGTGGTTAACGGGCGCCACGATCCTGTGTGGCGGCATGGAGGGACGAGCCGGTGCCGAGCCGATCGCACCGGCCACCTCGCGACAGAGGAGAGAGAACCAATGATCAGGACCGGCCAGCAGTTCCTCGAGTCGATCCGCGACGGAAGGCGCGTGCTTTGCGGCGGCGAGATGATCGACGACCTCACGACGCATCCCAAGACGCGGGGCTACGCGCAGGCGCTCGCCGAGTACTACGACATGCATCACGATCCCGAGCACCAGGACGTGATGACGTTCGTCGACGAGAACGGCGAACGTTGGGCCAAGCACTGGTTCCTGCCGCGAAACAAGGAGGACCTGGTCGCCCGCCGCGAGTACCACGACTACGTCTTCCGGCACTGGGCCCGAGGCGCGATGTTCACGCGCCCGCCGGCCAGCATGCTGCCGGTGTTCTACACGCTGTACCAGGATCCCGAGCCGTGGGAGTCGGAATCTGAGGGGCACGATGGACGCCCGCTGGCCCAGAACATCCGCGACAAGTGGGAGTACCTGAGGTCAAACGACTTCTCCGCGTCGCCGATGTTCCTCGACGTCCAGGGCGACCGCTCGGATCCCGACTCGGTGGCCGAGACGCCGATGCTGCGCATGGTCGACAAGAACGACCAGGGGATCGTCGTGCGCGGATGGAAGGCGATCGGCACGGGCGTGGCGTTTGCCAACGAGATCTTCATGGGCGTGCTGTGGAAGCCCGGAGCGGTGAGCGACCAGATCGTGTTCGCCCTGGTGCCGGCGAACGATCCCGGCGTCACGCACGTGGTCAGGCCGTCGCTCGCCGACCCGGACGCCGACCCGTTCGACAGGCCGCTGGCCAGCCGGGGCGACGAGCTCGACGGGATGGCGTACTTCGACGACGTCCTGATCCCGTGGGACCGCGTGTTCCACATCGGCAACCCGGACCACGCGAAGTTCTACCCGCAGCGGCTGTTCGACTGGATCCACGCCGAGACGCAGATTCGCCACGTGATCAATGCGGAGATGATCGCCGGCCTGGGGATCCTGATCACGGAGGCGCTCGGCACCTCGCAGGCGCCGATCGTCGCCTCGCAGGTGGCCGACCTGGTTCGCTTCCGCGAGACGTGCCGGGCGTTCACGATTGCGGCCGAGGAGACCGGATTCATCTCGCCCGGCGGTCTCTACAAGCCAAACAACATCTTCGTGGACTTCGGGCGCGCGCACTACCTCGAGAACGTCTCGAAGATGATCGAGACGCTGATCGATTTCTGTGGGCGCGGGGTGGTCGTCTATCCGAGCAAGGCCGATCTTGACAACCCGGAGCTCGGCGGCGCGCTGCGGGCCGCCCTGCGCGGACACAACACCAGTGCGGAGGACCGCACGAGGATCTTCCGGATGATCCACGAGCGGTTCTTGACCGAATGGGGCGCCCGGCACGCGATGTTCGAAAAGTTCAACGGGACGCCGCTGTGGGTGATCAAGCTGCTGACGATGCAGCGGGTCGAGTACCAGGCCGATGGTCCGCTGACCGAGCTTGCCCGCACCGTCCTGGGACTGAAGGACGTCAGCGGCCTGGCACAGCGCGCGGACGAAGAGAAGGCGGATTATCCGTCGATCCGGGTACGACCTGAATACATCAAGCAGCAGGACGTCGCGACCACGCAGGACGTCACCGTCAACGCCTGATCGCGTGCGAGGGTCCGACAGCAGCAGAGGAGGTAGCCGATGGCCAAGTTCCGCATCCAGCCGCACGTCCGCCTGCACGAGTGGGTGGCAGACCAGAACGGGTTCTTCGCCGACGAAGGGCTTGACTACGAGTTCGAGACCGCGGGGTTTGCGGGCGGCGGCTCGGGTGCGGACGCGGCCGTCCAGTCTGCCGATGCCGCGCCGCTCTCGGTCCGTAGCGGCGCGCTCGAGGACATGGAGCAGGGACGCAGCTGCGCGGCCGAGTTCGGCTGATGCGCGAGCGCAGCATCGAGGCGGCCAACGTGTTCGGCGCGCAGTACTACCTGCTCGAGTTGGCGGGCTTCCGCAAGCTCGTCGACACCACGTTCATCATGGGCTTCCTCGTCAGCGACGACGTCGACCGCGCCGAGCTGGAGGCCTACTTCCGCGCGATGCGCCGCGCGCAGCGCGAGATCGACCTCGAGGCCGAGCGCTACAAGCCGCTGTGGCTGCGCGAGATTCCCGAAGACCTGCTCGAGCTGGCTGACGTGCGGCGCTTCGGCACCGGTGAGCGGATCGTGTTCGAGCCCTACACGCGCGAGATGTTCGAACGGACGCATCGCTGGATGGCCGAGTGGGACCTGTTCGACGCGACTGCAGGTGGCAGGGCCTACGAGGACGCGGTCCTGACGTAGAGCCTGGATGAAGACAGCCCCGAGCACAGTCTGCCCGGACGGGGTCGTCGGGTAGCGTGTGAACGGTGGCAAGCGGCCTGGACAGCGCCCGCCAGACGGTCTCACTGCTCGACGTGGATCCCGACCTGGCGGCCGGGGTGCCGGCGGACGACCTCGAGGCGGCGCGCCGTCGTGCGGTCGCGGCTGTCGTCGAGGTCGGGCCGCCCGAGTGGGATCCGAGGGCGGTATCCGCGATGGCAGAGCCCGGCTGGCTCGGTCTGTTCGTGATCGACGGTTTGATGATCCGCCGCGTGACGGTCGGCAAACGTGCGGCGTGTGAGTTGTTCGGGCCGAGCGATCTGCTGCGCCCGTGGGATGCCGACGGCGAGTACGAGCCCCTGCCGATCAACATTGATTGGCTCGTGCTCAAGACTGTGCGGCTGGCCGTGCTCGACGCGGCATTCGTGTTGCGGACCGGCCCGTGGCCGAGCATCAACAGCGGGATTGTCAGCCGGGTCGTGCAGCGCGCTCGCTATCTGTCTCTCACCGAGGCCGTGATGCACCTGCCGCGCGCCCATCCCCGCCTGCTGATCCTGTTCCTGCTGCTGGCCGAGCGGTGGGGCAAGGTCGGGCCAGACGGCGTCCGCGTCTCGCTCCCGCTGACCCACGAGGTGCTCGGAATGCTGATCGGAGCCCAGCGGCCCACCGTCACGATCGCGTTGCAGCGCCTCGCGCGCGCCGGGCTGCTGACGCGCGAGCGCACGGATTGCTGGCTGCTGACCAACGCGGCGATCGAGCGCCTCCGGCATCCCGAGCGCCTCGCGCTGATCGATGCGGATGACGACGGCGAGAAGCTGGCCTGAGTCGAGCGGGTCGCGCCGTCAGGCGTCCTCGGCCAGCGCCTGGGGCACGAGCGCCGCGAACGCCACGAGGATGAAGGCGAGCAGGCTGACGACGCCGATGGCGTGCGCCCAACCCGTCTCGGCCAGGGTGAGCAGCCCGAAGCCGACGATCAGCAGCGCCACGGCGAGCCGGGCGCCGAGCGTCGGCCCCAGGAGCAGCTGCGCGACGCTGCTCTGGCCCGCGGTCGGCACCGCCTCGGTCGTCTCGCCGTGCTCTCCGAGGCGGCCTCGCAGGGTGAGGGTGAACAGGAGTGCCAGAGCGGGGAACAGCAGGACGGCGCCCGCCAGGACGGCCACGACGACTGCCACCATCGTGTCGTGCGGGGCCGCGGCCTGGTCGATGGTGAGTCCTGGGAGGAGCGTCGGCCACCGCGCGAGCGCCCAGTCGGCGACGACGAGCGCCACTGCGAGCGCGGCCGTGTAGCGCGCCAGCTCGAACCGGCGCGCAGTGTTGAGGCCCATCGTCGCCGTGCCCACGACGACCGACAGGATCAGTACCGCGAGCGCGGCGCCGTGGACGAGACCCGTGTAGAGCGGATGGTCGTCGGCGTGGACGACGATCAACCCGGCGAGCGCGAGGCCGCCGGCGGCGGCGCCCGCGCCCAGTGCCCGCACCCGGAACGCCTCGACGAGGTCGGTCTCCCCGCGCGCGGCGGCGTCGGCGGCGAGGTACACGGCGGCCAGGTACGCGGAGAAGGCCACAGCCAAGAGGCCGATCAGGATCGAGGTCGGGTTCAGCCAGCTGGTGATGAGATTTCCCGCGGCGTTGCCGACCGGGACCCGCTCCGCCGCAATCCCGCCCGCGGCCGCGCCGAGCGCGAACGGCGTCACCAGCGACGCGACCGCGAACATGCCATCGATCGTCCGCAGCTCTCGGGACCCGGCGGCGCCGGAGCGCAGCGCGTAGCTGGCGCCGCGCAGGATGATGCCGAGCGCGGCGATGAACAGCGCCACCGACAGCGTCGAGGCCACCGACCCGAAGAACACCGGATAAGCGGTCCACGTCACGGTCAGCACGAAGATGAGCCACACGTGGTTGGCCTCCCAGACGGGCCCCATCGAGTGATGGCAGTGGTCGCGGATCCGTTCGCCGCGTTCGCCGCCGCCGCTCATCAGCTGCCACATGCCGGCGCCGAAGTCCGCGCCCGCCAGGACCGTGTACAGCACCAGACCGATGAGCACGAAGACGAGCGGGAGGGCGTTGAGCATCAGGCCGGCTGCAGGGTCGAGTCGGGGGGCGCATCCGCGCCGGGGAGGTGCAGCGGCGAGCGCGCCAGCCGTCGCAGGATCCACACCATCGCCCCCGCGACGGCGATGTACGTGATGACGAGCACGGTGTAGCCGACGGGGATCCCGGTTGCGCCGGTGACCGACTGCGCGGTCGTCATCACGTGGTAGACGACCCAGGGCTGGCGGCCGACCTCGGTCGTCACCCAGCCGGCGATCAGCGCCACCGTCGCGGCCGGCCCCGCGGCGACGACCGCCCAGTAGAACCACTTGGAGACCGGCAGTCGCCGGCGGCGGATGCGCACGAACAGATAGAAGACACCCAGCAGCGCCAGGAGCGTGCCGATCCCGACCATCGTCTGGAACGAGAGACGGGTGACGTTGATCGGCGGCCGCTGGCTCGCCGGGACCGCCTCCAGGCCGGTGACGCGGGCGTTCCAGCTGTGGAAGGACAGCAGCGACAAGAGGTGGGGGATCCCGATCCCGAACTTGATCTGGCCATTGGTGTACCAGCCGAGGACGTGCTCGCTGGCGCCGCGCGTCGTCTTGGACAGCCCCTCGAGCGCCGCCAGCTTGATCGGCTGGTCCACCGCGATCACCCGCGCGATCCAGTCTCCGATCAGCACCTGGACCGGCGCCGCCAGGCAGGCGATCGTGAGCGGGATCGTCATCGCGACTCGCTCATACCGGGTCCACCGCCCGCGCAGGCGGCAGAACGCGTAGGCCCCCGCCATCACGAACCCGGTGACCATGTATCCGGCGACGTACATGTGGATGAGCTCGGACCACAGCAGCGAGTTGCCAAACAGCGCGCCCCACGGATCGACGTCGACCACCTTGCCGCCGACGAGGTGGAAACCGCCTGGATGGTTCATCCAAGCGTTGACCGCGATCACCGTAAGCGAGCCGGTGAAGCCGGTGAGCACGATCGGCAAGCCGGATAGGAAGTGCATTCGCGGCGACAGCCGGTCCCACCCGTAGGCGTAGATCCCGACGAAGATCGCCTCCATGAAGAACGAGAACCCCTCGATCGCGAACCCCAGCCCGAACACGCTGCCGAAGGTCGCCGTGAAGTTCGGCCACAGCAGGCCCATCTCAAAGCTGAGGATCGTCCCCGTGATCACCCCGATCGCAAACAGCGCCAGCACGATCCGGCTCCAGCGGCGGGCGATCGTCCGATACAGCGGGTCGCCGGTCCGCATCCCCAGCCACTCCATGAACAGCACCATCGCGGGGAACGCGATCCCGAAGCACACCAGCGGAATGTGCACGGCGAACGACAGAGCCTGCATCTGCCGAGCCTCCAGCAGATACTGCTGGTGCACCGGAGCAAACGCCGCAGCAAGCATGCTCATGCCTGGGCTGACGGTACCGGTCGGAGCCCGCGAGCGCTCTCAGCGCACCGGCAGCTGCTCGCCGCGCTCGTTGTCGGGGCGTGGGCCGTGGATGCGACGCTCGCTCTCGTCGATCTTGAAGTCGTTGATGCTTGCCTCGCGACGCATCATCAGGCCGTGCTCGTCGAACTCCCAAAGCTCGTTGCCGTAGCTTCGCCACCAGTGGCCGTCGCGGTCGTGGCACTCGTACTGGAAGCGCACCGCGATCCGATTCTCGTCAAACGCCCACAGGTTCTTGCGAAGCGAGTAGTCGAGCTCCCGCTCCCACTTCTGGGTCAGGAACGCCACGATCTCGGCGCGCCCGCAGACGAACGTGTCGCGGTTGCGCCAAACCGAGTCCTCGGTGTAAGCGAGTGCAACCCGTTCGGGGTCGCGCGTGTTCCAGGCGTCCTCGGCGGCCTGCACCTTCTGGGCGGCGGTCTCGCGGGTGAACGGGGGTAGGGGCGGACGGTCGTTCAACGGACTCCTCCCGGGAGGGTCGTGGGCTGACAGGCGAGGCGCCGACAAAGTAGCGCCGCCAGATGGCTCGGGTTGCCCGACGTCGCAGGCGGCCGGTACCGTGCGTCGCCGTGGACCGGGCGCTCGGCGGTGTTGCGGTGGTGCTGGCGCTGCTCGCGCTCGTGATGTCCTACCTGGGGCGCGCCGTGCTGAGGCCCGAGGCGTTCGCCGACCGCGCCGTCGCGACCCTGCACGACCAGGCCGTGCAGGACGACGTCGCCGATCACCTCACCGATGCGTTCGTCAGTGGTGGCGGCGGCGACCTCGTCGCGGTGCGACCGGCGATCCGGGCGCTCACCGGTTCGATCATCGGCACGAGGCCGTTTGCCGCGCTGTTTCGCCGCGGCGTGCTCGATGCGCACCGGGCGGCGACCCATCAGCACGGCGGCGCGATCTTCGTCAGCGTCAGGGACGCCGCGGTGTTGATCGACGGGGCGCTCGCGCGGTTTGCGCCGGACGCAGCGAAGACGCTTGGCGCGGAGCGTGTGGCAACGCTCCTGACCCTGCGCCCGGGGGCAGTCGTGCTCGATCTCGTACGAATCGCCGAGCGTGTCTACACGGCCGCGTGGGTCGCGGCGATCGTCGCCATGCTGCTCGCGTTAGCTGCGATCTGGGTGTCACCGGACCGGCGCGACACGGTTCGCCGGCTCGGCTTCGGTCTCGCCGTCGGCGGGCTGGTGATCGTCGCGGTGTACGTGATCGGCGGCGTGGTTGTCCGACACGCGGCGCCCGCGGGTCGCGGCGCCGTCGCGGCGGCCGTCTGGCGGTCGTTTCTCGGCGGCCTGCGCGGTCAGGCGCTGATCGCGGCGACGGCCGGAGCCGTGGTCGCCGCAATCGCTTCGCGGCCCCGGTTGGCCGAAGGCGCGACCTGGCGGCGGCTGCTCACCGGAGACGATGTGCCGATTCGCGTTGGGCTGGGGCGGTCTGCAGGGCTGATCGCCGCCGGCGTTGCGATCCTGCTCGAGCCGACCGCGGCATTGACCCTCGGCGCGATTGCCGTCGGCATCTACGTGGTGTACCGGGGAGCGAAGGCGACGACCGTGTGGATCGGACGCGCCGCCGCGGCGCGGGCCGAGCGTCCTCGCGCCCGAAGGCGCGCGGTTCCCGGCCTGGGCTGGGCCGCGCTCGTCGTCGTCGTGCTGGGCGGCGCGGCGGCACTGATCGTCGCCGGTGAAGGGTCGGAGGCTCCGGCCGCCACGCCTGAGACCTGCAATGGCTTCGCCGTGCTGTGCAGCCGTCCGCTCAACGACGTCGCACTCGCCGCGACCCACAACTCGATGGCCTCGGTGACGATCCCCACCTGGAACTTCGGACAGCAGGACGGGACGATCGCCGACCAGTTGGCCTACGGGGTCCGGGGTCTGCTGATCGACACCTACTACGGAGAGTCGAGCGGGGGCCGGGTCCGCACGGATCTGGCGAGCCTGCCCAAGCGAGAGACGGCCGTGGAGGAGATCGGCGAGCCGGCGGTCAAGGCCGCCGAGCGGCTGCGCGCCCGTATCGGCCCCGCCGGCACGGGCAAGCGGGGGATCTATCTGTGCCACGGATTCTGCGAGCTTGGGGCCGTGTCGCTGGACTCTGCGCTGGCCGACATCCGTTCGTTCCTGGTTGCGAATCCTGGTGCCGTTGTGACGATCATCAACCAGGACGAGGGCGTGACGCCGAATGACATCGAGCGCGCATTCGACAGGGCCGGCCTGCTTGACCTCGTGTACCGCGGGCCCTTGGGTCCGTTTCCGACGCTCAGGCAGATGATCGACTCCGGACAGCGGCTCGTGGTCATGGCCGAGAACGACGCCGGCGACGTGCCCTGGTACCACCTCGCGTACGACCAGGGCCTTCAGGAGACACCCTTCAGGTTCCGCACCACGGCCGCGCTGACCCAGGAGTCGCAGCTGGCTGCCAGCTGCCGGTCCAACCGCGGCCCCGCGTCGGCGCCCCTGTTCCTACTCAACCACTGGGTCGACACCTCGCCGGCGCCACGTGCTTCCCTGGCCGAGATCGTCAACGCCCGCGCCGCGCTGCTGGCCCGCGCGCGTACGTGCGAGCGGATCCGCCACAGGCTGCCCAACCTGGTGGCCGTCGACTTCTTCCGGCGCGGCGACCTGCTCGGCGTCGTCGACGAGCTGAACGGCGTCGGGCGGTGAGCTCAGGCGGGCACCGGCACCGATGTCGGGGGGTGCTTGATCGTCAGCTGGTGGACCTCCTCCCGACCGGGGCCCACGACCCCCCAGCTCGACTCCGGTACCTCCACCCATGCGCCCGGCAGATCGCCGATCGGCTCGGACACGACCAGCCGGGCGTTGTCAGAGAGCTGATTGAGGATCTCCCGCTCGGGATACAGATGCTTGAGCGTCTGAGCGTCCCGCGAGACGAACAGCGAGCGCGACTTACCCTCGGTCGAGTACCGGAACGCCCATAGGCTCTCGCCGTCGCTGGTCGCGATCGTTCCCTGGAATGGGAACTCGATCCCGCGCTCGCGCCCCAACGTCTCGACCAGGCCGATCGCGCGCGAGATCGCCTCCGGCGGGTCGTCCTCCAAGCCCAGCGTCAAGGCGAGGTAGAACAGGACTTCGGTGTCGGTCGAGCCCTTGATCTCGTTGTACAGCGAGGGGTCGACCGCCATCACGAGGTCGCGCTTGATCTTGGCGAAGTCGTTGATGCAGCCGTTGTGCATGAACAACCACCGCAGGTGGCGATACGGGTGGCAGTTGGTCTGCTGCACCGGGGACCCGATCGCCGCCCGGATGTGGGCGAAGAACAGCGGCGACCGCACGTGGGCGGTTATCTCGCTGAGGTTCTGGTCGTTCCACGCAGGCTCGATGCTGCGAAACACCGCGGGCGTCGGCTCGCTGCTGTACCAGCCGATCCCGACACCGTCGCCATTGGTGGGTTCGGCGCCGAGCTGTGAGTTGAGGCTCTGGTCTATCAGTGAGTGGTTAGGGGTGTACAGCGCATCGTGAATCAGTACTGGTGCTCCGTAATAGGCAAGCCAACGGCACATGTGCGGTCCTTTCGGTGTTCTGAACCGGAGCGTTGTCGCTGGAGCGGCCGTTGGCAAGGAAGCGCGCATGTGTGCCCACCACCAAGCCGGCATCCCCGGCGCGTAAAGCCCAGGCGTGCGTCGTGCCTTGACGACGCGTGCGGCCCATCTTGACAGCGATCGGCCGCCCGACAAGATCACAGGATGGTCACGTCGACGACCGAGGAGGAGCTGGTCGCGCGCGCGATCGCGCTGAGGCCGGCGCTGATCGCCGGCCAGGAGGAGACCGAGCGGCGCACGTACTACTCGCAGGCGATGCACGAGGAGTTCCTCGACGCCGGCTTCTACGACCTGTACGTCCCGCGCCGGTACGGCGGGCTCGAGCTCGGCGTGCCGGCGTACGTGCACGTCATCCAGGAGGTAGCCCGAGGGTGTGTGTCGACCGCGTGGTGCCTCGGGCTGGCGATGAACCACGCGCTGATGGTCGGCTCCTGGTGGCCGCAGGGAGCTCAGGATGAGATCTTCGCCAAGCGCGATTTCCGCGCCGGATCGGTGGCCGCGCCGGTGGGCACCGCCGAACCCACCGACGACGGCTGGGAGATCAACGGGCAGGTCGCGTTCGCCTCGGGCGCGCCCTACTCGACGTACTACATGGGCCAGGCGATGCTCCCCAACCCGGATGGTGGCCAACCGCCGCCGACGCTGCTGTTCGTCGCGCCTCGTGACCAGTGGCAGATGCTCGACGACTGGGGCGACATGCTCGGGCTGAAGGGCAGCGGGTCGCACAGCATTCGCTTCGACCACACCCGGATTCCCGCGAGCTGGGGCTTTCAGGGGAACATGATCGACGTCGACGTGGGCGGCGGGACGCCGGGCTGGCGGCTGCACGGCAACCCGATGTACTCGGGCCGGGCGATGTCGGTGTTCACGATCTCGCTCGGCGCGGTCATGGTCGGCGCCGCCTACAACATGCTCGACGAGTACGAACGGCTGATGCGCACCAAGACGACCGGGTTGCCGCCGTTTCAGCCGCGCATCGAGAACCGCGAGTACCAGCGCTGGTATGGGCGGGCGCTGACGCATATCGCGACAGCCGAGGCGGCGCTGCACCGTGCGGCCGATCTGCACATGGAGCTGTGCCGGCGAAACGTCGAGGACGGGATCGACTACACCTACGGCGACGACATGCTCGTCGCCGGGGTTGCCCGCGAGGTCATGTTGATGTGCTGGAACGTGGTCGACGACGACCTGTTTCAGACCGTCGGCGCCGGGGTCGCGCGCGACGGCGAGCGGACGGCGCGGATCCTGCGCGACATGGCGGTCGCGGTCGCCCACCGCAACCTGCAGCTGCGCGACATGTGGTACGGCGAGGTGGGGCGCGCTGCGCTGGGCGAGCCTCGGATCCCGCTCGGTCTCTGATCCCGCCCCCCGTCGCTCAGCTCTGGATCTGGATGCCCTGCGGGCCGACCCCGAGGTAGTGGGTGACGTCGCTCTGATCGCCCGCCCTGACGAACCAGGAGAGGCCGATCTGGCCTGAGCCGTCCGGCTCTGGATCGAGCGTGAATGAAGCAACCGTCGAGCTGTTCGTCCACTTCCAGGCATCTGGCAGCTTGAGCCGCTGGACGGTCACGAACGGACCCGAGCCGCGTCTGGCCAGCAACGTCATGTACAGCGGCAACTTCGTGCCCGGAGGCACTGTTTGCAGGCGCGTCGGTCGTGTCGAGTGACACGCGGTACGAGTACCCGCCGGGCGCATCGACAGCTCGGTCTGAAGCGGACGTCTGTGCGCGATCGTAGGGATGTCCTGTGACTGCACCGGGGTAAGCGACTGCGTCGACACGGCCGGCTTGCTCGACCCTCCCGACAGCACGATCGCCAGACCGGCCGCGACCGCCAGCGCGGCCACGCCGGCCCCGACCCAGATCCACTTGCGTCTGGGGCCGGCTGGTGTCCGTGGCGGGGCGCCGGCCCGCGCGGGCGACACCGGGGGCGGCGTTTGGGCCGGCGCCGCCGCGCCGGTCGCAACCGTGCGCTCGGGAGCGGTGGGCGCCGTGCCCGCGGCCGCCGCGATCGCGGCTCGCCCCAGGTCGCCCGCCGATGCCTGACGGTCGTCGGGATCCTTGGCCATCGCCCGCTTGAGCACGTCCTCGAACTCGACCGGGAGCGTGGGGTTGCGCTCGAGCGCGGACGGAGGCGGCTGTGACCCGTGGGCGAAGAGCTTGGCGAGATCGTTGTCGGCGGGGAACGGCACCGTGCCGGTGAGCGCCTGAAACAGCACACAGCCGAGCGAGTAGATGTCGGCGCGCGCGTCGACGGGATCGCCGCGGGCCTGCTCGGGCGCGACGTAGTCGATCGTGCCGATGAACGCCCCGGTGCCCGTCAGACCGTGGCTGCCGACAACGTGCCGGGCGAGGCCGAAGTCCGACAGGTACACGTGCTCTCGGCCACCGCTTGAGGAGACCAGGATGTTGGCCGGCTTCACGTCTCGATGCACGAGGCCCCGCGCGTGAGCTGAGTCGAGCGCCTGCGCGACCTGGTCGACGATCGCCGCGGCCCGGCCGGGCTCGAGCCGGCCTTCCTGGGTGAGGACCTTGCGCAGGTCGACACCGTCGACGAAGCGCATCGCGATGAACAGCGTGCCGTCGGCCTCGCCGACGGCGTGGACGGGGATCACGTTGGGGTGCTCGATCTGCGCGGCGATCGCGGCCTCGCGCTCAAAGCGCGTCCGGAACTGAGGATCCTCGGCGTACTCGGACGAGATCACCTTCAGCGCGACGACGCGGTCCGGGAGGCGCTGGCGCGCGCGGTACACCACGCCCATGCCGCCGCGGCCGGCGATCGACTCGATCACGAAACCCCCCAGCTCGCTCCCCGGGCCGATCATCGGCCGACTCTATGCCACCGGCCGCCCGGGGTGGGACGAACAGCCGGTCACGCTTTGACGTGGAACGGCAGCGTGGCGACGATGACGTCGCTGCGCGACTTCAGGGCGGCCTCGAGCAGCCTGCCGCGCTGATTGTGGAGGATCTCGCGACTGCGCTTGGTCGGTATCAGCTCGGGGATCAGCACGGTCACGTTGACGTCGTCCTTGGGGATCGCCTCGACGTAGTCCAGGACCGTGTGCACCAGCGAGCGGTGCGGGTCGATCACGACCTCCAGCGGCACCGAGCACTTCCACTGATCCCAGTCCTGCTTGACGCGTTCCCGTTCCTCCTCGTCGCCCGCCACCGCCACAGCGACCACCGTGTCGCCGATCGACAGCGCCGCGTCGAGGGCCTGCTTGGTGAGCAGGTTGACCGTCGACGTGGGCACGATCACCACGCTCTCGCGCGCGTGCGGAATCCCCGGCGTCTTGCCGAGCTTTAGCTCGGATGCGACCTTCGCGTAGTAGGTCTCGGTGTGGGAGAACAGCCACATCATCAGCGGGATCGCGATCACAACCACCCACGCGCCCTCGAGAAACTTCGTCGACAGGAACACGACGACGCAGATCGCGGTCAGCGTCGCGCCGAACCCGTTCAGCGCGACTCGCGCGCGCCACCTCGAGGGGCGTTCCGTCCGCCAGTGGCGCACGAGCCCGATCTGGCTGATCGTGAACCCGATGAACACACCGATCGCGTACAGCGGGATCAGCTTGTTGGTGTCCGCACCGACCGCGATCAGCAGCAGCGCCGCCGCCACCGCGAGCACGACGATCCCGTAGCGGTAGACGGGCCGCTCCGCGCGAAGATAGAAGGCGTGGGGGAGGCGATGGTCTCGGGCGAGGATGCTCATCAGCACGGGCAGGCCCCCGAAGCTCGTGTTCGCCGCCAGTCCGAGCACCGCGGTCACCGCCAGGTTCGAGACGTAGAACGGCCAGCCGGTCCCGAACGCCCCCGCCGTCAGCTGGGCGAGCATCGTCACGCCGCCGCGCGGCGCGACGTCGTGAACGCGGATCAGCGCCGCGATCCCGATCAGCATCACCGCCAGCAGCGCCCCCAGCGCTAACTCGGTTCGCTGCGCAGTCCGCACGCGCGGGTGCCTGAACGCGGGGACGCCGTTGGCGATCGCCTCGACGCCGGTGACCGCCGAGCACCCGGCGGCGAACGCCTTCAGGATCAGGACGATCCCGATCGCCTCCGTGGCATGTAGCGACATCGGGGTGCCGATCTGGGCGACGGGCTGCGGGTGAAACGGTCCGACGATCAATGTCGCGAACACGCTCACGATGAACACCGCGAACGGCAGCGCCAGCACCTTCGCGGACTCGGTGATCCCGAACATGTTGACCGCGGTCAGCAGCGCGAGCGCGATCAGGCAGATCGGGAGCAGGTCGTCTGACAGCCCGGGGAATACGCTGGCAAGGCTCGCCGCCCCGGCCGCGAGGCTGACCGCCACGGTCAGCACGTAGTCGACGACGAGCGAAGCGGCCGCGAGCAAGGCAGGCATCCGCCCGAGGTTTCGCTTTGCAACCGCGTACGCGCCGCCCCCGTCCGGGTGCGCCGCGATCACCTGCGAGTAAGACAGGACGAGGATCGCCAGCATCCCGGCGATCACGAGCGTCAGCGGCAGCGTGTAGCGAAGCGCTCCGGCGCCCGCCGTGACGAGCACCAGCACCATCGCCTCGGGGCCGTAGGCGACGCTCGACAGGGCGTCGAGGCTCAGCGCGGAGAGCCCGCCGACGACCGACAGGTCGTGGCCGTCGTCGGAGTGCTTGCCGGTCCGACGACGGGGCGCCCGCAGGCCGCGGCCGGTCACCCCGGTCGGCGGCGAATCGGTCGCCGGCGCTCCGGCGCTATCTGCCGTGTCCCCGCCGGCGAGCTCTCGGGTCGAATCGCTCAATGCAAAACCGGGCTCCTGCGCTTGACGCCCGGCGCGGAGCCTAACGTCTGCGACGCGCGCGCCACTGCTCGGAGCGGATCGCCCACCGCTCGTGGTCGCGCCACCTGCCGTTGATCTTCAGGTAGCGCTCGGAGAAGCCCTCCTTGACGAAACCGCAGCGGCGCACGAGCGCGATCGAGGACTCGTTGTCCGGTTGGATATTCGCCTCCAGACGGTGCAGGCTCAGCTCCGTGAATGCGTGTTCGAGCACCAGCTCGAGCCCCTCGGTCATGTACCCGTGCCCCGCGTGGGCGGCGACGGCGCCGTAGCCCAGAAACGCGCTCTGCAGGTGTCCCCTGATGATCTGGCTGATGTTGAAGTAGCCGACGATCGCGTCGTCCTCGCGGCGGCAGGGGAGGATCGACACGAACGCCTCCTCGCGGGTGCGGCGCAGCCATTCGCCGAATTGCTCGGGGGTCGTCGGCGGACTGAGCCAGCGGCCGTGGAGGCGGCGGCTGTCCCGCATCCCCGCGATGAATTCGTCCTGATCTGCGGCGCGCAGCGGGCGCAGGGCCACCCGTAACTCGCGGCGTGCGGGCATGGCGGCGAGACTACTCGAGCGCCCGGAAGCGTCCCAGGATGTCCGCACCTCCCGTGAAAAACGACCCAATGAACGCGGCTGCGAGCGCGCGTGGGTCGTTTGCCCCGCTGAGCGAGGTAAAGGACCCACGCGAGGAGCGGATGAGCTGCGTTGGGTCGTTTTCCGTCGGGATCGCACGGCAGGGGGCGCCTGGCGGCGGCGCTCAGCCGGGGAGCTCGGCGAGCCGGCGCTCGAGCAGGCGCCGCTCCGCGTCATCGCTGACCAGCGCCAGCGCCCGCAGATATGCGTCGCGCGCCTCGTCGGTGCGGCCCAGACGGCGCAGCAGCTCACCCTGGGTCGAATGCAGGTAGTGATAGTCGTCGAGCTCGAGGCGATCGACGATCTCGAGGCCGGCTTCGGGGCCGTGCTCCTCGGCGACGGCCACGGCGCGGCTGAGCTCGACGACCGGGGAGCCGGTGATGCGGCCCAGCTCGCCGTACAGGGCGGCGATCTGCGACCAGTCACGCTCATCGTCAGCGTGCAGGGACGCGATCGCGGCCTGCAGGACGTACGGTCCGCGGCCGTGCAGCGCCAGCGCCCGGTCGAGCACGACGCGGCCTTCCTCGATCTGCGCGGCATCCCAGAGCGACCGGTCCTGGTCTGCCAGCAGCACGAGCTCCCCGTCTCGAGATCTCGCCCTGCGGCGCGCGTCGTGCAGCAGCATCATCGCGAGCAGCCCATGCACCTCGGGCTCGTCGGGCATCAGCTCGGCGAGCGCCCGGCCGAGACGCAGCGCCTCGGCCGACAGGTCGCTGCGGGTCGGCGGCGCCGAGTAGCCGGCGTTGAAGATCAGGTACACCACCGCGAGCACGGCCGCGAGACGATCGGGCAGCAGGTGGTCGGGCGGCACGCGAAACGGGATCCCGGCCGCCTTGATCTTGCGTTTGGCGCGGACCAGGCGCTGGGCCATGGTCGCCTCGCTGACCAGGAACGCCTGGGCGATCTCGGGCGTGGTCAGGCCGCCGAGCGTCCGCAGCGTGAGCGCGACCTGGGCGTCGAGCGCGAGTGCCGGGTGACAGCAGGTGAATACGAGCTCGAGGCGCTCGTCCTGAAATCCGTCTTCGTCCAAGGTCTCCTCCACCGCCTCCGGTACGTCGAGCTGGCGCGTCTTCTCGGCGAGGGTGCGGTTGCGCCGGATCCGGTTGATCGCGCGGTTACGGGCGGTGGTCACGAGCCATGCCGCCGGGTTATCCGGCGTGCCGTCGCGCGGCCAGCGCTCCGCGGCGATCGCAAACGCCTCCTGCGCGGCTTCCTCGGCGAGCTCGAAGTCGCCGAGGAAGCCGATCAGTGCGGCAAGGACCTTGCCCCACTCGTCGCGGAAGGTCTGCTCGAGCGTCACGCCGCTAGGACGGAGACCACGCGCCCAGTGGCCGCACCTCGATGGCGCCGCCCATCCGCGCCGCCGGGATCTTGGCGGCGAGCTCGATCGCGGCGTCGAGGTCGTCGCCCTCGTAGAACAGATAGCCGCCGACGGCCTCCTTGAGCTCGACGAACGGCCCGTCGGTGGTCAGCGTCCTGCCGTCGCGCACCTGCACGGTCGTGGCCGTCTCGGGCGATTGCATCTGCTCCCCGGGCGTGACGCCGGGGGTGTTGTTGATGGCACCGTAGTCGGCAAACACCGCTTGCCGCTCGGCGTCGGATAGCTGGTCCCACGCCTCCGAACCCGGAAGCGGGGTGGAACCCTGGTGAATCAGCAACATGTACTTCATGGCTTCCTCCTTTTCGGAATGGTCGCCTATAAGACAAATGGGACGCCGCGAAATCGACAGCCGGATCGGAAAGGATGTGAAGCCATGACCCTCGGCGCCGGATCTCCGTTCGAACTTCGGGCGATCGGGACGGTGGAGTCGCCCCTGAGCGACCCGGCCCTGGCGCCGCGTCAGGGCGACGAAGGAGGTCCTGAGGCGCTGCTGGTGTTCGACGAGGACATCGTCGAGGCCGCGCGCGACCTGAGGCCCGGATCCGAGGTGTTCGTGCTGACGTGGTTGCACCTGGCGCGGCGCGACGTCCTCAGCGTTCACCCTCGAGACAACCAGGACAACCCGCTGACGGGAGTTTTCAGCACGCGCTCACAGGATCGGCCGAACCCGATCGGCCTGCACCGGGTGACGGTCGTGGCGGTAGAGGGAACCCGCGTCCGGGTACGAGACCTCGAGGCGATCGACGGCACGCCGGTGATCGACGTCAAACCCGTCCTGCGCACCGACGGCCGGTGACCGCAAATGCCGCGATCGCCGAATGCCGCGCCGCCCTGAGCCTCACACGTAGAAGTAGGGATCCAGCACGCGCACGCGCGTGATCTGATCGACCGGCAGCTCGTTGCGCGCCGCGGTCTTGCGGATCGCCTCGGGACTTGGTGCGTCGTACACGCAGAAGCTCGTGTGCTTGTCCTCGCTGACGTAGGAGTGCACCCAGGTGACGCCTTCGTCGGCGTTGCGCTCGATGACGCGCCGGCAGATGTCGGAGCCGCCGTCGGCGATCGGGATCTCCAGCCCGTCGGCAAACGTGCGCTGGACGATGTATCGCGGCATCTCGACCTCCTCGTGGCGTGGCTTGGACCGCGAGCTGGAAGGTATGAGCGGGCGCGATCTGACGCATCGGGAGTACTCCCCATGTTGAAAAGCGCTGCTACCTATCTTGGTCGGGGCCCAGATGCGAAGATCCGCGTGTGGACGAGGATCTCCAGCGGCGAGTAGCGAGCAACGAATCGATGTTTCGCGATGTCAACGAGGCGGTGCGAAGCGGCCGTTGGCCGGGGGAGGAGGGGGCGCCGGTGGCGTATCGGTGCGAGTGCGCCCGCCTGGGGTGCAGCCGACTGATCGAGTTGCGCGCGCCGGAATACGAGCGCGTCCGTGCCCACCCACGGCGGTTTCTGATCGCGCCCGGTCACGAGGTCCCCGGCGCAGAGACGGTCGTCGAGACGCACGATGGCTACGTCGTGGTCGAGAAGCGCGACGAGGCCGGCGAGCTCGCCGAGGCAACTGATCCTCGCAGCTGACCTACGCCGGTTGCTCTAGTCGCCGGCGAGCGCGAACCGCAGCCGAAGCTCGGTCCCGCCTGAGGAGCGTCCGACCACGGAGAACCCGTCGGTCATCTGCGAGATCAGGGCAAGGCCCAATCCGAGGCCGTCGGTGTCGCGCCCGGCGTGCAGCCCGCAGCCGTTGTCGGCGATGAGCACCCACAGCTCGTTTCCGGCAACCCGGGCGGTGACATGGATCTCGCCGGTTCGCCACGGATACGCGTACAGGACGACGTTGGTCAGCGCCTCTGAGACGGCGAGCTCGATCGCCTGGAGCTGCTCTGGGGCGGCCCCGGCGTCCGCAGCACACGCCGTGATCGCTCGGCGCGCTGCCGGAACCGACTCTGCGATCGCCGGGTAGGACTCGCGGACGGACGGAGTATCCCGGTCGATGGAGCTTGCTGAGTACTTTGTGACGCGCGAGCGTTCAATCAGACTCATAGCTTTAGCGAGGTTTGATACCCGCTGTCACGCCGTCAAAACGTTGATTGCGTCCAAAACGGCCGGGTCGGGATGGACGTAATGGCCGACCGTGCTCTTGCTCTAGGTTTCCGGACTGGTGCTGTTCGATCACGTGACCATACGCGTTCCCGATCGCGGGGCGGCAGAGCGGTTCTTCGAGACCGTGCTGGCACCGCTCGGGATCGATACCAGCTACCGGACGAAGGACTTCACCGAGTGGCAGGAGTTCATGGTTGCGCAGGCCACGGCCGCGCAGCCGGCCACGAGCGAGCTGCACCTCGCATTCGCGGCACCATCGCGCGAGCAGGTCGATGCCTTCTGGCAAGCCGGGATCGACGCCGGCTACGGGGACGACGGTCCACCCGGCGCTCGTCCTAACTACCGCAAGGACTACTACGGCGGGTTTCTACGGGACCCGAGTGGCAACAGCATCGAGGCGGTCCACTACGAGGCATCGCGCCGCCGCGACCGGATCATCGACCACCTCTGGGTCCGAGTCGCGGATCTCCCTGCGTCGCGCCGCTTCTATGAGCTCGTCGGCGAGGCCGCGGGGTTCAGGCTGACCAGCGGTGAAGAGGATCACCGGGCGACGTTCGGACACGCCGCCGGTGGCCCTTCGTTCACGCTCGTCCCCGGGCCCGCGACGGAGAACCTCCACGTCGCGTTCCCGGGAGACGACGACGCCGTGCGGCGCTTCCACGACGGCGCCGTCGCCGCCGGCTATCGGAGCAACGGCGGCCCGGGCGAACGCGCCCGGTACCACCCGGGCTATTACGCCGCGTACGTCCTCGACCCCGACGGCAACAACATCGAGGTCGTCAACCACCACCGCGACTGAGGGACCGCTCTCAGTCCTTGTCCTTGCCGGTGAGCTTGTCGGCGGCCTTGTCGACCGTGTCCTTGACCGATGCCTTGGCCCGGTCGACCTTGCCCTCGTTCTTCAGGCTCTTGTCGTCGGTCAGGCTGCCGGCGGCCTCCTTGATGCGTCCCTTGCCTTCGTCGACGTGCTTGTCAGCCATGTTCGTCTCCTTGATTGCCGCGGTCCCGCGTGGCTGACGATGACCTACCCGACCGGGCGATTTGGCCAAACGCGTGTTCGCTGGTCTAATACGCCACACACCGGGGGCACCGGAGGGCATATCGCCGTTCTGGCGAACAGAGAGGAGCGCAGGCCGTGTCTTATCCAGTCACCTTCGAGGCCGACTATGTCGAGCAGCGCAACCGGCTGACGACGTTCTTCCGGCTGATCCTGGCGATCCCGGTCGCGATCGTGCTGTGGTTCTACGAGATCGTCGCTTTCTTCGCCGTGATCTTCGCCTGGTTCGCGATCGTGATCACCGGTCGCTACCCAGACGGGCTGTATCAGTTCGTCGCCGGGGTCGTTCGCTTCTTGACCAGGGTGACGGCGTACACGGCGCTGCTGTGCGATCCCTATCCGCCGTTTGGCGGCGCGCCGGACGCGAGCTATCCGATCAGGATGGACTTCGCCGGGCCGCTGCCGCAATACAGCCGGCTGAAGACGGGCTTTCGGTTCATCCTCGCGATCCCGGTCGTGGTGCTGCGCTACGTGATCGGCATCCTGCTGGAGATCGGCGCGATCGCCGCGTGGTTCGTGATCCTGATCATCGGCCGGCTCCCCCGCGGCCTGTTCGACGTGATGGTGCTGGCCAACTCATACACGGCGCGCTCGGATGCCTATCTGTTCCTGCTGACCGAGACCTACCCGCCCTTCCAGGACGAGCAGACCCGCGCCGCCGGGCTGGCCGAGTACTAGGACTTCCGCGCGATCAGCACGAGGCCGTAGACGATCACGCCGCTCGCCAGCAGCACGCCGACGACGGCGAGGGCGGCGTATGCGGTCGCAGCGACGCCGCGTCCCGCGCGCCGAGAGTCGCTCGCCCTGATCGCCCCGAGCAGCGCGGTCGAGAACACGACCGCGACGAAGACGCTCGCCAGCAGCGACGAATAGACCATCTTCAGCAGCGCGGTGGTGTCGATGGCGGCGCGGATCATGGCGTGCTCGGTGCCGGCTGCGCGTGCTGGACGCGCCGGGCGAACGTCGCGGCAAGCCCCGCCAGCAGCACGATCGTGACCACGATCGGCCCGGCGACGCCGTTGCCGAACAGGGTTGTTACGCCGTACACCAGCGCGCCCAGGAGGGCGGCCGCGGGCAGCGTCATGACCCAGGCCGCGACGATGTTGCCGGCGACCCCCCAGCGGACGGCGGAGAATCGCTTGGCGGCGCCGGCGCCCATGATGCCGCCCGAGATGACGTGCGTCGTCGACAGGGGATAGCCGACACTCGAGGCGGCGAGGATCACCGCAGCTCCCGCCCCCTGAGCCGCAAACCCCTGCGCGGGATCCATGCTGATGATCCGCGTGCCCAGCGTCTTGATGATGCGCCAGCCGCCGGTGAACGTGCCGAGCGAGATCGCGCTGGCCGAGGCGACGACCACCCAGTCCGGGACCTGGAAGCTGGACCCGGAGATGTTGCCGTTGGCAATCAACGCGAGGGTGATCACGCCCATCGTCTTCTGTGCGTCGTTGGTGCCGTGCGACAGGGCGAGCAGCCCGCCCGAGGCGAGCTCTCCGAGCCGGAAGCCGCGACTGACCGGGCCCGGGGCGCAGTCGTCCGACGATCCGGTAGACGAGCACAATCGAGCCACCGGCGGCGGCGAACGCGATGATCGGGGCGATGATCGCCGGGACGATCAGGTTGTCCACGATGCCGGCGCCATTGACCGCCGACCAGCCGCTGGCGGCGACGACGGACCCCACCAGGCCTCCGATCAGCGCGTGTGAGGAGCTCGACGGCAGCCCGAAATACCACGTGATCACGTTCCAGGCGATCGCCCCCACCAGCCCGCAGAACACGACGGTCGTGGTCACCGCGTCGGTATCGACGAAGCCCTTGGCGATCGTCGTCGCGACCTTCAGCGAGATGAATGCGCCCACGAAGTTCAGCAGCGAGGCGAATGCGACCGCCTGCTTGGGGCCGATCGCGCGGGTGGAGATCGACGTGGCGACGACGTTGGCGGTGTCGTGGAAGCCGTTGGTGAAGTCGAACGCCAGGGCGGTGCCGACAACGATGACGAGAAGGATGTCTCCGCTCATCCCGGCCTCGCTAGGCGTTCTTGATGACGATGCCCTCGAGGATGAAGGCGACCCGCTCGGTGGCATCGATCGCATCCTCGAGCAGCTCGAAGATGTCCTTCCAGCGAATCACGACCATCGGGTCGATCCCTTCCTCGAACAGCGAGGCGATCGCGCCGCGCACGATCCGGTCGCCCTCGTTCTCGAGCCGGTGGATCTCCACGGTGTGCTCGCTGATGTTCTTGTAGTCGCGCACCAAGGGGATCGCCGTCTCGATGTGGCGGGTCGCGTCGAGCAGTACATGGGCGAGCGCCTGGGCCTGCAGCATCGGGGCCTCGATGCGGTACAGACCGAGGTAGTCCGCGACCTCCTCGGTGAAGTCGACGACGTCGTCGAGCGCGGAGCTCAGCCGGAGGATGTCCTCGCGGTCGATCGGCGTCACAAAGCTCTGATTGAGCTTTCTGACGATCTCATGCGTGAGCTGGTCGCCCTTCTGCTCGCAGACGAGGATGTCGCGAGCGAGTATCTGGCTCTCCGGAAAGCCCGAGAAGAGCTCGTCAAGCAGCTGCGCTGCGCGAACGACGTTGGCGCCGGCTCGCTCGAACAGGTCAAAGAACGCGTTGTCGCTGCCGCGCAGCAGCTGCCCGATCGACGCCATTCAGCTCGGGTCGAAATCGAGTTGTGAAGGCCATGTGAAGCGCAACGCGAGGCACTCTACCCGGAGAACCGCCGCCGTTACCGGATCCCCGGACGGGCTGAATCAGGCGAGCAGCTGCCTGCGCCACTCCTCGAACGCGCGCGTTAGATCGTCGCGACCCATCGCCTCCAGACGCGGCGCGTGGTCCTCGACGTACTCGAGATACAGCGGCACCAGCTCCGCCCGCAGCAGCTCGGCGACTGCTGCCTCGTCGGACGGCGGATCGGTGCGCCACTCGAGCGCGGCCTCGACGAGGCCCGGGCTCGGCGTTCGTGCCGTCGAGGTAATGGGCGACCGCGTCGCCATTGGTACCGACGTGGCCCGTCGCCGCGGTGTACAGAAACCGCACCGGGAACAGCACCAGCTTCGTGACCTGGCGAACTCCCTGCGCGGCCAGCAGCTCGGGGGAGCGGATCTGCTGAAAGGCCTCGCTGCCCCCGGCGCGGATTGATCCCAGGTCGCCGTCGTCGCCGGATGGCGGCCGGACCGCCGCGAGGTGGTCGAGCGCGAACTCGGCGCCGGTGATTACCAGCTCCTCTGTGCGTCGGGCGCTGCACGCGGGCGCGTGCCTCGTCGCTGCCGGCCAGCAGGCGGCCGCTCTCGAGCAGGTCCAGCCGGTCCAGCGGCGGAAAGCGGCCGCCCTCGTGCTCGCCCGCCAGCGTCGCGGGGGTGCCCCAGAACACCGACAGCCGTTCGTGGAGCGGCGATCCCTTGCGCCGCTGGGACTCGGCGATTCGCTGGATCGAGTCGGGATCTCCGGGCTCGAGTGGATCGGAGAGGATCAGGCCGAGGTCGACGTCGCTGACCAGCTCGCTGAAGCCGCCGTGGGCGAGGCTGCCCAGCGCGTATGCGGAAAGCAGCCGGTCGCCAAGCTGCGACCGGTAGGCGTCGACCGCCTCCAGCAGGACCGTTTCGCCGTTCACGGCCTGAATGCCTCGACCCGGCTGGTGGTCCACCGCCTGGGGATGTCTTCGCCGGCGATGTCGCTCATTGCGCCGAGCCGGAGCTGGCGGGCGCCGGTTCGTTGACGGGCGGCGCGCGGCCGGCGATCAGGCTGGTGCTGAACTTGATCGCCTTGATCGCGCCGGTCGCGCCCGCCTGGAAGGCGAACCCGATCGCGAGCAGGATCACGCCCGGGATGAGCAGCGCCTTGCTTCCAAGCATCAGGATTCCGATGCGACCGAGGGTGTAGCCCGGGGCGGAGACGATCGCTCCAAGGGTGCCGCCGACGGCGCTCGCGACGAGCTTGTCCCGCCTGGAGCCGGCTCGCTTGGCCCCGATCAGCCGCGCGGGCAGCGAGACGTAGCTGACCATCATCACGCCGACGATGATCCCGAGGCAGAGCGCGAACCAGGGGTGCCCCCACCGCGTGACCACGATCGTCGAGAAGCCGAGCAGCACGCCAACGACAAAGCCGGCCGCCAGCACGATCCGCCGGTGCCGCTTGGCCTCCTCGAACCCCTGGCGAATCTCCGGTTGCCCGGGGGCCGCGATCGCGAATGCGAACACGGCGTTGAGGAAGTAGCACCCCGCCGTGATCGCGGCGATAACGAGGATGACCGGGATCAGGACAGGGCCTGTGATGATGTGGAAGGACTTCCCGTGCAGCGCGTGCAGCTTGAGGTCGAACAGCGCCAGCCAGATCCACATCGCCGGAAGGATCTGGATGAGCATCAGCCGGAGGTTGGTGCAGACCAGCCGCAAGCCCTCGAACAGCATCGTGACCGCGCCGACCGCCAACGCGAGAGGCGCGAGCCAGCGACGTGATCGGCTGAGCCGCAGGACGGCGGCCTCCACCGTCGCCGAGTCGCCGTCGCGGATTGCGCGGACGAGTGCGAGGACACGATCGATCATGGTGCTGCGCACCTCCAGGGTGATACAGCATCACCCCTGGCGGGTGAGGCTCCGCCGTGTGCGACGGCGAGCATCCCTGCGGACCCGCCCGCGACCCTGGTCTGCCGCGGGCGGGTCGGGGAGTCCGTTAGGAGGTGATGTGGATGCTGCGGGTGATGGTGCGCGCCGACCCGCCCTTGGGCGTGTAGGCGACCGCAAGCCTGATCACCACCGCCGAATGGTGGTTGTCGATCAACGCTGCGCCCTTGGAATCCGGCTTGATCTTGAGCTTGATCGTGCCGGCCGAACCGACGTTCCGGGTGAGCTTGGCGAATGCGAACCTCCCCTTGCCCGGCGACAGGCCCACCGCCGCCAGGTTGGCCGTCGGTGCGCTCTCGAGCACGGACAGCTTGCCCTTACCGGGAACCTTGACCGAGAAGCTGACGGTGCCGCTCCGAGTCGCTTTCACGTGCGTGATCGTGATCCGGTTGTCGGGACGCACGGTGTAGTCGATCGTCTGCGTGACGACCGAGCCGTCGGCCGTGATCGCGCTTACGCTGAACGTCTGCGCGCCGGCTGTCGAGGTGTCGACCCGGCCGCCGTTGGAAGCGTCGCCAGAGCAATCTGACAGCGCCGGTGCTCCCGTGGCCGCCTTGCAGGTGTAGCGCGCGATCACCTTCTGGCCGAAGTCGAACTTCTGTCCTTCCTTCGGCGAGGTGACCGAGACGGTCGGATTGCCGAACACGGTCAGCGCCTGCGTGTCACCGCTGCCGGATCCGCCTTCGTTCGAGCTCACCGCGCCGGTGCTGTTCGTGTACGTGCCGGCGGTGTTCGACGTCACGTCCGCCGAAACCGTGCAGCTGGCACCGGCAGCCAGCTTTCCGGCGGTCAGGCTGATCGTGCCCGACCCGGGCGCCGCTGTCAGGACGCTCGTCGATCCGCAGGTGCCGTTCGTCCCGTTCGGATTGTCGACCACGAGGCCCGCCGGCAGCGCGTCGGTGAACGCGATCCCGGTCAACGAGCCGCTGGAGTTCGGATTCGTGATCGTGAACGACAGCGCCGAGGTGTTGCCGACCGTGATCGATGTCGGCGTGAACGAGCTCGTCAGCGTCGGTGGACTGGCCGCCAGAGCGGCTGCCGGGGCGACCGCGATCGCGCCGATGGCCACCATCAACCCCACGAACATCCTTGATCTTGATTTCAACGCATTGCCTTTCTGCCGGAGCCCGGCGCCTGACGTGGCGGCGGAATGTAGCAAAATTTATGTTTGTCTATTGAATTACTTTACTTTGCCGCAGACGCCGACGCTTCCGGGAGCACCGCGGAGACGAACGAGCGTGCAGACGTGGCATGCGCGAGCAGCTTGTAGCCGAGCAGGTCCTCGACCGAGCGCAGCACCGAGTACGGGTTGTACGTCGCGCTGACGATCTTGCCGGCCTTCGCGTACCTCGAAAGCACGAGCGCGCCGGTGGGCACCGGGCCGCCCGGCGCGGTGGCGCCGGTCAGCGCGAATGTCACGATCAGGACGCCGTCCTTCTTGTAGGCCGCCGACTTGAGGATCGCGGGCACCCACTTGCGCAGGAACGCGTCCTCGCCGGCCAGTCCGGCCGGTTGCCCGTCCGGGCAGGTGGCGACGGCGGCGTCTTCACAGGCGCCCGGGGCGAGGAACGAGAACGTCGCCGTCTTCGAGCTCGAGCGCAGGTCGCCCTTCAGCTTCGCGAGCGATCCGTCGCCGTTGTCACAGCCCCCGAGGTCGAGCAGCGAGTGGAAGTAGATGAACGGGTTGTGCCGGGTGGCGTAATCAGGTCCGGCGCCCGGAAGGGGGGCGTTGTCGAGCGCATCGGAGTTCGGATGCACGCAATTGCGGTCGAGGTCCCCGATGTATGCCTTCCAGGTCTTCCCCGCCGAAGTCACCTGGTCTGCGAGCGTGGTGATCGTGTTCGGGTACACGCATCCCGGTCCGGGCACCAGGCCGTCTGCGCTCGGCTTGACCTTGTCCGGAAACTCGGCGTAGGTCAAGCAGTCTGTGAGCGTGTCGTCGTTGGGCGCCTGGCCGCTGATCAGCGCGAGGTAGTCGGGGAGCTCTGCCCGGGCCAGCGTCTCGTAGCCGCCGAGGAAGGTGCCGCGGGGGCGAAGCTTGGTGTTCAGGTAGCGCGCGACTGACTGCTGCCCGAACGCGGCCTCGAAGCTCGTCGTCGACAGCGCGATCTCGAATACGTGCCCGACCTTGTGCTGAGGCGCCGTCGGGGTGGTGGGCGTGGTCGTGGTTGTGCCGTCGGTCGTAGTCGGCGCGCTCGTGTCGGCGCTGTCGGACGAGCTGTCATCGGTCGCGGGCGGGGCGCTTGACTGGTCGCCGGTGTCGGTTGCGGCGCTCGTGTCGATGGGGGCCGGCGCTGGACTGGGATCTGCCGCAGGGGCGGGCTTGGGCGCCTGCTGGGTCGCGGCCACGCGCACGACCACCGGCGGATGGTGCAGCGCCTCGGTTGCGGCCGACTGCGCGGACGTGCGGCCCAGCGCAGTGGTGATCACAACTGCCGTCGCCAAGCCCGACAGCGTGGCGACGGCCGCGAGCGCAAGACGACTGAGCCGGACCTCGCGCAGCCGCGCGATCATGTCGCGGCCAGGGGGTTCGCGCATTGGGCGCAGAACGCCGCGCCTCGGGCGTACACCGCGCCACAGGCGGCGCAGTTCCCGCCGGCCGTCGTATGGCCGCCCTCGAGCAGCCGCTCGACCTGCCCGAGCTCGGCGTCGACGCGCTGCAGCTCGGCCGCCTTCTGCATCAGGACCTCGATCCGAATGTGGTCGCGGATCGCCATCTCGTAGAACAGGCCGCCGATTTCGGACTGCATCAGCGCGAAGCGCTCGGTGAGTCTGGCCCGTTGGGTCTCGAGCTCGGGGTCGACGGGTTGCGCCGGCGGCGGCGCGGATGCGCTCGCGCCTCGCTTGCCAAGGGCGATCTTCACGGCACCGAGATCTGGTCGGGCAGCCCGCGCTGCTGGTCGACGTAGCCCTTGCCCGCCCCCTGCTGGATCTTCTGAACCGCCTTGGCGCCGGCGCTCAGCTGGGCCTGGCCCGGTTTGAACCCGGTGACCTCGTGCGCGGAGCCGTAGTTCGTCTTCGCCAGGACCTTCCCGGAGGTGGCGCTGGCGCCGACGGGCTGCACGCGGATGACCTTGGCCGCCGGGAACTTGTGGTGGAGCTTCGCGAGCGCCGCGGCCGCGGCCGCCTGCGTCTTGTAAGCGCCCGAGTAGATCACGTAGGCGCCGCTGGGGGGTGCAGGCGTGACGCGGAAGTCCCGCTGCAGGATCAGGCCGGTGTGCGGCGCCCCCTTCGTCGTGGCGGCGTGCTCGGCCTTGGTCACCGCGGACGTGGAGCTGCTTGCCGGCAGTGTCTGCAACTGGACCGCGTAGCCGCTCTGCAGTGAGAAGCTGCTCGTCAGCGCGGCCACCGACTTCGCCGCTGAGCTGTGCGCAGTCGTGGCGGCCGTGGCGGCGACACCACCGCCGGTGGTGATCACCTCGGGCTTCTGCGCCCGCAGCGCAGCGATCAGCTTGTCGTCGCCGCTGGTGGAGGCCCGGCCGACCAGGACACCGAGGCCGACGGCCAGCGGGATCGCGGCGAGCGCGATTGCGAGCCCCACGCTGTAAGAACGGCGGTCGCGCCGAGTCGCGCCAGACCTTCTGACAACGGTGGATGAGGCGGCCCGGGAGCGACTCGTGGCCGTGCTCATGTAGCGCGCGGCGGGATCGCTGACATGCCGGCGGCGCGTCCCGCAGTTCACGCAATAGCGCTGCGTCCGATCCACGGCGGCGCCGCACTGCTCGCACGCCTCGTACTGCTCGTGCTGCTCGTGCTGCTCGTGCTGAATGGTCGGTTGGTCGACAAGCTCCATGAAAGTTCCTATCCGAAGATCGTTGGGGCTGCTTCGAGGGTCACGCTGCCGCGCGGGGCCTTGCCGACGGCACGGATGTTGATCGCCGCGGTTGCTCCTGCACCGAGGTGGGCAATCGTGGCTCGGCCGGCGCCGACGAGCCGACCCAGCCGGCTCGCGTAGAAGTAGACCTGCAGGCCGTACTGGGGGACGCTGGACGCGTTGTGAATGACCCCGCCGACGCGGGCGCGCGAGCCGGCACCGGTCGCGATCGCGATCTTCGGCAGCGCGCGGAGGCCCGGTACGAGTGGGGGAGACGCGATCCCAACCGCCGCGAACGGACGCGTGCTCGGCGCCAGCGAACGCCGGGTCGTGAACACCCACGTCAGCACGCCGCCGGCCGCAATCGACGGCACGTGGCTGAGGAAGTAGTCGCTGTCGCGCGCCCCGTTCAGATACACGCGGTGGCCGCCCTTGGCGACGACGCCAACCGAGATCGGCAGATCGCTCACGGGATGGCCGAGCAGGTTGCGCAGCCGCACGACGATTGCCGATCGGCCGTGGGACGCGAGCAGCGAGACGCTCTGGACCTTGATCGCGGGGTTTGGCTGGACCACGCGCAGCCGGACCTGGGTCGCGCGCAGACGCGCGCTGTTCAGCCGCAGCCGAGCCGCCTCCTGCTGCGTGGTCGCGCAACCCGTCAAGGCGAGGATCAGCAGCGCGAAGCTAGCCAAACGCACCACTGACGTACTCCCTTGTTCGCTGCTCGCGGGGTGCGGCGAAGATCGTCTGGCCCATCCCGTACTCGACGAGCTCGCCGAGGTACATGAACGCGACGTAGTCGGCGATCCGGTAGGCCTGCTGGAGGTTGTGGGTCACGATCACGACCGCGACCTCGTCGCGCAGCTTGACGATCAGATCCTCGATCACCTTCGTGGACTGCGGATCGAGGGCCGAGCAGGGCTCGTCGAGCAGCAGCACCTCGGGGTTGGCGGCCAGCGCCCGAGCGATGCACAGTCGCTGCTGCTGACCACCGGACAGCCGCAGCGCAGGGTGATCGAGGTTGTCGCCGACCTCATCCCAGAGCCCAGCCCGGGTCAGCGCATCCTGGACGGCGCCGCGCAGCGCCGCACGCCGGGGGCGGCGCGCCGCCTGCTCTCGCAGGACGTAGGCGATGTTGTCGAACACGCTCATCGGGAATGGATTGGGCTGCTGGAAGACCATCGTCACCCGCCGCCGGAGCGCGGTCGGCTCCATTCCCGCGATGTCGACGTCGTCGAGCGTGATCCGGCCGCTCAGCGAAGCCGTTTTGGTCAGCTCGGTCAGACGGTTCAGCGACCGCAGCAACGTCGTCTTGCCACAGCCCGAGGGCCCGATCAGCGCGAGCACCTCGCCTTGGCGAATCGGCAGCGACACCGAGTTGACCGCAAGCTTGTGGCCGTAGCTGACCGAGACGTCCTCGACCTGCATCCGGTCGATCGAGAACGCGGACGCGGCGACGCGCCGCGGCGCTGCGACAAAGCCGCCGGACGGATGGTGGCCGTTGCCGTTGGTCGACACCGGGTGCTGGATCTCAGGCTCGAGCACGGCCGGCTCGCTGAGGCCTTCGTGGCCGGTCAAGCGCCTGACGGGAGGAGGCTTTCTCAGCTCCATCGCAACGCCCTCGCGCGGCGGCTGAAGATGTCGACGCCGACGTTCAGCACGAGCACGATCATCAGCAGCACGAATGCAGCGGCATACGCCTTGGTCGGCTGGTTGCCGTCCCCGGTCGGCGCGTTCTCGAAGATGTAGCTCGTCAACGTGCTTCCGGTTCCGCGCAGCGTCCCCAGCAGCGGGACCGAGCCCACGCCCTGGGACCGCAACGTCGCGCCCAGCAGGACGACGATCACGGCCGTGTCGCCGATCACGCGGCCAACGCCGAGCATCGAACCGGTGATCACCGACGGGCGCGCCGCGGGCAGCAGGATTCGGCGGGTGGTCGCGATCTTGGTCTTGCCGACCGCATAGGAGGCCTCGCGGACGTGGCCGGGGATCGCCTGCAGACCTTCGCGGACCGCGCCGACGACGAGCGGCAGCGCGACCAGCGACAGCATCGCACCCGCAGCGAAGAACGACCGCCCGTACACGACACCGCCGCTGGTCTCGCTGAGGAACCCCAGGACGGGGCTCTCGAACAGCAGCGTGCCGAACAGCGCGAGCACGATCGAGGGGGCGCCGGCGAACATCTCGATCGTCGACTCGGCAACCCGCGCCAGCCCGGTCGGCCGCGCGTATTCGCTCAGCCAGACGGCGATCGCGATCCCCACCGGCGCCGCGATCGCCATCGCCAGCACCGCCACGAGCAACGTCCCGATCATCGGGTCGAGGAAGCCGCCCGTCTGGTTCTCGGTGTATCCGACCTCCGGACGGCTGACGAGCAGATTGGGGCGGAGGTACCTGATTCCCTGGACGAACAGGTAGATCACGATCGCCGCGACGATCACGCAGAACAGCAGGCCGAGGGCCCACGCGATCCCAAGGCCGATCCTGTCGGTCAGCCGCCAGGATCCGCTCGTCTCGACCCGGCGCCTGGGACGCGGCGCCGTGGCCGGCTCGGGCGCGACCGCCGTTGGGGTGCTCACGCGCCCGCTCCCGCGTAGAAGTAGCGCCGCATCGGCCGCTTGGTCGCCCAACCGATCAGTGACAGCATCGCCGAGGAGAACAGCAGCACCGCCGCGATCGCGAACAGCGTGTGCTTCATCGGCGACGACGTCAGCTCCTCGGTGTTCTGCAGGATCGTCGCCGACAGCCCGCGCGAGGGCTCGACGAAGAAGATCAGCCCATCGGCGGGGTTCGGGGCGAAACCGACAGAGCCGGAGACCATCGCCAGCATCACCGCCTCGCCGATTGCCCGCGCGGTCGCCAGGACGGTGCCCGCGATCAGCGCCGGACGCGCCGTCCTGACGCCGACCTTCCAGAACGTGCGCCACCGGTTGACGCCGAGCGCCAGCGACCCCTCGAGCCAGCCACGCGGCACCGACCGCAGGCCTTCGCAGAAGATCGCGATCATGATCGGCGCGATCATCACGGTGAGGATGAACACGGCGGCGAGCAGGCTGTAGCCGGTCAGCGAAATCACCGGCGTCACCGAAGCCTTCGAGCCCTCGCTGATCAGGTGGTTGCCGATGAACGGCACGACCACAAGCACACCGAGCAGCCCATAGATCACCGACGGCACGCTCGCGAGCAGCCGCACCACCGGTTCGAGCACGCGCTTGAGCCACTCGGGCGCGAACTCGACGATGAACACCGAGATGAACAGCGAGCACACGAACGCGATCGAGACCGCACCGATAGTCGTCAGCAGGGTGCTCCAGATCAGCGGCCACGCGTGCAGCAGGTACTGGGGGACGCCCTTGACGTCGCCCGACGTGAAGATCGCCTGAATCTGGTGGTCGACCGATCCGCCCGGGGCAAACCAGTTGAGCCCGTTGTGAGCGAACGACGGCCACGCCTCGTGCAGGACGAACACGACCATCGCGAGCAGCATCACCACGACCCCGCAGACGAGCGCGCCGAGGAGAACCTCGGCGCGCTGGTCACCGGAGAACCGGGACTCTTCGTCTTCGAGCAGGACGTCTTCGTCCATCCGGCCGGCCCCCGCTCGTTTCGTTACTTCTTGTTGAACGCCGGCACGGCGCCGGCGCGCTCGATGATCTGGCCTGCCGCCTTGCTGGTGCGGACCCAGTCGAAGAACTTCTCGACCTGCACGCTCGGGTGCTTTGTCGGAAGCACGCCCCAGTCGTAGCGGAACAGCGGGTAGCTCTCGTTCTTGATGTGGGCCGCGTCGCAGGCGACGCCGCCGATCGTGAGCGCCTTGACGCCGAAGCTGCGCGCCGAGTGCGACAGGCCGACGTAGCCGATCGCGTTGGGGTCACGCGAGACCGCGTTGGCGACGAGGCCGTCCGCGGGCAGCGGGTTGACGTTCGACGCCTGTGTCTTGCCGCCGAGCACCGCTTGCTGGAAGAACGTGTACAGGCCGGCTGCCGAGTTGCGCCCCACCGGATCGATAGTTGTCGCCAGGTTCGATCCCGGGACCTGGCTCCAGTTCGTGTCGGTGGCGAGGAAGATGTTCTTCGTCTCGCCGATCGAGATGTCGCCGAGCGCGTTCTTCGGGTTATCGACGATGCAGAGCCCGTCGAGGAACAGCTTGAAGTACGTCGTGCCGGAGTCGCTCTTCAGCGGCGGCCGCGTGTTGATCGCGAACTGGCTGCGCCCCTGCTGGACGTCCTGGACGCCGGCGTTGCCGCCGTCCGGGCTGTACCGGAAGTGGACGCTGCGGTGGATCGCGCTGTAGCCCTTGAACAGCTTCAGCATGTACGGCTGCGCTGCGCTCGAACCCGAGCCGATCAGCGTCACGGCACCAGCTGCCGGAGCCAGCGCCAGGGCGGGAACCGCGACAAGCGCCCCTACCAGGGTCCTCCTGCTTATAGATCTCAACGGCGTTCCTTTCGGATTTGAAAGACAGCGCGGCGCTTCGCTCAACGCACCCAGAGCGCCCACGCAAACTCCAGCATCTCGATCGATTTACGATCCGAGAATACCAATCTTCCAGTTTCTTAATTGACTTAGTGGGGTATCCGCGCGCGCGTCTACCGGCCTAGCCGGCCCGCGCGTATCGGTGCTTCCGGACGCCCTCGCTCAGCGAGTGGCGGCCCAGTCGCGGGTCGTCTTGTGCGTCGTGGCCTTCTTGGTCTTTTTCTTCTTGGCCGGGGCCGGTACACGGTCGGGCACCTTGGGGCAACCGCCCTTCAGGCTGAGCCGGAACGGCCCGTCCTGGGCGCCGGTTATGTCCGTGACGACGTACTCCACGTACGCCTGCGGCTCGGCCGGCGTGCCGGGCTTGGCGCCCTTCGGCAGCGTCTTGCAGTAGGGGTCGGTCAGATCGAACGAGCCCTGGACCTGGTCATAAGCCGGGATCACGCCGCCCGCGCCGGCGTTGCAGTTGATGCCGTCGCCTGGAAGCGTCGCCGCGCACGAGACGGCCACGGTTGCGCTCGCGCTGCCGTCGGGCTGGATGACGGCGATGTCGCTATCGAAGTCGTCGATCGTGTCGAAGTCGAATACCCGGCGGTGGGCGATCAGCGTGTACGCGGTGAAGTCCCCGTGGCAGTAGATGCTGTAGTCGATCAGGTTGGGATCGTCGGGCGTGGGCGCGCGATCCTTCGAAATCGAGCCCAGGCAATCCGTGGCGGAGTTCGGCGTCACCGGCGCGGCGCCGGCTGACGCTGCGAGCGCCCCGCAGCTCAGCGCCACGGTTGTCACGCACAGCACTTTGAAGAGTCGCACTCGGCGCCCCATCACTTCGTTCACAGCGGACCTCCAATGTCGAGTTGGACCGGACCATCCGGCCACTGGCCCCGTTCCTGCGCCTGTTGCGCGTTCCGTGGCGGGGGGTCGACCTCCGCCCCCGGCCGGCCATTGTGCACTAGTTTGACAGACATTGTTGAGTCTCGCTCGCATGTCGTGGTGCTCTCGTCGCCGAGCCGTGTGCGATTGGCCACGCCGGCTTGAGGCTTGGGCCACGGTCGCGGCTCGGAAAAGTGCCCACGCGCCGCCACGGTGGCCGAGGCGCGGGCGATCGTCACCGCATACCGGGGTCAACCGCCCGCACCATTGCCAAGTGCGCGACGGGTGGACGATTTTCCCCGAGGAGAGCGGCCGGCCAGGGACGTTCTCGCTCTGCGAGCCGCGCGCGTGTCGCGAAAACGGCGCAAATCGCACACACGTCGCGCGTCGGACCAACGCGGGTGCGATTGACACTGCTATGCGGGGCAAATCCCACACACATCGAGCTGCGCGGTGCCGGGTGTGCGTTTTGCTCCGCTGCCGCCAGGTAAGGCGAGATCGGCGCCCGGCGGTCCCGGGCCAGCGCGGCGCCGCGCAGGCCCCGTGACGGATCTGCACTTGACCCCGACCGTCCTACGCAATAAAGTCAATCAATATGGTGGTAAATGCGCGTCCCGCTTTCCCGGACAGTCCCAGTTCGGTGGTTGCTCAGGCCGGAAGGCGACCGGCCATGGCAGGCGAAGCCGCGCGATGTAGGGGGTAGCAGCCCTCTCTGGGCCCGGGGTCGCAGCGCAAGGCGATCCCGGGCTCTCTCCTCTCCTCTCATCATGGCCAGGTCGGTCGCGGATCGGCTTGGCCGCCAGCTTCCTCCGCGACGCATGCCGCGGCTACCACTGAATCGACCTCGAGGTGCACGAAATGAGCGTTCCAACCGTCAACAGAGCAACGCCGGCGGAAAGTCCGGGTCGGCAGTCCCGGGCAACTGTGCGACGACGCTGGGTGCTACCCGGCCGCACCGTCGCGCGCGACACGGCCGCGATCCTGCAGCTTCGCGATGACGTCCCGGCCGGGCTGCTGATGGACGTGCTGGACCATCATGGATTGCGCGCGGGAACCGTCCGGGTCGACCGCGATGAGCCACTGCCCGACCCGCGCTCGCTCGCCACCGCGATCGTGCTCGGCACCGCCAATTCGGTCGTCTACAACCGCGCCAGTCGCTGGCTCCACACCGAGCTCGAGTGGATTCGCCAAGCCGATCGCGCGGGCACGCCGGTCCTCGGCTTGGGCTCCGGCGCCCACGCGCTGGCCACCGCGCTCGGCGGCGGCGTCGAGCCGGCGCAGCATCCCCGGCGGGGCTGGATCCGCGTCGAGACCACGGTCCCTGACGTGATCGTCCGGGGCCCCTGGCTGGCGTGGAACGAAGGCCTGATCGAGCTGCCGCCCGGGGCCGAGCTGCTCGCGCACGACCGCGTGGGCCCGCAGGCGTTCTCGATCCGCGGGCATCTGGGCGCGCAGTTCCATCCCGAGGTCAGGCCCGAGACCGTTGCCGGCTGGGTTGGCTTTCGGCGCGGCGAGGCCGTCGACGGCCGGCCGCTGGACGGGCAGGCGGTACTCGAGGCGACCTCGCGTGAGCAGCTTGCCGCGATGGCAGCGTCGGCACGGCTGCTTTCGGCGTTCATCGGCTCTGCGCAGCGTCGCGCCCGGTGAAGAAACTGGCGGCAGCGCTCACGCTAGCGTGGGCGCTGCCGGCCACCGCCGCGCACGCCCAGATCGTGACCTGGGCGCAGGGATCGTGGAGCTGGTTCGGCGATCCGCGAGCCGTGCAGGTCGGCGGGGCGACGTTCGTAGGATGGATCGACTGGAGCGGCCGGGTCACGGTCGGTGAGCTGGATCGCGACTCCGGTGCGAGCCGGGCCGTAGTGATCGCGCGCGTGTACCACGACGATCACAGCGATCCGTCGATCCTGGTCGAGCCAGACGGCCGCCTGACGTTGTTCTGGTCGGGCCACAACGGCGGGCACATGTACTACCGGACGACGCTGAAGCCCGGCGACATCAGCGCGTGGACGGCGGTGCGGACGCTTGAGCAGGGCATCCGCGGGCCGGACGGGTTCACGTATCCAAACCCGGTGCTGCTGCCCGCCGAGGCCAACCGCCTGTACCTGTTCTGGCGGGGCGCCGATTGGAGCGCCGACTTCGCGACGCGAACGCCCGGTGGCGCCTGGTCGGGCGCGCGTGAGCTGATCCGGTCACCGGGCCAACGCCCCTACGTGAAGGTCGCCGATAACGGATCCAACCTGATCGCGCTGGCGTTCACGAACGGCCATCCCCGCGACGTGCTGACGAGCGTCTACTACGCCGCCTACCGAAATGGCTCACTGTGGCGGCCCGGCGGGACCTGGATCGCCCGCATCGACCGGACGCCCATCACTCCGCGCCAGACGAGCCTGGTCTACGACGCCACCAAGACCCACGTGCCGGCCTGGGTGTGGGACGTGTCGATCGGCCGCGACGGTCGTCCGGTGATCGTGTACGCGACGTTCCCGCCCGGCGCCCAGCACGTGTACTGGTACGCGCGCTTCGACGGCCGCCGCTGGATCTCGCACGAGCTGACCAGGGCAGGCGGTTCGATCAGCCCCGGGACGATCGAGCAGCAGTATTCCGGTGGCGTCGCGCTCGATCACACGCAACCGGCCACCGTCTACCTGTCGCGCCAGGTCCACGGCGGCTGGCAGATCGAGCGCTGGAGCACTCCCGACGGCGGCGCTCACTGGCGGCGGAGCCTCGTCGTCCCGGCCGACGGGACCGAGAACGTGCGCCCGGTCGTGCCGCGTGGCTACACCGGCGGGCCGGTGGGACTGGTGTGGCTGCGCGGGGTGTACGGCACGTACACGAACTACAAGACCTCGATCGCCTTCACCGGCTAGCGCGCGCTCAGTCGACCGCGTCGAGGTACGGCTCGGTCGCCGATACGCCCGCCGGATCGTTGACGAACGCTCCCGCCGGTGCCGGGACCGGGCCGTCGAGCAACGGGTCGCCGGTCTGCTCCATCCAGGCCTGCAGCCGCCCCTCGAGCTCTTCGCGAAGCAGCGCGAAATCCGGCACGTCCGCGAGGTTGCGCATCTCGGCCGGATCCATGATCAGGTCATACAGCTCCACCCGGGGGCGTGGATGCGAGCCCCAGCCCGCGTCGATCAGCAGCGACTTGGACGGCGAGTCGTCGACGTTGGGGAGCACGGGCTCGAGGCGGTCGCCGTAGTGGCGGATCAGCTTGTGCCGGCGCGTTCGGATCGCGCGCTGCGGGTCGTAGGCCGCGTGATAGGTGAGCTCGGCGAACAGCTCGTCGCGAACCTCGTCGACCTCGTGGCGGGCAAGCGGCAACAGGGAGCTGCCGTGGCTGCCGTCGGGGATCGGCGCTCCGGCGAGCTCGAGCAGCGTCGGATACAGGTCCACGTGCGACGTCAGCGCGTCGGTGACGTGGCCGCCGTAAAACCCACCCGGCCCGCGGATGATCAGCATCACCCCGAGGCCGCGGTCGCTCAGCGTCGCCTTGGCGCCGGGGAACGGGAGGCCGTGATCGGTGGTGACCACGACCAGCGTGTCGTCGGCCAGCCCGGCCTCGTCGAGCCCGTGCAGGACGGCGCCAACGCCCTGGTCAAGCGAGCGAGCGCTGGCCTTGAACGAGGCCATGTCCGCGCGCGTCGCTGCCGTGTCTGGCAGCTGCCCCGGCGGCGCTCCGTACAGCGCGTCGCGCACGGAGCTGGGCTCGAAGAACTCCCGGTGAGTCTCGAAGAACCCGATCGACAAGAAGAATGGCTGCCGGGGGCTGCTGCGGAGCAGTTCCAGCGCCGCCGGCGCGATCGAGTGCACCTTGGTGGTGCCGACGTCGACTACGTGGTCGTATCCGAGCATCGTCGGATCGGTCGAGATGTGCTGCTCGCCGATGAGCGCTGACCAGTAGCCGGCCTCGCGAAGCGGGTGGACGATGTGCCGGCCGTAGTCAACGAGCTTCCAGCCGCGATGGGCCAGCCCGGTCATCCCGTTGACGTGCGCCCACTGGCCGGTCAGCAGGCACGCCCGGCTGCCCGAACAGGTCGGCGCCGCACAGAACGCCTGGCGGAACAGCAGCCCCTGATCGGCCAGCCGCTGGATGTTCGGGGTGGGGATCTGATGGCCGTACGGCTGCACGTAACGCCCGGTGTCGTGCGAATGCAAATAGACGATGTTGGGCGGGCGCATTTGTGGTATATCCTTTTGTCGATCGAATTAGTGAGCTTTGGGGTAGAGGAGCTCTTGTGACGCAATTTTCCACGCCATCGAAGGCATATCTCGTATGCGCGACGCCGCGCAGCGGCAGCACGCTGCTGTGCGAGATGCTGCGCGAGACCGGACGGGCCGGCGTACCGCTCGAGCACTTCGAGATCCTCCGCCATTCAAGCTTGCCACGTCAGCCGCGAGAGTACTTCCAGGATCTCGACGCTCCGCACGTGATCGAGCTCCTGGCGCCCATGGATCCGGGAACGGCGAGCGCCGAGACGGCGGAGGACTGGTGGGCTCGCATCCTGGCCGAGGGAAGCACGAGCAACGGCGTCTGGGGCGGCAAGATCATGTGGGGCCACATCGAGGATTTCGTCGCGCGCGCGCGTGAGCTGCCCGGGCTGGCCGACGCCGATCTGGACGTGGTGCTGCGGGAGCTGCTGGACGATCCCGAGCTGGTGTTCGTCACCCGCCGCGACAAGGCGGCGCAGGCGGTGTCGTTGTGGCGCGCGGTCCAGACCCAGAGCTGGCGCTCCGGCGAGGCGCCGAGCGCCGATTCCGTGGCCTACGAGTTCGAGGCGATCGACCATCTCGTGTCACAGCTCGAAGCCGATGAGCGGTCCTGGAGCGACTGGTTCGCGCGCACGGGACGCAAGCCGATCCACGTGACCTACGACCGGTTGGATGCCGCGCCGGGCCACACGGTCGAGGTCGTGCTGCACGCGCTGGGACTTCCCGACAGCGCCGTGGCGGTTCCGCGCCTCACGCGTCAGCGCGACGACCTGTCGGCGGCCTGGATCGAGCGCTACCGCCACGAGCGGGGGAGAGCCGCGTGAGCGTGACGGCTCGACGCGTCTCACAGCTTCGCGCACTCGAGGCCGAAGCCGCGTTCGTGATCCGCGAAGTTGTCGCCGAGCTGGCCAGGCCGGTGCTCCTGTTCAGCGGCGGCAAGGACTCGATCGCGCTGCTGCGCGTGGCGGAGAAGGCGTTCGCCCCGCTGCCGCTGCCCTTCCCCGTGATGCACGTCGACACGGGCCACAACTTCCCCGAGGTGATCGAGTTTCGCGACCGGCGCCTGCGCGAGCGCGGCCATCGGCTGATCGTCGCGTCGGTGCAGGAATCGATCGACACCGGACGCGTCAAGGAGGACGTCCGCGGCGGCTCGCGCAACCGGCTGCAGACGGTGACGCTGCTTGATGCGATCGAGCAACACGGGTTCGACGCCGCGTTCGGCGGCGCCCGCCGCGACGAGGAGCGCTCGCGCGCCAAGGAGCGGGTGCTGTCGTTCCGCGACGAGTTCGGCCACTGGGAGCCGCGCGCCCAGCGCGCCGAGCCGTGGACGCTCTACAACGCCCGCATCCGTCGCGGCGAGCACATCCGCGTGTTCCCACTGAGCAATTGGACCGAGCTGGATGTATGGCGCTACATCGAGGCCGAGGAGCTCGAGCTGCCATCGATCTACTTCGCCCACCGCCGCCGTGTGATCGAGCGAGACGGGATCCTGCTGGCGGAGTCCGAGTGGATCCGGTCGCGAGACGGCGAGCAGGTGGAGGAGGCCATGGTCCGCTACCGCACGGTCGGAGACCTGACGGTCACCGGCGCGGTTCGCTCGGAGGCGGCCGACATCGAGACGGTGATGGCCGAGACCGAGCAGGCGACCGTCTCCGAGCGCGGCGAGACCAGAGCCGACGACCGTACGTCGGAGGCGGCGATGGAGGACCGCAAGCGCGAGGGCTACTTCTGATGGACGACCAGCGCGAGCTGCTGAGGCTTGCGACCGCCGGGTCCGTCGACGACGGCAAGAGCACGCTGATCGGCCGGCTCCTGCTCGACACCGGCTCGCTGCTCGCCGACCACCTCGATGACGTCTCGGACAATGGCGGCCAGCCGGACCTCGCGGCGGTCACCGACGGCCTGCGCGCCGAGCGCGAGCAGGGGATCACGATCGACGTCGCCTATCGCTTCTTTTCCACCGAGCGGCGCTCGTTCGTGCTGGCCGACACCCCCGGACACGAGCGCTACACCCGCAACATGTTCACCGGCGCGTCGACCGCCGACGTGGCGGTGGTGCTGATCGACGCTCGCACCGGCGTGGTCACGCAGACGCGCAGGCACACCCACATCGCCGCGCTGCTCGGCATCGAGCACGTGGTCGTGTGCGTCAACAAGATGGATCTCGTCGGTTGGGATCCCGCGCGCTTTGCGGAGATCGTGCAGCAGGTCCAGGACCTAATCCGCCGCTTGCGGATCGAGGATCTGCTTGTCGTCCCGATCAGTGCGCTGCACGGCGACAACGTCGCGTTGCGGTCTGAGCACACGCCCTTCTACGAGGGTCCCACGTTGCTGGAATACCTCGAAGAGGTCGACGTGCAGGCCGATCGCGATCTCGATCGCCTGCGAGTTCCGATCCAATGGGTGGGCCGCCCTCGCGACGGCGACTCCCGGCTCTACGCCGGGCGGATCGTGGCCGGCGCACTCCAAGCCGGCGATGAGGTCGTGGTGCTCCCCGCGGGCGTCACGACCACCGTCGCCGACGTCGACACCTTGGACCCCGAGGTTCAGGAGGCCGTGCCGCCGATGTCGGTGACGCTGCGACTGGCCGATCAGCTCGACGTCGGACGCGGCGACATGCTGGTCTCGCCCGCCGATCAGCCACCCGCCGCTCGGGAGCTCGACTGCACGGTCTGCTGGATGAGCGAGGACGCGCTGCACGTCGGCAGGCGCTACGCGCTCAAGCACACCAGCCGCACGGTTCGCGCCACCGTTCAGGTGATCAGCGAGCGCACCGACCCGGAGACGCTCGAGCGGCAGATCGAGCCGACCTCGCTGGAGGTCAACGACATCGGCAAGGTGACGCTGCGCACGAACTCGCCCGTCGTCGCCGATCCCTACAGGCTCAATCGCGTCACCGGCGCGTTCATCCTGATCGACGAGGACTCAAACGACACCGTCGGGGCGGGCGTGATCCAGGCGGCTCGGGTGGTGGAGGCCAGCCGGCAGAACCGTCGCGACGTCACCTGGCACCCGTCGGCGCTTGACCGCGACGACCGCTGGATGGCGATCGATCAGCGCGGCGCCACGGTGCTGCTGACGGGCCTGCCCGCCTCGGGCAAGTCGACAATCGCGGTGGCGCTCGAGCGGCGGCTCGTCGACAGCGGCCAGTCGGCCTATCTGCTCGACGGCGACAACATCCGTCACGGTTTGTCGGACGACCTCGGCTTCGCGCCGGGTGACCGCGCCGAGCACATCCGCCGGGTCGGGCAGGTCGCGCGCTTGATGGCCGACTCCGGGACGGTCGCGGTGGTGTCGCTGGTCTCGCCGCTGGCGGCCGATCGGCAGCACCTGCGAAAAGCCCACGTGCAGGCCAACCTGCCGTTCGTCGAGGTGTTCGTCGCCACGCCCGTGCACGAATGCGAGCGTCGCGACCCCAAGGGTCTGTACGCGCGCGCCCGCGCGGGCGAGATCACAGGTTTCACCGGGGTGGACGCTCCATACGAGGCGCCCGAGCATCCCGAGCTGCGCGTCGACACCGCGAGCACAAGCGTGGAAGACGCCGTCGATCAGATCATCGAACTACTAAGAGCCCGCCCAAGGCTCCTGGCGAAGGGGGCAACTATGAGGATTTCCGCAAAGGCCGACTACGCGGTGCGCGCCGCCGTGGAGCTAGCCGCCGCACCGGACGGCAAGGCGATCTCCGCCGAGCTGATCGCGACTTCACAGGGGATCCCCCGCAACTTCCTCGAGAACATCCTGTGCGAGCTTCGCAACGCGGGCGTCGTGCGCAGCCAGCGAGGCAACGAGGGCGGCTACCGCCTGGCGCGGGGTCCCGAGGAGGTGACGGTCGCGGACATCATCCGCGCCGTCGAGGGACCGCTGGCCACCGTCCGCGGTGGCAGGCCCGAGGACGCCGAGTACCCCGGCGTCGCGAGCCAGCTGCCGCGGGTGTGGATCGCCGTGCGCAAGAACCTGCGGACCGTCGTCGAGCACGTGACCGTCGCCGACGTGGCCAACGCGCGCCTGCCGAGCTCGATCAACGAGCTCGCCGACGACCCGGAGGCCTGGGTAACCCGTTAGGCGCGATCAGGCGCCGCGAGCGAGCGCGCCGAGCGCGTAGCCCAGCCAGAGCTTCGATTCGCTCGTCCACAACGCCCCGGAGTGCCCGCCGGGATAGGTGCGGAACAGGTGGGGGATCCGCCTCGCGCGCGAGCGCGCGGTCGAAGCTCTCGTTGTCGTCGGCGAACCGGTCGTCCTGGCGCCCGACGTAGAACGCGATCAGCGAGGGGTGCGCCTTGACCGCGGCCTTCAGATCGGCGCCGCGCGGCACGGCGGCCGCGGCGTTTGCCTGGGGCGATCCGAGATCGAGCTTGTGGTTTCCGCTCGGGTCGGTGGCCTCGAAGTAGCCGCTCCATGCTTCCACCGCGCCGAACGTGGCGAGGTTGCGCAGGCCGATGTTCATCGCCCCGAAGCCGCCGGCCGACAGGCCGACGAGTGCCCGGCCCGAGCGGTTGGCCACGGTGCGAAAGCGCGAGTCGATGCAGCGGGTCAGATCATGCGAGATCGCCTGCGGCCAGTTCTCGGTGGTCTTGAGGTCGAGATACTCGTGATCCTCGTTGTCGCTGCGCGCGCCCTGCGGCGCCACGACGATCGCCGCGTTGCGGCCGCTCGACACGGCCTTTCCGACGAACTGGTTGGCGCGGTAGCTGCCGGCGTTGGCGGGCAGACCGTGGAGGAAGTAGATCACCCGGTAGCGCGACGATCCGCTCCGATATCCGGCCGGGAGGTAGACGATCGCGGGCAGTGAGCCGCCGAGCGACGGCGAGCGGCAGCTGACGGAAACCCTCTGCGCGGGCGAGGTGCGCGTCGCGTGCGCGGTGCTGCGCGTGCGGGTCGATTCGTCCTCGCGCGACTGCCCCTGCGACGCCGACGGCGAGCAGCAGAACGACTGTGGCGAGGACTCGACGCCCACGTCTCATGACCTGAGCGTAGCCACGCCGGGCATCTCGGCCCCCCGCTTACGGGAAGCCGAGATGCCACGGAACGCGGGTGAAGCTACGGCGTGACCTTGTAGACCAGGCCGGTCAACTCGCCGACGTACAGCGAGCCGCCGGTGGTGCCGAGGCCGACGAACGGAGCGACGAGCCCCTTCGCAACGACCTTCGCCGGGCCGCCCTTGAGCGGCATCGACAGCACCTCGCCCGACTTACCGCCGTTCCCGAGGAACGACGTCATGTAGAGCGTCTTGCCGATGATGGCGAGCCCCATGATGTCGGTGTGCGGGGCGAACTTCTTGAACGGCTTCGCGAAGCCCTTGCACTTCTTGGCGTTCGTGTGGTTGCACTGCGGGAACCCGTAGTTGTCGCCCTGGTGGACCTTGAACAGGAAGTCGGGCGGGTTCTTGGCGCCCGAGTCCTGACCGAGGTCGGAGACGAACGGGTCCGACGAGCCCTTCTCGAACGCGAACTGCCACGGCTGGCGGATGCCGGTGGCGAACACCTTGAGGCCCTTGCCGTTGGGCTTGAGCGACAGGATGTCGTAGAGGTACGGCGTCTTCTTGGTGGCCGGACCGTGGTCGTTGCCGCTGGTCAGACCGACGTCGACGCCGACGTACAGGCGTCCGTCGGGGCCGAACGCGAGGCCGTTGAAGCCGTCGAAGCCCTTGGGCGCCGTGTAGATCACCTTCTGCTTGGTGAACTTGCTGCCGGTCCAACCGCTCCAGGCCTGCAGCTGGAACTGGATGCCCGAGGCGCCGGCCGAGGCGCCGCTGACGTACAGCGTGCCCTTGTGCCAGACCAGGCCGCCGACGAAGTTCGGCGAGCCGTCCAGCTTGGTCGCGGTGCCGCCCTTCAGCAGGAACACCCCGCCGTCGGGAACCTGCGACGACTCGTGGCCGCCGTCACCCTCGAACACGTTGCCGCCGCCGAAGGCAAACGACGTCGGAGTGGCGAGGCCGCTGGCGAACAGCTTGACGTTCACGCCCTTGGCGCCGACCGGTGCGGGCGGTCCCGTGGCTGCCGTAGCGCTTGCTACGACCCCCGTGGTGGTGATTGCGGCGGTTGCGGCGATCAACGCCGCGGTGCGTCCGCGCATATGCGTATTCCTTTCGTCTCGAGAAAACCCGCGCTGGATTCACCCCACGGCCGAGGCGCGAGCCGCCCGAGCCTAACAAAAACGTTCACAAGTTCGGCAGAAATGTCCAAATTGGCGACCCCGGCGCGTCTCGGTTAGTGTCGGCTGATGCTGCCGTACACCGAGGCCGGGGAGGGCGAAACGGTGGTCCTGATCCATGCCGGGATCGCCGACCGCAGCATGTGGGACGAGCACCTGGGATGGCTTGCGCGCGCTGGGTTTCGCGCCGTTGCGGTGGACCTGCCGGGGTTCGGCGAAGCGCCCGCCATACGCGGGCCCGCACGCCGAGTGGGAGGACGTCGTCGGCACGATGCGCGATCTGGAAATCAATCGCGCAACTGTGGTAGGGAACTCGTTCGGCGCCGCGGTAGCGCTTCGGGTAGCGGCGGTGGCGCCGGCGGCCGTGGCCGCAATGGCGCTGATCTCGCCACCGGCCCCCGGCCTCGAACCGTCGCCTGAGCTCCAAGCCGTGTGGGAGGCAGAGGAGACGGCGCTGGAAGCGGGGGACATAGACGCGGCCGTCGAGGTGATCGTCGACGCGTGGACGCTCTCCGGCGCCCCGGATGAGCTGCGCCAGCGCATTGCCACGATGCAACGCCGCGCATTCGAGCTTCAGCTCGCCTGCCCCGACGCGCAGGAGGCCCCCGACCCGCTCGAGCAGCACCCCGAGGTGCTCGAGCGGCTGGCGGTTCGGACTCTGACGGCCGCCGGCGAGTACGACATGCCCGACTTCATCGAAGGGGCGCAGCAGCTCGCCCGGACCCTGCCCGACGCCAGGTACGTGACGATCGCCGGGGCCGGTCACCTCGCGCCGCTCGAAACACCCGAGGCGTTCGAGCGCCTGCTGCGCGAGTTCCTGGGCGGCGCCGACGGCTGATCAGGAGCCGTTTGCGATCAGGACCTCCCGAACACCACCGGAGGCTTGATCTCGCGCTTGAGGATCTTCCCGGTGGGACCCTTGGGCAGCTCGTCGAGGATCCAGACGTGGCGGGGGTACTTGTAGGCGGCGACATTGGCCTTGACGAACTCGCGGATGTCCGATTCGGTCGCGTCGGCTCCGGGCTTCAGGGCGACCGCCGCGCCGACCTCCTCGCCGAGGTCGGGGTGTGGGATCCCGATCACGGCCGCCTCGCGCACAGCCGGGTGCTCGTACAGGACCTCTTCGATCTCGCGCGGGTAGACGTTGTAGCCGCCGCGGATGATCAGCTCCTTCTTGCGGTCGACGATGAAGAAACGGCCCTCGTCGTCGATCCGCGCCAGGTCGCCCGAGTAGAACCAGCCGTCGGCGTCGATCGCCTCCGAGGTCGCCTCCGGGCGATTCCAGTAGCCCTTCATCACGTTGTGGCCCCGGATCGCGATCTCTCCGACCTCGCCGTCACCCACCTCTCGGCGGTTCTCGTCGACCAGCTTCATCGACACCCCTTCGACCGGTGTGCCGATCGAGCCGGGCTTGCGCGGCTTGTCGGGATGGTTGAAGCACGCCACCGGCGACGTCTCCGACAAGCCGTAGCCCTCGAGGATCACGCAGCCGAATGCTTCCTCGAAGCCCTGTAGGAGCTCGACCGCGAGCGCCGCGCCCCCGGACACGCACGCCCGCAGCGTGGTCGTGTCGAACTGGTCGCGGTCGGTCTGATGCAACAGCGCGGCGTACATCGTCGGCACTCCTTCGAACACCGTGATCCGATCGCGCTGGATTGCCGCCAGGGCCTTGCCCGCGTCGAAACGGGGAATCAGCGTCAGCGACGCTCCCGAGCTGACCGCGGCGTTCAGAGCGCACGTCTGCCCGAACGCGTGGAACAGGGGCAGCGCGCCGAGGATCGCGTCGTCGGCGCTCAGCGAGAACAGCTCCTTGCTGACATCGGCGTTGATCGTCAGGTTCGAGTGTGTGAGCTGCGCGCCCTTGGGCTTGCCGGTCGTGCCGGACGTGTACAGGATCACCGCGGTGTCCTCCGCTGCGCGCGACGCCAGTCCCGACATCGGCTCGGCGGTCGCAACCAGCTCGGCAAAAGCGCTCGGCTCGACCACGATGCACTCCGCGCCGACCTCGTCGGCGCCGGCTCGCGCCTGGTCTTCAAACGCGTGCCATGCGAAGATCAGCCGCGCGCCACTGTCGCCGAGGTAGAACGCGACCTCGCGCTGCTTGAGCAGCACGTTCATCGGCACGACGATGCCGCCGGCGCGCAGCACCGCGTAGTAGACGATCGCGAACTCGGGGACGTTGGGGAGCATCACTCCGACCGGGTCACCGGGCTCGAGCCCGCGCTCGATCAGCAGCGCGGCCAGCCGCGCCGTCAGGTCGTCGAGGTCGCGGTAGGTGATGACGTTGTCGTCCAGCCGCAGGGCCGCCCTGTCGGGGTGGCTCTGTGCGGTCGCGATCAGGTTGTAGGCCAAGCTCTCGGTCATCGTTCTCCTCATCGATTGGAAGTCGTCGATGCGGAAAGGCTCGCCCAGCGAAGCCGCTGCGCATATGGGATCGAGAGCCAACTTTCGGCGGCGCGATTGTGTGCGCCACCCAACTGGGGCGGCGTCAGGAGGAAACCGCGCCGCCTCCGCCCGCCTCCGCGAGCCGTGCCGCGATCAGGATCTCGACCAGGTCGGCCACACGGCGCAGGTCGCAGCCCGTCCGCTCCGAGATCCTGGCGAGCCGGTAGTGCGCCGTGTTGACGTGGATGTGCAGGTTCTCGGCCGCCCGCTTGCCGTTGAGGTCGCACGCGACGTACTCGCGCAGCGTCGCGATCAGCTGCCCGCCGTCTTGAGAGTCCTGGGCAACGAACTCGTGGATCGCCGGAGCGATCAGTCGGCTTGCGGTGGCGTCCGGGCGCAGCGTCAGGTACTCGAAGGCACTCATCGACGCCAGGGCAGCGACACCGGGCCGGCCGCCGTTGGCGGCCCGGACAAGGCCGGCCTCGCGATAGGCATCGGGGATCTGCGCGCGGCTCGCGACGACGGTGCTGACCCCGACGGCAAGCTCGAGTCCGGCGTCGGCCAGCCGACTCTGCGCGCCCTCGAGCCTGGCGGCAAGCTCGTGGGGCCCCTCACCGGGGGTCGGCGCGACGACCACAATGACCTCCTGGCGGCGGACGACCGCCAGCGGGGGCACCCGGCTCGCGGTGGCGCGGGCCAGCCCTGCCGCGGCGCCGCGCAGGAGCTGCTCCTCGCCGGGCGCCTCACAGGGGATCGCCGATATCACCAGGCACGGCGTGTGCTCCGACAGCCCGACCGCGCGAGCGGCATCGAGGCGCGGGCCCGGCTCGAGCTCGCGGCCCGCGAGCAGATCGTCCAGCAGGTCCCTGCGGATGCGCTCGCCGGTCGCAGCGAGCTGCTCCTGCGCTTCCACGTAGACCTCGGCGGCGTGCGTGGTCGCGACCTCGAAATAGCGGGGCAGGTGCGACGCGAACGCAAGCGCGGCCTGGCGTGACTGCTCGTCGTCGGCGAGCGACAGGGCGGCATCCCAGAGCACGCGCTCGCCTACGTAGAAGGCGCGCACGAAGTCCGCCACCGGCACGCGCTTGGCGCGACGCGCGGCGTGCGGCCTGACGAACAGGAGGTCGTCGGGCGTGACTTCACGATCGGAGCTCAGCGTTCCAAGGCTCGCGCGCAGGTGTGACATGACGTGCTCGCGGACGTCGCTGCGCAATCGCTCGTCGGCGTTGCGGTACGCGGGCACTTCGGCGACGATCAACTCGACCGCTTCGTCGGCGAGCTCGTCGAGTCGCTGCTGCAGCGCCTCGCGGAGCGTGACGATCGCAAGCTCGGGATTCACGGCACGAAGTCTCTCCTCGGTGCGATTGTAGGCGGCACACAACGCCCCGGCGGGAAGTTGGGGGTGCGGACCCAGTGCGGTGGGGGTGTTCTAGAGCGAGTCTTATGGCATGAGCACAACCCGAGGAGAACGATGAGCGAGAACGAAACATCCAATGGGGCTTCGTCGCGGGTCCGGCGAACGACCGGTGCGGCACGATCGGGGCTGGACGTGATGCTGACCGAGGCGTCCGAGGGCGGACCGCCCAGATTCCTCGCGCCGCGACCGACGGTCAAGGTCGGGGCCGGCCTGGTGCGCCACCCGCGGCGGGTGGCGGCACGTGCGACCGGGCTCACCGCCGAGCTCGCACGTGCGGCGACCGGCCGCTCCAAGCTCGAGCCCGCCAAGGGCGACCGGCGATTCTCGGATCCGGCCTGGGAGCAGAACTGGCTGCTGCACAGGGTGCTGCAGGGCTACCTCGCGATGGGCGAGACCGTCGACGGGCTGATCTCCGACGCCGACGTGGACTGGCGCGCGGAGCGGCTGGCGAGGCTCGCTGCCGGAAACGTGCTCGACGCACTCGCGCCGACCAACTTCGCCTGGTCAAACCCGACGGTGCTGAAGGAGACGGTGAACACCGGCGGCGCCAACCTGGTGCGCGGCGGACGTCGGCTCCTGAACGATCTATCCACATCTCCGCGGCTCCCGGCGACCGTCGACACGAGCAAGTTCGAGGTCGGCGGCAACCTGGCCGCCTCCCCGGGATCGGTCGTGCTGCGCACCGAGGTGTTCGAGCTCATCCACTACAGGCCGTCGACGGCGCAGGTGCGAGAGGTGCCGCTCCTGTTCATCCCGCCGACGATCAACAAGTACTACATCCTCGACATCTCTCCCGGGCGCAGCATGATCGAGCACTTCGTCGCCCAAGGCCAGCAGGTGTTCGCGATCTCCTGGCGCAACCCCGAGCAGGAGCAGGGTCACTTCGACCTCGACACGTATGCGGAAGCCGTCTCGGAGGCGCGTAACGCCGTTGCCTCGATCGCCGCCGCCGACCAGGTGCACCTGGCGGCGGCTTGCTCGGGCGGGATCGTCACAGCGGGCCTCGTCGGCGGGCTTGCCGCGGACGGCGAGCTCGACGGTGTCGCGAGCCTGACGCTGATGGTGTGCGCGCTTGACAACGAAAGCGAGGGCACCCTTTCGGCGCTCGGCGCTCGCGACGTCGCCGCCGCGGCGATCGCCGAGTCCGCCCGCAAGGGCTACCTGGACGGCCAGGCGCTCGCGGGCGTGTTCACGTGGCTTCGCCCCAATGATCTCGTGTGGAACTACGTCGTCAACAACTACCTGCTCGGCAAGGCGCCACCCGCGTTCGACATCCTCTACTGGAACCAGGACACGGTCCGGCTGGCAGCGGGACTGCACCGCGATTTCATCCACATCGGGCTGGATAACCTGTTTGCGCACGCCGGCGCGCTCGAGGTGCTCGGGCGCGGTGTGGACCTCGAGCGGGTCGATATCGACACGTATTTCATCGCGGGTCGCAACGACCACATCGTCCCGTGGGAGGGCGCGTACCACAGCGCGAGGCTGTTCGGAGGCCGCCGGCGGTTCGTGCTCTCGAGCAGCGGGCACATTCAGGCGCTCGTCAATCCACCCGGTCCCGACAGCCGCTCGAGCTTCCGAGCGGCCGACGAGCTGCCCGAGACCGACGACGAGTTCATCGCGCAGGCCCCGACGCTGCCGGGTAGCTGGTGGCCCGACTGGGACGCATGGCTTGCCGAGCGCTCGGGAGCCATGAAGGCAGCGCCGAAGACGCTGGGCAACCGCACCTACCGGGCGCAGGGAAAGGCGCCGGGGACCTATGTCCTCGCCAACTGATCGCGTGTCCGGCACCGGCGAGCTGCCGCCGCTGCCGACCGATCTGTGGTGGGGAGACCACCTGCGCGAGACACGCTGGCAGCTGGAGCTGTATCGGCTGCTCGTCGATCCGGTCTTCCACGGCAGCGGGGTCCCGCACGGCGACGGGCGGCCGGTCGTGCTGATGCCCGGCTTCGGGGGCGGCGATCAGACGCTGCTGGTGCTTGCCGCGTGGTTGCGGCGCATCGGCTACCGGCCGAGCATGTGCGGGTTCGTCGTCAACACCGGGTGCAGCGACCGTGCGGTGGAGCGGGTCGAGCGTCGCGTGGAGAAGCTGCACGCGCAGCACGGAAGGCGCGTGGCGCTGATCGGTCACAGCCGCGGCGGCCACTACGCGCGCGCCCTCGGCCATCGCCGCCCCGAGCTCGTATCGCACGCGATCTCGGTGGGGGCCGGCCTGCGTCAGATGCTCGCGACCAGCCGGCCCACCCAGCTTGCCGCGGCCGGGGCGCGGGGCGTCGTGCTGGGAACCGGGCGGGCTCGATCGCGGCAGTGCCTGACCGACACCTGCGACTGCGGGTTCGGTCGCGACTTCGCCGGCGAGTTCCCGGCCGACCGCGTGCGGCTGACGAGCATCTACTCCAAGGGCGACGGCGTCGTGCGCTGGCAGTCCGCGCTCGTGCCGTACGGCGACTGCGTGGAGGTCACCGGCAGCCACGTGGGCCTGATCTTCAACCGCAAGACCTACCGGGTGATCGCGTCCGCGCTCGCCGACCCAGAACTACCGACTCACTGAGTGGAGGAATCCCATGCTGACCGCCCCTGCCCTGTCAGACCAACTCGGCAATTCGCTGGCCACCGACTACTTCTTCCTGCGTGAGCAGCTCACCGAGTCGCAGATCGAACTGCTCGTGCGCGTGCGCAACTTCGTCGACGACGAGGTGCTGCCGGTGATCGGCGGCTACTGGGAGCGCGCCGAGATGCCGTGGCCGCTGCTTCAGCGTCTCGGTGAACTGGGAATCGTCGGCGACGACATCCAGGGCTACGGCTGTCCAGGGCTTGACCCGATCGCGGCCGGCCTGGTCAACATGGAGCTCAGCCGCGGCGACGGCAGCCTCGCCACGTTCCTCGGAGTCCAGTCCGGGCTGGCGATGAAGTCGATCGCGATGCTGGGCTCCGAGGAACAGAAGCAGCGGTGGCTGCCGGAGATGGCCCGTCTTCAGAAGCTCGGGGCGTTCGCGCTCACCGAGCCCGACCACGGCTCCGATTCGGTCGCACTCGAGACGACCGCGACCCGGGATGGAGACTCGTACCTGCTCAACGGCGCCAAGCGGTGGATCGGAAACGGGAGCCTGGCCGACGTCGTCGTGGTCTGGGCACGCGGGGAGGACGGCCAGGTCCACGGGTTCCTGGTCGAGAAGGGATCGGACGGCTACCAGGCGGATGTGATTGAGGGCAAGGGGTCGCTGCGGGCGATCTGGCAGGCGCAGATCTCCTTGGAGGACGTGCGCGTTTCCGCCGCGAACCGCCTGCCGGGAGCCAACAGCTTCAAGGACACCGCGCGGGTCCTTGCCTCGACGCGCAGCGCCTGCGCCTGGGCTGCCCTCGGCCACGCCGTCGCCGCATACGACACCGCGCTGACGTACACAAAGCGCCGTCAGCAGTTCGGCCGCCCCCTGTGCAGCTTCCAGATCATCCAGGAGCGGCTGGTGAACATGCTGGCGGACGTGACCGCGATGCAGCTGTACTGCCTGCAGATCGGCCGGCTCGCTGAGCGCGGTCAGCTGAGCGACACGATCGCGGGGCTTGCGAAGCTCAACAACACCCGCACCGCCCGCAAGGTCTGCGCCGAGGCGCGCGACATGCTCGGCGGCAACGGGATCCTGCTCGAGAACCACGTGATCCGCCACATGGCCGACATCGAGGCGATCCACACCTACGAGGGCACGGAGACGATGCAGACGTTGATCGTCGGGCGAGACATCACCGGGGTCGGCGCGTTCGCTTAGTCGCGGTAGTACTCGATCGCGCCGGTCCGCTCGAGGTCCTCGAGCAGGATCGCTTCGACGTCGAGCACGAGCTCGATCTCGTTGGACACGACGACCCCTCCGCCCGGGATCTCGTCCTGCCACGAGACGCCGAAGTCATGGCGATTGATTCGGGTCTTGGCCTCGAAGCCGATCCGGCGCAGCTCGCCCTTGTTCTCGCCTTCCGCCCAGAACGGGGTCCTCCACTCGCCGAGCGACTCGATGTCGAGCCTCACGGATCGAGTTGTGCCGCGGATCGTCAGGTCGACCGTGCCCTCGAACGTGGTGGCACCGGTGCGTTCGGTGAAGCGGCCCTGGAACGTGATCTTCGGGTGGTTGTCGACGTCGAAGAAGTCCGCGCTGCGCAGGTGCGCATCGCGTTCGGGCTCACCGGTCCAGATGCCGGTTGCGTCAATCTCTCCCTCGAACGTCGCACCGACACAGTGGTCCCAGTCGAGCTCGAGCCGGCCGTGGATGTCCTTGAACAGGCCGCGCACCCAGGTGACCATCATGTGGCGCGCGCGGAACTCCGCCTCGGTGTGTCCCGGTTCGAAGATCCAGGTCGACATCAGCTGGTCATCGCCGCTCGCAATGTCTCCAGATCGTACGCCCCGAGGTGCACCGCCCCGTCGATGAACAGCGTCGGTGTGCCCCTCACCTCGCCGGTCTCCATGCCGCTGCGGAAGTCGCGGATCACGCGCTCGAGCACCGCCTCGGCGCCGCGGTCGGCATCGAACCGCTCGACATCGAGCCCGAGGTCGGCCGCGTAGCGCAGCAGGTCGTCGTCCTCGAGCGCGTGCTGGTGGTGGTACAGGTGGTCGTGCATGTCCCAGAAGCGCCCCTGGACCGCAGCGGCCTCAGCGGCGGCGGCGGCCGCCGCCGCATGCGGATGGATCTCGGTCAGCGGAAAGTGGCGGAAGGCGAAGCGCATCGCGTCTCCCAGCTCTTGCTCGAGACGCTGGATCTCGCGATAGGCCTGCCGCGAGAACGGGCACTCGTAATCGCCGTATTCGATCAGGAGACGGCCGTCCGCTCCGCCGCGGACGTGGTCGACCTCCTGGTCCAGCGGGTCCAATGCGTCGTCGGTCACGGTGATGCCTCGTGCGTACGCCGAGTATGCGCCACCCGGGCCACGAGCGCCACCCAGCACGCAGCCGCAAGCCATCCGGCGAGTACGTCGGTCGCCCAATGCACGCCCAGGTACACGCGCGACCAGCCGACGCCGGCGGCGACGACGGCCGCGAGCGCGAGCCCGGGGCGCCGCGCGATCGGGGCCACCGCCGCGGACACCAGAGCCAGCGCCGCGAACGTCGACAGCGACTGGGTTGCGTGTCCCGACGGGAATGACGAGCTCGACGCGCTCGTCAACCACAGATGCATCGGCGGACGGGGGCGGTCAACGACGTTCTTGGCGAGCGAGTACAGCTCGATCGCGCCGGCCCAGATCACGATCAGCAGTCCCGCCGGCGTGCGGGCGCCGCGGACGATCAGCACGATCGCCACGACCGCGACCAGCGGTAGCAGCACCTTCTGGCTGCCGATGGTCGATAGCGCGCGCGCCACTGTGGTCAGCCACGAGGCACGATGATCCACAGACCACGACGTGATCGACCGGTCAAACCCGGTGGACCCGTCGGGACGCTCGGCCAACCTGAGCAGCTCGCCCGCACCGATCGTGGCTGCGAGCACGGCGGAGAACGACAGCACAACGGCGCCCACCAGCATCGGCGGCGTCGTGATCCGTCGTCCGAGCCTGCCCACGTTCAGATGTTCGCACCAGATGAGGGGATTGGGCTCGCCGGCAGCATCCGGTAGCTGAAGGCGAACGCGATGGGAGCGGTCAGTCCAGTGAGCAGCGCGAGCATCCACGGGCTGCGGACATCGGTCCCGGCGCCGATCACGTGAACCAGTGCAAGGACATACGCCACGATCGTGAAGCGGTGCATGCGCCGCCAGGTCCTGGCCCCGATTCGCTTGCGCGCGTAGAAGCTCAGGCCCAGGATGGCCGCGAGCCAGCCGGCGATGATGCCGAGTCCCGTGAACAGCGGGCGGTAGGCGAGCGTGAACGGGACCGTGAGCGCCAGCAAGCCTGGACGTAGATAGGAGTCGAACAGCAGCAAACCGCCATGGGCGACGATCAAGCCGAGGGTCACCAGCGTCGCCGACTCGTGGAAGTGCCTGAGCTTTGCCGCGACCCCCGGCCTGCGGATGAGCCGACCAGACATGGCCAGGCCAACTGCGACCGACACGCCGAGCATCAGCATCGCGACGATCCCGAACGCGCGGCTTGCGAACCAGAAGATCTGGTGGGTTGGGTCGATCATTGCCCTCAGGAGTCCCGGATCACGACGGGCGTGGGGACGGTGGCCTGTGAGGCGGGCGCGCCGTTGACGGCGACCACGCGCGTGGCGCCGGATGCGGTGGTGATCACGCGTGTCGTGCTTCGGGTGGCGCCGGGCGCGCTGATCGCGGTCACGCTTGCAGGGCGCTTGTGAAGCGCCGTGACGTACATCACGGTGAACGGCAACCAGGCGGCAACGACCGCCGCGATCGCGAGGCTCAACACGGTGCGGTAGAGCGGTCTGGCGTGGCGGCGCGGGTTCGTGGACTGTCGTGTGCGGGTCATTGCCATAACGTGAGGATCCGCGTCAAGACTGCGGTAAGGGCGCGTTCAGAATCGGGTTATTACCCCTGCGTGGCCCGGGTGCGGCGCCTACCGTGGGGGCTGCATGCGCATCCTGGTGATCGAGGACGAGACGACGCTGGCGAAGTTCGTCGAACAGGCGCTTCGGGCCGAGGGCCACACTGTCACGGTCTGTCACGACGGTGATGGCGGGGAGGCGGCAGCGCTCACTGGTGACTACGCGCTTGTGCTGCTCGATTTGCTGCTTCCGGGCAAAACTGGTCTGGCGGTGCTGGACTCGATCCGGACGCGGTCGCCAGATTTGCCGGTGATCGTGCTCACCGCCAGCGCGGCGATCGAGCAGAAGGTGAGTGGACTCGATCGCGGCGCCAATGACTATGTGACGAAGCCCTTCTCGTTCGAGGAACTGCTTGCGCGAGTGCGCGCGCAGCTCCGTGCGCCCGGCCAGCGCGAGGCGTCAGCCCTGCAGGCCGGTCAGATCCACATGGATCTGCGCACGCGGCGAGTGCAACGCGACGGCCGCGACGTGGTGCTGACGGCGCGCGAGTTCTACCTGCTCGAGTACCTGATGCGTCATCCCGACCAGGTGCTGTCGCGCGAGCAGATCCTCAACGCGGTTTGGGGGTTTGACTTCGACCCGGGAACGAAGGTGCTCGAGGTGTACATCGGCTACTTGCGGCGCAAGCTGTGTGAGCACGGAGGCGACGATCCGATCGAGACCGTCCGCGGCGCCGGCTACCGCCTGCTCGTGTGACGTGATCCAACGTCTGATTCCCACGGGACTGCGCGCGCAGCTGGCGGCGGCGATCGCACTGGTCACCGCCGTGGCGATCGGGGCGAGCTTCCTGGCGCTGTATAGCGGCACCGGAGCGCGGCTGCGCAGCCAGATCGACGCGCAGCTGCGGACACAGGCCGGCGAGTGGCGACAGTTCACGACCGGAGCCGATCTGATCACCCCCGCGGCTGTGGAGCGGGCCGCGCGACGTTTCATCGCCGCCCAGCGATACCGCGCGGAGTCACTGGTCACCGCGGTCCAGGTCAACGGCGGCCGGACGGTGAGCAGCGACCCCGAGCTGGTCGGCCGCGAGGCGGACCGCGAGGAGAGCCCGGGCGCACCCCGGGGTCTGTTCGGAGCGCCCACGGGCCTGTCCACCGCCACGGTCTCCGAAGCAGGTCGCATGCGTGTGCTGGTGGCGCCGGTCGTGGCTCATGGGGCAACGGTTGGAACGCTTCGACTCGCCAATCCGCTGACGCCGGTGGCGCAGGCACAGTCGAGCCTGCGGCGCACGTTCGCCATCGTGGGCACGTTGTCGGTGCTGCTCGCCGCGCTTGCGGGGGTGGGCATCGCGACCCTCATCGCCGCACCGCTTCGGCGGATCACAGCCGTGGCAGCGGCCGCAAGCGCCGGCGAGCTGTCAACCCGTGCCGGGCCGGTCGCGGGCCGCGGAGAGGTAGCGGTGCTCGCAGCCGCGTTTGACGGGATGCTCGAGCGACTGGAGCGCGCGTTCAAGCGCCAGCGCGAGTTCGTGTCCGACGCGTCCCACGAGTTGCGCACGCCGCTGGCGGTGTTGCGGGCGCAGGTCGAGTTGCTCGACCGCGAGAGCGACGAGCGGAACCGTCACGAGGAAACCGCGACGCTTCTGCGCCGCCTCGACGAGCTCGACCGGCTGGTGGGCGACATGCTGACGCTCGCGAGTGCCGAGGCAGGCGAGCTGATCGAGCCGCGCACGATCGATCTCGCCGAGTTCCTCGAGGATGTCCGGCGCGATCTGCCGTTGTTCGGAGACCGCGACTTCCGGATGACCGAGGTAGGCGGAACGCTCGAGGGCGATCCCGATCGGCTCAACCAGGTGGTGCGCAACCTGGTGCGAAACGCCGTCGCCCACACCAATCCGGGCGACCGAGTCGATGTGTCAGCTCGCGCTCTGGACGGATGCCTCGAGATCGAGATCAGCGACACGGGGCCGGGCATACCCGCGGACCAGCTCGACCGGATCTTCGAGCGCTTCCACCGGCTCGACCCTGGCCGCTCGCGAGACAAGGGAGGCGCCGGCCTCGGCCTGGCGATCGCCCGCGCCATCGTCGAGGCGCACGGCGGTCGGATCTACGCCGAATCCGTGCCCGGTCGCGGCGCCACCTTTCGGATCGACCTGCCGGGCTATCTTCCTGGCGTCGCCGCCTCGCGCACCGAAGATGCGTAGGACCAGCAGGTACGCGACCGGTGCGATCGGCGCGAGCACAACCGCTCGCAGCCACAGCTTCGACGCGTCTGACCCGGCGCCAAGCGCATGCACGACCGACAGGAGCCAGACGAGCACAGTGGCGCGGTGCAGCGCTCGCCATCGGCGCACGCCGATCCGGCGGCGCAGGTAGAAGGTGGGCGCGGTCAGGGCCGCCAGGTAGCCGGCGACGATGCCGGCCCCGGTGAAGGCCGGCCGATAGCTCAAGGCGAACGGGACGACGATCCCTCGCCAACCGGGCTTCAGCCATTGGTCCCCGAGCAGCGCCAGACCGTGGACGGAGACAGCGGCGAGCGCTGTGAGCGCCATGTGTTCGTGCAGCCGGGCGCCGGCGCGCCTACGTCGCGGTTCGCCAATCGCCTTGGAGGCCATCGCCAACCCAAGCAGCACCGAAGCTGACACGAGTACGAGCGCGACGATGCCCGAGGCGTCGCTTACAAGCCACCACAGGTATTGCAGCGGTGCGGTGCGTGTCATCGGGCGCGTAGCGCAGCCGGCCGCGCCCCCGGCCGGCATACCACCGGTCCCACGATCTCGGAATCGCCGGTGTCGTGAACAATCACACCTCCGTGCTGCGCCAGCACGCGGCGAGCGCCGGCGGGGCCGAGCAGCAGTGCCATCTTCGAGAGGGTCTCTGCCTCGAGCGCGCTGTCCCCAAGCGCGGTCGCGGCGATCAGTCCGCTCCACACGGGAGATCCTGTGCTCGGGTCGAGTAGATGATGGGCGTAGGCGCCGTCGGCGCGTTGCCAGATGCGGACGTTGAGGCCGGACGTCGCCACACCGCCACGTGCGAGCCTGATCGAGCCGATCGTGTCCAGCGTCAGGGGATGCTGGACGTCGATCTCGTATGGCTCGAGCTGCGCGCCCACCCCGCCGACGGCGATGTCCCCTCCGCAGTCCACGACGAATCGCGAATAGCCTCTGAGCCGGAACGCGACGGCATCGGCACAGAGCCCCTTGCCCGTCCCGCCGGTGTCGATCATCAAGCCGGGGGGCCGGGCGATCGTGCATGCCTCGTCGTCCACTTCGATCTGGCGCCATCGCGCGGCCGGATTCGGCCGAGCTGGACGGCGCGGTGGGGCGTCCGCCAGCGCGTCCTGAAGCGAAGCGGGCTCTGTTGCGTCCAGCGAATGGTCGTACCCGCTGCGCTCCAACGCCCGCACCAGTGTGGGGTCGACCAGTCCCTCACTGAGGCGCGCTGCCCAAACGCCGGCACTGACCGCGGCCCGGAGCAGCCGTGAGGCCCGCACTAGCCGTCGCGAATCGCGATTCAACGCCGACAGCTCACTGTCGGCCTCGAAGCGCGAGAGGCGATCGCTGAACCCCCACACGAATGCGCGTTCGCGATCTGCCGCCTCGAGCGCCGGCGGTGCGCCGGCAAGCAGGCGGTCGCCGATCAGGAGCCGCACGTCGCTCCCCATCGCCCTGAAGGTGTAGTCGAGCTCAGTTGGCATGGCCGCACTACGAGACGCGCGTGGTCGGTGCCGGCTGCGTCGCGCTCGAGCTCGAGCCCGACCGTGTGACTCCGGTCGGGCCGGCGGACCCCACGAGGGTCTCGATGACGGTCGTGCGGTAGATCTTGCGCACGACAGGCGACGGCCGAGAGTCCGAGCGCCCAAACGCGGGCAGCTGGTGCGCGAGGACGGCGAGCACCGCGAGAAAGCCGGCGAGGGTGAACAGGACGACAGTGAGGCGATCAGTCACCGTGGTCACCTCCGTCGTTGCCGCTCGAGCGGGTTGTGACGTGCTTGGTGCCCGAGGCTCCGCTCGAGCCATGCGGGCTCGTGCGGGTGGTCACCGGCGAGCTTGTCGGCGCAGGGCCCGAGCTCGTAGCGGCGTGCGACGGGCTGGTGCGGGTGGTCACCGGCGCACCCGCAGACCCCGAGGCGGTCGGGGCGGACGCGTGGGACGGGCTCGTGCGAGTGGCCACTACGCCGCCCGCTGAGACGACCGTGCCCGACGAGCCGGGGTGGAGCGAGCCGCTTGCGCCCGTGTGGATCGAGCGAGCGGTGCTCACCGCCGCGCCGCTGCGTGCCGGCACAGATCCCGGGCGGACACCGCTACGGGACCGCGCGCGCTCGTGCCGGACGATATGGATCGTCCGGCGGATCACCTGCGTCGTCACGGCCGCGGATGGGGCGCGCGCCGCAAGCGACGCTGATGACCGCGGTGCCGATCGCAACGAAAAGCCGGCTAGACCTGCCGCCAGCAGAGCTGCCACAGCTCCGGCCATTCGGGTGTGCGTCTTGCGCATTCTGAGGGCCTCCGGTTGGGGTGGCGGCCTACTCTGCTGCGTCCGCGCCATCCCGGGGCCAACCGCGGGCAAAGCCTCGGGAAAGCCGTCCGTGCTCTTCGCCTCGCATGGCGATCCCTTTGCCCGGCGCGGCCAATCTCGGGTTCATGTCAACTTGCTCCGGCTCCGCGCCGACATCACGCGACGGGATCGTCATCGCGGGCGGCGGCCTCGCCGGACAGAGATGCGCGGAGTCGCTCCGACGGGGAGGCTACGAACGCGCGGTCAGGATCGTGTGCTCAGAGCCGCGCCGCCCGTACGACCGCCCGCCGCTCTCCAAGGAACTCCTGACCGACCGCGCCTGGGACGACCGGCTGCCGTACCGCCCCGAACGTTGGTACGAAGATCAATCGGTCGACCTGCTGCTGGGCGTGAGCGCTGCCACTTTGGATCCCGGCGCGCATCGGCTGACGCTCTCCGACGGGGCCAAGCTCCGGTACGAACGGCTGCTGATCTGCACCGGGAGCCGTCCGAGAATTCTGCCGCTGCTCGCGGGCTATCGCAACGTCTCGGTGCTGCGCACCGTCGATGATGCAAGGGAGCTGCGCGAAGTGCTCGGCGGTCGTCCCAGACTGGCGGTGATCGGCGCGGGGTTCATCGGGCTCGAGATTGCCGCGACGGCACGGCGCCTCGGGGCCGATGTGACGGTCGTCGAGGCAGCGGCGTTCCCGCTCGCGGGCGTGCTCGGACCACGGCTCGGGAGTTGGTTCGCCGAGTTTCACCGCGCCGAGGGCGTCGACGTTCGAACGGGTGTGACCGTGGACCGTGTCTGCTCTGACGGCGCCATCCGGGACCTGCGGCTGTCCGACGGATCCGTGGTCGCCGTCGATCACGTGCTCGTCGGCGCCGGCGTCGAGCCCAACGTCGCTTGGCTTGCCGACTCTGGCCTGGACGTCAGTCGCGGCGTGGCGGTGGGGGTCGACGGACGGACGGCGATCGAGGACGTATTCGCGGCCGGTGACGTGGCTGCGACGTTCGATTCGGCCCTCGGGCGCTGCGTTCCCGGATCGCATTGGGAAGCAGCCGCCCGCCAGGGGGCGCGGGTCGGTCGCGCGATGCTCGGGCTCGACTCCGGACCGACGCCGATCTCGAGCTTCTGGACTGACCAGTACGGCTTGCGGATCCAGTACGTAGGCAACACGCGCCGCGGGGACTCGATCGAGATCGACGGAGACCCGAACGGCCTCGACTTCACGGCGATCTTCACACGGGAGGGGCGCGCGGTCGCGGCGTTGCTCGTCAATCGGCCCCGCGCTCTCCCAGCAACACGCGAACTAATCGAGAAAGGAAGACGAAATGGCCTACCTGGCACGAATCGATGAGAGCGCCTGCGCGGCACACGGTGACTGCGTGGACGTGGCGCCTGAGGTATTCGAGCTCGACGACGTCGCGCAGGTGATCGGAACCGCCCCCGACGAAGTCCTGCTCGCGGCCGCGGAGGCATGTCCGAGCGCGGCGATCGTCCTCGTCGATCAGCGGACCAACGAGCAGGTGTATCCCTGAGACGGACCGGTGGGCGGCGGAGCCGCCGCCCATCAGTCATCCGGCGCCCCGTGGCTCCCGCGCGAGCCGCCCCCGGAATCGTCGCGACTGTCTCCCGAGGCCGGTTTGGGGCTCACGCGGGGGACAGGCGCCGTGGGTGGGGTTGGAATTGTCGGATACGTGCCGCCGGCGGACGTTTGGGCAGGACCCGGGTCTGCACTCGGCCCCCTCTCCGGGGCACCTTTCGTTGGGGTCCTGGTTTTGCGGCCAGGCGGGAGCGCGCGTGGCGGCGCGAGTCCGCCGACCACCGACGGCGATTCGGCGGAGAGCCCAATCCGTTCTCGCGTGAGGCGGCTCACGCTCCAGGTCAGCGCCGCCGTAATCACGATCCCCAGCACGGCGGCGACCGCCCAGAGAAAGGCCCGGCGGGTCACCGCACGCAAGGGCCCTGGCGGCGTAACCGGATCACGCACGGGCAAGGCTCCGACCGCCTCGGTCCAGCGACGACGCGTCGTCGGGCAGGTCGATGATTGCCACGGTGCCGCCGCCATCACGCCGCTCCAGGGCCACGTCACCGCCCCACTCGCGAGCCAGCTCGCGCGCAATCGGAAGCCCGAGCCCGCTGCCGGGCGAGCTCGCGATACCGGCACTGCCCCGCCCGAAGCGTTCGAACACCAGATCGCGCTCGTCGGCGCTCACGCCCGGGCCGCGGTCGCGCACTTCAATCCTGTGAGGTCCGGCGGCGATCACGACGGTCTGACCAGCAGGCGAGTACCGCAGGGCGTTCTCGATCAGCGCGTCCAGCGCCCGTTCGAGGTCGGCGCGCGCGGCCCAGACAGCGCCAGGATGTCCCTCGAGCCGGTGATGGAGCGCGATGCCCCGGCCAGATGCCTGCGGCCGCCAGCGTTGCACGGCATCGGCAGCTAAAGCCCCGAGTTCGACGCTGGTCCCCGCGCCCGAACGCCCGCCGGCGCGGCTCAGCCGTAGGAGCTCGTCGACAGTGTGCGATAGGCGGTCGAGCTCGGCCATCGCGGCGTCTAGCTCGGCGACGACCTCAGGACGGTCGCTGAGCGCCTTTGCCTCCTCTAGCCTCAGGCGCAGGCCGGTGAGCGGAGTGCGCAGCTGATGGGAGGCGTCGGCCACAAAGTCCTTCTGGGCGCTGAGCAGGTTTGCGATCCGCGATGTCATGTCGTTGAACGATGTGCACAGCGACCTCTGTTCCAGACTGCCTTCGACCACGGCACGCGCTCGCAGGTCTCCCTGCGCGACACGCCGGGCGACCGTCTCAAGCCTGCGCAACGGCCGTCCGATCTGCCTCGCCAGAAGCGCGCCGGCCAGCAGGCCGAGCGTCAGGACGATCAAAGCGATCAGTGCGATCGCGAGCTCAACGTGGAGCACAGCCCGATGCACGGCGGAGATGCTCTGGGTCACGCGGACCGCCCCGACGGTGCGCCCCCCGTGGATGATCGGCACCGCCGTGGCCAGGATCTGCTTGCCAAGGGTGGCGGAGGCCCTTTGGACCTGGGTCTGCCGACCGGCTAGTGCTCCCTGGATTTCGGGACGACTCGCGTAGCTGGCGCCCAGCTCCGAGGGTCCGGCGCTGTCGACAACGACGCGGCCGTTTGCGTTCACGATCAAGACCCGCCCACGGAGCGACGTCGCCGCCGTGCGCGCCAGCGTTTGGAGCTGCGCGCGGCCGGCGGGAGCGAGGAGGTCGGCCGCGGTTGCGGCCACGAGGTCGGCCTGGGCCTGGGCCTGGGTACGCACCTCCGCGTTCACACGCGCGCTGAGGCTCAGGCCCAGCGGGACACCGAACGCGACGATCGCGAGCAGCAGCACGTAGGCGACTGCGGCCAGAAGCCTCGCACGCAGGCTCACCTTCGGCGGCTCGGCTCGGTGCCCAGACAGAAGCCGACGCCGCGCACCGTCCGGATGTAGACGGGCTCGTCCGGGTCGTCGCCGAGCTTGCGTCGCAGCCAGCCGATGTGGACGTTGAGTGTCTTGGTCGAGCCAAACCAGTTCATGTCCCAGACGTCCGACATGAGCGACTCGCGCGCGACGACCCGGCCGGCGTCGCGCGCCAGGCGGGCGAGGAGATCGAATTCCTTGCGCGTCAGCTCAAGCTCATCGTCGCCCTGCCAAGCGCGGCGGGCCGCGTTGTCAATCCGCAGATCCTGCACCCTGATCTGCTCGTCTGCCGTCAGCGTTCCGTGTCGGCGACGAAGGATCGCCCGGATCCTCGCGATCACCTCGCCGGTCGAGAACGGCTTGACGACGTAGTCATCGGCCCCGAGTTCCAGCCCGACCACGCGGTCTGTGACGGTTCCGCTCGCCGTCACCATGATGATCGGGACGGTCGAGTCGCGGCGGATGATGCGGCAGACGTCGCGGCCGTCGATGTCCGGAAGCGCGAGGTCGAGCAAGATGACATCCGGCCCGCGCTGCGCCGTCAACGTGACGGCCTCAGACCCCGTCTCGGCCAGCGCGGTTCGAAATCCCGCGCGTTGCAGAGCCCGCGCGAACGGCTGGGCGATCGAGCGCTCGTCCTCCACGAGCAGGACGAGCGGGCTGTGGGCGTCGGGGCTGATGCAGGAGTGCTGCGGGTTCGCTTGCATGTGCGGTCACGGTTTGTTCCGTGGAGATGCAGCGAGTGTCGGCCGTCCAGGTAAGAGGACGGTTCACCCTTGTTGAGAATCCGCACACGGAGCTATCCGCATCAAGCCGCAGCGGCTTGCCTATAACCCACGATCGCCGCGAGATCGAGCGGATGACCGGCAGATCGTAAGCGTTTGACGTCTAGGCCCGTCGCGGGGCGGGGCAGGCCCTGCCTCCCGCCCCGCGACGGTCCCGGCTACCCCGTGGTGGTGGACGCAGGGGTACTGGTCGAGGTGCCGGTGCCGGAGCCGCCCTTATCTCCAAGCAGATGGGCGGCCGCGACGACGCACTGGCTGAAGGGCGTGCCCTTCATGCCGGCGACGTGCTTCTTGCTCATGCCCTTGCAGGCCTGACCGGGCGAGTTCGCCTTGCCCGACGCTGCCTTCTTCATCGCGGCGATGCACTGCGAGAACGGGGTCGCGGTGCCGCCGGCAACGTGCTTCTTGCTCTCCTTGCTGCAGAGCTTGCCGAACGCCTTGGCGTTTGCCTGCGAGTGGCTCTGCGAGCCGTGCTTGCCGTTGTTCGGGTGCGCTGCGATCGCGAGTGCCGGCGCGCAGCCGAGCACGAACGCCGCAACTGCTGCACCGAGCCTGAGCTGGATCCTCATCTAGCCTCCTTTTGAGGCTTGAACGCGCGAGCGCCGCGAAGGTAAGCGTCTACTTTGCGGGCGACGCGGACTTCAGGTGTCCCTGGGCGCCGGCGGACTTGCCGGCGGTCCCGGCCTTGCCGGGCGGGACGTGCTTGGGCTTGGTCTTGTCGGTGCCGGCGGATCCCGCAGCGGTGGATTCCGCTCCCGCGACCTTGTTGTGGCCGGGCGCCGCGCTGCTCTTGCCGTGCGATAGCCCGCTCTTGCCGTGCGGTAGCGCACTCTTGCCGTGCACTGCGGGCGCCGGCGAACCGACGGGCGGGGACGGTGCGACTGCCTGCGGAGCCGCGGCGCCTGCCTGACTGGTGGTGGCGGTGTGGTTCGCCGGTGCCGGGGCGTGATGTCGTCGCGTCCGTGGGACGGCGGCCAAAGGCGGTCTTGCGATCGGCCGTGACACCGCGGCCGGGCCGGTGACCGTGGCCCGATGACCGCCGGCAACGCGGACCGCCGGCGACACGGCCGCGCGACCAGGGGTCGCGTGAGCCTTCGACGTGCTCGAGGGGGAGCGGAGCGGAAGCGCACCGAGCCCGGCGGCGGCGGTGACAACGACGGAGGCGCCCACCGCGGCCTTGGAAGCAAGCGCCGTCGTACCCAGCTTCCCGGCCGCCCCGGCGCCACCGGCACCGCCGTACCCCGGCGCCGATCCTCCTCCGAGGCGCGCGAGCAGCGCGGCGGAAGTGGCAGCGGGCAGCAGCGGCACGAGCGCCCGGAGGTCCGAGCGGCGCTCGGAGATCGCGGCGGCAAAGGCGGCGCAGCCGGAGCAGTCCCGCAAGTGCGACCGGATCCGCCTGCTCCGCAGCACCCGCCCGTCGCGCTCGGAGATCTTGCGCCGCACCTCGTCACAGGCCAAGGCGCGTCCCTCTGCGAACTCCGTCAACGCGCTACGGGCGTCGAAGATCGCCTGCTTGGCGGCCGTGTCCGTCGTCGCTAGCGCAACCGAGATCTCGGCGTGGGACAGGCCGTTGAGCTCACGCATCAGCAGCGCCGCTCGCTGGCGTTCGGGAAGCTGCGCGAGATCGCCCATCAGCACGGCCACGCGCGCCCGGTCGTCGGCTTCGTCGGACGCAGACCGCGCAGACCCGAGCATCGATTCGGAGATCTCCTGTCCGGCGTCGCGACGACGCCTGATCACCGTGATCGTCTCGTTGTGGGCGATGCGGAACAGCCACGGCCGAAACGGAGCGTTGCGCTTGCTCTCCTGAAGCGCCGCGAGTGCCGCGGCGAACGTCGATTGCAGAGCATCCTGGGCGTCCTGATCGTTGCGCAGCATCGAGCGGCAGTAGCGGTACAACGGCTGGTGGTAGCGCTCGTACAGGACCGCGAACGCGCGCTCGCGACCCGCCGCAACCAGCTGCGCGAGGCGCTCATCGGCGAGCCGTCCAAGCCCGAACGGCCGTCGCCGCGACGTCGTCGCCGCGTGAGCGGATCCGATTACCCATTCGCTATCTGGAACGTGAAAGGCCATCAAAAGTCTGCGACTACCGCGCTGACTACCCGGATGCTGCCTGCCTCAGCGCACAGAAGCCGGCAACAGCGCGCGTAGCTCGTCTATCGTGTCAGCTTCGGCCGCGTCCTTGTCCGGTCGGTAGCGCTTGACCCGGGCAAACCGAAGCGCCACGCCCCCGGGGTAACGGGTGGAGGACTGCACGCCGTCCAGGGCGATCTCGACCACCAGGTCGGGATTCACCAGCACCGCGATCCCGTGCCGGCTGGTCTCGCGCTCCAGCAGCGCGTCGGTCTGCCACCGCAAGAGCTCATCCGTCAGAGCCCTTGAAGGTCTTGCCGACCATCACGAACTCGCCCGTGCGCGGATCGCGAGCGCCGAGATGAAGGTTCGAGAGCCAGCCGTGCCGGCGGCCATGACCCCACTCGGCGCCAAGCACCACCAGGTCGTAGGTGCGGACCGGCTTGACCTTGCGCCAGGCGCCGCCGCGCCGGCCGGCTGCGTACACCGACGCGGTGTCCTTGACGACGACACCCTCGTGGCCGGCGGCGAGCGACTCCTCCAGGACACGCTCACCCTCGCTTGGGTCGGATGTGAGGACGCCGGGGATCTTGAGCTCGGGGGCGATCTGCGCCAGCCGCTGCGTGCGCTCGAGCAACGGCTGGTCGAGCAGATCTTCTCCGTCGACGTGCAGCAGGTCGAAGACGAACGTCACGATGCCCTCCGGAGGCGCGTCTGAGTCGATCTGCGAGACGGTGTCCTGGAACGAGGCCGGGCCCGTCTCGCTCATCCACAGCGCCTCGCCGTCGAGCACCACCTGGGCCACCGGCAGGCGCCGCACCGAGTCGACGATGCCGGGCAGCGTGGCGGTGATCTCGTTCAGGTTGCGCGTGTAGATGCGCACCTCGTCGTCGCGGCGGTGAATCTGGATGCGGATCCCGTCGAGCTTGAACTCCACCGATGCGCACTCGAAGCTCGCGACGGCCTCGCCAACGGCAGCGCCGGTCGAGGCGAGCATCGGCAGGATCGGCCTGAAGATCTCAAAGCCGACGGCGCGCAGACCAGGCTCGCCGTCGGTCATCGCGATCTCCGCTGTGTGCGCCAGATCGCCCGAGAGCATCAGCGCGCGACGGGTGATCTCCACCCCGACCCCGGCGGCCTTGGCGACCGCGGCGGTCATCACTCCGGCCAGCGAGCCCTGTCGCAGCTGCCCGGTGAACAGCCGGCGCAGGAAGTCCGCCTCCTCGTCGGTGGCGCGTCCCAGCAGGCCGGCGAGCAGCTCGCGACGGGCCGCCGCCGATCCGCTGCCGGTGACAGCCTCGATCGCGTCGATCGCGCGATCGACGTCAGCGATCGTGAGCGACGGCTCCGTCGCCGGCGGCACGTCGGTGCCGAACACGATCGAGTAGCCGATCCCGATCCGTCCCTGACGGGGAACGCCGGATAGGAACGCCACGGCAATCGCCACCTCGTCGCCGTCGAGGCGCCTCAGAAGGCCGGCGAGGGTGGCGATCTTCGCCGACCGCGAGCTGGTCGCGGCCACCTGCGCCGAGGCGTCGACGAGTTCGCGCAGCAGGGTCACACGGCGGGGGCGGCGAGCTCGTAGGTGCCCGCCGGAATCTGGGCGGTTCGCCGTCGGTAGGTGCTCCACAGCCACGGCCACTGATTGGGGTCGTTGCCGTTCTCGTCGACGTACCAGTTCGTGCAGCCGGTGTGCCATACGGTTTTGCCCAGGGCGCCGCGAAGCTCACGGTCGAACGCCGCCGCCGCCTCGAGCCGGACCTCGATCGTGGCCGCGCCGGCGCGGCGTAGCTCGGCGACGGCCTCGATCACGTGGCGCATGCCGCATTCGATCGTGAAGATCACCGACCCGGTGCCGCCGTTGGTGTTGGGTCCGTACAGCAGGAACATGTTCGGGAACCCGGGCACGCTCAGCCCGAGGTACGCCCTTGCCACGTCGGACCATTCCTGGGCGAGCGTGCGACCGCCGGCGCCGACCACCGCCATCGGGGCGACGAAGCCGTGGGTCTGAAAGCCCGTGGCGAGCACCAGCACGTCGGCCGGGCGCTCGGCGCCGTCGCGCGTCCGCACTCCCTGCGGCGTCACCTCGGCGATCGGGGCCGTGATCAGCTCGACGTTGGGCCTGGTCAGCGTCGGGTACCAGTCGTCGGTTGCCATCACTCGCTTGCAGCCGATCTCGTCGCCCGGCGTGACCTTGCGGCGGAGCTCGGGATCCTCGATCGCCTTGTTGATCTGGCGGCGTCCGATCGAGCGGAACGTTCCCCGCAGCCATGTCTGCCGCGTCATCGCAGCGGCGCCGAGCTCATGGAAGGCGAGGATCGACATCCGATCTAGCCGCTGCACGACGGGAAAGCGCTCGAACAGACGCTTGGCTCGATCGCTGTAGGCGAAGTCCATCCGCGGGAACGTCCAGCCGGGCGAGCGCTGGTAGATGTCGAGCCGCTCCACCTCCGGCTGGATTGCGGGTCCGACCTGGATCGCGCTGCAGCCGGTCCCGATCACCGCCACGCGCTTGCCCGCCAGCTCGAGGCCCTGCGGCCAGCGCGCGGTGTGAAACGAAGGGCCCGCGAAGCTGTCCAGTCCGGGGAGTGGCGGCACGCTGGGCACCGACAGCTGGCCGCAGGCGGTGAGCAGCACGTCGGCCTCGTGCAGCCCGGCGCTCGTCTCGAGCAGCCACTTGCCGCGCTCGCCCTCCCAGCGCGCCTGCAGGACCTCGGTGCCGGTCCGGATCCGGTCAAGCACTCCGTGACTGCGCGCGACGTCCTCGACGTACGCCTGGATCTCGGCCTGGGGCGCATAGCGGCGCGACCACCTCGGGTTCGGCGCAAACGAGAACTCATAGAGGTGCGAGGGGACGTCGCAGGCGGCGCCGGGGTAGGTGTTGTAGTTCCAGACCCCGCCGATGCGGTCGCCGCGCTCGAACACGGCCAGGTCCTCGTAGCCCTCGCGGCGCAGCATCACGGCGGCGCCCACGCCGGCGAATCCGCCTCCAACGATCGCGAATGACGTCACGCGCTGATGGTGGCACAGCGGGCGTGCTCGGCGAGGCGCCTCAGGCCCATCTCCGGCGCCCTGGCGGCCACCAGCTTCAGCAGCGGCAACGCCTCGGCGGTCTGCCCCCGGGCCAGCAACGCTTCGCCGAGTCGCAGGCGGTGATGCATCGCCCAGATCAGCGCGCCGGCGCGCTCATCACGGTCGATCGCCAGCTCGAAGCACTCAACCGCCCGATCGAGATCGCCGCGCAGAGCCGCAAGTCTCCCGAGCGCACCCCAAACGCTGCCCATGCACATCAATGCGCGCCCGGAGACGACGATCCGTTCGGCGAACGGCTCGAGCAGCTCCTCGAGATCGGAACCGACCTCGAGGTCGCCCAGCACGCAGGCCGCCTCGCTGAGCTCCTTTGCCGCCGACAGCCAGTTGGTATCCCTCGGCCAGCTGCGGGGCACGCCCGCTCGCCGCTGCGCCTGCAGCTCCCGGCGAGCTTCCTCCACCTGCCCGTCGGCCGCCATCGCCCAGGTACTGAGCGCCCGGTAGGCCCACCCGACGGGCGACTTTCGGACCCTGTCTGTCTGCCACAGAATGTCGATGTCGTGGGCGCGCTCGTCGGCGAGCGCGAGGATGAACTCGAGCCGCTGCACGAACTGGACGTTGCCGTCTCCGGCCTGCCGTCCGAGCCTGACCGCCTGGCGTTGCAGCTCCCGAGCCCTGGCCGGACGGCCGGCCAGAAACGCGCGCGTGCTCTGCCAGGCGGGGACGTACCAGGCGAGCGCGGAGTGGGGAACGCGCGCGGCCGTCCCCGCGTAGGCCTCGAGCTCTGCTTCGAGCGCCGCGCCGTCGCCGAGCTCCTCCAGATCGACGATCCTCCAGGTGCGCGCCAGCAGCTCGAGCGCCGGGTCGTCGGCGCGCCTGGCGAGTGCCAGCATCTCGTCGGCCAACGGCAGTCGCTCGTCCGTGTGATCCGGTCCCCACAGCACGACGTGTCGCGCTCCCAGCGCGGCAGCCAGCGTTCGCGGATCGCCGCACGCCCGCGCGGTCGCGAGCGCTGTCGCGCTCAGCCTCTCACGGCGGACCGAGTCGGCGTCGTAGGCCAGCTCGACGGCCAGACGCGCCTGTGCCTGAGCGGCGAGCGCAGACTCCTCGCCCTCGAGCGCGTCGAGCGCCTCCTCGAGGATCGCCACCCGACCACTGTCGGCGGCCGAGATCGTCACCACTGGGCCGACCGTGCCGAGCGCGGCCCGCGCGATCAGGGCACCGTCCCCTGTTCGTCGGGCTTGCGACAGGGCCGACTCGAACGTCGCGCCCGCCTCGTCTGAGCCGGCCGCGCGAAGCGCATCTCCGAGCGTCAGGCGAAGCCGCACGCACAACGCGATCGGCGCCCCAGCGTCCTCGCACGCCGTCAGCGCGCCGGCCAGCAGCTGTGCCGCGTCCGCCGGCGCCCGGCCGGCGACAAGCCGGAGACCCGCGCGCTCAGCAAGCTCGCCCGCGCGCTGCACGGCGATCGCGGGGAGCGCCGCGATCGCGTGGCCGGCGGCGGCGGTCAGTGCGTCGTCGGCACCGTCGGCGGCGCGAGGCTCGAGCACGTCGACCGCTCGCGCGTGCAGCGACGCGCTGCGTCCTGGGGCGAGCTTGACCGTCAGCGCCTCGTGTACGAGGTCGTGCACGAAGCCCATGCGGCCGGGGCGGTCGGTCACCGCGGTGACGAGCTGTGCGTCGACGGCGCGGTCGAGCGCCGTAACCGCCTGCTCGAGCTCGATGCCCGCGATGCCGGCGACGAGTCCGGGATCGAATACACGCCCGGCGACGGCCGCCGCTTCGAGTGCCCCCGCCACCTGGGGACCGAGCGCCTGCACTCGCGAGACCAGCAGCTCGGCGAGGCCTCGGGGGACGACGGCGCCGGGCTCGGTCAGTCCGGCATCCATCAGCGCCTCCAGGAAGAACGGGTTTCCGCTCGTGCGGCGCAGCAGCGCCTCGAGGTCGGCATGCGCGAGCGTCGGGCGGCCGGCGCGCGCCGCCACCAGCGCCGCGGTCTCGCTGAGATCGAGCCCGTCGATCGCGATCTGCGTCACGGCCGCGTCGCGCATGATCGCGCTGAAAGTGCGCCCGAGGGGGCTGTCGCCCGCGTACTCGCCGACCCGCGCCGTCGCGACGGTCAGCATCGGCACGGCCAGCCCGCGGTCGGCTACGTAGCGCAGGAACGCGAGTGTGTCGGGGTCGGCCCAATGCGCGTCGTCCAGCACCAGCAGGAGCGCCCGGCCTCCGGACGCATGCTCGAGCAGAGTCGCCAGCCGTTCGTGCAGCCGGGCCCGCGCGACCGCGTCGTCGACGACCCCGGTCACCTCTCCGAGCTCGTCGCCCGCGGCGGTCCGCAGCGCATCGACGATCGGCTGATATGCCCACAGCTGCTCCTCCTGCGCGGCGCCGGCGATCACGGCCGCGCCGCCGGCATGCACCTCGGCCGCGAATTGCGCGGCGAGCCGGCTCTTGCCGATTCCGGGCTCGCCGATCACGACCGCGAAAGCCGGTCCACCGGCCTGCGCCGCCGCCCAGGCCGAGCTGAGCCGCGCCAGCGCGTCGGAGCGCCCCACGAACGGCCGCGGCCATCGGGCGGGCTGCAGCCGCCGGGGTAGGGGAGGGTTTCGACCGGCGGCGTTCGGAGCCGCCGCTGCGGACGGCGGCGGGTCGGGGGCACGAAGCGACGCGGCGAGCCGGCGCGTCGCGGCGGACGGAGCGACGGCGAGCTCCCGTCGCAGCCGATCGGCGAGCCGGTTGTAGACCGACAGCGCGGCGGCCCGGTCGCCCGCCCGGTCCAGCTCCTCAATCAGCTCGCGGTGGGCCCCCTCGTCGAACGGATCGAGCTCGGCGCGCCGTTTGAGCCACGCCACGGCGCCGGCGCCGTCGCCGGCGTGTATCGCTTCGCGCGCAAGCTGCGCCATGGCGTCGCCGACACGGTCGCGATGGCGATCTCGCTGGCGCAGCACCCAGTCCGCGTCGAGGTCGGGGAGGAGCTCGCCATCGCCGATCGCGGCAAGCGCCTGCGCGGGCCGCCCGGCGTCCAGAAGCGCGTCGAACTCGCGCACGTCGACCGAGACGTGCGGACGGTCGGCCAGCCCGACCGTCTGGCGGTCGGCCGGCAACGCGATCTGCGCGGCGGCGCCGACTGAGTCTCGGACGGCCGACAGCGCCGTGCGGAGGCTCGCTCGGGCGCTCTCGTCGGTGACGTCGGGCCACAGCGCCGCGGCCACCATGCCACGGGAGTGGATTCCGGGATGCGTGGCCAGCCAACCCAGCAGCGACCGGGCAGGGCGCCCCGATGGCGCTTGCAGCGGCTCGCCGTCGAGGGTCAGCTCCAAGTGACCTACGACCCGGACTTCCAGCATTTCAGGCGCAGCGTAACCGTGCCCGGAGCCCCGGTGCACGCAATTGCGCTGCATTTGCGGTGCGGTTGCGAGGGCCTCCGAGACTGCGCGGCAACCAACCACCCCAGGAGGTCGTGATGACAGCAACCCAACACACGAGCGCCGCACCGCGCGGTGTCGACATCGACGAGCTGCCGGCGCTGTTCGACGGCGTGATCAAGCTCGCGCGCTCGGCACTCGGGATCCGCGCATTCGGCGTGCAGGTGATCGACCTGCCGCCGTCGTACACGACGGACTCGCACGACGAGACCGCGACTGGGCAGGAGGAGCTGTACGTCGCATTGAGCGGCGACGGCGCCGTCGATGTCGGCGACTGGGGCAGCCTGGCGCTCGAGCCGGGACGGCTCGTCCTGGTGCCGCCCGCATGTGCGCGGACGCTTCGAAGCGGCGACGCCGGCGTGCGCGTGCTGGTGATCGGCGGAGCGCCCGGAGAGGCGTACGTGGCGCCGCAGTGGACCGAGTCTAGGAGGAGGGACGATGACCGCGACCTCAGCACCGGCGATCGAGCAGGAACAGGTCGAGGCGTTTGCCGGACGCGTCGTCGGTGACATCGCCGCCACGATGTCGACGATCTTCGTCGCGCTGGGCGACAAGCTCGGCCTGTTCGCAGCGTTGGCATCGGGCGGTCCGGCGACCCCCGTGGAGCTTGCACAGCGCACCGCCACGGACGAGCGCTACGTCCGCGAATGGCTGCACGGACTGACCGCCAACGGCTATCTCGAGCTGGACCGGTCGACGGGGCGCTTCTCGCTGCCCGCCGCTCACGCGGCCGTGCTGGCCGACGAGGGCGGGCTCTGGTTCCTCGGCGGTGGCTATCAGGAGCTGGCGGGGATGCTGCCCGTGCTCGGGCGGATCGAGTCGGCGTTTCGCGAGGGTGGCGGAGTTCCGCAGGCTGCGTACGCCGACGACGCCTACGACGGGATGGCACGCTTCACGCGCGCGTGGTTCGACCACCGGCTGCCCGGCGACTGGCTGCCCGTGCTCGGAGATCTGCACAGCCGCTTGGAGAGCGGGCTGCGCTGGGCCGACGTCGGCTCGGGTGCCGGGCGCGCCGTGATCCGCCTGGCGGAGTTGTTCCCGGCGTCAACGTTCGTCGGCTACGACGCGTTTCCCGCACAGGTGCAGCGAGCGCGGCGGGCGGCCGAGGACGCCGGCGTCGGCGATCGGGTCAGGTTCGAGGTGGCCGACGCGGCCGAGGGCCTGCCGGAGAAGTTCGACGTGATCTCGACGTTCGACGTCGTGCACGACGCGGCGGACCCGGCCGGACTGGTTGCGGGGATCCGCCGATCGCTGGCCGACGACGGCACCTACCTGATGCTCGAGATCAACTGCGCGGACGACCCCGCCGACAACACCGGACCGGTTGCATCGGTGATGTACGGGTTCAGCGTCCTCTACTGCATGACGACGTCGCTGGCCCAGGGAGGAGAGGGGCTGGGGACTTGCGGCTGCCCGCCGGCGGTGGTCGAGGCGCTGGGACACGCCGCGGGGTTCGGCTCGGTCCGCGAGCTCGACATCGGCGATCCGTTCAACCGCCTGTACGAGCTGCGCGCATGAAACCGCGTCGCGACCTCATGATCCTGGTGGCGGCGGTCGGCGTGTCCGCCGGGGGCGACATCGGCGCGATCGCCGCGCTCGCCGTGCACGTCCAGGAGAGCACGCACTCCGGGCTTGCCGTGGCCAGCCTGTTTCTGGCCAATTGGCTGGCGCTCGCGGTCGCGGCGCCGGCCGGTGGCGCGCTCGTCGACCGCGCCGACGCTCGCGCTCTGCTGATCGCGGCGTCCGCATTCCAGGCCGTGGTCGCGGCGGCGCTGGCGAGCACGCCGGAACTCCCGGGCGTGCTCGCCTTGAGCGTCCTGCTGGGCGTGGGCGGCGCGATTGCGGTGCCCGCCGAGTTTGCCCTTGTCGGCGCCGTCGCGGCGCAGGGCCCCGGGGCCAAGCGTGCCAACGCCCGTGTGGAGACGGCGCGAAACCTGGGCTACCTGCTCGGTCCTCTCGCCGGTGCGGGTCTGGTCGCGTTGTGGAGCGTCGGGGCGGCGCTGGCGTTCGACGCCGCCACGTTCGTCGCGATCGGGCTGGGGGCCGCGCTGCTCACGGTTCGGCGGCCTGGTAGCACGCTTACCGGTGCGGGCCGCCCGCGTGCCCGTGACGGCATCGCGCTGCTGACGCGCGATCCGGTCCTGCGGATCACGACCGCCGTGCTCGTGGGTTCGCTGGTGGCGATGTCAATGTCGATCAGCGCCGACGCCTTCTTCGTGCGCCAGTCGCTGCACACCGGTCCGATCGGGCTGGGTCTGCTGCTGTCGTCGTGGATGGCTGGGATGGTGCTCGGATCACTGGTGGCCGCACCGCGCGTCGCCGGCGGGGCACTGGCCGTGGCCGCGCTGCTGGGGACGGTGGTCCAGGGCACGGGCAAGCTAAGTGCAGCCGCAATCGCGGTGCTGCCGGCGGCGCTCGCGCTCTACGCGGTGGGCGGGGCCGGCCACGGGGTCAAGAACGTGGCCGCCCGTGCGCTGATCCACGACCGCGTGCAGCCGTCGGCCCACGGTCGCGCGTTTGCGACGTACGCCGCGCTGCGCAATTGCGCCGAGCTGGTGGCGCTGGTGATCGGCGGCGTCCTCGTCGACACGATCGGTGCCCGCGGAACGCTGCTGTTCGCCGGAGCTGCGACCGCCGCGATCGGGTTGCTCGGGTGCGCGGCGCTGGCTCGTCGCGCGCGGCTTCGCACAGTCGGCAACATTGCGCGCGCGGTCGCGCGTTAGAGTCGCGAGGCACCGCAAGCCGAGAGGAGATCCCGTGGCCGTAGACCCCGAGCGCACCGCCGTCGTGCTGATCGAGTACCAGAACGACTTCACCTCCGAGGGCGGGGCTCTGCACGACGCCGTCAAGGGCGTCATGGAGCGAACCGACATGCTCGAGAACACGCGCAAGCTCGTGGAGTCCGCGCGTGCGGCCGGCGCGACAATCGTGCACGCGCCGATCACGTTCGTCTCCGGCTACGGCGAGCTGCCGGCGCACCCGTACGGGATCCTCAAGGGCGTCGTCGAATCGACCGCGTTCGTCAAGGGCGAGTGGGGCGCCGAGATCGTCGACGCGATTGCGCCGCAGGAGGGCGACGTGATCGTCGAAGGCAAGCGGGGGCTGGACACGTTCGCCACGACCAACCTCGACTTCATCCTGCGCGCGCGCGGGATCACGACGATCGCGCTCGGCGGGTTCCTCACCAACTGCTGCGTCGAGTCGACGATGCGCAGCGGCTACGAGAAGGGCTACGAGGTGATCACGCTGTCTGACTGCGTCGCCGCGACCTCTGCCGAGGAGCACGACAACGCGATCCGGTTCGACTACCCGATGTTCTCCGAGGTGATGACGTCGAGCACGTTCGCCGACGAGCTTCAGGGCGCGCCGGTCACCTGATCAGGCGTCTCGGATAACGCGCACGATTACGGGGCGGGAGCTGCGCGCGGCGGCCTGCACCAGCGCCGCCAGCTCCTCCTCTCGAAGCTCCTCGGCGTCATCGATCACGATCACGAGCGGCTCGGTGCCGGTGCCGGCGTGCTCGATCACGCGGCCGACTTCGGCCGGCTCGCGTGACAGCGCCTCCGGCGACGGCACCGTGAACACGACCTCGCCGGCGTCGGGAGGCACGAGCACTCCCTGGTCGTCGGTTTCGCCGGGCTCGGCGAGCACGGCTCCCTGAGCGACGCTGGCCGGAGGATCGGCCGCGAGCTGACGCTCGAGCGAGCCGCCGCGCGGGAATTGAAGGATGACTGCCGGGTTCGCGCTGATCACGTCACCCTAGCGCCCCGGGGCGTTGTTCGCGTGCGAGCAGGTGGCCGCGCGCGTGGGGCTAGGAGGTGGTCTCCTGCTTTGACGCGCGCCCGTGGCGCTCGGCGCGATCGCGCAGCCGCTCCCAGACGCGATCGAGCTCTGCGGAGACCGCGCGAAGCCGCTCGTGATGCTCAGGCTTGCGGTCCTTCTCGGCCGTCTCGAGCAGTCGCGTCTCCTCGCGCTCCAATCCCTCGATATGCGCGTAGGAGTCGAACTCCGTCGGCATATGGAACGGGTCCTGGGCGTCTTTCGCCGAGACTCCCTGGTTGTAGTAGCTCATGCGCGCAAGCCTACGACGTTGCGTGCGGGGGGTTAAGCCTCGAGGATCAGTTGTTGCGACCGAACAACTGCAGGAAGAACAGGAAGATGTTCAGGATGTCGAGGAAGATCCCGGCCGCGAGCGGGATCGCCTCGTTGGTGCCGGCCCGGCGCAGGCGGTTGAAGTCGATCACCGTGTACAGCCCGAAGACCGCGAGTCCGAGCAGCGCGTAGATCGTGTACGCCGCGTCGATGCGGACGAAGATCAGGACGATGCCCGCGACGATCAGCGCGATCAGCAGCCAGAAGGCGAGGCGATAGAGGTACGACAGGTCGCGGCGGATCGCATAGCCGGTGGCGCCGAGGCCGCCCACGAACAGCGCCGTCGCCCCGAACGCCTGGCGCACCGCGGTGGGATCCGTCTGCGAGTAGTAGTTGACCGTCGCCGAGACGCTGACTCCAATCAGCAGTCCGAACGCGAACAGAAGCGTCAATGCCAGACCCGTGTTCCCACGGGCGTTCGCGACGTTCAGGCCAACGAGGCAGCCGAGCGCCAGCAGCCAGGCGATGAACCAGGCCGCGCCGCCCCAGCTGCGAGCGATGAACACGCCGAGCGTCGCAAATCCGACCGTGAGCGCCACGAGCCCCATGACGCGCCCGAACAGCGCGGGGACGGGGGAGGCAACGGTGCGGTCTGCGTAGCCGGTAGCGCTCATATGCAGGCGACATTATGCGGCCGACGCCGGAGCGACGTCATTTAAATCGTATGAAGAGGCGCCGCAACGATGAATTCGTGGGGTCGACTCGGTCTCCTTGAACGGATCGCATCGAAGGAGATCGAAATGCCAGTGTTCGAGACGCTCGGAGAACGGATCGGCGCCAACGTATCGGTGATCGCCGTGGACCTCGCGCCGGGCGAGGGCCCGGCGCTCCATCGCCACACGTATCCAGAGGTGTTCGTCCTGCGCGAGGAAAAACGAACACACATCTGCCCGGCGCCCGAGGTTCGGTGGATTGCCCCCGCTATGCGACGAAGAACGCACGCGACTCGAGCCGACTGAGCACGAGGGGCACGTTTCCGCGCGGTCGGCGGGTGCAAAAGCGACCACGCGCCCGCAACCTCAGCGAGGTCTGGTCGATCGTGCTCGCTATGCGATCAAAAGTGACCACACCTCGGAACGGCCGAGCACGAGTGCTGACTTTTGCACGGTCAGCGCGCGATCGCGACGTCCGGCCTGGGCGGCCGGCGATCCTTGAGCGTGCGCAGCAGCACACCCGCGGCGATCATCGCGATGCCGTTTGCGATGAACGACACGCCGACCAGCAGCGTGAGCGTCGCGTAGCCGATGTCGGGGGCGGCGACGATGACGATCCCCGCGAGGATCTCGACCCCAGCGATCAGCAGCCGCCCGAGCGCGCCGCCCGGCGCTTCGAACGCCACGACGGCCCGAACCACGCCGACGGCGATCAGCCAGATGCCGATGAACAGCGCGACCGCCTGGACGCCGGCGATCGGATGCCGGATCAGCAACACGCCGACGACCACGTTCAGGATTCCGAGCAGCGCGGCGGTGGCGGTGCTCTGCACCCGGTGGACGATGGCCCAGTACAGCTCGACGAGCCCGTCGATCAGGATGAAGATGCCGATGATCACGGCGAGCGCGCGGAGGCTGTGATCGGGCCGCGCGAGGACGATGCCGCCGGCGACGATGCTCAGCACCCCGAGGACGAGCGCGATCCACCACGACCGGGCCAGCGCTCGCAGCTGCTCGGGTGTGACGACGTCCTCGGGCACCGTCAGCGGATCACGCAGCGAAAGCCGATGTGGCTGGTGGACGTGTCAATCGCCTCCGGCTGGCGGGCGGCGGGCCGGTAGCGCAGGCAGTAGCTCGGCGCGCACAGGTGCGAGCCGCCCTTGATCACGCGGCGGGGGATGTGCGCGCCGGGACGCCCGACGTCATAGCTCGCTTCGGCGCTGACGACGCGCGGGTTAAGCGGGGGGCTGCAGCAGGGGCTGGTGAGCTCGTCCGAGTCGGTGCCGGCGCCGCGGGGGTCGTAATAGTCGGAGGTCCATTCCCACACGTTGCCGGTCATGTCGTGGAGCCCGTGGCCGTTGGCGGGGAACAGTCCGACGGGGGTGGTGCCACGCCAGCCTTTCGCACCGGTGTTGCGCCATGGGAAGTCACCTTGCCAGTGGTTGGCCATCAGCTCGCCGCCCGGCGTCGGCTCGTCGCCCCAGACAAACGTCGCGCCGTCGAGGCCGCCACGCGCCGCGTACTCCCATTCGGCCTCGGTCGGCAGGTCCTTCCCCGCCCATCGGGCGAACGCCTCGGCGTCCTCGTAGGCGACATGCGTGACGGGGTGGTCCTGGCGCTGGGTGTTGTCGCTGGCCGGACCCCAGGGGTGTCGCCAGCTGGCGCCGGGTACATATGCCCACCAGCGGCTGGGGTCATCGAGCGGGACGGGGTGGGGAGTGGGGTGGAACACCGCTGAGCCGGCCACGAGCAGCGAGGGATCGGCGTCGGGGTAGTCGGCCGCGTCGGGCGTTCGCTCGGCAACCGTGACGTAGCCGGTCTGTTCGATGAAGCGAGCGAACTGGGCGACCGTCACCGGACCGCGGTCGATCTCGAAATCGCCGACCTGCACCTCCCGGACGGGGCGCTCTTCGGGATAGAACGCGGCCGAGCCCATGTGGAATGCACCCGCCGGGATCTCGACCATCTCCGTAACGCCGTTGCTGCGCGCGCTTGCCAACGTCACCCGATCAGCGTGAACCGCCGGTAATCGACCCGAATCATCTGATTCGGGTGATGCCGCTCGTAGGTCTGATGCGACGCTGGAAGCAGGCAGTCATCAGAGCGACATGAACCGGGGATGGTGGTTGAAGTGAGCAAACCGTTCAGGGGCGTCATCAATGTAGACATTCGCGACTCCGAGCCCGACTGGACGCCGTTTGAGGCGCCGCGGGCGCCCGACGGCGCACCGAGCGTGGTCTACATCGTGCTCGACGACGTCGGGTTCTCTGCAATCGGATGCTACGGCGGACCCGTCGAGACTCCGAACATCGACCGGATCGCCTCGCAGGGCGTGCGCTACACGCAATGGCACACGACGGCTCTGTGCTCGCCGACGCGGTCCTGCCTGCTGACGGGCCGCAACCACACGCGCAACAGCATGGCTTGCATCACCGAGGCAGCGATCGGATTCCCGAACGCGAGCGGGACGGTCCCACCGGAGAACGGGATGCTCCCCGAGATCCTCGGCGAGCTCGGATGGAACACGTACATGACCGGCAAGTGGCATCTGTGTCCGACCGATGAGATGCACCTTGCTGCGACCCGCCGGAACTGGCCCGGAGGGCGGGGGTTCGAGCGCTTCTACGGGTTCCTCGGCGCCGAGACCGACCAGTGGCACCCCGATCTCGTGTACGACAACCATCCCGTCGATCCGCCTGCTCAGCCCGAGGACGGTTACCACCTCACCGAGGACCTGACCGACAAGGCGCTGCAGTTCATCAAGGACGCCAAGGCGGTCGCGCCCGACAAGCCTTTCTTCCTCTACTACGCCCCGGGCGCGTGCCACGCGCCACACCAGGCGCCCAGGGAGTGGATCGACAAGTACAAGGGTCGTTTCGACCTCGGATACGAGGCGATGCGCGACGGGACTCTGGCCCGTCAAAAGCAGCTGGGCATCGTCCCCGAGGACACGAAATTGCCGCCGATGAACCCGATCGGCACGCCGCAGACGCGGAGCGGCCCGGACGGCCAGCCTTTCCCCGCGATCGACACCACGCGCCCGTGGGGCTCGCTGTCGGATGACGAGCAGCGGCTGTTCTCGCGGATGGCGGAGGTGTACGCCGGATTCCTCGCGCACGCCGATCACCAGGTCGGCCGGCTGCTCGACTACCTCGAGGAGACCGATCAACTCCAGAACACGCTGATCGTGCTCGTCTCCGACAACGGCGCCAGCGGCGAGGGCGGACCGAACGGCTCGGTCAACGAGAACAAGTTCTTCAACGGCGTTCCAGACGACGTCGAGGCCAACCTCGCGCTGCTCGACGATCTCGGAAGCCCGAAGACCTACAACCACTACCCCAACGGCTGGGCGATGGCCTTCAACACGCCGTTCAAGATGTGGAAGCGCTACGAGTTCAACGGCGGCACGACCGACCCGTGCATCATCTCCTGGCCCAAGGAGATCACCGCTGCCGGCGAGATCCGCCACCAGTATCACCACGCGATTGACATCGTCCCAACCGTCCTCGACTGCCTCGGCATCGAGGCGCCCGAGACGATCAAGGGCCACGTGCAGAGCGGCTTTGACGGCGTCAGCATGCGCTACAGCTTCAACGACGCCGACGCCCCCGGCCACCGTAAGACGCAGTTCTACTCGATGCTCGGCTCCAGGGGAATCTGGCACGAGGGCTGGAAGGCGATCAGCACCCACCCGACGATCAGCGGCTGGAGCCACTTCAACGACGACACCTGGGAGCTGTACAACGTCGAGGTTGACAGAGCCGAGGTCCACGACCTCGCCGATCAGCACCCAGACAAGGTCCGCGAGCTCGTCAGCATGTGGTTCGCGCAGGCCGGCGCAAACGGCGCGTTCCCGCTCGACGACCGTTCGGCGATCGAGATCTTCAACACGCCGCGACCGCAGCTCACGAGCCCCCGCGACCGCTACCTGTACTACCCGGAAACCGCCGGCGTTCCCGAGGCGCAGGCGGTCAACATCCGCAACCGCAACTACATCGTCGGGGCCGTGGTCGACATTCCCGGTGCGGGCGCCTCGGGTGTGCTGTTCTCCCAGGGCTCGCATTTCGGCGGTCACGCGCTGTACGTCAAGGACGGGCGCCTGCACTACGTCTACAACTTCGTCGGGATGCTCGTGCAGCTCGTCGTCGGGACCGAGGACGTCCCGACCGGCGAGAACCTGATCCTGTCCGCGTCGTTCGAGAAGGACGGCGAGGACCCGCCCGGCATTTCGACGGGCATCGTGTCCCTGTTCCACGGCGACAACAAGGTTGGGGAGGGGCGGATCAAGACCCAGGCCGCGGCGTTCGGGCTCTCCGGGACCGACCTGACCGTCGGCCGGGCGACGAGCAACGTCACCGACGACTTCCCGGGAGTGCGGCCGTGGGCGTTCACCGGCGGCACGATCCGGACCGTCGCGGTGGACGTCAGCGGCGATCCCTACGTCGACCTGGAGCGCGCCGCCGCAGCCATGATCGCGCGCGAATGAGGTGTCGTGCGATTCGTCAGCGCGCCTGCTGCGAACGCAGCTCGCGTAGCCGCCGCTCGGACCGCTCCGACTCGCGTTCGAGCTGCTGCAGGCGGGCGTTCGGGCCCGAGCCTCTCCCGTAGAGCTTGGCTTTCAACAGAGCGACCCGCTCCCGGTTGTACCGTGCGTCAGCCTCTGCCAGCTCGAGGTCGCTGCTGGAGCTCATGGGTCGAACTCCACCACCGAATATGCGCTGTTGCCGAGGACCTCCCGGATGCCCGCCGGGATTCCGCCGTCCGGCCTGCGCCAGACGACGAACGGCCGGCGCTCGCCCATGTCGAAGATCGCCAGCACGATGCCGCCGCTCAGCGGGTCCGGCGTTCCGACCTCGGTGATGCAGTCCATGTTGCCGCGGCGTGTCCACAGCTTCGCGATTCGGCGGGCGCTCGGGCGGGCGCCAAGCTCGAGCTCGACGCGCGTTCGCATATCGACGTATGCGCGCTCGACGACGTGCGGGTCAGTGCCGACGCCGGGGATGAAGAATGCGCTCACGGCCGGCGATCACAGCCCGCGATTGCGCGCATCCTCGGCGAGAGCGGCACCCATCGCCGAGGGCTCGATCTGAGCCTGAAGATCGGCGATCAGCTTCGCGTGTCGCTCCGATTCCCGGTACACGGAATCCTGAAGACCCTCGAGCAACCGCTCCAGGTGCGCGACCCGCGCCTCCAGCGCCGGGAGGGGGCCAACCTCTGGATCGCCGGTGCGGGTGTCCTGTCGATCCCCGGCCGGTCGATCCCCGGCCGCAGGCACGCGCCGCATCTGGCGGATCCGCGCGATCAGACCTTCGCGATCGCGCATCGTCACCGCTTTGCCGGCCCTTTCGGCTGATCGGGCTTAGGGGGATACTTGCGGCGCTCATCCTTCGTCATCTTGCGGATCACCAGCGAACCGCTCTCGACCTGCTCGCGGACCAGATCCAGCTTCTCCTGACGCTTCTCCTCGGCCCTCTCGCGCGAGGTCTTCAAGATCGCCTCAGTCCTGCGACGCGACGGAGATGGTGCATCGACATCGGTCTCCTTCCTGCGCCGGCGCGATCGGGATGATCGGGGGGAGATTCGCTGCGTCGGCCGGGAGAACCTCACGGGCGACAACGCACCCGCTCTTCCACAGTAGCACCACAACATCCCTGTTTAGGACGGACGGGTCCGGTGACTCGGAGCGACTAGGAGATCCCTTGGAACGCGCTAAACGCAGTCCGGAGCAGGCTCGCGGCGTACTCTCTGTACGCCCCCCTGAGCGAGAATCGTCTCGCACAGTGCGCGACCCGATCTGGAGCTCATGACCGCGACAACGGAGATCACCATTCTTGGCGGCGAGCGATATCGCGTCGAGGGTGACGTCAAGCAGGTCGAGCGCACGATCCTGGACGCGGCACGCGGATCGATCATGCAGCTCGCGTGGCTCGTCGAAGCCGGCAGTGGAGAGTCCCTCGGCGTCAACCCCGAGTGCGTCGTGATGCTCCGTACTGTCAGGTCTGATTAGCCGGCCGTCGCCCGCGCCGCTTTGAGCGTCGCACGCCTTCAGGCCGCGCGGCAAGCGAGATTGCCAGCCGGTACGATCACGGCGAATTCGGGAGCTGGGCGCGCTGGCGAACGAGCAGAAGTGGCGCCCGCCAAGCATTTGCATCATCAGTGAGCACCGCACCACGCGAAGCATCCCAAGGCAACACGTGAGCGTTGGCGGCACGGACGAGCCGAGCCGCGCGCCGCTCATCGGCGGCCGGCTGCTCGCTGAGATCACGAATCGGATCGTCGCGCTGATGCGCGAGCACTACGGTCGCGGCCCGATCAAGGCCAAGACCTACGTTCTCGACAACCTGATCGTGTGCGTGCTCAGCAACGGGTTCACTGCGATCGAGCGGACGATGGTCGAAGGCGGCGAGCCACATCGCGTGCTGGAGATGCGCCGGGACTTTCAGCGGATGATGAAAGAGCGCTACAGCGAGATGATCGAGCAGCTCACCGGGCTCAAGGTGCTCGCCTTCCTGAGCCAGGCCCACATCGAGCCGGATCTAACGGTCGAGATGTTCCTGATGGACGGCCCGGTCCCTGGCTTCGGCGCTCTCGAGCTCATCGACCCTCCACCCGAGGAGGACTCGTAGGGCGCAACTGTCGGGCCGGTTACCTCTCAGGGGGCCGTCGGGGAGGCATCGGAGGACGGCGCCGGGCCAGGCTCTTCCAGGCTAACGTCCGAGGGGTCATCGTGTTCGCGCTCGGGCTGGGGATGTTCCGCGGCGTACCTTCGAGCGTCCTTGCGGGCCTTTTTCTCCATGCGGCGTTCTCGCAGCCTGCTCTCGCGGGCGAGCTTTGCCATCGTGGTCTTCCTCTTGCCGGATGAGGCCATGCGTATCCGTCCTTTGTGGCGGTGTGGTCCTCCGGCGAGCGGGTGGTCCAGGCACGCGCCGCCGATCTCGCGAGGAGTCGCTCGTCCATCTGTGGCGAGCGAGGATAAGAGTGAGGAGGGCGCGTGATGCGCCCTCCTGTGCCAATCGGGCGGCCGACTTAGATCGGCTGGACGTTCGCGGCCGCCGGGCCCTTGGGACCCTGCTCGGCCTCGTAGCTCACCTTCGCGCCCTCGGTCAGCGACTTGTAGCCGTTGCCCTGGATTGCGCTGTGGTGTACGAACAGATCCTTGCCGGAGTCATCGGGCGTGATGAATCCGAAGCCCTTCTGATCGCTGAACCATTTGACGGTTCCTGTTGCCATGTCTTCCTCCAGACGTACGTGCGCTGCGATACGCGGAGGGTGCTGTGACGCAACAACTGCGAAAACGCGGGGCACTTCTTTGGCCGGACCCTTGCCCGACCCGTACAGAGACAGTCTAGTGGTCTCACGCAAACCGCTGCCCGAAGGCTGTGTGCGGCAACGAGGCTTGTTCTAGCCGAGGTCCTCCTGGCGACGCCTCCGGGCCTTCTCGTGCTCGCGCGCGGCGCGAAGCTTGCGACCCTCGTTCTGCGTTTGCTCGTTGCGTTGCGCGATTTCCCGCTTGACCTTGGCGAACGCCGCGTCCGAAGTCGAGCGTCCTGGTCCGGGGCTTGGTTCGGGCGAGCGTCCCGGTTTGTGTGCCTGCTCGGTCACTGCGTACCAACTCCTCGTCGCGCCCTCGCATCAACAGTGGGGTCACCGGGCGATTGGAGAGCGAGGCACCGAGCGGTGGCGATGGGCTTGCCACTCTACCGACCGGTGGCAGGCCCGCGGACCGAGCGCCTCGGAGCCCGGGACCCGAACTGATAGGGTCGATGTCCGCTCAGTGAGCCCAGCTCTTCTCGCTTTCGGGGCGTGATTCCCAAATCAGAAGGGCAGAGAGGGTCGGTCATGACCCACGTAGGTTGTCCCTGCTGCCAGTTGCGATTCACGCCGGCGACGGCGGCGCACCTGCTCGCTTGCCCGGAGTGCGGTCGGCCGCCGCAACTGATCGGCGCGGCCGAAGGCGTCGTCGGCTTCAGACTCTTCATTCCGGAGGACGTGCCTAACCCGCTGCCTGAGGCGATTGCCGTCTCTATCCCGCTCCCGGACCCCGGCGCCAATCGGTCATGACGGACGGCGACGACAAGGCGATCCGCGACGTCGTCGCGCGCCTCGCGCGGCGACACGAAGGCGGCGGCACTGTGATCGAGCGGGCGGCGATCGTCGCAGAAGGCGCTGAGTCGCAGTCGATCGTGGCGTGGATCGTGGCCCACCACGGGCAGCCCGAGTTCTCGGCGCTTGCGCGCCCTCAAGGGGGGCTGTACGGCGGCAGCGTGGGCGCGCGGTCAACGGTCGGAGACGCACCGCGGCGATATGTGTTGCCGCCGGGCGCGCTGTCCTGAACGCAAGTCAGCTCGGCGCTTCGGGGTCATCCGAAGACCCCTTCGTCAGCCGCAGTCGCTCTTCCTCGACGAGCCTGACCATCTGCCAGTACGCGATCAGATCTCGCTCGGCGTCCGATGTATTCGCGAAAAAGCGACGGCCGATTGTCAGCCGGTCCTGGTCGGGACCGGCCGCCTGCTCGTCGATCCAGGCCCGGTCAATTCGTTTTCGGGCGATGAGACGTATCGCGGACTCGATCTCCGAGCCGGTGCAGTCACCGAGGCGCCTGAACACGCCGGGAGCGATTTCCAGAGCTTGCTCTGGGTCCACATCAGCCATCGCTGCTCACCCGTCGGCACCAACCGCGAGAGCTTGGCCGCGCTGATCCGCCATCACGCGAACGGGGGCGGGCATGAACGCAGCGCCGGCAATCACCAGGCAGAACGCGAGCACCCGGGCGCTAACGCCGACGGCACCTGACCCGACTGGCTCTCCGAACACCAGGATGCCGCCCAAGATCGCGGCGAGGTTGGCTGCCACGGAGGTGATCGCGATGACCTCTACGGCGAGCCCGAGCTGGAGGCTGCGGGCGGACGCGTAGAAGGAGATCACGAACGAGACCGCCGCCACGAACGTCCATGGGCTCACGAGGCCGAACAGCGGGCCGGACGCGTGCGTGAGGTACTTGATCGCGACGTCCGAGACACCGAACAGAACGCCGGCGGCTGTAGCCAACAGGAGCGCCTCGGAACGGTGGACGACATCGTGCCGGGTCGAGATTCTCACGAGCGCAACGCCCAGCGCCAAGATCCCGGCCTCGACCGCGATCAGGGCCGCCAGGGAGGCCCGTTGTTGCCCCTCTGCTCTTGCGGTCAGGCCGAGGACCACCAACCCCACCGCGGTGATCAACACCCCGGCCCACTGTCGTCGCCCGAGCTCAAAGCCGAAGAATCGCTCGGCAAGCACCGCAAGGAACACAAGCCCGCCCGACAGGATTGCCTGCACGCTCGAGAGCGGCGCCAGCGCGAGCGCCTCCACGTGGAGAGCCCACGCGACCAAGGCCACGAGCCAGCCGATCGCGAACCACCGCGAGTGAAACAGGCCGGAAACGCTGCGCAGCGGGTGGCGCACCTCGACTATCCGAGCAAGCCCAGCCCCGCGCGCCTTGAACAGCGCGCTCACGTTTGTGCCGAGCGCCGAAACCAGCGCGATACACAGCCCGAGGATCATCGTCGATCGTCGCGGCCGGCCGGTCGAACGTGAGACCAACTGCGTGTGCGCGGCATGTGAACCTCCGGGTGCCTACAGGCTCGGAAGTCAGAGCGCGCTGCTCGCCGGCCGAAGCCCACGTCGCGCTGGTGCCCTCCGCGCATGACGATACCCGGATGTCAAGTGGCGCAACCGAAGTCGTCCGTCCTCAATCCGTTATTCATCAGGGCGTTTCCGTCGGTTAGAGTCGTTTACAAATGGAGGGGCAACGGGGGCGCACCGGCTCCGGGATTCATCGCTCGCTCGCGGGCGCGCTGGCGACGGCGCAGTTGCGCAGGCTGCAGGCCGGCTGGGCGGTGTCCGCCGTCGGCGGATGGGTGTTCTTCGTCGCCCTCTCGGTGTACGCGTTCGACGCCGGTGGCGCGACCGCTGTGGGAGCCGCCGCGCTCACGCGGATGGTCCCCGCCGGCCTTGCCGCGCCGGTCGCGGGCGTGCTCGCCGACCGTTACTCACGGCGTGACGTCCTGTTCGGCGCGATCGTCGCGCGGGCGTTGATCCTGGTCGGGATCGGCGCTGCGGTGGCGGCCTCGGCGCCCGTGGCGCTGGTGCTCGCGTTGGGCGCCCTGTTCACGATCGTCGCGACCGCGCATCGCCCCGCTCAGGCGGCGCTCCTACCGAGCCTGGTTGAGACGCCGCATCAGCTCGCCGCCTCCAACGCCGTTTGGAGCGCGATCGACAACGGCGCGTTCCTGGTCGGTGCGCTGCTGAGCGGTGCTTTGATCGCGACGACGAGCATGGCCGACGCGTTCTTCGTCACGGCCGGGCTGTTCGCGGTCGCGGCGTGGCCGATCGCGCGGATCCAGCGCGATCCGGTCCCGGAATACCGCGCCGGCGCCGAGCATGCGCGCCCGATCGCTGGACGCCGTCCACGGCTTCCGCGAGGTTGCGCGCGATTCACGTCTCCGGCTGGTCGTGGGGGTGCTGGCGATTTCGACGATGGTGGAGGGCGCGATCGACGTGCTGGTCGTGCTGGTCGCGATCGAGATGCTCGGTCTCGGCGGCTCCGGGGTGGGATGGCTGAATGCCTGTTGGGGCCTCGGCGGGGTGATCGGTGGCGCCGCGGCGCTGGCTTTGCTGCGACGCGGGAGACTCACGGCCGGGCTGTCCACGGGCGGCCTGCTGGTCGGGATCCCGCTGATGCTGATCGGCGCGGCGGAAACGTTGGGCGTGACCGTGGTGATGCTGGTCCTGCTGGGCATCGGCTATGCGCTGATCGAGGTGGCCGGCCTGTCGCTGTTGCAACGGCTGCCCGCCAACGACGTGCTCGGCAGGGCATATGCGGTAGTCGAGAGCTCCTACTGGATCACCACCGGTCTCGGGGCGATCGTCGCGCCGCTGATCGTCGACCTCGTAGGCCTGCGCGACGCGCTGCTGCTCGTGGGAGCGTGCCTGCCGGTGCTGGTGGCGTTGCGGTGGCGGCCGCTGGCACTGCTCGAAGCGGCAACGGTCGTTCCCGAGCGACCGTTCAAGGCGCTGCGTGCCGTGGAGATGTTCGCGCCGCTGTCGCTCGCCACGATCGAGAACGTGTCGCGCCGGGTCGACGCGGTCGAGGTTCACGCGGGCGAGACCGTGATCCGGGAGGGCGAGTACGGCGACCGGTTCTACGTCGTCGCCAACGGCGTGCTCGACGTGAGCTGTGAGCGCGGCGCCTTTCCGCCGGTGAGCGCCGGCGACGCGTTCGGCGAGATCGCGCTGCTCCAGGACGTTCCGCGCACCGCGACGGTGACAGCTCGCGACGAATGCCTGCTGTACGCGCTCGATCGCGAATCTTTCCTCTGCGCGGTGTCGAGCCACCCGTCCGCGGCGAATGCAGCCCGGTCGCTCGCAAGCACCCGACTGGCGAGCGTCCCCGTTGTCTGAGCACGTCGATCCGCTCGGTCTCGAGCACGTCGATCCGCTCGGCCTCGAGCCCGAGACGATGCGGGCGCTCGGCTATCGCACGGTGGACATGCTCGTTGCCCAGCTCGCCGCCGTCCGCGACGGACCGGCGCTTCAACGCGCCTCGGCGGCGGAGATGCGCGAGCGACTGCCCGCGCCACCCGGCAGGCCGCGCGATTTCGAGTCGTTGCTCGACCAGCTCGAGCGCGACGTGCTGCCGTACATGAGTCGCTGTGACCACCCCGGCTACTTCGCGTTCATCCCGGCGTGCGGCACGTTCCCCGCGGCGCTCGGGGACTTCATGGCGAGTGCGCTGAACATCTACGCCGGCTCGTGGATGGAGGCCGCGGGTCCGAGCCGGCTGGAGCTGCTGGTGATCGACCTGTTCAAGCAGTGGATCGGCTACCCGGAGCAGGCCTCGGGCGTGCTCGTCAGCGGCGGTTCGGCGGCGAACATGACCGCATTGGCGTGTGCTCGCGAGGCGCTTGCCCGTCGCAGCGAGGACTCGAGCGGCGACGCTGTCGCCTACGTGTCCGACCAGGCACATTCCTCGATCGCGCGAGCCGCCCGGGCCCTCGGCATGCATCCCGACCAGCTGCGCGTGCTGCCCAGTGACGACCGGCACAGAATGCGCGTCGACGCGCTCGCGGGCGCGATCGAATCCGACCAGCGACATGGCCGGCGACCGTTCTTCGTATCCGCATCGGCGGGGTCGACGAACACCGGCGCGATCGATGCGCTGCCCGAGCTGGCGGCCATCTGTCAGGAGGCCGGCGCATGGCTCCACGTCGACGCGGCGTACGGCGGGTTTGTCACGCTGACCGAGCGCGGGAAGCGCTGGCTTGAGGGCATCGAGCAGGCCGACTCGGTCACGCTTGACCCACACAAATGGCTGTACCAGCCGTTTGAGTGTGGCTGTGTGCTGGTGCGCGACGGCGAGCTGCTGCGCAGAGCCTTCGAGGTCGTCCCCGACTATCTCAAGGACGCCGTCGCCCACACGGGCGAGGTGAACTTCTCGGACCTCGGGTTCCAGCTGACGCGGTCATCACGAGCGCTGAAGGTGTGGCTGTCGCTCAGCTACTTCGGGGTCGACGCGTTCAGGGCGGCGATCGACCGATCGCTCGACTTCGCCGCCGAAGCCGATGCGCTGATCGCTCGAGAGCCGGAGCTCGAGCTGATGTCGCCGGCCCAGCTCGGCATCGTCTGCTTCAGACGCCGCTTTGCCGGCGCCGAAAAGGAATGGCAGTCGGCGCGACTGAACGCCGCGCTCGTGGGGCGCTTTGAGCAGAGCGGCCTGGGACTGGTGTCCTCGACGTCGCTCGACGGGCGGTATGCGATCCGCCTTTGCATCCTCAATCACACGACGACCGAGGCAGACGTGCAGCGCGCAATCGAGTGGTTCGCGCGCTCGCCGGTGCCGTCGCTTGCCGACGAATCGGCTGCCATCGCGCTTTCGATCGAGGACCGGGCACCCTCTGTCGTCGACGGGCTGACCGGGGGAGGGGCATTCACGGTCGAGGAGCTCGCGGCGATCCCGCTGTTCGCCGAGCTGCCGCCAGAGGACGTGGCCCGGGCGGCCCGCTGGAGTGCGAGAGCAGTGCGTCGGCGCGGGGGAGACGGTCGTCGAGCGTTGGGACGCGGCCCGCGACTTCTACGTGATCGTCGATGGCGAAGCCGAGGTCTTCATCGACGACGAGTACGTGCGCCAGCTCGAGCCCGGCGACTTCTTCGGCGAGGTGGCGGCGCTCGATTGGGGATCGGGCTTCGGATATGTGCGGACCGCGACCGTCGTCGCGACCTCTCATCTGCGGCTGCTCGCGCTGGACCCTGCACACCTCGGAGTCCTGGTTCGAGCGTCCGCGAGGTTCGGCGAGAAGCTGCGCGCAGCCGCGCGCGAGCGGCTGCGCCAGATCTGAGCCGCGCGGTCTACTCGGGGAGCTTGGTCAGCAACAGCCAGGCGCTGGTGACACCGCCGGCCAGGGCCGCGAGCACGGGCAGCACCAGGACGTCGAGCCCCGCGTGAACGTCGAACACCAGCAGCACACCGGCGACACACAGCAGGACGGACGTCACGGCGTTGGGCGCCACCGCGTCGAGAATCGAAGCGAGCACGTGCGCGCCGGCGTCGGGCGGGCTGGGGTCGACGTCGGCGCGCCGATCGAGCACCAGATGGCCGACTCCGGAGATGATCGCCAGCACCACGAGCTCGGCGCCGAGCACGCGGTAGGACTGGCCGGGGATTGAAAGCAGGATCGTGATGAACAGCGCCGTCACGAACAGCGCGAGGGTCTGCGCCGCGCGATTTCGGAGCTCCTGGGATCTCGCGATGACGTCGGTCCTGATCGAGACCGCCACGAACAACAGGCCGGCCAGGCTCGCCGCGGCGGTGCCGGCGACGGTCGCGAACGTGCTCCATTTCTCCAACCGGATCGCCCCCGCTTCAGCCCGACGATGCCCGCACGACGGTCACGTGGCGGGAGCCTACCGGCGACCTACCGGCGCGCGCCCTCGAGCCTTGGCTTCTCTCGGCGGCCTGATGAGAGGCATCAGGCCGTCTGCGCGGCAGCGGGTCAGCGGTCGTCTGCCTCGCGTTGTTTCCACTCGAGGGGGCGCTCGGGCTCGAGCCCCCAGTGCTCCTTGACCACCTCTTCCTCGATCTCGAGCTTGGCCCGCTTCTCGTCGTCCTCGAGGTGCGCCATCTCGCGCTCGAGCTTTCGCTCCTCGTCGTCCAGACTGGGTGGCTTCTCGTGTTCGGTCATCCCGGCAACCTCATCGCTCGCTGGTCTGGGAACCAGATGATCTGGGCCCGATCGTCATGCGTCAGAATAATGAGCGAATGTCCGACGACAGCGTGATCCAACCGTCGGTGGCGCCCAGTTCGACGGGCTGTGTCGAGTGCCTTGCTCAAGGTGGATGGTGGTTGCACCTGCGGCGGTGCGCGAGCTGCGGCCATGTCGGCTGCTGTGATTCGTCGCCCTCGCAGCACGCGAGCCACCACGCCGAGCAGAGCGGCCACCCCGTGGTTCAGAGTTTCGAGCCCGGCGAGGACTGGTTCTGGGACTACCGCACCGAGCAGTTCTCAGACGGGCCGACACTCGCTCCGCCCGCGCATCATCCGCTTGATCAGCCGACGCCCGGGCCAGAGGGCCGCGTGCCGGCCGACTGGCAGAGCCACCTCCACTGAGGTCAGCGAGCGCTGGTCGTTCGCGTGAGCCGCGGGATCAGCCGAGCGGCCGAGCCACCCAGAACGGCCTCGCGTTCGCCGTCGTCGAGCTCAGCGGTGTTCTGGATGTGACGTAGGCCACCGATCGAGATCGTGTCGAGGGGGTACGGATAATCGGTCCCGAAAACAACGTTTCGGAGTCCCGCGACGGATCGCAACATGTGGAGCACGGGGTCGCTGAATGCCGAGGCGGTGTCCCAGTAGAGGCGAGGGAGAACGTCCGCGAACGCTCCTCGCTCCCGTGCTCCGGGGATCACGTCCATCTGATCGACGATCCCGAAGCGGGACGCCACGAACGGGATCGTGCCCCCGGCGTGCACGAACACGTACTTGATGTCCGGTGTACGGGCGAAGGTGTTGCTGTAGTGGAGCTTCGCGATCGCCCGCGACGTGTCGACCGGGTAGTCGAGCAGCGTGTCCGGCAGGCCGAGCGTGTGCGCGATCGGATCTGGCGACGCGGTCGGGTGGACGAATACCACCGCCGCGCGCCGTTGCAGCTCCGCGAAGATCGGATCGAAGCGGCTGTCTCCGAGGTAGCTGCCGCCGGCGTTGGTGAAGATCGATACGCCGTCGAGCTCGAGCACGTCGAGTGCGTAGGCGATCTCGTCCAGCGACCCGTCGACGTCTGGCAGTGGCAGAGCTGCGAATGCTCCGAACCGGTCCGGACGGTCGTGTCTGATCCCGGCGAGGTACTCGTTGACCTGGCGCCCCAGCGTCCGGGCCGCCGCATCGTCACCGAAGTGCACGCCCGGCGTGCTGATCGACGGCACCGCGAAGTCGATCCCGGCCTCGTCGAGGTACGCGATCGCGCCATCGAGACTCCAGCGCGGAGGGGTGATGCCTCCCGCAGCGTTCCCGTCCTCGTTCGAGGCCGTCCAGTAGAAGTCGGGTATGACGTGCTGGTGAAGGTCGACGACGGGGGTCATCTCAGACTTCGCTGGGTCCGCGGTAAGTGATGCCGACCGATTCGTCGACGAACACTCCGTCGGGGTTGAAGCACGCCACCCACGCGGGAAGGTCCTTGACCTCGGCTACGGCGTATGCCTGGCGGACGAACTCTTCATTGGTCATGTCGTTCCTCTCGGTAACAGGAGGTGTTCGGTGCAAGCCAGCGCGACGCACGCGCCGGGAAGTGTCTGGCGCGTTCCGCTCAGCACTTCGATGCATTCGAGCACGGCGCTCAGCGCCGGCCGTTGCAGGCTGTATCTGCCCGCCACGATCGCCAACGGCAGGGAGACGCTCCCGGGCCCGTGCGCGGCAAGTGCCTCATCAGCCAGACGGCTCCCGAACGCGAGCGGGCGCACCGCAATCCCTGCCGCCTCGGCCGCGCGGGCCAGCTCGCGTGCTTCGCGGGTCTCCATGCCGACGATCGCGATCTCCGCGGTGCCGGTCAAGGGCTCAGGCCGTCGGAGCCACTCGAACATCGCGTACGCCGCGCCCGGGCTCAGTCGCGTAGACGGTCTTCGCGATTCGCTCGGCGATCATGATCGTCGTCGGGTTCAGCGCCACCGAGACGACTACCGGCATGATCGACGCGTCGACGACACGAAGGCCGTCGATCCCCTTGACGGCGCCGTACGGATCTACGACCGCCCACGGATCGTCGGGGCCGCCCATCGGGGCCGTCGCGACGGGGTGGCCGTAGGAAGCCAGGTTCGAGGCGATCACATCTGCGAGCTGATCGTCCCCGACTGCGTCGCCGGGCAAGATCTCGAGTTCGAGGAACTGGGCGAGCGCCGGATTGCGGCCGATCCTGCGGGCCAGCCTGACTCCTTCGAGCATGCGTCTCGCGTCGCGCGCCTGCGCCAGGTAGTTGCAGTCGATCTCGGGCTGCTCGTGCGGGTCGCGGCTACGCAGCGTGAGGGTCCCGCGAGAGTCGGGCTTGACCACGGCGACGCTCAGCGAGATCGCTCCGCCGGTCGGGCTGTACTGAGGCGGGAACAGGTGCGTCACGGCAACGTGGATGTCCAGCTCGTCGCCGCTCGCCTCGCTGGACTGTGTCCACAGCAACGCGCCGACCGCGGGCCGCATGTCCAGCGCGTCGGTCTTCAAGGCGTACGCGTTGTAGTAGAAGGGCTGGTCCTGCAGGTGCTGTCCAACGGGCAGGTCGGCGACGACCGAGATGCCGAGCTGGGCCAGGTCGGCGGCCGGGCCGACACCCGAGCGCAGGAGGATCGCCGGGGTTCCGTAGGAGCCGCCGCAAAGAATCACCTCACCCGCAGGAACCTGAGCGCCGCTTGCCGTAACGACGCCGGTCGCCCGGCCCTGATCGAAGAGCACGCGGTCGACGAGCACGTCGCCGGAGATCTTCAGGTTGGGCCTGTTGCGGACCTCCTCGGTGAGGTAGACGAGGCCGGTGTTCTGACGCACGCCGTCGATGACGTTGACCGGGTAGCCGCCGACGCCGCCCGGATCCGGGCCGTTGAAGTCGTCGCTGCGCCGGAACCCCTCGGCCGCGGTAGCGTCGACGAATCCACGCAGCGAGGTGGTCAGATCGCCGTACTTCAGCTGGCGGACCGGGAAGGGGCCCGTGCGTCCGTGATAGGCGTCGTCGCCGTCAGGCGTGTTCTCCATCTCCCGGTAGGTGGCGTCAACGTCCTCGATCGTCCACGCGTCAAGGCCATGACGCTGCCAATCGCGGATGTCGCTCGGCCGTGCGCGCATCGCCACCGTGGCGTTGTGGGCCGAGCAGCCGCCGAGCACCTTGGCGCGGGCAGCGTCGATCTGCGGGGAGGCGGCTCCACCTCGCGCCGTGAAGCCCCACTCGTGCTCCGCGTTCGCGGGCACGTGCGCAGCGTCCAGTAGGTCGTCCGGATACCCGTCGACGCCGTAGGCCCTACCTGCCTCGAGCAGCAGAACCGAGCGGGTCGGGTCTTCGCTCAGACGAGTCGCGAGGACGGCGCCCGCCGAGCCTCCTCCGACAATGACGACGTCGGCGCGACCGGTCCGACCGTTGCCGATATCTGACATGAAGCTCGTTCTCCTCGGGTCGATGACACGCGCCGGCATCGTCGCCAGCGCCTGGGTGACGTGTCATCGCCAGATCCCGGTGATTCGCGCGACGGCCTCGCCGAGGGTCGGGCTACGCCAGTCGGTCTGCGAGCTGAACGCGCGACTTCACGTCGAGCTTGCGGAACGCCTTGCGCAGGTGGTACTCGACGGTGCTCGCGCTGATGAACAGCCGCGCCGCGATCTCTCTGTTCGTCTCGCCTTGCGCGGCAAGGCGGGCGATCTGCGTCTCCTGTGGGGTGAGCTGGTCGAGCGTTTCCACGGTCCGCTTGCGAGCTCGCTCGCCTGTCGCCTCCAGCTCGAGTCGGGCGCGTTCGGCGAACGCCTCCACGCCGAACTCCGTGAAGAGCTCATGCGCGGTCCGCAGCTGCTCGCGCGCGTCTAGGCGTCGGCGCTGACGGCGCAGCCACTCGCCGTAGAGGAGGTGGGTACGAGCGAGCTGCACGCGGACGCGAGAGCGAGCAAGCCTTCTGATCGCCTCCTTGTAGAGCTCGTCCGCGTCATCGCCATCGCTGAGCAACGCCCGCAAGCGGGCCTCGATTCCGAGTGCCCAGTCGGTACCGGCCGCACGAGTCGTCTCTTGCACGCGCTCGAACGCACGTCGGGCACGCTCCGGCTGGCCGCATCGAACGGCCGCCTCGATCAGCTCGGTCAGCGTCCAAATCGCCGTCCCTTCGGTGTAGAAGCGCTCGGCGGGAAGGACAGCGGTCAGCGCGGTTTCGTAACGGCCGAGCCCGTTGTACAGGCCTCCGTTCAAAAACTCGGCGGTCGTCAAGGCGATGCCCTCCCCGCGATCCTCCGCCTCGCGGACCGTGGTTCGGACCAGCTCCGCAAATTCGGCCTCGCGACCGCGCAAGGAGGCGAGCCCCAACCGGGGAACCGGGTTAGTGGCAATCCCGGTCGCTTCACTTGCCGCTCTGTGCTCCTCCTCGAGGATTGCTGCTGTTCTCAGCTCGCCAAAGAACGCGTAGACCGTAGTGCCAGTACCGAGCGCAAATACCAGCGCGGGCAGCGCACCCATGCTGCGGGCGAGCTCGAGCTGTCGTGTGAAAAGGACCGTCCAGGCGTGGTCGTCCCACATGTACAACGCGATCAAGCTGGCAAACCAAAGCCACCGGGCGTCATCCGGTGATAGGTCGGTCGCGCGTTGGAAGCCCTCCAGCGCTTCCTTGAGCAGTGGCGTTCCCGCGGCGTACCCCTCGGTGAACCGCACCGCCAACCCCTGCAGGAGCAGATCAGACGGCTGCGGCATCTCGGGCGGTGGCGGGCCGGCAAGCGCAGCCTCGCTGATCTCGACCACGTCGCCGCCGTGCGCCAGACGGCCGGCGAAAATCGCCGCAGACAACGCCTCCAGGTAGGTCGCCCGCGCCAGGCCGGGATCCACCGCCTCGAGGTCGCGAGCGGCTGCCAGCAATAGCGGCGCGGCGTCGCTACCTCGCCTAGCCGCGAACGCGATCTGGCCGCGAAGCAGGTGCGCACGGGCGCGTAGAAGATCGTCGACAGCGGCGCCTGATTCGGCCGTCTCCAGAAGCCCGAGGGCGTCGTCGAAAGCGCCGGCTTGCGACTTCGCCTGTGCAGCGGCCAGCGCGCGTTGTGCACGGCGCGAGGGCTCGGGCGTGAGCGCGACCGCGCGCTCGAGAAAGGCCGCGGCCGCGGCAAGGCCGCCGCGCGCCTGCGCTCGCGCGGCGGAACGTTCGAGTTCGCCGGCAACCTGCTCGTCGGGCGTGGCCGTGGCCTGCGCGCGGTGCCAGGCGCGGCGATCCGGGTCGATGCCAGGATCAGTGGCTTGCGCGAGCGCGCGGTGGACCTCGCGTCGCTCGTCCAGACCAGCGGCTCCGTAGACGGCCGAGCGGACCAGTGGGTGCCGGAACACCACTCGGGGAGACAGCGTCAGCCACTGTTCCGATTCGACGGTGCGCGCAGCCGACTCGGGGATGGCGAGCCGTTCGGCGGCGCGCCATACCAGCGCCGGGTCGCCGACCGGGTCAGCGGCCGCGACCAGCAACAAGCGTCGCGCGTCGGCCGGCAGCGTCGCCAGCCGTCGCGTATAGCCGCCCTCGATCCCGGCTGACAGCGGCGCAGTTGCCGGCAAGCCAAATCCACCTGCCAGCTGAGTCGGACTCAGCCCGCGCGGCAGCTCCAACAGAGCGAGTGGGTTCCCCCGGGTCTCGGCGACGATCCGCTCCAGCACGCTTTCATCCAGCATTGCCGGCAAGACCGACTCCAGCAGTGCTCGCGCATCCCTGCGCTCCAAGGGCGTGACGAGGAGCTCCGGCAAGCCGGAGAGTGTGTCGCCCAGCTCGCGAGTCGCGAACACGAGCGCGATCTTTTCCGCGACGAGACGGCGCGCCACAAAGGCCAGGGCGCGCGCGGACGCACTGTCGAGCCATTGGGCGTCATCGATGGCACACAGGAGCGGCTGCTCCTCGGCGGCCTCGGCGAGCACGCCGAGGACCGCCAGCCCGACCAGGAACGGATCCGGCGCAGGGCCCGTTCTCAGCCCGAACGCGACGTCGAGGGCGTCGTGCTGAGGCTGCGGTAAGCGGTCCATGAGTTCGACGAACGGTGCACATAGCTGCTGAGCCGCTGCGAACGGGAGCTCCATCTCCGCCTCGACTCCGATCGTCCGGGCGATCCGGAACTCGCGTGCAGCCTCGACGGTGTACTCGAGCAGTGCGGTCTTGCCGACGCCGGCCTCTCCATACATCACCAACACGCCACCGTCCCCGGTGCGAACACCGTTGAGCAGGCGGTCGAGGACCTCGCACTCGCGCTCGCGGCCCAGCAGCCGCTTCCGTGACCTCGGAACCAGTGGCGACGCTTCGTTCATGGCGCCTGAGGATGACGGGTCACGGACTAAGGATTCAAGGATTCGAACACTTGGCGCGTAGCGGCATGATTCCCTGCCGGTGGAGAGGGACGACTTCTACGTCGCCGGGGAGGCGTGGCCTGGGGCTACTAACCTCAACGCAGGACTCGATCCCGGGGACAGCATGAGGAGCTGGACAACGACGCCGCGCCGAGGGAACCTGGAGGGACTGTCAACCGATGGTGCAGTCGTCTCGGGCCTGCTCGATCGGGAGGAGCTACTCCAGAAGCTGGACCGGGCTGTGACCAAGCGGATCACGGTCATCTCGGCGCCGCCGGGAAGCGGGAAGACCTCGCTGTTGCGTGCGTGGATCGATCACTCGACAGAGAGTCGTCGCGTCGCGTTTGTGTCCGTCGACCGCGACGAGCAGGATGCGCAGCGGTTCTGGTCCGCGGTCCTGGATGCGCTCAGCAGCCAGGCAGCGTCGATCGATCCTTCGATGGAACCCTCGGCGTCTGACGGCGAGCAGCTGGTCGAGATGGTCCGTTCGGAGTTGGCCGAGCCGGGCGAGCCGATCGTGCTGATCATCGACGATCTCCACGAGCTGAGATCGGCTGAGGCTCTCGGGCAGCTCGCGCGTCTGCTTGCGGCTCTGCCGAACTCTGCGCGCGTGGTGCTGTCGTCTCGGCGGGATCCGCCGCTGAGGCTGCACCAGCTCCGGCTGTCCGACGAGGTCGTCGAAATCCGGGCCGGCGATCTGCGGTTTACCGAGAGCGAGACGCGCGAACTGCTGGCCGCGTCCGGGGTCAGCTTGTCCGAGGCAGGTGCGGCGGCGTTGCTCCGTCGTACGGAAGGCTGGGCGGCCGGCCTGCGTCTGGCCGTGATCTCCCTCACTCGTCATCCCGATCCCGAGCGTTTCGTGGCCGAGTTCTCCGGCACCGACAGGGCGATCGGCGAGTACCTGATGGCGGAGATGCTCGAAGGCCAACCGAGCACGGTGCAGAGCATGCTGTTGCGAACGTCGCTGGTCGACCGGGTCAACGGTGAGCTCGCCGACCTGCTGGCGGACCGGTCGGGCTCGGAGCAGATGCTGCTTGAGCTGGAGGACGCAAACGCGTTCGTCGTATCGCTCGATTCCGAACGTACCTGGTTTCGCTACCACCACCTGCTGGCGGATTTCCTGCGCCTCGAGCTTCGCCGGAAGTTTGCGGATCAGCTTTCAGACCTGCACCGCAGGGCCGCCCAATGGTTTGGTGACCATGGTGACGTCGTCGAGGCCGTGCGGCATTCGCTCGCGGCCGGCGACTGGCCCGATGCCGCCCGGCTGGTCGCAGACCACTCGTTCAGCTGGGTGCTCGACGGACAAGCGGGAACGATCGACGCGGTGCTCCAGGCGTTCCCCGAGGGCGCGTCAGCCGATCATCCGGACCTGGCGCTGGCTCACGCGGCGAGCGAGCTGAACCACGGGCGCTTGGAGGAGGCGGCCGCTCAACTGACGCTGGCCGAATCCCACGTCGAGAGCGCGCCGCCGGCGCGCCGACGGCGCCTGGCAGTCGCGATCGCCTCTCTCCGGCTGGCGCTGGCACGGCGTAGCGGTCAGTTCAGCGAGGTGATCGAGCAGGTAAACCTGCTCGATGCTTCGATCTCAGACGGGTCGAACGAACAGCTCGCGATGGGCAGCGAGCTGCGGGCGGTCGCGCTGCTGAATCTCGGGATCGTCGAGACGTGGTCCGGGCGACTTGCCGACTCTGAGCGTCACCTGTCCGAGGGAGCAGAGCTCGCCCGGATGATCGGCCGGCCGTACCTCGAGGTCGCGTGTCGCGCGCATCGATGCTTCCCGTCAAAGACGGTGTCGGTCGCGGCCGCGCGCGAGCGAGGCAGTCAGGCGGTAGCCCTGGCCGAGCGTTATGGCTTGGCGGACCGGCCGATGGTCGCGCCTGCGCTTGGGGCCGTCGCCGGCATGGCGATCTGGATGGGCGAGTTCGACGAGGGAGAGCGGTGGCTGCGCCGCGCCTGGGAGGTCGCCGATCCAACCGTCGACCCGGCGGCAACGGTGCTCCTGCACGTCGCGACGGGCATGCTGCACGCGGGTCGCGGGCAGTACCAGTCAGCGTGCGAGGCATTTGCCGCGGCGGCGTGGATGGAATCGCAGCTCAGCGGCGTGCACGCGCTTGCGCCGCGGATCGCGGGATGGTTGGCGGCGGCCCAGGTTCGCCTCGGGATCCCAGACGCGGCGCGTGCGACGTTAGCCGAATTCCCCGCCGAGCCTGAGCAAATCGGTCTCATCTACGACGGGCAGATGGGTGCCATACTACAACGCTCGCGCGGTGATCTGCCTGGCGGAGGAAGACCCCACCGGAGCACTGGATGCACTGCGAGGCGTCTTGGACACCACGCCCCCTGTCATCCCTTCATTCACAGTTGTTGAATCCCATCTGCTGGCCGGTATCGCCCATCTGGACCTGGGGGATCGAGGTGCCGCCGCCGCGGCAGCCGAAGCAGCGCTCGCGGCCGCTGAACCCGACCGGCTGATGTTCCCGTTCGCCATGACCGGAGCCGCCGACCTGCTCGACGCGCTCCCGCGTCACCAAACGGCGCACGGCGCGCTTCTCGCCGACGTCGTCGATCTGCTCCGTGGCCACCCGGCCGCCAATGTCGACCAACAGCACCTGCCGCAGCCCGAGGAGCTCAGCCCGACCGAGCTTCGCGTACTGCGATACCTACCGACAAATCTGACGCGGCCAGAGATAGCGAGCGAGCTCTACGTCTCCGTCAACACAATCAACACCCACATCCGCAGCATCTATTCCAAGCTCGGTACGCGGGATCGCTCTTCCGCGGTGAAGCGCGCGCGGGAGCTCAGGCTGCTCTCAACAGGGCGCCCCCGACTGCCGACGTAGCGCACGCCCAGTCGCCAGCGCCCGCCCGGTCGCGCGAACAATCACCACATCCCGGCGTGGCGGTCTCACTAGGTTCGGGTGCAGCATTCACCTCATGATCCCGCCGCCGGGCCTATACACGATCCGGATAAAGGGTCGGCTCGGAGCTACCGCCCTGTCGGCCTTTCCCTCGATGGTGTCTCAGCTGCAGGGTGGCGAGACGGTGCTTACCGGGTTGCTTGAAGATCGGTCCGCGGTATTCGGCGTGCTGGCGCAGATCGAGGCGCTCGGCCTCGATCTGGTGGAGCTCAGACAGATCCGAGCGAGCCCGAAATCGCCTGGATCCGGCGACGACCGCTCACCGGACCGGGTGTGAGCCTCCGGCCCACATCACCAAGCGAAAGTCGAGCCCGCATGTCAACTCAAACCGAGCCTGACCCCAATCGATGGGCGATCCTCGCTTTGCTCAGCGTCGCGCAGCTGATGGTGGTGCTGGACGCAACGATCGTGACGGTCGCCTTGCCGTCGGCCCAGCGGGCATTGCACTTTTCCAACGACAGCCGGCAGTGGGTGGTCACCGCGTACGCCCTGGCGTTCGGCAGCTTGCTGTTGGTGGGCGGCAAGCTGGGCGATCTGTTCGGCAGAAAGTGGGCGCTGATCGCCGGGTTGGTGGGGTTCTCGGTCGCGTCGGCAGTCGGAGGGCTGGCGCAGTCGTTCAACCTGCTCGTCGCCGCGCGCGCGACGCAGGGACTGTTCGGCGCGCTGCTGGCCCCGTCGGCGCTGTCGCTCTTGACGGTCACGTTCGCGGGGACCGAGGACTGGCCGCGGGCGTTCGGGATCTTCGGCGCTGTGGCCGGCGGCGCCGGAGCGGTTGGGCTGCTGCTCGGAGGTGTGCTGACGCAGGTGCTCTCGTGGCGGTGGTGCTTCTACGTCAATCTGGTGATCGCCGTGCCCACGACGCTCGTGGCCCTGCGCCTGCTGGTCAACCACAGCGATCCCGACCGTCCCCGGATCGACATTCCCGGCGTACTCACCTGGACGTTGGGGCTGTTCGCGCTCGTGTTCGGCTTCTCCAACGCCGAGACGCACGGATGGGGCGCCACCGCGACCGTCGTCGCGCTGGTCGCGAGTCCCGTGCTGCTGACCGCGTTTGTGCTGATCGAGCGCAGCGTCGAGCACCCACTGATGCCTTTGCACATCGTGTGGGACCGCGCCCGTGGAGGGTCGCAGGCCTCGCTGTTCGTGACCGGGGCGGGCGTCTTCGCGGTGTTCCTGTTCCTCACGTACTTCATGCAGGTCAACCTCGGGTTCTCGCCGCTCAAGACCGGCCTGGCGTTCGTGCCGCTGTCAATCGTGCTGGTCATCACCTCGACGACCGTCCAGACCCGGCTGGTTCAACGCACCGGCGTCAAACCGCTCGTGCTCGTCGGCATGGCGCTCGGGGCGATCGCGATGGTTCTGTTCGCACAACTGACGCCTACGTCCAGCTACGGGACCGCCGTCCTGCCGGGCCTGCTCATCACCGGCGTGGGGATGGGCTGCATCTTCGCGCCGGCCTTCTCGGCCGCGACCCTCGGGGTGGCGCCAAACGAAGCGGGCATCGCCTCCGCCATGGTCAACACCTCCCAGCAGATCGGCGGCTCGGTCGGCACCTCGCTGCTCTCAACGATCTACGCAAGCGCCGTCGCCAGCTACCTGACCAGCCATGCCCACGTCGGAGACGTTGCGCTCGCGGCGCAGGTCCACGGGGACACGACGGCGTTCTGGTGGGCGGCCGGGATCTTTGGCGTGGGGTTCGTGCTCGCGCTGGTGATCTTGCCCTCCCAATGCGAGGCCCGCACGGCATCGACCCTCACGGCCTTGGCCCGACACGCGATCGGAAACTGCGACCACGAGGAGTCAGTGAACGGTGCAGCTGTCACGGACGGGCGGGGCTCCCCAGAACCGGCGTTGGCCCCGTAGCACTACCGAGAGGAGAGAGACATGACGGACACCGCACCAGGCTTCGCGAAGGACATCAAGCCGCTGTTCCGGGAATCCGATCGAACCGCGATGCTCAGCGCCTTCGATCTCTGGTCGTTCGATGACGTGAGCTCGAACTCCGCGCGCATTCTGGGGGCCGTTGAGTCGGGTTCGATGCCCTGCGACACGCGGTGGCCGGACGAGCAGGTCGATCTGCTCAGACGTTGGATCGACAGCGGCACGCCGGCGTAAGGCACGACCCAACCGAAGGGAGATCCTCCGTGAGCATCGAGCAGCGAGAGACCCTAGACGCAATCCTGCGACAGTCAGCGCTGCCACCCGGCAGCGGTGTAAGAGAGCAACGAGAACTGCTCAGAGCGGCGATATCGGCGCAGCCGCTACCGGCCGACGTCACCGTGACCGCAGCCGAACTAGGCGGCGTCCAAACCGCCGAGATCACAGTCGACGGAATCGAACCTCGCCACGTTGTTCTGTACTTCCACGGCGGCGTGTACGTGATGTCCGATGCCTTCCTCGCCGCTGGCCTGGCCTCGCAGGTCGGTCGGCGGACGCACGCCAAGGTCATCTCGGTCGACTACCGGCTCGCCCCCGAGCATCCGTATCCGGCAGCGGTTGACGATGCTCTTGCGGCATATGAGGCGCTCCTGCAAGACGGCATCGCCGCCTCGGACATCGCCTTTGCGGGAGACTCCGCCGGCGGCGGCCTCGCCGTCGCCACCCTCGTCAACGCCCGCGATCACGGGCTCCCGCTGCCGGCGGCGGCGTTCGTCATGTCACCCTATGCCGATCTCACCCTCGGCGGGACGACGATGGAAACCAAGGGCGACGTCGATCCGCTCCTCAGCCGGGAAGCCCTGCAGGCCAGAATCCCCGACTACACGGCGGGACAGGACCCCGCTCTTGACCTCATCAGCCCCATATTTGCCGACCTGTCAGGCCTGCCGCCCCTGATCATCCAGGCCGGAAGTCACGAGGTTCTGCTCGACGACGCCATCCGCCTCGCGCGGCAAGCCGCCACCGCCGACGTCGAGGTCACGCTCGACATCACCCCGGGGGTGCCGCACGTCTTCCAGGCCTATTCCCCGATCCTCGACGACGCGGGCGCTGCACTGGACAGAGCCGGACAGCTCCTGTCGGCGCATCTCGCCGGTGCAGAGCGCGTCCCCGCATAGCGGGAGGTTTTCCGGCTGATGAAGGCAGTGCGATTCGACGACTACGGTGGCATCGACGTCCTCGAAGTGCGTGAGGTGGCGCGTCCGCAGCCCGGGTCCGGCCAGGTGCTCGTCGCGGTCCGCGCCGCCGGCATCAATCCCAGCGAGGGGAGGATCCGCGCCGGCGCGGTCCGCGAGATCTTCCCCGCGACGTTCCCCAGCGGCGAGGGTTCGGACCTCGCCGGCGTGGTCGAGGAGGTCGGCGCGGGGGTGACGGGCGTAGCCGTGGGCGATGAGGTGATCGGCTTTACCGACAATCGCGCAAGCCACGCCGAGTACGTGCTCGTCGAGGCGGCCAACCTGACGGCGAAGCCTGCCGAGGTTCCTTGGGAGGTGGCGGGCGCGCTGTTCGTCGCAGGCGTGACGGGAGTCGCCACCGTACGCGCCGTGGCGCCGACCGCTGGTGAGGCGGTCGTGATCGCCGGCGCGGGCGGCGGCGTCGGCGTGTTCGCGGTCCAGCTCGCGGTCCGCACGGGCGCGCGCGTGATCGCTCTGGCAAGCGACCGCCATCACGGATGGCTCCGCGAGCGCGGCGCGGTTCCAGTCGCCTACGGCGATGGCGTCATTGAACGTATTACCGCGGCCGCCGCGGGGACGCCGGCGGCCGCGTTCATCGACCTCGTCGGGGGCGGGTACGTCGAGCTGGCGCTGGAGCTGGGCATCGCCATCGACCGGATCGACACGATCGTCGACTTCCCTGCGATTGAGAAGTACGGCGTCAAGGGTGATGGCGGCGCGGCTGCGGCCAGCGCGGCGACCCTGGCCGAGCTCGCTCAAGCGATTGCCGCGGGCGACCTCGTTGTGCCGATCCAGCGCACGTACGCGCTCGACGACGTTCGAGCGGCGTTCACCGAGCTCGAGGCCGGTCACATCGCGGGGAAGATCGTCCTCATCCCCTGACGGGCCCAACAATCACCATCATCCGGCGAGGACGCCTCACCAGGGTTCCGGCGAATCTCGGGCAGTGCGACAGCGCCCACCGGAACCGGTCGAGGGAGGTCTCAGATGAAGCTTGTGGTCAACGGCGCCGATGTCGAGGTCGACGACCGGCACGAGAAGACCCCGCTGCTTTGGGTTCTGAGGGACATCCTCGGCCTGCAAGGCACGAAGTTCGGGTGCGGAGCGGGGTTCTGCGCGGCCTGCACGGTGCTGATCGACGGGCGCAACACGAAGTCGTGTCAGACGACCGCCGACCGCGCGGCCGGGAAGGTCGTGACGACCGTCGAGGGCGCCGCTGGTCCTGTCGTCGATGCTGTCCGCGACGCCTGGCACCGCGGCAACGTCGTGCAGTGCGGCTACTGCCAGCCCGGCCAGACGCTCGCGGCGGTCTCGCTGCTCGAGTCAGACCCTGCCCCGGACGACGCGAAGATCGACCAGTGGATGAGCGGGAACCTGTGCCGCTGCGGCACCTATCCGCGGATCCGAGCGGCAATTCACACAGCCGCCGGCACGCTCGCGGCGGGCGAGGATCCGGGGCAGCTCGTCGCTTCGCCCGACCTGGAGATGCAGCGGCTGACACCCGATGAGTTGGCGGATCCGGTCCATCCGTACATCCGGATCCGCGAGGACGGGACGATCGTCGCGTATTCGAGCCAGATCGAGATGGGCCAGGGAATCCACACGGCGCTTGCGACGATCGTCGCCGAGGAGCTCGACGCCGAGTTCGATTCGGTCCGCGTCGTCAACGCTTCGAACGGGGGTGGACCGCCGAAGGATGTGTATGGCAACCCCGACTCTGGCGGGATCTTCCAGTTCACGGGAGCGTCTACCTCGACGAAGGGCTTCTGGATCCGCTATCGCCTGGTCGCGGCGCAGGCACGTGCCAGGCTCGCGGCCGCAGCGGCTGAGCTGCTGGGGCTTGCCCGCCGACGAGGTCACCTTCGAGCACGGCGTCGCTCACCACCCGAGCGGCAAGCGGGCGACGTTTGGCGAGCTGGCCGCGCGCGCGGAGCTACTCCCGATTCCGGACGGCGTCCAGCCCAAGAGCCTGTCGGACTACGCGCTGATCGGTGGCGCGAGGCTGCGCGTCGATTCGGTGCCGAAGATCCTCGGCACCACCCGCTTCACGATCGACGTGAGCGTGCCCGGGATGCTGAGCGCGGTCGTGCTCCACCCGCCGCGATTCGGCGCGAGGGTCGCATCCGTGGACGATGCGACGGCCCTGGCGGAGCCCGGGGTGACCGCGGTCGTCGTGATCGACGAGGGCGTCGCCGTCGTCGCTGAGACGGTCATCGACGCAGCACGGGGGCTGCGTGCACTGATCGTGGAGTGGGATGACTCCGACGCCGAGCGGCGAAGCTCGGCCGAGCTCCTGGCCGAGCACCTCCGCCTGTTGGAATCGAGGGAGCAAGCCGTGGTCGCGCGGGAGGACGGCAACGTGGAACAGGTGATCGACGACGCCCCGACGGTCATCGACGCGACGTACACGGTCCCGTATCTGGCCCACGCCACGATGGAGCCGAACAACGCAGCGTGCCGAATGCGCGAGGACGGAGTCCTCGAAGTGTGGGCGAGCACGGAATCGCCCGAGTGGACGCGGATGGCAGCTTCCGAGGCGGCCGGGATCGACAAAGACCAGGTAGATGTTCATGTCACCTTCGCCGGGGGATCGTTCGGATTGCACTCGAGCGCACGGCGCGACCCGACGACCGAGGCCGTGCACATCGCTCGCGCACTCGACTGGAAGCATCCGATCAAGGTCCAGTCGTCGCGCGAGGAGGATTTCAAGAGCGGCCGCTACCGGCCGATGGTCGTACACCGAGTACGGGCCGCAGCCGACGCGAACCGCCGACTCACCGCATTTCATCAGCAGATCGTCGCCGCACCGACGTCGGTGAACCTGCCCTTCGTGGGCGACGTGATGTTCTCCAACGGCGTCGACTTCTTCACGACGACTGGCGCCGTCGACCACCCGTACGCATTCGAGAACTTCAAGCTCGAGTCGACGAACTTCGAGTCCGGCGTGCCAACGATGGTGTGGCGATCGGTCGGCAATTCGCACACCGAGTTCGCCCGGGAATCAGCGATTGACGAGCTCGCGATCGCCGCCGGCCGCGACCCTGTCGACCTGCGACGGGAGCTGCTTGCAGACAGCCCACGCACGCTGCGCGCGCTCGAGCTCGCCGCAGAGATCGCCGACTGGGGCAAGCCGACGCCGGAAGGCCATGCGCGCGGGATCACTTCCTCGAGCTTCCTCAGCCACAGCGCCAACGTGACCGAGGTCTCGCTCGATACCCGCGGGCGGGTTCATATCGATCGGATCGTGTTCGTGCTCGATTGCGGCATCTCGATCAACCCCGACCTGGTCCGCGCCCAAGTCGAAGGCGGGCTCCTCTTCGGGCTCAGCGCCGCCGCGTGGGGGGAGGTCGTGCTCGGCGACGGCGGTGAGATCGTCAGCCAGAACTTCGATCGCTACCCGATCGCGCGAATGCGCTCCGTGCCGCAGATCCAGATCCACTTGATCGAGTCGACCGAGTCGCCGACCGGCGTCGGGGAGGTCGCTGTCCCATCCGTCGCGCCGGCACTGGCGAACGCCATCGCCGCACTCACCGGGACCCGAATCCGTCAGCTCCCGATCGACAACACAATCAAGGTCGCCTGAGAAAGGACACCCGCTATGCCGGACATCACCATCACCCCCAGCGAAAACGGCCCCTACATCGTGTCGGGACCAGTAACCCTCACGGCGCCGGACGGACGCGTGATCGAGCACCCCGACCCGATGGCGATGTGTCGTTGCGGCGGATCTTCGAACAAGCCGTTCTGCGACGGCACGCATGCCACGATCGACTTCGACGGAACCCTTGCAAACTGAGCCGAGTGGGTGGAGTCAAGAGGTGTGACCTTCGAAGAAGTCGACGTTCAGCCGTCGCTGCCCGAGGAGGTCAACGCCACCAAGGCGCGCCGTAGCCTTCGCAACGGGTTCATCACGCTGGTATTGGCGGGGGCGCTGGTGGTGGGGTTGTTGTTGGCGGTGCCGGGGTTGAAGGGTGTCGCGAACACGGTGTCGGGCATGAAGGCGCAGTGGGTGGTGGCTGCGGTCGTGTTGGAGGTCCTCTCGTGCGGCTGTTATGTGGTGGCGTTCTTGCAGGTGTTCGAGCGTGCACCGGTGCGCGTGGGGTCCTATGTAGCGCTCAGCGAGGAGGCGTTCGGCGCGGCGGTGTCGCTGGGCGGCGTGGGCAGCCTGGCCGTTGGCGCGTGGCTGATGGTCGAGCGGGGCGCGCCGGCGCGCCGGATCGCCGAACGGTCGGCGGTGTTGTTTCTGTACACGAGCGCGATCAACGTGATCACGTTGATCCTGGCGGGCGTGGGCTTGTTTGTCGGTCTTCCCGGCCCGGACAATCCGTGGCTCAGCATCGTGCCGGCGGCGGTCGGCGCGATCGTGCTCGTGGGGTTTCTGTTGCTGCCGCGCTACGTCGACGGTCTCGTACGCCGCGTAGGGCCGGGGCGACTGCAGGCGGTCTTGATCGAGACGGCGGCCAGTGTGCGCGATACCAAGCGGCTGACGTTTCATCCCGACTGGCGGATCGTCGGCGCGATCGGTTACCTGTGGTTTGACATCGCGGTGCTGTACGCGTGCTTCGTCGCCGCCGGGCAGACGCCCCCGGTGGCACCGTTGGTGCTGGCCTACCAGATCGGCTACCTCTCGAATTTCATTCCGGTGCCGGGCGGGATCGGCGTGCTCGACGGAAGCCTGATCGGCATGCTCGTCCTCTACGGGATGGGCGGGACGGTGGCCACGGCGGCCACGCTGGTCTACCACGCGATTGCGCTGTGGGTCCCGGCTGTTTGGGGCACGGTCGCATTCGTCGTGCTGCAGAAGACCAAGAAGCAGCCCGTCGTCCTGCGCAACCCCCCCGAGGAGCTGCATCCGCGGGCGCGATGATCTGTCGCTGCGGCAAATCACCACCATCGGGTGAGGACAGCTCACCCGGCTCGGCGCAAACCTGAGGGCCGTGAATCCCGCTTGGTACTTCACGGAGGCTCCAAGGCTGACCGCCGCGGCGACCCCGCAGGGTGCGGTGTGATGGCTGGGCGACTGTCCGGGAAGGTCTGCGTCGTGACCGGGACAGGCGGAAGCATGGGCCGCGCGACCGCACTGACGTTCGCTCGAGAAGGAGGCTTGATCGTCGGATGCGACGTGGCTGTCGAGCCGGCAGAAGAAACCGTCGGGCTCGTGCGCGACGCCGGCGGCGAGATGGTGTCGCTGCAGCCGTGTCGTCTCAGCGATCCCGACGACTGCGCGAAGCTCATCGGGCGGCATGGCCGCAGCTCAAGGACTCAAGCGGCGTGGTCGTGAACATGGCCTCGCTGAACGGACAGCTCAGCTTCAAGAACCTCGCCTCGCTGTCCCACACAACGAACAAGGCGGGCATCATCGGGATGACTCGTCAGCTCGCCCTCGAGGGAAGCGAGCACGGAATTCGCGTGAACTCGATCTCACCCGGTCTGATCCAGAGCGGTGCGACGCAAGCGCAGCTCGAGGAAGGTGACGGTGGGTGGGCCGGGGAGATGCGAGACCGGACGCTCCTCGGCCGCCTCGGCAGGCCCGAGGACGTCGCCAACGTGGCGCTGTTCCTCGCCTCCGACGACAGTGCGTACGTCACCGGCATCGACCTCGTGGTCGATGGCGGAATGAAGGTCTGGTGACGCTGGACGTGAACGTCCAGCAATCCGGCGTGGCCGATCCGAAGGCCCGAGAGTTCCTACGCCGCGCCGACCCCGTCCTGCGGAAGCTGATCGACGCGCGCCCGGACTTCCACCCGCGCGCGTGGCTGGACGAACTGCCGCCGCTCGATGCGTTCGGGACGCTCATCTTTCAGGTCGTCGGGCAACAGCTATCGGTGCGCGCGACGCGGACGATCGTCTCGCGCCTGCAGGACCGCTTCGGCGGGCGCATGCCGTCGCCGCAGGAGGTGCTCGCGGTCGACCCGCACGAGCTTCGCGCAAGCGGCATGTCCAACCGCAAGGCAGCCACGCTGCGGGAACTGGCGCATCGCTTTGTGGACGGTCGCCTGGACGACAGGACGCTCGCGCGACTTAGCGATGACGAGATCGAGGCGGCGCTGACCGAGATCCCGGGGATCGGGCCGTGGACAGCACACGGCTTCCTGATCGTGGCTCTCGATCGGCCCGACGTGCTGCTATCAGGCGATCTCGCGTTGCGCCGAGCTGTGCGCAATGCCTACGGATTCGACCACCTGCCAAACGAGGACGAGATGGCCGAGATAGCAGACCGGTGGCGTCCCTACCGGAGCCTCGCGGTCAGCTATCTGTTCGCCTCCGAGTTCGAGGAAGGACCGTGATGCAACCAGTCGACAACCAGAGCATCGGGATCATCGGCGCGGGCCGGATCGGCAAGGCGATCGCCCAGATCGCGAACCGCGCCGGCCGGCCGGTTGTGATCTCCAACAGTCGAGGGCCCGCGTCGCTCGTCTCGGTAGTGGAGGAGCTCGGGGGCGGTGTGACGGCCGGAACCGTTACGGAAGCAGCAGCTGCGGACATGGTGGTGGTCGCGGTGATGTGGCCGGACGTCGCCGGTGCCGTCGAGGGACTCGAATGGAACGGGCGGATCGTGATCGACCCGACCAACGACTTCGACCCAAGCGACCTCGACGGGCGCACGTCCAGCGAGGTCGTCGCCGATCTCGTGGCCCCTGCGCGTGTAGTCAAGATCGCCAACACCCTCGGGGCCGGAATCCTCGCCTCCGACCCGCAGGAGGCGGACGGTCAACGCGTGTTGTTCCTGTCCGGCGACGACGCCGACGCGAAAGCTCCTGTGCGCGGGCTGTTCGAGGACGCCGGGTTCTCCGTCGTCGATCTCGGCGGCCTGCACGATGGCGGCCAGATGCAGCAGTTCGGCGGCCCGTTGGCCGGCCTCAACCTGATCCGGCTCGCTTAGACGCCGACCCGAGCCAGCAATCTCCGCGCGGCTCGTTCGCCCGTTTCCACGGCTCCGAATCACCCAATCCGAACGATGCGCACGGCCCGGCGGGGGCAGGATCATGTGGCGTGAACATGCCTGAGGACTCGCTGACGCCGTCTGAGTCCACTGTCCGCCACGATGCGCCGGACACCGAGACCGTCGCAGCTCGCAGGCTGTCGACGAGCGAACGCGCGCCGTTCTGGAGCTTGCGACTGCATGCTCGCGAAACGTTCGCGCACAGCCTCGTGATCGTCCCGTCGATGTATCTGCTCGGCGCCGTGCTCTTGGGAATCGCGATCCCGGCACTCGATCGAGGCGCCACGGGGGGTGGCCTGCTCGGCGTCACGCCAGGCGAAGCGCAATCGATCATGGAGTCGATCGCGGCCGGCATGGTCGCGTTCTCGGGGTTGGTCGTGTCGGTAGCGGTCCTGGTCGTGCAGTTCGGGGCGGGCCAGTACTCGCCGCGGCTGGTGCCGTCCTTCCGCAGCGACGCGGTCATCAAGAACGCGCTCGGGCTGTTCGTGGCGCCGGGGGTGTACGCGCTGGTGGCGGCCACCAACCTCGGTGGCTCCACCGACGACCAAGTCGGCACGGCAACCGTGTTGGTCGCGCTCGCGCTGATGATCGCCGCGCTCGTCGCGTTGTTTCGCTTCATCGGCCGGCTACTCGATCTGATGCGGCCGCGCAGGATCTACGCCCGCCTGCTGGGCGGATTCGCGCGCGCCGTCGAGGACGTCTATCCCCGGCCGGGCGCCGACGGCAGTGAGCTGCGGGAGCTGTCGCCCGCACCGGTGAGCACGGTCCTTCGGCACGGGCACCGGAACGAGCTCTTGATCGGCGTCGACCGTGCTCGATTGGTGCAGGCCGCCCGCGACGCGGGCGCGATCATCGAGATCACAGCGCCGATCGGGTCACACGTCGGCGACGACGCGCCGATCCTGCTCGTCCGGGGCGGCTCGTCGGTCGATCCGAGCACACTTCGCCGTGCACTGACGTTCGCCGATGGCCGGCGCCTCCGGGAGGATCCCGCGTTCGCAATCCGCTGCGCTGTCGACGTTGCGATTCGAGCGCTGTCGCCTGCGGTCAACGATCCGACGAGTGCTGTCGAGGGGCTCGACGCGCTCGAAGCGATGTTGATGGCCCTGGGCCACCGGCCGCTTGAGAGCTCCGCGATCGAAGACGACGATGGGCAGGTCCGGCTGCTGCTCCCATCCCCGGACTGGGACGAGCTGGTGGACCTCGCGCTGACCGAGATTCGATGGTATGGCGCGGACGCTCCTCAAGTCGCACGCCGGATGACGGCACTGCTTCAACGTCTGACCGAATCGCTGTCGCCCGAGCATCACGCTGCGCTGATTCGTCAACAGCACGCGCTCGAGCTGAGCTTGTCGCGGATCTACCACGATCCCGACGAGCTCGCGTTCGCCGGCACCGCCGACTACATCGGCATTGGCGGCACTCGTCGTGCCCAACAGGTCACGCGAGAGTAGGCTCGTCGGCGTCCGAGCACGGTTGCCGGCGGCGGATGTTCGGCCGGGCGCTTGAGCGCCGCGACCCGGCGCATGTGCAGCCCGTGGAGCGGGCCGGCGAGGGTCGAGAGCGCCCCGGCGCCGACGAGCGCGGCCGCGGTCGATGAGCGCATGTGTCCTTCCTGGACGGCGATGGTGGTGATCGCGACGACGAGCGGCAACTGCGTCGCGCTGAACAGCGCGAGCGCGATGCGGTCCTCCTTCAGGGGCAGGACGCCGCGATAGAGCAACAGCGCCGGGGTGCCGCGGACCACCAGGAACAGCACGAAGAACAGCAGCAGCTTGGCGATGCCCGATGGGCTTGCGAACAGCGCATCGATGTCGAGGCGCATCCCGCTGACGACGAAGAAGAACGGGATGAACACGCCGAACGCGACGGCGTTGAGCTTGGAGTCAAATCCAGGAACCTCGTGCTTGCGCAGGACCAGCCTCGTGATCATGCCCGCCGCGAAACCGCCGAGCAGCAGATCGAGGCCGAGATCGGACGCGAGCAGCCCCAGCGCGAATACGAGCACCACGATCCATCGCACGGCCAGCTGCGAGCTGTTTTCGATCGTTCGCTCAAACAGCGGCAGTGTGCGGCCCGAAGACCGGACCGCCACGACGGCAACCGCGACCGCCAGCGCGACGAACGCGACCAGGATCACCGCGTTGTGAACCGCGCTCTGCGTCGAGAGCACGAGCGTCAGCAGCAGCACCGGCCCGAACTCGCCGACCGCGCCCGCCGCGAGCAGATAGGTGCCGAACTCCGTGTCCAGCTCGCCGGTGTCCGAAAGCACAGGCAGCAGCGTCCCGATCGCGGTGGTCGCCAGCGCCGAGCCGACATATACCAGCGAGACGACAACTCCCGCCGCGGCGAGCGCGCCACCGAGCCCGTAGGCGATCGCGAGCGACATCGCCCACCCCAACAGCCCAAGCTCCAGTGGCCGTCCGCGGATGCGCTGGATGTCGATCTCATAGCCGGCGAAGAAGAACAACATGCCCAAACCGAGATCGGAGAAGAACGCCGTGAACCCGTTGACCTGTGCAAGGCCAAGTCCCTGCGGCCCGATCACGATGCCGAACACGAGCTCGAGCACGACCACCGGCAGAAACAGACCGCGTCCGCCCGCGACCCCGGCCACCGTTCCGGCGACCGCCGCGGTCACGACGATCGCGAGAAACGACCCCGTGTCGACCGTGAACACTTTCGGTGCGACGTCGGCCAGCAACACAGACATATCTAATGCCGACGAGCGGACGACGCATCCACCGATCCGGGTGATCACCGGACCGTCTTTCCTTGACAGTCGCAGATCGTCTGCGAGAGTGCGACGGTGCTCGATGGGGTCAGTGACGACTTCGCACAGGTCGTCGGACGGGAGCCGGAGTTCTGGGCGTTGCGCGGGTTTCTCGATCGCGACACGGCTAGGCGATCACTTGTGCTCGTTGGCGAGCCGGGAATCGGCAAGACCACGTTGTGGGAGGCGGGGATCGCGATCGCGCGCGAGCGAGGTGTGCGCGTGCTGGTGGCGCGGCCGAGTGGCGCCGAGGCTGAGCTGTCGTTCGCTGCGCTGATCGATCTCTTCGACGGGATCGATCTGGGAGCGCTCGATGGCCTGCCGGCGCCCCAGCGCTTCGCGTTGGAGGTGGCGCTGCTGCGGGCAGAGCCGACGGCCGTCTCGGCCGAGCCGCATGCGATCGGTCTCGGCTTGCTCAACAGCCTGCGGGCGCTCGCGGCGCGCGAGACGGTGCTGGTCGCGATCGACGACGTCCAATGGCTTGATCGCCCGTCCGCCGACGCGCTCGCATTCGCCGTGCGACGGCTCGAACGCGAGTCCGTGGGCTTCCTGCTCGCCAGGCGTCCCGGACGCCGGCCTGCGCTCGAGCGCGTGCTCGAGCGGACCGAGTTCGAGCGCTTGGAGATCGGCCCGCTGCGCCTGGGCGCGACGCGCCAGCTCCTATCCGAGCGGCTGGGTCTGAGCTTGTCGCGCCATCTGCTGCGCCGGATCGTCGAGTCCACGCTGGGCAATCCGTTGTTCGTCCTGGAGTTTGGGCGCACACTCGTCGAGCAGGGGTTGCCTGAGATCGGCAGTGAGATCCCGGTGCCAGACAGCGTCGAGGAGATGCTGGGCACGCGCGTGGCGGGCCTGTCGGACGGCGTGCGCAGGCTGTTGCTCGCCGTGTCGCTGAGCGCCGATCTCCGCGTTGCCGAACTGCGGGCGATCGGCCCCACCGAAGCCGTTGAGGACGCAGTCGATGCCGGCGTGCTGGTGATCGACGGTGCGCGAGTGAGAGCGTCGCACCCGCTGCTGGCCGCCGTGGGGAGGAAGCGCTCGCGGCCGCGGGAGCGGCGCGAGCTACATCTCGTGCTGGCCGGTGTGGTCGCCGACGAGGAGTTGCGTGCGCTGCACGCCGCGCTTGCGACTGTGCACGCCGACCCAGAGCTCGCGGACACGGTTGCCCATGCGGCGGCGAGCGCTTCCGCGCGCGGGGCACGGCAGGAGGCAGTTGCGCTTGGCGAGCACGCGCTGCGTCTGACGCCCCCGGAGTCGGCTGAGCGCACCGAACGGCTGCTCGTGCTGGCCGGCTATCTGGAGACGGCGGGCGAGGTGCAGCGACTGACCACCGTGCTCGCTCCCGAACTCGAGGCGCTACCAGCGGGCGCGCCACGGGCTCGCGCGTGGCTGCTCCTGTCGGAGGGCGCCGGCCCGAAGAACCTGGACGACCTCGAGCGCCACCACGACCGGGCGCTCGCGGAGTCTCAAGACGATCCGGGCCTGCGGGCATATGTGCTCGCGAAGAAGGCGGCGAATACGTCAGCTACCGGGGTCGCGCGGATCCGCGAGGCCGAGGCGTGGGCGTCGGAGGCGTTACAAGCGGCACGTCGCGCGGATCCCGACGTCAAGCGGCTGGCGCTGTACGCGCTCGCGTGGACACGGGCACTGAGCGGACGCCCGATTGACGATCTATGCCGGCGCGCTCGGGCGGCGTCGGATGAGCCCGAATACATTGCGGCATCCGCCGAGCGGGTCGCGGGCCAGCGGCGCATCTGGCGGGGCGAGGTGCCGAAGGCGCGAACGGAGCTGACAAGGCTGCTGGCGTTGGCCGACGAGCGGGGCGAGCCGATGTCATACGCGTTGGCGCGTCTGCACCTGTGCGAGCTCGAGCTGCGGGTCGGCGACTGGGACGCTGCGTCGCGCCTCCTGGACGAGTGGGCCGAGTCTGCTGACCGCGAACTGCAGTTCCGGCCGATGTACGAGCGCTGCCGTGCGCTGCTGGCAGCAGGCTCGGGTCGCGCGCGTGAAGTCGAGCGTTGGGCGGCGAAAGCGACCAGAGCCGCGGCGATGGTCGGGTCTCGCTGGGACGAGCTGGAGGGCCTGCGAGCGTCCGGGATCGGAGCGCTGCTGGCGCACGAGCCCGAGCGAGCCGTCGAGAGCCTGCGCTCGGTGTGGGACCACACGCAACGCGAGCAGGTCGACGAACCCGGCGTGTTCCCGGTCGCGCCCGACCTCGTCGAGGCACTCACCGAGCTGGGTGCACTGGACGAAGCGCTCGCGGTCACCGCACGCCTGCAGGCGCTCGCCGATCAGCAGCATCACCCATGGGCAACCGCGACCGCCCAACGGTGTGCCGCGACCATCCGCCTGGCCTCCGATGCCTACGACGAGGATGCGGTCGCGGCGCTGACACAAGCGGCAGCCGACTACGGACGGCTCAGTCTGTGCTTCGATCGTGCGCGCTCGCTGCTGACCCTGGGCCGCGCGCAGCGGCGACTCAAGAAGTGGGGAGCGGCGCGCGAAACGCTGCAGGCAGCTGTGGAGGCGTTCGAGGAGCTGCGGTCCGACGGCTGGGCCGAGCAGGCGCGTTCGGAGCTGGCCCGCGTCGGCGCGCGCCGGCCGGCCCCGAGCGGCGAGCTGACGCCGAGCGAGACGCGCATCGTCGAGCTCGCGGCGGCCGGCCTGTCCAACAAGGAGATCTCCCAGACGCTGTATGTCACCGTGCACACGGTCGAGGTGCACCTCTCGCACGCCTACGCGAAGCTCGGCGTGCGCTCGCGCGGGCAGCTCGCACGTCGGATTTCCGCCGCTGGGTAGCGCCCAAAGTTTGAGGGTTTCCGTGATTTCGCATTGACGGCCGGCGGCGTAGGTTCAACGCATGGGTGAATTCATGCTTGAGCTGTACGTCTCGCGGTCAGACCGCGATGCCATGCTCGCCCGCACGGAGCGCGCACGCACATGCGCCAAGCAGGTCCGGCGCGAGGGGGCGGCGGTCCGGCTTTCGCTCGTGATCTTCGTCCCGGAGGATGAAACGTGCCTGCTCGTGTACGAGGCCGCGTCGGTTGAGAGCGTGCGTCGCTGTGCAAATCTCGCCGGACTCCCGGTCGAGCACATCGTCGAAGCGATCGTTGTCGACCCGGAGATGGCCGATGTCGGCTAGCGCCCTCGAACTGACCGACCCTCCGCGGGCGCTCGACCCCGACCGCCTGTCGGGATACATCGACCCGCTCTATCGGGCAGCGTGGGCGCTGTGCGGATCACGGCACGAAGCCGAGGACCTGGTTCAGGACACATTCGCCCAGGTTCTCCAGCGGCCCCGGTGGATTCGCAGCAACAACGAGATCGGCTACCTGATGCGAGCGCTTCGAAACACCTACGCCAGCCGCTATCGCGCCGCGTCGGCGCGGGCGGTGACATGCGAGCTGTTCGAAGACGATGCGGTCACCGACGATGACGGCAGGTTCAGCGCACGCGAGATCATGGAAGCGATTGCGAGCGCGCCGCCCCGCTACCGGGACGCCGTGATCGCCGTCGACCTGCTCGGCCTGTCCTACCGTGAGGCCGCGAAATCGCTGCGCACCCGCGAGGCGACGATCACGACTCGGCTTCACCGCGGCCGCCAGCACGCCGCACGTGTACTGAGCAGGTAGCCGCCGCCACGCACCGGCGCGGCGGCTGGCTCGCGCCGCTCGCCCCTGGCTGACCGCTCCGACGACGGAGTAGAATCTGAGACGGGTATTTCATCGCTTCTGCGAGCGGTTTCGCGCAAAGCACCGTCGGCAAATTCACCGAACGGCGACCTCACGGACAGGTTCGTCCCTAGCGACGGAAGAGCCGCCACCCATTAAGGGCGGTCCGACGCCGAACACGGCAATTCCCCAGTCGCCGGGCCGTTTTGAAAGGAAATCGCATGCCCCTCTTCTTTTTCACCGTGGAGCAGCAGGAACGCGCCATCGTCGAACGCTTCGGCAAGTTCGTCCGCGTCGCCGGCCCTGGCCTTCAGCGCAAGTCGCCGTTCGTCGAGAAGGTGGCCGGCCGCATGAGCTTGCAGGTCGAGCAGCTGAACGCGGATATCGAGACCAAGACCCGCGACAACGTTTTCGTAGTCGTCAAGCTCGCGATCCAGTACATGGTCGGCGCCGGCCAGGACAAGGTCAAGGATGCCTTCTACAAGCTCGACGACCCGGAGGTGCAGATGAAGTCCTACGCCTTCGACGTGGTCCGCTCGCACATCCCGACGATGGACTTGGACGAGGCGTACGCCGACGCGGACACGATCGCCAAGCACATCCAGGACACCCTGCAGACCCAGATGGCGGACTATGGCTACGAGATCATCAAGGCGCTGATCACGAACATCGAACCCGATCAGCGTGTCAAGGACGCAATGAACAACATCAACGCGGCGCGTCGAAACCAGGAAGCGGCGACGTCCCAGGGCGAGGGCGACAAGACGCTTCGGATCAAGAAGGCCGAGGCCGAGTCGGCTTCGATGCGTCTCCACGGCGAGGGAGTAGCGGCGGAGCGCAAGGCAATTGCACAGGGACTGAAGGACTCGCTGGCGATACTCGCTGACGAACAGGGGATCGATCCGAAGGAGGCGATGGGGCTGGTCGCGCTGACGCAGTACATGGACACGATCCGGTCGGTCGGCGAGCACGGCAACATGACCACGCTGCTGCTTCCGCACTCGCCGGCATCCGTCGGTTCGTTGATGGACCAGATCCAGCAGGGCATGCTGACCGGCAACCTCGCCGCGGACGCTGCGAGGAGCGGAGGCAACGGCGGTGGCCCATCACGCGCTGCATCGCCTCAGGCAAAGCCACCGACCAATCGGTAAGTCGGGCAACAGACCACCGGAGACGGGAAGATGGCTGACGGCGGCCAGGAGATGATCGCCTTTCTCGGCGTGCCCGCTGACCGGCGGTTGTTGAACGAGGATCGGTTCAATTTGCCTGCCGCCGAGCAGCGCCGAGAGCCGGAGATCGCTACCGAGAAGCACGACAGGCTCGTCGCGGCGGGATCGCTTCTCACGGGCGTCAGCCTGATCGGCGGTGCGGCGATGGCGCTCTATGGCGGCTGGCAGGTGCTGTTCAACGGCGGCGGCGTGCTGGACGCCGTCGTTGCTGTGATCGGAATCCTGCTCGTCGCGACACACTGGGGATGGGTGCACGTCGCCGAATACGCCGGCCTGACCATCGACGAACACCAGCAACGCGCCAATGACGACCGCGCGCGCGTGTGGCTGTCCGAGATTCAGCCGTACCCGCGTTTCAGCGTCTCCACCAGCGTGCTCGACGACGCCTCCACACGTGTTGAACGCGTCCGCCATCAACCGGTCCTGACCGCGCACCACACGTTCACCTTCGTCCGTGAGACGAGCGACGACAAGACCTACGATGCTGACGCTTCGGCCGAGGCGATCGCCGGCACGGTCGAGACGATGCGACGGCAGGCGCGGATCGACACAGACCGTCTGCGCGAGCTATGGGAAGCCGCGTCTACCACCTACGCGGCAGCCCTGAACAGTGCCGATGACGAGCAGCAGCGACTCGCGGCGCAACGGGCAGCAGCGAGCGCGCTGTCAGAACACATCAACGCGTCGCTGCTCGAACCCCCATTAGTCGAATAGGTAGTGTCAAAGAATCTCCAATCTCCTGAGAATGGGCGTAGTGTGATTGGCGGACGGTCGCCAACTAGCCGACTTCTCGCTAGTTGACCAGCCGATATTTGGCCTCCGCCTGAGCGGTTCTCGGCTCCGAAGCCGAATTGGGCCCGCTCCTACAGGACAGTCACGCTTCGGGTATCAGGTCGGCGGCGCGACTCTGAACAGGAGATCACGATGCACGCAATCCGATGGGGTCTGCCGCGACTGGCGATCGTGGTGGGCGGCGCCGTGTTCGCGGTCGTCATTGCGTACTGCGTCCTGGTGTTCGCGATTGTCGTGGTCCAAGCCATCGCCTCGTTCGGGCAATAGGAACAGCAGCAGCGGAGGTCTGTTGCGAGCGGCGCGGGTCCGGACGCGTCTGTCGCGTAGGGTTGTGTTGCTTCCGAAAAGGAGTAACGTCACATGTGGCTGGCCCTGCGGCCGGAAACTCGCGCCGAAGCCCGAAATGCCACCGACGGTGCAACAGCGCCGCGAGGCGGGAGGCTAGGCAGCAGCTGCGACTGCGGGGCCGGTTTGTCTTGGGCCGTGGGACCGTCGCGAACGTGACTCGGAGTGAGGGTGCTCGTCGTCGATGCGATGTGAGCCGTGGATCATGTCGCGCTGTCCGGGAAACCCACGGTTGCGAGATGCCGGTTGGCCTGCAGCTGACCGTTTGCTGACGCCGTTGCGTGCGTTGCGAGGGGGTTCAGGATCAGCAGCGCGCCCGGGGGAGCGCCGCAGGTAGTGACTCGTACTTGAAGACGGAGCTCGCGGTCTGCGGCGCTGCGTAGTTCGAGCGTGGTGGACGGCTGGACACCGGCGAACGCGGCTTCGACCAATCGCGCTAGCTCGCCGCGTGCGCGGCCGCCGTTGCAACAGATCAGGAACTGCTCCAGCGGGACACCGAGGCTGGCCGGCTCGCCGACGGAAAGCACCAGCTCGGCGTTGCGCGAGACCGCCTGGACGGCCAGCTCGCGATCGACGATCAGGAACGGATCGTCGTGGCCCGGCTCTGCTCCTTCGGGCGCACGCAGCACGACGCCCATTTGACAGCGCATACACACACGGTGTGCACAGTCACGCCAGCGACCCATCGGCGGATAGCCACAGTAACTACAAAACGCGTGGCTCAGATCGGCGCGCGATGTGTGCGGCATGACCAACTCCCAGGAGTGGGGTGGACGGGGTTCTACAACTCCCCCACATGCCGCCGACGGCCGCCGTGAGCGCGCTCGTTACGTGTGCTGATGCCTGGCTGCCCCGTCCGCGGACGGCGCGGCCAGACCTCAACGCGCTCGACACTACTCCGATCCGGACCGAATACAACCCGCCGACAAACGCTGGCTCAGTCGGCAAGTGCGGTGCGCGCGTGGGAGGATGGGACGGTGATGTCGGAGATGTGGGACAGCGTCGCACCGGGTTGGGAAGCAAATGCCACGTTCGTCGACGCGCAGCTCGCGCTGGCCACGGACGCGCTGCTCGATGCTGCTGGCGTTGGTGAGGGTGATGCAGTTCTGGACGTCGCGGCTGGTCCCGGAGGCGCAGGTCTTGCCGCCGCGAAGCGTGTGGGGCCGACCGGTCGCGTGGTCCTATCCGACGTTGCCGCCGAGATGGTGGCGTAGCAGGACGCCGCGCGAGCGCAACGGCGCAAGGAGCACCGCGGTGTTCGACCAGAGCGCGATCGACTTTGCGGATGCCAGCTTCGACGCTGTGATCAGTCGGCACGGCTTGATGTTCGCCGAGGACCCGGCCGGCGCCGTTGCGGAGGCTGCTCGCGTGCTGCGAGTCGGGGGGCGCTATGCGGCGATGACGTGGGATCGGCGCGAGCTGAACACATGGCTCGGGTTGGTGCTGGACGCGGTCAGCGATCAGTTCGGCGTGCCGTTCCCACCGCCGGGCGTTCGTGGCCCGTTCTCGCTCGATAACACCGTAACCCTGACATCCGTCCTGCGCGATGGCGGTCTCCGAGGACGTGACCGTGGATGCGATATCCACGCCAATGCACGCGCGGTCGCTGGATGAGTGGTGGGAGCGCGTGCCCAGACTCGCCGGTCCTCTCGCGATCGCGCTGGGCGGCATGGAGACCGACGTCCGAGACGCGATCGCGGAGCGCGCGATGCAGGCCGGCGCGAAGGCTGCGCCCCGCGACGAGGTCGGGATCGTGTTTGCCGGCTCGGTGCTGATCGGGTCAGGCCACAAAGCGGCACGGTGACAGCAGTGCCAGCCCCCTCTCGCGGGTCCTGAAGCGCAGCTGTCAGCGAGCGTTCTTGGTGGGGCGGTGGTGCTGGATCATGCGGAGCGTGAGTAGCTCCGCAGCACTGCCGACAGGATCACGGTGAGCGCAGCAGCGAGCAGTCCGATGACCCAGCCCGCGGCGCTCAGCGCGCCGAGGACTGCTCCAAGCACGGCACCGGCGGCGAGCACGGCGATTGACGTTACCGACACGGAGTCTCGGAGCGTCAGAGGCCGCGGTTGCGTCGGGGCGCTCGGCGACTCGGTCGTGGGGCTGCGGCGCCGGGCTGCGGGCGTCTCGCTCGCTGTGCGCGCTTGGCGGGTCGCGGTCCGTTGGCGGCGACGTTCGGTTCGTTCAGCGGTACGACTGTCGCCAGTCGATGGGAAGTCGTCGTGGTCCGACGTGGCTTGGTCTGCGGCCGGTTGCCGGCTGGGACCGGTGAGGCGAGGGTCCTGGCGCCTTGCGCTTGGATCGCTTGAGACAACCGCGGGCTGAGATCCGTTGCGGGTTCTATCGGTGGACATCGTGCCCTCCTTACGTTGGGCAAGCTACCGAGGATGCGACCCGTGCGACAGCCGGAGCGCTTGCGTGAGATACGCGGACGATCCGCAGCGGGCGGTCCGAACATCCGCGTGTAAGAACCACTATACGCCGCCCGAAATGTCCAACCCTGGCGTAAAGGCACTGCGCAAACGAGATTTCGACGTACGGTTCAGCCGGACTAAGGTGCTCGCGCGCTCGAGCTATCCGATCGAGCCTTCCATCTGCAGCTCGATCAGGCGGTTCATCTCGACCGCGTACTCCATCGGGAGCTGCTTGATGATCGGCTCAATGAACCCGTTGACGATCAGCTTCGAGGCCTCCTCTTCACTGATGCCGTGTGTCATCAGGTAGAAGAGCTGCTCGTCACCGACCTTTGAGACGGTCGCCTCGTGGGCGACGTCGACGTCGTCGTCGCTGATCCGGATCGTCGGGTAGGTGTCCGAGCGCGAGCGCTCGTCCAGCAGCAATGCGTCGCAGACGACCTTGGACTTGGAGCCGTGGGCGCCCTTCGCGATCTCGAGCAGACCCCGGTAGGAACCGCGCCCGCCGTCTTTGGCGATCGACTTGGCGAAGATATTCGAGGTGGTGTTCGGTGCGGCGTGGATGATCTTCGCGCCGGCGTCCTGGTGCTGGCCGGCGCCCGCGAAAGCGATCGACAGGACCTCGCCGTGCGCTCGCTCCCCAAGCAGATAGATGCTCGGGTATTTCATCGTGAGCTTGGACCCGAGGTTGCAGTCGACCCACTCGACCGTCGCATCGGCGTACGCGACTGCGCGCTTGGTGACGAGGTTGTAGACGTTGGTCGACCAGTTCTGGACGGTCGTGTAACGGATGCGTGCGCCTGGGAGGGCGATCAGCTCGACCACCGCGGAGTGAAGTGAGTCAGAGCTGTAGGTGGGCGCGGTGCAACCTTCGACGTAGTGAACATACGAGCCCGGCTCAGCAATGATCAGAGTGCGCTCGAACTGTCCCATGTTCTCGGTGTTGATCCGGAAGTACGCCTGCAGCGGCATCTCGACGTGGACGCCCTCGGGTATGTACACGAACGATCCGCCCGACCACACCGCGGAGTTCAGCGCCGCGAGCTTGTTGTCGTTGGGCGGGATGATCGTCGCGAAGTACTGACGCACGAGGTCCTCGTGCTCTCGCAGCGCGGTGTCCATGTCGGTGAAGATCACGCCCTGCTTCTCGAGGTCTTCGTGGATCTGGTGGTAGACGACCTCTGATTCGTACTGCGCGCCGACGCCCGACAGGAACTTCCGCTCCGCCTCGGGAATGCCGAGGCGGTCAAAAGTTCGCTTGACGTCCTCGGGCACGTCGTCCCAGGATCTGCTCGGGGTCTCCGAGGCGCGAACGAAATATCGAATGTCGTCGTAGTCGAGCTCGGCCAGCATCGGGGAGCCCCAAGTCGGCTGTTTGCGAGCGAAGAAGTGGTCGAGCGCCTTTAACCGGAAGTCGCGCATCCACTGCGGTTCTGATTTGAACGCCGAGATCCGCTCGACGATCTCTCGGCTGAGGCCCTTGGGCGCCTTGTACAGATAATTCTCGGCGTCGTGGAATCCGTAACGCTGCTCGTAGTCGGCGTTGATGCTCGCAAGCTGCTCGTTCTCGGTGAGGATGGTTGCTTCGGAAGTCGCCATTACTGCGCTCTTAGCTGTCGCTCGGCGGCGGCCCACCCGGCGCGTACGCACCGACCATGTACTTGTCGCCGCGCAGTGCCGCCAGCACTCGGGCGAGCGGGCCACGTCGAGCCGCCGGCCCGGCGGTGGTGCCGGCCGCTCGGCGGCTGCCCTCGGGAGTTGAGGCTGCGGCTTCGGCGTGGACCTGTGACGGCTCAGGAATGATTCCCGGAGCCGGCGAAGTGTTGGGTTCAATGGGAGACGTGGTGTTCATCTCGGCGACCTTTCGAACACGCCGAACCAAATCCGGCGCTAGCGGTTGCGGGGGCGATTCCATCGCTTTGACGGATCTCCCGGCGGGGATGTCTTGGCGCGGTCGAGCTCTCTCGAACCGCGCGTCGACCGTGCTTGGGTTCCTCGAGTCGGCCTGCGCGGCTCAGGCTGTTAGCGGTTTCCGCCGCGGCGGTCTAGCCGCGCCGAGCCGGCCCCGGCGAGCACGACGCGTGCGCCGTCCTCCGCATGTTCATATGACGCGCAGCTCGGGGATCGCGCGAGGCTGTTGCCGTTGCGATCGATCAGCGTCCAGTAGTAGTCGCCGCTGTTGTCCTCAACTACGAGGAACTCCATCGACACCGAATCTGAAGCAACTACTGCGCCGTTAGTGGCGCCCGTAGCAGCGCGAGCCTTCTTTGTTGCGGTAGCCATTGCCAACCGCCTCTCTGCCCTTCTGACCGAAACGTCGCCCGGGAAGCGAGAAGAGCTGGGGCTCACTGAGCGCAGCACAGAGCTTACCAGATTTCCGACCAATTAGCTCGGAATTACACGACCGACCCGCTTGTGAGTACCGACGACGCCGCGGGGACCTCGCGCCTCTTCTCAGCGCTGTTTCTGGAACACGAGCCGGTAGTGCTCCAGCAGCTCCCGCTCGAAGCACACCTTGTTGGCGCTTACGCCAGAGGTGAACGCGAGCCGGAAGTCGGAGCTGGTGAGCCAGCGTGGGAGAAGCTGGAGCTTGAGCAGCGTCTTTCTGAGGCTCGGCTTCCCGATCCGCCGGTTCCACTGGCTGATGGTTTCGATGTAGTCGAGCCGCCCACTCACGCTTGACAGCACACGGAAATGCGGTTCGGCGCTACGGATGAGCTGCTCCTGGCCAAATGGAAGCCAGGACCCGGGAAACTGGCGCCCCAGGAGCGCCAGGATCCAGGCGTCGGAGTCTCGTTCAGGCAGCGCCCGCAGCGCGTCGATGTCGATCTGCTCCACAGGGATCATGTTGGGCCCCCAGACCATCGACTGCATATAGAACCGGCCGTCGTCTGGCAACACGCTCGCGATCCGGGCGAACACCGAGCGATAGATCTCTTCCTGGCGCCCGGCTAGGTATTCGTCCGGTGAACAGAAATGCTCGAAGCCACCGACGCACGCGACCGCATCGAACGAGCCGAAGCTGTCGCGGGTGACCTGCCGCACGTCGTAGAGGTGGACGTCGAGACCGTGGCGCCGACAGGCAGCTACCTGCGCCGAGGACAACGTGACGCCGACCCCGGTCCCACCTCGGTCGCGGATGAAATTCAACAGTGGCCCCCACCCGCAGCCGAGATCGAGCACCCGACGGCCGGGCCCGATGCCGATCTGCTCGGCCACGTACTCATGCTTGCGACGCTGGGCCTCCTCGAGGCTCAAGGAGAAATCCCCGTCGTACTTGGCGCCGCTGAAGTCCGCGAGCTCTCCCAGACTGAGTCGGAAGATGCGATCGATCTGCGAATAGGTGAAGTCGAGATCCGCGCGGTCAGCCATGCGGAACCGATCGTAATCGTTCCGAGCCGACCATTGATCCGGTCCAGCCCCGCCATCCGCGCATTCCGAGACTGAGGCCGCCGGATCATCGTCGCGCCCACAGCCACCGATGCTCAGGGAATCACCCGCTTGGGGTGAGGCCATCACCACGCCCTCGTGATGGACTCCCCACATGTCGGGATTGACCCGTCGCCTCACCGTGGGGTTCACGGCCTGCGTCGCGATGAGCGTCGCCTGCAGCACGGCTGCCGCCGCGAGCGTCAACTACGGCGACATCTCACATAAGAACTTGAAGGACCAAGGGCAGGCGTCGACCGGCACGAAGCTGCCGCTGGAGATCGGGATGATCGCCAACCAGTCGGGGATCTCAAGCGCCGTGAAGTCGGCGAGCAACCCGAGCTCGTCGAGCTTCGGAAAGTATCTGTCGATCTCGAGCGTGCAGAGCAAGTACGGCGCGTCGTCGTCGCGACGCAACGCCGTTACCGGGGCGTTCAAGAAGTACAACGCCACGGCGACCGTCGACGTGTTCCATCTGCGGGTGGTCACCACGATCACGATCGGCACCGCCCAGAAGATGTTCGGTACGCATTGGCACGTGTACCTCAACAGCTCGACTGGCGCCAAGACGGCGCTGCCGGTGGATACGCCGAAGCTTCCGTCCGGGTTGAGCGGCAACGTCGATACGGTCGCCGGCCTGGGGCACGTGATCAGCTCCGGGAGCTCCAGCGCGGCTGACGTTCCCTCCGCGACGCTCACGCCAATGGTCCAGCCGCCGATCTACGACGGCGGGACGCCCACCCGCACTGGGACGATCAGCCCCGGCTGCGCGACCAGCACGTTCCCGAGCTCTGTGTTATCGAGCGAGGGGCTGTTCCCCAATCAGATCGACACCGCCTATGGGATCAGCGCGCTGCAGGCCGCGGGCTTTCAGGGTCAGGGCATCAACCTCGCGATCCTCGGCGAAGCGCCGACGCCGACCAACGACGTGACCACGTACCGCAACTGCTTCGGCTTCCAGGGGACCTCACTGAAGATCCACAACGCGGGGAACATCAAGCCGATCCTCGAGAGCTCGCTCGACGCGATGACCGTGGCGATGGTGGCACCAAAGCTCAACCGGCTTGACCTGTGGGTCAAGCAGCTCGGACAGGACAACCCGCAGGGCGCGATCGAGCTGCTGGCATCGCCGATCCAAGCGACGACGAATGGGACGCCGCTGCCGAACGTGATCTCGATCTCCTACGGTGCCTGCGAGGCGAGCGTCAAGCCGTACAGCGCCGCGCGGACGCTGTTTGACCGCGAGGCGGCGGCGATCGACGCGCTGGGGATCACGATCGTGGTCGCGGCCGGCGACAGTGGCTCGTCGGCGTGCGCGCACGGAGTCAAGCAGTCGCAGCTGACCAGCTACGACGAGCAGAAGTCGGCGTCATGGCCGGCGGTCTCGCCGTGGGTGCTCGCTGTCGGCGGCACCAACATCTCGCTCACGCCGAGCAACACGATCGCCTCCTCCGGCGTGTGGAACGACGAGGAGTTCCCGTCGCCCTACAAGACGGATGCCGGGGGTGGCGGCGGCGTCAGCACGACGGAGAAGCGCCCGTGGTGGCAGACCGCCTCGCAGAGCGGTAACCGGCCGGTGCCCGACGTCGCCGCGTTCGCCGACGCAGCGCCCGGCTACGTGATCATCTGCTCCTCCGGCGTACAGAGCTGCCCGCCAACCTCAGGGCAGACGATCGCTTACGTCGGTGGTACCAGCGCCGCGACACCGCTAACGGCGGGGATGATCGCGCTCTGGGACCAATTCGCCAAGCAGCAGAAGTGGCCCAAGCCGGGATTTATACCGCCGACGCTCTACTCCATCGCCAAGCACACGCCCACATCGTTCCTCGACATCACCACCGGCACCAACTCGGTGTTCAGCAGCGTCTCGTGCTGCAAGGCGGAACCCGGCTACGACGAGGCGACGGGCCTCGGCTCACCGATCGCGAACCTGATCGCGCCGCAGCTCCACCACTGACCCATCCCACGAGACAACGATCCGTCTCGACGGAACCGGGGAGACGCAGCATCGCGAGCATCTCTCAGCCGAGCAGCCCGATTAGACCCTTGATGATCAGCAGGGCCCCGAGAGCGGTCAGTCCCCTCACGGCGAACATGTGGGCATGCCGGCTCACCCAGCCTTTGGCACGCTCGATCGCGCCAGGCGTCCAGTCGGGCGCGACCAGGAATGACGCCAAGGGCACCTCGAGCAGCCACAGCATCACCAGGTTGAAGCCGATCACCAGCAGCACGGTCGCAGTGGTCGAGTATTTGAGCTTGTGGATCTCGTCGAGACCGGCAAGGTATGAGGCGCCGGGCAGCGTGAGCAGCGCGCCGATGACGAACGTGGTTTTGGCCGACCCTTTGGCCAACTCCCGCTGCCAGCGTGGCGGACCTGTGTCCGGCTTGGCTGCCTTGCGTGCTCGCCGGCGCTCGGTCAGGCGTTCTTGACGGCCGGTGTGGAGGACGAACGCGAGCGCCAAGGCGATCACTCCCACCGCGATGTCGACCGCCGGGCTGATCGTGTTCTCGGTGGTGTTGCTCGCGCTCGAGTTCGACAGCGTGAACACGATCACGAGTCCGAGCGTGATGCTCGTCATGTACGCGCCCGCCAGATAGCCGAGCATCAGTTTCTTGGGGCTCGGAAGCAGGAGCATCACGGTCGTCGCGGCTACGAGCGTCGGGTTAAGCGAAGCAGTCAGCGAGAGGAGGATGACCTGGCTCATCGCCGTCCGTCGCCGGCCGCCCGCCAGGGCAGCGAGATGGTCAGGACGGTGCCGTGTCCGGGGCTGGAGGCGACCTCAAACGTGCCGCCGAGGTCCTCGATTCGCTCGGCAATTTCCGGTTTGGCCACTTTCGCTCCACGTCGGGGATGCGGATCTCCGATGCCCGGGGACTCCGTCGATGCCCGGATTCATCGAGCCAAGCATCTTCACGGCCAAATGCCCGGGCGTCGACGATGGAGAGTAACGATCACCCGGGTGATTCAGTCTCCATCGGGGGCTCACACCCAGCCCCACCTTCAAAGTACTTGCCGACTCGTCGTGGCTCGGGGATCGCGGTTTATCCGGCGGCGATGACGGCGACGCTCACGCGGCCGCCGTCGACGTCGACGACGGTGCCGTTGACGAATTGCGATTCGTCGGAGGCGAGGTATACCGCTGCGTGTGCGATCGCGTCCGGGGTGCCGAACGTCCCGTACGGGGTGCCGTTCATCATCGCGGCAGCGGGATCGTTCTCGATCGGGGTGCGCACGACACCGGGGGAGATCGCGTTGACGCGCACGCCCGGCGACCCGAACTCCGCGGCCCAGGCCCGGGTCAGGGTCTCCATCGCCCCTTTCGTTGATGCGTACAACGCGCCTACGGGGATTCCCAATCGAGCCACCCACGAGCCGAGGTTGATGATCGATCCCGATCCGCGGGCGGTCATTTCGGGCGCGATCGCAGCGGTGAGGAAGAACGGCGCCTTGACGTTGACCGCGTAGACCTCGTCGAACATCGCTTCGTCGACGGTCGGCGTGGTCGAGCCCGGAAAGATTCCCGCGTTGTTGACGAGCACATCGATCCGTCCGTCGAGCGCCCGCGTGGCATCGGCAGCGAGGCCCCGGGACGCCTGCGCGGAGCCGTCGAGGTCCGCAGCGATGAATTCGGAGTGTCCGCCGGCCGCGTGGATCTGCTCGACAACCTCGGCGCCGCGCTCGGGGCTGCGTCCGCTGACGATGACGTGCGCTCCTTCGGCGGCGAATGCGGTCGCGATCGCGCGGCCGATGTTGCTGGTAGCTCCGGTGACGAGCGCGGTTTTGTGCTCGAGTCGTGTGCTCATCTGGGGATCCCTTCGTGGTGGTGCCGGCCGGAAATAGACCGTGCGGTCCATAATCCTACAGAACTGGACTCGCGGGTCCAGAAAGCTCTATCCTGAGGGTATGTCCCCGACGGCCAAGCTCACCTCAAAGGGCGCCGCCACCCGCGGCCGGATAGTCGAGGCAGCCGCTGATCTGATCCTCGCCCGGGGCGTCGGCGGCACGAACCTCGACGACATCTGCGCAGGAACCGCGACGAGCAAGGGGCAGGTGTTCCACTACTTCCCTGGCGGCAAGAGCGATCTCGTCAGCGCGATCGCGTCGCTCCAGGCCGAGCGCGTGCTCGAGGCCCAGCGTCCCTTTCTCGACACGCTCGACACATGGGACGACTGGGAGCGCTGGCGTGATGCCGTCCTCGCCCACTACCGTTCGCAACCGCACTGGGGGTGCCCGATCGGTGCGCTGACCGCTGAGCTGATCAGAAACGAACCGGACCGCGCGACGGAGCTAGCCGCGCACATGGATCGGTGGCGCGGATACCTGGAAGCGGGCCTGCAACGAATGCGCGACTCGGGTCAGCTGCAACCTCACGCGAACCCACGCAGGCTCGCGCTATCCACCTTCGCTGCCCTGCAGGGCGGCCTGCTCCTCACGCAGATGATGGAGTCGATCGAGCCGCTGGAAGCGGCGCTGGACGGCGCTCTAACAGCCTTACGCGACGTGGCCACGACGTCACCAAACTGAATAAGCACGACCAGCAACTGATGAAGGCAGCCCGGTTCAGTCGGTTCGGGGGCCCGGAGGTCCTCGAAATCGTGGATCTTCCGGAGCCGCACCCACGTCCCGGCCAAGTCCGGATCGCAGTGCGCGCCGCCGGCGTCAACGCCAGCGACTGGAAAAAGCGTCAAGGCATGACCACACGGCTTCTGTTTCTGAGTTGGCAGCGCCGAAGGCGGCAGAGGCCACAATCGGGCTGCGTACGCCAAGCCCGGAGCAGGTTAGGTGCGAGGCCGATCGGAGATAGCGGCGGCTCTGACATAGGCGGGACGTGACTCGCTGCGCCGCACGTAGTCCTCAAGCCCGGGCCAAGGGCGCAGCATCTCTCGAGAGTTGGCTCCTTGTAGAACGCTCGCGCACATTACGTCGGCGACGGTGAACTGGGCGTCAACCAGCCAGTCGCGGGTGTGAAGCGCGGATTCGATTGCGGCTGCGGCTTGCGTGAAGCGATCGCGCGCCGGGGAGTCCGTGGTGCCTTCGTCGAGCTCGCGGATCCAGCGAAACAGCGGGCCTTCGAGTTCGGCCACCGCAAACACGACCCACTGATAGACAAGCGCCCGCTCGCTCGACCCCAGTGGCGGGATCAGCTTGGCAGCCGGGTTCAGATCGGCAATCTGAAGGCAGATCGCTGCAGACTCGAACACGGTCGTGCCATCGCCAAGCTCAAGCGCCGGGACGCGCCCTAGGGGATGGCGACGCAAATGCTCGGCGGATCGACGCTGGCTGCCGGCGATCTCGGTCAGCTCGTAGCGCTCACCGATCTCCTCTAAGAGCCACAGAACCCGGCTGGAGCGAGTGCGCGGCATGTAATACAACCGCGGAGGCAGGACCGGCCCAGGCATCACCACACACTACCCGGCTCTGACTAGGCCTGGAGCTGCTCGAGCACCTTGGCGTTGTCGGTGGATGCCCACTCCTTGAGAATTCGGCCCTGGTCATCCATCACGAAGATGTTGAGCAGCTGCCAGACGACCTTGCGCCCGTTGGGCCGTAACGGGCCTACCGGCGACTGCGTGAACTCGCGGACGAAGGTTCCCTCGATCCACGTCTGGCAGGCGATGGTGCTGCCCTCGACAATGACGATGCCACGTCGGATCGAGCGGTCGTCAAACGCCGCGCGTACTGAGGCGAAGTAGTCCAAGAGGCCGTTGAAGTCGGCGACGAAACCGCCCGGGCCGTTGAACTCGAACCCGGGGGCGAAGTAATCGCCGATCGTTTCGATGTCCTCGCCGGTCACCTCGATCTCGCCAGCCCGTACCAGGCGTGCGACCAGCTCGTCACGTGTGTATTGCTGTGCCATGGAGTCTCTCCTGATGGTTTGCGTGTCTCTGACGGTAGACGCAGAAAGCCATCACAGATACGACGATCGGAGCTATCAGCCATCACGAAATCGCATGGCTCTACGATTGGCGTCATGCCTGAGCTGACCCTGACCGGGATGCGCGTCCTCTACGAGGTCGGAGCACGCGGTTCGTTCACCGCCGCGGCCGACGCGCTGGGGTACACCCAGTCGGCCGTCTCCCGCCAGGTGAGCCTTGCCGAGCAGGCGGTGGGCGCCACACTGTTCGAGCGCGGGTCGCGCGGCGTCCGCCCGACGCAGCGCGGCGAGATGCTGCTCCGTCGCGTCAAGACGATCCTTGCGCAGGTCGACGCTGCGATGCTGGAGCAGGACGAGCTGGGGGAGCCCCTGAGCGAGCGGCTCACGGTCGGGGCGTTCCCGACGGCGCTCGCCGCACTAGTGCCGCGGGCGCTCGCCCGGGTCATCGCTGAGCATCCCGCGCTCGAAGTGAAGATTCGCGAGGGCGGCACAGAGGCTCAGCTGCGCCGGCTGCGGGCCGGTCGGATCGATGTCGGCGTGATCGCGACCGGCGCTGGCCTCGAGTATGACCTGGAGGACCTCAAGTTCGACCAGCTGATGCGCGGTCAAGCGCACCTCATCGTTTCCGCTGAGCACCGCTTCGCCGAGCGGGGCTGGGTCAACGTCGCAGACCTCGAGGACGAGCGCTGGATCGTTGGTGAGGCCGACCGCACCGGGCCTCAGTTCGGCGCCTGGCCGACGCTCGCAGGCGAGCCCAACATCGTCTACACGTTGCGTGACTGGCCTGGGCGCTTCGGGCTCGTCGCTGCCGGTCTCGGCGTAGCCGTCATCCCGTCGCTGCTGTTGCCGGCGCTGCCTCCTTGCGTCCGCGCGCTCAGGGTCGAGGATCCGCAACCGTTTCGCCGCGAGGTTCTCGCGGTGACCCGCCCTGACCGCACCCCCAGTACCCAAACGGTGATCGCCGCGATGCACGAGGCCGCGCGACTCATCGACTCGCGCTGAGCCTGGCCAGAAACTCAGCGGTGCTTTCTCAGCGTGCCCGAGGAGGGGGAATCGCACGGACGCGGCAACGAGGCACGACTCACCTCAAATGGATGATGAGCTGACCGCCCGGGGCGGCATCCTGTCCTCGATGACTGAGCCGAAGAGGGTGGCCCACGAAGGCGGCGCTTGTGGCCGTCCTTGTCGCCGTGGCCGGATGTGGTTCTGGGAAGGTCCAAAGCGTCGCAAGCAGCGTCACGCAGACACGGACCGCGTCAACGAGCCCGTCCGCCACGACGAAGAGCAACGCGACGACGACAACCGCGCGGCCGGAGACATCATCCAGCGCGACTACGACGGCCACCGATTCGTCGAGCGGGTCCAGTCGTGAGACCGGCACGGTCGCGCAGAAGACGACATCAACCGAGACTGTCACGGAGCCCGCACGCACCGAGACCGTCACGGAGCCCGCACGCACCCAGACCGTTACGACGCCGGCACGGACCGAGACCGTCACGGCGCCCACGCAGACCGCCACGGTGGTCCACCACTCGACCACCACCACGCCGGCCACGACATCGAGCACAGCATCGGGTCATCCCGGCGCAGCGGCGGCGGTTGGCGTAGCAGCGGCGACGAAGGACGACGAGTCTTCTGAATCGAGTGGGCTTCCGGGTTGGGCCTGGGCGCTGATCGGCGCCGCCGCCGTCGGACTGTCGACTTGGGGCGTAATCGCGATCCGGCAACGGCGCTCCCGCCAGCAGCCGGCTGAGCCGGTCGACTCGCCACCAGGGCCGGAGTCGCCGCCCGACTCGCATTCCCAGTAGGGCCGCCTGCGGAGCGTGCCCGCTGCGCCGGCTCTGGTGAACTCAGGATTGCCAGTGTGCGGCGGTTACTGTCGCTCCGCTGTGGCTATCGACGCGGAATGTGTCGAGGCAGCCCAGTGCCGCTGTCGTTGAGGTACATCGTGCAACTCCTGGCGTTCCTCGTGCCACCGCGGGCCTTCGCTGAGTCGCCCCGGCGTCGCCGGCCACGGCGCGGCGTCATGCTGTGAGATCGACGACGACTTTGATGTCGTTCGGCTCGCGTTCCAGCGCCTCGGTCCAGCAAGTGAGCGCTACGCGGCGGGTGATCATCGCCCGCAGCCATTCCGGATCGGCCGTCGCGAGGGCGTCAACGGCCTGCTCCCAGTGGCGGCGCCCGGCGTTCACGGTCCCGAACATCACCAGGTTGCGCAGCACCATGGCGCGATTCATCGTCGTCGCGTCCACATCGAATTGTGGCTCGACGTTCATGATCCCGGTCAGGCACATGATCCCGCCGCTGACCAGCCTCTGGGCGGCCGAGCGTCCGACCGCGCCAATGCCGGTGCACTCGATCACAACCTCCACGTCGGCGTCGAGATCCGCGGCTTCGCCGGCGTGATAGTGCGCGCCGAGGGCCTCGACGAGGTCTCGCTTGGGGCCCTCGGCGACCAAGTCGACGACGTGTACCTGATATCCCCGCTGCAGGCCCATCAGGCACGCCAGCAGCCCGATCGGGCCGGCGCCCGTGATCAGCGCCCGGCCGCGGAGGAAGAACGCCCGTTGCGAGATGCGGTCGACCTGGTCCCACGCCTTCGCCAGCACCGACGCTGGCTCGAGCAGCACACCCAACTCGCCGAGCGCCGTCGGGATCGCCAGCGCGAAGTCCGGCTCGACGCGCCACTCCTCGCTGCCGTATCCGTGCCGGCGGACGATTCCGCGCTCGGCGAAGCGGTCATTGCGGCACATGTCCCACTCGCCCGCGGCGCACGCCGGGCATGGAACCGGATCGGGACGACGGACGATCCCGACCACCAGATCGCCGACATGAAAGCCCGAGCCGGCCGGTGCATCAAGCACCTCGCCCAGACTCTCGTGGCCGATGATCAGCTTGCTCTCCCCGGGCGGCGGCTCGCCGTATCCGCCCTCGGCGATCTCACGGTCGGTGCCGCAGACGCCGATCAGGCGGCCACGAACCAGCAGAGCCCCGTCGTCCTTCGCTGGCTCAGGGACGTCCTCGACGCTCACAGATCCCCGCGCGCCGGGCACCGTTGTGATCGCACGCATGACGCGAGGCTCCCACAGGGATGGCGGGCCTGCGTCACCCAAACGGGAGGACGCCGGCTGCCACACCCACCCTGAAACTCATCATGACTTCATCCGGGCACGAGCCTGCCGCGAAGCCGCCCAGCTACCGCCGCTACAGGATCACAGCCGGCGAACCCACGCTCGAGTATCGGCGGCTGCTCGATCGCGTCCCGGAGGCGAGCGAGATCACGTGAGGTGGTCGCTGGGTTGCGGTTCGGCAGCCGACGGTGTGCGCTCCGAGCTCGCGAGCTCGCCCTCGATGACGCGGCTTTCCCGTGCTCCGAACAGCGATCCGATCGCGGTGATTGCGACCGTGATCCGCCGGCCGCCGACGCCGCCGAGGTAGAAGAGGTGCACCGCGACGTACATCAGGAAGGCGATCAGCCCGGAGAGCCGGTGGCCTCTGAATTCGCATACCGCTCTGCCGCGGCCAACCACCGCGAGCGCGCCCTTGTCGAAGTACTTAAACGGCGTCGAGGCTGATGGCTGTCCGTCCCGGATCGCTTTTGCGACGTGGCGGGCCTGTTGAATCGCGACGGTCGCGAGGCCGGGCAGCGGCTTGTCGTCCGGGCCGGTGAGGCGGGCGGCGTCGCCGATCACCGAGATCTCGTGGTGGCCCGGGAGCGTCAGGTCGGGGTTGACCTTCACGCCACCAGCCCGGTCGACGTCGGCGCCGGCGGCGCGGGCGATCATCTCGGCGATCGGTGCTCCGTGCACGCCCGCGGCCCACACCACCGTCCGGGTGGCGATCCGCTCGGTCTTCTGGCCGACCGTCACTGTCACTCCGCGTTCGTCGATATCCGTGACCATGGCGTGCTCACGCACGGTGACGCCGAGCTCGGCGAGTTGCTTGGCGACATTGGCCGAGGTGGGCGGACTGAACCCCGCCGCGACCCGTTCGCCGGCCTCGAGCAGAATCACTCGCGCGGCTCGGGGGTCGATCCGACGAAAGTCTCGCCTCATCGTGTGGCGGGACAGGATCGCGAGCTGACCCGAGATCTCGACACCGGTCGGTCCACCGCCCACGACCACAAAGGTAAGGCACTCATCGCGCACAGCAACGTCCGACGTACGCTCGGCTTCCTCGAAGGCGCCGAAGATCCGCTCGCGGAGATCGACGGCATCGCGAAGCGTCTTCAGACCAGAGGTGATCCCCCGCCACTCATCGTGACCGAAGTACGACGTTTGACAGCCGCAAGCCACGATCAAACTGTCGTACGCCAGCCTCTCCCCGCTGTCGAGCACCACCTGGCCCTGTGCGACATCGACATCCGTGACGACGGCCATCAGCGCCGTCACGTTAGCCTGCCGCTTGAGCAGGTGGCGGATCGGTGCGGCCACCTGGCCGGATGACAACGCCCCCGCGGCCACCTGGTAGATCAGAGGCTGGAACAGGAGGTGGTTGTGACGGTCAACGACGGTCACGTCCACATCCGCGTTCTTCAGACGCCGGGCCGCCTCCAGACCACCGAAACCGCCACCGACGATCACCACCCGGCGGCGGGCCATCCCGACACGGTCACGGTCATGTGATATCTGCGGCCGCCGTCTCAGTCGATGGCGCGCCGATCATGTCGAGTTGCGAGACCGGCTCATCGGGACCGTCGCTGCCCTGCTTGGCGCCGTGCCGCGCAACCCCCCGATACCGATCGGGCGGCGTCGCTCCCGTATAGGATCCCCACTCGGCCGGCCGGAGCCGATTCGCTAGTACTTCCTCTGGCCCTGCCTGTCTGCATGAGCCGATCCGCACCCCGGGTACGCCTGGTTTGACATATGGCCGCGCCGTTCCTAACGTCGGGCGCCGATGTCGATCGTCACCACAATCAGAGGACGGCCGCGACAGATCTGGCGGGCGTTTCACCAGATCCCTCAATTCAAGGAGTCGGCTCACGCGTTCGAGGGCGATCTCCGCGACCTTCGCCGCCTGGCTTGGGAGGGTCTGTATCGCAAGGACGACGTCGCGACGATGCTGCGGGCCGTCCGTGACGACGAGCCGCTGGACGAGGTCGCGATCGCCAGCGGAAAGCTCGTCAGCCGCTACTGCGAGATGCGGCGAGAGCTGAACCAGATCCAGTCGCCGGAGCTGCAGCCATATGTGGTTGTGCTCAGCGAGATCTTCGATTACCTCTCTCATCTGCTGCATTTCGCAGTCGCGTTGCTGGCGGTGAGCTGGCGATCCGAGCGGTTACGCGAGGAGCAGCAACAGGTCGGCGCGATCGGTCGCCAAGGCGACCGCCTGCGCAGGGTGGTTGCGGACTTGGATCGGATGGCAGCCGATCTCGAGCTTGAGCCGCGGCTGAGCTGAAGACGACATCCGCGACAGTGTTCGGCAGCGCCGCATCGTCGTCGCGCGCACCAATCAACCCGGCACTCCCACTCAACATGACCGATGAGGCGCTGTGCGCGCCATTGTCTTACGTTCTGGCAAGTCATCGATCCGAGGAGAGGGCCGAAAATTGCGAGAGCCACGTGACGCGGCGAATCTCGCCGAGCTATACGACGAGGACCCCATGCCGTGGAGCCGTGTCAACGACGCGATCGGCGGCGGGTCCATACCGCCCGAGGTGCCGTGCTTTCTGGGCACCGTCCGTCCGGACGGGCGACCACACGCCGCTGGCGTAGGGGTTGCTCACTACCACGGCGACCTGTACTTCACCAGCGGCCCGGGGACGCGCAAGGCGCGCAATCTGAGCGCCAATCGTGCGTGCACATTGTCGTTGCGCCTTGAGGGCGTCGACGTTGTGTTCGAAGGCGAGGCGCGGCGGGTGACCGATGAGGAGACGCTTGTTCGCGTGGCCTCGGTGTTCCGCGACGGCGGCTGGCCGGCCGAAGCCGACGGCGACGCGATCACCGCGCCCTACAGCGCACAAAGCGCTGGGCCGCCACCGTGGCACCTCTATCGGTTCACACCGCGAACCGCGTTTGGCGTGGGGCTACGGGCGCCCCACGGCGCCAGCCGGTGGCGCTTCTGAGCCGAGGGCGAAGGACCGTTGGACGCAGTGGATGTTGCCACGGTTGTTGCCACGTCGAGCCATGCGAGCTCGCGTCAGCGCTGCGCCTCGGGCGAGGTTATGAGCCAGCGTGGGCGACTTCGATGTTGGCGGCTTTGGCGGCGCGGCGGACGCGTTGATCGAACGACGCGACGGCGGCGCCGAGCGCCCGGGCGGTTGCGAGGGCGAAGCCGTCGGCGAGACTGATGTTGGAAGCCCGCAGGCGCGCGGCGTCGCGGGCGATGGCTGGAGTGGGGGAGTGCACTTGGATTCCGAGCGCGTTGATGGCCGCGACGGCGCGGCGCAGAGTCGATTCGTCTGCGGCGGGGCGGACGAGCGTTTCGGCGTAGTTGATCACCGACAGCATCAATGGCACGCTGTCGGCGATCATCGTCCGGATCGCGTGCGCGGCTGCACGGTGGTGGGCGTCGGACCGGTCGAGAGCCGCGATCACGACGTCGGTGTCCAGGACGCAGCCGTTCAAGCTCGCTCCTCGCGGCGCAGCTGTTCGAGATAGTCGGGTTCGAAGAGCCCGTCGAACACGCCCAGTGCCGAGTCGACGTCGCGGCTGGCGCGTCGCACGACGATGGTGTCGGGTCCGTCGGCCTCGATGGTGACTTCGTCGCCCGCTTTGAGTCCGGCGCTGGCGAGCGTGTCGACCGGAAGCGTCACCTGGTGTTTGCTGGAGATCTTTGGCACACCTTTACTTTATCGTAAAGGCCCGCGACGAGGCATCCATTTGCTGGCCCGAGGAGCGCGTCGCCAACGGCGCGTTAGAAGCTTTACGCGGTTTGCGCGGCGTGAATCGTCGCGAGGAGGGTGTCCGATAGCAGCTGCATCACCTTCGCGGGCGGCGCCTTCGTTTCGCGCGCCTCGTCGAGCACGGTCTCCGCGAACGCGAGGAAGCCGGTCAGCGCGAGGTGCACGAGCTGCGGTGGAGTGCGTGTGCCGAGGTGGTTGCGCGAGACGCTTGAGATCACTACCTCGGCATAGCGCTTGGTGATCTCGCCGAGCTCGGCCTGGTCGGCGATGCGTGCCCGGCGATAGATCCGCCACGCGTCCGTGGGCGCGAACGCGTGCGCCGACATTCGCTTGAAGTTCGCTGCCAGGCGTTCGGGTAGCGGCAGTGACTCATCTGTGACCCAATCGTCGGTTAGCTCGCGACCGGCCTGGTCGACAACGGCGATCGCGACGTCGGGCCGCCCGCGCGGAAAGTAGTGGTACAGGAGGTTGCGGGTCACGTCGGCCCGCGCAGCCACATCTTCGAGCGAGAACTCCGCCAAGCCCTGATCCGCGACGACATTCATAGCCGCCTCGACTAGCTGTTGGCGGCGGGCTTCGCGCGAAAGGCGCCGGGGGGCGCGGACGCCGGTCATGGCCGGACAGTAGCCCACTATTGACGGCAAGTCAATTTGACAGATCGTAAATAAGCCGTACGATGGCCGGCTCCGACATTCCCTGTCTCTTGGAAAGGACTCGAATGACCCTCCCCGCCCGCCGGCCGCTCGCTTGCGCGCTCGGCGTGATCGTCGCCATCGTTTTCGGCACGGGCTCCGCTCGGGCCGCCACCGGTCCGGCACCGCTGACCGAGGCCCAAGCGCAGCAGATTGGCGCCGACGCGTACGTCTACGGGATCCCGCTGCTGGAGTTCCAGCGCCAGCGCGCGACCCAGACCAGCGTCACTGTGCCCAACAACCTCTCGGATGCGCCGATCAACCAGCTCGGCAACCAGCGCAAGCTCGCGGATGCAGCACACCAGGTGTTCGTCGCCCCCAACAACGACACGCTCTACACGATGGCCCACCTCGACCTTCACAAGGGCCCGCTCGTCCTGCACGTGCCCAAGATCGCCCACCACCGCTACTACGTGTTCGAATTCCTGGACCCCTACACGAACGTCTTCCACTACGTGGGCACCCGGACCACCGGTGACGGCGCCGGGAATTTCGTGATCGTCGGTCCCCGCTTCCACGCCAAGCTCCCGGCCGGGCTGCATGTCATCCGCGCGGCGTACAACGAGGTCTGGCTTTGCGGTCGCACGCTCGTCTACGGCCCGTCGGACCTAACGGCCACCCACCAGGTCCAGAGGGGCTACAAGCTCGTCCCGCTGAAGCAGTTCGAGAGAGTCGGCCTGGCCTACAGGCCGCCACGCCCGGCCAAGATCGTCACCACGCACACAGCCTCGACGATCCCCACCGGCTTGGCGTTCTACGACGCTCTCGGCGACGCGCTCGCGCACAACCCACCGCCCACCCGGGACCACGCGATCCTGAGCGAACTGAAGACCGCCGGCATCGGCCCTGGGCAGCATCCCTCGCATGAGAACCTGCCGCCAGCGGTCACAGCGGGTCTCAAAGCCGCCGTCGCAGCCGGGCCCGCCACCGTCTTCGCGATCCGTTCGAGCATCATCATCCCCTCGGAACTGAAGCACCACGGCTGGTACGTCGCGCCTCGCGACATCGGCAACTTCGGCACTGACTACAACCTCCGCGCCATCGTGGCGGTGTACGGGCTCGCGGCCAATCTGCCTGTCGAGGCCATGTACCCGGTCGGCAGCTTTGACAGCTCCGGCGAGCTCCTGGACGGCGCGAACCGGTACCTGATCCACATACCCAAGAGGGACCTTCCGCCCGTCCACTACTACTGGTCTTTCACCGCATACAACCAGGACCTGTACCTGGTGTCCAATCCAATCAGCCGCTATGCGATAAACCAGTTCACGCCCGGCGTGAAGTACAACAAGGACGGCTCGCTCGACATCTATGTTCAGTCCACCGCTCCGGCCGGCCACGTGTCCAACTGGCTTCCGAGCCCAAAGTCCGGACAGTTCGAGGTGATCCTGCGCATGTACGGGCCCAAGGAGTCCGCATTGCACGACACCTACGACTACCCACCGATCACCAGGACCGGCTGAGGCAGGCCGCTCCGAAAGCTCGCCGGTAGGCCGCCGTGTCACAGAGCTTCAGTGTCGGCACGGCGGCACCTCTTCGGACGGATGGTCCGACCCATCCGCAGGCAACAGAAAACCTCGCTGAGCGGGGCTTTCTGAGGTGCGCCCGAGAGGACTCGAACCTCCACGGACCATAAAGTCCACAAGGCCCTCAACCTTGGACGATTCGTGTCGATGCTTCGAGGGGCGTCCAGATGGTCCAAACTGCGAGGTTCCGTGGACGCTTTGGACGGATTGGACGGGACGGATGTTGCCACTGGTGTTGCCACGGCGCCGGCCGGACGCAGGGGTACGATCACCACGTGACGTCGGCGGAGATCATTAAGGAGATCGGCGCTCGATTGGCTCGCGTGGCGCCCAGGGACTCCCGGGTGGTGCTGTTCGGATCGCACGCGCGCGGAGAAGCCGACGAGGGCTCGGACTACGACATCCTCGTGATCGAGCCCGAGGTCGCCGATGCCGCGCGGGAGTCTGTTCGCCTCCGCACGGAGCTGGGCGACTTGCTGGTCCCGATCGACGTCGTTGTCGTTGATCGTGAGCGGGCTCGTCGGCGGGCCTCTGTCCGAGGGACTATGGTCGAGCGCGCGTTGCGCGAGGGCCGGGTTCTTGCCGACACCTGAAGAGGTCGAGGTTGCGGACCTGCTTCTGAGGAAGGCGGCCTCGGATCTGTCGGCGGCTCGTGCGCTCGCTCGTGATCCGGAGCAACAAGACGATGTCGTCGGGTTCCATGCCCAGCAGGCGGTCGAGAAATCACTGAAAGCGGTGCTGGCCGTTCGCGGTTTCGAGATACCGCGGACGCATGACCTTGATCTGCTGACTCGGCTGGTCGGCGGCGACGGGAACGAGCTCGTCGACGCGAAGGCGTTGTCTCCGTGGGCAGTCGCGACGCGGTATGACGACGTCGATGCGACCCTCGATCGCCGCGAGGCGGTGGAGATCGCGGAGAGGAGCCTCACTTGGGCTCGGGAGCGTGTCGAGGCGGCGAGAGGCGATGAGGATGTCGGCTAAGCGGGCGCGTCGTCGGACTGACGAGCCGCTTGACCGGCTGGTGGATTCGTTCACGCGTGAGCAACTGGTTGAGCTGGTTCTTGATGCGGCCAAGCGCCACGACGACGTCGCCCGAGGAGTGCGGTTGGCGGCGGCCCGGCGAGATGGCGATCTCGGGGCTCTCCGTAGGGAGGTTGATCACTCGCTTCGAACGCGGCGGTTTCTCGATTACTGGGCGAGCATGGAGTGGGCGCAGGCGGGACGTCCGGTCGTTGCGGAGCTCGAGCAGGCGGTGCGGACCGAGCCGTCCCGCGAGCTCGTCGAGTTGCTGCAACGCGCGGTGGCGCACGTCGTAAAGGTCATTCTCCATGCCGACGACTCCTCCGGTCTGATCGGCGATCTGGCCCGCGACCTCTTAGCTCTCCATGCGCGCGCCTGTGACGCGGGAGTCGCCGAGCCGCGCAAGCTGGCAGCCTGGATGATCCGGTTTCGTTTCGGTGATCAGGATTTCTTCGAGATCGATCCTGTGAGATATGCGGCCGCTCTGGGAGACGCGGGGATGGCGGCATATCGCTCGGCGATCGAACAGATTGACGACGCCGACTCCTATGCAGTTCGCTATGTGCGTGAGCGGCTGGCGGTCCTTGACGGGGACATCGAGGCGATTGTTCGGCTTCACGGCGGCGATTTGACCAACGCGTTCCACTTCCTCCACGTCGCCGAGGCGATGGCGGAGCTCGGCCGGGATGACTTGGTGCTGGAATGGACGTCTCGCGGAATCGCGGAGACCGATGGCTGGCAGATCAGCAGGCTCTACGACGTTGCCTGCGAAGCCAACGCCCGCCTCGAGCAGCCGCTGGAGATCCTGCGCCTGCGTCGTAGTCACCACGAGCGCATGCCTTCCTCGTCGACGTACGCCGCGCTGCGAGAAGCCGCAGAGTACGTCGATGCTTGGGGGGTTGAACGGCCGGCCGCTCGGGCGGCTTTGGAGAAAAGAGACATTCGCGGGTTTGTCGACGCGCTGCTGAGCGATGATGATCGAGACCTCGCGTGGAGGGTGGCGGTCGCCGCTTCTCACGAGGAGCTTGATGCAAAGCAATGGCTTCGACTCGCCGCCAGTCGAGATGCGGAGCATCCGGAGGATGCGCTCACGGTCTATCAAGCCGTGGCTGATGAGGTTCTCGAAACAGCCGATCGCCGCGCCTACTCAGACGGCGTTCGGATCCTCAAGAAGGCGGCGAAGTCTGCGCGCGCGGCAGGATGTGCCGGGGACTTCGCGAAGCACATCGCCCGGCTGCGGGAGCGGTATCGCCGTCGGCCGACTCTGATCGCCATGCTCGATAAGGCAGGACTCGCGTGAGTCACACAACGCTCGACGAGCTCGAGCGGCGACGCTTCGTCGCTGATCCTGACGTGCTCGCGGTGCTCGGCATGGATGTCGACGATCTCGCCGATCCTGACGCCCGTTCGCTCGTGATCCGCCATGAGCATCCGGAGTTCGTAGATGCTCTGGAGGACGACCTCGATGAGATCGACCTGGGCTATGGCTCGTTAAACCCGCGTCTGCACCTCGCGATGCACGAAATCGTGGCGACCCAGCTGTGGGACGGGGATCCGCCCGAGGTCTGGGAGACGGCAGTGAGGCTTCGTGACGCGGAGTATGAACGGCACGAAGTCCTTCACATGCTTGGGCGGCCGGTGTCGGACCAGCTCTGGGCGGCGTGGCACGACGATCAGCCGTACGACCGGGCGCGTCACGTCGCCGCGCTCGAAGCGCTTCCCGGTAGCTGGGAGCGAGAGCGTTCCGCCATGTCTGCCGGCAAGAGCCAGGACGGGGCGCGCAAGCAGGCACGTCGCAGGGCCCGAGCGGCCCGTCGCCGCAACCGCCGTCCAAAGTAGAAAAACCCCGCTAGCGGGGCTTTCTGAAGTGCGCCCGAGAGGACTCGAACCTCCACGGACCATAAAGTCCACAAGGCCCCCTTGCTCGGGGCGTGTAGATGCTTCCAGCAGCGCCCAGATCGTCCAAGTTGGGAGGTTTGGCGGACGCATTGGACGTAATGGACGGGGTGGATGTTGTCACGAGTGTTGTCACGATCGGCGCCTTCGGAGCCACTCGGGGTACGAAGGGGTTGCTGACCTGCGGCGACGCGGGTCTTGTCCATTCGCAACTGCTCCGGGTGCGTAGCGGCTCGGCGGGCGCTGATTCATCCCAACCGGGTGATGGCGCGAGCCCGTCGAGACTAGCCATGGCCCGCGACGCTGTCGCCCGGCTTGAGCTGGTCTCTGACGTGATTGGCGCTAGGGCGTCTCGCGCGCAGCGATGCGTCGCAGCCCGTGGTCGAGCGTTATTAGCGCCGCATCGGACTCCAGCGCCGTGGCGAGCGAAAGCGCGTCGGGCAGACGCAGTGATCTGTGCCGGGCACGCAGCCGCGCAGCTCGCCGGGCGAGGCGCCGGTCGATCGACACTACGGTTGCGCTGATCGCGTCGAGGAACTCGTCGACTTTGCTCTCGTCGCCGCTCTGCATCGGGCGCACCATCACCTCGGCGTAGACGCTGGCCCCGACGATGATCTGCTGTCCTGCTCCGAGTCTGGGCCGTAACTCATCGACGGCGCGCTGGTGCTGATCGTCAGCCGCGTCCAAAAACGCGATGATCAGATCAGCATCAAGCGCTACTGGCGCCACTCGTCGCGAAGCTGGTCGAGGTGTCCCGGCGGATACGTGCCGGAGGGGAGGCTGCCCGCATAGCGCCGCACCAGATCGTCGGCGCGTTCAATCTCGAGGCGGCCGTCACCGGACGCCCGAATAACGACCTCATCGCCTGCGCGCAGTCCAGCTTCGCGAAGGGCCCGTACCGGGATCGTGACCTGATGCTTGGCAGAAACCTTGCTCATCCGCTTTACCAAACTAGCAGAAATGTAAAGCAAGTTGTTCGGCAGACGAATAACCGGGAGCGCGACGGTGCGTGACTCAGGCTCAGGCTGAGGCTAAGAATCGTGTCCACAGCGGCAAAAGTTGAGTGTCGAATCGCCGGAGAGGGTGGCGATCGCACGCGGGTCGAATCGAGTCGTCTCGCCCGGCGCGGTTCCACCCATCTGGACGATGCTGGCTGGCCCGGCGGGCGCTGAAATGTGCGCATGGGTGTGTTTGACAAGCTCGCGGCGCCGGCCTGCGACCCGCCGGGGCGTTCGCACTGGCGAGCTTGGTCGATGCGAGTGTCGTCGTCGGATCTGGCGTTCAGCTCTCGTCCGACGCGAAGGTGTTCCCCAGGACCGACGCCCAGATCCTCGCTCTGGACAAGATGGCGATGGCTAACCAAATGCCCAGTCTTGCGCCCGCTTCAGTCGACGATCGGTGGGCTTGGTTCCCGCTTGTATAGCCACTTGGCGTCGCAACGGACCGTTCACCTCACGACGCTGACGCCGCAGCCGGCGCGTACCGAGCTTGGCGATGGCGACGGTCGCCCGAACGGGGACTTACCGGGATCACCCGATCGGGATGACGCCGGGTGGCGGCGCGGGGTCGATGATGGGCCGACAACGAAGGAGGATGCGATGTGTCGCTGGATGGCCTGGCACGGGCAGCCGGTTCTCATCGAGGAGCTGCTCTTCAGGACCCAGCACGGGATCGTCGATCAGAGCTTGCACTCGCGGATGGGCGCCGAGCCGACGAATGGCGACGGCTTTGGGGTGGGCTGGTACGGCGCCGGCGAAGGCCCGGGCGTCTACCACAGCGTCGCTCCCGCGTGGGGTGACGCGAACTTGCGTGAGCTCGCCGGGCACGTCGCGTCGCCTTTGTTTCTGGTGCACGTGCGGGCGGCGATCGGGTCACCGATCCAGCAGACCAACTGCCATCCGTTCCGTCACGGGCGTTGGCTGTTCGTGCACAACGGCTATGTCGGTGACTTCGGGGTGATCCGGCGAGACCTGATGTGGGCGATCGATCCGAAGCTGTTCGCCGGGATTGTGGGGTCGACCGACACAGAGGTGGTGTTCAGGCTCGCGCTGACGTTCGGGCTCGAGCAGGATCCGATCGGTGCGCTGGAGCGCACTGTCGGGCTGATCGAGGCGACCGCCACCGAGCGTGGCGTCGCGCCGATGGTGCAAGGGACCTTCGGTGTGTCGGATGGCAGCAGCCTGTGGGCCGTGCGCTACGCGACCGAGGGTCGCGCGCGGTCGCTGTTCGCGTCGGCCGACGTCGACGCGCTGCACGGGCTATATCCGGACGAGAAAATGTGGTTTACGACGGCGACGTCCGAGGACCGGCTGATCGCGTCCGAGCCGTTCTCGGACCTGCCGGGCGTGTGGCACGAGATCGACGAGTCGTCCGCGGTGATCGTACGCAGCGGCGGCGTGCTCGAACACGAGCCGTTCCGTCCTCAGGTTCCGCGGGCCGCCCTCTCTTCGGCGTAGATTGCGCGCAGATCGATTTCTGAGGAGCACTGGCATGAGTTCAAGCGGCGAAAGGGAAACGTTCACGATCGGTGGTCACGTTGACGCCACCGACGGGCGTTGCGGGAGCCTGATCCGTGTGATCGTCGATCCAACTACCGAGTCATTCACGCATCTAGCGGTTCAGCCCGGGCACCACGCGGAGCGTGCGCGACTCGTCCCGGCCGATCTCGTGGCGGGCGTCGAGGACGACGTGATCCGGCTCAGCTGCACCACGAAGCAGTTCGAGCAGCTCGATGCCGCCGAGAACATCGAGCTTCTTTCCTCGGCCGATTTGATCGCGACCCAGCAGGCCATCGGGATCGCCCTGCCAACCGGCCACCACTCTAAGCCGAGGCTCAGCGACGTCGTGCCGACCGGCGAGGTTGCCGTACGTCGCGGCGATGCCGTACATGCCAAGGATGGTTGGATCGGTGCGGTCGACGGCCTCGTGATCGACCCGACCAAGCGATCAGGTCACGCACGTGACCCTCCAGGAAGGCCACCTGTGGGGCCGCAAGCATGTCGCCATCCCGATCGGGGCTGCCAATCGCGTGGAGGACGAGATCCGCGTGGACCTCACCAAGGAAGAGATCGAAGCGCTTCCGCCGGTGAGTCACCGCCCTGGCCGCTGACCACCAAGACGCTCTGATCCGTACCGCCAACCCGACCACGGTGACGATTAGGCGTACTGCTGCGTTCGGCTGCTTAGCGCGAAATCCCAGCTAGCCAGGCCCCGTGGCGAGCCTAGCGTGGTCTGAGTCGCCCGGTTGTGGCACGTGAGCCTGCGAGCTCCGCAGCGCTGCGTCGGGCGAGGTTATGAGCCGCGTGGGCGAGTTCGATGTTCGCGGCTTTGGCGGCGCGGCGGACGCGTTGATCGAACGACGCGACCGCGGCGCTGCGCGCCCGGGCGGTTGCGAGGGCGAAGCCGTCGGCGAGACTGATGTTGGAAGCCCGCAGGCGTGCGGCGTCGCGGGCGATGGCTGGAGTGGGCGAGTGCACTTGGATTCCGAGCGCGTTGATGGCCGCGACGGCGCGGCGTAGAGTCGATTCGTCTGCGGCGGGGCGGACGAGCGTTTCGGCGTAGTTGATCACCGACAGCATCAGCGGCACGCTGTCGGCGATCATCGTCCGGATCGCGTGCGCGGCTGCACGGTGGTGGGCGTCGGACCGGTCGAGAGCCGCGATCACGACGTCGGTGTCCAGGACGCAGCCGTTCAAGCTCGCTCCTCGCGGCGCAGCTGTTCGAGATAGCCGGGTTCGAAGAGCCCGTCGAACACGCCCAGTGCCGAGTCGACGTCGCGGCTGGCGCGTCGCACGACGATGGTGTCGGGTCCGTCGGCCTCGATCGTGACTTCGTCGCCCGCTTTGAGTCCGGCGCTGGCGAGCGTGTCGACCGGAAGCGTCACCTGGTGTTTGCTGGAGATCTTTGGCACACCTTTACTTTATCGTAAAGGCCCGCGACGAGGCATCCGTTTGCTGCCCCGAGGAGCGCGTCGCCAACGGCGCGTTAGAAGCTTGACGCGGTTTGCGCGGCATGAATCGTCGCGAGGAGTGTGTCCGAGAGCAGCTGCATCACCTTCGCGGGCGGCGCCTTGGTTTCGCGGGCCTCGTCGAGCACGGTCTCCGCGAACGCGAGAAAGCCGGTGAGCGCGAGGTGCACGAGCTGCGGTGGAGTGCGTGTGCCGAGGTGGTTGCGCGAGACGCTCGAGATCACTACCTCGGCATAGCGCTTGGTGATCTCGCCGAGCTCGGCCTGGTCGGCGATGCGTGCCCGGCGATAGATCCGCCACGCGTCCGTGGGCGCGAACGCGTGCGCCGACATTCGCTTGAAGTTCGCTGCCAGGCGTTCGGGTAGCGGCAGTGACTCATCTGTGACCCAATCGTCGGTGAGCTCGCGACCGGCCTGGTCGACAACGGCGATCGCGACGTCGGCCCGCCCGCGCGGAAAGTAGTGGTAGAGGAGGTTGCGGGTCACGTCGGCCCGCGCAGCCACATCTTCGAGCGAGAACTCCGCCAAGCCCTGATCCGCGACGACATTCATAGCCGCCTCGACCAGCTGTTGGCGGCGGGCTTCGCGCGAAAGGCGCCGGGGGGCGCGGACGCCGGTCATGGCCGGACAGTAGCCCACTATTGACGGCAAGTCAATTTGACAGATCGTAAATAAGCCGTACGATGGCCGGCTCCGACATTCCCTGTCTCTTGGAAAGGACTCGAATGACCCTCCCCGCCCGCCGGCCGCTCGCTTGCGCGCTCGGCGTGATCGTCGCCATCGTTTTCGGCACGGGCTCCGCTCGGGCCGCCACCGGCCCGGCACCGCTGACCGAGGCCCAAGCGCAGCAGATTGGCGCCGACGCGTACGTCTACGGGATCCCGCTGCTGGAGTTCCAGCGCCAGCGCGCGACCCAGACCAGCGTCACTGTGCCCAACAACCTCTCGGATGCGCCGATCAACCAGCTCGGCAACCAGCGCAAGCTCGCGGATGCAGCACACCAGGTGTTCGTCGCCCCCAACAACGACACGCTCTACACGATGGCCCACCTCGACCTTCACAAGGGCCCGCTCGTCCTGCACGTGCCCAAGATCACCCACCATCGCTACTACGTGTTCGAATTCCTGGACCCCTACACGAACGTCTTCCACTACGTGGGCACCCGCACCACCGGCGACGGCGCCGGGAATTTCGTGATCGTCGGTCCCCGCTTCCACGCCAAGCTCCCGGCCGGGCTGCATGTCATCCGGGCGGCGTACAACGAGGTCTGGCTCTGCGGTCGCACGCTCGTCTACGGCCCGTCGGACCTAACGGCCACCCACCAGGTCCAGAGGGGCTACAAGCTCATCCCGCTGAAGCAGTTCGAGAGAGTCGGCCTGGCCTACAGGCCGCCACGCCCGGCCAAGATCGTCACCACGCACACAGCCTCGACGATCCCCACCGGCTTGGCGTTCTACGACGCTCTCGGCGACGCGCTCGCGCACAACCCGCCGCCCACCCGGGACCAGGCGATCCTGAGCGAACTGAAGACCGCCGGCATCGGCCCTGGGCAGCATCCCTCGCGTGAGAACCTGCCGCCAGCGGTCACAGCCGGTCTCAAAGCCGCCGTCGCAGCCGGGCCCGCCACCGTCTTCGCGATCCGTTCGAGCATCATCATCCCCTCGGAACTGAAGCACCACGGCTGGTACGTCGCGCCTCGCGACATCGGCAACTTCGGCACTGACTACAACCTCCGCGCCATCGTGGCGGTGTACGGGCTCGCGGCCAACCTGCCTGTCGAGGCCATGTACCCGGTCGGCAGCTTCGACAGCTCCGGCGCGCTCCTGGACGGCGCGAACCGGTACGTGATCCACATACCCAAGAGGGACCTTCCGCCCGTCCACTACTACTGGTCTTTCACCGCATACAACCAGGACCTGTACCTGGTGTCCAATCCAATCAGCCGCTATGCGATAAACCAGTTCACGCCCGGCGTGAAGTACAACAAGGACGGCTCGCTCGACATCTATGTTCAGTCCACCGCTCCGGCCGGCCACGTGTCCAACTGGCTTCCGAGCCCAAAGTCCGGACAGTTCGAGGTGATCCTGCGCATGTACGGGCCCAAGGCGTCCGCATTGCACGACACCTACGACTACCCACCGATCACCAAGACCGGCTGAGGCAGGCCGCTCCGAAAGCTCGTCGGTAGGCCGCCGTGTCGCAAAGCTTCAGTGTCGGCACGGCGGCACCTCTTCGGACGGATGGTCCGACCCATCCGCAGGCAACAAAAAACCCCGCTGAGCGGGGCTTTCTGAGGTGCGCCCGAGAGGACTCGAACCTCCACGGACCATACAGTCCACAAGGCCCTCAACCTTGGACGTCGCGTGTAGATGCTTCCAGGGGCGTCCAGATCGTCCAAATTGCGAGGTTCCGTGGACGGAATGGACGGATTGGACGGGACGGATGTTGCCACGGGTGTTGCCACGGCGCCGGCCGGAAGCAGGGGTACGATCACCACGTGACGTCGGCGGAGATCATTAAGGAGATCGGCGCTCGATTGGCTCGCGTGGCGCCCAGGGACTCCCGGGTGGTGCTGTTCGGATCGCACGCGCGCGGCGAAGCCGACGAGGGCTCGGACTACGACATCCTCGTGATCGAGCCCGAGGTCGCCGATGCCGCGCGGGAGTCTGTTCGCCTTCGCACGGAGCTGGGCGACTTGCTGGTCCCGATCGACGTCGTTGTCGTTGATCGTGAGCGGGCTCGTCGGCGGGCCTCTGTCCGAGGGACTATGGTCGAGCGCGCGTTGCGCGAGGGCCGGGTTCTTGCCGACACCTGAAGAGGTCGAGGTTGCGGACCTGCTTCTGAGGAAGGCGGCCTCGGATCTGTCGGCGGCTCGTGCGCTCGCTCGTGATCCGGAGCAACAAGACGATGTCGTCGGGTTCCATGCTCAGCAGGCGGTCGAGAAATCACTGAAAGCGGTGCTGGCCGTTCGCGGTTTCGAGATACCGCGGACGCATGACCTTGATCTGCTGACTCGGCTGGTCGGCGGCGACGAGAACGAGCTCGTCGACGCGAAGGCGTTGTCTCCGTGGGCAGTCGCGACGCGGTATGACGACGTCGACGCGACCCTCGATCGCCGCGAGGCGGTGGAGATTGCGGAGAGGAGCCTCACTTGGGCTCGGGAGCGTGTCGAGGCGGCGAGAGGCGATGAGGATGTCGGCTAAGCGGGCGCGTCGTCGGACTGACGAGCCGCTTGACCGGCTGGTGGATTCGTTCACGCGTGAGCAACTGGTTGAGCTGGTTCTTGATGCGGCCAAGCGGCACGACGACGTCGCCCGAGGAGTGCGGTTGGCGGCGGCCCGGCGAGATGGCGATCTCGGGGCTCTCCGTAGGGAGGTCGATCACTCGCTTCGAACGCGGCGGTTTCTCGATTACTGGGCGAGCATGGAGTGGGCGCAGGCGGGACGTCCGGTCGTTGCGGAGCTCGAGCAGGCGGTGCGGACCGAGCCGTCCCGCGAGCTCGTCGAGTTGCTGCAACGCGCGGTGGCGCACGTCGTAAAGGTCATTCTCCATGCCGACGACTCCTCCGGTCTGATCGGCGATCTGGCGCGCGACCTCTTAGCTCTCCATGCGCGCGCCTGTGACGCGGGAGTCGCCGAGCCGCGCAAGCTGGCAGCCTGGATGATCCGGTTTCGTTTCGGTGATCAGGATTTCTTCGAGATCGATCCTGTGAGATATGCGGCCGCGCTGGGAGACGCGGGGATGGCGGCATATCGCTCGGCGATCGAACAGATTGACGACGCCGACTCCTATGCAGTTCGCTATGTGCGTGAGCGGCTGGCGGTCCTTGACGGGGACATCGAGGCGATTGTTCGGCTTCACGGCGGCGATTTGACCAACGCGTTCCAGTTCCTCCACGTCGCCGAGGCGATGGCGGAGCTCGGCCGGGATGACTTGGTGCTGGAATGGACGTCTCGCGGAATCGCGGAGACCGATGGCTGGCAGATCAGCAGGCTCTACGACGTTGCCTGCGAAGCCAACGCCCGCCTCGAGCAACCGCTGGAGATCCTGCGCCTGCGTCGTAGTCACCACGAGCGCATGCCTTCCTCGTCGACGTACGCCGCGCTGCGAGAAGCCGCAGAGCACGTCGATGCTTGGGGGGTTGAACGGCCGGCCGCTCGGGCGGCTCTGGAGAAAAGAGACATTCGCGGGTTTGTCGACGCGCTGCTGAGCGATGATGATCGAGACCTCGCGTGGAGGGTGGCGGTCGCCGCTTCTCACGAGGAGCTTGATGCAAAGCAATGGCTTCGACTCGCCGCCAGTCGAGATGCGGAGCATCCGGAGGACGCGCTCACGGTCTATCAAGCCGTGGCTGATGAGGTTCTCGAAACAGCCGATCGCCGCGCCTACTCAGACGGCGTTCGGATCCTCAAGAAGGCGGCGAAGTCTGCGCGCGCGGCAGGACGTGCCGGGGACTTCGCGAAGCACATCGCTCGGCTGCGGGAGCGGTATCGCCGTCGGCCGACTCTGATCGCCATGCTCGATAAGGCAGGACTCGCGTGAGTCACACAACGCTCGACGAGCTCGAGCGGCGACGCTTCGTCGCTGATCCTGACGTGCTCGCGGTGCTCGGCATGGATGTCGACGATCTCGCCGATCCTGACGCCCGTTCGCTCGTGATCCGCCATGAGCATCCGGAGTTCGTAGATGCTCTGGAGGACGACCTCGATGAGATCGACCTGGGCTACGGCCCGATAAACCCGCGTCTGCACCTCGCGATGCACGAAATCGTGGCGACCCAGCTGTGGGACGGGGATCCGCCCGAGGTCTGGGAGACGGCAGTGAGGCTTCGTGACGCGGAGTATGAACGGCACGAAGTCCTTCACATGCTTGGGCGGCCGGTGTCGGACCAGCTCTGGGCGGCGTGGCACGACGATCAGCCGTACGACCGGGCGCGTCACGTCGCCGCGCTCGAAGCGCTTCCCGGTAGCTGGGAGCGAGAGCGTTCCGCCATGTCTGCCGGCAAGAGCCAGGACGGGGCGCGCAAGCAGGCACGTCGCAGGGCCCGAGCGGCCCGTCGCCGCAACCGCCGTCCGAAGTAGAAAAGCCCCGCTAGCGGGGCTTTCTGAAGTGCGCCCGAGAGGACTCGAACCTCCACGGACCATAAAGTCCACAAGGCCCTCAACCTTGCTCGGGGCGTGTAGATGCTTCCAGCAGCGCCCAGATCGTCCAAATTGGGAGGTTTGGCGGACGCATTGGACGTAATGGACGGGGTGGATGTTGTCACGAGTGTTGTCACGGTCGGCGCCTTCGGAGCCACTCGGGGTACGAAGGGGTTGCTGACCTGCGGCGACGCGGGTCTTGTCCCATTCGCAACTGCTGCGGGTGCGTAGCGGCTCGGCGGAGGCATTCGTGTTCGGGCGCTGATTCATCCCAACCGGGTGATGGCGCGAGCCCGTCGAGACTAGCCATGGCCGCGACGCTGTCGCCCGGCTTGAGCTGGTCTCGGACGTGATTGGCGCTAGGGCGTCTCGCGCGCAGCGATGCGTCGCAGCCCGTGGTCGAGCGTTATTAGCGCCGCATCGGACTCCAGCGCCGTGGCGAGCGAAAGCGCGTCGGGCAGACGCAATGATCTGTGCCGGGCACGCAGCCGCGCAGCTCGCCGGGCGAGGCGCCGGTCGATCGACACTACGGTTGCGCTGATCGCGTCGAGGAACTCGTCGACTTTGCTTTCGTCGCCGCTCTGCATCGGGCGCACCATCACCTCGGCGTAGACGCTGGCCCCGACGATGATCTGCTGTCCTGCTCCGAGTCTGGGCCGTAACTCATCGACGGCGCGCTGGTGCTGATCGTCAGCCGCGTCCAAAAACGCGATGATCAGATCAGCATCGAGCGCTACTGGCGCCACTCGTCGCGAAGCTGGTCGAGGTGTCCCGGCGGATACGTGCCGGAGGGGAGGCTGCCCGCATAGCGCCGCACCAGATCGTCGGCGCGTTCAATCTCGAGGCGGCCGTCACCGGACGCCCGAATAACGACCTCATCGCCTGCGCGCAGTCCAGCTTCGCGAAGGGCCCGTACCGGGATCGTGACCTGATGCTTGGCAGAAACCTTGCTCATCTGCTTTACCAAACTAGCAGAAATGTAAAGCCACGCCGCGCGGCAAGAGCACCGAGCACCTCGACGTGCTCGTCGGACTGGCAGTCGGCGAAGAGGCGATGATCGGCGAGCGGCTCAACGCGCGCGAGGCCGGCGACCTGATGGACGAGATCCACGCGCACCGGCTGGCGGGTCAACTACGGCCCGCGCTTCGTCCGGGTCACCCGCCGCTCGATGGGGTGGATGTTGTCACGCGTGTCTGTCACGCCCGAGTCTGCCGACTCGGTCAGCGCGGCACGTCACTCGACGTTTAGGTACCGGCGAGACCGCGGCCGCGACCCGCGAGATAGCCAGGCTCGAGACTCCATCAACACGCCCAGCGCGGATTCGACGTCGCGACTGGCGTGTCGCACGACGATGGTGTCGGGTCCCTGATGGTCGCGGTCGCCGGCGGCTTCGAGAGGGAGGGGCGTCGGGGGCGCGGGTCCGCGACGACTTGCCGCGAGCGGTAGACCTATGAGTGTGAACAACCTCCGCGTGCTCACGGGTGAGTTGGCACGAGCCGCAGCGAGCGTCAGGTGCGCTTGCTCAGCCCGATGAGCTCTTGCCCTGGCTAGCGGCGGTCGATCGCCGGCCGCGAGGACGTGGAGGTCCTCGGGAGTCATCGACGAACATCGGATCCCATCCGCGCCAAGCGAACCGTAAGCACCCGGAGATTCACCTGCGCCTCCGTGATGCGTCCGCAAGGCGACAGAGGGAGACGTCACGCCGCCGTCGTTGATCCGGACCAAGAGCTCGTCGCGGCTACAGAGCTCGTCGACACTGCCCTTCACCCAGGGATGACAGGAGGCGATCTGGCGATTCTCGTCGGTCAAGCTCGCACCGTCTTGAAGATCTTCTGCACGATGCGGCCGCTGTCTCGGTTGCAGTCGCGATCATCGCATTGAGGGCCTCATCGTCACCAACGGCGAGCGCGTAGTCGAGCCCCTCGAGATCGGACGGAACACCCGAGGTCAGGTCCTCGGTGGGGGTTGAGCCGACCAGCAGAACCCCACCCAAGATCGCTACCCGAGGTCGAGCACCCGCTAGGGCTCTGACTTCAGGTGGACGGGCGGCAGCGCCTCGATCTGCTGCTTCGTCAGGTCGACGCGGATCTCCTGATCCTGGCGGGTCATCGCACCGATCGGAATCGCGACCTGCTTGCGGCCCCATAGGTGACCCTCGGCGAGCAGCACGTCGGTCACGTGCAGATCGGCCGCGTCGACGATCAGCCCCGCGACCGAGCCGATGAAGCCGTCGGAGGCGTGCACCGGGTCACCGCGCCGCACCTCCACCTCGCCGACCGGGACCCGGTCAGACGCGATCACGTCGCGCTCGGGACGGTGCCCGTACGCGATGTCTCGCATCCCGCCCCCGACCACGCCGGCGCCCCCTAAGAGCTCGTAGTGAGGCGAGTGAAAGGCCTGCCCACCGGCGTAGCCGGTCGGGTCGTCCATCGGCAGGAAGTGGATCTCCTCGCCCTCATCCAAGCCCAGGAACTGCGCGACAGTGCACTTCAGCCGGATCGGATCGCCGTCCGATTCGACGATCTCCAACGGAACGAGCCGCCCGAACCCTCGGTGGTGGCCCGGCTTGACGATCAGATGCGTTAACGCTCGAGCGACCGGATCGATGATCACGCCCGTCAGCGTGCCGCACGTCCCATCCGTCCCCGCGACTTCAGCTCCGATGCGAAAGCGTTCGGCATTCCCGGCAGCCGGCATGGACGCGAGTCTAACCTTCGCGCGCGTTATCGCACCGGATCGTGCACTCCTCGGAGGCCACCCAGTACGCGAACCGCGTCACCGGGGGCGGCCGCCGAGGTGGAGCGCGCGCGCCACGTGGCCTCGCCGCCGCTGGCGCTCGCCCCCGCGCGCCACGACCGCAGCGAGCGGGTCGCGACCGACCATTTCGCTTAGCCCCTGCGCCTCAACTGGCCGCCTGCTGCATCGGCTTCGCCTGACGAGTCCTTTCAACTTTCCGACCGTCGGGATGCTGGCGAGTAGTTTGGCGACCGGACGATCGCGACCCTCAGCGCGCGGTGCGCGATCGGGTTCGCCCAAGGGCGATCGCCCGCGGAACCTGACTCTGCTCGGCGCCCGCCGCGGTCGTTTCGGAGCACGAGCTGAGCGGATACATCGTCCAGCGCGTCTACGAGCATGGCGGCCTGATCGGCGTGCGCCTGCTCGAGCCAGAACCCCCAGCCGCATCCTCGGCGACCCGCTGGCGCAGGTCACACCAATAGCCCACGTGCAGTGCATCTCGCGATTACCGCGGATTGCCCAGGCTTGGGTTAGCGTTTCCGCGGCGTCGATTGTCGTTGCCTTTTCGGGCGCGGTTCGGCTCGCAGGGCTCCGCTCGCGGGCGTGTAGATGCTCTCGTGGCCATCGTCCCAGCGGATGCGATACCGAGGCGAGGGATCGCCGCGCAACACTTCCTCAACGACACCGGCGCGGGGTCGGCGGCTCGTTGACTCGGACTCCGCTACGACGCGCTTACCGACTTCAAACGCCATGCTCACTTCCGATCGTTGGTGCTTACTTCGGGGAGCGCGTAGCCCCGGTCTGCCTTGACCACCTCGCCGGCCTTCGCAAGCTTGCTCAGCGACGCGCCGACGGTGCCCGCCTTGATACCCGTTTCGGTTGCGATCTCCGAGGCGGTCTTGGGGCCGCCGTTTAGCGCCGCGAGGATCTTCTGCTTGTTCTCACCGCGCGGCGCGCGGGCGTTGGTGCTCCGCGCCGGCGAGGTGTCCTTTGGCGCTGGCGCCGTCGTGCGCTGCGTGACCGGCCGCTGGCGACGGCGCCTGCCGTCGACGCGAGCGCGCACTCCGCCTTCCAGCCGACTCAGCGCACCCTTTAGACGCTCGAGCTCGTCGCTCAAAGCCTTGTGGTCCTTGAGCTGCGCTTCCACCTCCCGAATGCGCCCGCTGATGCTGCGGGCGATATCCGACAGCTCGAGTCTGGCCATGTCGTTCTCCTGGTAGACGGGTCGGCGCGGGATCGTAGTGATGATCAAGACGCGCGGACCGACGGGGCCCGGCGCGCCAACATCGCCACGGTCGAGCTTCCCGCTTGCCAAGTTCGCCTGGCGCTCAGTCTCGGACCGTGACGTCGAGCTGCACCTAGAGACCCGACGGCTCGAGTGGCTCCGCGGTGGACCGTCGCCGCCCCAGCTTCGCCCACTGCCCAACGACCTGTGGGCTCGACACCGCCCTTCGTGAGACGGCGGTCCAGCGGCTGTATGCCCAAGCCGTCCGCCGCGCTGCCTGTCATGAGCGCTGCCGAGAGCGGACGCGCTCGCGCACGACCATACGCGGACGCGGCGTGTTCCTTCTCACCCCAGAATGGAGCCGCCAAGAAGTAGGCTTCCAAGCGTGCTCGAGTTCGTCATCCGTCCGATCCGATCGGTTCTCGGCGTGACCGAGCAAGACGTCGTCGACGCAGTGCATGAGGCCCGCGACATCGAAGAGAACATGCTCGACGCGGTGCATGCGATCGAGAACGCCACCACCTCGATCGAACACCACGTCGAAGTCATCGAAACGCTCGCGACGTCGGTCGATCCATTGCGGGCCTCCGTAGACCGTCTCACTGACACGATGCAAGAGCTGGTTGCAATGTTGGCTCCAATGGCAGCTGCCGAGCGCGAAGCGCACCGCGTTGGGCGCTTCTTCTCTCGACACCACCACGACGACCAGCCCGGGCAAGAGGGCGAACCTAAGTCGTAACGAGCTCGTGACCTGTCCAGCCGTCCTTGTGTCACGGGCCTTCCTGGCGCCGCAAGTGAGCTCGATCGGCGCCGTCGGTCTGAGACTCGTCAGCTCCCGTCGTGAAGACTTTCAGCGTCATCGCCGACCGCTAGGCAGTTCCGGACTCCGAGAAGGCTGGGAAATGTTCACCGGCGCGGCCGCCATGTCTGAACCGGACGAGCGGCGGGTGTGACGGCGCGAGCTGGGTCGAGATGCTCGCTTGGTTGCGCGAGGGACACGCCGGCCGGTTAGGCGCTCGCGGCGATCCCGCTAACGAATTCGATGAGGACGAGTCCGGTCGACGACGGCGATCACTGTTGCTGCGGGCTGCGAGTAGAAGCCTCCTACGCTCTGACGAGCGCTGCAGGACTGCTGGTGGTGAAACGCCGGCGGCGTGGCGGCAACCGCCGATACACCTGTTTGGCGCGCATTCCGAGACAGACGCCGAGGCCGTCGGGATGCTTGCGGCGGCAGCAAACGAGGTCACGCGGCGACTGGCGCCCGAACCCGTCGACGGCAAAGGCGAAGCTGCCACGGACCGGACGGAGCGCGTCACCGGCGACGCGGTCGGGATCGCAATCGCGGCAAAGGAGTCGTCGTGCTGCGTCGGGTCTGTGGACGTGCCCCGCGTTGTGACCCGGGGCAGCTCCGGCGCGCACTCGTCGACAGCCTTGCGATACGGCCGAGGACTGTTGTGACTGATGTGTACTTGCTCATGCTTCTGGGGCGGCGGGCTTGCGTTGCCGTTGCGCCAGCGCGATGAGGAGGCCCGAGCCTGAGACGGCGAGGTAGGCGGTGATGACGGCGATCGTGACGGGTGCTATCTGCAGGGCGCCGATCTGGGTCGTGATGACGCCGAGCAGGATCAGCGAGAAGGGGGCGGCGACGAGCGATCCCGGGAGGGCGGCGAACATCGCTGTGAACGCGAGCGCCTCCGGCAGCCCCGGGATCAGGACGTGGGCGGTGATCCCGGCCGTGCCGCCGATGAACAGCATCACGAGGAACGGCCCGCCGATGAAGCCGGTGGCCTCACAGACCGCGAATACGAGGATCTTCGCGAACACGATCGCGATCAGCAGGCCGGCGCCGAGCGCCGGCTCCGTCGTGGATCACGGTCGTGAGCTGACTGGTCCCGGTGAACAGCGTCAGCGGCAGCGCCACGCCGACCAGCCCGAACGCGACTCCCCCGATCGTCGAGCGAAGGATCGTCCGATTGGGCGAGACGAGCGGCGAGTCGCGTGAGGACCGCGATCGCGACCGTGGTGATCAGCGCGAGCGCCGCGGCGGCCAGGCCCAACGGAACGGCGGCGAGCAGCTGCCAGTCCTCGATACTTGAATGACGGCAGCGTGTAGATCCCGACGAACGTCGACCCCGCGATCGGAAAGTACACCGCGAACGCGACCGACGACGCCAGCAGCCCCCCGACCAGCGTGTCCATGAACCGGGTGGCCTTCGGACGCGCAAGCTCGAGCACCAGAATCGTCGCCAGGATCGGAGCCGACAACAGGCCACCGTACGCTGCGGACATCCCGGTGAGCGTGTTCGTCGCTCGCATCTCCTCGCTGAGTTTCTGCCGCTCCGAGACCCACGTTCCGAGCCCGCCCCCCAATTTTCCAAGCGCGTCCTCCGGCCCGAGGCTCGCGCCGCCGGCCAACGACACCAACGAGACGCCAACTGCCTTCAGGACCGTGGACGGCTCGACCCGCTGGTCCTTCAGCTCCTGCGACCGTGCCGGGCAGCTTGGCCGGAAGCGCGAAACACGCGCCGCATCACACCGACGAGCACCCCGGCGGCCGCGGTCACCGCCACCCACCACAGGCTCCCGTCGAACCACCCCGGGGTTTTCGGGAGCGTGAACCAGAGATTGGTCCCACCCTTGACCAACCCCAAGAACGCCAAGCTGGCGAACGCGAGCACGACCCCGAACAACGCCGCATACCCCATCAGCCGCCAGAACCCCGGCGACTGCGCCAGCGCCACACCGTCAGGGCCCGACCGTGACCCCTCGCCGGAGCCGGGATCGCGACCCCGCGCTCACCAACAATCCGCCATCATCGGGCTGCCCGAGCCCTCGACGCCGCGCACGAAGTCCAGGTGTGGTGGAGGTTGGCGGTAAGGATCAGCAGCGCCTTGGGGCGTCAGCGGCCAGAGCGGTGACTCACCGGGGGAAGCGCTTCGATCTCTTCCTTGGTGAGGTCAACCCGGATCTCGTCCTCCACACGATTGGCAGCCCCGATCGGGATGGCGACATGCTTGCGGCCCCACAGGTGGCCCTCCTGGAGGATCAGGTGCGTGACCTGATCGCTGGCCGGGTCGATCACGAGGCCGTCCACCGCACCGATCCAACCATCCTTGGCATGTACGGCATCGCCGCGACGTACGGCAACCTCGCCGGTCGGCACCACATCGCTGAAGCCTCGGCTTGGAGTGGTGGCCGGTTGGCAGGGCGATCCCGATGGCCTGCTGCGTCGCGATCAAATCGGCCGAGGAAAGAAGCTCGATGTTCTCGGCGGCATCGAATTGCTCGAACTGCGTCGTGGTGCAGTTGAGCTGGATCACCCCGTCCTCGACGCCCGCCACGAGATCGGCCGGGACCAGTCGCGCACGCTCCGCGTGGTGGCCGGGCTGAACGGCAAGATGCGTGAATGACTCGGTAGTTGGATCGACGATCACACGGATCAGGCTCCCGCAACGCCCGTCGGTGGCGTCAACGTGACCACCGATCGTGAACGTTTCCCCGTCGCCGCTTGAACTCATCCCAGTGCGCCTCAGAATTCGATTTGCAGCCGCAGTCTACGCCGACGAGATGGCGGCCCGCGGAACCTGTGGGCGGAACGGCTCGTGTTCGAGCACGCCGCCGCCGCGTACGATCACGGCGGACGACTCGTCGATCTCGTGCCACACGCCCGGCAGGTCCGAGAACGGCTCGGAGGCGATCAGCCGGTCCTCGGACGTCGCCGTCGTAAACCACATCTTCTCTTCGGGATATAGCCCGTGCAGCGCGTCGACGTCGGCCGACGCGAACAGCGACCGCGCCCGGCCCTCGGTCGCGTAGCGCACGGCCCACAGGCTGCTGCCGTCCGAGACACCGAAGGTCCCTTGCACCATCGGCGCGACGCCGCGCTCGGTCGCGGTCGCCTCGATCAGCCCGACGGTGCGCTCGAGCGCTCCGATCGGATCCTGCTCGAGCCCGAACGTGAGCGCGAGCCTGAACACCACCTCGGTGTCGGTCGACCCCACGATCCCGGCAAACAGCTTCGGATCGATCGCCCACATCAGGTCTCGCCGGATGACCTCGAAGTCACCGACGTAGCCGTTGTGCACAAACAGCCAGCGCCCGTGGCGGAAGGGATGGCAGTTGGTCTGCTGGATCGGTGACCCGATCGCCGCCCGCACGTGCACCAGGAACAGAGGCGACGCGACGTGCCCGGCGAGCTCGCGCAGGTTCGCGTCGCCCCACGCGGGAGCGACGCTGTGGTAGACGCCCGGGCCTTCGCCGGCGCCGTACCACCCGACCCCGAACCCGTCGCCGTTCGTCGGTTCGGCGCCCATCCGGGAGTGCAAGCTCTGGTCGACGATCCCGTGGTGAGTCTTGAACAGCAGCTCCTCGATGAGGACGGGCTGCCCGTGCCAGGCCATCCAGCGACACATCGCATCCTCCTTCGTTGTCGGCCCATCATCGACCCCGCGCCGCCGCCCGGCGTCATCCCGATCGGGTGATCCGGTTAGTCCGATTCGGGTGAGGCGGCCTCGTCTTGTCTCAGGGTGATCTCGCTGCGCAGCCATGTGGAGTGGTCCTCATCGCCGCGCGATGCTGTCTACCGTTGGGCCACGGCCTCCGTCTCGTGGCCCACATGCCAGCACAAAACGCGCAATTTCCGCACTTCGAGAGCGTCGGCGTTTGAGGCGCAAAGCATCACGGTTTGCAGCCGTTTTACGCTGATTCGAGACTTCTATCCGACCGCCTGAAGATCGTGGTGTCCCCGGTTCGAATCCGGGTCTCGCCATTTATTTACCGAGCTCCCTGCATCTCAGGAGGTTTGTGCGGGGGCCGCCCGCTTCGGGAATGAGGAGGGCCGTCGTGCTACGTCGAGCTCAGTTGCACGATTCCGAACGCGAGAACGCCGATCCCGAATGCGGCGGTGAGCGGTGCGACGACGACCGGCCAGTGAGCAGACAGCCAATCGCTGACGGGCCGAAGGATGCGCTCGGCGCGCTCGCCCATGATCGCGATCACGGCGGCGATCGCGATCAGCGGCAGTGTGTAGATGACGCAGTAGAGGACCAGGAGCGACAGCTTGCCGACGTCCGAGACGCCCGAGCCGGCGATCATCGCGATCGCAGCGAAGTAGGGAAAGGCGGTGAGCAGCTCCAGGCCCGCGATGCCGGCCCCCATCAGCGCAGCTGGCCGGTGCGGCTCACCTTGATCATCGCTTTCCTTGGTGCTGACCAGTGCCTTGCGGCGGATCCAGACGACGGCACCGCCGCACACGAGCACGATCCCCGCGAACGCGATCAGCCCGTACTTGACGGTCCTGCCCGGCTTCGGGACCAGCGACAGGATCAGGTCTCCAAGTCCGATCGCGAGCGCGAGGCCGGAAACGAACGTGACGATCAACGCCGCCGCGGTGAATGCCGTGGTTTGTCGCCGCGGGTGCTCGCCTGTCGCAACGAACAGCTCGCCGCCGATCAACGATGGGTTGACGCAATCGGCCAGCGCGATCGCGACCACAGCAACTGCGAGCTTGAGCATGGCGTGGGAGCATCGCACTCGGCCCAAGTTCAGCGATTCCCGCCGTCGACGGGACGCCGCTCACACCCGAGTTCGTGGCTTCTGGCGGGCGACGGTCGGGATGTGGTGGTCCGTGTCCTTGAGTCGGTACGAGTCGCGGTTTGAGGTTGGGGATCTCGGCGTGGTGCACGATCCGGTCGACCACGGCCGCGGCGGAGTTTCGGACCGATTGGCCCAGCCTCGTGCGGTGGAACGCGTCGGGCATCTCATCCGGTCCAGGCCGATCCACGCAGCCTGAATGCTGCCAACCATCCGAGGCAGCTCCGGCCGCGAGCCGGATCTCGTGAGCCGGCGGTCTGGAGTGGCTCTCTTGTGGCGTCAGGGGGTTACTTCGGTAAGTCGACTATGCCTTTTGTTAGGAGCCAGAGACCGACGGCGGTTGCGAGCACGATCGCGATCGTCCTGGAGTGGGTGTGAACCCGATGCGGACAGGTTCGTGGCGAGCTCTCCGGCGCGTTGCGGGTTGACGAGATAGGCGACGATCGGAATTTCCACCAGGGCGAACATGATCAGGTTGAACACGAGGATCCGCAGTAGCGCGCCGGCGCTGGACGGCTTTGTTTTTGCGATCCCGGCGAGGGCGTCCAGGTACCAGACTCCGGGCAGGTTGAGCGCGAGTCCTGCGATGAACGCCATGGTTACCGATCCACGTGCGAGTGCCCGGCTCGTCAACGAGCTTCGGTGCTTTTCAGTCTTGTCTTTCTCGGGGCGCTTACGTTTTCGGAGGCCGCGTTTGATGTGGCCGCTCCAGACTCCCCAGGCCACCAGCAGGGACACTGCGCCAACGACGATGTCGACGATGGGCTTGTTCGAGGAATTGGACTTGCTCGCGATGTCGGAGGACTCGAGAGCGTTGACGATCGCGTAACCGGCGGCGACGCTGATGGTCATGCCACCTGCCAGGAAGGCGATCAGCATTCGCAGCGGGTTTGGCCTGCTCAAGATTAGGATCACTCCGGCGAGCAATGTCGGGTAAACGGCGGCGGCGAGCGCAAGGAGTATGAGCTCGAGGCTGCTCACGCCTTGATCTTCGCTGCGCTTTCCCGTCCGGCTTCACCCCGTTGAGATGACAGCCGATACGTGGAAGCGTCGCCGTCAATGGCGGCTGAGCCTGAGGTGCCCGCGCTGATCGAGACTCATGAATTCCGGGCTCTGCCACGGCAAGCGGGTCCAGCGCGTCACCAGAGCGAGTCGGGCGATGTTTCGAGGGTCTTGACGCGGGCGCCGCCGATGGAGCCGCGCGGGGCGTGGTCCAGTCCGCGCTTGGCGCTGCCCGGGCGATAGCGGATGAGTCTCGCGGCCGCCGGCGGTGCGCGCCGCGTCGACCGGTGGGACTTGGCGGCGCAGTTGACGCTTTCGCACTCGCCGATCGTTAGGCGCAACGCTCGTGGTGGCGTGATTCGATCACCCCATCCTGCCGATCATCACCCTGTTTGGGTGAGCCACGCGCGCTGGGCTGCCGCATATGTTTGTGGGCATGGGGTCGCAGCCCGACGAGACGGTGAAGGGGCCGCCCGGCGAGGTGGTGACTGCGCAGGAATTCGGTGCCTTGGTTGAGGAGTTGAGCAACTGGAATCGATGGGGGCCGGAGGATCAGCGCGGCGCTCTTCATTTCCTAACCGCGGAGCGCGTTGCGGCGGCGACTGGGCTTGTTCGGGACGGCATGACGGTCTCGCTGAGCCTGCCGCTCAACACGACCCCCGCGATCCATAACCCGGTGCCGGCGGATCACCACATGACGGCGCCGACCGATCTTGACGGGGGCGACGAGCCGGTGGCGTTCATGAAGGACTACGTCGGGCTTGACTACCACAACGACGGCCACACGCACATCGACGCGCTGTGCCACGTCGCCTACCGGGGCTTGATGTACAACGACCGTCCGCAGGCTGCCGTGACGGGACATGGCGGCGGGGTCAACTCGATCGAGGTCCTCAACGACGGTCTCGTCGGACGCGGCGTGCTGCTCGATATCCCGCGTCTGCGAGGCGTGCCGTGGCTGGAGCCCGGCCAGCACGTGTTCGCGGAGGATCTCGAGGCGGCCGAGCGCGAGCAGCGCGTGTCCGTCGGGGAGGGCGACATCCTTCTGGTTCGCACCGGCCATTCCCGGCGTCTCGCCGAGCTCGGCCCGTGGGACACGCGCGAGTCAAAGGCTGGGCTGCATCCGACTGCGCTGCGGTTCGTTGCGTCCCGCGCAGTCGCGGCGCTCGGGTCGGACGGCAACAGCGACACCGCGCCGAGCACTACCGAGGGCGTCGACTTCCCGATCCACGCGCTCGCCATCGCCGCGATGGGATTGCACTTGTTGGACTACCTCCAGTTCGAGGATCTGGCCTCGGCGTGCGAGCGCGCCCGGCGGTGGGAGTTCCTCTTCATCGCAGCGCCCTTGCGCATCGTCGGCGGAACCGGATCGCCGATCAACCCGCTCGCCGTGCTGTGATGCCCTCGGAGTACCGCATCGAGATGGTGCGCGTAGGCGGGATGCGGGCGTGGTCGCTCAGCGACGCCCGGGCGGATCTTCATTGCACCTGGGTGCCCGGTGCGGGCATGTTGGGCGCGTCGCTCGTGCACGGAGGCGACGAGCTGCTGTGGCAGGGCGCTGGGGTGCGTGCCTACGCGCGCGAGCGAAAGTTCATGGGTATCCCTTTCTTGCATCCATGGGCCAATCGGCTGGATCGGTTCGCGTATGAGGCGAACGGCCACCACGTCGTGCTCGACCGTCACTCGCCGTTACTGCTCCTCGACGATCACGGCCTCCCGATTCATGGTGTTCTGACTGCCTCTCGCCGGTGGGTGGTCCAGGAGGTGGCGGCTGACAGCGATGGGGCCAGGCTGGTGTCTTCGCTGGATTTCGATCGCCCTGAACTGCTTGAGGCGTTCCCGTTTCCCCATCGGGTCGAACTTGCCGTCGAGGTGTCGGGCGGCGCAGTGCAGATTCGCACCACGCTCACCGCCACGGGCAGTGAGCCCGTCCCGGTCGCGTTCGGCTTCCATCCGTACTTCCGGCTCCCCGGGCTGCCTCGGTCACGCTGGGAGGTCGTATTTCCGGTGCACGAGCGCCTGCCTCTCGACTCGCTGATGGTCCCGACCGGCGCGACCGAGCCCGCTCGCCCCCTCACCGGCGCGGTCGGCGAGCGGACCTGGGACGACGAATTCGACGGCGTCGACCCAGGCGCGTGCTTTCAACTCAGCGGCGGCGGTCGTACGATCGAGGTGCAGTACACCGAGGGATACCCGGTGGCGCAGATCTTCGCGCCACCGGACGCGGAATACGTTTGCATCGAGCCGATGACCGCCGTCGCGAACGCGCTCGAGGGACCCGACGACGAGCTTCGGTGGTTGCCTGTCGGCGAGCAGCACGGCGCTACTTTCCGGATCGTTTGCCGACGGGACATGGACGCGGTGCACGCGGGCAGGTAGCGCCCGGATCGCGCTCCCTGCACCAAGCGGCCCGGCGAAGTCTCCCATCCTCCGATTCGGATCAGGATCTACTGGAGCCGTCCGTGTAAACGGAGCGTTCGACGGTCTTGGTCGGGCTAGGTCCGGTGCTTGATCTCGACCATGATCACGCGCAGCTCCGCGTCGCCGACGTTCTCGAGCGAATGCGGCGGGAACGGATCGGACCAGAGGACGTCGGATACCTGCGGCTGCGCATCGGCGGCGCGCGTGTCGAGGAGGACGTTTTGGTCGGCGTCGCGGCGGACGAAGTTGGTCGTGCTGAGCACGTACTCGACGCTTGGCCAACGGTGCGTGTGGACTGGTGTGGTCGCGCCGCACGGGATCGTTGTGAGCAGTACTCGTACTCGGTCGTTCTCGAGCAGGACCTGATGGTTCCGGGGGCGGCGTGAGCGCATCCAGCTCGTCCGGCCATTCCCAGCGTCGTGTCCAGTCGTTAGAGGCCCGGATGTTGGTTCGGTGGGGTGCATGTCTCGGGAGCGCGCAGTGGGACCTAGTCGGGTGCCGCTCGGCCGGTGCGGGCGGCGACGGCGGCGACGGGACTGCCTACTGGCTCGCCGCTGAGCCGTTTGCGAAAGACGTAGTACGTCCATCCCTGGTAGAGGAGGATGACCGGGATAAAGATGGCGGCGACGATCGTGATCACCTTCAGGGCGTAGTGGCCGGTGGCGGCGTTGGAGGTCGTGAGGCTGTTGGCGAAGCTGGGGTGTGAGACGAGCACGCGCGGGTAGAGGCCGGTGAAGAGCGTCGCGACGATGCCGATCGCGCCCAGCCCGGTCATCGCAAACGCGCGGCCCTCGTGGCGGGTGCGGATGAACCAGAGCGCCAGGAGCAAGGCCGCCGCGGCAAGCACGGCCGGGATCGCGACCGGGAGGACACTGCGCTGGTTGCGGTTGTGCGCGACCACGACCGTCCAGGCCAGGAATGCCACGGCCAGGACGGCGGCGAGAACGGAGAGGCGCCTGTGCGGTAGCGGCGGCTCGCTCGCGCAGGTCGCCGGTCGGTGCGCAACGAGAGATAGGTCGCTCCGTGCAGCGCGAACAGGCACACGACGGTCACGCCGGCGAGCACGGTGTAGGCGCTGAACAGGTCCAGGAAGTCGCCCGAGAACTGGTGTGAGGAGGTGAGCGGCACGCCGTGCAGGAGGTTGGCCAGCGCGACTCCCCAGAGGAACGAGGCGCCGACGCTGCCGACGGTGTTCATCCACAGCCAGACGGCTCGCCATCGCGGGTTCTCGCTTTTCTCGCGCCACTCGAATGAGACCACCCGGACGATCAACAGAACGAGAATCAGCAGCAGCGCGATGTAGAAGCCCGAGAACATCGTCGCGTACCACGCCGGGAACGCCGCGAACGTGGCTCCTGCCGCGACGACGAGCCAGACCTCGTTGCCGTCCCAGACCGGGCCGATCGACTCGAACATGACCCCCCGCTGGCGCTCGCTGCCCGCCCGCGGCAGGAACGGCAACAGCATCCCGACGCCGAAGTCGAAGCCCTCGAGCAGGAAGTAGCCGCTCCAGAGGACGGCGAGCAGGCAGAACCAGACGGTCTCGAGCGTCATCTCACAGCGCTCCGTAGCCCGCGGCCGCCGCAGGTTCTGTCGCCACCACGCCCGGTCCTGGCGCCTGTGGCGGATCGATGCGGGCGTAGCGGCGCATCAGGATGAAGTCGACCACGCCGAGGGTGAGATAGAGCAGCACGAACACGCCCAGGCTGGTCGCGACCATCGCGGTGCTGACGTTTGGCGAGACGGCCTGCGAGGTCTTCAGCAGGCCCTGCACGATCCAGGGCTGGCGTCCCATCTCGGTGAGGATCCAGCCGAATGTCGCGGCGAGGTACGGGAATGCGATCGCGACGACCGCCGTCCGCAGAAACCAGCGAGCCTTCTCCAGCCGTCGCTTCCGATAAAGCCACGCGCCCGACGGCGGCGATCAGGAACATGACCACGCCGAGCACGGCCATGACCCGCATCGACCAGTACATCAGCTCCACGCGCGGCATGTAGTTGCCGGGGCCGTACTGCTTCTGCTCCTGGGCCTGGAGCTGGTTCAGGCCCTGGATCTTGCCGTCAAACGATCCGGTGCCCATCCACGAGAGGAGGTCCGGGATCGTGATCGAGAAGCTCGGATTCGGGTCCTGGGCGGAGAACCCTCCGATCTGGAAGAGCGAGAACCCGCACGGCTGACAGGTGTTCCACTGCGCTTCGGAGGCGGCGATCTTCATGCTCTGCTGGGCCGTGACCGCCTCGCCGAAGCGGTTGCCGACCGACAGCTGGATCAGCGTCGCCGGTACCGCGACGATCACCGCGAGTTTCGCCGCCCGGAGAAACAGCTCGACGTTGCGCCCGCGCAACAGGTGCCAGCACGACACGCCGAGCATCACGATCGAACCGAAGATCAAGCCGGCGAGGATCGTGTGCAGGTACGCGATCAGCGCGAACTCGTTCGACAGCAGCGCTCCCAGGTTGGTCAGGTGCGCGGCGCCGTTGGTGATCGTGTAGCCGACCGGATGCTGCATCCACGAGTTCGCGACCAGGATCAGATACGCCGACAGCCAAGTGGCGGCGGTGGCGATCCAGATCGTGGCCAGATGGACTCGCGGCGGCAGCTGGCCCCAGCCGAAGATCCACAGTCCCAGGAACGTCGCCTCGAGCATGAACGCGGCCAGGCCCTCCATCGCCAGCGGCGCCCCGAACACGCCGCCGACGAAGTTCGAGTACGCAGACCAGTTCATCCCGAACTCGAACTCCTGTACCAGGCCGGTCGCCACACCGATCGCGAAGTTGATCAACAGCAACGTCCCGAAGAAACGCGTCAGCCGCAGCCACGCATCGTCATGCGTGCGATGCCAGATCGTCTGCATGATCGCCACCAGCGGAGCGAGCCCGAGCGTCAGCGGCACGAACAGGAAGTGATAGATCGACGTGGTCGCGAACTGGAGGCGAGCCAGGTCAACCGTGGTGGAAGCGACGGCAATCACGGCGACCGGACCTTGCACCTTACCCCGTCGAGGAGGGCGCGCCGGCCGCCACGGCGACCGGATCGTCATCCCAGTTGATGTTCGCGGCGTCGCCTCGGTCAAGGACGTGCGGTCCGCCGGTCTTTGAGAACCCGTCCCACGCCCAGTCCACGAACGCCTCGATCTTGGCCTTGGTTCCGGTCATCAGGCTGGCGTGCACCCCCAACCAGGCCATGTGGCCGAGCTCGCCGTGAATCTCGTGATGGTGCTTGCCGACCTCGCCGATCGCCGCGCCGCGACCGATCATCGCCATGATCCCCTTGTCGTGGTAAGCAAACGCCTCGCGGGGCTTGCCCTCGAAGTCGGCCAGGATGTTCTTCGCGGCCCAGCTGCCGCTTTGCAGCGCGACAGAGCCGAGCTGCGGCAGGCAGCCGTCGTCCTTGTCGGGAATGTTGGCGATGTCGCCAACGACATACACACCCTCGTGGCCGTTGAGCGTCAGGTCGGCCTCGACGTCGACGCGGCCTCCGCGTCCCGCCGCGAGGCCTCCGTCGGCCGCGACAGGGGCTGCCTTGATGCCGCCGCCCCAGACCACGCAGCGGGTCGCGATCGTCGTGCCGTCCGACAACAGCGCGTGGCCGGTGCCGACCTCCTTGACACCCGTGCCGAGGTGGATCTGCACACCCTTCTCCTCCAGCACCTTGGCGACGTAGGCGTGGGCCTTGTCTGAGAACGGCTTGAGCAACGCGTCGCCGTAGTCGAGGATGTGAATCTGCGCGACGCTGGCGTCCAGATCGCGGTACACCGCCGGAACGGTGACGTTGAGCATGTCGGCGATCGCGCCGGCCACCTCAACTCCGGTCGGGCCTCCGCCCACGATCACGAAGTTCAAGGCACCGCGCCCGATCAGCTCGGGATTGCGGTCGACCTGCTCAAACAGCCCGAGAATCCGCGAGCGCAGATTGGTTGCGTCATCGAGCGCGTAAAGCGGAAACGAGTTCTCAGGTGCGCCCGGCGTGCCGAAGAAGTTCGGCTGCGAACCGCCCGCAAGCACGATCGCGTCCCCCGACCATTGCTCGCCGTCGGCCGAGGTGATCGTCCTCGATGCCGGGTCCACGGCGGAGACCTCAGCCAGCTTGACGTCCACGTTGTCCTGGCCTGCGAACACCGATCGCAGCGAATGCGCGATGTCGCTCGGCGCAAGCTGCGACGTAGCCACCTGATACAGCAGCGGCTGAAACTGGTGGTAGTTGTTGCGGTCGATCAGCGTCACGTGGACGTGATCGTGCTTGACCAGCCGCTGCGCGCACCCGAGGCCGGCGAAGCCCCCGCCGACGATCACCACGCGATGTTTGCCATTTGCCGAGCTCTCGTTATGCGACACCTGCCGCCTCCTGTTGTGGCTGGTGGACGCCCATTCGCTCGAGCAGGTGGTCGCCGACCCGCAGGGCGTTTGCCATCGCGGTGAGCGCCGGGTTGACCGCGCCGATGCTGGGGAAGCAGCTCGTGTCGACGACGTACACGTTGTCGAGCTCGTGGGCCTTGCAGTTGGCATCGAGCACGGAGCTGCTCGGTTCGTTCCCGAACCTGACGGTGCCGGCCTGGTGCGCACAGCCGGCGACCGGAATCTCGTTCTTGAGGTAGGCGTGATGCGGCAGCAGGTGCCCGTGGTGCATGCCGAGGTCCTTGAGCATCGCCTTGAGCTCGTGGTACAGGCGCTCCTTGGGCTCCTCGTTGCTGGCCGTGTAGCTGATCTGGATGTTGCCGTCCTTGGTGAGCGTGACGCGGTTCTCAGACAGCGGCAGGTCCTCGGTCGAGAGCCAGAAGTCGACCGCGTGACGAGCGACGTCGCGCAGCGTCCACTCGGGCGCAAATCGCGTCTCGCCTGGCTTCTCACCGCGGAACATCTCCGCCTGGGACTTGCCGACCATCTGGATGTTCCCCAGCGGGAACTCGAAGTCCTTGGTGCCCTTTAGGTAGAAGTCGTTGACCCCGAGCGTCTTCTGGAACACCGTCGGGTTCTCTTCCTTTGAGAGCGCCAGCACGGCCTGACTGTTGTGGAACATGAAGTTGCGGCCGACCTGGTCAGAGCCGTTCGCGAGCCCGCGCGGGTGCTTGTCGGTAGCGGATGCGAGCAGCAGCCTGGCGCTGTTGGCCGCCCCGCAGGAGACGACCACGAGCTCGCTCTTAAACAGCTCCTCCTGGCCGTCGTGGTTGACCACCACCCCGGTGACCGCCGTCCCGGCTTCGTTTGTCTCGAGCCGGACCGCCTCGGCGTCGGTCATCAGCGTCACGTTCGGGTGCTCGATCGCCGGCCGCACCGCGATCACCTCGGCGTCAGATTTTGCGTGCACGAGGCATGGGAAGCCGTCGCAGTTATCGCACCGGACGCACTTGCTGAACGGCATGTTGGATTCGTCGAGCAGGATCCCGCAGGGGGCGTGGAACGGGTGCAGACCGGCCTTGGCGAGGTCGTCTGCAAGCTGCTGGATCCGTGGCTCGTGCGAGACGGCCGGGAACGGGTATGGAGCGCTCGCCGGGGGTTCGGTCGGGTCCTCGCCGCGCGCGCCGTGCACCTGGTAGAGCTGCTCGGCCTGCGTGTAGTACGGCTCCATGTCCTCGTAGGAGATCGGCCACGCGGGCGAGATCCCGCCGTGATGACGCAGCTCGCCGAAGTCCTCCTTGCGCAGCCGGTACAGCGCGGCTCCGTACCGCTTGGTCGCGCCGCCGACCCAGTAGTGCACCTCCGGTTGAAACGACGAGCCGTCCGAGTAGTACCACGTGTCGGGGGAGACGTAGCGGTTCTCCACGAACACGTTGCGCGCCAGCCAGTTCTGCGGCTCGCGCGGGAGCCAGCCGCCGCGTTCGAGCAGCAGGATCCGCTTGCCGGACGGCGCCATGCCGGTGCACGATCGTGCCGCCGCCGGCGCCGCTGCCGATCACGATCACGTCATAAGTCACTCATGCGCCCAGCTCCTGTATGCGTTCGGCGAGGATGATCCGCCCGGCGGCCTCGACCAGCGCGAGGTGCGAGAACGCCTGCGGGAAGTTGCCCAGATGCCGGCCGGTGTCGACGTCGAACTCCTCGGCGTACAGCAGCAGGGGCGAGGCGACCTTGACCAGCCGCGTCATCAGGTCGCGCGCGCGCTGCATCTCGCCGATGATCGCCAGCGCCGAGACCAGCCAGAACGAGCAGATCACGAACGTGCCCTCCTTGCCGGACAGGCCGTCGTCGGTCTCGTCGGTCCGGTAGCGCAGCACGAAGCCGTGCTCGGTCAGCTCGTCGGCGATCGCGAGCACGCTCGCCCGCAGCCGCTCGTCGTCGCCGGGGAGGAACCCGAAGATCGCCGCCAGCAGCGTCGAGGCGTCGAGCGACTCGGTGTCGTAGTGCTGGACCAGCACCCCGCGCTTGTCGACGCCGTGCTCGAGGATGTCGGCCTTGATCTCGGCCGCGACCTCGCCCCACTCGGCGGCCAGCCTGCTCTCGCCGCGTATGTCCGCGAGCTTGGCGGCGCGGTCCATCGCCACCCAGCACATCAGCTTCGAGGAGACGTAGTGCTGCGGCTTGCCGCGCGCCTCCCAGATGCCCTGATCGGGCTGGCGCCAGACGGCCTTGGCGCACTCGGCCTGCGCCTGGATCAGCGGCCACAGCCGTCGCGGCAGCCGCTGGCTGCGGCGGGTGTGCAACAGCACCGAGTCAAGCGCGGCGCCGAACACGTCGTTCTGGCGCTGGTCGAACGCGCCGTTGCCGATCCGCACCGGGCTGGCGCCGTCGTAGCCGGTGAGATCCTCGAGCAGCGTCTCGGTCAGGTCCCGGCGACCGTCGATCCCGTACATGATCTGCAGACCGCCGTCGTCGTTGCGCTCGAGATCGGCGATGAACTGCATGAACTCGTTCGCCTCCCAGTCGAGGTCGAGGTAGTGCAGCGCCTGGAGCGTGAACGTCGAGTCGCGGATCCACGTGTAGCGGTAGTCCCAGTTGCGCTCCCCGCCCGGCGTCTCGGGCAGCGACGTGGTCAGCGCCGCCACGGTCGCGCCCGTCGGCATGTACGTGAGCCCCTTGATCGCGAGCGCCGAGCGCTGGATCAAGGCGCGGAACTCGTGATCGGGGATCCGCGCCCGCGACAGCCAGTGGCGCCAGAACCGCGTCGTCGCGCGGAGCAGTTCGTTGGCCTCATCGACCGTCGGTCGGCGTCGGCGCGTGCTCATCCCACGAGAGCGCGCAGAACAGCTCTTCGCCCTCGTGGAGCACGTGCCGGGCGCGGACGTGATTGGCCTCGATCCCGAGCAGCATGTCGGTCTGAAGCCGCATCGACTGATCGGCGCCGGTCGCGTCGGCGCGGTGGCGGTCCGGCGTCAGCGTCCACTCCGCGAGGACTCGGCCGTAGTCGAAGCCGGGCTCGCAGACCAGCTCGACTTCGACGCTGCCCTCGATGCACTTGACGGTCCGCACGAGCATGTGGTCGGCGTCCTCGTCGGTCGGCGGGCGCGTGTGCGGGGTGATCGCGTCCTCGCCGCGGCGCGGCCCCATCGTCAGCGCGTCGTGCACGGTCGCCCACCCCGACGGCGTCTTCCACGTCGTGACCAGCGTGTTGGTCCCCGGCTCGTACTGGCGGCTGCTCGGCACGTTGATCCCGAACGGGCCGAGACGAAACGCGCCGGCGCCGCGATCGAGCAGCGACCCGAACACGCTCGGCGAGTCGAACCGCGGGACGCACAGCCAGTCGATCGTGCCGTCGGGCGCGACCAGCGCCCCGGTGTGGCAGTCGGACAGGAACGCGTAGTCGGCGATCGGCGTGAACGGCGACGGCGCCGCGGCGCTCTGCGGCATCGACACCACGGTGCCCGTAGCCGCGGCCGCGGCATGGCCGTCGCGCCGGGCGCTCTTCTTCTCCTTGGTCGCGCTCATGACGCCACCCACGGCTCGTGCCAGCGGCCGTAACCCTCGAGGACGCGGTCGGCCGCCTCCGGACCCCACGACCCTTTCGCATACGGATGCACCGGGGGTGGATGCTCGAGCAGCGGCGCCATCACCCGCCAGCACTGCTCGACCCCGTCCTGTCGGGTGAAGCGCTTGCTATCGCCGATCAGCGCGGCGTGCAGCAGCACCTCATACGGCGTCGGGCCCTCGCCGCCCTCGTGCGGCGAACTCCATGTCGAGGTTGATCTGCTCGGGCTCGACCGTCTCATGACGCTGGGCGTCGACCAGCAACCGGACACCCGGTCGTCGGATCGATCTTGACCACCAGCTGACTCGGCTCCGGCAACCGCGACCAGCCGACGAAGCCCAGCTTCGGCGGACGGCGGAACACGACCCGCAGCTCGGTCTGGGTGACCGGCAGGCACTTCCCGGTCGCGGATGAACCAGGGACCCCCGACCAGCGCCAGTTGTCGATCTCGAGCCGCAACGCGGCGTACGTCTCAGTCGTCGAGTCCGGCGCCACGCCGTCGATCGACCGGTAGCCGTCGTACTGACCGCGGACGTAATGAGCGGGATCGGCCGCCGGCATCGCGCGATACGCCGTGACACAGAGCGCGTCCTTGAGCACGTTCGGCTTCGCCGGACGAGGGCGGCTCCATCGCGCCGGCGGCCACCACCTGCATCAGGTGATTGACGACCACGTCGCGCAGCGCCCCGACCGGGTCGTAGAAGTGACCGCGGTCCTCGACTCCGAAGCTCTCGGCCATCGTGATCTGCACCGACGCGACGTAGTTGCGGTTCCAGATCGGCTCGAACATCGCGTTCGCGAACCGCAGATAGAGGATCTCCCCGATGCCCATCTTCCCCAGGAAGTGGTCGATCCGGTACAGCTGGGACTCGTCGATGTACTGATGGATCTCGGCCGCCAGCTCCCGCGCCGACTCCAGATCGTGCCCGAACGGCTTCTCGACCACCACCCGCGCCGGTGCTTGGTGACCCCGGCCTCAGTCAGCCCCTTGATCACGCGCCCGAACAAGAACGGCGGAATCTCGAGATAGAACACCGGGCACCGCGCATCGCCGATCGCGCCCTTGACACGCTCGTACGTGGCCGCGTCGCCGAAGTCGCCGCTCACGTACGACAGTCGCGCTGCGAAACGCTCGAACACCGCGTCGTCGATCTCGGTTCCGCACGCCTCGATCGCGTCATGAGCATGCGTGCGCAGATCGTCGGCAGACCAGTCGCTCACCGCCACCCCGACGATCGGGCAGTCGAGCAGCCCGCGTGCCTCCAGCCGGTACAGCGAGTTGAACGTCATCACCTTCGCCAGATCGCCGGTGATCCCGAACACCACGAACACGTCCGCGACCTGCTGGCCGCCGTCCGCGTCCGAGCCCGCCGCCGGGCCCCTGAGGGGTTGCACTTCAGTGGTCATGCGACCTCCGTTGTCTGTGAATGAACTTCTGCCGGACTCACGCCGGTTGGCCTCCAGCCGACGGCTCCCACCGCACTTGCTCTCGTCCGCTCACACGAGGACGAGCAACCGCGAACGACAAGAGCCCCATCGAGACGGCGATCCCGGCCGCGAACCCCGTAGATCCTGGTCAGCTGGACGCCGTTGTCGAGCAGCGGGCCGACGCCGAAGGCGGCGATCCCGTAGCCGATCTCGTAGAAGGCGATGACGCCGCCGGCCATCGCTGCGGCGATCGGGATCAGCTGCTCCTGGCCGAAGCTGATCGTCAAAGGCAGGAGCGCAGAGCACCCCAGGCCTGCGAGGCCGAACGCGAGAATCCCGGCTCCAGTACCACCCCCGGGAAGCACCGCGATGATCACGAAGGCGACAGCAAGGACCAGCGGCAAGGCGTGGTATGCCACCCGCGTCGGAAGCCAGCGCTGGACCGCGGCCACGCCGATCCGCCCGGCCGTGACCATCGCCCAGAACGCGGTCAACGCGATCGCGGCGACAGTCGTTGAGGCGCCGAGCTCGCGGGTCATGTCGAGCTGCGACCAGTTGCCGTTGACGGTCTCGCAGATCCCGTAGAGCACCGCGAAATCGGCGACGCTCCCGACGCATTGAACGACGTCGCGGCATACAGGACTCCGTTCCCCACAAGTAGCGGGCCGAGCCGGCTGTCAGGTCGACGCCACCACGTCCACAGCCCAACCATCACATATAACGCGACGATCAGGCCTCGCCAGATCGAAACCGACTGCCGGTCAACGAGGGTCGGGTTGCGCGCGACCGCCCACACGGTCAGAGCCGTTGCAACAATCCCCACCGCGCCGACCGCGACCACTACACGCGTGCAGGGCTCGGCGTGCCTACGCCCATCGGGTCGTGAAGCTGATGCGATCGCCACGGAGATCGGCACTGACCGGATCGTCGCTCACGCGACGGTCGCTGGCGTCACCCCAAATGGATGATCTCTGATTAAACCGAAGGGCGAGCGGGTTCCCGCACGGAGATCACCGAACCCCGCGAACACGCCGGGGATCCAGCTCTGCTCCCGCGCCCTTCGGGAGCCCGCGTGCTCACGCCAGCGTCGGCGAATCGCTCCGGAACGCGATGCGGAAGGTGGCGCTTCGCCGCCGTCCCACCGGCACCCATTGGAGCTCGTCGTCCGGTCCCCTGAGAGTATTCGGTGCGGTCCTCATCGACATCCGACGTACTGTTCGACTAATGCCCGAGCCGCGGCTGCTCACCGTCTCACAAGTTGTCGAGGAGTTCCAGGTGACCGCTCAGACCTTCCGCAACTGGATCGACCAGGGGTGTTACCAGCGATCCGGGTCGGGCGAGCATTTCGCATCAAGAGGCTGGGATGTACCGAGCTATGGCGGCGACGCTGTCGCCCGGCTTGGGCTGGTCTCGGAGGTGATTGGCGCTAGGGCGTCTCGCGTGCAGCGATGCGTCGCAGCCCGTGGTCGAGCGTTATTAGCGCCGCATCGGACTCCAGCGCCGTGGCGAGCGAAAGCGCGTCGGGCAGACGCAATGATCTGTGCCGGGCACGCAGCCGCGCAGCTCGCCGGGCGAGGCGCCGGTCGATCGACACTACGGTTGCGCTGATCGCGTCGAGGAACTCGTCGACTTTGCTTTCGTCGCCGCTCTGCATCGGGCGCACCATTACTTCGGCGTAGACGCTGGCCCCGACGATGATCTGCTGTCCTGCTCCGAGTCTGGGCCGTAACTCATCGATGGCGCGCTGGTGCTGATCGTCAGCCGCGTCCAAAAACGCGATGATCAGATCAGCATCGAGCGCTACTGGCGCCACTCGTCGCGAAGCTGGTCGAGGTGTCCCGGCGGATACGTGCCGGAGGGGAGGCTGCCCGCATAGCGCCGCACCAGATCGTCGGCGCGTTCAATCTCGAGGCGGCCGTCACCGGACGCCCGAATAACGACCTCATCGCCTGCGCGCAGTCCAGCTTCGCGAAGGGCCCGTACCGGGATCGTGACCTGATGCTTGGCAGAAACCTTGCTCATCCGCTTTACCAAACTAGCAGAAATGTAAAGCCACGCCGCGCGGCAAGAGCACCGAGCACCTCGACGTGCTCGTCGGACTGGCAGTCGGCGAAGAGGCGATGATCGGCGAGCGGCTCAACGCGGCGCGAGGCCGGCGACCTGATGGACGAGATCCACGCGCACCGGCTGGCGGGTCAACTACAGCCCGCGCTTCGCCCGGGTCACCCGCCGCTCGATGGGGTGGATGTTGTCACGCGTGTTGTCACGCCCGAGTCCTGCCAACCTCGGTCAGCGCGGCACGTCACTCGACGTTTAGGTACCGGCGACGACCGCGGCCGCGACCCCGAGATAGCCAGGCTCGAAGACTCCATCGAACACGCCCAGCGCGGAATCGACGTCGCGGCTGGCGTGACGCACGACGATGGTGTCGGGTCCCTTGATGGTGCGCGGTCGCCGGCGCTGAGAGGGACGGGGCGTCGGGGGCGCGGGTCACGCGAGACTTGCCGCGAGCGAGACCTATGAGTGTGAACAACCTCCGCGGGCTCACGGGTGAGTTCGCACGAGCCGCAGCGGAGCGTCAGGTGCGCTTGCTTAGCCCGATGAGCTCTTGCCCTGGCTTGAGTGGCGGTCGGTCGCCGGCCGCGAGGACGTGGAGGTCCTTCCCGGGAGTGAGGACGAACATCGGGATCCCATCCGCGCCGAGGCGAGCGCAGGGGTCCGCCCCTCCGTTCGCTCCCGCCGCCTGAGCGACGACGATCACGCCGCCGGCGTTGATCCGGGCCAAGAGCTCGTCGTGGGTGGCAGAGTCGTCGAACAGCACCGGCACCCTGGTGTAGAAGTCCGCGGCCGGTCCGCCGGTAACCGCTAGCTGGAAGACCTGGCCGCGGCCGAAGTACTCGGAGAGGTCGGTCGCGATCATCGCATTGAGGGCCTCATCGTCACCAACGGCGAGCGCGTAGTCGAGCCCCTCGAGATCGGACGGAACACCCGAGGTCGCGTCCTCGGTGAGATCGCCGCGGTAAAGAGTGAGCCCGTCCGCCTTGGCAGCCCGCGCTTGATCGTCGTTACCGGTCCACAACACCACGGTCAGCCCCTGGTCCTTGAGGGCACGCCCGATCGAGCGTCCGACCGGGGTTGAGCCGACCAGCAGAACCCCGCCCGGGCCGGTGCTGGCGACCCCGAGCGCGCGAGCCACCGGGGCGCCGCTGAGTCCGTAGATCAGCGCGGTCGCGACGATCACGATGAACGTGATCGGAATCAGGTTCTGCGCGCCGCCGCCGACGCCGGCCTGGCTGAGCCCGAGCGCGAACGTCGACGAGGTCGCGGCCGCGACTATCCCGCGGGGCGCCATCCACGCGATGAACGCCCGCTCGCGGATCTGAAGCGACGAGCCCAGGGTCGAGAGCGCCACCGCGAGCGGCCGGCCGACGAGCACCAGCACGGCGATGAACGCGAGGCTTATCCACCCGATCTGGGCGATTTGGTGCGGCGTCACGCGGGCGGACAGGATGATGAACAGCATCCCGATCAGAAACGTCGTGAGTGTGCCGATCCGTTCTCGCAACGCGCGCAGGAGCTTTGCCCGCTGGATCACCAGTCCTCGTGGCTCAACCCCGCGCGGCGGGCGGTTGACGAGGATCGCGCCGATCACCAGACCGGTGATCAGACCCGTGTCATCGCGGAGCAGATCGGCGCCGACAACCATCGCGACGACGAACATCAACGTCCCGGGCAGCGCCTGCGACGGGGTGGGCTTAAACCAATGCACCCAGGCCAGCACCAGGACCGCCCCGACGATCCCCAAGCCGGCGCCGATCCCGATCGCCAGGAGAAACTGGAAGATCTCCTGCCCGGCCTTCGCGTGCCCGGCGACCACCGCGTTGAAGACCACGACGCCAAGCGTCGCGCCGATCGGATCGGCCAACGTGCCCTCCCACATCAGCACCGAATTGACCGTCTTCGACGGCCGGATGAAATCGAGCAGCGGCCCGACGACCGTCGGCCCCGAGACGACGAGCACCGCGCCGAGCACAAGCGCGACCTCAAACGACAGATCGAACAGCAGATACGCGGCAAGCGTCCCAACCGCCCAGGTGACAAGGATCCCGACGCTCACCAGCCGCCGGTAGACCCGACCGACGGCACCGGTGAGCTTGCTCAGCTTCAGGCCAAGCCCCGCTTCGAACAGGATGATCCCGACGGCGACCGACACCACGGCGGAGATCAACTGCTCGCCCAGCAGGGCGTTGGGATCGAGGGCGCCGATCGCGCCGGCGCCGAACCCCAGCGCGAGCAGCAGCAGGATCGACGGGAGCCGCAGCACCTGGGCGATCAGCGGCGCCGCCGCCGCCAGGACCACGATCAGCCCAAGTTCGAACAGAGTTCGCGACTGGGTTAGCGCCGCCACCGGGACCAAGTTGAACAGAACGATCATCGTCACGAGCCGTTCGACGCACGATTGCCAACGTGGCCACAGCCGCGGCGCCGCGGACACGGCACAGCACCCCCGGTGAGGCCGGCCCGCGCACGATCCGATAACCCACGCTCGAACGCCCGGTCGCTTATCGCGAGAAGGTTCGGGTTGTCGTTGCGCGCCAGGACTACACGCGTGCCAGCGCGTCTGCGTTTGTCTCCTCGAGGAAGAAGCCGGAGCTGCGGTCGCGGATCCATCGCTGCCGCTCGGAGCTCGCGGCGTCCTGAACTACCTGGTTTGGGACCGGAAGGCCGGCACCCACGCCCACGACGGTCAGCCAGGACGAAGTCGCTGCGGCGAGTTGAACGTCGATCGGCACTCTCGCAAGCGACGCAGCCCCGGGCCAAGGACGTGGTCGAGCCGGTACGGGGATTCCTCGATACCAACATCGATGCCGCCCGGTCGATCGATAACGGACGCCACCGAGGCCACGCGCAATCTCCAGTCAAGGCCGAGCCGCCTTGGGATATCCGCGCGGTTCCAGCATGCATGGAGTATCCGGGAGGCTGCTTGGCCAAACGTCATCCCGTTGGGATGATGCCCAAGAAACCAACGGATTCTACCTTAGGTAGGAGAGGCATGCCGATGCCCAGACCAGCGCAGCGGCTGCTGCTAACTACCTTCACGCCGCGTTTCGGTGGGCTGATCGGCTGTCGCTTGCGGCGTTACGCACCCGTTGAAAGGAGCGCTCGAAATGGGCGAGTTTGACGAGTTGGTTTCACACCACGGTGTACTCGTGGCGGGCAGATTCGGACCCGACTGGCGCATCGCCGAACACAAGAGCGAATTCCTGTTGATCGAGGTGCCAGCGGTATTCGAGATGATGACCTCGTTCTGCGCGTCGATCCAGATGATGCTCAACACGATGGCGGTAGCCATGAGCCACGTGAGCCCGTTGCCATCGAGCTGGCAGCCGGTGAAGGGTTGGGGCGCATCCATCGGCGATTTCTCGTTTGCCCTGCACGGTGATCGATTCGCGTTCGGCGAAAGCGAGAAGCTCGGGAGCATCGACGAACTGCTGAACCTACTGCGGCAAGGGAACCCGTAAGCACCCGGAGATTCACCTGGGTCTGCGTGATGCGTCCGCAAGGTGACAGAGGGAGACTCGCGCCCAATCGTATAACCAAGTTGTCGCACTACAAGCTGGATCCCAGTGCCCCTACGGTGGGGCTCCTGCTTAGGCTCGGCGGCCTGTGCGGCCTCGCTGATTGTCGCGCTTCGACGGCGCGGCGGTCGTGGTGGCTCTGCCGGTGCGGGTGAGAAGCCGGCTGAGTTCGGCGTCGAGACGATTGACGAGTGCACCGTCTGGGGTGACTCGGCGGAGCATCTTGAGGCTCGCGCGGTAATGGGCGAGCTTGGCGCGGATCGCGGTTTCGTGAAGCCGCGACGGTGGCAGCAGCGCGAGCTCTCGGACTTTGGAGATCTTGTCCGCGGCGAAGATCGCCAGGACGTCGGGGTCGGCGTGCGCGACGCTGTCGCGTAGTTCGCGTTTGCGAGAGTCGCGGTCGCCGATCGACGGATCGTCTGAGACGGATGCGACGAGTCGCGCGACGCGTGTACCGAAGCGGTGCTGGAGCTCTGTGCGGGTGGTCGCGGTCTTCTCAAGCGTGTCGTGCAGAAGCCCGGCGGCGATCACCTCGTCTGGCTGGCCCTCGCGGTGAAGCAGCCGGCCCACCTCGAGCGGATGGATGATGAATGGCGCGTCGTCGATCTCTCGGTATTGCTTCGCGTGGCGTGCGGACGCGAACTTGAGCGCAGCTTGCGCGATCGGCAGGCCGGCGAACAGGTCGGCGGCCGGGCGTAACCGGGCTGTGACCCCGTCGGGGAAGTCATCGTCGAGGACGCCCTGGGTCTCTTCATCGACCATGCCGCACGGGGATCGCGATTGTCTCGGGCTAGGAGCCCCCTGGTGTGCTCGTCTGATCGACTCCGGGGGCCGCGATCTTTCCCTCGTCGCTCTCCCGCGCGAACTCGGTCTTCGCCTCCGTTCGGCCCGGGGTGAGTACACCGGATCCTGCCGCGTGGGAGATCGGATCACCACCGCGACCTCGCAGGATGATCGCGCACCCGACCGCGATCGCCGCGCCGATCAGCGGCCCGGCAACGTACACCCAGTAGGCCGTCCAGTCGCCGCTGACCAAGGCCGGGCCGAACGAGCGCGCTGGGTTCATGGAGGTCCCGCTGACGGGCGCCGACCAGAGGCCGGCCAGGGCGATGTACCCCCCGACGCCGAGCGCGCCGATCGTCCCGACATTTTGCGCCGCCGAGGCGGTACCGAGGATCACACTGACCAGGACACCCGTCAGCGCGATCTCCATCAAGAACGCCTGCCAGTCCTTGTAGCCGGGGCCTGGGAGGGTCGCGCCGAGGTGCTCGACGTTGCCGAACACCGCCAGCAGGAACAGGCACGCCAGCGTCGCGCCGAGCAGCTGCACGACGATGTAGCCCGGCACTCGCTTCCACGGGAAGTCACCGCGGGCCGCGAACGCCAACGACACCCCTGGGTTCAGGTGCGCGCCCGACACCGCGCCCATGAACAGGATGATCGCCATCACCATCACCCCGGGGGCGGCGGTCGCGGCCGCGAGACTGATCTGCCCCTTTCCGTGCAGGATCCCGCCGCCGGCGGCGACCAGCACGAGCATGAACGTTCCTAGCAGCTCCGAGAACAGCCTGCGGTACTCGAGCTTGGGATCATCGAACTCCGTCCGCGACCCGAACTCGAGCATCAACATATGCCCCGCCCGAGGAAGGTCGTGATCGGTCAGAGTTGAGGGTTCCTGAATCGGCATCACATGTGACCTAGGTGTGAACGAATGATTGCCGCCCCCGACCGGGCGATCGTCATCCTATTGGGGTGATGTGCGTCGAACCGTAGGTACGTCGTTGCGACCTGGCAGTCTGAGCACGTGGTCGAGCTCGGGGATGAGTACGGCCTCGAGAACCTCGTCGAGGTGCTCCAGGCTCAAATCGAATATGAGCTCGCCGGCTACACCCTCCAGCGGCTCGATGAAGCCCTGGATGGCGCGATCGACGAGCCCCTCGACCGGTAATCCGCACGCGCCGCCGCCACCCACACGCCGGCCATTCCAACCTTTCACCCAAATCGTACGAGGCGCCGGCTGCGAAACGGGACCTAAAGTCCCCATGGAGTGCATCGATACGTGCGACCGGTCGTGTGCCGGTCGCCTCGAGAAGGAGGGGACATATGGCATCTGCGACCGATGCGCCCGTTGATCAGAACATCACGGCCTACGACGATCCGGACGCCGCAGAGCCTGATCGTGCGCTTCAACGCCGAGCGCGGCGGCTTGCTCGAGGTTTAGGGATCCGATGAGCACACCCGCGAGTAGCGAGGACTCGCATCCAGGCTCAGATAACGTCGCGCTGACGCGGTCACCCGGGTTCTGGGTGCTCATGCGGTCCGCGGCGTTGTTCGGGGTTGTGCTCGCGTTCGCGGCGCTGGCGTTCCTGGGGCTGGTCAAGGACGGCACGAAGCTCTGGTTCACGCTCCCGAAGAACCCGGGCTGGTTGGACGGGAGCCTCTGGTGGGTGGCGGTGACCGCGAGCGCTGGGGTGATCGTCGGCATCCTGCGACGCTTCCTTCGCGTCCCCGCCAAGCTGCCCGGCACGGTCAAGGAGCTCAAGGACCAGCGGGTCGAGCCGTCGATGGTGCCGGGGGCGGTTGCCGTCTCGCTGGTGTCGCTGGCGGGTGGGGCGAGCCTGGGGCCCGAGGACGCGCTGGGGAAGCTTGGCGGCGGCCTGGGAACATGGGTGTCGGAGCGGCAGAAGCTCGGCGAGGACATGCGCGCGACGAACACGCTCAGCGGGATGTCCGCGTCGTACGGCGGCCTGTTGTCATCTCCGATCTTGGCGTCGATTCTCACGCTCGAGATTGCGCGTCCAAAAGCACGGCGCCTCGCGGACACGCTGGCCGCTGGGTTGCTGGCGTCTTCGGTCGCGTTCGCGGTGTACTTTCCGATCGCGGGGTCGACGTTCGTCGGGCTCTACTCGCTGCCGGCCTACAAGTATGAGGACTGGCAGTTGCTGGCGGCCGTTCCCCTCGGCCTCGTCGCCGGCGCGCTCGCGCTGATCACTGTGGTCACGATCGCGGTGGTGACGAAGCTCACCGCTCCGCTGGCCAAGCGCACGATCCTTCGCTCGGCGCTGGGGGGGATCGCGTTCGGGCTCGTCGGCGTCGCGCTGCCGCTAACGCTGTTCACCGGGACCGATCAGCTCACGACCGTGATCCACGACGGAGCGGCACTCGGCGCGGGCCTGCTGATCGCCGTTGTGTTCGCGAAAATCCTCGTGTTCGCACTGTGCGAAGCGACCGGGTTCGTCGGAGGACCGTTCCTGGTGATGCTGTTCATCGGCGGGACGGCCGGAACCGCCGCCCACGTACTGATCCCGGGGCTACCGGAGGGGCTCGCGTTCACCGCGATGTTCGCCGCCCTCCCTGCATCGCTCGTTGCCGCCCCGTTCTCGCTGCTCCTGCTCGGCGCGCTGACGACGCAGATCGGCACGCTGCAGATCGCGCCGGTCGCCATCGCCGTCCTCACCGCCTACCTCGCCGTCTCGGGATCAGGTCTGCTCATCGGCCTGGCGAACCGGTCACGCAAACCCGCCACCTCCAAAGCGAAACCGGCGACGAAGTCCGCCCGGCAAGGCTGAGCTTCACGCACGCCTGTCCAACTCCGCGCGAAATATTCAGCAGCGGCGATCGACACTCCCGAAGAGGTGAATTTCCACCGAGTTGGGTGATGCCGTTCGGGCTCGGAGGCGATGGGATGCATCACACGACTCGCCTTCGCCACAGACGCCAGGTTTCACCCTGATCGGATGATGCGGGTGGCGACCGGGCATCGTTACGTTGCTGGGTTCCCGACGGATTGAGAGGATCGGATGACCGATCAGACGGCGCATACAGAGCGACAGAAGAGCACGACGAAAGGGAGCGCAACGGCGATGTCGGGCTTGCCGGCGCAGACGACGCCCGACGCGCGCGCCGCGAACGGTAGGGCAGCGCGATCGGTGGCGAGCCGCTCGGCCCAGGCGACCTGGCAGCCTCCGGCTGACCGGGCCGATCCGGTCAAGATCCTGCGCGCGCAGGAAGCGAAGCGAGTCCCGGAGCTCATCCCGATCCGGCACGGGCGGATGCTCGTGTCGCCGTTTACGTTCTACCGCGGCGCCGCCGCGGTGATGGCCGCGGACCTCGCGGCGACGCCGACGGCGGGGCTGCGCGTGCAGCTGTGCGGGGACGCGCATCTGTCGAACTTCGGCGGGTTCGCGTCGCCGGAACGGGAGCTCCTGTTCGACGTCAACGATTTCGACGAGACGGCGCCGGGCCCGTTTGAATGGGACGTCAAGCGGCTCGCCGCGAGCATCGAGATCGCGGGCCGCGAGCGAGGCTTCGACAGCCGCAAGCGCCAGGCGGCGGTGATCGCGACGGTCGGCGAGTACCGCGGCGCGATGCAACGGTTCGCCGGCATGGGCGACCTGGACGTCTGGTACGCGAAGCAGGACATGGAGACGCTGACTCGCGCGGTCCAATCCGAGGGACACAAACCAAAGGAGCTTGAGAAGGCGGCGGAGAAGGCCCACACGAAGGACAGCATGAAGGCGCTCTCGCGTCTCACGCAGAAGGTCAACGGCTCGCTGCGGATCGTCAGCGATCCCCCGCTGATCGTCCCGCTTGAGGATCTCGTTGATGCTGGCGAAACGCGCGAGTTTGAGCGCGAGATGCGCAAGCTGATCGACGCGTACAAGCGGACGCTGAGCGGTGCCGCGGCCCGGCTGATGGATCAGTATCACTACGTCGACATGGCTCGCAAGGTCGTCGGGGTGGGCAGCGTCGGCACGCGGTGCTGGATCGTCCTGATGGTCGGGCGAGACGCCAAGGATCCGCTGTTTCTGCAGGTCAAGGAGGCGACCGCTTCGGTGCTCGAACCGTTCGCGGGCAGGAGCCGCTTCTCCAACCACGGCCGTCGCGTGGTCGAAGGCCAGTGGCTGATGCAGTCAGCGAGCGACATCATGCTCGGCTGGGTAAGGGTGAAGGGTCTCGACGGCACCCAGCGCGATTTCTACGTGCGGCAACTGTGGGACTGGAAGGCGTCGGCCGACATCGACACCTTCGCGCACGGCGAGCTCGTGCGCTACGGGCAGGCCTGCGGGTGGTCGCTCGCGCTCGGCCATGCCCGCTCGGGCGACCCGATCGCGATCGCGGGATACCTCGGGCGCGGCGACACCTTCGACTTAGCGCTCGCGGCGTTCGCCGACTCCTATGCCGACCAGAACGAGCGCGACTTCAAGCGGTTCGCCGCGGCCGCCAAAGCAGACGAGATCAAAGTCGAATCCGGGGTTTGAGGGCTGCCAAACGCGGCCGCACATCACCCAACAGCGGCGAACGGTCACGATGCCTTCTGCCACCTAAACTAACCGCCCAAGCTGGCCGGTGACATGTTTACACGCACGATCTGACGGCGGGACTCGGCGATCTGCTGCTGGTCGGGCGCGATCAGTTGTTCTCACTCACAGTGGCCGAGATCATCGCCCAGGCCGTCACCCAAGCCGAGTGACTTTCGGCGGCGCCGGACCGACGTGGCGTCGGTCCGGCAAACTCAGGACGACCGGTAGCGTCTCGGGCCGCGACGGGGATCCAGTACCCGCTACGCCATCTTGTTTGGCGAGCCGGTAGGACCGCTCCCCGGGATCTGCGTGTTACCCGACCCCAGGGGGTGCAAAAGCCGCCACGCTTTCGACCGGCGCGCCATCTTGCCCGACGATAACGCCGATGTCAGATTGCCCTACGGACCCGAGGTTCGGCCCGTCGGCCCTCACGTGCGTGTAAGGAGCCTGGCATGAGCACAACAGCAGCCGCGGCAAAGCGGCCGATCCGCTCAATGATCCCTGCGGGCCCGAACCGCCCGGCTACGACTCATCCGACGGCCGGCGGCGAGCCCGACCATCGGCCCGCCGGCGGCCCCTGTCTTCCCGCGACTTCCCGCGACTGACGCAGGCACGCCATCAGCCGCCGAGAGCGCCACTGCGGATGCTGTTGGGGGCCGTTGGCCTGTCGATCAAGAGAGGGGCGTGCACCGCTTCAGAGGTTGCGCTTGTGGGAGAACTTGGACAACGTCGGATGTCGGGCACGCGAGCGCATCCGTTGCGCGACGGGAGCGGCACTCTCGCGGACGGGATTCCCGCAACCTCCCTGCCATATCGGGCGCCAGCGAGCGGCGGCCTGGGCATGTCATTTCGTCCGGTTGAGCTGCTCACTGGAGCCAGCGCCACCCGACAACGCGCCGCCGGAACCGCAACCGGCCCTGTGCGGGGCACAAGCTCTCCGGGGTTCTCGCGTCCTTGACGTACCTGGTTGTTCACCTCCGTTACTTGGCGGGATGACATGACGGCATGGGGGAATCCAAACATGATGGGAGTGAGATGACGAAGTTGAAGATTCCGTGGCCGGTTCGAAGCACGTTGGCCGGCACCGCTGGTACGGCGACGATGACTGGGGCGTATGCGACCGAACGGCGCTTGCGGCATGATCATCGCGGGCCGCTTGACTATGACGATTCGCTTGTGCCGGGGAGGATCGTGGCTTCGATCATGCACCTGGGCAGTGTGACGGCGAGGGAGGACAACGAGCTCGGGCTTGCGTTGCGCTGGAGTTATGGCTCGGTGTTCGGTATTTGGCACGGTCTGTTGCGCCGGCGGATCTGTGAGCCTTGGGCGAGCGTCTTGTTCGGCGTCACGCTGATGAGCGCGACGTTGTCGCTGTTTCCGCTGCTCGGTCGGACGCCGCCGCCGTGGCGGTGGCCGGCGGATGTGATGGCTACGGCGGTCGCGACGCACATCGCTTACGTCGTCGCTGTCGGCGGCGTGGACGACGCGATCGGCCGGACCGCGCGCTGAGTCGCGTGTCAGAGCCGTGCGTGATCGGACCGCTACGTTCGTTTGCCGTTGTTGCCAAGCGCCCGCGGGAGATCTCTGGCTGCCGGCAGGTGCTGTCTCGCGTCTTGTTTGGCAGTCGGGCTCGACTGCGGAGGGCGGTGGGTTGCCGGGTCTGGTCTGCTGCTTTGACGTGCGGCTGTGTCTCCTCGCGGACGTCACGGCCCGGATCTGGCGGCGGCTTGCGCGGGGGGGTCGCCGTGTGAGCCGACCGTCGGCGTGGGTGCGGTCGTTGCGGCCGGATCCGGGCACATTGCGACAGGAGTTTGGGTAGGTACGTTTCTGGGCTTGTTGGTCTCTCGCAAGCGGCTGCGCAGCGAGCAACGCGAGGCGTGACAATGTCCCTCAGAACACCGCGATCGGGTTCACCGGCGATCCTGTCCCGCCGGCGATCCGCAAAGGCGCGACGACGAGCAGGAACTCCCAACGCCCCTCCGCATCGCATTTCGACCGGACATCCTCGAGTGCGAGGTAGTCCAGCAGGTGAATGCCCAGCGCTGTGATGGCGAGGACGTGGATCGGAAAGTCGACGCCCTCGGTGGTGCTGGGGGCCGTGTCGTTGTTCCCGTCTGAGCCCAGCACGGCAACCTTCCGGTCGGCGACAAACCGCATCGCGTTCGGATGCAATCCTGGCTTCGCGACCACGGTGTTCCACGGCCCCAGCTCGGTCAAGCGTCGTACGTGCCCCGTGCGCACCAGCAGGATGTCTCCTTCGCGGACGGTGACGCCCTGCTCGCGCTCGGCCTGCTCGAGATCCTCGCGGAACACGTGCTCGCCGGGCTCGAGCCACGGCGTTCCGCGCAGTCGCGGAATGTCGAGCAGCACCCCACGCCCGACGAGCCCATCTCGCAGCGCTTCGATCGAGTTGACGCTCGCACCGTCCTTCGTCACCGTGTCTACGGATTTGCCGTTATAGAGCATTCCCTCGTAGCCGACGTGACAGAGGGCATCGATGTGCGTGTGCCCGTCGTTGTGGTAATCGACGCCCACATAGTCCTTGATGAAGTGAATCGGTGGCGGAGCGGCGGCGCTTCCGATGGCGGTCATCCGATGATCGGCGGGCGTTGGACAGTCAACCGCCGCGACGGTGTTAACGGGCAGGCTGAGGGACACGCTGACGCCGTCGCGTACGAGCTTGGCGGCCGCGGTTACGCGCTCGGGCGTCAGAAAATGGAGCGCCCCGCACTCGTCATCCGGGCCCCAACGACCCCATCGGCAAAGCTCATGAACCAGCGAGGCGAACTCGTCCGCGCTCACGTTCGCCCGAACTGCGTGGGTGTCGTCCTGACTCAACGTGCATCCTCTCCCGTTCGTGAAATCACCCTGGTGGCATGCCCCGGGGACCGCCTGACGAACACACAAGCAGACTCAACGACATGGCACAAACGACTGGCGATGGCCGGAGCCCGAACACGCGCCCGCGCTGGGTGGCGAGACAGCCGACCATCCACGCGGGCGAGGGGCTCGAGGGCGCTCACGTCCGTCACCTAGCCAGGTTCTGCTCGGTCGGTGCGGCCGGCGGCGGCAGCGACGGGACTGCCGACCGGCTCGCCGCTGAGCCGTTTGCGAAAGACGTAGTACGTCCATCCCTGGTAGAGGACGATGACCGGGACAAAGATGGCGGCCACGATCGTGATCACCTTCAGGGCGTAGTGGCCGGTGGCGGCGTTGGAGGTCGTGAGGCTGTTGGCGAAGTTGGGGTGTGAGACGAGCACGCGGGGGTAGAGGCCGGTGAAGATCGTCGCGACGATGCCGATCGCGGTCAGCCCGGTCATCGCGAATGCGCGGCCTTCGTGGCGGGTGCGGATGAACCAGAGGGCCAGGAGCAAGGCCACCGCGGTGAGCGCGGCCGGGATCGCGACCGGGAGGACGCTGCGCTGGTTGCGGTTGTGGGCAACGACGACCGTCCACGCGAGAAAGGCCACGGCCAGGACGGCGGCGAGGACGGAGAGGCGTCTTGCGGTAGCGGCGGCTCGCTCGCGCAGGTCGCCGGCTGTGCGCAACGAGAGATAGGTCGCTCCGTGCAGCGCGAACAGGCACACGACGGTCAGGCCGGCGAGCACGGTGTAGGCGCTGAACAGGTCGAGGAAGTCGCCCGAGAACTGGTGTGAGGAGGTGAGCGGCACGCCGTGCAGGAGGTTGGCCAGCGCGACTCCCCAGAGGAACGATGCGCCGACGCTGCCGACTGTGTTCATCCATCAGCCAGACGGCTCGCCATCGCGGGTTCTCGCTCTTCTCGCGCCACTCGAATGAGACCACCCGGACGATCAGCAGAGCGAGGATCAGCAGCAGCGCGATGTAGAAGCCCGAGAACATCGTCGCGTACCACGCCGGAAACGCGGCGAACGTGGCTCCTGCCGCGACGACGAGCCAGACTTCGTTGCCGTCCCAGACCGGCCCGATCGACTCGAACATGACCTCCCGCTGGCGCTCGCTGCCCGCCCGCGGCAGAAACGGCAACAGCATCCCGACGCCGAAGTCAAAGCCCTCGAGCAGGAAGTAGCCGCTCCAGAGGACGGCGATCAGACAGAACCAGGCGGTCTCGAGAGTCATCTCACAGCGCTCCGTAGCCCGCGGCCGCCGCCGGTTCTGTCGCCACCGCCCCCGGTCCGGGCGCCTGCGGCGGATCGACGCGGGCGTAGCGGCGCATCAGGATGAAGTCGACCACCCCGAGGGTGAGATACAGCAGCACGAACACGCCGAGGCTGGTCGCGACCATCGCGGTGCTGACGTTTGGCGAGACGGCCTGCGAGGTCTTCAGCAGGCCCTGCACGATCCAGGGCTGGCGTCCCATCTCGGTGAGGATCCACCCGAACGTCGCGGCGAGGTACGGGAATGCGATCGCGACGACCGCCGTCCACAAGAACCAGCGAGCCTTCTCCAGCCGTCGCTTCCGATAAAGCCACGCGCCCACCGCGGCGATCAGGAACATCACCACGCCGAGCATGGCCATGACCCGCATCGACCAGTACATCAGCTCCACGCGTGGCATGTAGTTGCCGGGGCCGTACTGCTTCTGCTCCTGTGCCTGGAGCTGGTTCAGGCCCTGGATCTTGCCGTTGAATGAGCCGGTGCCCATCCACGAGAGGAGGTCCGGGATCGTGATGGAGAAGCTCGGGGTGGGGTCCTGTGCGGAGAACCCGCCGATCTGGATGATCGAGAAGCCGCACGGCTGGCAGGTGTTCCACTGCGCTTCAGACGCGGCGATCTTCATGCTCTGCTGGGTCGTGACCGCTTCGCCGAAGCGGTTGCCGACAGACAGCTGGATCAGCGTCGCCGGTACCGCGACGATCACCGCGAGTTTCGCCGCCCGGAGAAACAGCTCGACGTTGCGCCCCCGTAACAGGTGCCAGCACGACACGCCGAGCATCACGATCGAGCCGAAGATCAAGCCGGCGAGGATCGTGTGCAGGTACGCGATCAGCGCGAACTCGTTCGAGAGGAGCGCTCCGACGCTGGTCAGGTGCGCGGCGCCGTTGGTAACCGTGTAGCCGACCGGATGCTGCATCCACGAGTTCGCGACCAGGATCAGATACGCGGACAGCCACGTGCCGAGCGCGGCGATCCAGATCGTCGCCAAATGCACCCGCGGCGACAGCTGGCCCCAGCCGAAGATCCACAGTCCGAGGAACGTTGCCTCGAGCATGAACGCGGCCAGGCCCTCGATCGCCAGCGGCGCCCCGAACACGCCGCCGACGAAATTGGAGTACACCGACCAGTTCATCCCGAACTCGAACTCCTGCACGAGCCCGGTAGCCACCCCGATCGCGAAATTAATCAATAACAGCGTCCCGAAAAAACGCGTCAACCGCAACCACGCATCGTCATGCGTGCGATGCCAGATCGTCTGCATGATCGCCACCAACGGCGCGAGGCCGAGGGTCAGCGGCACGAACAAAAAGTGATAGATCGACGTGGTCGCAAACTGAAGGCGAGCCAGGTCAGCGGTGGTGGAGGCGACAATAGTCACCGCGCCAGACCCGCCGCGCTCACCCCGCCGAGGACCTCGTTCCGGCCGACGTCGCAACCGGGTCGTCGTCCCAGTCGATCTTGGCGGCGTCTTCGCGGTCGAGGACGTGGGGGCCGCCTGTTTTGGTGAAGCCGTCCCAGGCCCAGTCGACGAATGCCTCGATCTTCGCGCGCGTCCCGGTCATCAGGCTGGCGTGGACCCCGAGCCAGGCCATGTGGGCGAGTTCTCCGTGGACTTCGTGGTGGTGCTTGCCGACCTCGGCGATCGCGGCGCGGCGGCCGATCATCGCCATGATGCCCTTGTCCTTGTAATGGAACTCAGTGGGCTGTTTGCCCTCGATGGTGGCGAGGATGTTGTCGGCTGCCCAGATGCCGCTCTGCAGCGCGACCGATCCGAGTTGCGGGAGCGGCTTGCCGTCCTCGCCGGGGATGTTGGCGATGTCTCCTACGAAGTACACGCCGGGGCTGCCGGCGAGGGCGAGGTCGGGTTGAATGTCGACGCGTCCGCCGTGGCCCTGGGCGAGGCCGCAATCGGCCGCCACCGGCGCGGCCATGATGCCGCCGCCCCACACCACGCACCGGGTGGGTAGGACCGTGCCGTTGGAGAGGAGTACATGACCGATCGCGACTTGCTTGGCGCCGGTGCCGAGGTGGATCTCGATTCCCTTGTCTTGGAGGACCTTGGCGGCGTATCCGTGGGCTTTGTCTGAGAACGGTTTGAGCAGCGCGTCGCCGAAGTCCAGCAGGTGGATATGAGCCTTGGTGGCGTCGAGGTTGCGGTATTCGGTGGGGAGGGTGACGTTGATCATGTCGCCCAGGGCCCCGGCGACCTCTACGCCGGTGGGGCCTCCGCCGACCACGACGATGTTGAGGGCGCCGCGCTGCACGAGCGCCGGCTTGCGATCGACATCTTCGAACAGGCCGAGGATGCGCGAGCGCAGCCGGGTGGCGTCGTCTAGGGAGTAGAGCGGGAACGAGTTCTCGGCCGCGCCGGGGGTATGAAAGAAGTTCGGTTGCGAGCCGGCCGCCAGGACCAGCGTGTCCCCGCTCCATTTCTCTCCGTCCTTCGTGGTCACGGTTCGCGTCGCCGTGTCCACGCCGCTGATTTCTGCGAGCTTGACGTCTACGTTGGGCTGGTCGGGGAACACGCCTCGCAACGAGTGGGCGATGTCGCTGGGGGCCAGTTGCGAGGTCGCTACCTGATACAGCAGCGGCTGGAACTGGTGGTAGTTGTTGCGGTCGATCAGCGTGACCTCTACGTTTTTGTGATCGGCCAGTCGCCGAGCGCAGCCCAGACCGGCGAACCCCCCACCGACGATCACCGCATGGTGCTTACCGTTTGCCGAGCTCCCGTTATGCGACACCTGCGGCCTCCGGTTGTGGCTGGTGGACGCCCATTCGCTCGAGCAGGTGGTCGCCGACCCGCAACGCGTTTGCGATCGCGGTCAGCGCCGGGTTGACCGCGCCGATGCTGGGGAAGAAGCTGGTGTCGACGACGTACAGGTTGTCGAGCTCATGCGCTTTGCAGTTGACATCTAGCACCGAGCTGCTGGGATCTTTGCCGAACCTGACGGTGCCGGCCTGGTGGGCGCAGCCAGCGACCGGGATTTCGTTTTTGAGGTAGGCGTGGTGCGGCAGCAGGTGCCCGCGGTGCATGCCGAGGTCGTTGAGCATCGACTTGAGCTGGTGGTACAGGCGGTCCTTCGCCTCCACGTTGCTGGCCGTATAGCTGATCTGGATGTGGCCATCTTTCGCGAGCGTCACCCGGTTCTCGGACCGCGGGAGGTCCTCGGTCGAGAGCCAGAAGTCGACCGCATGGCTGGCAACGTCCTCGAGCGACCAGGTCGGCGCGAACTTCGTCTCGCCGGGCTTCTGGCCGCGGTACATCGGCGCCTGTGATTTGCCAACCATCTGAATGTTCCCGAGCGGGAACTCGAAGTCCTTGCCGCCTGAGAAGTAAAAGTCGTTGACCCCGAGCGTCTTCTGGAAGATGGTGGGGTTCGGTTCCTTTGAGAGCGCGAGCACTGCCTGGCTGTTGTGGAACATGAAGTTGCGCCCGACCTGGTCAGAGCCGTTCGCGAGCCCGTCCGGATGTTTGTCGGTCGCGGACGCGAGCAGCAGCCTGGCGCTGTTGGCGGCGCCGCACGAGACGACCACGAGGTCGCCCTCGAACGTCTCGCTCTGACCGTCATGCCGGACCTCGACGCCGGTGACGGTGGTGCCGTCCCCGTTCGTGTGTAGGCGGACCGCCTCCGCGTCGGTGAGCAGCGTCACGTTCGGGTGCTCGATCGCCGGCCGTACCGCGATCACCTCGGCGTCAGACTTCGCGTGCACAAGGCACGGGAACCCGTCGCAGTTATCGCACCGCACGCACTTGCTGTAAGGCATGTTGGATTCGTCGAGCAACACCCCGCAGGGAGCGTGAAACGGGTGCAGCCCGGCCTTGGCGAGGTCGTCTGACAGCTGCTGGATGCGGGGCTCGTGCGACACCGCCGGGAACGGGTACGGCGCGCTTGCCGGCGGCTCGGTCGGGTCCTCGCCGCGCGCGCCATGCACCTGGTACAGCTGCTCGCCCTGCGTGTAGTGCGGCTCCATCTCCTCGTAGGAGATCGGCCACGCGGGCGAGATCCCACCGTGATGAACCAGCTCGCCGAAGTCCTCCTGGCGCTGCCGGTACAGCGCGGCGCCGTAGCGCTTGGTCGCGCCGCCGACCCAGTAGTGCACCTCGGGATGAAACGGCGAGCCGTCCGAGTAGTACCACGTGTCCGGCGAGACGTAGCGATTCTCCACGAACACGTTGCGCGCCAGCCAGTTCTGCGGCTCGCGCGGCAGCCAGCCGCCGCGCTCGAGCAGCAGGATCCGCTTGCCCGACGGCGCCATGCGGTGCACGATCGTGCCCCCGCCTGCGCCGCTGCCGATCACGATCACGTCATACGAGTTGCTCATCCGCCGACCTCCGCGAGTCGCTCTGCAAGGACAATCCGCCCGGCGGCCTCGACCAGCGCGAGGTGCGAAAACGCCTGCGGGAAGTTGCCGAGGTGCCGGCCCGTGTCGACGTCGAACTCCTCGGCGTACAGCAGCAGGGGCGACGCCACCTTGACCAGCCGCGTCATCAGATCGCGAGCGCGCTGCATCTCCCCGATGATCGCCAGCGCGGAGACGAGCCAGAACGAGCAGATGACGAACGTGCCCTCCTTGCCCGACAGGCCGTCGTCGGTTTCGCCGGTCCGGTAGCGCAGCACGAAGCCGTGCTCGGTCAGCTCGTCGGCGATCGCGAGCACGCTCGCGCGCAGCCGCTCGTCGTCCCCGGGGAGGAACCCGAACAGCGCCGCCAAAAGCGTCGACGCGTCCAGCGACTCGGTGTCGTAGTGCTGGCAGAGCACCCCGCGCTTGTCGACCCCGTGCTCGAGGATGTCGGCTTTGATCTCGGCCGCGACCTCGCTCCACTCGGCAGCCAGGCTGTTCTCGCCGCGGATCTCCGCGAGCTTGGCGGCGCGGTCCATCGCCACCCAGCACATCAACTTCGAGGAGACGTATTGCTGCGGCTTGCCGCGAGCCTCCCAGATCCCCTGATCCGGCTGGCGCCAGACGGCCTTGGCGCACTCGGCCTGAGCCTGGATCAGCGGCCACAGACGCCGCGGCAGCCGCTGGCTGCGGCGCGTGTGCAACAGCACCGAGTCCAACGCGGCCCCGAACACGTCGTTCTGGCGCTGATCGAACGCGCCGTTCCCGATCCGCACCGGGCTGGCCCCGTCGTAGCCTGAGAGATCCTCCCGGAGCTTCTCGGTGAGGTCCCGGCGACCGTCGATCCCGTACATGATCTGCAGCGCGCCGTCCTCGTTGCGCTCGAGGTCGGCGATGAACTGCATGAACTCATCCGCCTCCCAATCGAGATCGAGATAGTGCAGCGCCTGTAGCGTGAACGTCGAGTCCCGAACCCACGTGTAGCGGTAGTCCCAGTTGCGCTCCCCGCCGGGTGTCTCGGGCAGCGACGTCGTCAGCGCCGCGACCGTCGCCCCCGTCGGCATATATGTCAAGCCCTTGATCGCCAGCGCCGAGCGCTGGATCAAAGGGCGGAACTCGTGGTCGGGGATCCGCGCCCGCGACAGCCAGTGGCGCCAGAAACGGGTCGTCGCTCGCAGCAGCGCGTTGGCCTCCTCGACGTCGGTCGGCGTCGGCGCCTGCTCATCCCATGAGAGCGCGCAGAACAGCTCATCTCCCTCCCGGAGCACATGTCGCGCGCGGACATGATTCGCCTCGATCCCGAGCAGCATGTCGGTCTGAAGCCGCATCGAGTGGTCGGCGCCCGTCGCGTCGGCGCGGTGGCGGTCCGGCGTCAGCGTCCACTCCGCGAGGACTCGGCCGTAGTCGAAGCCGGGCTCGCAGACGAGCTCGACTTCAACGCTGCCCTCGATGCACTTGACGGTCCGCACGAGTACGTGGTCGGCGTCCTCGTCGGTCGGAGGGCGCGTATGCGGGGTGATCGCGTCCTCGCCGCGACGCGGCCCCATCGTCAGCGCGTCATGCACGGTCGCCCACCCGGACGGTGTCTTCCACGTCGTGACCAGGGTGTTGGTCCCGGGCTCGTACTGGCGGCTACTCGGGACGTTGATCCCGAACGGGCCGAGGCGAAACGCTCCGGCGCCGCGATCCAGCAACGCCCCGAACACGCTGGGCGAGTCGAAGCTCGGGATACACAGCCAATCGATCGTGCCGTCAGGCGCGACCAGCGCCCCGGTGTGGCAATCGGACAGGAACGCGTAGTCGGCGATCGGCGTGAACGGCGACCGCGCCACGGCGCGCTGCGGCATCGTCCGGGCTGCCGGCTTTGGCCCCGCGGCGGGGTGGCCGTCGCGCTGCGAGCTCTTCTTCTCCTTGGTCGCGCTCATGACGCCACCCATGGGTGATGCCAACGTCCATAACCGGCCAGGACCTCGTCCGCGGCATCAGGCCCCCACGACCCCTTCGCGTAAGCATGCACCGGCGGCGGATCGTCGAGCAGCGGTGCCATCACCCGCCAGCACTGCTCGACGCCGTCTTGGCGGGTGAAGCGCTTGCTGTCGCCGATCAGCGCGGCATGGAGTAGGACCTCATAGGGCGTCGGGCCCTCGCCACCCTCGGCGGCGAACTCCATGTCCATGGTGATCTGCTCGGGCTCGACCGCCACATGACGCTGGGCGTCGACCGCCAGCCGCACGCCGGTCGACGGATCGAGTTTGACCACTAGCTGGCTCGGCTCGGGAAGTCGCGTCCAATTGACGAACCCGAGCTTCGGCGGCCGGCGGAACACGACCCGCAGCTCGGTCTGCGTGACCGGCAGGCACTTCCCGGTCCGCAAAAAGAACGGTACCCCTTCCCAGCGCCAGTTGTCGATATCGACCCGCAGCGCCGCGTAGGTCTCAGTCGTCGAGTCCGCCGCAACCCCGTCGATCGACAAGTAGCCGTCGTACTGACCACGGACGTAATGAGCCGGATCGGCGGCCGGAATCGCGCTGAACGCCGTGAACAGTGCCGTCTTGAGCGTGTTCGCATCGGAGGCCGCGGGCGGCTCCATCGACGCAGCGGCAACCACCTGCATCATGTGATTGACGACCACGTCGCGCAGCGCCCCGACAGGGTCATAGAAATGACCGCGGTCCTCGACGCCGAAGCTCTCGGCCATCGTGATCTGCACCGACGACACGTAGTGGCGGTTCCAGATCGGCTCAAACACGGAGTTCGCCAGCCGCAGATAGAGGATCTCGCCCAAGCCCATCTTCCCCAGAAAATGATCGATCCGGTACAGCTGCGACTCGTCGATGTACCGGTGGATCTCGGCCGCCAGCTCGCGCGCCGACTCCAGATCGTGCCCGAACGGCTTCTCGACCACCACCCGCGCCGGCGGCTTGGTGACCCCGGCCTCAGCCAGCCCCTTGATCACGGTTCCGAACAAAAACGGCGGAATCTCCAGATAGAACACCGGGCAGCGCGCATCGCCAATCGCGCCCTTGACGCGCTCATACGTGGCAGCGTCACCGAAGTCCCCGGTCACGTAGGAGAGGCGCGCTGCGAAACGCTCGAACACCGTGTCGTCGATCTGGGTTCCGCAGGCGGCGATCGCGTCATGAGCATGCGTGCGGAGATCCTCGTCGGACCAGTCGCTCACAGCCACCCCGACGATCGGGCAGTCAAGCAGCCCTCGTGCCTCCAGCCGGTACAGCGAGTTGAACGTCATCACCTTCGCCAGATCGCCGGTGATCCCGAACACCACGAACACGTCCGCGACCTGCTGGCCGCCACCGACGTCCGAGCCCGCCGCCGGGCCCCTGAGGGGTTGCACTTCAGTGGTCATGCGACCTCCGTTGTCTGTAAATGAACTTCTGCCGGACTCACGCCGGTTGCCTCCCAGCCGACGGCTCCGACCGCACTTGCTCTCGTCCGCTCACACGAGGACGAGCAACCGCGAACGACAAGGCCGCATCGAGACGGGATCACGGCCGTAGAAGGCGATATGCCGCCGCGCCATCGCGGCCGAATCGCGATCAGATGCTCCTGGCCAAAGCTGATCGTGGGCGGCAGCAGAGCTCCTTCCTGATCTGGCGAGGCCCGACGTTCGGGTCCGCTAACAGACAATCTGACGCCGACGAGCCGTGCCAACAAGGCGGCACACAGGTGAAGATCGAGGGGCTTTTCTCTCTCCGGGTGTCGGTTAACACTAAGGCATTGCCACAACCGATCGCAGATGGTTTGGCGCGACTTGACGGGTCGCTAGCCTCGATTCGCGATCAGCGCGTCGCGCGCAAATGGGCTGACGTCCGCCGGGCCGTGACTCGGGATTGCTCAGCCGCAGGCCCGTACCACTCAACCCGCACGCCCCACCCCCAGCGGCTGCGGCTCGGGCTGAGGCTCGTCAGACCGCTCGCGGGCGCCCAGCAGCTCGGCACGGTTGAGCGGCAGGGTGTGCGGCGAGCCGTTGGCCGCGAGCACCTGGTAGACGGTGATGTCGCCGGCGTCGAAGCCGCTGGCCGACGCCAGCATGTACAGGCGCCACGCGCGCTCGCGCTCCTCGCCCACCAGCGCAACCGCCTCGGCGCGCCTGGCCTCGAGGTTCGCCACCCATCGGCGGAGCGTCAGCGGGTAGTGCTCTCGCAGCGACTCCACGTCCCTGACCTCGAGCGCGGCGTCGCGCATCGCGCTGAGGATCGCGGTCACCGGATGGAGCTCGCCGTCAGGGAAGATATAGCGGTTGATAAACGTGTCCGAGCGCGGCAGCTCGGAGGCCAGCCGCGCGATCCCGTGGTTCAGGAACAAGCCGCCGGGGCGTAGCAGACGGGCCACCGTGCGGGCGTAGCGCCCGAGCTCTGCGTGTCCGACATGCTCGTACATCCCGACGCTGACGACCTTGTCGAAACACCCCTCGTCGATTTCCCGGTAGTCGCAGACGCGCACCTCGACCAGGTCGGAGACTCCCGCGGCGCGGATCCGGCTTCTTGCCAGCTCGGCCTGGGGCCCCGACAGCGTCACTCCCAGTCCGCGCACGCCGTAGCGGGTGGCGGCGTGCAGGAGCAGCGAGCCCCATCCGCACCCGATGTCGAGCAGGCGCTCGCCGGCAGTCAGCCGTAGCTTGCGGCAGATGATCTCATGCTTGCGCTCCTGGGCGGACTCGAGCGAGTCCCCGGCGCGGTCGAAGTAGGCGCACGAATAGACCATGCTCGGGCCGAGGACCAGCCGGTAAAAGTCGTTGGAGACGTCGTAGTGGTGCGTGACAGCGGTCTGGTCGCGGGCTACCGAGTGGCGGCGGCCGCTGGGACGGAGCTCGATCGACGGGATCGGCGGGCGCTGCAGAACCACGGCCGGGGCTGCGCGCAGCGCGGTAAAGACCAGGTGCAGGCGGTCGCGCGCCGACAGTCTGATCCCGCTCACGCGTTCGCGCGCGGAGAGCACCGTTTCGAGGTCCCCCTCGATGTCGAGGGCTCCGGACACCCACGCCCGAGCCAGCCCGATCTGGCTCGGCTCACGTACCAGGTAGGCGAGCGCGTTTGGGCTGCGAACGGACACGACGGGCCACGCAGACTCGCCCGGCAGAGTGCTGTCGTCCCAGAAGCGCACAGTCATCGGGAGCACGCCCAGGCGTCCATCGGCGACTCTCCCGAGCGCGCGGCGGATCACGGTCGCCACCTCAGCGTTATGCATCGGCTACGAGCGGATCAAGTCCACGGGTGACCTGGCTGTTACTTCCGCTGTCCGGGCCGTTGAGGAGCAGCCGTGGCTGCCGTAGGTTGCCCGAACCCGCTCGACTCCTCATGCCAGGGCTCCTTCGTTGGTTCGGCGAGGCCCGACGGTGGACCTCCGGTCCGCCGCTGCAATCTGACGCGGACGAGCCGTTCAATCAAGGCGGCACACAGGTGAGAATCGACGGGCTTTCTCTTCTCCGGATGTCGGTTAACACACAAGGTGTTGCTACGCCGGTCGCAGATGATCTGGCGCTAGGCGAAGGGTCGCTAAGAGCGTTACGGCGGAATCTGGTCGCGGTGGCGCAGCCAGACCTCATCCAGCAGCCGCGGTTCAAGCTCGCTCTTCCAAATCACCGCGTCGGCGCACACGTCGTTGGCCTCGAGCCGAAGCTCGTCGGGATGCGCCGTCGAGATAAGGACCACGAGCGTCGACGGCCGGCACGCATTGATCTGCCTGGCGGCGGCTATTCCACCCATGCCGGGCATCCGCACGTCCATCAGCACCATGTCGGGCTCCAGCTGCCGAACTACCTCGATGGCTCCTTCTCCCGACTGCGCTTCGCCGACCACTTCGAGCTCGGCGGTAGCGGCGACGACGTCGCGCAGCACGGCCAGGAAAGGAGCCTGGTCGTCGACCGCGAGCACACGCCCGCGTCGGCGTCTTGCACGTTCGAAGCTAGACATCTCGATCCCGGTAGCTTGGCGTGCAGCGGCCGGTGCCGGTAGGTGGCAGGCACGTGGCACTGAGCGGTGCTAGCCGACCTGGTCAGCGAGGAACAACAAGGCCGCTTTAACGCGCCGACTTACGTGCTCGGATGTCCCCAGGCCCAATTTCGAAAAGATCGAATTGATGTGCCGTTCGACAGCGCGTTTGGTGATCACGAGTTGCTCCGAGATCGCAGCGTTGCTCCAGCCCTCCGCGACCAGAGCCAGAATCTGCTGCTCACGGGGAGTCAGCAGATCGATGCGCGAGTCGTTGCGTTGGCGTTTGGCCGACAGCAGCAGCTCCACGATTCGAGGGTCTACGACCGACCCCCCCTCCGCCACTTCACGCACGGCTCGGCCCAGGTCGCCGCGGTGCTGAACGCGGTCCTTGAGCAGGTAGGCGCGGCGATCCGAGCCCTCCTTGAGCAGCGTTACGGCGTACAGAGGCTCGGCGTACTGGCTGAGGATCACGACGCCGACCTCCGGGTGGGTGGTCCGCAGCTCGGCGGCCAGCATGATGCCCTCGTCGGTCTTGGTGGGCGGCATCCGGATGTCCGACACCACCACGTCCGGTTGTACCTCGCCGACCGCGTAGCGAAGCGTCGCGAGGTCGCCGCAGATGGTCACGAGCTCAATGTCTTCCTCGACCTCGAGGACTCGGCAGATCCCCTCGCGAGCGATGAGGTTGTCCTCTCCCAACACGACGCGAATCGTCATCGGTCGGCCTCGGACACTCGCTCTGCCTCGGTCGCTGCCAGTGAGGCTCCAGAGTCTACGTCGGGGACCATCCCCGCACGGTCGTGCCTCGGCCGGGCGACGAGATGATCTCGAGCTCGCCGCCGACCATCCCGGTCACGTCCGAAGGTCACGATGACCCTCGCCTGGCTGCCAGCGTGCTTGATCGCGTTCTGGATGGCTTCGCCGTGAGCACCGTCGCGACGGTACCAGCCGCCCCGACGCCAAGCAGCACGAAGACAGACGTCTCAGTGCGCCGCTTCCACTCCAGTCCTGAAACCGCGGCCGTTGCCATCCGAGCTCGACTCCTGCTTCGATGGTACGTCACTTACCAGCCCGCAATCAACATCCCAAAAGGATCATTTTGGCGTGCCGCGAGATTGCGCCGCGGTCCGAGATGTCCTCCTGGGTCGGGTCTCGAGTTCTGAGCAATCCCGATTCTCCAGGGTCCCCGGAGGACGTTGCCCCGCTTGCGTGTAAGCGCTGATCGGCGAATCGCGGCTAGCGGTCCGCCAAGGGCAGGTCGTCTGTTATCGGTGTGGGAACGCCTGCGTGTTAACCGACACCCGGAGACGAGAAAAGCCCGCCGATTCTCACCTGTGTGCCGCCTTGCTTGCACCGCTCCTCCTCGTCAGATTGCAACAAGCGCACAACCGGAGGTCCAACGTCAACCTCGCCGACCCAGCGAAAGGAGCCTTGGCATGAGGAGTGGAGCGGCTTCTCAGATGCGCGACCTGCGGGAGCGTCAGCTGAACGGGCGCGAACATATCGGATCAGATCAAGAGTCAAATCAGCGCGGCGCAGGCGGAACTGACACGGTCTCCGGCGCCAGCCCGCTAAGCAGCACAAGCGTTAGCGCGATGCTCACCGACCGAGCGACACGATGCCTGTAGGCACCGATGTCGAAGCCAGCGGCCCCGTGTTGACCGTGCCGGGCGCGCCGATCGCCTTTCACGTGATGGCGAAGCCGACGGGCGCGATCTGCAACCTCGACTGCGAGTACTGCTTCTTTCTCTCCAAGGAGATGTTGTACCCGGGCAGCCGCTTCCGGATGGCCGAGGAGTTGCAGCAGACCTATATCCGCCAGCTGCTCGAGGCCCATGCGCAGGCGCCCGAGGTGGTCGTGGCCTGGCAGGGCGGTGAGCCGACGATCACGGGCGTGGAGTACTTCCGCCGCTCGGTCGAGCTGCAGCGCGAGTACGCCAGGCCGGGGCAGCGGATCCTGAACACGTTGCAGACAAATGGCACGCTGATCGACGACGAATTCGCGTCGTTTTTGAAGGAGAACAACTTCCTGGTCGGGATCTCGATCGACGGCCCGCGCGAGATCCACGACACCTACCGGGTCAGCAAGGGCGGCAAGCCCACGTTCGACCGCGTGATCCGGGGTCTTGAGCACCTCAAGGGCCACGACGTCGACTGGAACGTCCTCACGACGCTGCACGCCGCCAACGGCGACCACGGACGCCGTGTGTACCAGTTCCTGCGCGACGAACTCGGAGCGACGTTCATCCAGTTCATCCCGATCATCGAGCGCGCGACCGCCGAGACGCTCGAGATTGCCAACTCCGGCTGGGGCGGGCACGTCAACGGCCGGCCCCTGTACACCCAGCACGGCGAGCTCGTCACGAAACGCTCGATCGGACCCGAGCAGTACGGCCGGTTCATGATCGAGGTGTTCGAGGAATGGGTCCGCCGCGACATCGGCCGCGTGTACGTGCAGATGTTCGACACCGCGCTGGCGAACTGGGTCGGCGAGCCGGCCGGGATGTGCGTCCACGCGGAAACGTGCGGGCAGCAGCTCGCGCTCGAGCACAACGGCGACCTTTACTGCTGTGATCACTTCGTCGAACCGGATTACTTGCTGGGCAACGTCACCCAGACGCCGATGCAGCAGCTGGTCGCCTCAGCGCAGCAGACCAAGTTCGGCCAGGACAAGCGCGACACCCTCACTCAGTATTGCTTGGATTGCGACGTGCGCTTCGCGTGCACGGCGGCTGCCCGAAGGACCGCTTCGCGACCTCCCCCTACGGCGAGGGCGGCCAGCACTACCTGTGCCCCGGCTACAAGCTCTTCTTCGATCACGTACGGGAGCCGATGCGCACGATGGCCGATCTGCTCACGGCCAACCGCGCACCCGCCGAGCTGATGCAGCTCTACGCCGCAGACGACGCCAACCGGGGTCGTAACGAGCCCTGCACGTGCGGGAGCGGGCGCAAGTGGAAGCACTGCCACGGCGCGGGGACCGCACGCGGCGGCGACGGTTCAAGACGTTAGGGCGAACGTGCACGCGTTGCTCTTCCATATTCCGCTTGCGACGTCAGTGAGCTCAGTGAACTGGTTCACCGGGTGGAAGTTCGGTGGGAGTTTCACGACCGTGGATCTGATCGCCGCCTCGACCAACGCGCTGAACGGGGCACTGCTGGCGCGCCGCCCGGATCACTACAAGAACTTCACGATCGTCGGCATACTCTGTATGGCGCTGCTGGGCGGGCTCGGCGGCGGGATCACCCGCGACGTGCTCGTCAACCAGGTTCCCGGAGCGATCACGAACCCGGCGTACATCACGTTGTCGTTCGTCTTCGGCGTGGTCGGCTACCACCTCGCCTTCGCTGAGGGACAGCTCTTCCGCGAGGGGCTGTTCCAGTTCATGACCTCGTTCTCCCTGGCGTGGTATGCGATCGCCGGTGCACAGAAGGGGGTCACCGTCGGGTTGCCGGTGCTCGGCACGCTGTTGCTGGCGGTGGTGGGGCCGACCGCCGGCCGCTGGTTGATCGACGTCTCCAGCGGCGTCGTGCCCAAGCAGTTCATCCGCGGCGAGTGGTTCGTCGCGATCGCGTTGCTGACGGGGTTGATCTGGGTCGTGTGCTACTGGCTGATCGTCCAGAAGGGTGGCGGGAGCATCTGGTGGCCGACGGGGATCGCGTTCGTGATCGGGTTCGCAGTGCGCGTGGTCGCCCTGTACCGAGCGTGGGAAGAGCCGCTGGCCAAAGAACCCAGGGGCGTCTATAAACACGATGACGGCCGGCCGATGCTCGGGCGCAAGCTTGCCGGCAAGTCCGTCCGCGAGATGCGCGACCTCGGACTGGTAGTCGAGAACGGCGGCGCTCCCGGCGCGGCGACGGGCGACGCGACCCCCGCGGCGCCTTCGGGTGGTGGCGATGGTTGAGCGCTGCGTCTCCGGCGGCTGGATGAGGCGGACCGCGCGGAGAGCCCGAGGCCGGGCGCAACGGGAAGGGGCGTGTGCGGACGGCGGGTCACCTGGATCGGGTGCTGAGCTCGCTGCCCTGATCGGCTCTGACCCCATGGCGGATGGGGTGTCGGTGTCCGATGTCCCGTCTTTATCGAGTGTCGCCGGCGTTGAGTGACCCCTGAGAGATACGACGTTTCCACCAAAGGAGAGATCCCGGATGAGCCACAGTCAGCCCAACATCGTCTTCTTCTACTGGGACAACTTCGGGTGGGGTGAGCTGGGCTGCTATGGCGGTGGGGTGTTGCGCGGCGCGCCGACGCCGCGGATCGACGGGCTCGCTGAGGAGGGTTTGAAGCTGCTGAACTTCAACGTGGAGGCGCAGTGCACGCCGGCCCGATCAGCGCTGTTGACCGGCCGACACCCGGTCCGATCGGGAACGCAGGCGGTGGCGCTCTCGGGTGGCCCCGACGGATTGACACGTTGGGAGGTGACGATCGCCCAGGCGCTGTCCGATGCGGGGTACGCGACGGGGATGTGGGGCAAGTGGCACCTGGGCAGCGACCCGGAGAACCGGAGCCCGGTCGACTTCGGCTTCGACGAGGCCGTCTGGTCCCCGCGCACCGCCGACGAGGTCTGCTGGACGATGCAGTCGTACTTCCCGGAGGGGGGAGTGACCGCCGAGCCGTATGCCGGCCCCACCAAGGTCCCGATCGAGCCGCAGACGATCTTCTCGCGCAAGAAGGGCGAGAAGCCCGAGGCGGTCAGCACCTATGACGCGGAGTTCAAGGCGGGGTTCGATCGCAAGATCACCGGGTGGGCGACCGACTTCATGCAGCGGTCGAAGGACGCGGGCAAGCCGTTCTACCTCTACCTGCCCTACACGCAGGTGCACAACCCGACGATCCCCGACCCGGAGTACGCCGGCAAGACCAAGCGCGGGAGCTGGGCCGACATCCTCACCGAGATCGACGACTTCACCGGCGCGGTGCTCGACAAGCTCGACGAGCTCGGGCTCGCGGACGACACGATCGTCGTCTGGGCGTCGGACAACGGCCCCGACCCCACCTACCACTCGCCGACGATGGACCCGGACCCGGCGGGAGGTACATGGAACGGATTCGCCGGGCCGTGGCGGGGCAGCCTGTTCACCGCCCTCGAGGGGTCAAACCGGACGCCCTGCATCGTCCGCTGGCCCGGGAAGGTGCCCGCCGGGAAGGTCAGCAACGAGCTCGTGCACGTGGTGGACTGGTACCCGACGCTGCTTTACGCCGCCGGCGCGAAGGTGCCCGGCGACCGGGTGATCGACGGCATGGACATGCGCGAATTCCTGCTCGGCGACGCCGAGGAATCGGGTCGCGACACCATTCTGCACTTCCAGGGGAACCGGCTCCAGGCGGTCAAGTGGCACCAGTGGAAGGTCCATCTGTTCAAGCAGGACGACTTCTACTCGACCTGGGTGCCGTGGAACTTCCCGATGCTCCACAACCTCGAGTGGGACCCCCGTGAGGAGCACGAGGTCACCTTCCCGCACGGCTGGGTTATACACCCGATGGCAGCCGCGGCGGGCGCGTTTATGAAGTCGCTGGTGGTCGAGCCTCCGATCAAGCCGGGGACGCCCGACCCGTACACGCCACCGAAGCCGGGCACGTACAAGCCCGAGACGCACGTCCAGATCGGGCCGATCATCCAGTACGTCACCGCGCTTGTGGAATCGCACGACGAGCTGCCGGATCCCCCCCACGGGATCGAGCACCAGAGCGGATGAACGCAGGCCAACAGCCGAGCCGGCTCTGCGTGCTGCTCGTGTGCTTCGCCGGGGCGAAGAGGGCCTCTCACGTCAGGTCAGAGCTCGACAAGGGACTTCGCTCGAGCGGCGCCGACCTGCTCGACGAGGCCGTCCTGAAGGTGAACGGCAAAGGCAACGCCCAGGTCTACGACCCGCGTCGAACGCTGGCGGGCACGCTCACCCCGGCGCTGACCTGGGGACTGTTCGGTCTCCTGGCGAGTGGCGGGAGCTGGAAGAGCCTCGTGCTCTGGGCGGTTATCGGCGCGCTCTGCGGCGGGCTGTGGGCGTACTACACCGAGCACATAGCCTCAAAGAACGAGTTGAAGCGGATCGGTACGCAGTTAGGCCCCGACACCTCTGCGCTCGTGACCTTTGCCGAGGCCGCCGACGCCGAGCGGCTGCTGTCCGCGACGGCTGCGCTCGAGCCGGCCACCGCAAGCGTCGCGGCCATCGCCGACGACCTCTCCGCGAAGGTCTTCGCCGGGGCCGCGACCCCCGTCGAGAGCTCGTCGACCGGCACCGGCAAGAGCCTGCCCGAGAGCACCAGCTTGCTCAGCATGCTGCTGCTCCGCTACCCCGGCGAGCACGCTGCACAGACCGCCCTGAAAGCGGCCCCCAAGGCGGACGGTGACGCGCCCCAGGTCGAGCTCGTTTTCGAGTCGGCCAAGAGCGGCAAGCGGCGCGTCTCCAGCCCGACCGCGGGTGTCGCCTACATGGTCAAGGAGGACATCATCGGCTGGGGCGTCTTCGGTGTCGCGTTTGGCGCCATCACCGGCTTCGCCGGCAACGGGGGCATCCTCAGCTCGATCGAGAGCGCCGTCGTCACCGGCGTGCTCTGGGCGATCTTCGGCCTGTTCGCCGGCGCGCTCTACGGCCTCTGGGCGGGACGCGCAGTGTCAGCCCGGCGGCTGAAAGGAGTCGGGCCGCTGATGCCGCCCGACAGCTCGGTGATCCTCGCCTGGGCCGACGGCGCCGCGACGGAGCGAACAATCGGCACACTGTCGACGCCCGACGCAGAGACCCTTGGCGTGCGTTTCAACCCCGTCGCCGGCGGCGCGATCCTGGAGGTCTGAAGCTCAATGAACGATGCGAAGGAAACCGAGGAGAACGGCCGATCGACCGACAAGAAGGTCAAGGTCAAGGGTGTTGTAGTCGCGATCTACAATCACACGGGTACCGGCGCGGTCCGCGGGGCCGTCGCCAACGCCGCCAAGACTTCGGTAGCCGAGATCGACGGGAACAGCGTCAAGGAGCTCAAGGCTGGGCTGGCGGAAGCGCAGGCCCGCTTGGCGGGCTAGCGACTTGTCGTTCCCCGTCCCCAAACCCGGGTCTCGACCCGGCCGACCACGAGACTGAGGCGAGATGGGCGCGGTTGTTCTCCTAGCCTTCACGGCCGCCTTCAATCCAACCGAGATAGCGGCCACAACCGTGATGCTGCTGCTGCCGAGCCCCGAACGGCTGATGCTCGGCTACTGGCTGGGCGCGATGCTCACCGGGGTCGCGTCCGGGTTGGTGATCGTCTTCGCGCTCAAGGGCACGGGAGCCGAGCACACCACCAAGCACACGGTGAGCCCGATCGTCCAGCTCGTGTTCGCGGGACTGCTGCTCGTCGCCGCGGTCGCGCTTGCGAAGGGCGAGGACAAGCGCGTCCGCGAGCGGCACGACAAACGCCACCAGAAGAAGGAAAAGAAACCGCCGAAATGGCAGCAGATGCTGCAAGAGGGCAGCGCCTGGCACACGTTCGTAGCCGGGATCCTGCTCTCGTTCCCCGGCGTCTCCTACCTCGCCGCCCTGGACAAACTCATCCACCTGCACTACTCGACATTCGTGACGGTGGTGATCGTGCTCGGCTTCTGCCTAGTGCAAAACCTGTTGCTCGAGATCCCGATGCTCGCGTTCAAGATCTGGCCCACCAAGACCCCGGCCGCGATCGACAGCGCAAAAGCGTGGGTCGGCGGGCACGGCAGAAAGTACGGTGCCTGGGGGCTGGCGATACTCGGCGTTGCGCTGGCACTCATAAGCGTCATCGGCCTCCTGTAACGATGACCTGGGCGACCGATTTCCGAATTCGACAGCGCCTGCGTGGGAGCCTGTGGGCGCTGCCACACGGCCGCAATCGGGGCTCTCTATCACCCTGTCGGGATGATGATCGCTATCGATAACGTTACTTAGGATTGCGTCGGAGTCGATCTCGGTGGCGACCGCATCAGTTTCAGGACTTGATTGGCGTCGGCGCGTGGAGTCCCGCGTGCTTGTGGTGGTGGCGGTCGGGGTGGCGGGGATCGTTGCGACGGGGGTGACGGCGTGGGCGGTCGCGAACAGCCCGATTCTGGTCAATCGCTCGGGCGATGCGTTCTGGCGGAGTTCGTTCGTCGCGGTGTATGTCGCGTTCGGTGCGTACATGTGGTGGCGGCGCCCCGAGAGCCGGCTGGGCCCGATCGTCGCCGGCGTTGGGTTCATCTACGCGGGGATGTCGCTGAACGCGTCTGGCGCGCCGCTGGCGTACACGCTCGGGATGGTCGTGTGGGTGGCGATGGTCGTGTACTTCATGTACATGTACCTGTGCGTTCCACGCGGATGGCTCGAGTCGCTGTTTGACCGACGGTTCTTGCTGGCGTTCGTGCTCGGCACCGCGGTGGTGTGGGGGTTGATCCTCGCGGTGTCGCCGACGCTGCCCGTCGGCAGCGATTTCACGAACTGCGGCACGAATTGCCCTCACAATGCGCTACAGATCGTCAGCGGCTCCGCGCGGCTCAGCACGGCGCTGCTCACCGCGTCTGACATCGTCTTGACGCTCGGAACGATCGGTGTCGCGATGCTGGTGTTCTCCAAGGCGCGATCGTCGACTCATCTACGCCGGCGCGCATTGACCCCGCTGGCCGTCGTGGTGGTCGCCACCGTCGTCGAGTTTGTCGTCTCGCTGTTTGTTCCTTCCGCTTTCCCGGGGACGAGGGACGCGCTGAGGATCATCAACGCTGTCAACTCGCTGGCGGTCCCGGTCGCGATCGTCGCCGGCCAGGTTCGCGGTGATCTGTTCGCCGCGGTGAGTCTGGGCCGGATTGTGTTGGGCGCCGGCGGGAAGGGGCTGACTCCCCGGGCGGTAGAGACGATGATCGGCGACGCGCTTGGCGATTCGACGCTGACTCTCGGCCTCTGGGCTCCGGAGCGCAATCGCTACGTCGACACCGCCGGCGCGCCACTGGAGCTTCCGCGTGACTCGCGGGCGCACGGCGTGACCGAGCTTACCCGGGACGACCAGCGGGTCGCCGTCCTGCTGCACGATCCGACGCTCGATACCGACTCCGACGTGGTCGAGGGTCTGGCCGCCACCTCGTTGATGCTGCTCGAGAATACGCGCCTGGTTGACGAGCTTCGGACGTCGCATTTGCGGATCGTGGAGACCGCCGATCGCGAGCGCCGTCGGCTCGAGCGCGATCTTCATGACGGCGCACAGCAGCGGCTGATGGCCGTTCAGATCAAGCTTCGGATGGCGCAGGAGCGGATCGAGGACGAGCGGGTCGTCGCGCAGCTAGAGACGATCGCCGCGGAAGCGGCCGAGGCCGTAGACGAGCTGAGAACGCTGGCGCACGGCATCTACCCGCCGGTACTGCGAAGCGGCGGCCTCGTCAAGGCTCTGCGCTCACTCGCGATGAGGGCCCCGATCGCGATTTCCGTCACCGATGAGGGCATCGGACGCTGCTCGCCGGCGGTCGACGCGGCGATCTATTTCTGCTCGGCGGAGGCTGTCCAGAACGCGATCAAGCACGCGGGCAGCAACGTACACGTTGGCGTGACCGTCGGTCGCGAACGAGATCAAGTCGATTTCGCGATCACCGATGATGGGGTGGGAATCGACCACTCAGCACGGGGCGACGGCGACGGTCTGATCGGGATGCGCGACCGCGTCGGCGCGGTCGGTGGTGAGCTCGAGATCGTCTCTTCGCCGGGCCAGGGAACCACCGTGCGCGGGACCATCCCGGCGGCCTCCACCGAACTCGCGGGCGAGCAACAAGCGGGGTCGGGGTGACGATTCGGGTCGTGGTCGGAGAGGACAACTACCTCGCCCGCGAGGGGATCTGCGGGGTGCTCGAGGCTGATGAAGACATCGAGATCGTCGCGGCCTGCGGCGATCTTGCCACGCTTCGCGATGCCGTGGGCGAGCAGCAGCCCGACGTGGTAGTGGCCGATATCCAGATGCCGCCGACCAAGACCGACGAGGGCATTAGGTTGGCCGCTGAGCTCCGGAGGACCCACCCCGGCGTCGGGGTCGTGATCCTAAGCCAGTACGCCGAGCCGCTGTATGCGACCGAACTGCTGGAGGGAGGCTCAGACCGGCGTGCCTACCTGCTCAAGGAGCGTGTTGAGCATCGTGGGGATGTGTGTCGTGCTGTGCGTGAGGTTGCCGAGGGGCGGTCGGTCATTGACCCGTGGATCGTGGATTTGTTGGTGACGGCTCAGCGGCAGCGCGAGGATGCTGGCTTTGATGAGTTGACTGGCCGGGAGCAGCAGATTCTGGCGCTGGTCGCGGAGGGGTGCAGCAACTCGGGGATCGCCGAGCGGTTGGGGGTCACCACGCGGGCGGTGGAGCGTCACATCCATTCGATTTTCGCCAAGCTCGATCTGGGCGGTTCGGAGCATTTCAGCCGGCGGGTCAAAGCAGCGCTGTTGTTTCTCGCCGGCGAGGTCGGTTAACACCGTTTTCAAAGGCATGCCTGCCCCCTGGTTAGCTCCTCGGCCCGCGACGATAAGTTGGGTGATGCCGATGCCGGGTGTAGATCGATTGGTGGCCGGTGAGATGCGGCGGGGGCGGGTGCTGGCGGTCGACGACCAGACCCGATTTCTCGCCGTGCTGCGCGAGCTGGTGTGCGCGACGCGCGAGCTTGAGCCGGTCGCCGAGGCGCACTGTGGAGAGCGAGCGGTCGAGGCGGTGCGGGAGACCGAGCCAGACATGGTTCTGATGGACGTGTGGATGCCGGGAATCGGCGGGATCGCAGCGGCTCGGAAGATCAAGGCCGGCCGGCCGGCAACGCTCGTGGTCCTGATCTCGACAACGCACCCCGACGAGATACCGCTTGAACCGGACGACCTCTGCGCCGACGCGGTCGTCTGGAAGAGCGAGCTCGCGCCGCGGCTGCTGGACGACATTTGGCTCAGGCATCGAGACCGTCTCCCGCCGGCCTCCGTCTAGCGTCCCGGGTCCCGGACGCGATCGAGTAGCTGCTAGGTCTTTTGTTTCGCCAGCCGGTCGCACCCCATCCCCTGATCTGCGTGTTACCCGACCCTGGGGGTGCCAAAAAGCGACCACCCTTTCGACCGGCGCGCCATCTTGCCCGACGATGGCCCCGATGTCAGATTGCCCTCGGGATCTGAGGACCGGTTCGGCCCCCTAAACCACAACGCGACACGTGATCACCAATCGAGGTTGCAATGAGCAAGCCGTCAAGGGAGTCACCAACGTCGACATTCGCGACTCGGTTCCTGACTAGGCGCCGTTTGAACCACCGAAGGCTCTCGACGGTGCCCCCAGCGTCCTCTACCTGCTCGATGATGTCGGCTGCTCCTCGATCGGCTGGTTCGGCGGCTCGGGCCGCGTTATGCGTCCGGCTTGGACGGAATGACGCTCTCTGCTCCACGACGATCGGACGGAGATCACCGGGCCGACCGTCGACTCGTTGCACCTCCATCGGCCGCTCGAGCCGAGCGCCGGCGTGGGACTGACCCTGCGCAGCCTCACCCGCTCGATAACGGGGACGCGCAGGCTGATGCGCAGCCACAAACCCAACCAGCCAGGGTCGTCTACCACGACCCTGGCGCAAATCAGAAGGGACCGACATGACCTTTCTCTGGATTCTGCTGGGCATCGTCTACATAGCGTGTTGGGTCTACTTCGGCCTGGCGACGTTCCGTAACGGGCACTATTGGATGTTCTGGATCGGCTTCTTCATCCCGATCCTGTGGATCATCGGGGCATTCATAGCCCCGACCGAACGCGCGGCGTCACGCGCCGCCACGGGTGGCGTGTAGGCGCTCGACACGGTTGCGCGCGATCGGGCTGCGATGGCGGGGTTCGCCGGGATGACGAACCTGGACGCGTGGTACTCGCGCCTGGAAATCGAGAGCCTCCCGCGGCACGATCCTGGGCGCGTTAGGCTTCACCGCCGTCGGCGATGGACTGCGCTGGGGGGCAGCGCCGTGCGCGTTGCGGCCGGGCCGATCGGGGTCGCGTGATGGCCGAGGTTTCCGAAGCAACGTACGCCGAGCCTGTGGGATGGAAGGCGGCTCGACCGCGGTTCCGTCCGCTGCGTGTGGTGTTGGGGCTGCTGATCGGCGCGGTCGCGGTCGGGGTGTCGGGGTTGATTCTGCCGGGGGTCGAGGTCAAGACGTTTGTCGGTGCGCTTGAGGCGGCGGTGTTGATTGCCGTGCTGAACGCGGTGTTGCCGCCGTTGGTGGCGGCGCTGCGGCTGCCGTTGATGTTGATCATCGGGTTCTTCGCGGTGCTGATCGTCGATGCGCTGATCCTGCTGCTGGTGTCGGAGCTGGCGCCGAATGACTTCAAGGTCGATTCGTTTGGGTGGGCGTTGCTGGCGGCGCTGGTGATGGCGGCCGCGAGCATGGTGCTGCAGGTGTTCCTGGGCGTCGATGACGATGACATCTACTCACTGCGGGTGATCGAGCGGGTGGCCAAGCGGCAGGGGGCGGCGGGGCGCACCGACGTGCCGGGCCTGATCTTTTTGGAGATCGACGGGCTCGCGGGCCCGGTGTTGCGTCGCGCGATGCGCGACGGTGACACGCCGGTGCTGGCTCGCTGGCTGGCGGGCGGTAGCCACGATCTGGTCGAGTGGGAGCCCGACCTGTCGTCGCAGACGGGAGCCAGCCAGGCCGGCATCCTGTTGGGCTCAAACGAGGACATTCCGGCGTTTCGGTGGGTCGAGAAGGAGACGGGTAGGTTGATGACGTGCTCGGCGCCGGGGGACTGTGCCGAGATCGAGCGTCGTCACGCCAGCGGCGTCGGCCTGCTGATCGATGGCGGCGCCAGCCGCGGCAACCTGCTGTCCGGTGAGGCCGACGAGGTGATCCTGACCGTCAGTCGGATGGAGGCCGACAAGCGAGGCGAACCCGGGCTACCGCGCGTTCCTGGCCAACGGGTTCAACGTCACCCGTGAGCTGGTCCTGTTCTGCTGGGAGGTGGGGCTAGAGTGGGCGGCGGCGGCCCGGCAGCGGCGCCGCGACGTGATCCCGCGTGGGCACCGGGGCGGTCGCTACCCGTTCCTGCGCGCCGCGCTGTGCGTCGTCGTCCGCGACCTGATCGCGTTCGGCGTCGTGACCGACATGATGCGCGGCCGCCCCGCCGTGTACGCGACGTTCTCCAGTTATGACGAAGTTGCGCACCACTCGGGGCTCGAGCGGGCCGACACGCTGGAGGCGCTGCGAAAGCTCGACAAGCAGTTCGGACGGATCGAGAAGGCGGCGCGCTACGCCCCTCGGCCGTACAAGCTCGTGGTGCTCTCCGATCACGGTCAGACGCAGGGAATGACATTCAAGCAGCGCAACGGCTACGGGCTCGACGAGCTCGTCCAGCGCTCACTCTCGCGCGGCGACGTGCGGGGAATGAGCGGCGGCGACGAGCACGACACCGCGGTCGGGCAGGCGCTCAACGAAGCGACCGGCCGCGGCGGCGACCACGAAAAGCAAGCGGCGAGCGACGAGCACACGATCGTGCTTGGCTCGGGCAACCTCGGCCTCGTCTACCTGATGGAGGAGAAACGCAGGCTCAGCGCCGAGGAGATCCAGAAGCGCCACCCCGATCTGATCTCAGCGCTGACTGCTCACCCCCACATCGGATTTCTGCTGATGCGCTCTTCCGAGCACGGCGCGATCGCCGTCGGCTCTGGCGGCACCCATTACCTGGCGAGCGGCCGGATCGAGGGACACGACCCGCTGGAGCCGTTCTCTGCCAATGCCGCCGCGCACCTGCGGCGCACCGACGGATTCGAGCATGTCGCCGACATCATGGTCAACAGCTTCTACGACCCCGACCTCGAACAGGGCTGCGCATTCGAAGAGCTGATCTCGTTCCACGGCGGGCTCGGCGGGCCGCAGACCAGGCCGTTCATCCTGTACCCGGTCGAGCTGCCCGTTCGCCACGACCCGATCGTCGGTGCCGCCGCCGTGCACGCGCTCCTCATGGGCTGGCGCCATCTGCTCGAGGGAGGACCGAAGGCCGTGCAGGAGACCGCCGAAGCTGGGAGCTAGACGGGCTCTGACGGCCAACGGTCGCGCCTTCGAGCGGGATCTGTGTGTTACCCGACCCAACGGCGTGCCAAAAGCGACCCCACCTTCCACCGGCGGGCCATCTTGCCCGACGATGGCCCCGATGTCAGATTTGTCCTCGGGTCTGAGGTCCGGCGGTTCGGCCCCCGAACCCGCAATGCCGACGTGTGATCACGAATCGAGGTTGCCATGAGCAAGCCGTTCAACGGAGTCATCAATCTCGACATCCGCGATTCGGTTCCCGACTGGGAGCCGTACGTGCAGCCGAAGGCGCCGGACGGAGCGCCGAACGTGCTGCTCGTCATGTGGGACGACACGGGGATCGGCGCCCTGTCACCGTTCGGCGGCCCGATCAAGATGCCGACGCTGGAGCGGCTCGCCGACAGCGGGCTTCGCTACACGCAGTTCCACACGACGTCGATCTGCTCGGCGTCACGAGCGTCATTGCTGACCGGCCGCAACCACACGACGGTCGGGATGGCGTGCATCGCCGAGACGACGACCGGCTTTCCGGGCTCGAACGGACACATTCCGTTCGAGACGGCGACGATCGCCGAGGTGCTCGGCGAGCGGGGCTACAACACCTATGCGCTGGGCAAGTGGCACGTCGTGGGCGAGGACGAGACGAACATGGCGTCGTCGAAGCGAAACTGGCCGAGCGGACGCGGCTTCGAGCGCTACTACGGGTACCTCGGCGGCGAGACGAGCGACTGGTATCCCGATCTCGTGCAGGACCAGCAGTTCATCGAGCAGCCAGCCGACCCGCCGAAGGACGGCAAGGAGTGGGCCGAGGGCCTCGGTGACAAGTACCACCTGTCGAAGGATCTCGTCGACCGGGCGATCGGGATGATCGCCGACGCGAAACAGGTCGCTCCCGACAAGCCGTTCTTCATGTACTTCTGCCCGGGCGCGGGCCACGCGCCGCACCATTCCCCGAAGGAGTGGGCGGACAAGTACAAGGGCGTCTTCGACGCGGGCTACGAGAAGATCCGGGAGTCGATCCTCGCCAACCAGAAGAAGCTGGGGATCTTCCCGGAGAACACCGAGCCGTCCGAGATCAACCCGCTGGCAGGCGTGAAGAGCCTCGACGGCAAGGAGCAAAACGCGCTCGACACCGTGCGGCCCTGGGACTCGCTGTCCGAGGACGAGAAGACCCTGCAGATCCGGATGGCCGAGGTGTACGCCGGCTACTCGAGCTACACCGACGACCAGTTCGGCCGGCTGATCGACTACATCGAGAAGCTCGGAGAGCTCGACAACACCCTGATTGTCTGGCTCTCGGACAACGGCGCCTCGGGGGAGGGCGGCCCGAACGGCTCGGTGAACGAGAACAAGGTCATGAACGGCATCCCGGACACCTTCGAGGCCAACTTCAAGTACCTCGACGTGCTCGGCTCGCCGGAAACGTACAACCACTACTCGACCGGCTGGGCGTTCGCGTTCAACACGCCCGGCAAGATGTTCAAGCGCCACACGTGGGAGGGAGGCGTCGCCGACCCGATGGTCGTGCACTGGCCGAAGGGCATCAAGGCCAAGGGCGAGAACCGCCACCAATACGCGCACGTCAGCGACATCGTCCCGACCGTCTACGAGTGCCTCGGTGTCGAGCCGCCCGAGACCGTCAAGGGCTACGCGCAGCAGCCGCTCGAGGGCACGAGCTTCAAGTACAGCTTCGAAGACGCCAAGGCGAAGACGCAGAAGAAGGCTCAGTTCTACGTGATGCTCGGCACCCGGGCGATCTGGCGCGACGGCTGGAAGGCCGACGCGATCCACCCAGGCGCCCCGTCCGACTGGAGGCACTTCGGCGAGGACAAGTGGGCGCTGTATCACGTCGACGAGGACCGCTCCGAGTGTCACGACCTCGCCGACAAGCACCCCGAGCTGCTCGACGAGCTGAGGGAGCTCTGGCACTTCGAGGCCGGCCAGTACCTCGGCCTGCCCTTGGACGACCGGTCTGCGCTGGAGCTGCTGACCACCCCGCGGCCCCAGCTGACCGCGCCGCGCGACCGCTACGTTTACTACCCGAACACCCTCGAGGTGCCGGAGGCGGTGGCGGTCAACGTGCGCGGGCGGTCGTTCAAGATCGCCGCCGAGGTCGACGTCCATACCGCTGACGCGGGCGGCGTCCTGTTCGCGCACGGCAGCCCGTTCGGTGGGCACGCCCTCTATCTGAAGAACGGCAAGCTCAAGTACGTCTACAACTACCTCGGGGAGAAGGTGCAGGCGGTCACTTCCGAGGAGGACATTCCGACCGGCAAGTGCGTGCTCGGCGTGGAGTTCACCAAGGAATCGCAGACTCCCGTGGAGACGTCGGGCTCGTTCACTCTGTTCATCGACGAAAAGAAGGTCGGTGAGCTCTCCGGCGCCGCGCTGCAGAACGGCAAGTTCACCCTCTGCGGCGAAGGGCTGAACATCGGCCGCGACGGCGGAGCCGCGGTCACCGACGACTACCCGTTCGAGCGCCCCTGGGCCCTCGTCGGGGCGACGATCGAGCGGGTGCTTGTCGACGTCTCCGGCGAGGCGTACCTCGACGTGGAAAAGGAAGCGATGGCGATCATGAGCCGCGACTAGGGCAACCCGCACGCCGGCTTGATCGACCACCCGTACCCCGGATTCACGAAGGTGACTGTGTTCAGTCCCACGAACGCGATGCCGCTTGCCCGCTTCGCGATCTATGGTGGCGCCGAATGATCGGCGACGAGATGGTCGAGCTGCCAGGGGATCGATTCCGGATGGGCTCGGATCGTTTCTACCCCGACGAAGGACCTGTGCGGGAGGTCCAGGTCGATGGTTTCGCGATCGACCGTACGCCCGTAACCGTCGCCCAATTCGCCCGGTTCGTCGACGAGACCGGGCACGTGACGGTTGCTGAGCAGGCGCCCGACCCTGCCCAGTACCCGGACGCCGACCCCTCGCTCCTGGTTCCTGGATCGGCCGTGTTCCACCCGACCACCCATCCGGTGCCACTGGACGATCCGCGCCGATGGTGGGCGTACGTTCCCGGCGCTGACTGGCGCCACCCCTGGGGGCCTGAGAGCGACAACACCGAGCGCTCCGATCACCCAGTGACGCACGTCGCTTACGATGACGCGGAGGCCTACGCGCGATGGGCAGGCAAGGAACTGCCAAGCGAAGCGGAGTGGGAGTACGCGGCCCGAGGCGGGCTGGCCGAAGCGATTTTCGCCTGGGGGGACGACATGAGACCCGGCCGGGAGCTGATGGCGAATTTCTGGCAAGGAGACTTCCCGTGGCGCAACACAGGCGCCAAGGGCTGGCGCGGAACGTCGCCTGTCCGCCTCTTTGCGTCAAATGGTTACGGCCTGCAGGACATGACCGGAAACGTCTGGGAATGGACCTCCGACTACTACTCGCCACGCGGCGCCGGCTCCGATCCCGTGGCCAGTCCCTGCTGCGCACCCCCGACCAACCCGCGCACGGAGACCCCGGATGCCAGCTATGACGTCGGCATGCCCGGCGCACACATCCCGCGCCGCGTGACCAAGGGCGGCTCACACCTCTGCGCGCCGAGCTACTGCCTGCGCTACCGCCCCGCGGCGCGGCAAGCCGAGGCGATCGACACGTCGACCAGCCACATCGGATTTCGCTGCGTGATTCGCTGACCTGCGCCCATGCCACCTGCTGTGCCGACAGACTCACACCGAGCAGACTCACACCGAGCGCATGGACGGGCGGCGATGCGGAGCGCGGGATGCTTTGACACCAACCAGCACTGCCCGACAAGGACGGCGAATGTTGACGTCTATCCGAAGTCGGAGCAGGTCGCGGAAAGGCTCAGATGGATACACCAACGTATGACATGGGCGGCGTGCAAGAGTGGTTCGGCCCGGTCCGCGTCGAGGCCGACGAGCCTGTGTTCCATCACCCATGGGAGGGGCGCGTGTTCGGGTCCCTGCTCACGACCAACGCGATGCTCGGCATCAGCGAGGAGGGGTTTCGGTGGACGGAGGAGCGTCTGCCCCGAGCGCGGTACCTCGCCGGCTACTACCAGGCTTGGCTCGCCGTCATCGAGCAGATGGCGATCGATCGGGGCGTGCTCGCGCCGGGAGAGCTCGACGCGCACCTCGCCGGCGAGGAACCGAAGGCCCGCGGCCACGTGCGGCCGGGCGTGCTCAAGCGAGTGCTGACGCGCGAGGTCGTTCGCGCCGGGGTGGCGTCGTCGATACCGGCCGTGCTGCTGCGCCTTTACCCGCGGGTCGAGGACATCCATCTCCACAAGATGGCGCCACCGCGGTTTGCGACCGGCGAGCGCGTCACGGTGTCCGCGGCACCACCGGATGGCCACACACGGCGTCCGCGGTACACGTGGGGTAAGCCCGGGACGATCGTCGATTACCAGTTTGCGACGGTGCTCCCCGAGAGCAGCGCACGCGGCGAGCACAAGCCCAGCGAGCACTTCTACACGGTGGAGTTCGACGGCAAGGACCTCTGGGGCGACGACGCCGAGCCCGGCATGGTGGTCCGGATGGGTCTCTGGGAGAGCTACCTGGAGGCGACGTCATGACCGAGGACCCGGCCGCACGGATCGCCGCCCTCGAGGAGATGTTGACCGAGCGGGGCGTCGTCGACGCGGAGACGGTCGATCGCATCGCCTCGTACTACGAAACCCAGGTCGGGCCGATGGTCGGCGCAGGCGTCGTCGCGCGCTCGTGGGTCGATCCGGCGTTTCGCAAGCGGTTGCGCGCCAGCCCGACGAAGGCGCTCGCCGAGCTCGGGATCGGCGGCGTGGAGTCGGAGCACATAATCGCGGTCGAGAACACGCCCCAGGTCCACAACGTCGTCGTGTGCACGTTGTGCTCCTGCTACCCGTGGGGGGTGCTCGGTCTACCGCCGGCCTGGTACAAGTCGCCGGAGTACCGCAGCCGGATCGTCCGCGAGCCGCGCAAGGTCCTCGCCGAACTGGGCCTCACCCTGTCGCCGGAGGTCGAGATCAAGGTCTGGGACTCGACCGCCGAGCTCCGCTACCTGGTCGTACCCGAGCGGCCGCCCGGCACCGATGGGCTCGACGAGGAAGCGCTCGCTCAGCTGGTGACGCGCGACGCGATGGTCGGCATCGGCGTGGTGAGTGCGCCTGACGCACCCCGCGAGGACGCGGGATGACTGCCGAACTGGACCGCGAAGGGCCGTCTGCGCCGCCGCGCCGCAACGGGGAGCTGGTGTTCGCCGCGCCCTGGGAACGCCAGCTGTTCGGCGTGACGATGGCGTTGCACGAGCGCGGCGTCTTCGCCTGGGCCGACTTCAGCGCGCACCTCAGCGACGAGATCGCTCGCTGGACGGCCAGCGCCGCCGCCGGAGACGAATACGTCTACTACGAGCACTGGGAGCGCGCGCTCTCGCGGCTGCTCGACGAGCGCGGCGTGATCGATCCGGCCGCGGTCGATGCCCGTGCCCGCGAGATCGCAGCGCTGCCGCCCGGACACGACCACCACGACCGACCACCAGTAGAGAGGAGCCGAGAGACACATGCCCACCGCCTCCATCCGCCTCGCCGACGCCGCCGCCGTCTCGGGGGCGTTCGACCGGCTCCTCGCGACGGGGTTCCTCGCCGTCGGCGCGCTGATCGTCTAGTCAGACACTCGCGACGGGCGAAACCCATCCAATGCAACCGAGACGCAAGATCTAGAAGGGAGACCTCATGGCCAGCTCGCCGTCCCACGCGCTTCAGGGCGCATCGTCCGCAGCCCGCCGCGGCGCGATCTCGATCTCCGCCGGCAACAAGTGGCTGATCGGCACGGTCGCCGTCGTGCTGATGCTCTACTACCTGATCGGCGTCGACCAGGGCGCGTACTCGATCTTCGGGAACGGCATGTTCATCCACGAGTTCGTACACGACGCCCGCCACTTCCTCGGCTTCCCCTGCCACTAGAGGGCCTCCCATGGAAAGACGTCTGATTCTGCGCGGCATCGCCGCGGGGGGATTCGCTGGCCTGCTCGCCGCGTTGTTCACGCGGATCATGGCCGAGCCGATCATCCAGAAGTCGATCGACTTCCAAACTGCGCACGACAACATCGAGAGCGCGCTGCGGAAGCGGGCGGGGCTCGCTGCTCTGCCACCCGGGCCTGACATCTTTAGCCGCGGCACCCAACGGAACGTCGGCGCGCCGATCGGCCTGGTCGTGTTCGGAATGGCGATGGGCGCGCTGTTCGCCGTCGTGTTCGTGCTGGTCCACCGCCGTTACGGCGAGGCGTTGAAACCGCGGGTGATCGGGGTGATCATCGCCGCGGCAGCGTTCCTGGGGATCTACATGGTCCCGTACCTGAAGTACCCGGGCAACCCGCCGGGGATCGGTCATCCCGCCACGATCCACGCGCGCGGGAACCTCTACCTCGGGATGGTCGCCGTCTCGATCGTGTCGCTGATCGCGGCGTTCTTCCTGGCCCGCTACCTCGCTTCCCGGTGGGGCGGCTGGAACGGCTCGATCGCCACCGGCATCACGTTCGTCGCGTGGATGGCGATCATCATGGCCATCTTCCCGTCACTCGGGACCCTGCACAGCAACGTCGTGCAGTTCGGTCACTTTGCGACCGAGACCCCGCAGCCGCTCATGAACGCGCACGGACAGATCGCCTACCCCGGGTTCCCGGCCGACGTCCTATTCAAGTTCCGGCTCTACTCGGTACTCGACCAGCTGATCCTCTGGAGCACGCTCGGGCTCACGTTCGGTCTTCTCGCCGAACGAGCGCTCGCGCCCGCAACCGCACCTGACGCCGGCGCCGAGCGCATGCGGTCCGCCGTGCCCGTGTCCTAGGCCGCACCAACCCCAGCCGCGCGCGACCCGCCGCCGAGACCGGTGAGCCGGTCTGCCCGAAGTGCACGGCTGTGCGGCGCGCTGAGGCGTGTGTGGTGTGGCCGGCCCCGGGTCGCTTACTGTCGCCTTGCCGAGCGGATCGGGATCGATCAATCCCGCGCGGCCGCGTGCGGCGGCATGGCTGGGACGACGTACGCCGACTAAGTCGCCTGCGCGTAGCGGACCGAGCAGGTCGGTGGCGGCCGGAGGTGCGGCAAGATGGCCGGATGCTTCGTCTGCTGTTGATCCGGCACGGCGCTACCGTGGCGGTCAGAGAGAGCGCGTTCGCCGACGACGAGTCGCTCGAGCCAGCCGCACGCGAGCGTGCCGGGCAACTCGCCGGAAGCCTTCCCGCGCGCCCGATCGCGTTCAGCGGGCCTGAGCCCGCGTGCCGGCAGACGGCGGCGGCTCTTGGTCTGGACGCCGGGTTGGTGACCGCGCTCGCTGGATGCGACGTCGGGAGCTGGCGCGGGCAGACACTAGATCGCCTGCAGGAAGACGATCCCGCCGGTCTGATCGCGTGGATGAGTGAACCGGATGCCGCGCCTCACGGCGGCGAAAGCCTGACGGTGTTCGCACGCCGCGTTTCGGAATGGATGCACGTCTCCGCAGCCGGCACCGCGGGTGCGGGGTTCCTCGTCGCGATCGTGGACGCCGGGGTGATCAAAGCGGCGGTATGCCACGCGCTCGACGCGCCACCGGCTGCGTTTTGGCGGCTTGATGTGGCGCCGTTGAGCGTGAGTGAGCTGCACGCGCGTGATGGGCGCTGGACGGTGCGGCATCTGAACGCGCCGCTGGCGCGACGCGAGGGCCTGGAGTATGGCCCGTCTTAGCTCGTCTTGAGGAAGCCGGTGAGAACCCGGGACGGTCGCGCCACCATGATCGGAGCTGCGACTCCGGGGTCGGCGCGCCGCCGCTGCGGCGCCGGGGCGATCACCGGACCGACCCCGTCGAAGAGCTGCAAGAGGCGGAACCACTCGGGTCTCGTACCCAGCCCCGCCGACCAGGCCATCTCCGTTGGCGGCACGATGCGTGACCTCTGCTTCGCCTACTACCCAAAGGGCGCGCCCGGCCTCGACCTCGTCGCCGCTACGGCGGCCATGATGCCAACATCCCGGCGATCCGGACTGCCACCGCCGCTACAGCGGTGGCCTCATCGGCCACGCCGCAGCCCCCGCCCGAAACGGCCGCTGCTCAGCGCGAACAACGCGGAACGTCGCGCCTCGGTTCCTCTACTGCTTCCCGATCGCTTTGGCCTGGCGTCGAAGTGGATCGAACCGGTAGACCTCGTCCTGACGGTTGAGAGATCATCCTTTTCGGGTGACGCCCGCGACCGCTGCCTGAGCGACGATACGGCCAGGAGTCGATCTCGGTGGCGACCGCATCAGTTTCAGGACTTGATTGGCGTCGGCGCGTGGAGTCCCGCGTGCTTGTGGTGGTGGCGGTCGGCGTGGCGGGGATCGTTGCGACGGGGGTGACGGCGTGGGCGGTCGCGAACAGCCCGATTCTGGTCAATCGCTCGGGCGATGCGATCTGGCGGAGTTCGTTCGTCGCGGTGTATGTCGCGGTCGGTGCGTACATGTGGTGGCGGCGCCCCGAGAGCCGGCTGGGCCCGATCGTCGCCGGCGTTGGGTTCATCTACGCGGGGGTGTCGCTGAACGCGTCTGGCGCGCCGCTGGCGTACACGCTCGGGATGGTCGTGTGGGTGGCGATGGTCCTCTACGTCATGTACATGTACCTGTGCGTTCCTCGCGGATGGCTCGAGTCGCTGTTTGACCGACGGTTCATGCTGGCGTTCGTGCTCGGCACCGCGGTGGTGTGGGGGGTGATCCTCGCGGTGTCGCCGACGCTGCCCGTCGGCAGCGATTTCACGAACTGCGGCACGAATTGCCCTCACAATGCGCTACAGATCGTCAGCGGCTCCGCGCGGCTCAGCACGGCGCTGCTCACCGCGTCTGACATCGTCTTGACGCTCGGAACGATCGGTGTCGCGATGCTGGTGTTCTCCAAGGCGCGATCGTCGACTCATCTACGCCGGCGCGCATTGACCCCGCTGGCCGTCGTGGTGGTCGCCACCGTCGTCGAGTTTGTCGTCTCGCTGTTTGTTCCTTCCGCTTTCCCGGGGACGAGGGACGCGCTGAGGATCATCAACGGTGTCCTCGCGCTGGCGGTCCCGGTCGCGATCGTCGCCGGCCAGGTTCGCGGTGATCTGTTCGCCGCGGTGAGTCTGGGCCGGATTGTGTTGGGCGCCGGCGGGAAGGGGCTGACTCCCCGGGCGGTAGAGACGATGATCGGCGACGCGCTCGGCGATTCGACGCTGACTCTCGGCCTCTGGGCTCCGGAGCGCAATCGCTACGTCGACACCGCCGGCGCGCCACTGGAGCTTCCGCGTGACTCGCGGGCGCACGGCGTGACCGAGCTTACCCGGGACGACCAGCGGGTCGCCGTCCTGCTGCACGATCCGACGCTCGATACCGACTCCGACGTGGTCGAGGGTCTGGCCGCCACCTCGTTGATGCTGCTCGAGAATACGCGCCTGGTTGACGAGCTTCGGACGTCGCATTTGCGGATCGTGGAGACCGCCGATCGCGAGCGCCGTCGGCTCGAGCGCGATCTTCATGACGGCGCACAGCAGCGGCTGATGGCCGTTCAGATCAAGCTTCGGATGGCGCAGGAGCGGATCGAGGACGAGCGGGTCGTCGCGCAGCTAGAGACGATCGCCGCGGAAGCGGCCGAGGCCGTAGACGAGCTGAGAACGCTGGCGCACGGCATCTACCCGCCGGTACTGCGAAGCGGCGGCCTCGTCAAGGCTCTGCGCTCACTCGCGATGAGGGCCCCGATCGCGATTTCCGTCACCGATGAGGGCATCGGACGCTGCTCGCCGGCGGTCGACGCGGCGATCTATTTCTGCTCGGCGGAGGCTGTCCAGAACGCGATCAAGCACGCGGGCAGCAACGTACACGTTGGCGTGACCCTCGGTCGCGAACGAGATCAAGTCCATTTCGCGATCACCGATGATGGGGTGGGAATCGACCACTCGGCACGGGGCGACGGCGACGGTCTGATCGGGATGCGCGACCGCGTCGGCGCGGTCCGGGGTGAGCTCGAGATCGTCTCTTCCCCGGGCCAGGGCACGACCGTGCGCGGGACCATCCCAGGGGCCGTCACCCCGCGTGCGGACGACACAGTGCCCCCCAGGAGCCCGCATGCAAGTGCAGGCACCCCGCCGCTCGCACCCCGAGAAGCGACACCGGCAGCCAACGCCCGCAAAGCGCCGCCCACCCCAACGGAACCATCGGCGTAATCGGGCCATCATCGAGCGCTGGAATGCTCGACCACGTGGTCGGTGACAAAGCCGGACGGGCGCGGGGAGATCCGGTTGATGACGATCGATGCGGCCGAACCGAGTGCGTGGACGTGGCCCCACATCTCGACCGCCGATCGGCGTGAGCCTCGCAAGGCCCACCTGCAGCGGGCGTATCAAGGATTAGGCCGCTCCGGCGGCTGCAACACGGTTTGTCGAGCCGGAACTACGAGCGGCTCTCCAGGCGTCGTCACGACCGCACCGGTCCCATAGTGTCAGCCACTGCGCCGAGGGTTCCTGCCCGGCTCAGTCCCCGCTCGCCGTGATCCGAGCCGCGGTACGGCGCGCCGCTATCGGCTCGGGCGCGCGGGTTGGATTCTGCCGCTCGTCAACGACGGGCGCAGGCCGTTCGGCACTCCCGCTGCCTGGCACGGGTGGCTAGAACCGTCTCCGGTCGCGTCGCCGCTCGCGGCGTCGAACTCCGCACACAGATACTGGCGAGAGCGGCCGTCCGAACGGGTCGATGAACAGCGTGACGGGCCCGGTCTGCGTGGGAACCGTACCCTCGAGGGTCTCGATGGAGTAGGAGAGATGACCGTTCTCCAGACGCGGTGCGTTGATCACGACGACCGCGTCGTCGGGCGCTTGATCGCCGGGCTCGAGGAATGCGAGCACCGCGTTGGGGGGATCTCCCTCGAAGCTGTTGTTTCCTTCTCCCCAGAGGTCGACGAAATCCGCGGTGGTCATGTGTCCCACGATTCGTTTCGGCCGATCGGAGAAGTAGAGCGTCGATGGTGTGACCTCGTTCAATGTCAGGGTGTTGCCGTCGCTCGTCATGCCGTGTGCGGTCTGCACGAACATCGACTGTTCTGCCTCGAGCTCTTCGATCATCTGCTTGTCGGTCATCCGAACCTTCCTTCGCATTGTTGAGTGGATCTGGCGCCAACGCCGTTGGTCGGTGTGCGCTCGCGCTTGGTTGGGACCGCCGATCGCACAGTGAGTTACAGGCGACCCCGGCGTGCCGCGGGGAATCGAGCCCGCACGCCTGGGGCTCCGAGAGCGGTGCTCAGGCGAAGCTCGGGTGACGGCAACGCGACCGCCGTGCGATTTGCGACGGGAAGCTCCTAGTGGGTCCGGTGGCACTAGACGATCTCCAGAGGAACGTCAAAGCTGACCCGCCAGACAAGCCCACTCTCCGATTCTTCAATCGCGTACGCGAATCCAGGGTGCGACGTCCGCAGCCTCCCCGCTTGAAGTGGCGGGTGTGCGGCGGTCGGTCCCGTCGCTAGGGCGCCAAGCGTCAGGGGTATCCGCATGTTCAGCGGCGTGGCGACCCCGAGCTCGACCGTGACAAGCAGTTGCGCCTTTACGGTCGGAGCAACCGTTGGGTCAAGCGCGGCAAGCACCAGCATGACCGACCGGCGCTCGTCGAGCCGCGCGTACTCAAAGGTCTCGACCGACAGCCACGACCGCGGCAGAAGCTGCGGCGCGGGCCCGCTCATGCCAAGGGCTCCCTTCGCTGATTCGACGAGGCCGGACATTGGACCTCAGGACCGCTGGCGAATATGACGCAGGTGAGTCGTTAACACAAGACGGCACGCCGGTGAGTGCCCACGCGCTTTCTCACCTCCCGATGTCGGTTAACACGCTGCGTGTTAACCGACACGGATCACAGGTGGTCCGCCCCCCATGGCGAAGCGCTAGCCTCGATGCTCCGATCAGTGCAGAAGAAGTCGGTAGTCTGTTCGGTCCGCAGGCGACGGCGACGGCCGCTGAGGTCCGGCGCGCCGGAGACGAGAGACGCGATGCCTTCTCTGACGATGAGGCTGTCCTCGCCCACCGCGCGATCCGCCGGGTCATGACATCACGACAATCCGGCGACGCCGCCGCCCCATGGTGCATGTATCTTCGGGCCCGGGTGTCAGCCAGCCGACGATGACACGCGCCCGCCTCATTGTCGTTGCTGCTATGCCTGGCAGCAGCTGCGCGATTCAAGAGCTGCCTGGTCGCCGCAGCCGCTTCGACCACAGACGCACCCAAACGAGCGGCCGTGGTCGTGTTCTCGCTGCGGCGCGTGGTGCAAACCCCACTGGCGAATGTGCGTTGGCACCATTGCGGGCCGCACGATGACGTGCGACGTTATGGCTTCCCAGTGGCGCAACCGGCGTCGCTTCAGGCCGCCAAACGGAGGGACAAATGGCCGTTCAACAACCGAGTTCACCGACGTCGGGCTCCGTCGATTACGCGGGCTACGATTATGACGAGGAGCGAGGTACCGGCTGGGTCGCGTTCGCCGGTGTAATCCTCTTGATCGTCGGGGCGCTGAACGTCATCGAGGGTATCGCGGCGATCGGTAACGCAAACTTCTTTGTCCACAACACCAACTACGTGTTCGGTAGTTTGAACACGTGGGGATGGGTTGTTCTGTGCATCGGCGTGGTCGAACTCGCGGTCGGGTTTGGCGTCTTTGCGCGAAACCAGTTCTCGCGCTGGGCCGGTGTGATCATTCTGTCACTGAACTCGATCGCTCAGCTGCTGATGATCCCGGCCTACCCGTTCTGGTCACTGTCGATCTTCGCGCTTGACATTCTCGCCATCTACGGGCTCATCGCCTACGGACAGAGGATCTCGAGCAGCAGCTGATCGGGACGGGCTGCGGCTCAAGCCCTTGGAGATCCCATGTTCTGTCGGACGGAAGAAGCGACGCCGGCCGGCCGTGGACCCCTCGCACGTCAGCAATCCAAGCGAGAGCCAGCCCGGCGAGCGGGAGTCCGCGTCAGTGGTTGGCTTGGCGGCGATCGGCCCAGAGGGTGACGCGCGCGTGGAACGAGTGGCTGGCGGCCGACAGAAGCGACCGCCCTGATATCTACCGCTGTTACCTCACTGCTCTTGCGGAGGAGGAACGGGCGGCCGCCGAGGTCGAGCGCGTGGTGACCGTCCGGTGATGGAGCGAACTGTGGGGTCGGACCGCGCCTACGACAAGCCCGGCAATGACCTCAGACGACCCACGAACATGCAATGACACGCGAACCTATCGAAGTTCGCCGGGAGCGGCTCGGTCTAGCAATTCAGCAGCTTGTGGCTGATCTGGCACAAGAGCGGCGGCGGCGGTTTCGGCTCGAGCGCGAGCTGCGGGATGTGCGCTCGCGCCTCGCGCGCTACGAGCCGGCCGACCCCAGGGTGACCACGCCAAGCCAGCGTTCGACGAGCATCGAACATTGATGCTCTCGCGCACGTACGCGGGCCTGAACGGTGCAGTCCAGCGACTCGTCTCCCTGGCGCCAAGCGCGACAGCGCGATCGCCGAGTCAGTGCGCCCGCTGGGCCGCAAAGAGGCACGCCGAACTGACCAGAAAAGGCGTGAAGCAGCGCCCAACATCCCCGCCGCGCCGGGTCCGCGGTCGGCCTAATTCTTCGGCGCCGCGCCACCGATCGCTTCTCCCTGCTCGCCACGTGGCGAGCCTGGCGCCGACTGCCGCTTCGGGCCTTGGCGGAGTTGAAGGAGCAGTCAGACCGCCGGCTCAGGGTGCGAGCTTAGGTGGCGCGAACTCGTGGATGCAGCAGTGGCAGCCTGACGTCAGGTTGTCGCGCATTCGCAACCCGGCCCCGCGCGAGGACCGTCGCCGACCACCCTGCTCTGTTGACTGGGATCACCCGATCGGGATGACGCCGGGTGGCGGCGCGGGGTCGATGATGGGCCGACAACGAAGGAGGATGCGATGTGTCGCTGGATGGCCTGGCACGGGCAGCCGGTCCTCATCGAGGAGCTGCTGTTCAAGACTCACCACGGGATCGTTGACCAGAGCTTGCACTCGCGGATGGGCGCCGAGCCGACGAACGGCGACGGCTTCGGGGTCGGGCTGGTACGGCGCCGGCGAAGGCCCGGGCGTCTACCACAGCGTCGCTCCCGCGTGGGGTAACGCGAACTTGCGTGAGCTCGCCGGGCACGTCGCGTCGCCTCTGTTCCTGGTGCACGTGCGGGCGGCGATCGGGTCACCGATCCAGCAGACCAACTGCCATCCGTTCCGCCACGGGCGTTGGCTGTTTGTGCACAACGGCTATGTCGGTGACTTCGGGGTGATCCGGCGAGACCTGATGTGGGCGATCGATCCGAAGCTGTTTGCCGGGATCGTGGGGTCGACCGACACAGAGGTGGTGTTCAGGCTTGCGCTCACGTTCGGGCTCGAGCAGGATCCGATCGGTGCGCTGGAGCGCACCGTCGGGCTGATCGAGGCGACCGCCACCGAGCGCGGCGTCGCGCCGATGGTGCAAGGGACCTTCGGTGTCTCGGACGGCAGCAGCCTGTGGGCCGTGCGGTACGCGACCGAAGGCCGGGCACGGTCGCTGTTTGCGTCGGCTGACGTCGACTCGCTGCACCAGCTATATCCCAAAGAGAAAATGTGGTTCGCGAAGGCGACGTCCGAGGACCGGCTGATCGCGTCCGAGCCGTTCTCGGACCTGCCGGGCGTGTGGCACGAGATCGACGAGTCGTCCGCCGTGATCGTACGCGGCGGCGGCGTGCTCGAACACGAGCCGTTCCGCCCTCAGGTTCCCCGGGTCACCCTGTCTTCGCCATAGACGAAGAGCCGTGGACCACGTAGGTGCACGGGAAGAAGATCGTGAGCGACCACCACGGGTAGGAGTGGCCGGCCGACGTAACCGCACCGTGATGCGGTGAACGGGAGTGGGGATGGCTCGGCGAGTCGGTCCGCAGTTCGCGCGGCGCACCACCTGCGGCAGGTGCCCGATGCGATCGCGCCCGCTTCAGGAGCGGTCGTCATGGCCTCCGGCATCGTTTCCATCGATCTGTCCGCAGACCACCGAGCGGTTCTGTCTGCGATCACGCTCTGGTTCGCCCTGCTCGTCTGGGTGCTACTGGCCGTCTTGCTGGGCGTGCGGCTGGCGTACCAGCGTGATCGCTTCGCGCGGGAGGCCTGCTCGCCCGGCGCGTTCACGGGCGCGGCTGGCACCGCCGTACTCGGCACCCGGTTGGCCAGTGAGGATTACCACGTGGCAGCCGCGGTGCTGCTGGCGGTGTCGGCGGTCTGCTGGGCCTTGCTTGTGATGCCGGTCCTGCGGCACTGGAAGACCCCGAGGGCCGGGATCTCCTTCGTCCTGACCGCCGCCACCGAAGCACTCGCCGTGCTGGGAGCCACCCTGGCGGCCAGTTACCATGCCGGTTGGCTAATCAGCGCCGCGACCGCCGCGCTGGTTCTCGGGCTCGCCTTCTACGTCTTCACCGCCGCCCGGTTTGACCTCCGCGACCCGGTCACCGGGCACGGCGACCACTGGATTGCCGGCGGCGCGCTGGGCATCTGTGCCCTCGCCGCCGGCCACGTCACCCAAGCCGCAGCTGCGCTTGGGCAATTAACAGAGCTGCACCAGCTCCTCAAGACTGGCACGCTGGTGCTCTGGTGCGTGGCCATGGTGTGGCTCCTCCCGCTGGTCGCGTGCGAGATCCTCAGGCCGCGGCTCGGCTACGACGCGCGCCGCTGGGGCACTGTCTTTCCGCTCGGCATTTACGCGGCGTGCAGCTTCATCACGGGCCAGGTCGCCGGCATCAGCGCGATCACCGACTTCGGTCAAGCTTGGACGTGGGTCGCGTTCACGGCCTGGCTGCTCGCACTCGCCAGCCTGGTTCGACACGGATGGCCGGTGCTGCGCGATCTACCTGCGGTCCATACATGATCGTCGGCGCAGGCCGCGACTTCGGTCACGATCCGGCCGCAGCCGCCCGCGCCCGCTGTCGCGTTGAGGCACGAGCGGCAGCGCCGCTCTTGCCTCGAGCGACACTCCAATCCACGCTGTCGTCCACTTGCAACCGCCCGGCGCGACCTCAGGGCGTAGGCCTATAGTCCGGTCGGTGCTGGCGGCGCTCGCGGTCGTTATCCCGCTCGGGCTGGCCGGAGCGGTCAGCCCGGTCATGTTGACGGAGCAAACCGTGCTCCTCGCCGGGCCCGACGGTGGTAGGGCAGGGGGGCGCTACGCCGCCGGTGTGGTCCTAAGCACGTTCGTGATCGTCGTCCTCATCGTGCTGTTCGGACGCGCGATCGCGCTGCCGACCGAACCGCACCTCGACGCGACGCTCGACCTCGTTCTCGGCCTGGTCTTGGTCAACGTGGCCCTTCTCGTTCTCGTCTCGGGACGCCGCCGGGGGTCGCCGAGTAGCAACGGCGGTGATGACCGGGGTGCGAGTGGTTCGCGCAAGGCTCGGGCGGCGTTTGCGTTCGGCGTGTTCGCCATGGCGACGAACGTCACGACGCTGGCCCTGATCGCACCGGCGGCCAAAGAGATCTCCAGGACTGACGTTGAAATCGCAGCTGAAACGGTGCTTGTCCTCGTGCTCGTCGGCCTCGTGTCCATGCCGGCGTGGGTGCCCGTCGTCCTGACCAGGGTTGCCCCCAGTCCCAGCCAGCGTGGGCTCACGGCTGTCCGCGATCAGATCGCTCGCCGTGGTCGCGGGTTCACCGTCGGGCTGCTCAGCGCCGCCGGGCTGTTCTTCATCGGACGCGGGCTCATACGGCTGCTCGGCTGATGATTTGAGAGCGGCACCTCGTCCACTGGGTGATCGGAGACAAAGAGTCACCGGCCGAGCGCCAAGACAGCCGGATGGGGCTAGCAGCACCGACGCCGACGCGAGCCTGACACTGGTGGATGCCTCCGGCTTTTTCAGAAGTTGAGGCGGCCGGGCAGAGCCCGACCGCGCGACCGGACCTTGAGCGAGAGTGTCGCCGCGCGACGAAGTAGCTGCCAGGCATCACCGCTCGTTTGTCGATCATCGCGAAGGCGTGGCCATGATGGTCTCCACGATCGCCCGGAGGGCTCAGCCCCGCCGTCCCGCGGAGAGCGGGTCGGCCGGTTGATTGCCGCCGAGTACTGCACGAACACGGAAGCGGGTCTGGCAAGACCCGCGGCGGACGGCCCAATCGTGCGCCAGCCTTCTGCATCCTTATGACGATTCGGAAGCTCGTCGGCGCCCCGCGCGTGCTCGCGCGTCTGGTTAAAGGGGGAACAGATTCTCGGGGGGTCGGTGGCCTCCCGTTCGTCCTGCGATTGCGACACTCAGCGTGGCGCCCGTCCGCGGACTGCCGCCTTCCTCGACACCGGCAGGCGACGTGGGCGGGAGCGACCGAGGACGAGTTCGACGTTGTCCTGATCAGACCCGCGGTGAGGCAGACGCGGGTTGTGTCGACGGCACCCACGCTGGCAACCGCGATCGGCTACGAGCTTCAAGCGGGCGTGCGAGCCTTGGGCCGCCTCCGTGGGGTTCGTCAATCACCCAATCAGGATGATGCTCACGTGGGGCTGCGCTCCTAGCCTCGTCTCGCACTAGCGTGGACGGAAGGGCCGCTCATGACTCTCGTCAGGCATCAAACGACCAAACTGTCCGGAGGATGGCACGATTCGCCGGACGAGGGTGTCTGCGTGATGGACTCACCTCGATGCTCGCCGGCGAGGAGTTCAGCGATGAGCCGGTGTCGGTGTGTCCCGTGATCGCGGCGTTCCTGAGGCGGCACAACGACTCGATCGACGATCAGCGGCGGCAGGACCTCCAGCTGGCGGTCTGACCCTATTCTCATGTGAGGATGTTCACGGCGCGTGCGACGATCAGTCCGAGGATGACCAGCGAGATCAGCGCCTGCACCCCCATCGTCAGCTTCGCCCAATGCCGCAAGGGCATGACGTCGGTAGGGCTGAACGCCGTGGCGTTCGTCAGGCCTAGATAGAGGTAGTCGAGGAACAGCGGCCGCCAGGCCGGAGGCGCCAAGTCCGGGTTCATGTGCTCCGGGAAAGCTAGGTCGGGGTACTTCGGGGCGCGATGGGCGCGGGCCGCGGGGCCGCCTCCGTCGACCTCCCAGTAGAGGAAGGTGAACGCGATGATCGTGTTCAGCCACACGAGTGAGCCGGACGCGAGCAGCGCGTCGGGGTTGTTCAGCGCCTTGTTGCCACCGATCAGCTCGACCGTCAGCACGACCGCCTGGGTTCCCGCCCCCACTACGAGCACGGCCATCAGCGAAATGCCGATCGCGCGCGCGGCCCGGGTCTGCCGGTCGATCCGGCCGGGGTCGGCGATCATGTGCGCAACCAGCAATAGCGCCAGCAGCGCTGGCCCAATCCACTTGGGCACTAAGGTGAAGCGGTTGGCCAGCAGCAGCGGGACCACGATCGCCACAAGCAGCACCAGAGTCGGGGGCCACCGACTCTCTCCCCGAAGGTCGTCGATCTCCTGCTGAGTCACACGATCCCGTCGTGAGCGGTCACGCTCCGGCAGAGCCTAGTCGGAGAGCGCGCTCAGTAAGCATCCGCCGGGGTATTTCCGCCTCGAGGTCCGGGTGTCGTCAGAGGGGTCCATACTTGTCTAGGCCGCAAGCTACGAATTGATCGCGCCCGATACCTCGTCGGAGGACTTCGAGATCGCCTTCTGCAGCTCGTCGTAGTCGCCCGAGTCGATCGCCTTGTTGATCCTCTTGTCCGACTTGGCCAGGGCGTTCTCGACCTTGTCGGCCCACCGGTCGTCGACGACCGCCACCACCGCCGAGGATCCCGCCGGCAGGTATTCGTCGACGTCGACGCCGAGCTCCTTCTCTTCGTGGCGCTTAGTGAGCGCGCCGATCCCGGCGCCGATCCCGGCCCCGATAGCGGTCGCTGCCAGCAGCGGCGGCGCGAACAAACCGACCACTAGCCCGGCGGCTCCGCCCACGGTGGCGCCATGGCCGACGTTCTTGTCGCCGTGCTCGTTTACCTCGACCTTGCCGCTCGCGTCGCGATTCATCACCACGGCCCCGACGACTTGGTACTCGCCGGCGTCCTGTCCGGACTTCAGCGTCGCGAAGTCGTCGGCCGCTGCCCCGGCGTCGCCGTACGTGCCGACCACCAGCGTGAGATTGTCAGTGTCCATTGGTCCTCCTCCTGTTATCGGCCGTGACGAGATGTCCGGCCGGTCCGTTCATGGGTGGGCCTAGCCCGAGCTGTCAGAACCCCCGTCGTCGCATGCGTCGCCGCTCGCGCCTCCGGATTCCGCACACCGAGATGGGTGAGAGCGGCCGTCCGAACGGGTCGATGAACAGCGTGACCGGTCCCGTATGCGTCGGGACGTTTCCCTCGAGCACGTCGATCGAGTACGAGAGATCGCCGGCGCCGTCGAGGTTCGGCTGCTTGAGCACGACCACGGCGTCGTCCGGCGCGTCGGCATCGGGCTCGAGGAACGCGAGCACCGCGTTCGGCGGGTCGGTCTCGAAGCTGTTGTCGCCGATCCCCCACAGGTCGACGAAATCGGCGGTCGACATATGCCCGACGACCCGCTTGGGCCTGTCGGAGAAATAGAGCGTCGACGGCGTGATCCCGCGCAACGTGAGCGTCTGCCCGTCGCTGTCGATGCCCTTCGCGGTTTGCACGAACATCGACTCCTCGGTCTCGAGCTGTTCGGCCAGTACCTCAGTCATCGTTCACCTCCACTCAGAGATTTGCTGCCAGTCACGCACGACACCTCGTCGGCCGTCCCTGTCGACCCAGTGGGCCGACTCGGGACCACACTGACCTCGCGAGTCTGGCCCGGCTCACAGGCGCGAGAGACGCGTGGCGAGCGAAAGTCACCTAAGTGCCCTTCAGCAGCGGAGTCTTCGTCGGACTCGCTCGAAGCGCGACACGTTGGGCTCGTGTGGATCGATCAACACCGGGCATCTGGATCACACAACTATCGCCGCTGGGCGACGGGCTAACCAGAGTGCAAGCATGCGTGTACACACCGGTGTTACCCGGCCTGCCCGAGCGAGGTAAAGCAGCGCTGCTTTACCTCGCCTACTGGTGTGCTCTGAATCGGCGAGGTGGAGCTTGGACAAGATCGAGTGGATGTGGCCCGCCACCCGCGTAGCGATCCCGAGCTGCTCACCGATCCCCGCGTTGGTCCACCCTCCGCGACCAGAGCGAGAATCTGCGTCGTCCTCCAAGACGAGCGACATCGTGGCTTTCGCTCTGGGCTGCCGGGGTGGCGCCGGAAAATTGGGCGACTGCTGACCCACCTCGGCAGGTATGTTCGCCGCTGATTCACGCCCTGTTCGGTCCAGTTCGGCGCGCCTCTCCGCGATCGACCTAGCGCACCGACTCGGCGACCGCTGTCACGCTCCGCGCCAGGGAGGCGAGTCGCTGGACTGCACCGTGCTCGCCCGCGTACGCTCAGCGAGAGCGTCGTCGATCTTCGTCGGACACTGGCTTGGCGTGGTCATCCTGCGTTCGGCCGTCTCGTAGGCCGCGAGACGTGAGCGCACGTCCCGCAGCTCACGCTCAAGCTGAAACCGCCGCCGGCGCTCTTGTACGAGATCAGCCGCGAGCTGCTGAATGACTAGCCCGAGCCGCTTCCGACGAACGTCGATAGGTTCGGATGGTCGTTGCGTGTTCATGGTTCGTTTGAGGTCATTGCCCGGCTTGGTCGAGGGCGCGGTCCGACCCCACAGTTCGCTCCGTCACCGGATAGCGACTACGCGCTCGACCTCGGCGGCCGCCCGTTCCTCCTCCGCAAGAGCAGTGAGGTAACAGCGGTAGATATCAGGGCGGTCGCGCCCGTCGGCCGCCAGCCACTCGTTCCACGCGCGCGTCACCCTCTGGGCCGATCGCCGCCAAGACAACCACTGGGCGGACTGGCGCTCGCCGGGCTGGCTCTCGCCCGGATTGCTGACGTCCGAGGGGTCCACGGCCAGCCGGCGTCGCTTCTTCCGTCCGACGAACATGTGATCTCCAACGGCTTGAGCCGCAGCTCGTCCCAATCAGCTGGTGCTCGCGATCCTCTGTCCGTAGGCGATCAGCCCGTAGATGGCAAGAATGTCAAGCGCGAAGATCGACAGCGACCAAAACGGATAGGCCGGGATCATCAGCAGCTGAGCGATCGAGTTCAGTGACAGAATGATCACACCCGCCGCAGCCAGCGGCTACCACGACGCCTGTGGCCGCTGATCCAGTCGCAGGCCGAGTGCGCGACAGCGGTGTGGGACAAACCCGATCAGGGCATCTGGGAGGCGCGCGGCAAGCCGCAGCACTACGTCTCCTCGAAGCTGATGTGCTGGGTCGCGCTCGACCGCGCCGCGCAGCTCGCGGACATCCGCGGCGATCGCGACCTCGCGGCCAGCTGGGCGCAGACGGCCGATGAGATCAAAGCCGACATGCTCCGCGCCAAGGAGGGCCGTGCGCGATGATCGGTAGTGGCTGAACGCCGTCGCTGCCGGATGTCGTCCGAACCGCGCGCACGCTTCCCACGTGAGTGTGAGAGAGTCGGCTGGAGGTTGTATCGATTCGGCGAAAGGCAGCGTCAATGACCGCGATAGCGCGTGAAGAGGCACAGATCCTGCTCGAGCGTGAAGGCGTCGAACTCCGAACTCACGAGATCGGCGGTGACATCACGGTGTCGTTCATCCGCGCGCCGGCCGGTTGGGACTTGGCGCCGCTGCTGGTCGGATTCCCCGACGATCTCTGCCAGTGTCCGCACTGGGGATACGTGCTCAGTGGGCGGCTGAAGCTGGCGACCAAGGACGGCGACGAGTTCTTCGAGGCCGGTCAAGCGTTCTACTGGTCGCCGGGGCACGCGCCGATGGTGCTCGAAGACTGCGAGTACGTGGAGTTCTCGCCGACGACGGGGTTCAACGAGCTCGTCGATCACATCAAGGCGCAGCTGGGTTGAGCTCGCGCCCGCTCGGTTCATCACCAGCCAGCCGCAGATGCCACGTTTCGCCGCGGCGACCGATCACCGCCCCGCAGTGAGCACAATCGCAGGTAACGTCGAGAGCCACCTGAGTCGAGCGACCGGACCTTTGCGCGTCACCGGCTCACGGGCGCCCGAGTCTCGATCAAACGACCACGCTGCCGGTGGAGACGCCCCTTTCGCGTTCAGCCGGTCCCATTAGCGGGCTCACCGAGAGCCGTGCGAACCCAATCGTGATTGGGGCCTGGATCGAGGTCGGCGAGGAATTCCGTGCGCGATGCGTCCCAGCTTTCGGTTGCCTGCTCGGCCGCCTTTGCCACGGCCGAATGGCGCGTCTCGTGGTCATCGCACACAACCGACACGAGGGCCGCGTGCGGACCAATCCGGGCGAGGATCGCTCGCGTACTGGGTGGCCTCCGAGGAGTGCACGATCCGGTGCGATAACGCGAAGGTTAGACTCGCGTCCATGCCGGCTGCCGGGGATGCCGAACGCTTTCGCATTGGAGCTGATGTCGCGGGGACGGATGGGACGTGCGGCACGCTGACGGGCGTGATCATCGATCCGGTCGCTCGAGCGTTAACGCATCTGATCGTCAAGCCGGGCCACCACCGGGGGTTCGGGCGGCTCGTTCCGGTGGAGATCGTCGAATCGGACGGCGATCCGATCCGACTGAAGTGCACTGTCGCGCAGTTCCTGGGCTTGGATGAGGGCGAGGAGTTCCACTTCCTGCCGGTGGACAACCCGACGTTCGGCTACGCCGGTGGGCAGGCCTTTCACTCGCCTCATTACGAGCTCTTAGGGGGCGCCGGCGTGGTCGGGGGCGGGATGCGAGACATCGCGTACGGGCACCGTTCCAAGCACGACGTGATCGCGTCTGACCGGGTCCCGGTCGGTGAGGTGGAGGTGCGGCGCGGTGACCCGGTGCACGCCTCCGACGGCTTCATCGGCTCGGTCGCGGGGCTGATCGTCAACGCGGCCGATCTGCACGCGACCCACGTGCTGCTCGCCGAGGGTCACCTCTGGGGCCGCAAGCAGGTCGCGATTCCGATCGGTGCGATGACCCGCCATGATCAGGAGATCCGCGTCGACCTGACGAAGCAGCAGATCGAGGCGCTGCCGCCCGTCCACCTGAAGTCAGAGCCTGTCGGGCGGCGGCGACCAGGACACGGTCCGGCTGATCCGCATGGCGTCAAGCGGTTGATCGACGCGGTCGCGCGGTCGACGAGGAAGCTGGCGAGCGGCTGGCTGACGGTCTGGAGTTCGACTACGACCGAGCCGACGAGAAGCCGATTGTCGCTGGCGGGAGCGGGCTGAGCGCGAGCGGATGCTGACCAGGGTCGCGCAGGACGCCGAGCGGGCGCTGACGGCCGTCGAGCAGGCTGAGGGCTGTTGGAAGATGAGCAGGTCAAGGCGGCGCACGAGCTGTTGCGGGAGCTGATCGGCCAGGACTTCGAGGTCGATGACGACGGTGTTCCGAGACTGCTTCGCGGCACTCGCCAGGGCAGGATCATCTCGACCGTCGACCCGGAGATGCGTCACGGTCGCAAGAGCAGCCAGCAACTGATTCGACGGCTACAAGCTCTCGGCTGCGGCGACGAACGCCAGCGAGCCGCTGATCACGGCGGTGGACGTCTGCCCAGCCTGCGAGACGGACGGCCCGCAGGCCAAGCATCTGATCGACAGCCAGCCGCCAGAACAGCGGCCCGACGCGGATCCTGGGCGATACCGCCTATGGCAACGGGCCTGTCCGCGCCGAGCTCGCCGAGCGTGACGTCGATGTGCTCGCCCGGTGCCCGAGGGCAAGATCGTTGAGGGCCGTACTCGCCAAGCGCGAGTTCGACGATCGATCTTGGACGCCGGCACGGTCACCTGCCCCGGCGGGCACACCGTCCCGATCAGCACGTCCAAGACCGGGTTTCGCGGAGCGAATTTCGCGGCAGCGATGTGCCGGCGAGTGCCCGCTCAAAGCGCGTTGTTGCCCGGGCAAGTCCAGGCGCTACGTCAGATCATCTGCGTCCACGAGGACACTTCTGCAGGCCGGCCGTCAGGCGCTCGCCGATCCGGCCACCGCCGAGCACCTCGACGCGCACGACCGCGGATCGAGCGGCTCCTGGGCCTGCTCGCCACGCTACGGCGCCGCAAGAGCCGCTACACTAGCGGGTGCTCGACCTCGGGTAGCGATCTTGGGTGTAAAGCTCACCGACGGGATGCGCGGCGCTGATCAAACCACCAGTCCCGACTCGACTGCGAACACGGGCGTGTCCCTTCTCACGCCAGGATGGAGCGGCCAAGAAGTAGGCTTCCAAGCGTGCTCGAGTTCGTCACCCGTCCAATCCGATCGGTTCTCGGGTTGATCGAGCTCCGTCCGATCCGATCGGCTCTCGGGTTGACCGAACACGACGTCGTCAAGTCAGTGGATGAGGCCCAGGACATCAAGGCGGACATTGCTGACGCGGTGCGTGCGATCAAGGACGACACCGCCTCGATCGAGCACGAGGTCGAAGTCATCGATACGCTCGCGACGTCGATCGATCCATTGCGGGCCTCCGTAGACCGCCTCACTGACACGATGCAAGAGCTCGTGGCGATGTTGGCTCCAATAGGAGCCGCCGAGCACGAGGCGCACCGCATCGAGCGCTTCTTCGGTCGACACCACCACGACGATCAGCCAGGGCAAGAGGGCGAACCTACGTCCTAACGAGTTCGTGACAGGCGCTCGTTGCGATCCCGCGAGGGTGTCCGTCTTTCTGTGTAGGCGGGGTTGATGGTTAGTCGGGCAGTCGGTCTCCGAATTGGATCTTGAACGCGAGCAAAGCTTTCGTCCAACCGCGCCGCGTCGCGTTGGTCGGTCTTGACCCGGTCGCCCGGGCGACGTTCGGTGCGTCCGGGCGCGCAGACTGCCATCTCGATCCCCAACGCGCGGGCGCGACGGGCCAGCCCGTAGCCGGTCGGGCCCGCCTCATAGACCATCCGTGCCGGGCGGGGCACGTCCGGTAGCGGGTCGACCAGCTCGTGCGGGCGGCCGGTCACGCGACGAGCGTTGAGCTCGCCCGTGGTCTGATCGAAGACAGCGATCGTCGACCCGCGTGCGCGCACGTCGAGACCGACCCAACGGATACCGTCAGGCATCGCGCACTCCTCTCGTCGATCGTGGGTCCCGCGCCGAGGGCGCAATCCTCAGCGCGAACAGCACCACGCAGCCGTCGCGGGGGGTGCCGACCTAGCTTCAACACCGCTCCGGCCGAACCTCCATACGGTCTATTCCGCCAGCCATCCCCGGCGGGCGGGCGACCCCATCTCGCGTGCGCGCTCCGTCCCGCTGGAGCACGAGACGTCCGACCGGAGCGCTTACCAAAGAACCGAGCGTTCTGCCGACAAGCATCCACGCGCCGAGCTGAACGAGGCGTCCGCCTCAACGGCCTGTCTTCGACTCACACCACCTCAAACGTCAACAGCCGAAATGCGCTCCTGCCGCTCGCTCCGCTCGCAGCACACAGTTTCACTCTTCGAGTGCGTCCGCTACATCGTCTACAACGTATACGTGGGTCGCCGAGGTCGACAGCGACAACAGACGGCGCAGAACAACGTGCCCGAGCACCGCGCGATCGTATGGCGCGGGTCCAGGTGAGCGACGAGACATGGAGTGTCTTTCGCGCGGGACTCGGCGCGACGCCGGTGAGCGTCGAGCTCGGTCGTCTCGTTGAACGCGCGGTCGCCAGTCAGCGACGACGCAGCGCCTCCGATGCCGAAGACGTTCAGCGGGCGGTTGACGACGCGCGGCATCGTCGTCGAGGAGTTGTCGGCGCTGATCGCGCGGCTCGAGCGATCGAACGGCGTCGCCCGCTACGACGGCTCGTGCCTGTTAGTCGCGACGTACTGTTCGACTGATCCTCATGGCCGACTGCATTACTCACCGTGCCCACAGGTCGCCGAGGAGTTCCAGGTGACCGCACAGACGATCAGGAACTGGATCGATCAAGGTGTGCTTCCGGCGGTGCGGGTCGGGCGCGCATTCAGGATCTGCGCGAGCCGACGTCGACGCTCTGCTCGATCGCGCCAAGGCGGAGAGCGAGTCGCTGGCGACGCAGCGCGACCCCTGGTCGCCGGAAGCGTTTCGGTTGCCGCGGGACTCGGAAGCGACCGGGGCGAAGTCCGTGTGGGACGACGACCGCGCACCCCGGCGCGCTGCGTCGAGTCCGAGGACTAAGAGGCGATCGCGAGACGGCAGGTTCTTCGGTCCGTGCCCAGTTCCGCTCGCATCCATGGACCGGCGAGCGACACCCTCGCGCAGGCACCCCGCTCCGCCAAAAGCCAGGACAGCCCGGCGACGGGTTCGACCCTACTTAGCTGAGCCGAACAGGCTCGGTCGCGGCTCCGGAAGCGCGAAGCCTGGAGGAGCGTCCGTTGGCAGCTGCGGCTTCGGCGCAGACGGGGGCTTCGGGGGAGTCGTGGCCATGGGATCAGGTTAGCTTGTGAAGCTCAGAGTCCAAAGTACGACTTCGGTCGCGAGCAAAATGCAGGCGACGTTGAACCACCCCGAAATCCTCGCCAGCTTGTATTGGTTGCGGTCGAGATGCGGCTCGATCCAGGTGATGGCAGCCCGGTACGCCTCGGCAATGTCCTCGAGGCCGAGAAGATCGGTCTGGGTGAGCAGCATCTCACCGCGGACTGCGAACACGAAGCTGCGCGGAAAGAGCACCCACACGGCGCTGGCGAGGCACAGCGCGAACGTGAGCAATGCCGCGACCGCCCAGGCGTTGAGCGAGCCGTGGCTCGCCCTGGTGCCCAGAAATGAGCCGGCGATCGATGCAGCGGCGAGCACGGTTCCCGCGCGCGCCCTGAGGGCGCCGACGGCCCGCTCCTGTTCGGCGAGTGCGTTCGCCGTCAGCTCGTAGCTGAACTGTTCGATCGAGTCGGCCATGCTGTTGACTCAGGCCGACTTCCGCGCCCGAGCCGGCGTCTGTCTTGCCATCGGGCGCTTCGGGGGAAGGAGACCACTGGCGCGGTCCTCGAGCTCGATCGCTTCCGCGAGCGCGCCCGCCGCGACGGCCATCTCCTCGTACGCAGAACCGACGCGGTGCAGATCGGTGCCTCTCGTCGCGCGGTTCAACGCTTCGACCGCCGCGTCGAACCGCTGCCAGGCGATCTCAGGCCCGCGCCGCGCACTCTCAGGCCGAAGCTCATATGGCGGCTCGCCGCCGGCTGCGCGATGCCGAGGCCATTTGTAGCCGGCCTCGTGGGCCTCCCAGCAGATCAATGCCTCGGTGTGCGCCGCGCGACACAGGGTGAGCAGACGGGCGCTGTAGCCGGAGTCGGGGGGCGCGAGCCGGTGTGCGCGAAGCGCATCCGCCCATCCGCTCTGGGCAGCCTTGAACGCGGCCTGGATTTCCTGGTCCGTCCTGTCGGCCAACTCAGCTACCCGCCTTGTGACCGTCGCCCACAAGCGCTACCTTATCATTGTTTTGCTTATTTGGCTTGTTGCAAGAGCAAAGCCGTGGACCTGTTGAAGGCCAACGACGTCGCGCGGCGGCTCGCGGTCTCGCGTGCGTGGGTGTACGAGGCCGCGCGGACCGGGCGAATTCCATCGGTGCGGATCGGTGGGGAGGATGGCCCGTTGCGATTCGTGCCGGACGACATCGACCAGTGGCTGGCCGACGCACGGGCCGAGTGGTCTCCGGCGGTGCGGCGCCGCCGCGGGAGATCCGCGGACGTCGGCGACCGGCGCTCGCGAGCAACTTCGCGGCGACAGACTCCCTCTTTGTCGAAGGCAGCCGAGCAGCAGTCATTGCTCTAACGCACCACCTTCGAGGCACGCGCGATCGCCTCCTCAGTCGCGACGGCGCCGGCCGCGAGTACGTGGCGTTCGAGGTGTCCGTAGTAGCGCTCGGTCGTGCTGATGTCCGCGTGTCCGAGCTGGCGTTGCACATACATCAGCGAGTTCCCCGCCGCCAACCACGCCGCCGCCGCCGTGTGACGCAACGCATGCAGCGGCATGTCGCGGAGCGCCGCATCCTCCAGCGCGTCCTTATGCCAGTCGCGCGAGACGGTGTTGCGATCGAGTGGCCCTCCGACGTCGGCGCTTTCCCACCGGCCATGGCTGCGCTTGACCGTCCGCAAAGGCATCACGAAGAGGACAGCTGCCCGGTGCTCTCCAGCTGCGAGCTCGGCACGGCGCGCTACCTGATCGCTAAGGGCCGAGCAGAGCGCGGGGCCGATCTCGACCGCGCGGAAGCGGTCAGACTTAGTCGAGCCAACGCCGTCGCGCTTGCGCGAGCGGTAGACCACGACCGTTCCACCCGCTTCGTCGAACTCCAGGTCGCTGACTCTAAGCGCGAGCGCTTCGGAGATCCGGAGCCCGGCGCCGATCAGCAGCTCCGCGAGCGGTCGGTAGACGGCAGAACACGCGTCGAGGTAGCGCGGGATCTCGTCGAGCCGCAAGTAGTCGCGCTCGATGTGCGCCGACGGGAGCCGCTGAACACGCAGAGCGGGATTGACGGGCAGCAGGCCGTCGACGACCGCCGAGTTGAGGCAGACGACCAGCGTTCCGAGCGCGTTGTTGACGGTCTTCGCCGCCAGCTCGCCTGCTTCGACGGCCTCGGCCAGTTCGGCGACGAACTCGCGCACATCATCGACGGCGATGGCTCCGAGGGAGCACGCGCCGAAGGCGGGTAGCAGCCGCTTGCGCCCCGCGATCTCGTATCCGGACCAGGTGCCGGGCTCGAGGTACGTGCGGCGCTGATTGAGCCACCGGTGCCAGTAGCCCGCGAACGTCTCCGTCGTGTGGCGGACCTCGCCGCGCTCGACCTGCTCGATCAGCCGGCGCCTCGCGTCGCGAGCGGCTCGCTCGCTCGGGAAGCCGCGTTTGGTCGTCTGGGTGCCGTCGCTGCGCCGGTAGACGAACCGCCATCGGACTCCGTCGGCCGTTCGATAGGCGTAGACGCCGCCGCTGCGCCCGTGACGTGCCGTATCCGATCGACGGATCGCGGGGGAGACCTCAGCGAGCGCCTCATCGAAGGCGCGCGCTGCGTCTTCCGATCGGAACCGCCGAGCACGCTGGCGACCATCCGCATCTCGCCAGCGGACCTCCCAACCGCCCCGATGATGCCGAACGCTCACGCGTACCCACAGAACGTTGTCACGTCACGGTAAGGGGTACAGATGTGGGTATTTGTCACGTGACAACAGTACCCACACCGTCGGACATAAGCCGCAGGGCCGCTCAGAGCAGCAAAAAGCCCCGTCTAGCGGGGCTTTCCGAGTGCGCCCGAGAGGACTCGAACCTCCACGGACCATACAGTCCACAAGGCCCTCAACCTTGCGCGTCTACCAATTCCGCCACAGGCGCTTGGGCGGCCAGTATATCCGCGGGGTCTGGCACGGCGGCGATCCTCGCGGGCCGGCGGGCCGGGGCGATGGTGGGCGCGGCTCCGGTTGAGTCCGTCCAGAGCCCGCGCTACTGTAACGAACACATGTTCGACGTACGGGATCGTCCCGGGTCAAACGAGTAAGGAGTTGGCGATGGACTTAACCAAGCGTCAGCAGGAGATCTTCGACTTCATCAAGCGCTACTCGGCCAAGTACGGCTATCCCCCGACGGTGCGCGATATCGGCAAGGCGGTCGGCCTTGCCTCGTCCTCCACGGTCCACGCGCACCTGGCGAATCTCGAGAAGATCGGACTGCTGCGCCGCGACCCGTCCAAGCCCCGGGCGATCGAGATGCTCGACCGGGCGGCGTCCAGCGCCGCCTCGAGCGTCCGCAGTCTTGTGCGACCGGGCCTGCCTCTGGTCGGCCAGGTCGCGGCCGGTCAGCCGGTGCTCGCCGAGGAGAACATCGAGGACTACATCCAGACGCCTGAGTTCGCGGGCGGCGACGATGGCCGGTATCTGCTGCGAGTGCGGGGCGAGTCGATGAAGAACGTCGGCATCCTCGACGGCGACCTGGTTGTCGTGCGGCCGCAGGAGACGGCTGTCGACGGCGACATCGTGGTCGCGCTCGTGGGCGACGAGGCGACCGTCAAGCGCTTCTTCCAGGAGGAGGACCACATTCGGCTCCAGCCCGAGAACGAAGCGATGGAGCCGATCCGCAGCCGCGACGTGAGCGTGCTGGGGAAGGTCGTTGGCCTGATGCGGGGCATGGGGTGAGGGACGGGAGGTGAGCGTCCTGGCCCCGTTTGAGTCCGCTCCGCAGAGTCTGTTCGACCTGGCGGGCGGTGAGCCCATGCTCGACGACGTTCTCGTCGGCGTGTGGGAGGGGCTCGCCGCCCACCGGGTCGTGCGGTGCGTCGTGTGCGGCGAGGACATGGCGCCCGAGTACGGGGCACACGCGCGCCCGATCGGCGGGCGCTGCACCAGCTGCGGCACCACGCTGCGCTGAGCCGCGGCACGACGCTGCGCTGAGCTGCGGCCGGCGCTGCGCTGTGAGCCGCCGCGCCAACGCGGCACGAGCGGTCAGTCCAATCCGAGCGCGCCGCCCGGCGCCGCTCGCGCTCGCGCAGGTCCCGGCCGCCACGTGGGGCGTGGCTGGCGGCGAGCGGATCGAGGCGTTCGTTAGAACTCGACGCGCGGATGTCGAGAACGGCGGCGCAGCTTCGTCCCAGGGACACAGCGGCCGGACGGGCCGCCCCACCAAGGAGAAGATCGCTGATGAAGTACCTGTTGCTCAAGCACTACCGTGGCGGCCCGACGCGTGCCGTCGACTACCCGCCGATGGACCAGTGGCGGCCCGAGGAGGTCGACGCACACATCCAGTTCATGCGTGACTTCGCCGCCGGCCTACAGGAGAGCGGTGAGTACGTCAGCGAGCAGGCGCTGGCACCCGGCGGCGCGTTCGTGCGCTTCGACGGCGAAGGCCGCCCGCCGGTGGTCGACGGCCCGTTCGTCGAGACGAAGGACCTGATCGCGGGCTGGATGATCATCGACGTGGAGTCGTGGGACCGCGCCGTCGAGCTCGCCGGGCGCCTGTCCGCCGCGCCCGGCCCGGGCGGCGATCCCATCCACGAGTGGCTCGAGGTCCGGCCGTTCTTCACCAAGCCTCCCGCGATGGGCGAATGAACGACGCGCTGCTGCGGGAGCTCGTGCCCGCGGTGATCGGCATCCTCGTCCGGCGCGGAGCGGATTTCGCGTCGGCCGAGGACGCCGTGCAGGAGGCGCTCGTGCGCGCGCTGGCCGCGTGGCCCGACGACCCGCCGCGCGATCCCAAAGGGTGGCTCGTAGCCGCGGCGTGGCACCGGTTCGTCGACGACGCGCGGTCGCAGTCGGCACGCCGGGTGCGAGAGGACGTCGTGCACGCCGAGCCGGCCCCCGGCCCGGTGCCGGACGTCGACGACACGCTCGCGCTGTACTTCCTGTGCGCGAACCCAGCCCTGCCGGCCCAGTCGGCGGTCGCGTTGACGCTGCGCGCGGTCGGCGGCCTGACGACGGCGCAGATCGCGAACGCCTACCTGGTCCCAGAGCCGACGATGGCACAGCGGATCAGCCGCGCCAAGCGCCGCCTGGCCGGGGAGTCGCTCGATCAGCCGGGTGACCTCGCAATGGTGTTGCGGGTGCTCTACCTCGTCTTCAACGAGGGCTACGGCGGCGACGTGGATCTGGCGGCCGAGGCGATCCGGATCACCCGGCAGCTCGCGGCCTTGACCGACGAGCCGGAAGTCGCCGGGCTGCTCGCCCTGATGCTGCTGCACCACGCCCGGCGCGCCTCGCGGACGGCGCCCGACGGTCGCCTCGTCCCGCTCGCCCAGCAGGACCGCGCGCGCTGGGACACCCGGCTGATCGCCGAGGGCGTGGCCATCCTGCAGGCCGCGCTGGCACGCGACCGGCTAGGCGAGTACCAGGCGCAGGCCGCGATCGCCGCCCTGCACGCCGATGCTCGCAGTGCGGCGGAGACCGACTGGGTCCAGATCGTCGAATGGTACGACGAGCTCGTACGCCTCACCGACAGCCCGATCGTGCGCCTCAACCGGGCGGTGGCGGTCGGGGAGGCCGACGGGCCCCGGGCCGGACTGGCGTTGCTTGCCGACCTGGATCCCGACCTGCCGCGCTTCGCCGCGGTGGCGGCCCACCTGCGCGAGCGCGCCGGCGAGCTCGAGCCCGCCGCGCAGCTGTACGCCGACGCGGCCCGGGCCGCGCCCAGCGCGGCCGAGCGCGACCACCTCATCCGGGAGGCCGCGCGCGTCCGCGAGGTCCTGCGGCGTCCGGCGTCCGGCGACCAGGCCTGAGATCGGTCGGGCGAGCCGCGCGGCCGGCAACGGTCCGTGCACTTGGTCACGGCGGTTCGATTCGGCTCTATGCTCACCGATGCAGGCTGAGCAACCGCGGAGGTACAAGCCTTCGAGGAAAGTCCGGACATCACAGGGCGAGGTGGTCGGTAACGCCGACCCGGGGAAACCCGCGGGAAAGTGCCACAGAAATAACACCGCCTAAGCCTGAAGCCGCTGCAGCGCTTCAGGCCGGTAAGGGTGAAATGGTGCGGTAAGAGCGCACCGGCGTCGCGGTGACGCGGCGGCCAGGTAAACCCCACCTGATGCTAGGCCAAGCAGGACCGTTTGGAGGTGGCCCGCCAAGGTCCGGGTAGGCCGCGTAGATGGATGGTTGCTCACGACAGGATCCGGCTTATAGGTCTGCTAAGGGAAAGCCCCGCTTCGGCGGGGCTTTTCTATTTGACGCGGCGACCAGGTAGCGCGCGAGCCCGGCCAGCGGGCTGCGGCGCCTAACGCAATTGCGTGAAAGGCGCCGCAGCCCGCTGGCCGCGTGCCCCACGAGCAGCTGATACCGACGGATGCTCGGATAGGCTGCGTTTACAAGATCGCCACACGAGTAGGAGACCTCTTTTGAGCCGTAAGCATGTTCTTGCGGCGGTATTGGCAGCGGGCGCGATCGCGCCCGCTGCTGCGTCCGCCGCCCCACCCGCGCCGACATTCGCAGACCACGCGATCATCGCCCGCGACATCATCCCCTCGGGTGAGCCGGGCGACGTTCCGCCGCCGGCCGGCGCCGACCAGCAGGCGCAGATGTACAACGCGCTGACGCCGCTGTTCAACCACGTCAGCAAGAGCGACCTCGTCGCCGACTTCAAGGCCGACCCGATCGGGGCCCAGGGCCTCTCCACCAAGGAGACCCCGCGCGCCGGCGTGACGATCTACCGCGACAGCTTCGACGTGCCGCACATCTTCGGCACGACCCGCGACGACGTGACCTGGGGAGCCGGCTACGTGCTCGTCCAGGACCGCGGATTGCTGCTGCAGCAGGCGCGCTACGACTCCCGCGTGGCGGCCATCGACGCTCCCGGTCTGAGCGCGCTCGGGCTGATCTCCGGCCTCGAGAACTTCAAGCCGACCGCGCAGACAGAGCGTGAGATCGCCAAGCAGACCAAGTCACTGCTCGCCCACGGCGCCGAGGGTCGCGCCGTGCTGCACGACATCGACGTCTACCTCGACGGCATCAACGCCGCGTTCAAGGCGGAAGGCTCGACCGCCGCTCCGTTCACGCGCAACGACATCTACGCGCTCAACGCGCTCAAGGATCAGTTCGTCGGCGAGGGCGGCGGCGACGAGGCCGTCCGCTCCGAGTTCCTGACCGCGCTGCAGCGCAAGTTCGGCGCCAAGAAGGGGCGTGGGGTGTGGGACGACCTGCGCGAGGCCAACGACCCCGAGGCGCCCGCGAGCGTCCCGGGCAAGGTGCGCTTCCAGGCGCCGCCCAAGAACGACAGCGGCAACGTCAACCTCGACCCGGGCAGCATGACTTCGGGTGCCACCAAGGCGCTGGCCGCCTTCGAGCCGCGCACACACGCCAGCAACGAGCTGATGGTGTCCGGTGCTCGCTCCGCGACCCATCACCCGATCATGGTCGCCGGTCCGCAGATCGGCTATTTCTACCCGGGCCTGACGATGGAGGAGGACCTGGAGGGACCGGGGATCAGCCAGCGCGGAGCGACCGCGGCGACGTTCCCGGGGTACATCTTCATCGGACGATCGCAGGACGCGGCATGGTCGCTGACGTCGGCCGGTCTTGACCAGATCGACACCTACGTGGAGACGCTGTGCGGGCACAGCACGCACAAGTACCTGTTCGACGGCAAGTGTCTGAAGATGCAGTTCTTCGACGCCGGCACCCTTGCCCCGGGCACCAAGGACGCCAAGGAGATCACCTACTACCGGACCGTCCACGGGCCCGTGTTCGGATACGCACGCGTGCACGGCCGCCTCGTGGCGCTGTCGCGCAAGCGCTCGAGCTACGGCAAGGACGTGCTCGACCAGCTGTTCTACTACAAGCTGGCCCACAACCAGGTTCACAACATCCACCAGTTCTTCAAGGCCGCGAGCCTGACGCCCCAGACGTTCAACTCGTTCTACGCCGACGACAAGGACATCGGGGTGTTCACGAGCGGACTGGTGCCGATCCGTCCCTCCAACGCCGACCCGGCGATGCCGATCAACGGCACCGGGCACGAGGAGTGGAAGGGCTACGTGTCGGCGAAGAATCATCCGCAGGGCATCAACCCGCCAAGCGGTGAGATCGTCAACTGGAACAACCGCCCGCAGGCCGGCTACGAGGCCCCCGACGACAACTGGTCGCTGGGCGCCTTGCAGCGGGTCGACCTGCTGATCAACAACCTGGGCCACGGCAAGAACATCACGCCCGAGCAGGTCGTGTCGGCGATGAACGCCGCCGCGACGCAGGACGTGCGTGAGATGACGATCGAGCCGCTGCTGTCGAAGCTGTTGCACGGTGGCCACGCGCCCAACGCTCGCGACGCGAAGATGCTCGCGCTGCTCGACGCCTGGCACCAGCACGGCGGCAGCCGTCTGGACCGGACCGATCCGTCCGGGGTCGGCGACATCACCGACCCAGGGGCGGCGATCATGGACACCGCGTGGCCGCTGCTGGCCAACGCGTGGGCCTCGTCGGTCCTCGGTCCCAAGCTGTCCAACGAGCTGGCCTCGTTCGACAGCCAGTTCGACCTGCCGCCGGGCGGGCAGTACACCGGCTGGCACATCTACATGGACAAGGACCTGCGCACGATCATGGGCATGAAGGTGCGCGGCAAGTTCAGCGTGAGCTACTGCGGCGCCGGCAACGTCAAGCGCTGCCGGGCGCAGCTGTGGAACGCGATCGACAAGGCCGGCAACCAGCTGGCCGCCAAGCAGGGTTCGAACCCGTCGGCGTGGCGCTCATCGGCTACGCGCGAGCGGATCACGTTCGTGCCGGGCCTGCTGCCGTTCACGATGCGCTACACCAACCGGCCTTCCGGGATCCAGCAGGTGGTCAGCTTCTCTGGTCACAGCCCGCAGGACACCGGACGCTGAAATGAATCAGTGAGGGATCGGCGCGCCCGCGATCGCGCCGATCCCTCCGATCACTCCGCACGCCACGAGCGTGGTGACGATCCCCAGGCGTCCGACGAGGAGCGCCACGGCCGCTGCCGCGAGCAGCCCGAACTGCCACGCCTCGTTCAGCGCGGCCGCCAGCGGGATCGCCGAGCCGAAGATCGCGCCCGAGCGCCGCTGGTCCCGCGCCGTCGAGGAACCGCTGGGCGCGCCAGTTGCCTCGCAGGCGGTCGAAATGGCGTCCTCCGATCAGGACGAACAGAAACGACGGGAGGAACGCGACGACCGCGGCGAGCACACCGCCGCCGACGCCGTGCGCCGCGTACCCGACCGCCGCGACCGTTGCGACCACCGGACCGGGAGTGATCTGACCGAGCGCGACGGCGTTCAGAAACTGCCCCGACGTCATCCAGTGGTAGGTGTGGACGGCGTCGCCCTGCATCAGCGGGATGATCACGAAGCCGCCGCCGTATGACAGCGCTCCGACCTTGAACGCAACCCAGATGAGCGCGGGGATCCCGCCGACCGCCGCGGCGGCGAGCGGCAGTGCCGCCACCCAGCCGTGTACCTGCAGCCGGCCCCGCATCCGCGAGCAGATTGCCAGCTCGATCACGCCGGATGCGAGCAGCACCAGCACCAGGTAGGGCCCGAGCGTCGCCGCGGCTGCACCCCCGGCGAGCACGTAGACGATCCAGCGGTCCCGACGCGCGCGGTCGTGCACAACCCGCGACCAGCTCGGCCTCAGCAGCCCCAGAGCGGCAGCCACGGCGACGGCGGCGACCGCCGAGCCGGCACCGGCGCCCGCGCCCGCGCACCCACAACGGCGGCGAATGCGACAGAAACAGCGCCGACAGGATCAGCATCAGCACCACGGCCGGGGCGATGAACCCGAGACCGCCCACGATCAGTCCAGGCGTCCCGCCGACGCGCTGTGCGCAGAACAGCGCGAGCTGAGTGGAGGCGGGCCCCGGCAGCAGGTTGCAGGCGCTGATCGCCTCCTCCAGCTCGCGTGGCTCGATCCAGTGGCGCCGTCGACGACCAGCCGCCGCAGCAGCGCGATGTGAGCGGGCGGCCCTCCGAAGCCGGTCAGCCCGATGCGAGTCCATTCGCGCGCGACCGTTCCGAGCCCGACCCGATCGGCCGGCTCCGCGGTCACGGCCCCGAGCGCTCCCCGCTTGCGACACGCCGCAGCGCCTCGCCGTCGAGCCGGCGCAGTCGCCAGTCGTCGACCGAGCTGGCACCCAGGCGGTCATAGAAGCCGATCGCCGGCGCGTTCCAGTCGAGCACCGCCCATTCCAGACGACCCGCAGCCGCGTTGCAGCGCGATCGCGGCGAGCTCGCGCACGAGTGCGCCGCCGACGCCGGCGTCGCGGAGCCGCTCGCGCACCACGAGGTCCTCGAGCCAGATGCCCGGGACGCATTGCCAGGTCGAAAAGCTCGTGTAGAACAACGCGAAGCCCGCGGGCTCGGCGCCGAGCTCGGCGATCAGCGCCTCCGCAACCGGCTCAGGGCCGAACAGCGCCGCCGCGAGCATCTCCTCGGTGCCGACGACCTGATCCGCGGCGCGCTCGTACTCGGCCAGCTCGACGATCAGCGAGAACATCAGCGCAACGTCCTCGCGCCTGGCCGGGCGGATGCGCGGCGGCTCGCTCAATCGTTGTCGGGCGGCTCGATCTCGCGCTTGAGGATCTTGCCCGTCGGTCCCTTGGGCAGATCGTCGACGAACCACACCTGGCGCGGGTACTTGTAGGCCGCCACCTGCTCCTTGACGAAGTCGCGCAGCTCCTGCGCCGAGACATCCTCGCCGTCTTTGAGCGCGACCGCGGCGCCGATCTCCTCGCCCAGCTTGTCGTCCTTGACCCCGACCACCGCCGCCTCCCTCACCGCGGGGTGCTCGTACAGGACCTCCTCGATCTCGCGCGGGTAGACGTTGTAGCCGCCGCGGATGATCAGGTCCTTCTTGCGGTCGACGATGAAGAAGTAGCCGTCCTCGTCGATCTTCGCCATGTCGCCGGTGTGCAGCCAGCCGTCGACCAGCGTCTCGCCGGTCTCGTCGGGCTTGTTCCAATAGCCCTTCATCACGTTGTGGCCGCGGATCACGATCTCGCCGACCTCGCCCTGCGCAACGTCGTTGCCGTCGTCGTCGACGACCTTCATCTCGACGCCCTCGATCGGGATCCCGATCGAGCCGGGCTTACGCTCGCGGTCGGGGCGGTTGAACGACGCGACCGGCGAGCTCTCCGACAGGCCGTAGCCCTCGAGGATCTTGCAGCCGAACGCGTCCTCGAAGCCGCGCATCAGCTCCACCGGCATTGCCGAGCCGCCCGAGACGCACAGCTCGAGCGTCGCGGTGTCGAATTTGTCGTGGTCCTGGTGGTGCAGCAGCGCCGAGTACATCGTCGGCACGCCCTGGAACAGGTTGACCTTGTCGCGCTCGATGATCTCCAGGGCCTTGCCGGGGTCAAAGCGCGGGATCAGCGACAGCGTCCCGCCGGCCGGCGAGCGTGGCGTTCATGCCGCAGGTCTGGCCGAACGAGTGAAACAGCGGCAGCGCGCCGAGCGTCACGACGTCGCCGCCGATCCCGAACATGTCGCGGGTGATCTCGCAGTTGGTCTTCAGGTTCTCGTGGGTCAGCTCGGCGCCCTTCGGCGTGCCGGTGGTCCCTGACGTGTACAGGATCACCGCAGTGTCGTCGGGGTCGCGGTCGACGACGTCGCGACGGGGCTCGACGCCTGCCAGCAACTCCTCGAACTCGCCCGGCTTGACCACGATGCATTCGGCGCCGGCCTCGTCCGCGCCGGCCTTCGCGTCGTCGGCAAAGCCTTCCCAGCCGAACATCAGCTTGGCCCCGGAATCGCCAAGGTAGAAGGCGACTTCGCGGCGCTTGAGCAGTACGTTCATGGGCACCACGACGCAACCGGCTCGCAGCACGCCGTAGTAACAGACGCCGAAGTACGGGACGTTCGGAAGCATGATTCCGACCCGGTCGCCTGGCTCGAGTCCACGGTCTGCCAGGACCGCCGCAAGACGGGCGCTGCCCTCGTCGAGCAGGCCGTAGCTGACCTCCATGTCGTCGAGCTTCAGCGCGACGTGGTCGGGGTCGCGCTGTGCGGAGTCGGTGAGGACGCTTGCAAGGTTCATGGACCGGTCACCCTAGCGTGAGTGACCGCTGACGGTCGCGGCTCGTCGCCATTTCGGAGAACATGTGTCCCGTGGCATCTCTGCAGAAGACGATCACCGGGCCCGTTACCCGCCTCGGCGCGGCCGCGCAGAACGCGCTCGAGGTGGCGCGCTTCGGCGGCCTGGCGACCGACGAGGTGCCCTCGCCGTACGAGGTGGTGTCAGAGCAGCGCGTGTATCGCCTGCGTCACTACTACGCCGACCAGGAGCGCAGCGGGCCACCGATCCTGTTGGTGCCGCCGCTGATGCTCGCCGCCGAGATCTATGACGTTGCCCCGAACACCAGCGCGGTGACGATTCTGAGCGAGCACGGCGCCGACCCCTGGGTGGTCGACTTCGGCGCTCCCGAGCGCGAAGCGGGCGGCCTCGAGCGCACGCTGGCCGACCACGTGCTGGCGGTGTCGGACGCCGTCGACCGCGTCCGCGACGCGACCGGCGACGACGTGCACCTCGCCGGCTACTCGCAGGGCGGCATGTTCTGTTACCAGACGGCCGCATATCGCCGCAACGACGGCCTCGGATCGCTGATCACGTTCGGGAGCCCGGTCGATACGCGGCAAGCGATGCCGTTCGGGCTTCCGGAGCAATTCGCCACAGGCGCTGCGGAGCTGCTCGCGGACACGCTGCGCGGATGGGGCCTTCCGGCATGGGCGAGCCGCAACGGCTTCAAGCTGCTCGACCCGGTCAAGTCGCTGCGGCATCAGATCGAGTTCCTGCTTCAGCTTCACGACCGTCAGGCGCTGCTGCCACGCGAGCGCCAGCGCCGGTTCCTCGAGGGCGAGGGGTGGGTTGCCTGGCCCGGACCGGCGATGGCGGACTTCGTCCGGCAGTTCATCACCCACAACCGGATGCTCGAGGGCGGGTTCACGATCGAGGACCGGCTGGTGACGCTCGCCGACATCGACTGCCCGATCCTCGCCGTCGTCGGGACCGTGGACGAGATCGCGCCGCCCCCGGGCGTGCGCGCGATCCTCCAGGCCGCGCCGCGAGCCGAGGTCTACGAAGTGACGCTCCACGCCGGTCACTTCGGCCTGGTCGTGGGCTCCAGGTCGACCGAGATCACGTGGCCGGCAGTGGCGGGATGGGTTCGCTGGCAGGCGGGGGAGGGGGAGCCGCCGGAGGCCGTCGCCCCGATGGGTCCGTCGTCGCCGGAGCTCGCGGTCCGCAACCGGGTGGGCTACGGGATCGAGCTCGCCGCCGCGGTGGGAGAAGGGATCGCGCGCACCACGGTCGGCGCGACGCGCCACACGGTCCGCGGCTTCCGGGAGCTCGCGCGCGAGGCCGCCGGCCAGCTGCCGCGGCTTGCGCGACTGGAGCAGATCCAGCCCAGCACGCGCATCTCGCTGGGCCTGTTGGTCGAGGAGCGGCGGCGCAAGTCCCCCGAGGAGACGTTCTTCCTGTTCGAGGACCGCGCCTACACGGCCAAGGCGGTCGACGAACGGATCGACAACGTCGTCCGCGGGCTGATCGCGATCGGGGTGCGCCAGGGCGAACATGTCGGTGTGCTGATGGGGACGCGGCCGAGCGCGCTCGCGCTGGCGGTCGCGATCTCAAGGCTCGGCGCGGTATCGGTGCTGCTGAGGCCCGACGGCGACCTGGAGCGCGAGGTCGAGCTCGGCCAGGTGCAGCGGATCATCGCCGACCCCGAGCGCGCGGCGCTGGCGGCCGGGCTGCGGCGGGTCCACATCTTCGTGCTGGGCGGCGGAGGAGGCCCGCGCGAGCTCGAAACCGAGGACGCGACCGATATGGAGCAGATCGACCCCGCCGCGGTCACGCTCCCGCGCTGGTACCGGCCGAATCCCGGCCGCGCGTCAGACGTGGCGTTCATCACGTTCACGGGCGAGGCGGACGGGACGCGCATGAGCCGGATCACGAACCGGCGCTGGGCCATGTCGGCGTTCGGCACGGCGTCCTCGGCGGCGCTGACGGAAGCCGACACCGTCTACAGCGTCACGCCCCCGTATCACCCGTCGGGTCTGATGATGGCCATCGGCGGCGCGATCGCAGGCGGCTCGCGCCTCGCGATGGCCACGGAGTTCAACCCGGAGACCTTCTGGGAGGAGGTCCGCCGCTACGGCGTGACCGTCGCCTCCTACACCTGGACGCTGCTGCACGACATCGTCGAAGCGCCGCCCGTCCCCGGCGAACGCCACCACCCGGTGCGGCTGTTCATCGGCTCGGGCATGCCCCGCGGGCTCTGGCGCCGGGTGGAGCGGCGGTTTGCCCCCGCCAAGGTGCTCGAGTTCTACGCGTCGACCGAGGCCGCCGCGATTCTCGTCAACCTGCGCGACGTCAAGCCCGGCTCGATGGGCCGGCGGCTACCGGGTAGCGCCGATGTCCGGATCGCGTCCTACGACGTCGACGTCGGTGGCCTCGAGCTGGGGCCGGACGGGTTTGCGCGCGAATGCGCGGTCAACGAGGTCGGGCTATTGCTCGCGCGCGTCAGCCCGACCGAGCAGCTGAGCGTCACACCGCTGCGGGGCGTGTTCGCGCGCGAGGACGCGTGGCTGGCCACCCCCGATCTGTTCCGCCGCGACGCCGACGGCGATTACTGGCGGGTCGACGGCCTCAACGACGTCGTCCGGACGCCCGACGGCCCGGCCTTCACCGGACCGATCCGCGACGCGCTGTACGACATCCCGGCGGTCGATCTGGCGGTCGCCTACGGGGTGCTTCCGGCCAAGGGCGAGGCCGAGATCCCCGTGGCAGCGGTCACATTGAGAGCCGGGCAGCAGCTGAACGCAAAGGACCTGTGGGGAGCCTTGTCCGGGTTGGCGGTGCACGCGCGGCCGGCTGTCGTACACGTCGTCGACGAGATCCCCGTGACGACCTGGTATCGGCCGATCACGACGCCCCTGCGCGACGCCGGCGTTCCGCAGTCCTCCGATGGCCACCCGGCGTGGTTCCTCGACGCCTCCGGTCGCTCGTACCGGCCGCTGACGCAGACGGCTCGCCGCCGTCTGACCAAGCGCGCCGCCTAGCCGGCGGCTTCAGGCCCCGAGCAGTGCGCCGCCGTCGTAGAGCTTGATCACCCGAACGGCGCCGGGAGGCGAGGCGTTCAGGCACAGCTCGCACAGCACGCACTCGTCGAGGTTGTCCTCGACGATCTCCACGCCGTCGTCGCCGGCGCGGAAGATGTCCACCGGGCAGACCTCGGCGAGCTTGGCGGCGAGCTCGCGATCGTGAGCGACCGACGCGTCGACCTCGACGTTGATGAACAGGGCCTTGCTCACACCTTCGCCCCGATCCGGTCCTTGACGATGTCCGGGATCTCGGAGATCTCCTCGGCGACGACGATTCCCGCGTCGGCGAGGCGCGCGATCTTCTCGGTCGCCGTGTCCTCCTTGCCCTCGACGATCGTTCCGGCGTGGCCGAAGCTCATGCCCGGCATCTCGTCCATGAACCGCCCGGCCATGAACGCCACGATCGGCAGGCGCGAGTTGTTGTCGGTCACCCACCGCGCGAGTTCGGCCTCCATGCGCCCGCCGGGCTCGGTGTAGATCACGATCGCCTCGGTCTGGGCGTCGGCCTCGAACAACGGCATCAGCTCGGCGTAGGTCGATCCGATGATCGCGTCGCCGCCGATCGAGACCGCCGTCGACTGGCCCAGCCCGGCGGCCGTCAGCGTCGAGGACATCTCGGTCGTCATGCCGCCCGAGCGTGAGATGACACCGACCTGGCCGGGGCGGTAGGACTTCGCTGCGTCCTTGGCGGGTCCGCCGATGCCGCCCATCTTGATCACGTCGGGAACGATGATCCCCAGGCAGTTCGGGCCGATGATCCGCGCCTCGTTCTCCGAGGCCAGCTCGACCATCTCGGCGACGTCGCGGCGCGGGATCCGCTCGGTGACGATCACCACGAGCTTGATGCCGTTCTCGAGCGCCTCGAACACGGCGTCCTTGGTGAAGGCGGGGGGGACGGTCACGACCGAGCCGTAGATCGGGCTGCCGTGATGCTCGACGGCCTGGGCGACCGTGTCGAACACGGGGACCCCGTGGACGTCTCGCCCGAGCCGGCCGGGGGTGACGCCGCCGACGATCTTCGCGCCCTTGCCGTAGTCCAGGCACTCTCGCGTCAGGTTCACGGCCTCGCGGCCGGTGATCCCCTGGACGATGAAGGTTGTGTTCTCGTCGAGCAGGATGCTCACGCCGCGGCCCCCTGGATCTTGACCACCGCGCGTCGGGCGGCCTCGTGCAGCGAGACGCTGCGGTCGGCGTACTCGACGCCGTATTTATCGAGGATCTTGAAGCCCTCCTCCTCCCAGGCGCCCGGGATCCGGAAGATCGCGATCTTCTCGGACGGGTCGTAGCCGAGCTCGACGCAGGCCTTGATCACGCCCCGCGCGACGATGTCCACCCGGGTGTTGGAGACGATCGACATCATCACGGCGATCTTGTCCACGCCCGGCTTCGAGAGCACCAGCTTGGCCAGGCCGCACGCCTTGCTGACCGACGGGTTGCCGCCGATCTCGCAGTAGTTGGCCGGGTCGCCCCCGTGCGCGCGGACGGCGTCGAACAAGGTCAGGGAGCCGCCGCCTGCACCGATCACCAGACCGAGGTTGCCGTCGAATTCGGTCACGTTGCCGGCCACGCCGCGGTGGTCCTGGGAGTCGACCTCTTCGCCGGCGAGCTCGAACGGCGTCGGCTCGCGCGCCTGCCGGGTCTCTTCGTCGGCGACTCCGAGCTCTTTCAGCAGCGCCTTCTGACGGGGCCGCGCCTCGTTCTCCATGTCCATGTGCGCGTCGAGCGCGATGAACGAACCGTCCTCGAGCTCGCCGAGCGGGTTGATCTCCGCCAGCGTCATGTCGTACTCGAGGAACAGGTGCGCCAGGCGGGTGAGGATCGGCGTCAGGCGGTTGAGCGGCGTGCCGGTGATCCCGAGCGAGGCGACCAGCTGCTTGGCGCGCCAGCTGGGGAACTCGCGCAAGGTCGAGAAGTGCATGCGGGCGACGTGGTCGGGGTGCTGCTCGGCGACCTCCTCGATGTCGATTCCGCCCATGTCGGAGAACAGCATCACCGGCCGCTTGCGCAGCCCATCCCATACGACCCCCGCGTAGTACTCGTGCTTGACCTGGGCCCGCGAGTCGACCAGCACGCCGCGGGGCATGTGGCCGTTGATCTCGAGACGCAGCACCTGCTCGGCGTGGCTTTGTGCCTCATCGGGGGTGTCGGCGAACTGAACGCCCCCGGCCTTCATCCGGCCCCCGGTCAGCACCTGGGACTTGATGACCACCGGGCCTGCGATGTCAGCTGCGATCCCTCGCGCCTCTGCGGGCGTCTTGGCCAGACCATGCTTGGTGACCGGGATCCCTGCCTTCGCGACGATCGCACGCGACTCGTACTCGAAGAACCTCATTTGAGGCGCGGGAGCGTAGCGAAGCGGGCCCGGTTAAGCCTTCATACGCGGATCCACGTAGAAGTTGTAGACCTGGAAATCGCTGCTCTTACCGCCCGCGACGAAGACAAACCGGACGATCTGCCATCCCGCGGTGCCGTGATCGGGCTGCACGTTGACCGGATCCGAGATGGTCCAGTTCTTCTGCTGGCCGTGCAGCTGCCCGGTGTTCTTGGGCTGCTCCCAGGTTCGCGTCCCCTGGTAGGAGACATAGAACTGGACGCCGTCGCCGCCGACCACGTTGCGTACGAGCGTGCGCGCGGTCGGGTAGTCGGACGTCACGCAGATCGGGGGGCTGACAGCCACCGCCCCGCTGGGGAGATTCAGGACCGAACCGCTCTGGCCGTCCTGAAGCTGTGTGGTGACGATTGCAGCGCCGTTCGCGAGGGTCCAGCCCGATCCGGTGAACCCCGCAGGGCTCTGGCCGGGGGCCAGCGTGTACCAGTTGCGGTCTTTCACCGAAAGGAACGTCTGGCTCATGCTCGGGCTGGCGCATGTGGCGGGGTCCGTCGACGCCGGCGTGGCCGGGATCTGCGTGGTCGTGGCCGCCGACGCCGGATGCACCGCGACGACACCCAGCAGCGCGCCGATCAGCCCGGCGAGACCGACGGCACGGGTGCCGCGGCTTAGTAGGTACTGCATATCGGTACGCACCTTCCTTGGTGCGCTGGCAACCGAGCTATCTCGCAACCGCGCGAGACCTCTAGCTTTGCGTCCCCGGCTCACGCCGGGTTTGCCCCTGTCAGCTTTCGAATTGCTCTGGGGTTGTCGGTTTGCTCGGGACCGATCGCCTGATTGCCGGCCTGGACTGGACCGACGTTCGATCCCGAGGCACTGAAACGGCACTAAACCGCCTAAGGCCCCGATACCTAGCTCGGCATGGCGCTGAACCCGAACGTCCAAGAGCAGGCGATGGTCGCCGACATGCTGCACCGCGAGAGCACGGGCATGACCTTGCGCGAAAGCCTCGTGGAGACGCTGGTCGGCGTCGGCTTCGTGATCGCGTGCGCGGTGATCTGGCTGTTGGATCCCCCCGGAACGTTCGCGGTGGCGCCGGCCCTGCTGTGCCTTGCGGTGCTGGTGGTTGCGAGCAATGTGCGCTTCGACACGCCGTTCGGCTACACCGTCGCGACGCAGCTCGCGTTCGTGCCGATGCTGTTCGCGGTACCCGTGGCCGTGGGGCCGATTGCGGCGTTCGTGGCCGTGGCGGCTTCGGGTCTGTTCCGGGTCCTCGCCGGCAAGGCGCCTCCCAGTCGCCTGCTGCTGGCGCTCGGCAACTCGTGGTTTGCGATCGGGCCGGCGGCGGTGTTCGCGGTGGCCGGCACGGAGCCGCGCGAGGCCGGGGCGCTGCTGCTCATCGCGGCGCTTTGCGCCCAGTTCGCGGTCGACTTCGCGGTCTCGAGCCTGCGCTTCTGGTTTGACAATGGCGCCGGTCTCGCGGCCCAGCTTCGGGACTCATGGGTGTACGGCATCGACGCCGGGCTGTCCGGGATGGCGCTGATCGTCGCCGAGGACATCCACAAGTACCCGATCGCCGCCCTGGGGCCGCTGCCGATCCTCGGGCTGCTGGCCGTGTTCGCGCGCGAGCGCCGCGACCGCATCACCGGCCTGCTCGAGCTCAACAACGCATACCGCGGCACCGCGCTCGTCCTGGGCGACGTGGTCGAGGCCGACGACGGATATACCGGCGAGCACTGCCGGGGCGTGCTCAGGCTGGCGCTCGCCCTGGCCGACGAGGTCGGGCTCGACGCCGAGCAGACCCGCAACCTCGAGTTCGCAGCCCTGCTTCACGACGTCGGCAAGATCGCCGTGCCCAAGGAGATCATCAACAAGCCCGGCAAGCTCGACCCGCACGAGTGGGAGATCATGACCACCCACACAACCGCGGGTCAGGAGATGCTCGACCGCATCGGCGGGTTCATGCGCAAGGTCGGGCTGATCGTGCGCTCCCACCACGAGCGCTGGGACGGGGGTGGATACCCCGACGGTCTCATCGGCCAGGAAATTCCGCTCGAGGCCCGGATCATCGCTTGCTGCGACTCGTGGAGCGCGATGCGGACCGACCGTTCCTACCGCAAGGCACTGTCCTACGAGGTGGCGCGGGCCGAGATCGTCGCCAATTCCGGGCGGCAGTTCGACCCGCGGGTCGCCGAGGCGTTCCTGAGGATCATCGCGCGAAATGGCGAGCGGGACTTGCCTGCCGCGCCTGCTTCCGAGCCGGCCGTCGCGGCCCTCATCTCCTGACCGCGGCCGCCGGCCCGCGAACAAGAACAGACCGCCCGAAGTTGGTGCGAGGTCGGTCCGGTCCATAGTCGACTATTCTGACCAGACCAGTAATTCCGATAAGCTAAGTCGACTAAGAGAGGGGTCTTAGTCGTGTCACAGGGCTTCTAAAGGAGTGTTATGAAAGCATCGTTCCAAGCCGGTCGCCGGCTTTCCTTGCGCGCTGGTGTGGTTGCGCTTGTAACGGTTGTAGGTGCAGGGGCAGCGCTCGCCGGCTGCGGCGGATCCTCGGACACCAGTGGTGGATCCAGCGACGGCAGCTCGTCCGGCGGCAAGATCGACACGCAGCTTGCGCTCGTCGGCTACTCCACTCCGAAGAAGGCCTACGCGGCGCTGACGTCGGCGTTCCAGCAGACGAGCGCCGGCAAGGGCGTCGGCTTCAGCCAGTCCTTCGGGGCCTCGGGCTCGCAGAGCCGCGCGGTCGACTCCGGCCAGCCGGCCGACATCGTGGCGTTCTCGACCACGCCGGACATGACGCGACTGGTCGATGACGGGATCGTCGCCAGCGACTGGGACGCCAACCCAGCCAAGGGCATGTCGAGCGACTCCGTCGTGGTGTTCGTGGTGCGCAAGGGCAACCCGAAGCACATCACCGGTTGGGACGACCTGATCAAGTCTGGCGTTGACGTGATCACCCCGAACCCGTCGACCTCGGGTAGCGCTCGCTGGAACATCCTCGCGGGCTACGGAGCTCAGCTGAAGGAGGGCAAGACGCCCGCGGAGGCACTCGACTACGTCAAGACGCTGCTGACGAAGAACGTCAGCGTTCAGGACTCGAGCGCGAGCGCCGCGCTGAACACGTTCACCTCGGGCAAGGGCGACGTCCTGCTGGACTATGAGTCCGACGCGATCGCCGCTAAGAACGCCGGCGACTCGATCCAGTACATCATCCCGAAGCAGACGCTGCTGATCGAGACGCCGATCGCCGTCACCTCGAAGACCAAGCACGCGTCAGCGGCCAAGGCGTTCCTGAACTACCAGTGGTCGGACGCGGGGCAGACGATCTGGGCGCAGCAGGGCTACCGGCCGGTGATGCCGTCGGTCGCCAAGCAGTTCGCCAGTAAGTTCCCGACGCCGCCGCAGCTGTTCACGATCGCCTACCTGGGCGGCTGGGGCAAGGTCAAGGACACGTTCTTTGACCCGTCTTCTGGCTCCATCACCAAGATCGAGCAGGACGCGGGGGTTCCCACTGCCTCCTGACGCATACGCTGCGCCAGCGACGCCGGTTGCCGTCCGTCGCCGCCGAGTAAGGTCGGCGAGCGGCGGCGGCACCCTCGGGCTCGGGATCTGCATGCTCTACATGAGCATCATCGTGCTGATCCCGCTCGCGGCGGTCGCGGTCAAGGCGTTCTCCCAGAGCCCCAGCGAGTTCTGGCAGTCGATCACCAACAAGACGTCGCTGACGGCACTAGCGGTGACGCTTGGGTCGTCGTTGGTGGTCGCCGCGATCGGCGCGGTGATGGGCACGGTAGTCGCGTGGGTGCTCGTCCGCGACGAGTTCCCCGGCAAGCGCTTCATCGGCTCGCTGATCGACCTGCCGTTCGCGCTGCCGACGATCGTCGCTGGGCTGACCCTGATCGCGCTGTACGGGCCCGACAGCCCGTTCGGTCTGCACCTGGTCTACACCCGCGGCGCCGTCCTGCTGGCGCTGCTGTTCGTGACGCTCCCGTTCGTTGTACGCGCCGTGCAGCCGGTGCTGGTCGAGCTCGACCGCGAGGTCGAGGAGGCGGCGGCGTCGCTCGGCGCCTCTAACCTGGTCACGTTCCGTCGCATCGTGCTACCGGCGCTGCGCCCGGCGATCCTGTCGGGGACAGCGCTGGCATTCGCCAGGGCGGTGGGCGAGTTCGGATCGCTCGTCCTGATCGCCGGCAAGGTCCAGATCGCGAGCATCGTGATCTTCGCCGACATCGAGCAAGACTCCCCGCAGGCCGCAGCCTCGCTGTCGGTGGTCCTGCTGGTGATCTCGCTGCTGGTGCTGTTCGGGCTGCGTCGATGGGGGAGTCGAGTTGCGCACTAGCCGCGGGGCAACGCTGTCGTTGCGCACGATCGCGATCCTGTACCTGACGGTCTTGCTGCTGCTGCCGATCGGCGTCGTCCTGGTGCGGACGTTCGAGCACGGCTTCGGAACGGCGTGGAACTGGATGACCACGCCTGCCGCGATCAGTGCGCTGACGCTGTCGCTCGTGATCGCCCTGATCGCAGTTCCGCTGAACACGGTGTTCGGGATCATCGCGTCGATGGTGCTGGTCCGCAGCAAGGTACGCGGCCGGGCGGTCCTCGACGCACTGATCGACTTGCCGTTCGTCGTCTCCCCGGTAATCGTGGGTCTGGCGCTGATCCTCGTCTACGGCAAGGACGGCTGGTTCGGCAATTGGCTGATCGACCACGGGATCACGCTGATCTACAACCCGGCGGGAATGATCGTGGCGACGGTGTTCGTGTCGCTGCCGTTCGTCGTGCGCGAGGTCGCGCCGGTGCTGATGGAGGTCGGCGACGAGCAGGAGCAGGCCGCGTCCACGCTGGGGGCGTCCTCCTGGCAGGCGTTCAGGCGCATCACGCTGCCGTCGATCCGCTGGGGCATCGCCTACGGCGTGGTGCTGACCACCGCGCGAGCGCTCGGCGAGATCGGAGCCGTGGCGGTCGTGTCGTCCAACGTCCCGGGTTCGACGCTGACGCTGCCGCTGCTGGTTCAGCAGCGCGACGCAGATCTCGGAGCCGGATCGATCACCGGCGCATATGCTGCGGCCACCGAGCTCGCGGTGATTTCGTTGGTCGTGCTGCTGGCGATGACCCTGCTGGGACCGAGGAGGCAAGACACAAGATGAAGATCGACGTGCAGGGTGTGTCGAAGCGCTTTGGCGAGTTCGCCGCGGTCGACGACATCACGCTCGAGATCCCCGAGGGTTCGCTCACGGCACTGCTGGGGCCAAGCGGCTCGGGCAAGTCAACGCTGCTGCGAGTGATCGCGGGACTCGAGCAGCCCGACAGCGGGGCGATCCTGATCAACGGCGAGGACGTCACCTACGCTCGTCCCCAGGAGCGGGGTATCGGCTTCGTCTTCCAGCACTACGCCGCGTTCACCCACATGAGCGTCCGCCAGAACATCGCGTTCGGCCTGCAGATCCGCAAGCGACCGAAGGATGAGATCCAGGCGAAGGTCGACGAGTTGCTCGAGATCGTGGGCCTGACCAAGTGGGCCGGCCAGCGTCCCTCCCAGCTTTCCGGAGGTCAGCGCCAGCGGATGGCGCTCGCCCGCGCGCTGGCGATCGACCCGCGGGTGTTGTTGCTCGACGAGCCGTTCGGAGCGCTTGACGCGAAGGTCCGCGCGGAGCTTCGCCGCTGGCTTCGCAGGCTTCACGAGGAGCAGGGCGTCACGACCGTGCTCGTCACCCACGATCAGGAGGAGGCCATGGAGGTCTCAGACCGAATCGCGGTGATGAACGAGGGCCAGCTCCAGCAGGTCGGCCCGCCCCGAGAGGTCTACGACCACCCCGCAAACCAGTTCGTGATGGGCTTCCTGGGGCCGGTCAGCAAGCTCGGCGACCGCCTCGTGCGACCGCACGACGTCGCGATCTCGCTGATCTCCGCCGATGGCGCGACCGAGGCGATGGTCTCGCGCGTGGTGCATCTCGGCTTCGAGGTGCGCGTGGAGCTCGATCTGCCCGATGGGACTTCGGCTCGAGCGCAGCTCACGCGCGCGCAGACCGCCGAGCTCGAGCTCGCGCGCGGCGACATCGTCTACGTGCGCACGCTGGTGACAAGCGGTGCGTCGGCCACGCTGCCCGATGGCGACGACCAGTCCGGGTCGGCGCTGCCCGACGAGGACGCGCCGCCTCCGCCGAACGCCCGGGTCAGCGCGTAGCGTCAGCGGCAGGTCAGCGGGTGACCCAGGCTTCGGGGTCGGCGGCGAGCTTGTCGATCGCAGTCGGAAGCTCGCCACTGGCGACGTCGGCGACGGTGACGTGCTCGACGACGTTGCGCAGGCTCGCCCGGACCGCGATCCACACACGCGGAAGCGCTTCCGACGATCCTGGATAGGACGTCTCCTCGGGCGGCCCGCCGCGGACGCTGGCCAGCGGTCCCTCGACGGCGCGGATGATGTCGGCGATCGAGACCTGATCGGCAGGCTTGGCCAGCCGGAAGCCACCTTCGGCGCCACGGTGGCTGCGGACGATGCCCGCGTGACGCAGCTCGCCGAGGATGTTCTCGAGGAAGTTCAGCGGGATCTCCTGCGCAGTGGCGATCCGCTCGGCCTTGACGGGCTTCTCGTCGGGCGCGCTGGCGAGCTCGACTGCTGCGCGCACCGCGTAATCGGCCTTGGCTGAGATCCGCATGGCGTCAGATTATGCGGCCGCTGCCGGCGCCGGATCGAAACCGTAGGCCTCAGCGAGCTCAGGATCCTTGTGAGCGAGCATCTCGGCCAGGGTGACCATCACCTTGCATTGCTTCCACGTCGCGTCGTCCTGCATCTTGCCGTCGATCATGTGCACGCCGCGTCCGTCGGGGATCGCCTCGAGCACCTTCTTGGCGAACAGGACCTCGTCAGGATCGGGGCTGAACACCTTCTTGGCGATCTGGATCTGCGCCGGATGCAGCGACCAGGCGCCGACACAACCGAGCAGGAACGCGGCCCGGAACTGCGTCTCGCAGCCCTCGGTGTCGCGGATGTCGCCGTAGGGCCCGTAGAAGGGCAGGATGCCGGCAGACGTGCAGGCGTCGACCATTCGTGCGATCGAGTAGTGCCAGGGGTCCTGCTGGGCGGTGGGGCGGGGAGCCTCTGGGTTGTCGGGATCGGGATCGTTGATGACCCGGTAGCCGGGATGGCCGCCGCCGACGCGGGTGGTCTTCATGCGCCGCGAAGCGGCGAGGTCGGCGGGGCCGAAGCTCATGCCCTGCATGCGCGGGCTGGCGGTGGCGATCTCCTCGAGGTTGACGACGCCGAGGCCGGTCTCGAGGATCGCGTGGATCAGGATCGGGTGGTCGAGGCCGGCCTTGGCCTCGAGCTGGGCCAGCAGGCGGTCGACGTAGTGGATGTCCCACGCGCCCTCGACCTTGGGGATCATCACGACGTCGAGCTTGTGGCCGATCTCGCTGACCAGCGTGGTCAGATCATCGAGCACCCAGGGGGACTCGAGGCTGTTGACCCGGGTCCACAGCTGCGTCTCGCCGAGCTCCATCTCCTTGCCGACGCGGACCAGGCCGTCGCGAGCGGCCTCCTTGCGGTCGACGGGCACCGCGTCCTCGAGGTTGCCGAGCAGGATGTCCACGGTCGGCGCGATGTCAGGCACCTTCGCGACCATCTTCTCGTTGGAGAAGTCCAGGAAGTGGATCATCCGCGAGGGCCGGAACGGGATCTCCAGGATCGGCGCGGGGGCGCCGATCGCGAGCGGCTTTCCGAAGTCACGAGGGTTTCTCAAAGCTCAGTCTCCTGATCGATTCGCTGGCGAACGCTAGCGGGCTGCGGCGTCGGGTGTGGCCGCGCGGACCTCGCCACCGTCAAGGAGGATCGGCGCGGCCACACCCGACGCCCTTGTTAGGCCCCGCAAGAGGCGGGAACAACGTCGCACGCGCGGCCCGCATACGGGCGCGTTCGACTTTGTTCCCGATATGCGGGAAGAACGTCGAATGCGCGGGACGGGAGATGACGCATTCGACGAACTTCCCGGTGCAAGCGGGAAGAACGTTCCCGGAACGAGCGAGACCGCGGCGAGCGGAACGAAGTTCCCGCGTCGCCGAGGTCGGCACACCCGCGTTGGCGGACCCATATTCTCCGGTGGGCAGTCCTAACCCAGGAGACCCATACATGACACAAGTCGACACCGACCAGGCGGCGCGCGAGGCGTCGGGCGCGCATCCATATGGCCGCTACCTCGAGGAGTTCGAGGTTGGGGCCGTTTACAAGCACTGGCCGGCCAAGACGGTGACCGAATCCGACGATCACCTGTTCTGCCTGATCACGATGAACCACCACCCGCTGCACCTCAATGACGTCTACGCCAAGCAGTCCCAGCAGGGCCGCAACGTCGTCGTAGGCCCGCTGGTGTACTCGCTAGCGCTTGGGATGAGCGTGTCCGACGTCAGCGGCAAAGCGATCGCGAACCTCGCCACCGAGGAGCTCAAGCACCCGGCGCCGGTGTTCCACGGGGACACGCTGTTCTGCGAGTCGGAGGTGCTCGAGGTCAAGCCGTCGCAGTCAAAGCCCGACCGGGGCACCGTACGCGTACACACCCGCGTCCTCAATCAGGACGGGGTCCTCGTGGCCGAGTTCAAGCGCCTGGTCCTCGTGCCCCGCAAGGAGCCGGGCGGCCAGCCGGCGGCCGCCGAAGCGAACGTGGAATAGACCCCCGGACGCATCGCGAGACGCGCGACCCGCGACCCTAGAATCCGGTGCAACGGAAGGCTGGGGCGCAGCCGTCCGTTTCATCTGACGTCTGAAGGCTCATCGAACTGCCCTCACGGGTAGGCTTGAAAGCGCCACCGACTGAACCCAAGGAGTGCCTAAAAACCAATGGCTCACACCGCACCCAAGCCTCAAGCCGCTACCAAGCACGAGAAACTTCGGGCATGGGTGGAGGAGGTAGCGGCCCTCACCGAACCAGACGACATCCACTGGTGCGACGGGTCCGCCGAGGAGTACGACCAGCTGGCTCAGAGGCTTGTAGATGCAGGGACTTTCGAGCGTCTGTCGGAGGCCAAGCGCCCGAACTCCTACCTGGCGCTGTCTGACCCGGAGGACGTGGCCCGGGTCGAGGACCGGACGTTCATCAGCTCCGAGAAGGAGGAGGACGCGGGCCCGACCAACAACTGGCGCGAGCCCCGAGAGATGAAGCGGGCGCTGACGGAGCTGTTCGAGGGCTCGATGCGCGGACGCACCATGTATGTCGTCCCGTTCTCGATGGGTCCGCTGGGCTCGCCGATCTCCTACGTCGGCGTGCAGCTGACCGACTCGGCGTACGTCGCCTGCTCGATGCGGATCATGACCCGGATGGGCCAGCCGGCGCTTGACGTGCTGGGCGAGGACGGGGAATTCGTGCCCTGCCTGCATTCGGTCGGAATGCCGCTTGGCGACGGCGTCCAGGACGTCCCGTGGCCCTGTAACGCCGACAACAAGTACATCGTCCACTTCCCCGAGACACGCGAGATCTGGTCCTACGGCTCCGGCTACGGCGGCAACGCGCTGCTGGGCAAGAAGTGCTTCGCGCTGCGCATCGCGTCGGTGATGGCCCGCGACGAGGGCTGGCTTGCGGAGCACATGCTGATCCTCAAGCTGACCTCCCCCGAGGGCGAAGTCAAGTACATCAGCGCGGCATTCCCGAGTGCCTGTGGCAAGACCAACCTTGCGATGCTGATCCCGACGCTGGAGGGCTGGAAGGTCGAGACGATCGGCGACGACATCGCCTGGATGAAGTTCGGAAAGGACGGTGAGCTGCGCGCGGTCAACCCGGAGGCCGGGTTCTTCGGGGTGGCGCCGGGTACCGGCGAGATCACCAATCCGAACGCGATCGCGACGATCAAGCGCAACAGCATCTTCACCAACTGCGCCAAGACCGACGACGGGGACATCTGGTGGGAGGGCCTCACCAAGGAGCCGCCCGAGCACGCGATCGAGTGGCACGGCGAGGAATGGACGCCGGACTCGGACACCCCGGCCGCGCATCCCAACGCGCGGTTCACGACGCCCGCTTCGCAATGCCCGTCGATCGCCGACGAGTGGGAGGACCCGCGCGGTGTGCCGATCTCGGCGATGCTGTTCGGCGGCCGCCGCTCGACGGTCGTGCCGCTGGTGCTCGAGGCGCGCGACTGGACCCACGGCGTGTTTCTCGGCTCGACGATGTCCTCCGAGAAGACCGCTGCAGCGGCGGGGAAGGTCGGCCAGGTCCGGTGGGACCCGATGGCGATGCTCCCGTTCTGCGGCTACCACATGGCCGACTACTTCCGCCATTGGCTGGCGATTGGTCAGCGTGAGGGCGCCAAGCTGCCGCTGATCTTCAACGTCAACTGGTTCCGCAAGGGCGCCGACGGCAAGTTCCTGTGGCCCGGCTACGGCGAGAACTCGCGCGTGCTGGCATGGGTCTTCCGCCGTTGTGAGGGCAAGGCCGACGCGGTGCAAACGCAGATCGGACTGCTGCCCCCGGTCGGCGAGGGCGGCATCGACATCGACGACCTGGACGTCGACGAGGCGACGATGAAGACGCTCCTCGACGTCGACGTCCACGGGTGGCGCCAGCAGTTGCCGCAGATGCACGAGCACTTCGCCGAGTTCGGTGACAAGCTCCCGCAAGAGCTGCACGACGAGCTCGACTCGCTCGAGGAGCGGCTGCGCAGCACCTAAGAACTCGAGAAGAGCCGCCGGGCAAAAGCCCTGGCGGCTCGTAAGCTCAAGCCATGACGCTTGGGTTCATCCCATCCGACGCCGCGATGCTGGCGCTGCAGGCGGGTGTGGTGGCCGCGCCGCGAGCGATCCCGCGGATCGACTGGCTGCGGCGATTTCGCGGGTGGGGATGGGCGCTGTTGCCGATCGCGTCGATCGTCGGCGTCATCTTCGGGATCCGCTACGTGTCCGACACCGCCACGTGGCTCACATACCTGGCGCTGATCGCGGTGCCGCCGCTGGCGGCGGTGGCGCTGGGCTGGGCGATGCGCGGCTCGACGCCGCTCGCCGCACTCGGCGCGGTGCCGCTGTTCGTGATCGCCTGGGCCGCGAAGGACTCGCTCGCCGGAGAGGCCGCGGGGTCGATCTTGTCTGCGCTCAGCTGCGTGACGCTCGGCGTCCTGCTGGCAGCCGTGACACCGCCGGGATGGCTGAAGGTCGGGATCCTGCTGATGGCCGGCGCGGACGTCTGGCTGGTCGCCTCGGACCTTCTGCAGAACCCCAACGCGGCGCTTGGGGCGGCCCAGCCCGCCGCCGGACTCCCGCAGCTTCAGTCGGAGATCTTCGGCTCGGTGACGATGGGCTACGGGGACCTGTTCGTGGCCGGACTGCTAGGGGCGGTGCTGGCCACCCGGCGCCCGCTGCAGCTGTCGGGTGCGCTGCTGACGTTCGGTTTTGCCGCCGTCTTCGACCTGCTGTTCTTCGTGGTCTCAGAGCTGCCCGCGACCGTCCCGGTCGCGCTGGCGCTGATCACGCTCGAGGTCTGGGAGCGGAGGTCCCGCGTGTTCAGTGCTTTTCGTCGCCGGTCGACGCCGGCGGCCGCGACTCCTCGGCGAGCGACGTAATCGCCAGCTGCCCGCGGGAGGCGTCCTCGAGCACCTCGGTCGCCTCGTCGGCAGACCGGGCGTAGAGCTCGACCAGCAGGTGCACGACGATGCGGTCGTCGTCGTGCTTGTGGAAGCGCACGTGGGTGAAGAACTCGCGGGTGCCGTGGTCGCCGAACGCTGCGTAGGACAGAGCGTCGCCGGCCTCGGGGCCTGAGCAGGTCTCGACGTCGTCGGCGTCGACGGTCACGGTGCACGACGCGACCCACGGGGTCCCGGCGATCATGCGCTCCCAGCGGTCCTCGATCGGCTCCACGCGCCCGTTGTGGAATCCCAGGTGCGGCTGGTCGTGCATGCACTCCAGACACTGCACCACCGCCTCCTGCATCTCGTCGACGACCTCGCCCCGCTCACCGGTTTCCGGATCAATGCGGTGGATGCCCTCGTAGTGCACCTGCACCTCGAGATTCTGGGACCAGCAGCGGTAACAGCGCAGCCAACTTCGTACCGAGGTTGAGCCCTCCATCACGTTGATTCTATTGTGCCCCGTGTGAGCCACCACCGCAGCAGCGGCTGATGCTCCGTAAACGCCCTCCGATCGGGGTGATCCTCGCCGGCGGCGTGGGACGCAGGATCGGGGGATCCAAGGCCGTCGTCCAGCTTGCCGGGAAGCACTTGATCACGTACCCGCTCGAGGCGCTGCGCACGGCGCTCAGTGACGTGGCCGTGGTCGCCAAGGCCGACACGCAACTGCCGAGCCTGCCGGGCGTGACGGTCTGGGTTGAGCCCGATTCGCCTCGCCATCCGGTGATGGGCATCATTCAGGCGCTGGCGGTCGCCGAGGGGCGCTCGGTCGTGGTCTGTGCCGTAGACCTGCCGTTCGTCACGCCCGAGCTGATCTACCGCCTTGCCACAGCTGATCTCGGCAGGTCGCCCGCCGTCGTGGCCTGCCGCGGCGACGACGTCCAGCCGCTGCTTGGCTGCTACGCGCCGCGCGCGATCGATCCGCTGCGCAGCGGGCTGCCCGCCGAGGCCCCGGTCCGCGAGCTGGTGGCGTCGCTGCGTCCGCGGATGCTGGACGTCGGCGACCCCGAGCTGTTGTTCAACATCAACTCTCCGGAGGATCTGCTGCACGCCGCCGCGATCCTCGACGGTCGCGCCCGGGCGAGCCGGCCGCCCGCTACCCGAACGTGAAGTCGTAGGCGCTGACGCCCGGCGGCAGCTGGACGGTGATCACGTGCTGCGCCGCCTGAGGCAGCGAGACCAACGAGTACAGACGCTGGCCGCGAATCGTCACCTCACCGTCGTGGACGTCCGCACCGGCCTGCTGGTTTGAGATCGGATGCCCATCGATCAGCACACGCCCGGTCCGTGGCTTGTTGCCCGCCGATGTCATCACGAGGTACACGTGGGCGGCCTGGACGCTGCCCGAGACGGTTGCGGGCTTGCCGACCGGCGTCGCGGACTGGTCGGTGACCCACCAGATGCCCTTCAGCGCGAACTCGTTGAGCTGGAGGTTGTCGGCGCCGTCGTAGGGACGGACCCCGGACTTCAGCGGCTGCGCGAATCCCTGGGAGCGCTGGTCGTCGAGGTAGGTCTCGGGAGTCGCGAGCTGCTTGGCGGCGGTGATCGCGTGCGCAGTCATCGGCGGCGGCAGCCGGCGCGCGCCCGCCTCGTGCAGAAGCTGCCGGACCGCGGCCTCGTCCTCCTTGTAGCTGCCCTCGCCGAACTGGGTGTGGCGGACCTGCCCCTTGGCGTCGATCAGGTACTCCGCCGGCCAGTACTGGTTCTGGTACGCGCTCCAGGTGCCGTACTTGTTGTCCTGCACGACCGGGTAGGTGAGGCCGTCTGAATGGATCGCCTGCTTGACGTTGGAGGCGTTCTGCTCGAACGTGAACTCGGGGGTTTCCACGCCCACGATCTCGAGGCCGTACGGGTGGTAGGTCTTGTAGAGGCCCTCGACGAACGGCAGCGTGCGGATGCAGTTGATGCACGTGTACGTCCAGAAGTCCACGAGCACGACGTGGCCGCGCAGCGTCGCCAGCGACAGCGGGGCGCCACCGGGTGTGTTGAACCACTGCTGGGTGTCGGTGAAGTCCGGAGCCGCGCCGAGGTCGGGCAGCGACGGCGTCTTGACGCCGGGGATCGAGACGCCCACAGTCTCGGGCACCGGCCGGGTCGAGGCTTCGCGCTGACGCGCCGCGAACTCCGACGCGGGGCGCAGTGACGCGAGCCGGTTCTGCACGGAGTTCGAGGTCTCCAGCGACTTGGTGGGATCGAGCAGGAAGCCCGGCAGGTTCTGGCTCTTGGCGAGCGACTCCTCGAAGCGGACGTCGAGGTTGGCCGCCATCAGCACGCCGGTCGCGATCAGCACGACGCCGAGCGTCCTCTCGACCACGTGGCCGCGCGCCGAGCGCCGCACCCGTTCGATCACCGCGCGGCCGCCCAGCGCGTACAGCAGCAGCACGGCGCTGAGCCCGACCGCGTAAGACAGTGCGACGGCAACGACCTGGGCGGTCGCGCCGCTCGATGCGCTGACAGACGTGACGGCGGCGAGGATCGGCCCTGCGCACGGGGCGCAGACGAACCCGAGGGCACCCCCGACCGCGACTCCCGACCAAAAGCCGTCGCCGCGGGTCTTTGGACCAAAGCGCGCCAGGCGCGAGAGCGGAGCCTGGATGCGCGCTGCGAGCTCTGGGATCAGCAGGACCAGGCCGAAACCGATCAACACGATGATCGCGAGCGTCCGCGCGGCGCCGCTGGCGAGGCCCACGCCCTTGACGAGCTGCGCCAGCGCCACGATCGCGATCGTGAACGTGACCGCCAGCCCGATCACGATGCCCAGCGGACGGCGGCGTCCGCCCGCGGCGCTCGCCGACAGCAGCGCAGGCAGGACCGGCAGGACACATGGCGTGATCGCAGTCCCCGCGCCGGCGATCAGCGCAAACAGCATCAGCAACAGCATTTGCTGCCCCTCATGATGCCCTGGATAAGTTGCGCAGTTATTAACCGCCGATCGCCGACATCGTGCGGGCGGGCTGCACGAAGCCGGGCTCGCCGACGTGATGCTTGAGCTCCTTGAGCCAGACGGCGTCGCGGATGATCGACTCGAGCTCGTCGTCGCTCGCCCCGGCCCGGATCGGGTCGCGGAGGTTGGTCTCGTTTAGCGAGAACAGGCAGGTCCGCAGCTTGCCCTCGGCGGTGAGGCGGATGCGGTTGCAGTCTCCGCAGAATGGCTCGGAGACGGGGTTGATGAACCCAAGCTTGCCGCGGCCGTCTGCGAACCGGTAGATCCGCGCGGTCGCGTGTGGTTCCCGCGGCTCGGGCTCAAGCGGATATACCGCGTCGATGATGGCCCGAATCTCATCGCCCGTGAGGACCTGGTCGGCGGTCCACGCATGATCGCCGTCAAGCGGCATGAACTCGATGAAGCGGACCTCGTAGGGGGTGCGCCGGGCGAACTCGGCGAACGGGAGGGCTTCCTGCTCGGTGAAGTCGCGTATCGCGACGGCGTTGATCTTGATCGGGTGCGCCTCCGGGAACCTGCCCAGCACCTCGAGACCACGCAGTACCTGCGGCAGCGCGTCGCGACGCGTGAGCTCGTAGAAGCGGTCCTTCTGGAGCGAGTCGATCGAGACGTTGAAGCGGTTGACGCCGGCGCGCACGAGCGCCTCGGCGTCGCGCTCGAGCATGAACCCGTTGGTCGTCACCGACAGGTCCTCGACGCCGTCCACCCCGGCGAGCATCTCCGCCAGCCGGGGGAAGTCACGGCGCACGAGCGGCTCGCCGCCGGTCAGGCGCACGTCGTGGACCCCCATCCGCGCCACGAGCGTCACGATCCGCGTGATCTCCTCGAACCTCAGGATCTCGTCGCGCTGCAGCCACGGGAGGCCGTCTGCGGGCATGCAGTACTGGCAGCGGAAGTTGCAGCGGTCGGTGACCGAGACCCGCAGATCCCCGATCAGCCGACCGTGTCCGTCTCGCAGAGGCTCGACATCCATCGAACTAAGGCTACCCTGTCGCTCGACCATGACATTGCCGCCGCGGACCATCCACCTCGACGAGCTCGAGTCGATCCCGGGGCCGGGAAGCCTCACGTGGCGGCCGGTCCGAGCCACGCTGGGCATCCGGGCGTTCGGATGCAACGCCTACACGGCCGCGAAGGCGGGCGACGACGTCGTCGAGCCGCACACCGAGGACCCCGCGCTGGCGCAGGAGGAGCTGTACTTCGTCGCCGGCGGCCGAGCGACGTTCACGATCGACGGCGAAGAGCACGACGCGCCCTCCGGCACGTACGTGTTCATCCCCGATCCGGCGTCACACCGCCATGCCGTGGCGGCGGAGCCGGAGACGACCGTGCTCAGCTTCGGCGGGCCGCCGACGTTCGAGCCGTCCGCCTGGGAGTGGGCGTTTCGCGCGGCGCCGTTGATGCGGACCGACCCGACGCGAGCTAGGGAGATCCTCACCGAAGGCCTGACAGCCCGGCCCAAGGCCGCGACGCTCCACTACAACCTCGCGTGCCTGGAGGCGATCCAGGGAAACCGCGACGACGCGCTCGCCGCGCTCGGCCAGGCGTTCGGGGTGTTGCGCGAGGACGCGCGCTCGGAGCTCGCGGCGTCGGCGCGCAAGGACGAGGACTTCGCGTCGCTGCGAGACGACCCGGAGTTTCAGGCGCTCAGCAGTCAGTGGGGCTGAATCCGGCGGCCCGCCGGCCGCCGGATCACAGCTCGTCGCGCAGCAGCCCGAACGCGACCATGTCCTGGCGCTCGCCCTTGCCGCGCATGTAGGAGCGCAGGATCGCCTCGCGCGTGAATCCGGCGCGCTCGGCGACCTGCTGTGACGCCGCATTGCCGGTGCCCGCGAGCAGGTCGATCCGCTCGAGACCGAGCGTGTCAAAGCCCCACCGGCAGATCAGCCGCACCGCGCGCGTCACGTGGCCCTGGCCGCGAGCGTCGCGCGCCAGCCAGTAGCCGACCTCGCCGCGGGCGTGCTGCCACGCAAGTCGCATCAGCGAGATCGAGCCGAGCAGCTGCGTGTCATCGTCGGCGCTGACGATCGCAAACGGCGCCGTCGACCCCGCGTGCAACGCGTCGTAGCGCGCGAGCAGGAACGAGCGCGCGTCAGCCTCGCCGTAGCGCGCGGGAACCCGTGTCCAGCGGACGATGTCGGGGTCCTGGCAGGCGCGGACGATGGACTGCAGATCTGTGTCGCGCCACGGCCGCAGGCGTGTCGGTCCGTCGGTCAACGGCTCTGCGGGGAGCACGATCCGGTTCACGCCGCCGATTTTGCCGGATCACTCGGGCCGGACGGCGTGCTGTGAGAGCAGTCGCCCCAGAGCAGCGACGTCGAGCCCCGGATCCTGGTCTGACAGCCACTTCTCCGCGTCGCGGCGGCCGCCGACGGCGCGCAGCCCGCGCTCGCCGTACTCGGTCACGAAGTCCGCGAGCGCGTGCATCCGGCGGGCGCGAAGCCGCCGCGCCGACAGGTCGAGGCCGGCGCGGTGGCGATCGAGCGCCTGCACGAGCTCGTCGATGCCCGAGGGCGGCGACACCGAGGAGACCGCCACCACCTCGACACTGGCGGCGCCGAGCGACGCGAGTGCCGACCGCAGGTCCGACTGCGCCCGCTTGACGATCTGCCCGAGATCGGATTTGGTCACGACGAGCACGTCGGGGACCTCCATGATCCCCGCCTTCAGGAACTGGAGCACGTCGCCGGAGCCGGGCTGCACCACGACCGCGACCGTGTCGGCGAGGTCGGCGACCTCGGTCTCCGACTGCCCCACCCCGACCGTCTCGATCACGACCACGTCGAACGCGGCCGCCAGCGCGCTCGCTGCCGCCCGCGTCGCGGGCGCCAGGCCGCCGAGCCGGTCGCCGGCGGCGGTCGAGCGGATGAACACCGAGCGATCGGCCGGATCGACCTCGATCCGGGCGCGGTCGCCGAGCAGGGCCCCGCCGGACCGACGCGAGGTGGGGTCGACCGCCAACACCGCCACCGAACGGCCGAGCGCCCGCCAGGACGCGACCAGCCGCGACAGCAGCGACGACTTGCCGACGCCGGGCGGACCGGTGATCCCGACAACGTGCGCCGGAGCCTCGCCGTCGAAGCGCCGTCGGCGACAACGAGGCCAGCAGCGCGGCGGTCTGCTCGCGGGCGGCGGGCGTGCGGCTCTCGACCAGGTTGAGCACCGCGGCCGCCGCGCTCAGGTCTCCCCGTGCAAGGCGGGCCGCCAGCTCGCTGCCGTCAGCGGGCGCCGGGCTCAAGCGACGGCTGCGCGCTGCACCCCGTGCCGCTCACCGACGAGCTTGACGATGTCGCGCATCATCTGGTTGAGGTCCCAGTCCTTGGGGGTGTAGACGGCAGCCACGCCGGCCTCGCGCAGAGCCGCCGCGTCGGCCTCGGGGATGATCCCTCCGACGATCACCGGCACGTCCTCCACGCCGGCCTCGCGCAAGGCGTCCAGCACCGACGGGATCAGCTCGCGGTGCGAGCCCGACAGGATCGAGAGCCCGATCACGTGGACGCCCTCCTGGGCCGCGGACGTCGCGATCTGCGCGGGCGTCAGCCGGATCCCCTCGTACACGACGTCCATGCCCGCGTCGCGCGCGCGCACCGCGATCTGCTCGGCGCCGTTGGAGTGTCCATCCAGGCCGGGCTTACCGACGAGGAACTTGAGCCTGCGGCCCAGCGCCTCGCTGACGTGCTCGACTTCGTCGCGCAGCTCGGCGATGTCCTCGCTGGAGACGGCCGCCGCTTCGCCGACGCCGGTCGGCGCCCGGTACTCGCCGAACGCGTCGCGCAGCGTCTGTGACCACTCGCCGGTGGTGACCCCCGCGCGTGCGGCGGCGATCGTCGCGGGCATGATGTTCTCGTCGTGCTCGCGGGCCACGCGGGCCAGCTCCGCGAGCGCCTTGTCGACGGCCGCCTGGTCGCGCTGCTCGCGCCACTTCACCACGGCGGCCTGCTGCTGGGCCTCGACCTCGGGATCGACCACGAGAATGCCGCCGTCGGCGTCGGCGGTCAGCGGCGAGGACTCGGTCGAGGTGAAGCGATTCATGCCGACCACGGTCAGCTCGCCTGACTCGATCCGCCGCCAGCGCTCGCGGTGGGACTCGACGAGTGAGGACTTCATGTAGTCCACCGCCTCGACGGCGCCGCCGAGCTCGGCAACGTGGCGCATCTCCTCGTGCGCGCCCTCGACCAGCTCCGCCACGAGCCCGTCCATGACCTTTGAGCCCTCGAAGATGTCGGGGTACTCGAGCAGGTCGGTCTCGTAGGCGAGGATCTGCTGCAGGCGCAGGGACCACTGCTGATCCCACGGCCGCGGCAGGCCGAGGGCCTCGTTCCAGGCGGGCAGCTGGATCGCGCGGGCCCGCGCTCCGCGGCCGAGCGTCACCGCAAGCGCCTCGAGAGCGATCCGGTAGACGTTGTTCTCGGGCTGCGCCTCGGTGAGCCCCAGGGAGTTGACCTGCACGCCATAGCGGAAGCGGCGGTGCTTCTCGTCGAGCACCGCGTAGCGGTCGCGCCCCAGCTCGTCCCAGAGCTGGGACATCGCGCGCAGCTTCGCGTGCTCCTCGACGAACCGGACGCCGGCGTTGACGAAGAATGAGATCCGGCCGAACACGCTGCTCATCAGATCCTGGGGGACGCGGTCGCGGACAGCGTCGAGTACCGCGATCGCGTTGCTCATCGCATAGGCGATCTCCTGGACCGGGGTCGCTCCGGCCTCCTGGAGGTGGTAGGAGCAGATGTTGATCGGGTTCCACTTGGGGACGTGCTGCACCGTGTAGGCGATCGTGTCGGCGATCAGGCGCATGCTCGGCCCGGGCGGGAACGCGTAGGTGCCGCGGCTGAGGTACTCCTTGAGGATGTCGTTCTGGGTGGTGCCCTGGAGCTGGTCCTCGGCGACCCCTTGCTCCTCGGCGGTGACGATGTAGAGCGCCAGCAGCCACGCCGCCGTCGCGTTGATCGTCATCGACGTGTTCATCTGGTCGAGTGGGATCTCGTCCAGGAGCGTCCGCATGTCGCCGGCGTGTGCAATCGACACGCCGACCTTGCCGACCTCGCCACGGGCGAGCTCGTGGTCGGGGTCATATCCCGTCTGCGTGGGCAGGTCGAACGCCACCGACAGGCCGGTCTGGCCCTTCTCCAGGTTGCGCCGGTACAGCTCGTTCGAGCTCTTGGCGTCCGAATGGCCTGCGTACGTCCGCATCATCCACGGACGATCGCGCTCGGGCAGCCGGGGCAGAGGAGTCTCCGACATTTGCGGCCATTGTATGGAAGGGGTATTGCAGGACGGCGCGATCGGGGTGCCAAGCAAGGCACTTGGGTATGGTCAAGTGCATGCCTGATCAAAGCTCAGCTGCCACCGAGCACGCCCTCATCCAAGAGATCACCGCACCGCTGGAGACGCTCCCCGCGGACCCTGTGTCGGAGGCTGCCGACGTGCACTTCCCGGTCGCCCTGCGGGGCTATGACCGGATCGCGGTCGACGCGTACGTCAGACAGACCAGCCAGCTCGTCGCCGAGCTGCAGGCCGCGCGCTCACCCGAGGCGGCCGTGCGCCGCGCGCTCGAGCGCGTAGGCGAGCAGATCTCCGGGATCCTCCAGCGGGCGCACGACACCGCCGAACAGATCACGGCGCAGTCGCGCAGCGAGGCGGAGGACCGCCTCGAAGAGGCGCGGCACGAGGCGTCGCGGATCACGGCGTCCGCCGAGCAGCGGCTCAAGGATCTCGATGCCGAGACTGACCGGATCTGGGTTGAGCGCCAGCAGATCGTCGAGGACACGCGTGAGCTCGCCCGGCAGCTCACCGGCCTGACCGAGTCGGCCGCCGACCGCTTCCCTGCCGCCGACGAGACGCCGGGCGTGAGGGCCGGAGGCCTGCTCGGCCTGTCGGCAGACGGCGAGAGCCCGGTCGCGGCCGAGCCCGCCGACGCGGAGCTCGGGGAAGAGCCCGCCTTTGCGGAGGACGAGCCGGAGTACGCCGCGGACGTCGGCGAAGGCGAGCTCCCAGGCGAGGGCCCCGATGACACCGAGCCGACGGCGATCATCGACTTCAACGCCGAGTCGGTCGAGCCGGGCGACGACGACACCCGCCCGCTCTCCTGAGCCACTGCATCCCCAGCCGATGAGGGTCATCGATCTCATGCACCTCGGTCGGCCGCGCGTGATCGGCTGCTGGCAGGTGGGGGACGTGCTGGTCGACCCGGGCCCCGAGTCGTGCCTGCCGACGCTGCTCGAGGCGCTCGGAGACGAGCGGCCGCGCGCGCTGCTGCTCACCCACATCCATCTCGATCACGCCGGTGCGAGCGGCGCGCTCGTCCGACGGTGGCCCGATCTCGAGGTCTACGTGCACAAGCGCGGTGCGCCGCACCTGGTCGACCCGTCGCGGCTGATGGTGAGCGCCAGCCGGCTGTACGGCGACGACATGGATCGCCTGTGGGGCGACATGACCCCGGTTCCGGAGCAGAACCTGCGGGTGCTCGACCAGGGCGGCACGCTGCTCGGCGGGCGCTTTGAGTACGTCTACACGCCCGGGCACGCCTCGCACCACGTCAGCTACCTCAACGACGGGACCGCGTTCGTCGGCGACGTCGGCGGCGTGCGCATCAACGAGTCCTCGCTGACGGTCCCGCCGACGCCGCCGCCGGACATCGACGTGGAGGCCTGGCACAAGTCGATCGAACGGGTCCGGGAGTGGCAGCCGGAGCGTCTGGCGATGACGCATTTCGGCGCCAGCACCGACGTCGACGAACAGCTCTCGGAGGTCGGGAGACGCCTTGACGACTGGGCCAGGCGGGTGGGAGAGACCGAGCTCGAGGAGTTCATCGTCTCGCTGCGCGAGGAGATCTCCGAGGGCGCCTCGGATCCGGACCTGCTCGCGACCTACACGCAGGCCGCGCCGCCGGAGCAGCTGTACGCCGGCCTTGAGCGATATCTCAGAAAACGGGCTGAGTCGACTCCCGACACGCGGGTATCCTGACTGCGAGATGTCGCAGACGGTTGAGCTGCCTCGCGTCGGGGGTCCGGCAAGCGGACTCGGCGGGCTGTGGAGGGTCGTGGTCCTCAACGACAGCCACAACACCTTCGATCACGTAGCCGAGACACTCGCCCAGGTCATCCCCGGCGTGAGCCTCGCCGAGGGCTACAGGTTCGCCGACCGGATCCACCACAGCGGATGCGCGATCGTGTGGAGTGGCCCCCGCGAGGACGCCGAGGTCTACTGGCAGCAGCTCGACGGCGCCGGGCTGACGATGGCGCCGCTCGAAGAGGGGTAATCAGGCGGTAACGCCGCCGGTCTTGGGCGGAGTGGGCAGCGCCTTGGCGGCCTGGCGCTCGGGGCTGACGCGCACGACGTTCCAAACGACGCCGAGCTTCTCGAGCAGCGCGATCAACAGCCCCGTGGGGTCGGCGATCCGCTCCCAGAACCGCAAGCCATGGAAGGCGGAGGTTGGGAAGGCGTGGTGGTTGTGGTGCCAGGCCTCGCCCATCGACAGCGGCGCCAGCCAGAACACGTTGCGCGACTCGTCCTCGATGTCGAAGCGCTTGCGACCGATGAAGTGGCACACCGAGTTGATCGACCAGGTCACGTGGTGGAGCATGAACACGCGCACGAAACCGCCCCACAGCAGGGCGGTCAGGGCGGTCCCGAGGCCACCGCCGACGATCCATCCGAGGGCGAACGGGATCGCGAACCCGAGCACCACCCACAGCCAGAACAGCTTGTCGACCACGTGGACGACTCGGTCCTTGACGAGATCGGCGGCAAAGCGCTCGCGCTCGGCGGTTCCGACGGTCTCGAACAGCCAGCCGATGTGCGCGTGCCACAGGCCCTTGACCGCGCCCAAGAACCCTGGTCCGCTCAGGTGCGGCGAATGCGGGTCGCCTACCTGGTCTGTGAAGGCGTGATGCTTGCGGTGGTCGGCGACCCAAGTGATGACCGAGCCCTCGACTGCCATCGACCCGAGGACGGCGATGATCGCGCGGAACGCCCGAGACGACTCGAGCGCGCGGTGGGTGAACATCCGGTGGTAGCCGAGCGTCACGCCGAACGCCGTGAACACGTAGAAGACCACGAGCAGCCCTAGCTCGAGTGGCCCGACTCCGTGGTTCCAGAGCAGCGCGATCGCGGCCAGCAGCCCTACCAGCGGGAGGGGCACGCCGATCAGGTTGACGATCTTGTGGGTGCGGGACATGGGACGAGGAAGGTTACGTGGATGTGAGCACAGGTTTCTCGTATCCTTATCACGATCACAGGTCCCAAATTTGTAGCTTCCAGATAAAAAATGGCCGATCAACCCTGGCACGAGCTCCCGCCCGAGATCGCCGGCGTTTTTCGGCCGGTCCTGGCGGATGTGGCGGACGAGATGATCGACGCGGTCCGCACGGTCCCGGCGTACGCGCGTCCGATCGACGGCGCGTTCGGCGAGGGCATCCGGGCCGGTGTGCAGGAGGCCCTGCGCCATTTCCTGGCCGAGGTGCAGGCCGGCACGTCGGTTCCGCGCGCCGACGTGTACACGACGCTCGGGCGCGGTGAGATGCGAGCGGGCCGCAGCATGGAGTCGTTGCTGTCGGCCTACCGGATCGGCGCCCGCGTCGCGTGGCGGCGGTTTGCGGCGGTGGGCGTCGCCGCGGGACTTGAGCCGGAGACCCTGTACCTGCTCGCGGAGTCGATCTTCGCCTACATCGACGTGCTGTCGGCCGAGTCGGCGGAGGGGCACGCGCTGGAGCAGTCGGCGGTGGCCGGCGAGGCCGAGCTTCGCCGCCGCCGGCTCGCGCGGATGCTCGTGCGAGAGCAGCCGGCCGAGGTCAGCGTCGTCAGAGCCGCCGCAAACGAGGCCGCCTGGCCGCTGCCGCGCAAGGTCGCCGTGCTGGCGGTCAGCGGTCCGCAGCGCCAGCCGGTCGCGTCGCACCTTGGAGTCGAGGCGATCTCGGACACGATCGGAGAGACGCTGGTCGCGGTGATCCCTGACCCGGATGGCCCCGGGCGGCGCGCAGCGGTCGAGCGCGCGGTCCGCGAGGCCGGCGCGACGGCGGGCCTTGGCACGACCGTCGCCTGGGGCAACGCGGCGGTGAGTTTCGCCCGGGCGACGGCTGCGCTGGCACTCGCCGACGGGTCGCCGTCGTTGATCGTGGCCAGCGAGCAGGCCGGGCGGCTGCTGTTGCGAAGTGACCAGAGCCTCGCCGAGGAGCTTGCGACCGAGCGGCTCGCGCCGCTGGCCGAGCTGTCGCCACGCCAGCGCACCCGGATGGTGGACACGCTGCGGGCCTGGCTGGCCGAGCAGGGGCGCCTGACCCCTGTCGCGACGCGGCTGGGCGTTCATCCCCAGACCGTTCGCTACCGGCTCGCGCGGCTGCGCGAGCTGTTCGGCGAGGCGCTCGACGACCCCGACGAGCGGTTCTGGCTCGAGCTAGCCCTACGCGCGGGCGACGGCTAGGCGGTGGCCTGGGGCTCGGGTTCCGGCTCGGGCTGGGGCTCGGGGAGCCCGACCTCGGGGCCGAGCGCCCCGGCCACGAGCTCGTCGTGCCAGATGTAGCTGACCGGGATCTGGAAGCGCCCTGAGTTGCGGCGGCGGAACTCGTTCATCTCCGCGCCCTCCCAGTAGCGATACCAGTCGGCCTTGGACTCAAACCAGGCCATCTGCAGGATCTTGTAGTGATCGTCGCGGGATACCTGGACGGAGTACTGGGTCGCGCCGTAGCGCAGCGCCAACGGGGCAGCCGCTGCGACCTCGGCCGCGAACGAGTCCTTGCGAAACACGGTCGCGTACCAGGCGATGTGGACGACGCCGGCCATCGTTATGCCCCCACTTCCGCTCGGATTGCACCGGGGCCGTCGGCTGTCTTGCCCTGGCCCTCCTCGGTGGCGCCGACCAGGATCGCGATCTTGCCCAGGTGCTTGTTGTCGCGCAGCAGCTGGTGGGCCTCGGCGACCTTCTCGAATCCCATCGTCTGCCAGAGCACGGGCCGGATCTTGGACTCCTCGATCAGCTCGTTCGCGAGCGTCGCCTGCCAGGCGTTGGCGAAGTGCGAGCCGAGGATCTCCTTCTGGCGCATCCACAGGTAGCGCACGTCGAAGTCGAGCTGGTAGCCGGAGGTGGCGCCGCAGATCACGACCTTGCCGAACGGCTTGACGGCCAGCACGGAGGTCGGGAACGTGGCCTTGCCGACGTGCTCGAAGACGATGTCGGGCGGACCGCCGAGGATCTCCTCGACGGCTTTGCTGAAGCGGCGAGACTCCTTGAACCGGGCCTTCTCCTCCTCGGCGGACTCGCCGCCCTGGCGCATCATCCCGCTGTACTCCGAGCGGTCGATGTAGCCGACCGCGCCGAGCTGCTCGACCAGCCTGCCCTTCTCAGGACTGGAGACGACGCCGACGGCGTCCGCACCGGTCAGCGCACAAAGCTGGGTGGCGAACACACCCAGGCCGCCGGCGGCGCCCCAGATCAGGACGCGGTTGCCGGCCTGGAGGTTGCAGCGGTCGATCAGCATCCGGTAGGCGGTGAAGTACGTCAGGCCGTAGGACGCAGCCTCTTCCCACGACAGGTGCTTTGGCTTGTGGAGCAGCTGCTGGGCCTGGACCTTGCAGAACTGCGCGAACGAGCCCCAGCTCGTCTCATATCCCCAGATCTGCTGGCTCGGGGCCGCCAGCGGGTCCAGGCCGTGCACCTCGGGGTCCTCGTAGGAGGCCTGGTTGCAGTGGATCACGACCTCGTCGCCGGGCTTCCATCGCGTCACGCCCTGGCCGACCTTCCACACGACTCCCGAGGCGTCGGAGCCGCCGATGTGGTGGTCCTCGTTGGGGTGGTAACGGAACACCGAGACGGGCTCGCCGAGCGCCGCCCATACGTTGTTGAAGTTCACGCCGGCCGCCATCACGCGGACGATCACCTCAAACGCGCCGGGATCGGGGACCTCCATCTCCTCGATCTGGAAGGCGTCTACCGGTTCGCCCTCGCGCTCCTGACGGATGACCCACGCGGCCATCGTCGCGGGAAGCTCTCCCGGCTCGGTCTCGACATGTGCGACTTGCGTCAAATCGACGGCCACGATCAACCTTTCAGTCTCCGACTTCTTGTCGGCGGATCGTACCCGTGCAAGGCGCGGCGCGATGCGCCAGCCGAAGCCTTCCTACACGGCCGTCAGTTCGGGCGCGGCTTCCTGATCGGCCGCGGCCGGCTGTTGCGCCTCGGCGACCGCCGTGCTGCGCTTGGCAGCCATCGGCTCGATCAGCACCCACGCGGCGATCGCTCCGCAGAACGTGACCGCGGCGCTGATCCCAAGGCCGGTGCCGAGCGCCGACACGAACGCCTCGCGCACGGCGTCGACGACCTGCGCCGAGCCGTGCTGGATGCCGCCTCCGCCGAGCGAGTTGGCCAGCGTCGCCCGCGTGCCTGCCGGAACATGGGGCAGGAGGGCGTCGATCTTCGAGCGCCCGAGCGTCGCGATCAGCGCGCCCATCACGGCGACGCCGAAGGTGCCGCCGACCATCCGGCTCATCGACAGAACACCCGACGCGGCGCCGGACTTGGTCCGGTCGACTGAGTTCATCGCGGCGGTGCTCATCGGCGACATCACGAGCCCGATCCCGATTCCCATCAGCACGAACCCGGGCAGCAGCCGCAGATACGTGGTGTGGACCGTGATCCCGGACTGGACGAACACCGCCGCCGAGACGATCAGCAGGCCGGCGGCCATCAGCGGCCGCGGGCCGACGCGGTCGGTCAGCCGGCCGGCGAGCGGGCCCATCACGACGAGCACCAGGGTCGAGGGCAAGAAGCGGATTCCGGCCTGCAGCGGCGAGTAGCCGAGGATGTTCTGCATGTACAGCGCCAGGAAGAAGAACTGAGCGAGCATCGCGAAGCTGACCAGGAAGCCGACGAGGTTGGCGCCGAGGAAAGTGCGCGAGCGGAAGAAGGCGAAGTTGACCATCGGCGCCTTGACGCGCTTTTCGATCAGCACGAACCCGGTGAGGCCGACCGCAGCGATGACCAGCAGCGAGATCACGCGCGTCGAGCCCCAGCCCCACTCGTTGCCTTCGACGAGCGCGAGCACGAGTGCCGTCAGACCGATCGTGATCGCCGCGATGCCGGGGAAGTCGACGGTCCTGTCGACGGTCTCGTCGCGCGACTCGCGCGCGGCGAACAGGGTCACGGCGACGGCGCCGATCGCAATCGGAGGGTTGATCCAGAAAATCGCGCGCCAACTGACGTACTCGGTCAAGAAACCGCCGAGCACGGGGCCGATCGCGAGCGCCAGCGCGCTGACGCCGGCCCACGTTCCGATCGCCGTCCCGCGCTGCTCGGCAGGGAACGCCTGGGTGATGATCGACAGCGTCGCGGGCATCATGAACGCGGCGCCGACGCCCTGGACGGCGCGGAACAGGACGAGCGTCGTGTCCGTCGGGGCGAAGCCGATCGCGGCGCTCGAGATTCCGAACACCGCGACGCCGAACAGGAACATGCGGCGACGGCCGAAGATGTCGCCGAGCCGCCCGCCGGTGACCATCAGCACCGCGAACGTCAGCGTGTAGGCGTTGACCGTCCACTCGAGCGCCGACAGCGATGCGTGCAGGTCGCGCTGGATCGAGGGCAGCGCGACGTTCACGACCGTGTTGTCGAGCATGATCATGAACAGCGCGAAGCACATCGCGCCGAGCGTCCACCACTTGCTGTTCTCGTCGGTCACGAGCCGGTGGCGATGGGCGAGGATCCGGGCTGTCATCGAATTGCCTCCTCCGGGCGGCATGCCGCCAGGTCGGGGCGCTGCTCGAGCAGCGTCGCAAGCGCCTGCGCCAGCTGCTCGTGCTCGGTGTCGGTCAGCGTCTGCGCAAAGCTCTCGAAGCCGATCAGCCGGGCCGCGTTGAGCCGCCGGATCACGGCGCCGCCGGCGTCGGTGAGCCGCACGCGCTTCATCCGCCGGTCTTCGGCGTCCTCGTTGCGCAGCACGAACCCGCGCCGGACGAGGTCGTCGACCATGCGGCTGGCGGCAGGAAGGGAGACGTGGACGCTCTCGGCGGCCTCCTTGAGCGTGAGCTCGCTCGAGGCGTCGTCGAGGTGGTGCAGAAGCTTGATCTGGCTCAGCGACAGCTCCAGCGTGCCGACCGCTTCGAACAGGTCGGAGTTGCAGTGCTTGTGGAGGTAGATGACGAGCGCGTAGAGGTCGGCGGCGAGGTCGGAGGTCGCCGCGGCGCTCGCGGCCGCGGTCCTCTCCTCAGAAGTTACTTGCATGCATGCAAGTATTGCATACTCGGAAGAGTTGCGCGGCGCCGGTGTATTTTCGCGGTCGCCGCTAGGGCCGCAGGAGCTGGCTAGGGCTGCAGGAGCTGGCTAGGGCTGCAGGAGCTGGTCTGAGCCGCTCGGGCGCGGGCGGCCGATGACCAGCGTCGCCGAATGGATCGGGCTGGCCGCCGCGCGCGCAGCCTCGGTGGCGGCCGTCGAGGTCGTGGCGACCGTGTAGACGCCGCTGCCGAGGTTGACGGTCACCTGAGCGGTGCCCTGCGGGTTGATCGGCCCGGTGTTGGCGATCGAGCTGCCGCCGCCCTTGCGCTGGATCGCCAGCGACTCTGCGCGGGCTGCCTGATTGGTGACGATGAACACCACGGGCCCGGCGCCGACGGCCTGGGGCGATACCGAGACCCGGGCGTTGCTGATGTACACGGTGAGGTTGATCGGCGTCGCCGGACGTGGGTCGTTGGCGAACGTCTTGCTGCTGCCGCAGCCGGCCAACGCGATGGCGCTAACGCCAAGGATCCCGATCGTCGTCGTGCGCATCCTCTTTCACCAACCCTCACCACGGCTGCCGCTGAGGCCGTGACCTGGAACCCTAACCCAGCGGTAGGGCTGGAGGTTATGGGACGACACCGGCGGGTGTCGCATAAGGCCGCCGCGGGGTCCCGGAGCTACGCGGCGGTCCGGTTCAGCGACTGCCTGCGGCGCTCGAGCCGGCGTAGCTCGCTCTGGAGCTCTGCCCACGACTCGCGCTCGGCGTCCTCGTAGGCCTCTCCGTTGAGTCCCTGCAAACGCTGGCTGTATGCGCTCCAGGCGCGACGCGTCCCGACGTCAAACTCGCGCTGCGGATCGGCGTTATGGGCTATAGCGGTCACCTCAAGGCTCCTTACTAGCTCTCCGTTGGCCGATGCTACCCCGCGCGCCGGTCGCACAGACATGACTTTTGCACTGTTTTTCCGCGTGTTGCAAGACCGGCTGCATGCCGTCCGGCTGCGGGCGTATCACGCGTCTCTTGACGCTCCAGGACGAACCGATCGCGACCGCCGAGTTCCTGGTCATCGACACCGAGACCAACGGGCTCGGCGGCGATGCCTGCGAGATGACCGAGGTGGGCGCGGTGCTCGTCGGCGGGGGCGAGCTTCACGACCGCTGGGACTCGCTGGTGCGCACGCTCGCGCCGCTGCGGCGCGGCATTCAGCGCTTCACCGGGATCACGCAGGCGATGGTCGACGGCGCTCCCTACCCCGACGCGGTGCTGCCGCAGCTCCAGCGCCGGCTGCGGGGCCGCGTGATGGTGGCCCACAACGCTCCGTTCGACCGCCGGGTCCTGCGCCAGGCGTTTGAGCGCGCGGACCTGGAGTGGCCCGACCCGCCGGTGCTGTGCACGGCCGCGCTGGCGCGGACGCTGCTGCCGCTGCAGCGCGAGCGCCGCCTGGGAGCGGTTGCCGACGCGCTGGGCATCGACGTCGGCGTCGCCCACCGGGCGCTTCCCGACGCCGAGACCTGCGCGCGGGTGCTGTGCGCGCTGTTCCCGCGGCTGTGCGCGAACGCGTCGACGATCGCCGACGCGGTCGCGATGCTCAAGCCCCGCCGAAAGCACCGGCCGCGACCGCCGAAGACGCGGGTGGCGCGCGCGCCCGCCTCGGCGGCGCTTCCGTCGCTCGACTTCGGGCAGCTGCCTCGGGATCCCGGCGTGTATCTGTTCCGCGACGGCGCCGGGCAGACGCTGTACGTGGGCAAGTCGATCTCGATCCGCAGCCGCGCCCGGGCGCACTTCGCGCCGTCGAGCCCGTCGGGCGAGTGGACCGCGCATGCCGAGATCGTCGACTACCGCTGCACGAACTCGGAGCTGGGGGCGCTGGTGCTCGAGAACCGCCTGATCAAGGAGCTGCGCCCGCCTGGCAACAGCCGGCTCGTGCGCCGCGACGACCGGCTCTGCTACATCCGCTGCCGCCTGGACATCGCGTTTCCGATCCTCGAGGTGGCGCCCGAGCCGGCCGCCGGCCACGCGGTCACGATCGGGCCTCTGCGCGGCCGGCGACTGGCGGTCGAGCTCGTCGAGCAGCTCGACTCGCTGTTCGGGCTGCGCCATTGCGGCCGGCGGCTGCCGCGCCGCGAGCACCCGTCGGCCTACGGGCAGATGGGTCGCTGCCTGTCGCCGTGCCTGGGTGATCTGGACCCGAACCTCTACCGGCGCCGCCTCGACGAGGCGCTGCGGCTGTTCGTGGATGGGGGTGACGGGCGCGACCGGCTCACCGCACACGTGGAGGGTCAAATGCGGGGGGCCGCCGCGCAGCAGCTGTTCGAGCGGGCGGCGTGGCTGCGGCGGCGGGCGCGGCGGCTGCGCGTGATCCTCGATCGCCTCGGCGGCGTGCTCGAGGCCACGCACGCGCGGCCGCGGCTGGTGCTGGCGCCGCATCCGGTGGGGTCGTCATTCGATGCCTTCTGGGTGGTCGGAGGGCGTCTGGTCGACTGGGGGGCGGTGGGGGATGCCGACGATCTCGAGCGGCGCACGGCGGCGGCTTTGGCGCGCGGGGGGTCTGGCCGCGGGCCGGGCGTCGGGACGCATCTGCCGCCCGACGAGGTCGATGAGATGCGGATCGTCGCGGCGTACCTGGCGTCGCATCCGGACACGCCGCAGCTGGTGCTCGATCCGGCTCCGGGGGCCGCGGACCTCGCGGGGTTCGTGAGCGACGCTGCGGATCGACCTGCGCGCTTTGTACGGGATATAGCCGTAGAAACTGCGTCGGTCGAAGCGGCGGCTAGCTGAACGGGAGCTCGACGACCTCGCCCTGAGCGGTGCCGTCACCGACTGCGACGACCGACCCGACCGGCGCCTCGCGGCGCACGATCGCGAGCCCGATCGGGCCAAATCGGGGGGAGAGAGCGACGCTCCCGAGTCGCCCGACGGCGCGGCCGTCGTAGGTCAGCTCGTCACCGGTTTGCGTGACCTCGGTGAGCCGCAGCCCGCGGAGATGGCGATTGGGCTTGCCGCGGTAGTGCAGGCGCGCGACGGTCTCCTGGCCGACGTAACAGCCCTTGGTGAACGACACGGCGCGCTCGTTGAGTCCGGCCTCCTGGGGGATCACGGTGTCGTCGAGGTCCACGCCGAAGCGAGGGCGCCCGCGCTCGACCCGGAGGCATTCGGCCACGGCCTCTGACACCGCCGCGACGCCGAGAGCCGCGCGCAAGCCGTCGACATTGGCTGCGTCACACAGAAGGTCGATCCCCAGGTCGGTCCGGATTGCCCGCGCCTCGATCCCACCAACGGTCACCGCAGAGTTGGAGTGCTCCAGCTCGCCGAGTCCGCCGCCGCCCGCGACGGCCTCGGACTCGGGGCCAAGAAGCGAAAGGAGCCCGCTCTCGAGCGTGCGCTTGTGCAGCTCGACGTCGAAGCCGATGCTGAAGCGCCGGATCATGTTGAACAGCTCCTGAAGCGCGACGCGCTCGGTGTCGAGCAGGATCTCGTCGCCGGCGTCGAGGATCCGCAGGTCGCCCAGCATCTTGCCCTTAGGGGTCAGGAACGCCGCGTAACAGCCCTCGCCGGGGGACAGCGCCTCGACGTCGTTGGTGACCTGTCCCTGAAGGAAGCTCTTCGCCTCCCGGCCGGTCAGCGCGAGCTTGCCGCGCTCGGAGCGGTCCAGCAGTCCGCACGCCTCGGTGGCGGTGCGGTAATCGGACGAGGCCGGCGCGATCGAGCTCATGCCCAAAACATAGCGATCCCGTGTAGTCGCTCAACTAACCAAACATCAAATTTTGGTGTGCCATAATCTCATTCATGGCGCACCAGCATCATCAGCCGGCAGGCATCTCTTCAGCGATTGAGGACTACGCGAAGGCGATCTACGCGCTCGAGCGGCGCGCCGGCGAGGCCGTCACGACCAACGCCCTGGCCGAGCGGCTCGGGGTGACGCCCGGATCGGCGTCGGGAATGGTCAAGCGCCTGGCCGAGCTCGGGCTCGCCGAGCACGAGCCCTACCGGGGCGTGCAGCTGACCGACGACGGCCGACGCGTGGCGCTCGAGGTGATTCGCCATCACCGCCTGCTCGAGCTGTACCTGGTCCAGAGCCTCGGCGTGCCGTGGGACCGGGTGCACGAGGAGGCCGAGGTGCTCGAGCACGTGCTCTCGGAGGAGCTCGAGGAGCTGATCGCCGCCAAGCTCGGCAATCCCACGCACGACCCGCACGGGGACCCGATCCCGACGCGCGAGCTGACGATCGAGGAGGAGCCGACCCAGAGCCTTCAGTCGCTCCAGGCCGGCGCGACCGGCCGCTTCACGCGCGTGTCCGATTCGGACCCGGAGATGCTGCGGTTCCTCGCTGACCGCGGGATCAGCCCGGGCGACAGCTTGGAAGTGATCGACAAGCAGCCATTCGGCGGCCCGTTGTTCATCCGCTTCGGCGACAACGTGCACGTGCTGGGTGGCGACCTCGCCAAGGCGATGCGCGTCGAGGTGGATCAGTGACGCCGCAAACCGCGGCGTCGGAGGCGCTCGAGCGCATCGACGAGGACGAAGACGTGCAGCAGATGGCCCTCGCGACGCCTACGCCGAGCGCGCTCGAACTGGTGATGTCGCGCGGCCGGGTGCGGGGCACGCTGGCGATGCTCGGGCCCGCGTTCGTGGCTTCGGTCGCGTACGTCGATCCCGGCAACTTCGCCACCAACATCCAGGCCGGCGCGGAGTTCGGCTACGCGCTCCTGTGGGTCGTGGTGATCGCCAACCTGATGGCGATGCTGATCCAGTACCTGTCGGCGAAGCTAGGTATCGCGACCGAGCGCAACCTCGCCGAGATGTGCCGCGAGCGCTTCCCGCGATGGGTCACGGTCGGCCTGTGGGTGCAGGCCGAGCTGATCGCGATGGCGACCGACATCGCGGAGTTCATCGGCGCGGCAATTGGCCTGAACCTGCTGTTCGGCGTGCCGCTGCTGATCGCGGGCTTCATCACGGGCGCGACCACGCTGCTGCTGCTCGAGCTGCATCGGCGGGGCTTCCGCCGCTTCGAGCTCGCGATCGCTGGGTTGCTGGCGATCGTCCTCGCCGGCTTCCTGTACGAGACGCTGAAGATCGGCCCGTCGGCTCACGGCGCGATCCACGGACTGCTCCCGAGCCTGAGCAACTCGAGCGCGCTGTATCTCGCCGTCGGGATCGTCGGCGCGACGGTGATGCCCCACGCGATCTACCTGCACTCGGCGCTCACGCAGCGACGGGTGCCGGTGCGAAACGACGTGGAACGGGGCCGGGTCCTGCGGTTCGAGCGCCTCGACGTGGTCATCGCGCTCGGCCTGGCGGGCGCCATCAACTTCGCGATGCTGGCCGTTGCGGCGCGGCTGTTTCACCCGACGCTGGCGGGCCTGGACACGATCGAGGCCGCTCACCGCGAACTCGGGCGACTCGTCGGCGGCGGCGCCGCGCTGGCTTTCGCCGTCGCGCTGCTGGCCTCGGGCGTGTCGTCGTCGAGCGTCGGCACCGCGGCCGGCCAGGTAGTCATGGCCGGCTTCATCAACCGCCGGATCCCGCTGATGCTGCGCCGCGCGGTGACGATGCTGCCGGCCTTGATCGTGCTCGCGGTGGGGCTCAACCCGACCGATGCGCTCGTCCTCAGCCAGGTCGTGCTGTCGTTCGGGATACCCTTCGCGCTCGTGCCGCTCCTGATGTTCACAAGCAACCGCGACGTGATGAGGGGTCAGGTCAACACTCGCCTGACCAACGTGCTGGCGTTCACCGCGATCGCCGTGATCACCGCGATGAACGTCCTCCTGCTCGCCCAGAAGGTGATCTAGTGGGCCTCGCCGACACGTTCACCCAGATCGTCGACTCGCTGCCCGACGACTGGACCGACCTCGAGATGGACGTCCGGATCTTCGACGAGCGCCGCTACATCGACGCCGCCGTCCTGATGGTCACCTGCAACGCTCAGCCGTACTCGCGCAGCGACTGGCACTGGCGCCTGATCGTCGCGCATCGGTTCGGCCACGCGTCATCGGTGCCCGCCGTGCACACCGCCTTGAAGCTGCTCGACGACGCCGGGATCGAGGGCGAGCTCGCGGTGCGCGAGCAGCGCACCGGCCGCGTCGAGAACGTGCAGATGTGGGGGCGGACGGAGTCGGTGCGCCAGGAGTTCAGGCGGCTCCGGACCCAATAGGCGAGCGATGTCGCGAGTCGTCGCGTTCATCCCGGACCTGCTGTTCGGATCCTCGGTGGTGAGCGCGCTCAGCGCGGCCGGCCACGAGCCGGTTCTGGCTTCCAACGCGGACGCCCTGCGCGATGCGCTCACCGACGCCGACGCGCTGGTCGTCGACCTGACCTTCGACGTGCCGGAGCGGATCGAGCTCGTGCGCTCGGTGCGCCCGGCGGGGCTGAAGACGCTCGCGTTCTACTCGCACGTCGAGGCCGACGTGCGAGATCAGGGCCGCGAGGCGGGCTTTGATCTCGTGATTCCGCGCTCGCGGATGGCGCGCGAAGGGGTGGCGGTGCTGGACCGGCTGATGGCCGGCTCCGGGGACGCGGACCCCGCTCCCTAGAATCCAGCCGGGCGTATGCGCCGCCGCGTCACGTTTAGCCGGAACCTCACGCTGTCGCTGTCGCGCACGTGCCGTTGCTACTGCAAGTACTGCGCGTTCAAGACCCATCAGACGCACCTGCACGACCCCGACGAGGTGCTCGAGATCCTCGACCAGGCGGCCGAGCGCCATCGCGTCAAGGAGTTGCTCGTGCTGACCGGCGAGAAGCCCGAGGTCAACGCCGGGGTCAAGGCGCGGCTGGCCGAGTACGGCCACGACGACTTCACCTCGTACGTGATCTGGGCGTGCGAGCGTGCGCTCGAGCGGGGGATCCTGCCGCACACCAACCTCGGCGTCCTGAGCCGCGAAGACCTCGCCCGCCTGCGGGAGGTCACCGCTTCGCAGGGCTTGATGCTCGAGTCGATCTCCGAGCGTCTGATGGAGACCGTGCATGCGGGCTCGCCGACCAAGCACCCTTTGCGGCGGCTTGAGACGATCGCCGCCGCGGGCGAGCTGAAGATCCCGTTCACGAGCGGCATCCTCGTCGGCATCGGCGAGACCGAGGAGGAGCGGATCGCGTCGCTGGAGGCGCTCGCCGAGCAGCACGCCCGCCACGGCCACATCCAGGAGGTGATCCTCCAGAACTTCGTGCCACACCAGAGCTACTACGGGCGCGAGCCGGCGGAGATCGCCGATGCCGCCGCCGACGAGTACTGGCGCACGGGCGTTTCGCACGGGCCGCAGCTGGACGCGCCGGAGTGGGCGTGCGAGGTCACGATCGAGGACATGAAGCGGCTGATCGGCGAGGCGCGGCGGCTGTTGCCGGGCGTCGGGATCCAGGTGCCGCCGAACCTGTCGGACTGGTGGGTCGAGCTGGCGCGGGCGGGGGCGACGGACCTGGGCGGCCTGAGCGCCAACGGCGACCACATCTCGCCCGAGCACCCGTTCCCGTCGCCGTCGCTGGTGCGCAAGCGCCTGCACGACGAGGGGCTTGCGTTGAGCGAGCGGCTGTGTGTGTACCCCGAGTACATCGACCCCGAGTGGGTGGCGCAGCCGGTGCTCGACGTGATCAAGAGCCGCTACTGGTCGTTCATCCCACGCCGGGGCTCCGGCCGTCGCGCGGAGCTGTCGCTGGCCGACGACCTCGCGCCTCGAGCAGTGGCACGCGCACGGGAGGGACATGCGCTCACGCCCGACGAGCTGACGGCGCTGTTTGCCGAGCAGCGCCCGGCGGTGATCGAGGAGATGCGCGCCGCCGCAGACGAGCTGCGGTCCGAGCTGGCCGGGGAGACCGTGACGTTCGTCGTCAATCGCAACATCAACGTCTCCAACATCTGCATCGTCGGCTGCGCGTTCTGCGGGTTCGGGCAGTCGCGGCGGTCGCCCGACGCGTACGTCCACTCCGAGGATGAGTTCGCGCAGCCGCGTGCAGGACGCTGTCGATGCCGGTGCGACGGAGATCTGCATGCAGTCGGGGATCCATCCCGACTGGGGGCTTGAGGAGTATGAGAAGTGGTTGCGGTTTGCCAAGCAGCTCGCGCCGCAGCTGCACCTTCACGCGTACTCGCCGATGGAGGTCGCGCACATGTGCGACATCAGCGGCCTGTCACCGCGACATGTGTTTGACCGCCTGCGTGAGGCGGGGCTCGGCTCGACCCCCGGGACCGCGGCCGAGGTGCTGCACGACGGCGTGCGCGAGCGGATCTCGCCCAACAAGCTTCCGGTCGCGCGCTGGGTCGAGATCATCGAGGCCTGCCACGCCGAGGGGATCCGCTCGACGGTGACCGTGATGTTCGGGCACATCGAGGAGCCGTGGGAGCTGGCCGAGCACATGCGCGTGGTGCGCGAGCTGCAGGAGCGCACCGGCGGCTTCACGGAGTTCGTGCCGCTGTCGTTCATCCCGTTTCACACGCTGCTGGGACGGACGCAGGGCGTAGAGGAGATCTCAAAGGAGGAGAACCTCAAGCACACCGCCGCGTTCCGGCTCGCGCTCGGGCGGACCGTGCCCAACGTCCAGGCGAGCTGGGTCAAGATGGGCCTGGACGTCGCCACCGAGGCGCTTGACTGGGGGGTCAACGATCTCGGCGGCACGTTGATGGAGGAATCGATCTCGCGGATGGCCGGCAGCTATCACGGCGTCAGGCTCGAGCCGGAGGATCTCGTCGCCGCGGCGCACCGAGCGCGTCGCCCGGCGGCCGAGCGCACGACGCTGTACGACATCCGCCGCCGGTACGCGCTGCCGGTGGCGGCATGAACGCCACCGAGCGGCCGCCTGCGCTGTTCGCGGGCGTCGAGCCGCTCGAGGTGTTCGTCGAGCTGCTCGCCGACCTCGACACCGACACATCCTCGACGGAGTTCTACGACCGGATCTGCGAGGCGATCTGCCGGCTGACGACGATGCGCCGCGCGGCGATCTTCATGGCCGACGCGGGCCGCCGGCGCGTTCGCGCGGTGGGCGCGCACGGGACCTCGTTCGCTCAGCTCGCCGGACTGCGTCCGACGCTGATCAACACGCCGATCGCTCAGCGCGCGTTGCTGGAGGACAGCGTCATCGTGGTCTCCGACCAGATCGAGGACGCGGTGCCGTCGGAGTACGCGGAGATGCTCGGGATCACCACGCTGGTGTGCACGCCGCTCAGCGCCGCGGGCCGCGCGTACGGCGTGATCTGCGCCGACCGCGGCGGCGGTCGCTTCGAGCTCTCAGACGGCGAGCGCCACCTGCTGTGGACGCTTGGCAAGACAGCCGCGCTGGTCGCCACTGCGCGCAACTCCACCCGTCAGCAGGAGCGCGCCCGGCGCCTGGGCGAGCGCCTCGAGCTGGCGCGCGAGATCCACGAGCGCGTCATGCAGCGCCTGTTCGGTGTGTCGCTGGCGCTGGGAGCCGCTCAGGAGCTGGACCCGGCCGAGCGGGAGCGTTGCCGCGTGGAGCTGCAAGAGGCGGTCGGGGACCTGCGCCGGGCGCTCGAACGCCCGTTGGCGCCGCTGCCGCCGGAGACCGGCACAACGCTCGCCGCCGAGCTCGAGCGACTCACGGGGACTCCCGGCGCGCCGGTCTACGTGCACTGGCAGTCCGGCGTGACGGTGCCGGTCGACCTCGAGGCGCTCGCGCAGTCGGTGCTGGCTGAGGCGATGCGAAACGCCGCCAAGCACGCCAACGCGACGCGGGTTGACGTCACCGTGTCCCGCGACCACGACACCCTCGCGATGGAGATCCGCAACGACGGCGCTCGCAGCAACGCCCGCGACGCCGGCATGGGCCTGCGCCTGGCCGCGTTCGAGGCCCTGCAGCAGGGCGGCGTGGTGGAGTTCGGCCCGACCGGCGAGGGCGGCTGGCGGGTGCGGCTGGTGGTCGCGCTGGAGCAGGAGGCGGTATGAAGGCGGCAGCGGCCCGCCGCGAAGAGCGCCTGCGAGTGCTCGTCGTCGACGACCACGACGTCGTGCACTGGGGCTTTCGCGTGCTCCTCGGTGAACAACCCTGGGTAGAGCGCTGCCTCGCGGCTCGCACGGGCGCGGAGGCGATCGCGCTGACGCAGACGTTCAGGCCGCACGTGGCATTGGTCGATCTGTTCCTCGCCGGGGAGTCCGGCGCGGACCTGTGCGAGTCGATCCGGGCGGCTTCGCCGTCGACCCGCGTGGTGCTGATCTCCGGCGCCGGGCGGATGTCCCCGGCTGCAGCCCGGGCAGCGGGCGCATCGGGCTTTGTCTCAAAGGACTGGGAGGCTCACGACGTCGCCTCGGCCGTGCGCATGGTCGGAATGGGGATGACGATGTTCCCGCTGAAGTCCAACCAGCCGGCGGGACTGCTGACCGAGCGCGAGCGCGAGGTGCTCGACCTGATTGCGGCGGGCTCGACCAACCGCGAGATCGCCGAGCGTCTGTATCTGTCGCCGCACACGGTCAAGGAGCACACGAGCGCGCTGTATCGAAAGCTCCAGGCTCGCAACCGCGCCGAGGCCGTCCAGCGGGCCCAGCGGATCGGCCTGTTGGCTAGATGATTGATCCCACGACCGCGCGTGCCGGATGAATCCGGCTGATCTGCGCCGGATCTTCGTCCTCGGGCTTGCCAATACCTCCAGTATTGGCGGCGCCTGCGTCCTTGACCGGCTTGATCCCCGGATCCCCGGCCCCCACGCGGCCGTGGAATCAACCATCTCGACATTTTCTGGACGGATCTGGACAACCGCTGGCCGCGCTACAGCGGACCTGAAATCTGCCGATTAAGGACGCGATGCGCCGACTCGTGCAGAACCAATCCGTGACGATCGAACTCGACGCCGAATTCGAAGGCGACGTCGAAACGCTGCTCTGTCGTGTGGGCACTGTCCACGGCCCCGTGGCGACGCTGGCGCCCGCCGGCGAAATCGCCGACCGCATGCGAGAGCGGCTCACTCCCGGTTCGCTCGGGTTCATGGTGTTCCGCCATAACGGCGCCCCGGTGGGCCTCCGTGGCGTCGTCCGCGAAGCCCCCACCGACGAGCAGATCGTCGAGTTCGTCGTGATCGACGGGATCCAGGTCACCGAGCGCCGCACCGCCGAGCGCGTCGCGATGATCACCCCCGTCCGCGCGATCTCAGAAGGCGGCGACGAGGTCGTGCACACCGTCACCGCCAACCTCAGCCTCGGTGGCGCTTTGCTGACCCGGCGACCGGGGCTCGGCGAAGGGCCGGGATGGCGGCTGGGGGTCTCGATCCCCGGCGATCCGAGCCCGATCCGCTGCGAGGCGACGATGGCCCGGATCACGCCGACGCACATCGGCGTGCGCTTCGAGGGGATGTCTGAGGCCGACAGCATTCGCCTGGCCGGCGCGCTTGCCGACCACCAGCGCCGCCGAGCCGCGCTTCAGGCGGGCGGCACCGGCCCCGTCGTGTAACGCACGCGTCTCCGCGCCTCATAACCAGGCCCAGCGTGGCGAAGCCCACGCTCACCGGCTGAAATCCCCGCAAACCGGGTAGTTGCGCCCCGGAAGTTTCGAAATCCCGAGCCCGGCGCGGGAATTCGGCTCTGCACCAGCCGTTGATCTGAACGGTGACTTAAGTCGCTAAAGGTTTACATGTCGGTCCCGTAGAATGTCGACCGACGGAGCTTGGGGTCGTCCCGGAGCTCCGGAGCAAAGGAGCCAGTGCCGTGAGTTTCATGGACGTCGCGCGCATTGCCAGTGGCCAGCTCCGTCTGGTCTCTCCGCCAAGGCGACGGATCGCCACCACCGAGGGGTTCTACCTTCCGCCCGAGGACCTGGGCGAAGGCAAGCCCGGAGACGTGATCCGGGCCGAGCCGATGGATGCCTACCTGGTCCCCGGCGTCCGGTTCCGGGCGAAGGCCTGGCGGATGCTCTATCGCTCGACGTCGGCGGTCGGCGAGCCGACTGCCGTGTCGGGAACGCTGCTGGTGCCCTACGGGCGCATGCGCGGGCCGCGGCCCCTGATCGGCTACGCGGTCGGCACGCACGGCATCGGCGACGCGGCCGCGCCGTCGCGCCTGCTGGCCCGCGGTCTCGATTGGGAAGCGGGCCTGATCGCGATGGTGCTCGCGCGCGGCTGGGCCGTGGCGATCACCGACTATCAGGGCCTCGGCACGCCCGGCGACCACACCTACATGGTCGGGCGCGCGCTCGGTCCCAACGTGCTCGACTCGATGCGCGCGGCGCGCGAGCTGTATCCCGAGGAGCTTCCGAGCGATGGTCCCGCGGCGATCGTCGGCTACTCCGAGGGCGGCGCGGCGGCGGCATGGGCCGCGCAGCTGCAGCCGAGCTACGCACCCGACGTGCCGCTGGCAGCGGTTGCGGCGGGCGCCGCGGCAGCTGATCTGGAGGCGGCCGGCCCGTCACTGGACGGCAGCTTCTTCTCGTTCTTCATCGCCTACGGCGGCATCGGCTACTCGGCGGCCTATCCCGAGCTCGACCTCGATCCGTACCTGACGCTCAAGGCGCGGGCGGGGATCGCCGGCCTGCGCGAGTCGACACTGCCTCAGGCGATGCTGAGCGGCCCGCGGTTCATCCGCGCCTCAGACCTGACCCGGCCCAACGTCATGGAGCTCCCGGATTGGCGCCGGCGGCTGCGCGAGAACAAGCTGGGAGACATCGCCCCCGAGGCCCCGGTGCTCCTGCACCACGCGCGCCGCGATCAGATCGTCTCGTTCGAGCACAGCGTCAAGCTGCGCGACTCATGGGAGCAGATCGGCGCCGACGTCCGGCTGTACGTGACGCGCGGCGGGGTCGACCACATCAGTGGTGGCGTCGCCGGAATGCCCGTCGCCCTGAGCTGGATCTCGGGGCGGCTGCGGCGCCAGGGCGCCGGGGTTCCGGTCAGCCCGCCGATGCCGGTCGTGGCCGAGCAGGCCGCCTAGCTCCGGGGCGGCCCGAGACGCTGGACGCGAAAGACGTCTATTTCACGACTTTCGCGTCCCACCCCTCGCTGAGGGCGGTTCGCAGCAACCCCCACCAGTCGCCGGTCGCGCCGATTCGCGCGATCGTCGAGAACATCACCGCGAACCCGCGTGCGGGCCACAGGTCCTCGGATGGGGGAGACCCTGTCACCAGGAGCTCGCCGATCAGTTCCGGTCGCTCGAAGGCGCGGTCGCGGGCGGCGAGGACCGCGTGCGAGTCAAGCCGCGCTTGACCAGGGACGCCCAGTTCGCCGAGCGCGTGCCGGGCGAGCTGCATTGCCGCCGGGCCATTGGCGGTGGGTAGCCAGCCCAGCGCCGCCATCGCGCCGCCCAGCGCCTCGCCGTCAACTCCGGCGAGCGCGTCGAGCACGCCGATCGCGGCTGCCGCACGCTCGCGGTCGACGCGGCGCGTCGCGCCGAAGTCGAGGATCGTCAGGCCGCCGTCGGGACCGACGAGCACGTTGTCGGGGTGCAGGTCCGCGTGGCTGACGCCGACGGTCACGGCCGCGCCGATCCCGAACGCAACCAGGCGCGCTGCGGCCAGGTCCGAGTCGGGCGCGTCCCGCAGCGAGACCCCGTCGGCCCATTCACTGACGAGCACGCTCTCGTGGCAGAGGCGGGTGACGGGCGCGGGCACGCTCAGGAACGGATGACCGCGCAACGCCCGGTGGAACAGCCGCTGGACCTCGGCCTCGTGCTCGAGGTCGAGCTCCTCGAGGACGCGCTCGCGAAACTCGCGCGTCGCAGCCGCTGGGTCGACGCCCGGGAACGCCGAGCCCAGTGGCCCCGCGAGCAGCTCGAGCAGCGCCATGTCCTGGCGGACTGACGCGGCGAGGCCCGGTCGCAGGACCTTGACCGCGACCGGCTTGCCATCGAGCGAGCCCCGGTGTACCTGGGCGCCCGGCGTCACGGCGACCGGGTCGGGCTCCAGGTCGTCGAGCTCGTCCTCCGGGCGGGTTTCCCAGGCGTCGCGAAGGATCCGCTCGACGGTGCGAGCGTCGAGCGGCTCGCTCGGCTGCAGCCTGGGCTGCCTCGAGCTCGCTTGCGATCTCGCTCGCCCCAGGGCCGCGGGATCCAGCCGAGGTCGATCGAGTCGGCGATCCGCGCGAGCAGCAGCTGCCCGGACGGCGCCTTGCGCGCCAGCCCGAGCCCGGTTGTGAGCAGCGCGTCGAGCCGGCTCAGCTCGTCGGGAGCCATCAGTGGCTCCTCACGTCACTCGTGGACCTCCAGGAAACATTGCACCCGAAATGGCGGGCCCGGATGACCGCCATGCTGCGTCCTCGGACCCTCGCGCAGCGCTGCTGCGCCACCGCTTCGGCGGCGGTGCCGGGTCCTGCGTCCTTGCCTGACGGCCCCCGGACCTCGCCCTTTCAGGCACAACGTTTCCCGGAGGCCCACTAGCGTCGCCGCATCGCCCAGGCGATCGCCGGCAGCTTGACGGCGTGCGGGATCAGCCGGCTGGCCTCCATCGCGGCGCGCATCGGCAGACCCGGCACGACCACGCGGCTGCCGGACGCGAGCCCGTCGACGCCGGCCTTGGCGGCCTGCTCGGGCGTGATCAGCGCGGGGCTGGGCAAAGCGCTCTCGAACGACTGCCCGCTGCCGACCTGCCAGTTGGCGATCTCCCAGAAGTCGGTCTTCACGGGGCCCGGGCACAGCGCCGTGACGGTGATCCCCCGCCCGTTCAGCTCCCAGTGGATCGCTTCGGAGAACGCGAGCACGTACGCCTTGGCCGCCGAATATCCGGCGGAGTAGGGGAGCGGCTGGAAAGCTGCCGTGGAGGCGACGTTCAGGATCGCGCCGCTGCCGCGCTTGACCATTTGGGGTGCGTACGCGGAGATCAGCGCCACCGGCGCCTCGACGAGCACGCGGACCTGCTCGAGCTCTCGCTCGGGATCGGACTCGTAGAACGGGCCGCCGGTTGCGAAGCCGGCGTTGTTGACGAGGACGTCGACCTCGAGCCCCAGGCTCTCGATGCGCGCCGGCAGCCGCGCGACCGACGCCGCCTTGGAAAGGTCCGCGCCGACCGCCTCGGCTCGGATCCCGTGTGCCTTCGAGAGCTCTTTCGCCAGCTCCTCGAGGCGTTCGCGGCGGCGGGCGACAAGTACGAGGCCGTGCCCGCGCTTGGCGAGCTCGCGCGCGATGCATGCGCCGATTCCGGCGGATGCGCCGGTGACTAGGGCGGCTGTGTCAGGGCTCGGAGAGGGCAGGCTCAAGGGATGGCTCCAGGGTCGCGGGGGATGCAGGAAATTAGAACGTTTTTCCCCCCGAACGGGGGGAAGTCGATGACCCAGCTGTATCTGCTGCCCGCTCCCTGCGTACGTTCAAACGCATGAGTACGACAGCAATCCTGTTTCCAGGGCAGGGCAGCCAGACCCCCGAGATGCGTGATCTGGTCGCCGATGTTCGCCCTGATCTACTTGAGCAAGTGGCCGAAATCGTGGGCGAAGACCCGTTTGCGAAGGCCAACGAAGGCACCAACTACGCCCAGCCGGCGATCTTCTGCGCAAGCCTCGCGGGTTGGGAGTCACTCGGCCGCCCTGACGGAGACTTCATGGCCGGGCACTCGCTCGGCGAGCTCGCCGCGCTCGTCGCCGCGGGCGCGCTCGAGGAGCGCGACGGGCTCGAGCTCGTGTCGCTTCGCGGGCGCCTGATGCAGGAGTCCGGCGAGAAGGCGGGCGACGGCGGCATGCTGGCGCTGGTCGGCAAGGGCGCCGCGGATCATGCTGCCGAGCTGGCCGACGGCCACGGGCTGTCGGTCGCCAACGACAACTCGCCCCAGCAGGTCGTCCTGTCGGGCGCGCGCGACGCGCTGCCCGGCGCGGCCGCCGCCGCCGAGGAGCTCGGCCTGCGGGCGATCGACCTGCCGGTCAGCGGGGCGTTTCACTCGCCGATGATGCGCGACGCCGTGCCGGAGTTCGAGAAGGCGGTCAAGGCCGTCAAGATCTCCGAGCCGCGCGTGAAGGTGCTCTCGGCCGTGACCGCCGCGCCGTTTGATGACATCGCCGCTCAGCTCACCGCTGCGCTGACCAACCCCGTCCGCTGGCGCGAGACGCTGCTTGCCCTGCACGCGCTCGGCGCTGAGCGGTTCGTCGAGGTGGGTCCGGGACGCGTGCTCACCGGCCTGGTCAAGCGCACGCTGCGCGATGTGGAGCTCGTCAGTGCTTGAGGGCAACGGATCGACGCCGGAGTTGCGCGCTGCCCTGCAGCGCCAGGACGCGCCGCGCGTCTATCCGGCGGTTGTGTCTGTCGGCTCGGCGATCCCGCCGGGCCGCCTGACAAACGCCGAGATCTCCGAGCGGCTCGGGATCAGCGAGGACTGGATCGTGTCGCGCACGGGTGTGCACGAGCGACCGATCGCCGGGCCCGACGACCGCCTCACGGAGTACGCCGCGCGCGCCGCCACGCAGGCGCTTGCGGGCGCGGGCTTGGAACCGGCGGATGTGGACCTCGTGATCGTCGGGACGCTGACCCAGGACGAGATCCAGCCGAACGCCGCTCCTCAGGTCGCGTACGAGCTCGGCGCCACGCACGCCGCCGCCGTCGACGTCGGGGCCGCCTGCACGGCGTTCCTCTCGGGCGTGTCGCTCGCCGCCTCCCAGATCGAGAGCGGCCGGGCTCGCAACGTGGTCGTCGTCGGCGCCGACTTCGTGATCTCCCGCGTCGCCAACTGGGACGACAAGCGCTCCCTGCCGCTGTTCGGCGACGGCGCCGGGGCGGTCGTGCTCACGCCCTCGAGCGGTGGCTTCGGCGCGATCGGACCGATCGTGCTCGCGTCCGACGGCTCGCACGCCAAGACGATCGTCGTCGGCCGCGAGACGCCGCTCTACATGGACGGCCCGGAGGTCTACCGTCACGCCGTCGCGCGAATGGGGGAGTCCACGACTGCCGCGGTGGCGCAGGCGGGACTGACGCTCCAGGACATCGACCTGTTCGTCTACCACCAGGCCAACGCGCGGATCACGCGCGCGCTCGGCGACCGCCTCGGGCTGGATCCAGAGAAGGTCGTGGACGTGATCGCCAACCTCGGCAACTCCTCGGCGGCGACGCTGCCGCTGGCGCTGGCGGAGGCCGAGCGCGACGGGCGACTGAAGCCAGGTTCCCGTGTGCTGCTGGGCGCGTTCGGCGCCGGCTTCACCTGGGGCGCGGGCGTGATCGAATGGGGCGGCGGAGGCGAGGATGGCTGAGCGCGAGGGCTGTGCGCTGGTGACCGGCGCATCGCGCGGGATCGGCGCCGCGATCGCCAAGTCGCTGGCAGCCGACGGATGGCCGGTGGGCGTCAACTACCGCTCCGACAAGGACGCGGCCGACAAGGTCGTGGCCGAGATCGAGAGCGACGGCGGCAAGGCTGTGGCTGTCGGCGCCGACGTGGCCGACCCCGGCGCTGCGGAGGAGCTGTTCAAGAGCGTCGAATCGCACTTCGACGCACCGGTGCTGGTGCTCGTCAACAACGCGGGCATCACGCGCGACGACCTCGCGCCCTCGCTGGACGACGACCAGTGGTCGGCGGTGATCGAAACCGATCTGACGGCGGCGTTCCGGCTCACGCGCCGGGCGCTGAAGTCGATGATGCGGGCTCGGTCCGGCCGGATCGTCAACATCTCGTCGGTGGTCGCGCTTCGCGCGAACCCCGGGCAGTCGAACTATGCGGCCGCGAAGGCCGGCCTGATCGCGTTCACGAAGACGGCTGCGGTCGAGGTGGCGCGGCGTGGGGTGACGATCAACGCGGTCGCACCTGGATGGATCGAGACGGAGATGACGGCCGGGGTCTCCGATGACCTGCTCAAGGCGGTTCCGGCGCGGCGTGCCGGCAAGCCCGAAGAGGTCGCCGCATGTGTGCGGTTTCTAGTCTCAGAGGAAGCCGGTTACGTGACCGGCGCAGTGCTGAGCGTGGATGGAGGACTCGCCGCCTAGGCGGGGTGAATCGGCCCCTGGCGGCCAAGATCATCAAAGGAGAATCAGTGGCAGCAGTTACCGCAGATCAAGTTGAGGCCCGTGTCGTCGAGACGCTCGCCAGCTTCGGCCCCGACGCCGACCAGATCAGCCGGCAGTCGACCTTCGAGGAGCTCGACATCGACTCGCTCGACCTGGTCGAGCTTGCGCAGGTCGTCGAGGACGAGTACGGCGTCGTGCTCAAGGGCGAGGACATGAAGGACCTCAAGACCGTCGGCGACTCCATCGACCTGATCGTCAGCCGCGCCGAGTGAGCGAGCGCGTCATGGCACGTCGCCGAGTTGTGGTGACCGGGCTTGGAGCCGTGACGCCGCTTGGGATCGGCGCACAGCCCCTGCACGAGCGCTGGGCCGCCGGTGAGGTCGGGATCGTCGACGGCGCCGGCACCTGCACGGACTTCGAGCCCAAGGACTTCCTGTCGGTCAAGGAGATCCGCCGCCTGGACCGGTTCTCGCAGCTGGGGATCGTCGCAGCCGACGAGGCGATCGAGCAGGCCGGGTGGAACGGCGAGCTCCCTTATGACTCGATGCGGATCGGTTGCATCATCGCGACCGGAATCGGCGGCATCGAGACCGTCGAGACCCAGCACGACGTCATGCGCGACCGCGGGGCGAAGATGGTCTCGCCGCTCGGCATCCCGCTGTACATGCCCAATGCCGGTGCCGCCGCGGTCTCGATGAAGCACGGCCTCCAGGGCCAGATGTACGGCCTGGTCTCGGCGTGCTCGGGCGGGGCCCATGCGATCGGCTCGGCGCTGCGGATGATCCAGTACGGGGACGCCGACGCGGTCGTGGCCGGCGGTGCCGAGGCGGCGCTGACGGCGTTCGGATTCGCGTGCTTCAACTCGATGCAGGCGTTGTCTCCGACCGGCATGTCGCGGCCGTTCGACGCCCGCCGAGACGGGTTCGTGATGGGCGAGGGCGCCGGCGTGATGGTGCTCGAGGAAGAGGGGGCCGCGCGCGAGCGTGGCGCCACGATCCTGGGCGAGGTGATCGGGTACGGCTCGACCGCCGACGCCTACCACCTGACCGCGCCGCAGCCCGATGGCGCGCCGGCCGCGCGAGCCATTGAACTGGCGCTCGCGGATGCGGGTGTGACCCCGGACGAAGTCGCCTACGTCAACGCCCACGGGACTTCCACCCAGCTCAACGACTCGGCCGAGACCGCCGCGCTGAAGCGTGCCCTCGGAGAGGCTCGCGCCAAGCAGATCCCGGTGTCCTCGACGAAGTCCTCGATCGGGCACCTGCTGGGCGCTGCGGGCGCGGTTGAGGCGGTGGCGACGATCGAGGCGCTGGACACTCGCGTGATCCCGCCGACGCTCGGCTACGAGGTGCCCGACCCCGAGCTCGATCTCGACTACGTTCCGGGCGAGGCGCGCCCGCTGATCAGCGCCAACGGAGGTCCTCCGGTGGCGATCTCGAATTCGTTTGCGTTCGGCGGCCACAACGTGTCGCTGATCCTGCAAGGAGCTGCGCAATGACCGCGACCCTCGTCCGCGAGCCCACCGCGCACCTGAGCCCGCTCGAGCGCCTGGAGGTGCTCTGCGATCCAGGGAGCGTCCAGGTGATGCGCTCGCGCGTGACCTCGACCAGGATGGGTGACCGCGCGATCGACGGCGACGGTGTCGTCGGCGCGACCGGAATGGTCGCGGGCCGGCCGATCGCGTGCTACGCGCAGGACGGCAGCTACCTCGGCGGGTCGCTCGGCGAACGTCACGCCGACACGATCGTCCGCGTGCTGCAGACGGCGGAGCGTGCCCGCATCCCGGTGGTCGGATTCGTCGAGTCGGGCGGGGCCCGGATGCAGGAAGGCACGGCGGCGCTCGGCGGCTACGGTCGCATCTTCCGCCACACGGTCGGGCTGACCGGAGTCGTCCCGCAGATCTCGATCGTGTCGGGCTCGTCAGCCGGTGGTGGCGCGTACTCCCCGGCGCTGACCGACCTGATCCTGATGACCGAGGACGCGGCCATGTTCCTCACCGGGCCCGGCGTGGTTCGCGAGGCTCTGGGCGAGGAGATCGACGCAGCCGCGCTCGGCGGTCCACGCGTGCACGACCGAAACGGCGTCTGCCACCTGGTCGAGCGAGACGTTCCCGCCGCGGCCGCACGCGTTCGCGAGCTGCTCGGCTACCTGCCGTCGGCGGCGGGCGAGGCGCCGCCGCTGGTCGCTCCCGTGGAGCCCGACCTCGACGATCCCGGCCGTGTCGTCCCGTCTGAGTCCAGACGGTCCTACGACGTGCGCGACGCGCTCGTCGGGATCATCGACGCCGGCTCGATGCTCGAGCTGCACCCTCGGTGGGGACGCAACATCGTGACGGCGCTGGCGCGACTGGACGGGCGCCCGGTCGCGATCGTCGCCAACCAGCCGCATCACCTCGGCGGCGTGCTCGACGCGGTCGGCTCCGAGAAGGCCGCGCTGTTCGTCAACTTCTGCAACTCGTTCGGCCTGCCGCTGATCGCGGTCGTCGACACGCCCGGGTTCATGCCCGGCTCGAGGCAGGAGCAGGCCGGCGTGATCCGCCACGGCGCCTCGCTCGTGCGCGCGTTCGCTGCGGCCCGCGTGCCGAAGGTGACGGTGGTCCTGCGCAAGTCCTACGGCGGCGCGTACATCACGATGAACTCGCGCGACCTCGGCGCCGACCTCGTGCTGGCGTGGCCCGAGGCCGAGCTCGGGATCATGAGCGCCCGTGCCGCGGTCGGGATCGTCAACCGCCGCGACCTGCAGTCGGCGCCCGACCCCGAAGGCGAGCGCGAGCGCCTCGCGGCCGCGTACGCCGACGAGCATCTCCGCGCCGACGCCGCCGCCGCGGCGGGATTCATCGACGAGATCGTCGAGCCGGCGGACACGCGAAAGCGGCTTGTGTGGGCGCTGAGGGCGCTTGCGAGGCCGCGTTCGTGATCCTGGACGGCAAGCGGCTTCTGATCACCGGGGTCATAACCAAGGACTCCATCGCCTACCACGTCGCCGAGCAGGCGCAGCGCGAGGGCGCTTCGATCGTGCTGACGAGCTTCGGGCGGGTTCGGCGCATGACCGAGCGTGCGGCCAACAGGCTGCCCGAGCCGGTCGACGTGCTCGAGCTCGATGTCAACAAGCCCGAGGACCTCGACGGCGTCGTCGCGGACCTGCGCGAGCGCTGGGGGGGCGTTGACGGGGTGCTGCACGCGATCGCATTCGCCCCCGAGGACGCACTCGGGGGCAAGTTCCTGAGCACGCCGGCGGAGAGCGCCGCCCAGGCGTTTACGACGAGCGCGTTTTCGTTCAAGGCCCTGGGCGCGGCATTGGCCCCGCTGATGGAATCGGGCGGGAGCGTCGTCGGTCTGGACTTCGACGCCACCCTGGCATGGCCGATCTACGACTGGATGGGCGTGGCCAAGGCCGCGCTCGAGTCGGTCTCGCGCTACCTGGCCCGGGATCTGGGTCCGCAGGGGATCCGGGTGAACCTGGTGTCGGCCGGCCCGCTGGGGACGGTCGCGGCGCGAGGCATTCCGGGGTTCGAGCAGCTCGCCGAGCTGTGGCGCTCCCAGGCTCCGCTGGGCTGGGACATCGAGGACCCGTCGCCGGTGGCGAGCACGATCTGCTTTCTGCTGTCGGACTACGCGCGGGCGATCAGCGGCGAGATCGTTCACGTCGACGGCGGGTTTCATGCCGTCGGCGCGCCCACCGATCTTTCGTAGCGGACCGCCTCGGGCGTCCTCTACTCTCGGTCGGGGCGATGGAGCAGTGGCTGACATCTGAGCGCAACGTTCGCATCTGCGCGGTGCTTGGCGCGATCGCGATCGCGTTCTCGAGCATCCTGGTTCGCCTCAGTCACGCGTCGCCGTCGACGGCCGCGATCTTCCGCTGCGCGTACGCATTACCGGTGCTCGCGCTGCTGGCTTGGCTGGAGGACCGTCGCCTGGGCCGGCGCTCCTGGCGCGACCGGCGGGTCGCGCTCGGCTCGGGCCTGTTCTTCGCGTTTGACCTGATCCTCTGGCACCACTCGATCGAGGACGTCGGCGCCGGCCTGGCCACGGTCCTCGCCAACGTCCAGGTCGTGCTGGTCCCGCTCGTCGCCTGGGCGGTGCTGTCGGAGAAGCCGGGGCGAAAGGTGCTCGCGGCGCTCCCGCTCGCGCTGCTCGGCGTGTTCCTGATCTCCGGCGTGCTCGAGCACGGTGCCTACGGACGCGATCCCGGCCGTGGGGCGGCGTTCGGGCTCGGAGCCGGGATCGCCTACGTCGGCTTCCTGCTGCTCCTGCGCCACGGCGGATCGGACGTGCGCAGGCCCGCGGGTCCGCTGTTCGACGCGACCGCGGTGGCGACGGTGTTCTGCGTGCTCGGAGGATGGATCATCGGCGACGGCCACCTGGTTCCGGCGTGGCCGGGCGCCGCCTGGCTGATCACCCTCGCCCTGACCTCGCAGGTGCTCGGGTGGCTGTTGATCATCACCTCGCTGTCGCGGCTGCCCGCCGCGATCACCTCGCTGCTGCTCACCGTGCAGCCGGTCGGCGCGGTCATCCTCGCGGCAATCATCTTCGGCGAATCGCCGAGCCCGCTCCAGCTCGCCGGGGTCTTGCTCGTGCTCGCCGCGCTCCTGACCGCGACCCGGCCCTCGCGGCCGCGGGTGTTCAAGGGATCTCAGGCGATCGCCGGCGCCTCCGGCAGCCGCTCGATTGCGGCGTCCATGTCGGCCTCGGAGAACTCCGGGTCCTCGAGGTCGCCCGCCAGGTAGGCGTCGTACGCCGACAGGTCGAAGTGCCCGTGGCCCGACAGGCCGAGCAGGATCACGCGCTCTTCGCCGGCCTCGCGCGCCGCCAGGGCCTCGTCGACGACGCCCTTGATCGCGTGCGCGGGCTCGGGGCCGGGGATGATCCCCTCGGCGCGGGCGAACTCGACCGCCGCCGCGAAGATGTCGTTCTGGTGGTACGCCTTCGCCTCGACGAGGCCGGCCTTGACCAGCCCGCAGAGCATCGGGGCGTCGCCGTGGTAGCGCAGGCCGCCCGCGTGCACCGGTGGGGGCACGAAGTCGTGACCCAGCGTGTACATCGGCATCAGCGGCGTCAGCCCGACGGTGTCGCCGAAGTCGTAGCGGTAGACGCCGCGGGTGAGCGTCGGGCAGGCGGTCGGCTCGGTTGCGAGGAACCGCGTCTTCGCGTTGCCCCGCAAAACCTCCCGGATGAACGGGAACGTCAGGCCCGCGAAGTTCGACCCGCCACCGACGCAGCCGACGACCACGTCGGGCTGCTCGCCGGCCATCGCCATCTGCGCGATCGCCTCCTGGCCGATGACCGTCTGGTGCAGGCATACATGGTTGAGCACCGAGCCAAGCGAGTAGTTGGTGTCATCGCGCTGGGCGGCGACCTCGACGGCCTCGGAGATCGCGATCCCGAGCGACCCCGTCGGATGGCTCGCGTTGGCCTTGCCGGCCTGCGTCAGATCCGACGGCGAGCGGTGGACGGTGGCGCCCCAGGTCTGGATCATCGAGCGGCGATAGGGCTTCTGGTCGTAGCTCGAGCCGACCATGAACACCTCGCACTCGATGCCGAACAGCGAGCATGCGAACGCGAGCGCGGAGCCCCACTGCCCGGCGCCGGTCTCGGTTGAGAGCCGCTTGATCCCGGCCTGCGCGTTCTCGTAGGCCTGGGCGACGGCGGTGTTGGGCTTGTGCGACCCGGCGGGCGATACGCCCTCGTACTTGTAGTAGATGTGCGCGGGGGTATCGAGCACGCGCTCCCAGCGGCGAGCGCGGAAGAGCGGTGTGGGACGCCACAGCTTGTAGGCGTCACGGACGGGCTCGGGGATCTCGACCTGCGGCTCGGCCGAGACCTCCTGAAGGATCAGCGACATCGGGAAGATCGGCGTGAGGTCGTCGGGGCCGGCGGGCTGGAGCGTGCCCGGATGTAGCGGCGGCAGCGGCTCGCCGGGAAGGTCCGGAAGCAGATTGATCCAGTGCGTCGGGATCTCGCTCTCCGGCAGCAGGTACTTGACGGTCTCGTCGCTCATGCTCTCTCCTGCGAATCGGGCGCGGTTGCGGTCGCCACGCTACCTGAAAAGGTCCTCCGCCTCCGGGCGGAGCAGCGCCGCGGCGCCCGGTCCGTCGTCTGCGGTGACGTGGCGCCCGGCGCCAGTGACGATCACCACCGGTTGCCTGGCGTCCTTTGATCGCGCGAGGTCGGCCGCGGACGCCAGCTCGTCGGCGATCGCGATCCATGTCGCCGTCAGCTCGCGACCGGCGGCGTCGCGGCGCCCGCGCCAGTCCTCGAGCGGCGCGATCCCGGCACAGCCGATCGCGACGTCGCACTGCCCATGGCGCCAGGCGCGCCCGAACGAGTCGGTGATCACCACCGCCGGCGCGACCCCGAGGTGGCGTGTGAGCCCCGCGCGGATCCGGCGCGCCGAGGCGTCGGGGTCGGCGGGAAGCAGGACCAAGGTGTCCGGGGCGGGGGCGTTGGATGCGTCCACACCGGCGTTGGCGCACACGAAGCCGTGCCTGGTGACGCAGATCAGGACGCCGCGCGATGCGCGCAAGATCTCTTTGGACTCGTCGAGCACGACCTGAACGTGTCGTGGGTCCTTGCCGTGGCCCGCGGCCAGCTCGATCGCGCGGGGACTCGGCTCCACGTCCGCCAAGGCCCGCGTGCGCCCCTCGGCCTTGGAGACGATCTTGTGGGCGATCACGATCACGTCCTCGCTGGTGACCGGCTTCGGTGCCGACGCCGCGATCAGGGCCGCAAGGTCGTCTCCCGGTTGCACCTCCGGCAGTCCCTCGACGGCGACTGCGCCGACCGGGCTCATGCCATGCTGCGCGCCAGCTGGTTGAGCATGCCCCGCGTGTGCGCGGCGCCGCCGCGCGATGTGGCCAGTGCGTTCTGCAGGTACGCGAGGTCCTCCGGGGTGTCGACGTCGAGCGCCAGCGAGCTGACCTTGACGACCTCGGGCTCGGTCTTCTCGGCCTGGGCATGCTCGACGTGGCGCTGGCAGCTCCCCGGCCCGAACGCGGGGGTCATCGCCTCCGGAGGTGTGAGCAGCAGCGCGTTGGTGCCGGTCCCATGGCGGTCGGGGACGATCAACGCCGATCGGTCGGGCACGGGCCGCGCGAGCAGCTCCTCGAGCTCCTTTGGATCGAGCATCGGACAATCGCCGGGGACGAGCAGCGTCCGGTCCGCTCCGGACATCAGCGCGTGCCGGATGCCGTTGAGCGCGGCGACGTTGTGGCCCCGGTCGTCGTCGTCGAGCACCGTCGCGCCGTAGCCGCCCGCGATCCGCTGCGCGCCGTTGTCGGCGGTGACGACGACGGTCTCGTCGATCGACGGAGCGCGCCTCAGCGCCACGAGCACGTCGGAGAACATCGCCTGGGCCAGGGCACGGCGCGTCGGCGCGTCGAACTCGTGCGAGAGCCTCTGCTTCGCCTCGCCAAAGCTCTTGATCGGGAGGATCGCGACGGTTGTCATCGGCGGCGAACGCTATCCGAGAGCGTCGGCGAACCGCAGCGTCTGCTCTGCGACCGCTCGGCGCTCCTGCGGGGTCCCGAGCGACACGTCGATCTCCAGCGTGGGAATCGCCTCGGTGCGCTCGTCGGCGACGAGGCCGTCGATCACGCCGTCGTAGATCGCCGCGATCCCGTCGCTGGACAGCGGCTGCCCCGTCCATTCCATGAATGCCGCGGTGGGGCCCTTGAGGACCTTGCCGCGCACGAGCGGGCTGACCGCCACGACCGGAGCGCTGCTGCCGGCGATTGCCGCGCGCATCCCCGGCGTCTCGAGGATCGGGCCGATCGAGATGACGGGGTTCGAGGGGCCGATCACGATTGTCTGCGCGCTTGCGATCGCCTCAGCGATCTCGGGGGTGGGGCTCGCGGCGGCCGCGCCGCGGAAGTCGACGTCTTGCACAGGCCCCTCGCCTCGCGCCTTGATCATGAACTCCTGGAGCGGCCACCACCTGTCGTGGGCGAGGACCCGCGTGCGGACGGGGCGGTCGCTCATCGGCAGCACCTGTGCTTCGACGCCGAGCTTCTTGGTGAGCGTCGCGTGGGCCTCGGTGAGCCGCGTCCCGCCGTCGAGCATGCGCGCGCGTTCGATGCCCAGTGCGAGGTCACGGTCGCCGAGGTTGAACCAGACGTCGACTCCCAGCTCACGCAGGCCGTCCATGACGTTGAACGTGTCGCCGTCAAGGCCCCATCCGCGTTCGTCGATCCGGTCGGCGAGCCAGAAGGTGACGAGATCCGGGTCGGGGGACACGTGGGCCCCGTAGATCTCGACGTCGTCGCCGGTGTTGGCGACGACCGTGAGCCGTTCGGGGCCGACCACGTCGAGCATGCCGCGGGCAAGCTTGGCCCCGCCGGTGCCGCCTGCCAGGACGACGACCCGATCTGTCACAGGCCGGTGATCTTGATGCCCGCGCGCACCTTGTTGCGCACGTTGATCGAGATGATCAGCGGCGTCAGCTGCTCGACGATCCTGGCCATCTCGAGCGGTCCGCAGTCGACGGCTCGCAAGCCGGGGATCAGGTCGACGAGTTCGGCGACCTGCGCCTTGTCCTCGCGCTTGTCGCCGCAGACCAGGACGTCCTCGTCGAGCTCGTGCTCGAGGTCGCGCAGCAGCGCCGCGCTCACGGTGTGAAACGCGGCGACGACGCGCACGCCCTCGGGCGCCATCTCCTGCGCCGCCTGGGCCGCCGAGCCCTGCCACACGCCGAGTGTGCGGGTGGCCTTGCCGCTGACCGCGGCGGCGAGCGGGACGGTGGCGTCGATCAGCAGCTGCCCCGGCTTCAGAACGCTCTTCAAGTGGGTCATCGTCTCGGACTGATTGCGGAACGGGACGCTGATGATCACCGTCTCGGCCTGTTGCGCGGCCTCTTCGTTGTGGAGCCCCGTGAACGAGGCCTCGGGGACGTGCTCGGAGGCGTGCGTCGCCGACTCCTGCGCACGCGCCGGGTCGCGCGAGCCGATCACGATCGGCACGCCGGCGCGACCGAGCCTGAGCCCCAGCCCGAACCCGAGCGCACCCGTACCTCCGATGATGCAGACAGGGGCGGGCACCGGGCGGCAGTGTAGGCGTTGTAGGGTCAAAGCAATGAGCGCATCTCTGGAAGTGGGCATAGAAGGCATCGCGCGAGTTCAAGGCCGAGGGCCTGCTGCTGACCGACGTCGACGGCTCACTGCCGAAGGCGGTGCTGTCGACGCCCGGGATGATCGGCGTGATGGAGAACACCGCGACGAGGCTGGTGGCTCCCTACCTGGATGAAGGCGCCGCGACCGTCGGCTTCGAGGTCTGCATCAAGCACGTCGCCGCGGTGCTGGAGGGCGGTAGCTGCGTGGCCCGGGCCCGGCTCGAGGAGATCGTCGACGGGCGCAAGCTGCGCTTCGCCGTCGAGGTCGTGTCCGCCGACGGGCGCACGATCGGCGTCGGCACGCATGAGCGCAGGATCATCGGTGGCAGGCGTTCCTGACAGCGTGCGGATTCGCGAGGTCGGGCCGCGGGATGGCTTTCAGAACGAGCCTGAGGTCATCGCCACCGCCGACAAGGTGCGCCTGATCGAGCTGCTCGGCGCGACCGGTCTGCAGCGGCTCGAGGTGACGAGCTTCGTCCGGCCGGACGTGATCCCGCAGCTTGCGGATGCCGAGCAGGTGCTGTCGGAGGTCTCGCTGCCCGATTCGGTGTCGGTCAGCGTCCTGATCCCGAATGAGCGCGGTCTCGAGCGCGCGCTCGTGCACCGCGACCGCTTCGACGAGATCAACGGCTTTCTGTCGGCGTCTGAGACCCACAACCAGAAGAACGTGGGGCGTCCGATCGCCGAGTCGCTCGCCGGCCTGGAGCGCACGTTCGCGCGGGCGCGGGCGGAGGGCCTGCGGTGCGAGGGAGTGATCTCGACGTCATTCGGCTGTCCGTACGAGGGTCACGTGCCGGTCGACCGAGTCCTGTCGATCGCCCGAGCGCTCGCGGACGCCGGCGCCGAGGAGGTCGGGTTCGGCGACACCACCGGAATGGCCAACCCGGTGCAGGTCCGAGAGTTCTTCGCCGCAGCCTTCGGGGCGTTGCCCGGGGTGGAGCTCACCGCCCACTTCCACAACACCCGCGGCCAGGGCCTGGCCAACGTGCTCGCCGCGCTCGAGGCGGGAGTCGAGAGCTTCGAGTCCTCGTTCGGGGAGCTCGGCGGGTGCCCGGTGCCGCCCGGTGCCACCGGCAACATCGCCACCGAGGACCTCGTCTCGATGCTCCACGAGATGGGGATCGCGACGGGGATCGACCTCGAAGCCCTGATCGCCGCCTCGCGCGCGGCGCAGGAGGTCCTGGGGCGCCCGCTGGGCAGCCACGTGCTGTCGGCCGGCCCCGTGCAGTGGCAGCAAAGGTAGCCTTGCGCTCCGATGAATTCGGTGCTTGAACGACTGCGGCCTGCGCCCTACCGCGGCGACATCACGGCGGCCGGGGCGATACCGCTCGCGCTCTCGGCGATCGTCATCGATCTGCGCATGACGCAGTGGTCGGTGGGGGTCAGGCTGGTCGTGGTGGCGCTGATCGCCGTCCTGATTCTGACGATGGGCTGGCTGACGCCACTCGACGGTCCAGCGCCGACGCAGTACCACTCGATGCTGCTGATCGCGGGCCTGCTGCCGCTGCTGTTGGCGCTGCAGCTGCTCGCCGAGGTGCTGGGGGCAAGCTCGACTTCCGCCCCTTTCGCCGGGGCGGGCCGCCTCGCCTGGACGTTCGCGGCTGAGGCGGCGGCCGCGCTGGCGTGTGCCCGTCGCGCCAACTCGGCGGCGTGCACACTGATCGCAGCGCTCGCGGGCGCCGTTGCCGTTGAATCGGCCGTGCGCTGGATCTTCGGCGGCGGCCTGGACACGGTCAGGCTGGTGCTGTTCCTGCTGTCACTGTGCTTCGCTGCGGGGGCGGTCCGCCTGCGCGACGGGCAGCGTCGTCATGCCGTAGCGCTGGTCAACGCTGCGGGCCTTGCTGCGCTGACGCTTGGTGCCACGTACGTGATCGCGATCACCCTGAGCGCTCAGGCAACGAGGTCCGGATTCAGCGACGTCCAGAGCCTCGGCTTTGGAGCGGGTTCGGGTCCGGTCGGCTGGGAGCTGTATCTGCTCGCCATCGGGTTCGGGCTGATCGGCTACGCCGGGTCTGACCGCGAGCCCGGACCCGCCTACATCGGCGTGCTGGTGCTGTTGTCGTTCGCAGTGATGGCGGGAACCGGACACGGCACGCTGATCGGCTGGCCGCTGATCCTGCTGGCGCTCGGCGTGGTCGGGCTGGTGATCGGGCTTCGGCCGTCGACGCCGGCGCCGCCGCCTCCGCCCTCGACCGTCGCGCCGACGATCCCATTGGGGAGGAACCGGTCATGACCGACGTCGATCACGCGGACGCTCTCGAGGACGCCGAGGCGCGTGCTCTGGCGGGCGGACCTGAGCGCCACCGGGCGAAAGCCGCCGAGCAGGGCAAGCTGCCGGTGCGCGAGCGCGTGGCTCGGTTGCTCGACGCCGGGTCGTTCGCCGAGGAGGGCCTGCTGGCGGGCTGGGAGCAGGAGGGGCTCGGTGCCGAGGGGGTAGTCACCGGCATGGGCACGATCGGAGGCCGTCCCGTCGCGGTGATGGCCAACGACCCAACGGTCAAGGCCGGCTCGTGGGCGCCGCGTACCGTCGAGAAGATCATCCGCATCCAGGAGCGGGCGTTGTCGCTGCGGGCGCCGCTCGTGTACCTGGTCGACTCCGCAGGCGCCCGGATCAACGAGCAGGTGCAGATGTTCCCGGGCCGCCGTCACGCCGGGCGGATCTTCTTCAACCAGGTGCGCCTGTCGGGAGTGGTGCCGCAGGTCTGTGTGCTGTTCGGGCCCAGCGCGGCCGGTGGCGCATATATCCCCGCGTTCTGCGACATCGTGATCATGCGCGACGGCAACGCCTCGATGTACCTGGGCTCGCCGCGGATGGCGGAGATGGTGATCGGCGAGAAGGTGTCGCTCGAGGAGATGGGCGGAGCGCGCATGCACACCTCCAAGAGCGGCGTCGGCCACATGCTCGTCAAGACCGACGAGGAAGGCGTCGATGCGGCGCGGCGCTACCTCAGCTACTTCCCGTCGTCGTACGTCGCGGACCCTCCGGACGCCCCGCCCGCGGCGCCCGCGTCGGACCGTCCGATCCGCGAGGTCATCCCGGTCGACGAGAACAAGCCGTTCGACATACGGCTAGTGCTCGACAGCCTGATCGACGCGGGCTCGCTGTTCGAGGTGCACGAGCGCTGGGCCAAGGAGGTGATCGTCGGCTACGCACGACTCGACGGCCGCGTGATCGGGATCGTCGCCAACCAGCCGAAGGTCAAGGGCGGCGTGCTGTTCGTGGACTCCTCGGACAAGGCCGCGCGGTTCATCTGGACGTGCAACGCCTTCAACATCCCACTGCTGTTCCTCGCCGACGTGCCCGGGTTCATGATCGGGACGCAGGTCGAACGCGAGGGGATCATCCGCCACGGCGCGAAGATGATCAGCGCCGTCTCGGAGGCCAACGTGCCGAAGATCTCAGTGATCGTGCGAAAGGCCTATGGCGCGGGGCTGTACGCGATGTCCGGGCCCGCGTTCGATCCGGACTGCTGCATCGCGCTGCCGACCGCTTCGATCGCGGTGATGGGGCCTCAGGCGGCGATCAACGCGGTCTACTACAACCAGCTGCAGGCGATTGAGGATCCCGACGAGCGTGCGCGCAAGACGGAGGAGCTGCGCCGCGAGTACGCGGAGGACATCGACCTGCTGCACCTCGCCTCGGAGCTTGTCATCGACGCCGTGATCCAGCCGGAGGATCTCCGAGCGGAGCTGATCCGCAGGTATGCGCTGGCCGCCGGGAAGCACCGGGAGTGGCCCGACAAGCGCAATCCCGTCACGCCGGTGTAGACGCCCGGGCCGGCGTGACCGGGTTGTTCTCGACGTACTCGCCGATCGCGTCGACGAGCATCAGCGCGAACTGGAGCGCGTCGTCCATCGCCTTCGGGTCGGTGTGTTCCGGGATGTCGTCGGGCCGATGTGATCGTGGGGCCAGGCCGCGGTCGTCGAGGCAGCCGATCGCGATCGCCGGCAACCTCCGCTTCAGGGCGGACAGCGCAGGCGTGGCACCTCGGCCTCGATGTGGTGCGGCCTTCAGATGGGGCTCACCGGCTGCGGTCTGCGCGGCGAGGCGGCGCAGCGGTCCCGAGGTACGCAACGGGACGAACTGACCGTCGCCAACCCACCACCTCGGCCCGCCGCCGCCGGTCGGGGCGATGCCGACGACGACGGCATTGCTCGGCTGCAATGTGCGCCGGTTGGCGCGCAGATACTTGCGCAGCCCGATGCCGCCTCCTTCGCCCGCGCCGGTGAGCACGAGGTCGACGGCCACGCCGGCCGGTGGGGCCGCGTCGAGCGCGCTCGCGAGCGACATCGCAACCGCTACGCCGCTTGCGTTGTCATTGGCGCCGGGGCTCCAGTCGGCGCCGGCGAGATCGAGCAGCAACGGCACCGCGATGACCAGGCCGATGGTCGGGATGACCTGCACCGCGCCGGCGGTGCTCTTCGAGACCCCTGCCATACGCAGGATCGCTGTGCCCAGGAGCCACGCAGTTGCGACGGTGATCCAGGCGATCCAACCGGGCGCCCGGTCACCGAGGAGTTTGCGCAGCCGGGCGGAGGTTGCCCGGAACACGTTGCGGTAGGCGAGCGCGGCGCGGCCGGCGTCGTAGTTGGCCGTGATCACCAACCTGACGGGGTGTGCGGGCTTGTCTGGCGGGGTGGCGACCACGTTCTGGCTCGCGTGCTCGAGCGTGAGGCGGCGGCCGAGCGATATGCCGACGGTCGCGTCGGCGACGATCGAGACGAGCGCGATGGCGACGAGAACCGCGCCAACCGTGTGGCTCGGGATCGCGATCAGGCTGCCGGCGATCGCCAGCGCGACGTGCCACGTGTGCGCCAGCGCCGTGTTCGGGCGACACCAGAACGGCTCGATCCGGACGTCGCGCCCGGTCCGCGCGAGCTCGTCGCCGAGCCAGATCGATGCTCGCCGTTCGGCATCGGTGCCCGGCCCACGCCGCTTGAAGCCCACGAGCCCCGAGACAGTCTCTGTGAGCCGCATGTTCTTGCATGATCGCAGCGAGCCCGCACATCGTGTACAACCGAGCACGTGACCCAGGACGAGGAGCGCCAGCTCCTCGCTGTGGCGCACGAGGCCGCCCATGCGGCCGCCGCCGAGCTCAAACAACGCTACGGCGGGCGCCAGAGCGGGGTGCGGTCAAAGAGCGGACCGACCGATCTCGTGTCAGACGCGGACCTCGCCGCGGAGAAGGCGATCAGGTCGGTGCTTGCGCAGCGGCGACCCGACGACGCGATCCTCGGCGAGGAGGGGGGAGCCACGGGAGACGGCGACCTGCGCTGGGTCGTTGACCCGCTCGACGGGACGATCAACTACCTCTACGAGATCCCGGCGTTCGCGGTCAGCGTGGCTTGCGAGGACGCATCGGGGACGGTCGCGGGCGTCGTCCTTGACCCGATTCGAGATGAGGTTTTCGCCGCGACGCGCTCGGGGGAGGCGACGCTGAACGGCGAGCCGATCGACGCGGGGGACCGCCCGGACAGCCTCGAGATGACGATGGTCGCCACCGGATTCGGCTACGACCCGGTTTGGCGTGCGCGACAAGCTGCCGTTGTCGCGCGGGTGTTGCCGCGAGTCCGCGATATCCGGCGCGTGGGTGCGGCGGCGCTGGACCTCGCCTGGAACGCATGCGGGCGCGTCGACGCGTTCTACGAGCGCGGGCTCAACGTGTGGGACATCGCCGCGGGAGTGCTGGTCTGCTCGCGCGCCGGGCTCGCCGTCCGCGAATTCCCGGCGTCTGGCGACGATCGTTGGGGGGTCATGACGGCGCCGCCGGGGCTCGTCGACGAGCTGTACGAGCTGATCGACAGCTGAGGAGCGGCGCTCACATCTAGACTGCTCGGGCGAGCGGCGGTGGTGGAACGGTAGACACGATGCTCTCAAAAGGCATTGTCCGTAAGGACGTGTGGGTTCGAATCCCACCCGCCGCACTGGCTGTGCCCCCGTAAGCCGTTTGTGCCTAGCATCCCACCCTGTGGAGAAGAGGCGGTTGATACCGCACGCCGAAGCGGCACAGCTGTTGCGGCATGCGGGTTATTCCCAGGACCGGATCCGGGAACTGTTGCGGGACCTTCCGGATCCGATCGACCCTGAGCGCGACAGCGGCGCACTCTTCAAGCTCGGACTGACCGCCGACCAGCTCATGGATCGCATGGGCGGCAGCCCCTGAGCTTGCGGCGGTGCATGGCCACGGCCGGGAGTGGCCAGCCGGCCAGCTGCTAATCAGGCTGCGGCCGCCGCGTGGCTGGAGAACTTGTAGCCGCGCTTCTCGGCCTCTTCCTTGGGCACTTCCACCTCGACGTTCCACGCTTGCGCGAACGCCACCATCGCGAACACGATCAGCGCGAGCTGGACCGGAGCGAGGATCACCGTGAGCACACCGAGCACGTTCGGGTCGAGGCCCTTGCCGCCGAACAGCGTGTGTGGTGCGGCGAACCCGGGGTTGTTGCGATCGAACCAACTGGTGCCGGCGACCCCGGTCGCCGCGATCACGGCGAGGATCAAAAGCAGGATCGCCAGCGCGGCCGCAATCGGCAGCAGTCCGCGCGCCCAGCGTCCGAACACGTAGAACGCGATGATCACGTAGAGGATGCACCAGACGAGGTTGATCGGCTTGAGTCCCTGGAGCTTGGACCAGCCTCCGACGGTGATGATCAACATCAGTCCGACGGAGGCGAGCAGGATCAGCGCCACGACCAGCTTCATCAGCTTGCTGCCCGCTTTCTCGCGGTTCGGATAGACGACCACATATCCAGGAGTCAGCGTCCGCCGCTGGGCCATGTTGCGGACCATACAATCTGCGTCGGCCTTGTGACGCAGTTGAGCGAGCCAGATGAGCGTCGGTCCCACCACGGCTTCGAGCTCAATCCGGCCGACGAGGCGCTGTTGCGCGGCCCGATTCCGGCACAGGCGCTGAGGTGGGTGGGCGAGTCGCTTGGCCCGTCGGCACGGGTGCTCGCCGCCGAGGCCCTCGCCGGCGGGACGTCGTCGGCGGTGCACGCCCTGCGTGTCGACACGGGAGGATCGAGTGTGCGGGAGCTCGTGCTGCGGCGCTTCGTCCGTGCGGACTGGCTCGCGGAGGAGCCCGACACGGCCACACGCGAGGCGCAGGCACTCGAGCTCCTGGCTGACGTCCGCCTGCCGACGCCGCGGCTCGTCGCCGTGGATCCGGATGGGTCTCGCGCGGGCGCGCCGTCGGTCCTGATGACTCGGTTGCCCGGGACCGTCGAATGGGAGCCGCCGGTCGTCGAGGAGTTCCTGCGCGCACTGGCCGAGCCGCTGCCCGTCATCCATTCGGTCCGGGTGGCAGGCGGTGGCGCACTGCCTTACTACCGGCCGTATCCGCTGCGGATGCGCCGGCCGCCCGTGTGGGCTGCGCGCCCCGACGTCTGGGAGCGGGCGTTCGATGTGCTCGATGGCGAGTCGCCCAGCGAGGAGCGGTTGTTCGTCCATCGCGACTACCACCCCGGCAACGTGCTCTGGGAAGCCGGACGCGTGAGCGGCATCGTCGACTGGGTCAACGCGAGCGTCGGCTCGCCGTGGGCCGACGTTGGCCACTGCCGGGTGAACATCGCCTCCGAGCTCGGCCAGCGAGGCGGCGGACCGATTTCTTGACCTCTACCGCGCGGTGTCGGGCTCCACGGAGGACTACCACCCCTACTGGGACATCTCAGCCGCGATCGGCGGGCTCGACGAGGACGCCGACGACCAGCCGAGCCCGGCGGACGAGCAGTTCCTTGCGGCGGCGGTGGCGCGGCTATAGCTCACGCCGTGCGGAGGTTGGATGTTTTTGCGCCGCGATATCGGACGCTTTGCATCCAGGCCCGGAGAGCCGGTGGGGTGGTGGGATGATTGAGCCATGTCTGAAAGCAATGCCCAAATCGCCCGTCGCGGGTTTGACGCGATGCTCTGCGGTGACCTCAAGGTGATCGCGGAGATGCTCGATCCGGAAGTCAAGTGGCACGGCGGCGACCCGTCCATGGGTTGCCAGAACCGTGCCGAGGCGCTCGAGTTCATGCAGAATGCGCTCGCCCGCCGTGGCCCGGACATCGAGCTGGTCGACGTAGTAGAGGCCGGCGACAAGGTCGTCGTGATCATGCGCCCGCAGGATGCCGGTGACCAAGGCGAGGAACCTGCTTCGCCGGTCGCCAATGTGACGACCTTCCGCGATGGCAAGGTGGTCGAGATGGTGGCCTATCCGGACCCGGAGGAAGCTATGCGGGCGGAGGGACTCGAACCCCCAAGAGCGTAAGCCCACCGGCACCTAAAGCCGGCGCGTCTACCAATTTCGCCACGCCCGCGGCGAGCGACGTGGGCGATTCTAGATGGGGCATGGTGGCTAATATGGGCCGATCCCAGGGGAGTAAGCTAGTGGTCCACGCGCGCGGTCTCCAAAACCGTGAACCCGGGTTCGAATCCCGGCTCCCCTGCTCATTTGGCCCCGTTCACGGCTAACTCGAAATCCAGCGCCAACCCATAGGATCAGGGCGTGAAGACGCATACCGCGTACCTCACGTTCAACACCGAGCGCCGCCGCGAGTTCGTCCGGATCACGGAGGACGTCGACCAGGCGGTCCAGGACGCCGGCATCAGCGAGGGCATGGTGCTGGTCGCTGCGATGCACATCACCGCCGCGGTGTGGATCAACGACGACGAGCCGGGACTGCAGGCTGACACGCTCGAGTGGCTCGACAAGGTCGCCCCGCCGAGCTGGAAGGAGCCCGACGGTGAGGTTGCGCGCGAGCTGCTGCCCGATCCCGGCGACTACCGCCACCACCTGGGCGGCGAGGACAACGGCGACGCGCACCTGAAGAACCTGCTCGTCCACCACCAGGTGATCGTGCCGGTAACCGACGGGCGCCTGGACCTCGGGCCGTGGCAGCAGGTCTTCTACTGCGAGTTCGACGGCGGGCGGCCGAAGCGGCTCGTGATCAAGGTGATGGGGGAGTAGTGGCGGCGGATCCGTCGCTCGTGTTCGCCGACGGTCTGCTCGACGGGCAGGTCGCCGTCGTGACCGGTGGCGGGACGAACCTCGGCAAGGCCGCGGCTGCCGAGCTTGTTCGATGCGGAGCATCGGTCTTGATTGCGGGCCGGCGGGAGGAGGTGCTCGAGGCGGCCGCCGAGGAGATCGGCTGCTCGTACGTCGTCGGCGACGTGCGGGACGGCGATCAGGCCCGGAGGATCGTCCAGACGGCGCTCGACCGGCATGGGCGCCTCGACCTCCTGCTCAACAACGCCGGCGGCCAGTACTTCGTGCCCGCCGAGGGCATCACCGACAAGGGCTGGAACGCCGTGCAACGGCTCAACGTCGACGGCACGCTGACCATGTCCGAGACCGCGTATGAGCTCGCGATGAAGCCCGCGAAGCGCGGGACGATCGTCAACGTAACCGTGTCCCCGCATCAGGGGTTTCCGGCGATGGCGCACACCGGCGCCGCGCGGGCCGCCGTGGAGGCGCTCACGAACGAGCTCGCTGCCACATGGGCCGGTGACGGCGTCTCGGTCGTCGCCGTGGCGATCGGCCGGTTCGACACCGAATCGCTGCGCAAGTACCCGGCCGAGCTGTGGCGCAGCGCCGCCGCGACCGTTCCGCTCCAGCGCCTCGGCGACGTCGCCGAGTACGGATGGCTGATCGCGCTGCTGGCGTCTGGGCTGGGGGCCGCGTTCTCCGGATCGGTCGTGACGCTCGACGGCGCACTCGACAACTGGACCGGCCCGTGGCCACCCGCCGGATTGGCCCGCGACGGCGAGGTTCCTACCGAGGAACGCGTCGCCCGCTAGGTGACGAGAAAAGCGGCGGACGGGAATCGAACCCGCATAATCGGCTTGGAAGGCCGGAGCTCTACCATTGAGCTACCACCGCGTGCGGGGCCCTAAGTGCGCGGCCCAGCGTCGATCAACAGTTTGCCATCGATCGCGTGCCTGGTGCCCTGATCGAGGCTAGCGACTCCAGTCTCGCGCACGTTTGCCCCTAGAATCCGATCCGACCACGGGGAGTGGCGCAGTCTGGTAGCGCACCCGGCTGGGGGCCGGGCGGTCGCAGGTTCAAATCCTGTCTCCCCGACTAACGAAAGACCTGCAAATTAGCCATATCGTCCAGGGCAGCAGATGTGCTAACCGGGCCGACGGACGATTACTGGACGACTAACTTTGGTCGTCCGTGCAGAAAATTGGCGGCGTGATCTCTCCACCGCGGCTGCTCCTGGACGGTCGTAGCGGTGTAGGCCGCGACCCGATCGATCGACTTCCGGAAGCAAAGTGCCGGCGGCTCCCCGAGTTCGAAGGAGCCGCCTGAACTCGCGACTGACGTCGGACGAAGCGGTGGTGATCGGGCGACTTACCCGCCGGCGCGGTGTCTACTCGTTCCCGCGAGGGGCTGGCTACGCGCTACGGCGCAGCGGTGTTGCGCGCGGCGCAGATCTTGATGTTGTGCCGCCCGTCTCGAGATCGTGAAGCCAGGCTTCGACAGCGGACTCACGAAAGCGCCGGTACCGGCCGAGGCGAACATGTGGAATCCGTCCCGCGCGCGCCTGAGCCCAGACCCAGTCGGTTTTCATTCCGAGGCGCTCGGCGAGCTCGTCAGCAGTGAGGAGGCGATCCATCACGTGTCACTCGACGAGACGAACCGATGCCGGCGGTCCTCAGGCGGAAGGACGGCGCACGTCCATTTCGATGCCCGGTGACCGACGGCAGCCGACGCTGAGCGTCTTCTCGGCGTGTACATGGTGGGAGTCTCGGAACTAGCGATAGGAGCTAGGTATTGCGTCCGAAGGGGAGAGTCCCTCCCCGACGAAGAACGGCGACCTGGTATTGCCGCCGGATTTGTCCAGGCGGGGTGGGAACATCGCGGCGTGGCGTCATCCCGTCGGATCGCAATCCCCGATTTTCGTCGTCGCTTGAGTCTTCTCGCGGAACGGGTGATAGCTGATGGCTGGTAGGGCGGTCGCGAATCGCTCAGACCCGGTAATCGTCGAGACGGCGAGGGCCCCCGTCGAGGTCGTGCGCCAACAGTGGCGCTTGCAGCGTGCTGGGAGTCGATGGCCGGTGGGAATGGCTCGCTCGCCGCGGCGGCAGCGCGACTGGAAGCAAGGGACCACGGCTCGCGATGCGATGCGCCAGGCGACGTTGCTGCCGCCGGGAAGCAGCCTGGGTGGCTCGCCGCGGCGGCCGACGAGGCGGAACGTCGGTTGAGCGCTCTGCCGGCCGAGCCATCGGCGGATCCGCCGGCGGGTGAGGACGTCGGTTGAATTACGCGCGTCGACAGCAGTACCGGCGTCTGTTGCGCGCGGGCCGGGCGGCCGCGGGGAGCGCCGCCGCGGTGCTGCTCGCGCTGGTGGTCGGGGGCGCGAGAGCGTGGCCGCTCGAGGGGCTGCTGCTCGTCGTCGCGTTCGGGCTCGGCCTCTACGCTCGGCACTGGCTCGCACTCGCCGGTCGTAGCCGCGTCGGTGCTCGCTCGGAGGACGAGGTGCATCGTGCGCTCGCGCCGCTGCAAGCAGACGGCTGGCGGCTGCGGCACTCGCTGACCTGGCGGGGTCCGGGAGACATTGACTCGGTGGCGATCTCCCCGACCGGGATTGCGGTTGCGATCGAAACGAAGACCCGGTCGTACGACCAGCGCCATCTCGCTCGGGTGCGCGAGCAGGTGGCCTGGCTGTCACGACGCCGGCGAAGGTGGGCTCGCAACGGGGCGCTCGGCGTCGTGTGCCTGGTTCGCGCCCGGGGCGTCGAGCGAGTCGAGCAGGACGTGCTCGTTGTCTCGATCGACCGGGTGACGGATGTCCTTCGCGTTGCGGAGCGGATGTGTTCCGACTGGGCTCACCAGCCTCGAGTTCCCGTCCAACACGAGGCGTCTCCCGGTTGATCGTGCGCTGCGCGAAGCCGGCGTCCGCGCGTAGCGCCCTCCTGCTGGGGGAACGCGATCGCGAGCCGCGACTCTGCCCGGCCGGATTGGCGTGATCCCCTTGTCGCCAATCCAATAGCGCGCTCCAAGGCAACCGACAACACAAAAGCGATCGCCGGACGGATGAGAGCTTTCCGCGCAAGGCAGGGAAGTCGGCGTCAGGGCCGCGATGCTCGTCGCACCGCCAGAGCAGGTCTCTCATAACCGATCACTCGCTTCCAGCGCGATTGACCGAGCGCTGCCGCTTGACGCCTGATATGGAGAGCCGTTTGTCAAGGGTTGCGTCACGAATTTTCTGCTTTCGCTGGTTGGGAGGTGTGCAGTGAGAGGTGTGGTCGGCTGGGTGGGTGGCGGTCCGGCTTGCTGTGCGCGACGCGGGTCAGACTGATATGCGCGGATTGCCTGGATGGGCTCGCAGGACCATGGTTCGTCGTGGGGAGCCGCTGTCTGAAGGCGAGCGTGGCCGGCGAGGCCGGTTGCTCAGAGGCGTATCGCGGGTTCCCCGCGCGTGCCGGGCCGCCACCGACCCAGCCGACGGGATGATGTTGTGGTTTTTGGGTGGGGGTTACTCGATCTGGCAGATCGCCCAGCAGAACCCGGCGAGCTCGCGGGCGGCGGCGACGGCGATCAGGGTGCGGCGTTTGTTGCGTTGCTCCAATCGTGTCCAGGTGCGGTGCAGGCGGCGCTGCGCGGACCAGGCGATCGCGATCGCCTCGGGTGGCTGGCCAGCTTGTCGTTCGGTGAGCGTGGTGCCGATCCGCGGGCGTTTGCGGTAGTGCCAGGCAGCCTCGACCAACAGCCGGCGCGCGTGCGTGGAGCCGGTCTTGGTGATCGACCCGAGCCTGCGCTGCTGGCCGCTGCTCGTCTCGGAAGGGACCAGCCCGACGTAGCTCATCAGCTGCGCGGGCTTGCGGAAGCTGGCGAAGTCGCCGACCTCGGCGCACAACCCGACCGCGGACAGCGTGTCGAGGCCTCGCATACAACGCAGCCGGCTGGACTGCAGGCTCCACGGAGAGCCGGGCACCAGCGCGATGATCTCCCGCTCGAGCTGCTCGCGGCGGTGCACCAGCGCATCGACCGCGCCGCGCGCGTCCAGCAGCGTCGCCTGCGCCGCGGGCTGCGCCAGCGTGATCGTGCTCAACCACTGCCCGTGGCGAGTGGTCCACGCGTCCCCGTCCTCGAACCGAATCCCGTGCCGCAACAGCAGCTTCGAGAGCCGGTGCCGGCAACGCATCAGATCCACCCGGACCGCCTCCCGGGCACGAATCAGGTCGCGTAGCGCCTCCTCCTCGCGGCCCGGCACGCGGACCGGATGCAGCTTGCCCGCAAGCAGCAACCGCGCGAGCAGCTCCGCGTCCCGGCGATCGGTCTTGACCCGCTCTCCAGACCCGCGCGGAATCTTCGACGGCGCTGCGACCACGCACTGCACCTCACGCCGGGCGAGCTCCCGCGCCAGCCCGTACCCGGTCGGGCCCGCCTCATACGCCGCCCGCACCGGACCGGGCAGACCAGCGCAGAACCCGGCCACCCGAGCGATATCCGCGGTCATCGAAAAAAACGCAAGCTCGCCCGTCTCCACATCCAACACTGCCGCCACGACCTTCGTCGCGTGCACATCCAGACCGACCAGGGTTCTAGCCTTCGCCATGGCTGGTTCCTCCTATGCGGTTGTGGGCGCCGCGCGGGGTGCCACCCGCACGGCTAACAATCCCCACGAACGCGTCGCGGGGAACCGGCCAATATCTACAGATCAGGCCGGACGACAACCTCCATATGGTCTGAAGGAGCAGTCTGGCGACGGGTGGGGTGGCGAGACTGCTGCTCGGTCACAGGTGGAGCCATTCGTCAACCCGGAGGCGGGCTGCCGCTGCTCGTCCACGGCAGTCGTCTTCGACGCGGGCACGGGTGCGGCTCTCTCCGCGCGGCGCGCAGGCCGCAGTGGCTCCGCCTCACGTCCATGTCTCGTCCGCCGCGGGAGCGCACGGCGGCTGCGCGGCGGGGCTCACCGGTCGGATGACATCGGTACTCGTGCGTTGTTTGCCTCGAGCAGGTCGCGCACCCGCACCTGTTCAGTCAGCAAGTAACGGAAGCGCTCGGGGTCGTTCGCCACGTACGAGCGGCAGAGCTCTCGCCCGGCCGAGTAGTTCACCACATAGGTCCGCGAGGTCGGCTCGCTAAAGAAGCGGATCAAGTGGGCCGCGAGCTCGGGAGTCATCAGACCCCAGCGCTCGAGATAGGCGCGCGTCTCGGCCTCGCTCGTTCCGGCCTCGTGCAGCATCAACGCCGCGTTGATCTCAGCCCAGCGGCAAGGCTCGAGCGCCCGCTCGACGGCGAGAGCGTGAGCCAGATCGAGCTCGATGCTGGCGTCGCGCACGATCGCCGCGAACGCCCCGAGGCCGTCGCCTTGCAGCAACATGGTGAGCGCAAGCTCGGCGATCCCCTCCGAGACGAGCGACTGTGGTGTGGGCAACAGCACGAGCGTCTCCTCCAGCAGGCCTCGGCCGCCAACGAGCAGGTGGTCTTTGACTGAGCGCTCCGCGTGATGCCCGGGATACGTCTCGTGGCTGATGAGGCGGAGCAGCTCCGGAGCCGACAGCGCTAGATCGACGTTGATGGATATGCGGCTGCGCAAGCCACCGAGGTATCGACAGAACGCGAGCCACGGCTTGTCGCGCACCATCTCCACGACGACTCCTTCGTCGTCGGGCAACTCGACCAGGCCACGCGTCCGCGCGCGCGCCTCCTCGATGACAGCCGCCACCATCCGCTCGACTTGCTCGGGAGGCACGAGGATCGAGTCCTGCCAGCGCGCGTACCGCTCGCCAAGCGGTTCGTGACCGGGCAGGAGCTCCGCCAGTCGCTCGTGCGCGGCTGCGAACACGGCTTCGTCGGTATAGGTCGCCCGCACGCCATAGCATTGCTGGGCCTCGTCGGCATACGAGACGGACTCGCCCGCCAATACGCCGGCGCAGGTGCGCAGGCCGACCACCTGGTCCCGTAGCCAGCCGTCCTCTAGCTCGTCGAGCAGCAGCTCCGCAGTGGACACGAGCACCCGCGGGTCGACCGGCGAGTCTCCCTCGACAGCGGACGCCAGCTCCGGCGGACCGTAGTAAGCGTCGACGATCCCTTCGACGTGCCGGCCGAGCTGCAAGCCCAGCTGCAGGTAGCGCTCCGCCTCGGACAGGACCATACGCCGAGGCTACGGCCTTTCGCATCCGCCGCGTACTCGATCCCCGGAATCACCGGCCGAAGCTCAACCCGAGGAGCGCCGTGCTGTGCGGGGCGCGAAAAGGACAACGCAAAGCCGCAAACCGGCAGGGATCGCGGCGCCTCGCGCCGCTCCCGACGAGGAGCGACCGCCCACCGCCCGGTTGACGTACGACTCCATCTGTGACCGAGCAGCAGTCTCGCTGGCCGTCGCGAGACTGGTCTTAGCGGACACGAGGAGTCGCGACGTCGACAGCACCGTGCCTTTCCCAAGGTGTGCAAAACGGTCCGCGTGCGATCAGGGAGGTCGGAACGATCACTGGCACGCGCCGCCGGTGCGCTCAGCCCCGGCCCAGTACGTCGAGTGACTCCGACGCTGGGAGGTGGATCCAACCCTCGGCCTCGGCGGCTGTGAGATCGGCGACTGGGAGAGTTCGGCCCAACTCGTAGGCTCGAGCAACGAGCGCGCATATCAGCGAGTCCAGGCAGTCGTCGCTATCGGCGCAGACGACCCGGACCTTTTCGTTGATCTCGAGCCACGGCGCCCGGCCGGCGATCGCGTCGATGATCCGAACGCGCCGCGCTGACGCCTCCGGTGAGGGGCCCTTATAGGTGCCGGGATCCGACACACCGCTGCGCTGGCTGATCCCCCACTGCACGAGCGCCGCCGCCGGATAGACCTCGACGACTCCGGACGCGCCCGCTCTGTCCGGTGATCGACCAGTCGCTTGCCAATGCGCGGCAAGCAGGCGGGCGCAACGCATCGCGACGACGCCGATCTTGTCCGTCGAGACGCTAAGAGGGGTCAGCTTTGTCTATTGTCTCCTGGTACACCGCTCGGTCGGTCACACGCAGCCGCATTGCCTCTTGGTGGAGTTGCACCCCCGGCGGGTCGGGCCAGGAACCATGCGCGGCGTAATCGAGGAGCGACTTGGCGAAGACGATCGGCCAGCCAAACGGAGTGTCGATCGCGCTCACCGCCACGTCGTCCCGGGCCATCTGGACGAGGATTTCGTCATCACTTGCGCCGAGGCCCGGACAGTCGACCCGCCCGCAGCCATCTTCGAACCACTCGATCATGCAAACGGCGGTCCGCTTCGCCTGTGCTGCCAGATCCACCCCGTATGTGCCAGTGCTTCGCATGGAGCGGCAGGCTCGCACAGCCGCCGGCTCGACCGTCGGCTCGCACCCCGGCCCGACCCGGCGCCGCCGGACCGGAAGCTTGAACGAGCATTAGGAGTTCCACTTCTGAGCCGAACTTGGGAGCTACTCCTCGACGCCTAATGCAGCAGTCGTCGCGCTGTGGCTGTTCTGGCGACGAAGCAGCAGCCCTGCGGATCGGGCCAAGCTAGGCCTCAGGCTCGAATTTGGGGCGCTGCGAGGAACGTGCTCGCCAATGCGGTCAGCGCCGATCGCGACCCCGTGCCTAGGCCTAAGCATGCGTTTCGGCCCGGCCGGCCTGTGCTCTCAACTCCCGTCGGGTCACGTTTGTGTTCGACTGGCCTCGGGAACCGGCTATGTGGTCGGGTTAGGGCCCATTCCTAAGAGTGTGCTATTCGCCGAATGGGCGAGCGAGACCACCAGGATCACTTCGGCTGGGGTCGGTGATACTTCCCTGGCGATATGGAGATCCTATTTTTGAACGGGCGCGAGGTTGAGGAGTTGATCGATCTCGGGGCGTTGCTGGCTGAGCTGGAGGAGGGGTTTGGGCAGTTGAGCGGTGGCATGGTCAATGCGCCTCACCGCAACGAGATCGGCATGCCGAGCGGGGCGTTTCTGCTGGGAATGCCGGGGCATCGCGACGGCAGCGACATGACGGTCAAAGTCGTGACCGTGTTTGAGGAGAATTTGCGTCGGGGCACTGGTTTGCCGTCGCATCTGGCGATCATCTGCTTGTTTGACCCGGCGACCGGGGCGTGTCGTGCGTTTATCGATGGGACGTACATAACTGCGGTACGGACGGCGGCGTCGGCGGCGGTGTCGGCGCGGCTGCTGGCGCGTGAGGACGCGCGGGTGCTGACGATCCTGGGGGCGGGCGTGCAGGGCGAGCACCACCTAAAGACGTTCCCGCTGGTGCGTGACTTTGAGGAGATCCGGATCGGCTCGCTGTACGTGGAGGACGCCGAGCGGCTCGCTTTATCGCATCCTCGCGCGCGCGCAGTAGAAGACTTCAAGCTGGCCGTGCGCGATAGCGATGTGGTGGCGTTGTCGTCACACGCCGGCGAGCCGATTATCGATGCGCGGTGGATTGGGCCGGGTACGCACGTCAGCTCCGTCGGCTACAAACCGCCCGACGGGGAACTGCCGCGCGAGCTGCTTGAGCATGCGTCGGTATTTGTGGAGACGCGGATCGCGTTTGAGCCTACGCCGGTGGGTTGCGCCGAGCTCGCGGGTCTTGATCCGAACAGTTCAACCGAGCTCGGCGAGGTCGTGCGAGGCACCCGCCCGGGACGCGCAAGCCGGGAAGAGATCACGGTCTACAAGGCGATGGGCCACGTGATCGAGGACATGGTCGCCGCCGAGATCGCGGTTCGGACGGCCCGCGAGCGCGGAACGGGTCAGACGCTTCGCATGTGAGGGTCCAGGGCCGGCCGTCAGCGCCTCGTCCATCGCAGACGAGCGTATGTAGGAAGGCCGTCCGGGAGTCGCGAAACTGATCACTCTTACGGACGAAGACGTGATTCATCAGCGTCCTCTGCGTCTCGGATCGAGCGCCGTCCATGTTCTCGTTTACGGCCTTCAGGCTCTTCGCCAAGCCATCCTGGCTTCTGGATTCACGAACGACGAGGCGTGAGGGCGGGTATCCCGCACCGCACGATTGGTGGCGCATTGCGTCGACGCGACCGAGAAGCAGAAGCGAGGCAACGAAAGTCGTCGCGGCCGGCGTGTCGGGACTTGAAGATTGGGGCGGTGTGTCCTGGGTTGGCCGGGACGCAGGTCAGCGAGGGGAGCCGGTCATCTCTTCAGGTTCGATGATTCGGGTCAACGCGGCGGGGCGTCGGCGGTCGCCTGCAACGATGCCCGGGTATCTCGCGGGCCGTGCCCCGCGTAACAAGGGGATGCGGTATCCGCCTGACCCGCCGCGGGCGGAGGAGATCGTGCTGGTGATGCGCCAGGCCGGTCACGATCGCCACGGGCTGCGTGTCCGCGCGCTGATTGCCGTGCTATGGCGTGGCGGGCTACGGATCTCTGAGGCGTTGGCGCTCAACGAGACCGACGTTGACGAACGCCGAGGGGTCGCTCTTGATCCGCCATGGCTTATGCCGAATTCGGCATAAGCCGTGTTATGCCGAGTGTCTAGTTATTCCGACTGGGGGGCGTGTACGGACCGCGTTGTCCCGGCTCAGATCAAAATTCGATGACCACCGTACTCGGCATAATCACCGCCCGCCCGGTGCGTCACCTCCAGTCGAATGGCTGGCAGAGCCGGTCGAAGGTTGTGTAGTGCACGACGCCCGTCGCTGGGCGGCGTGGCCTCGAAACGCTCGCTGGGATAGCGGTTTCGCGGCCCAGGCCCTCGTCGACGCCGAGCGCTCCTGTTGCCAGGGCGTCTGCGAGCTCAGATCGTGACGCCACAGAGCTCCGAGCAAGCGGGTGTGATTAATGCCGAGTGACTCGGCTCCTCGAATCGCACTGAGCAGGGCACAGGCGACGGCCGCGTGGAGGCTGTCGAGGCGTCCGACTCGGTAGCGTCGCCCTACGGCAGCGGGCAGACGGATTCTCTTGTGGATGCGGCAGTCTCACGGCTTTGATGATCGTGTGTGAAGGGGAGTCCGTCTTGAGACTGACCTGCTTCAGCTGTCGGTGCCGGGCGATCGGAAGCCGAATTAGCGGACGGCCGATGCCGTTGGCTCTAAGGGACCGCTAGGCCTCACTGAGCGGAACCTCGAGCGACGCGATCCAGCGGGTGAGGCCCGAGGAAGCGTCTGCCTTGGCGAAGGCGCCCGCGCGGGCCGGAATCTGCACGACCAGCCGAAGCTTGTCGGGGTCCGCGGCGCGGCGACTGGGCTCAGTGCGTGCCGGGATTGATTTGGCCTGGCTCTAATAGGTGGTTTACGAGCCAGGGTCGGGCGCGCGCAGCTCTCGGTGTTTGTCGGCCGAGCGCGTGCAGCCACGCGGCCAGTGTCTCCCCCGCCATTGGGCGCGCCACGAAGTGGCCCTGCGCCTGGTCGCAGGCGCAGTCTGACAGCAGCTCCCAGGCGGCCTGTGTCTCGACGCCCTCGGCGGTGACGTGCAGGTTGAGCCGGTGGGCGAGGTCGACGGTGGAGCGGACGATCGCGGCGTCGTGCGGGTCGTCGACGACGTTCAGGACGAACGATTGGTCGATCTTTAGCTTGTCGACGTTGAGCTGTTTGAGGTGGGCGAGCGAGGAGTGGCCGGCGCCGAAGTCATCAAGCGAGACCGCGACCCCGATCTCGCGCAGGCGCGCTAGCACGTCGACGGTACGTAGAGGGTCGGCCATGACGATGTTCTCGGAAACCTCGAGCTCGAGCGCTGCCGCCGGGAAATCGCGCTGGTCGAGGAGGCGGCTGATCTCCAGTGGCAATCCCAGGTCGAGCAGGTCGGCGGGTCCGAGATTGACCGCGACGCTCAGATCGAAGCCCTCGCGCCGGAGCCCGCCGATCTCCTGAAGTGCGCGGTCGAGGACGAACTTGGTCAAGACGCGGGTCAGCCCGCTCTGCTCGGCGAGCGGGAGGAACTTGGCGGGGGCGAGCAGCCCGAGCGACGGATGCGCCCATCGCACCAGCGCCTCTACCTCGCGCACGAGCCCAGTCGCCAGCTCGGCCTGAGGCTGGTAGATGACGCGGAGCTGCCCGGCATCGATCGCGCCGCGCAGTTCCCCGATCAGCGATAGCCGCTGGCGGCTGTGGTGATCGCGAGCTGACGCGTACACCTCGTGGCCAGTGCGCATCCGCTTGGCCTCGTACATCGCGACGTCCGCGCGCTGCAGCAGCCCAGCCCCGTCGCGGCGCGTGGTCGGGGAACAGCGCGATGCCGACGCTCGCGTCGACATGAACAGATACGTCCCCGACCTGAAACGAGCGCTCAAGCGCAGCGCGCAGACGCAACGCGGCGGCGCTCGCCCCCGCCTCGTCGCCTGGCTCGTGCGCCACCGCGAACTCGTCGCCACCGAGGCGTGCGAGCAGATCATCATGGCGCAACAACGCGCGCAAGCGCGGCCCGATCTGCCGCAGAACCTCATCGCCCGCGTAGTGACCGAGCGTGTCATTGAGCTCTTTGAACCCATCCAAATCGATCAGCAACAGCGCCAGCCGCACGCCACTGCTCTGCGCCTCGGCGATCTTCGCGTCCAGGCGGTCCAGGAGATGCCGGCGGTTGCCAAGGCCGGTCAGCGCGTCGGTGACCGCCTCGTGCTCGCTCTCGCGCAACCGCTCCCTAACAGTTGTCGCGGCGCGCGCCATCCCTACCAGGACCGTGCCTGTCGCCAAGCCCACCGCCAGCGCACCGATCCGCACGAACTGCCCGACCGTGAGCAACCCGAGCGCAACGAGCACAAACCCAAGGATCGCGCCCAGCACAATCCAGCTAAACGCCGGCCCAGGTTCGCTGCGAGGCTCGCGCCACCACATCGCCGCTACCAGCAGCGGGACGGCCACGATCACCACACCCGCGCCAAGCAGCGCCAACCCGGCCGCGCCAACCAGCAGCCGCCAACCCGGCCGCCACCGGCTCAACGCCAACGCGCCAGCAACCCCCGCCGCAGCGACAATCACCGATCCGCGCGCCCCGAACGCCGCAGCCAGCGCACCGGCCGAGCACCCGCCCATCCCGGCATCAAGCCATGACAGCCGCGGAATCGTCCCCACCCGGCGACGGACCACCAGCCCCAAGCCGACCGCGCCCAGGGCGCTGCCGACCAACAACCACCACGTGATCAACAAAATCCACGCTCAACCCACAGCGCCCGCGGACCCACTCGCCAACCGAACCCAGCTCCGCCCGTCGGACCCTCCGGGATCCCCGCGCCGGCGGCGCCCACACGGGCTCGCAACCGAAATAGAGCGCCTCCATCACCAGTCCTCCAGGTCGCCTCGTGTTGTGGATGGCTAGCGGGGGCAACCCACCATCGGGTTGCCCCCGCCAGTTGCCCCCGGCAGCACACATGCTAGCGCCTATGCTAGCGGCCGGGCTAGCATGCGAAGCCTTCTTAGGAAGTTCTTCGCCGGCACTCCGGCAGCACGCGTGCTGTCGCTGCTGCTAGCATCGGCGCCAGCGGCCAACACCTTGAGACTTCTTCGCTAACTCTTCGCCATGCCCATGACACGCACCACGATCAGCTTCACCCGAGAGGGAATGAAGCAGATCCAAAAAGCCGCCAAACGCCAAGGCTCAAGCGTCTCGCAGTTCGTCCGCGAAGCCGCGCTGATGCGCGCAAGGATGGCCAGCGACAACAACCCCTACCCGATGCGCGCCCTCGCCGAGGAACTCCGCGCGATCGGCGACCAGGGATACGCGCTGGCGGAGAAGGCGCTGAAGGTTGCCGAGGACGAGGCTGATCGCAAGCGGTGAGCCACCCGGCAACCTCGATCGGCAGCACACCAAGCCGATACAGCTGATCTGAGTACTCGCCGACCGCGACCCGCTCAAACGGGCGCCAATGGACCGGGTGCTCGCTGGCGTCCCGACCCTCACCTGCGTTAGGTGTAGCGCCCAGCTCAGATGTACCCGCGGCCAGCCCCGCCACCGTATCGAAATGGTCTAGATCCAGAAGCGCGTCCCAGTTCAACGCACGCCGGGCTCTTCATAGGCAATGGCCGCGGCGGTCGGCGACGGTGCAGTCGCGCGCCGACTTGCGCAAGGCGTGACAACCGACGTCAGGTTGTCACTGCTGCATCCACGAAGACTGAGCACTCTCCCCTCCGGCGTGGGCCGCCAGCGACGCTGCTGCTCTCGGAGCGGAGGGGCAGCGAACGCGACGCCGAAGCGAGCACGTCTCGCTGCTAGAGCCGGACAATCTGGGCAGCGCCGCACCTTCGCGCAGCACGGCTCCTCTGGTCTGGGAGCGGTGGCCGGGGCGGCGTCAGCGACCTCGGCGGCGGCGGGCAGCTCACCGCGGAAGCGTGCGCCGCGTCGACGTCGGGGTCGCCCTCGGCCAGGACGCGGAATGTCGTCTTTTGGGCTCGCAGGCCCCGCGATGCCCGATGGAACAAAAGCGATTGAAGGACACCCTCGGCCTCACGCCCGAGCGTGTGTCCGGCGTCCCTCCGCGCGGCCTGAAGATGCGCCTCGCTGGTAGCGCGCCGATGGCCCGTCCTCAGGAATCGTGGTGGTCGACCGGCAGTACGCGGTAGCCGGCCGCCGCGAGCCATGATCGCGCGCGGCCGCGCTGGCGCTCCTCGGAGAGTGCGTGCCACCGCTCAAGCTCGCCGGGCCAGCAGGCAAGCTCGTCCTTGAAGCGGCGAAACGCGCCGCGGCCTTTGATCGCGACAGTCAGGCGCTCGGCCAGGCCGGGATCCTCGACGGACGCGATGAACAGCTCCATGTCCCGGTAGCCCTCGCGTGAGCCCTCGCCGTGGACCGCCAGCCACCGCTCGGGATGGCGATCTTCGCTCCCGGGGTCGTCGAGCAGAGCGTCGTTCGGTGCCCCCGCCGGTGCGCGTACCCAGCGCGCGCGGATCGAGGCTACCGCGGGATACGCTCCGGCGATGGTCCACATGCGGATCGTCGCTCCCCGAGAGGTCTCTGAGCTGGCGCTCGGGATGCTGCGCGAGAGCGGGTCGGTCTGTAACGTGATCTGGCTTCCCGGCGCCGCGCAGGAGCCCGCGGGGGACGTGATCCTCGCGGACGTCGCGCGCGAGGACGCCAGCGTCGTGTTGTCGGACCTCAAGGAGCTCGACATCCACCGGACCGGCTCGATCGCGCTGGAGTCGGTCGAGACTCAGATCTCGCTGTTCGCGGAGCGCGCCGTCGAGCGGGCGCGCGGCTCGGAGGCCGATGCGGTTGTCTGGGAAGAGGTCGAGTCGCGCACCAGCGAGCAGGTGGAGCTGTCTGGCACGTACCTGTTGTTCATCGTGCTGGCTGGTCTGATCGCGGCGGTCGGAATCTTCCTCAACTCCCCGATCCTGATCGTCGGCGCGATGGTCGTCGGCCCCGAGTTCGGGCCGATCGCCGGCTTCTGCGTGGCTTTCGTGCAGCGCCGGCGCCACCTGGCGGCGCGCTCGCTCGTCGCGCTCGCGGCGGGCTTTTCGCTCGCGATCGCGGCGGTCTATCTCACCACGCACGCTTTCCGGATCACAGGCCTGACCCCAAGCGAGTTCACCGAGCGCAGTCACAGCCTGTCGAACGTGATCGCCAGCCCCGACTTCTTCACGTTCTTCGTCGCCGCTTGCGCGGGCGTGGCGGGGATGCTGTCGCTGAGCACGGCGAAGTCGGGCGCGCTCATCGGGGTGCTGATCTCGGTCACGACGATTCCGGCGGCGGCCAACATCGGCGTCGCCGCCGCCTACGGCGACTGGCACGCGTGGCGCGGCTCGATCGCGCAGCTCGCGATCAACCTCGTGTCGATCATGGCAGCCGGCACGGCGACGCTCTACGTTCAGCGCCTGCTGTATCGCAGGCGGCGCGTGCGCCACTTGCGGGACCCCAGTCGCGCGGCGGCGGGACTGGAGATCGGGCGCTCGCGACGGTCCAAGCGCACGAGCGTGTGACTCGTTGTCGCGTCCGCGGGGCGGTGAACACCAGCGGCTCGGACATCGTCAGGGCGGATTGACTCCACGCGTCACCATCAGCCGTGATCGCCGGGGCCGGTAACCCTGCGTCGCATGGCTCAACCGAAGCCTAGGCCGACCGCTGCTTTCGTGGCAAACCACTCGTCCGGCGTCCCAGCCGCCGAGCATCCCTGCGTCGCCAACTCGATCGCCCCACGCGAGACGGCGGGAGGGTCAAAGCCATCGCCCGCTCCGCGGGGAGTGTCCGAGGATCTGTGTAGGCATGAGCGAACAGGAACCTCATGTCTTCAACAACAACGAAGAGGTCTCTCGATCGAGCGAGGGTCTCTAAACTCCTTATGGTGCCGGCGGCTCGCCGATATGCGAGACGACGGCGCCCCCGCCGAGACCCGGAGAGCAGCGTTCACGGGTCGGTGAGCGGCTGGTGGATGACGCCGTTGATCGCGCCAGACTGCGGTCGATGGTCAAGCGAGGCGACGGCGAGCGGATCCCCGACGAGGTGATCGATCAGCTGCTGACGGGCGCTAGCACGGAGGAGGAGATCGCCGGGCCGGGCGGCCTTTTGGCGCAGTTGACCAAGCGGCTGGTGGAGCGCGCGATGGAGGTCGAGCTGACTGACCATGTGGGCTATGAGCCTCATGCTGAGCCGCCGGGCGGCGCGGGAACACGCGCAACGGCACGAGTCCCAAGACGTTGATCACTGAGCACGGACGCGTGGGGATCGACGCGCCGCGTGATCGCGACGGCAGCTTTGAACCCAAGATCGTCAAAAGCGCCAGCGGCGCTTTGAGGGGTTTGACGACAAGATCCTCGCGCTGTATGCGCGTGGATTGTCCACGCGCGACATCGAGGCCCACCTGCAGGAGATCTACGGCGTCAAGGTCGGGCGGGATCTGATCAGCCGTGTCACCGACGGCGTGATCGACGACGTCCGCGCCTGGGCGCAGCGACCGTTGGAGGACGTCTATCCGGTGATCTTCCTCGACGCTCTGGTCCTCAAGATCCGCGAGGGCGGCAGCGTGCAACGGCGCGCGTGCTATCTCGCGCTCGGGGTGACGGTCGACGGGGACCGCGACGTGCTCGGTCTGGAGCTTCAAGAGACCGAGGGCGCGAAGTTTTGGATGCAGGTCCTCGCCGAGCTAAAGCAGCGCGGAGTGCAGGACATCCTGATCTGCTGCGTCGACGGGCTCAAAGGGTTCCCGGAAGCGATCGAGGCGATCTTCCCCAACACCACGGTGCAGACGTGCATCGTGCACCTGATCCGCCACAGCCTGAAGTACGTGCCCCGTCGCGAACGCGAACACGTCGCCCGCGACCTCAAGCCGATCTACACCGCGATCGACGCAGACGCCGCCCAGTCAGAGCTCGAGCGCTTCGACGAGAAATGGGGACAGCGGTTCCCGGTGATCACCCAAGCGTGGCTAAACGCCTGGGAATACGTGACCCCGTTTCTGGCGTTCCCGCCGGAGGTCCGTCGGGCGACTGAACACCACAAACGCGATCGAAGCCCTCAACCGCCAACTCCGCAAAGCGATCAAGACCAAGGACACTTCCCCAACGAGGAGGCCGCCAGAAAGCTGATCTATCTCTCGCGCTCGTCAACGCCGTCCCAGCGTGGACCCGAACCCGAAACTGGACGACAGCGCTGCTGGCGTTCAAGATCCACTTCGGAGACCGCCTACCCGACTAACCCGAACCCGCCTACACAGTTAGTCGGACACCCTCGGCGGAAACCGGGAAGCGGGCTGTAGCTTGGCGGGCTCGTGACGCTCCCTTTGCGGTCGAGAATCCGCCTGGGGCGTGAGCGAGTGGCGCTGTTTCCGTGGCACGCCGGCGCTGCGGGCAGGACGTGTGGGCGTCGTCTTGGGCGCATGCATGGTGGGGGTAGCGCTCTTGTCGGGCTGCGGTCAGTGGTTCTGGGCCGACTCGCACTGTCCCTGGTTTGCGTACCCAAGCTCCATCCACCCTCCGTTCTTGCATGGGTCAGGCGCGGTCGTGGTCGTGCTCGGGGAGGTCTCGGTCGAGGTAGTGGGCGGCGTGGTGGTGGCTGTGATCGTGGTGGTTGTGGTTGTGGTTGTGGTCGTGGTTGTGGTCGTGGGTGCGGGTGTGGGGGTCGGGGTCGTCGTGCTGGTTGTCGTGGGTGTGCCGACGCCAGAACCGCAGTTGGGCTGGCAGGGCAGCGGCGTGGTCGTTGTGGACGGCGTCGAGACGGTGGGCGCTTGAGTCGTGGTGTGGGGAGGCGGGACTGAAGCCTGAGTGGTAGACGACGGGGATGTGGGAGTGCGTGACGACGACGTACTCGGAGCCGGACTCGGGGCGCTTGACGAGGGTGTCGCGGAGGACGGCGAAGGTGTCGAGGCGGCGGACGCCGATGTAGCGGTTGTGTGCGCGGCAGCGGTCAGCCCAATCGCCGCTGCCGCCGTGAGGCTGGCGGCCAAGGCCCCGGCAAGCGCGGAGGACAGCGTCCGCAGAAACCCGGTGCGCGGTGTAATCAACGTCATCGTCGCGAACACCGAGATGTCGCGATCGGAGTAGTAGCGGATGAAGGCTTCGACCGCGTCGGGGTCGAGCTGGCGTCCGGCCTCCCGATGCAGGACATCGAGCGCCCGCTTGTCTTGTGCGCCCTCGTGGTATGGCCGCGCCGAGGTGATCGCATCGAAGGTGTCGGCGACCGCGACGACGCGGGCACCGAGCGGGATCTCCTCATCCGCGATGCCCGAGGGGTAGCCGCCGCCGTCGAAGCGCTCGTGATGGTGCAACACAATCGCCGTCAGCCTTGGGTCACCCAGCGTCTGCACCAGTTTGGCGCCATCCTCGACATGTCGCCGCATGACGGCCTGCTCCGCCTCCGTGAGGGGTCCGTCCTTCTGCAGGATCTCGGGCGGGGTGTGGAGCTTGCCGACATCGTGCAAGAGCGCCGCCGTCTCAATTAGCGTGACCTCAGCAGCGCCGTGCTTCATCCGCCTGGCCGTCCCGGCAGCGTGCCAAGCCACCCGGCGCGAGTGCCTGTGCAGATAAGGATCGCGCTCGTCGACCGCGACGGCGAGCTTGTTGAGGAACTTGGCGCGGTCCTCGACGCCGCCGGACGCCCCTAGCCGATCGAGCGAGGCGAGCGCGCGACTGATCTGACGCTCGGTGTACACGCGCCGCAGGCAGCCCCACACCAGTAGGTCACTGAACACCGTCTCGGGCAGCAGCCGATGTCGCCTCCACAGCGCGCTGGCCGCAAACGAGGCAACCAGCGCGAGACCAGCGGCCAGGACCACGCACCCCCAGAAGCTCGTCACGACACCGTTCACGCGCAAGACGTCGACCACCACCGCAGGCAGAACCACCACCAGCGCGGTAGTCGCGACGACCAGCGCGAAGTAGACGGGACGCGATGTCCGGCGACCCATCGAAGCGACGATACGCAATCGCGCCCACACGCCCGATGACAGGCGCGTTCAGTCGCCAAACCGGGTCGCGGGGATTCTCGTCTGCCGGCGAGGTCTCGGCTCTGTGCATCAAGCGCCCGCCCCGCTGACTTCGACGCTGACTCTCTCCGACGCACGCCCCAGCGCGCGGAAACCGCGTGTCGCCGGGATCGCATTCCTGCGCCGGACTGCGGGCTGGCCGCGATTGGATTGGCGACACCTCGATAGCGCGGACCGCGGCGGATGAGCACTCCACGTCAAGAGCGGTCACGGCGCGCGCGTGCTTCCCGCGGCTGAGACTGTCCGCAACCGGCAGCGCGACCGCCGTCGGCGCGGCTGCTCATTTCGTGCTTGCAACCCCCGCCCGCGTGGCTAGCAGCGGCCGCGACGGACTCGGATGTGAAGCGCCCGCGGTCGCCGCGCGCGCCCTCCGCGCGTTTGGGGTCTGAGCTCCTGCGCGGGACGAGTCTCGCGCCGTGTCGGAAGCAGGGAAGCTGCGCGGGCGGTTGATCGACTGTTTCTTGATCCCTGCCGGTCGCCGAACCGGCGCACCGTATGTGCGCCCGCTCGGTCAGCGGCGGGTGGTCTCCGCCTCGATTACCCGCAGTTGCGAGCGCATGACCAGGCCGATGAACGGCGCCAGTGGCCGCCAGTAGCGCATGAATCCGTGGCGGGCGGTCTCGTCGGTCGCGAGGGTCCGGCATTCGTAGGTCACGAGTGTCCGGTCGGCGCCGTAGGGGCGCAGCGAGAAGTTGCAGGCGATCTTTCCGAAACCGGGCTCTGCGAATGCTTCGAAGTCGGCGGCGTCGATCTGCGCCCAGACGGTCTCTCCGGCCCAGAAGCGTCCGATAACGCCGAACGCGATCTCGCGGGGTGGGTCCTCGCCGAGAAGCACCCAGTCACCGTGGGTTGGCATGTCGGCGAGTCGCATGGACTCCGGTGGCGGTGGCTCGCGATGCTCACGCCGAGCGATCAGTGAGACGGCCCGCTCGCCCAGGCCGCGGGCGGCGAACAGCAGCCGGACGGCGACGGACTCCCGCCAAGCGCGGATGAAGTCGGCGCGGCGAGTCGCGGCGTATACGGTCGCGATGTCGCCCGAGACGATCCGGTGCTCGGCGCGGACCGCGTCGTAGCAGGGCATCAAGCGGTCAATCAGCATCGGCTCGCCGGCCGGCGAGCCGCCGCTCGTCGATTGAGCTGCCACTCGGTCGAGGGGGCTTGACCGATCCTCGATCGTCATCCGAACCTCCTTGGTAGCTGGAACCCAACGCTACGACGCGGACAGCTGCTCGCCATCCGCAGTTCCCCGCCGGCCACGGACGGAGAAGCCACGCGTGCGACGTCAGGCAGCTAGCGATCAAGCGGGATTTCGTTGCGCCGCCAGTCGGCGAGCCACCACGAGCCCAGCGTTCCAGCCCGGAGCACGGCCACCGTCTGGTGGCTGGATCGACTCCGGATTCAAGCCGCTGCTGGCGATCAGCCACGAGATCACCGAGTTGGAGTTCCACATCTCGCCGGTGGCGAACTCGTCCCGGCCCCAAACCGGCGTCGGGAGGGAGGGCACCAGGTCAAGCAATCGCCGTGCACACTCTGCGTCATCCGTCAGCCGCCGCGGACTATCGACGGCCTCGCCGACATCCGGGATGACACCATCGCGCCAGCGACGCACCTCGTAGCGGAAGATCCGAAAGCGCCCTGCCCAGTGCGCGCCAACCGCGCCACCAGCGGCCACGCCACGCCGCGCTCCGTCACCGCCCGGGACGGGCGCTTGCTCAATCACGAAGCGTCCCTCCGGCACGCGCACCTCAAGCGCGGAGTGGTAGAGATCACACGCCGGCCGATGCTCGAGCCGCGACACCACCGCTTCGAACACGCGACCGTTGAGACGCACGGAATGGCCACCCGCCCCCAACGGCAACCAGTACAGATCGACGCCAGCAACGGACTCACCGCGGCCGGTACTCGACTGCTCAAGGTCGTTAGTCGTCATCCGAGCAAAGGTTCTCACGACCGGACCGGGTCGATACTCAGCTGCGGACGTTCTCAGGATCTCGCTCGGTCAGAGACTCGCTGTCTGCGCCAAGCGAGGCAGTGAGGCGAAGGTCGCGCATAGTTGGTCGTCAGGATGCGGCGACTCGTCGGCGAGCAAGCTCGCTGGTTTATCACGGTTGCGTCGCCCTGCCGACGTGCTGCTCGTTAGGTCGCGGTGCCGACGAGTGCTCCGATGCCGTAGGTGACGGCCATCGCGATAGCGCCCCAAGCCGTGACGCGCACAGTCGCGCGCGTTTGGTTGGCGCCGCCCAGGCGTGCGCCGGTCAGTCCGAGCGCCGCCAACGCGATCAGCGTGACGATCACGATCGCCGGCGTGCGGAGCGATCCGCTCGCGACGATCGCCGCCAGTAACGGCAGGATCGCGCCGGACGCGAACGCCAGCGCGGACGATCCGGCGGCTTGCAGTGGTCGAGCACGGCGATCGTCTGCCATCCCGAGCTCGTCCCGGACGTGGGCGGCGAGCGGGTCACGAGCGGTCAAGGCGTCCGCGACTTGGCGGGCAAGCTCTGGGCTCAGGCCGCGGTCCTCGTAGATCTCAGCGAGCTCTCGCAGTTCGCCGGCCGGGTTGCGGGCGAGCTCCCGCTGTTCGAGGACCACATCGGCGTTCTCGGTGTCCCGCTGGGAACTGACCGATACGTACTCCCCCGCGGCCATCGACAGCGCCCCGCCGACCAGGCCCGCTGCACCCGCCGTGATGACGGCGGTGCGTCCGGCGCCTGAGCCCGCGACACCGAGCAGCAGGCTTGAGGTGGACAGGATCCCATCGTTGGCGCCAAGGACGGCCGCGCGCAGCCAGTTCGAGCGATAGCTGAGATGTGTCTCGGTGAGGGGCGCGATCGGTCTCGGCATGACGCGAGCGTAGTTCTCGCGGGCCTGAAGGCGTCGGTTGCCGCGATCCGAGTCACATCACCGCTCGCACCAATTGATCAGCGGTAATCGCGCTCCCAGCGGCCGAGACCTGCTCGCCGGGCAGTCCGGGGCAGTTCTCGACGAACTCGAGATGTTCGTCGTCCCCTCAAAGCGAGACCGGACGACCTCGCCGCCGGGGCTGCCAGTGGTGCTCGGGTTCGAATTCTTGACGGCGGCCTTGCGCTTGGCGCCCGTGCCCGTGGTTCACTCCCGCGAAATCCGAGTTGGGTGGTCGGAATTGTGGTAGGGTGGTAGGCCGCCCGGTAAGCCTCAGCTCTTCTCGCTTTCCGCGCGACGTCTTCGTCAGAGGGGCAGAGAGGCGGTCGGCCATGGCCACCGCAATAGGGCAGCCTCGCGCTGCTGCAACCCCAACGACTGCGCTGGCCGCGCGCGAGGACAATCCCGTGGCCCGAGCGTTGACCGTCGCCTGATTCGGGCGAGAGAGGTTCTGCTATGGAAACCAACCCTTCCCCGTATCCGCTGCGACTCACGGGCGAGCTCTCGCCGCAGCTCAGCCGCGGGCTCTGGCTCCTCAAGTGGCTGCTGGCGATCCCCCACTTCATCGTGCTCTTCTTCCTCTGGATCGCATTCGTTGTTGTCAGCGTGGTCGCGTTCTTCGCGATCCTCTTGACCGGCCGCTACCCGAGGGGGCTGTTCGAGTTCAACGTCGGCGTCTTGCGCTGGTCGTGGCGTGTCGGCTTTTACTCCTACAGCGCGCTTGGCACCGACCGCTATCCACCGTTCACGCTCAAGGACGTGAGCGACTACCCGGCCCGGCTTGAGGTCACCTACCCCGAATCGCTCTCACGCGGGCTCGTGCTCGTGAAGTGGTGGCTGCTCGCGCTGCCGCAATACCTGATCGTCGCGGTGTTCACCGGCGGCGCCTGGGCCACGTGGACGGGGACGGGCAGCCAGTGGATCTGGAGCTCGGGCGGCCTGGTCGGCCTGCTGGTCTTGTTCGCCGGCATCGTGCTGCTCTTCACCGGCCGCTATCCGAAGTCCCTGTACGACTTTGTGCTCGGGATGAACCGCTGGGTCTTCCGCGTCGCCGCCTACGCCACGCTGATGACCGACTCATACCCGCCATTCCGGCTCGACCCGGGCGGAGACGAACCGCCGACTGGCACCGCGCCCGACACCGTGCCGCCGATGCCAGCGCCGGCGCTCTGACGACCGGTGTTCTGATGGCTGTCGCGGCGATCGAACGGCCGCACGGCACGTCGGTGCGGGGTCCAGTGGTGTGGGGGCTTGTGTTCGGAGGGCTTCAGGCTGCGTCGCCTTTGGCGTTCTGGTGGCTCGACACGCCGACGGTTTACGCGATGGGTCTGGTGCTGATCGCGTCGGTCTACATCGGCTTCGCGGTTGCCGATGGACGCCCGGCCGTGATCGCAGTTGAGAGCGGTGTCGTTGGGATCTTCGTTGTCGTCGCCGCGGCGGCGGTCACGGGATCGCCGTGGCTACTGGTGCTCGGTCTCGCGGCGCATGGCCTGAAGGATCTTTGGCAGCACCGCCGGCAGTTCGTCGCGAATACGCGTTGGTGGCCGCCGTTCTGCCTGGTGGTCGATTGGACGGCCGGCGCGATCGTCGCCGTCGAGATCATCGCCGGCGTTCACTTCCACCATTAGCGGGTTTAACGAGGATCACTCAGATGCCGAATAGCGGATCACCTGCACACTTCGAGGTCGCCGTGATCGGAGCCGGGCAGGCCGGCCTTGCGATCGGCTCCCTCTTGGGCCGCCAGGATCGACGGTTCGTGATCCTCGACGGCGCCGACGCGATCGGAGCGGCCTGGCGCGATCGGTGGGACTCGCTGGTCCTGTTCACACCGCGCCGTTACGACAGCCTCCCAGGTCTCGCTTTCCCCGGTGACCCGGACGGGTACCCGACGCGCGACGAGGTCGTCGGATACCTCGAGCAGTATGCAAGCGCGTTTGAGCTTCCGGTCCAGCTTGACAGCACAGTTCGCTCACTCGCGATGAACGGCCGGGCGTTTGAGCTCGAGCTCGACGGCAACAGCATCGAGGCCGACCAGGTCGTGATCGCGACCGGGCCGTTTCAAACGCCGCGGGTTCCGAGCTTCGCCAGCCAGCTCGCGCCTGACGTATTTCAGACCCACAGCTTCGAGTACCGGCGGCCGAGCGACCTCCCGGACGGCACGGTCCTGGTTGTTGGTGGGGGCAACACCGGCTACCAGATCGCAACCGAGCTATCGGCGACGCATCCGGTCCACCTCGCCATTGGCGCACGACAAACACCGCTCCCGCAGAAGTTCGCCGGCCGCGACCTGTTCTGGTGGCTTGAGACGACCAAGCTGTTGAACACGCCGATCGACTCGCGACTCGGACAGAAGCTGAGCGGCCGCGACACGCTGATCGGCTCCAACCCTCGCGCTGTCAAGCGCCATGGAGTGCAGATCAAACCGCGGACGACAGACGCTTCGGAGCGGACCTTCAGCTTCGCGGATGGGACCGAGTTGTCAGTCGACGCCGTGATCTGGGCAACCGGGTTCGGCCTTGACCACACTTGGGTCGACCTGCCCGTGTTCGATAGTCAAGGCGAGGTCGTGCACGAGCGCGGCGTGACGGCCACACCGGGCCTGTATTTCCTCGGCCTGCCTTGGCAGCACACCAGGGGATCGGCGCTGCTCGGCTGGGTCAAGGACGACGCGCACTATCTCGCGCTGCACATCTCGACCTACCAGCGATCACTTGAAACAAGGAGACCGACAATGACTCCGACCAACGACCAGTTCCCCACCGCGGTCTCGGACCTGCCCGGGTGCGACGGTTCCGAGCTCGTTGACCTCTCGGACGGTGAAGCGTTCGACCTGCGGATCGCTCCCGTCGTCAAGGAGGTCGGTGAGGCGACGGTGCGGATGCTCGCCTACAACGGCTCGATCCCAGGCCCCACGCTGAAGGTAAAGCAAGGATCCGAGATCGAGGTCAACGTGATCAACGACGGCGACCTCGTGGCGACGGTCCACTGGCACGGGCTGCGTCTGGAGAACCGCTATGACGGGACGCACGAGACCCAAGAGCCAATCCAGGTAGGCGCGAGCACGCCGTCCCGCGTCGCGTTCCCTGACCCTGGCCTGTACTGGTATCACCCGCACATTCGCGAGGATTACGGCCAGGAGATGGGCCTCTACGGCAACGTGCTGGTAGCTCCGTCCGATCCCGATTACTGGGCTCCGGTGCACCGCGAGGTTCTCCTCACGCTCGACGACATCCTGATCGTGGACGGAAAGGTCGCGCCATTCAGCCGCTCGGAGACGACGCACACGGCGATGGGCAGGTTCGGGAACGTGCTGCTGGTAGCCGGCGAGCCGGACCTCGCCCTGACCGTACGGCAGGGCGAGGTGGTGCGCCTGTATCTGACCAACACCGCCAACACCCGCGTGTTCAAAGTGCGGTTGCCCGGCGCCCGGATGAAGCTCGTCGGGGGCGACAGCGGCCGAGTCGAGCGCGAGCAGTTCGTCGAGGACGTCGTGCTCGCGCCGTCCGAGCGCGCGATTCTCGACGTGCTATTCGATCAGAGCGGTCAGCTGGCGCTCGAGCACATAACGCCAGACCGGACCTATCCGCTCGCCGCGATCACAGTCACCGAGGACCCAGTAGAACCAGCCCTGGGCGAGCAGTTCGAGATTCTGCGCAGCGACTCGGACCTTGCGTCCGAACGCCAGCAACTCGACTTATATCTGCACGCTGCGCCCGACAAGACACTCGCGTTCGTAGCCGAGATGGACATGGGCGAGCCCGACGTGGCGCCCGGCGCCACGCTGATCTACACGTGCCCGATGCACCCAGACGTCGCCAGCGAGCAACCCGGGCGCTGCCCTGACTGCGGGATGAAACTGCTGGCCACCGAAGCCCCCGGCGCAGCGACGGGGTACGCCTGCCCGATGCATCCGGCGGTCGTCAGCGAGGAGCCCAGCCGCTGCCCCGAGTGCGGGATGAAGCTCGTCCCGGCCGCGCTCGTGAATCAGCCGGCGGCCGGTGAAGCCTCAGCAGCCGAGCCAGAACACGGGGAGCCCCACGAGCATCACGGTGAGGGCCACGCGCACGAGGCAGCCGGAGGCATCGAGTGGGAGGACGACATGGTCGAGGTCAACAAGCTGACCACGCCGGCCAACATGCGCTGGATACTCATCGACCGATCAACGGGCGCCGAGAACACGGCGATCGAGTGGCAGTTCAAGGTCGGGGATCGAGTGAAGATCCGGCTGGTCAACGAGATGGATTCAGACCACCCAATGCACCATCCGTTCCATATCCACGGCGCCGGCCGCTTCCTGATCCTCGCCCGAGACGCCGTCGTCGAGCCCAACCTGGTCTGGAGCGACACCGTCCTGGTTCGCACCGGCGAGACCGTCGACATCCTGCTCGACGTCACCAACCCCGGCCTGTGGATGGCGCACTGCCACATCGCAGAACACCACGAGAGCGGCATGATGTTCTCCTTCAACGTGACGCCATGAGCGCGCTGGCTGCGCCCGTCCCGCCCCGCGCGGCCAGGGTCGCGGAGCGGATGACGCCCAAGGCGCTGTGGGCGTTGGCGATCACCTCGGTCGCGGTGTTCATGGTGACGCTCGACAACCTCGTCGTGACGACCGCGATCCCGGTGATCCGACAGGACCTGCACGCGGGCCTCAGCGGCCTGCAGTGGACGGTCAACGCCTACACGCTGACGTTCGCCGTGCTGCTGATGACAGGGGCCGCGCTGGGCGACCGTTTCGGGCGCCGGCGGCTGCTCGCGATCGGGGTCGCGATCTTCACCGCGGCGTCCGCCGGAGCCGCGCTCGCCCCCTCGATCGTTGCGCTCGACGTCGCTCGCGCACTGCAGGGCGTGGGCAGCGCGATCGTGCTGCCGCTGACACTCACGGTCCTCTCCGCCGCGGTGCCGGCAGCTCGGCGCGGGGTCGCGCTCGGCATCTGGGGCGCCATCAGCGGTCTCGCGGTCGCGCTCGGGCCGCTCGTCGGCGGCGCGATCGTCAGCGGCATCTCCTGGCACTGGATCTTCTGGCTCAACGTGCCGATCGGGCTCGTGCTCGCTCCCGTTCATCCTGCTGCGCCTCGAGGAGACGCGCGGCCCGGCGTCCAAGCTCGATCTGCCCGGCCTGGCCCTGGGCAGCACCGGCCTTGTCGGGATCGTGTGGGCTCTGGTCAGCGCCAACGACGCCGGCTGGACCTCCCCTCAGATCATCGGCGCGTTCATCCTCGGCTGCGCGCTGCTGGCGTGCTTCGTCGCGTGGGAGCTGCGCACCGAGCACCCGATGCTCCCGATGCGCTTCTTTCGCAACCGGACGTTCGCGCTGGCCAACGTCGCCAGCCTGTTCATGTTCTTCGGAATGTTCGGCTCGATCTTCTTCATCGCGCAGTTCTTCCAAACCGTGCAGGGCCTCTCGCCGTTTCAGTCGGGGCTGCGGATCCTGCCGTGGACGGCGATGCCGATGCTCGTCGCGCCGATCGCCGGCGCAGTCTCTGACCGCATCGGCGGCCAGCGGCTGATGGGAGCCGGGCTGACGCTGCAGGCGATCGGGCTCGCCTGGATCGCCCTGGTTGCGACGCCAAGCGCGCCGTACGTTGATTTCGTCGGCGCGTTCGCGATCTCGGGCCTCGGGATGGCGCTGTTCTTCGCGCCCGTCGCCAACGTGGTCCTGTCCTCCGTCAAGCCCGACGAGGAAGGACAGGCCTCCGGAGCCAACAACGCCATCCGTGAGCTTGGCGGCGTGTTCGGCGTGGCCGTGCTGGCCGCCGTGTTCACCGCCAACGGCAGCTACCACTCCGGCCAGCAGTTCGTCGACGGCATGAACCCCGCCGTGATGATCGGCGCGGCGCTCGTCGCGGTCGGCGCGATCGCCGCGTTCGCGATCAAGCGCACCCCGCGGACCGAGCGTATCCAGACCGCTACCGATGCCCCGCTGCTCGACGGCGTGCGCGTGCGCCTCGTGCTGGTGCGCACAGCCTGGCGATTGCGTCGACACCAAAGACGAAGGCGTCGACACAAGACGAAGACGGATCGTCCAGAGACCACGACGCATCGCCGCAGGTCCCCATCCGTGGTGGGCGCCTGACGACCCATCCGCCTGCACCTCACCCTCCTCGCCCCGCAGAACCCATGACAGGTACCGCCTCTGCACGATCGATGAGCGCCGGAGGCCCGCCGTGGACGCGGCGAGCGCCACGTTGCCGTTCGCCGACATCGCCGGCTACACGGCCCTGACCGAGGCTCACGGCAAGAGCAAGCCGCGAAGTTCTTCGAAGCTCTAAGCGAAGGGCTCCCGTTGCTGAACCACGCCGCCGCGCTTGTTGCGCGTCGGGCAATGCAGCGCCATCAAGCTCGACCGAAAAGTTTCGATGGCCGCGCTTGGTGCGAACCAGAGGCACACCAAGTCACGCGCGTCAGCCGCCTTTCGCAGACCCGTGGCACGACAAAAGCAGGACGCGACCCGCCGACGGGTCGCGTCCCCCAATTCGCCAGCAGCAGGGCGCCGGGCGATCGAGGGCGCGCACCTGCTCGGTGATGAAACGGGAGCTGCCAGCAGCACGCGCCGAGCCCGGTGTTGTGACAACACGACAAACGCCGGCCGTCGCGAGGCCCGCGCACCGTACCGCCATCGGCGGAGATACAAGCTGAGATCGACAAGCTGCTCGGTAGTGGGCTCGTCGACGACCCGCAGAAGATGCTTGGCGAGCTCGGTCGGCTCGGCGCCCGGTTGATCATTCAGCGGGCGGTTGAGGACGAGTTCGATCAGTGGTTGGGCCGCGCGAGGTATGAGCGCCGGCCGGAGCGCCAGCGCGGCCTGCGCAACTACGACTCGGGGTTGCGAAACGGGTTTCGGCCGCGGCATCTGCAGACCGGGGAGGGGGAGCTGCGGATCGAGGTCCCGCAAGCGCGCGGATCGGTCGTGCCGTTCGTGTCGAAGCTGTTCCCGAAGTGGCACTGCAAACGCCTGCTCAGGACCGATCCGCTGAAGGCGCTGGTGATCGGCGGATTCGTCCGCGGCCTGTCGATGCGTGACGTTGAGTCGTTGTGCGAGGAGGCCGGGCTCGGGAAGACGTCCCGGTCGACGGTCGCGCGGATCTGCGCGGAGCTGCACGAGCGGTTCGACGCGTTCTGTCGCCGCTCGCTCTACGACATCCAGCTGGTCGTCCTATTCCTCGACGCGATCTATCTGCCGGTCCGTCCGAGCGGACCGAAGGAAGGCGTGATCTGCGCCTGGGGAATCGACGAACACGGCCACAGGCAGCTGGTTTCGGTCAGGTTGGGCGCGCGCGAGTCCAAGGAGGACTGGCTCGAGCTCGGCCGCGATCTCATCAGCCGCGGGCTCGCCGCCCCGCGTCTGGTCGTCGCCGACGGCGCGCCCGGACTGATCGGCGCCGTCGAGGAGATCTGGCCGCGCGCCGATCGTCAGCACTGCGCCGTTCACCGCCTGCGAAACCTCCTCGCAAAGCTGCCCAGGGCAGAGCAGGACCGGATCCGATTCAACTACTGGTCAGCGCTCACCGACGCGACCAGCGTCAAGGACGGCAAGCTCCGGCTCGGAGTCCTGATCTCAGAGCTCGAGCACCGCGGCTACGAGTCCGCCGCCCGCTGCCTCTCAGACGACCTCGATGCCCTCGTCGTGCACCTCCGCTACCCCCTGCGCCACCGCGAACGGTGGCGGTCCACGAACCTCCTCGAACGATCGCTCGGAGAGGTCCGCCGGCGCACAAAGGTGATGGGCCGGTTCCCCGGCGAGACCAGCTGTCTCTCACTCGTCTGGGCAGTCCTCGACCTGTTCTTCAGCCACGCCAGCAACGGCGCCACGTTCACCGACGTCGACCGCCAACACCTCTACCGAATCAAGTACCAGCAACTCGACCCAGACGCGCTCGACGAGGAGGTGACCGCCGCCTAGACTCAACCACGGGAACCTAAGCTCGCGTCGGATTTACACCAACGCGAGTGCTGCTTGCGCAAGGGTTGCGGAAGCCCGCCGCGACCCCGGCGTCAGTATCGAGATGGACGATTTCCACAAGTCTCGGTCAGCCGGCGTGGCGACCGTCGCGACACTGGTGGAAATCGTCCGCAGCAGGAGCCAGCGTCACGGTGCTCGGCTCTGATGCTCCGCGATTTGGAGGCGGAAGCGCTGTCGCCGGCGCCGATCCGGAGAGCAGCCGCTGTCGGATTCCCCTGGCCGAGCGACAGCGCGACCAACGCGGACGAGCCGTGCTATCGCCGTTCGTCCAATCCGCAACTCTTGGAAGACCCGATCGAGGCGCCCGGGTTCGTGGGGATGCAGGGGTCGGCAGATCTGAGCGGCCCCGCTTCGCTTACTCTCGCATGGCCGGACGCGAGCGGTCATCGGGACGCCAAATCCTGCGCCGCGTCCGGATTGCTCAAGAGCGGAGCGGTGATCCACTAGTGCCTCGATGTGTGGCCGGATGAGCGGTGGTGGGCGCCGGTTCTCCGTTCGCGCCGGGCCACGCCGCTGATCGCCGCATCGGCGACGGCGTGGGCGACCGATTAGGCGACTTGGCAATTTACGATGCTCGGGATGGTCTGCTTGGGGAGCAGCTCGTCGTCGCGGATCGCGGTTGCGATCGCGTGCGCGGGCGGCGAGCTCATCTCCTCGTTGATCGTGTGTGCGGAACATCGAGCGGGCGTTTGAACACGCCGGGGAAGGTGAGCTCGTTGTTCGTCTGGTTGGGGCGGTCATAGTGTCCCGTGGCGATGATCTCCGACGTGGTCGCGGACTTCCTCGGGGTGCACTTCGGGGACGGGGTTGGCCATTGCAAACACGATCGCCCAGGGGGCCGTCCCCCGCACCGCGGCGGCCGAGTCGCGGCGGGCCCGGGGAGCGCGAGTAGCGCGTCCGCGCCCCGGCATCTCGTCGGCGGTGCCTTGCGTGTGGCGCTTGTCGGCGCGGTGGGCGAGCGCCGACCGGTGGGGAGCGAGGTGCTCGGCGTCTGCGTGGGGTGCGCCGCGGCGGTTGCATGGGATCACGTGTCTGACGTTGTGCGGGTCAACCTACCCACAGCGCCGCCGGGCCCAGGCGGCTGCACGTCGCAATGGCCTTAGATGAGCACGGTGCGGGCGCTGTGCGGGCCTTGGAGCAGCGATGCTCCCGATCACCCACGGGGTGTCCGGCGGTCTCGAGACGCCCGGCACGAGCGCGCGAGAGCCGAGCGGATCGGCTCCGGCACCCACTCGGCTCCCCGGTGCACGTCCCCGGCGCAGGTCGCGTCGGCGCTCACGCTCGGAATCCGAAGTAGCTCACAGAGCTCCTTGAGCTGCGTGGCATTCCTGGCGCGTCGGCCGAGGGGCACGAGCGACACGCTCGACGGGGCCCGGCATCTCGCGACCCCGGTCAGCGACCGGCGATTCTTCGACGCGGCGCGCAGACTCAGCCCGTTGCGAGTAGCTCAGGACGCCACCGCCGGCGGACGGGCGTGGTGCTCAGTGCGCGGCGGCAAGCTGGACTTCGAGGGCTGTCGGTGGTTTGATCATCAGGTGGTCGCTGCAGTGACCGTGAGGGGAGTGTCCGCGATCGACGGTTTTTTCGCCGGGAGTCGGCTGGGAGGAGCGCGAGTCGCGCTGGCGGAGGGCGCGGTTCGGCACCGACTCGTAGCGGTGTTTGCGGGTGGCTGCGCACCCGGCGGTCGGCTAGTTCACTTTCCCGGAGCGGGTGTCGCGCTGCGCTCGGCGCAGCGTTGGCTGCTGAACCTGGCGGCCGTGTTTCAGAGAGCCTTGGTTGAGTGGAGGTTGAGCGATGGGTGTAGAGGACAAAGCACCGTCCGCGGCTGAGGTAGCCGGGGCTGGAGTGTCGGAGGCGCAGATCGCGGTTCACTGGCGTGAGGAGGAGTACTACCCGCCGCCGGAGGCGTTCCTCGCGCAGGCGAACGCAGCCGACCCGGCGATCTTTGAGCGGTTCAGCGAGCAGCACTTCCCGGACTGCTTTACCGAGTACGCCGAGATGCTGACGTGGGATCGCAAGTGGGACACGATTCTCGATACGAGCGATCCGCCGTTCTGGAAGTGGTGGGTCGGGGGGCGGCTGAACGCGTGCGTGAACTGCGTCGACAGGCACCTCGAATCCCGCGGCGACAAGAACGCGTTGATCTGCGTGCCGGAGCCCGAGGAGGAAGCGATCCAGGAGATCACCTACACGGAGCTGCACCGCCGGATCAATGAGTTCGCGGCGCTGCTGAAGGACTTCGGCGGCGTGAAGACCGGCGACCGCGTCACCTTCCATCTGCCGATGCTGCCCGAGCTGCCGATCTCGATGTTCGCGTGCGCTCGGATGGGCGTGATCCACACGGAGGTGTTCGGCGGGTTCGCAGGCGCCGCGTGTGGGCACCGGATCGCTGACTCGCAGAGCAAGATCCTGGTCACGATCGACTCCTACTACCGCAATGGCGAGCTGATCGACCATAAGGTAAAGGCCGACGAAGCGATCGAGGCTGCCCGTAAGGAGGGGATGGAGATCGAGAAGGTGCTGGTGTGGCGCCGGCGCCCGGGCGAGTATCACTCGCAGAGCCCGATGGTCGAGGGGCGCGACTTCTTCGTCGATGAGCTGCTTGAGAGCTATCGCGGGCAGCAGGTCGAGCCGGTGTCGATGCCGGCCGAGGCGCCGCTGTTCCTGATGTACACGAGCGGCACGACCGGCCGGCCGAAGGGCTGCGAGCACTCAACCGGCGGCTATTTGAGTTACGTGGCCGGCACGTCGAAGTACTACCAGGACATCCATCCCGATGACACCTATTGGTGCTTTGCGGACATCGGCTGGATCACCGGCCACTCCTACATCGTCTATGGGCCGCTGGCGCTCGGCACCACGAGCGTCATGTACGAGGGGGTGCCGACGTATCCCGACGCCGGTCGGCCGTGGCGGATCGCCGAAAAGCTCGGGGTGAACATCTTCCACACCGCGCCGACAACGATCCGGATGCTGCGCAAGCTCGGGCCCGACGAGCCGGCGAAGTACAGCTACCACTTCAAGACGATGACGACGGTCGGCGAGCCGATCGAGCCCGACGTCTGGCGCTGGTACTACACCTCCGTCGGTAAGGGCGAGGCGGCGATCACCGACACGTGGTGGCAGACCGAGAACGGCGGCTTCCTGGGTAGCACGCTGCCCGGGCTGCAGCCGATGAAGCCGGGTAGCTGCGGACCTGGCGTGCTCGGCATCTACCCCGTGATCTACGACGAGAACGGCGAGGAGGTCACGAAGGGCTCGGGCAAGGCGGGCAACATCTGCATCAGCAACCCGTGGCCCGGCAGCTTCCAGACGATCTGGGGGCAGCCCGAGCGGTACGTCGATACCTACTACGCGAAGTACAACCGGAACAAGGACAGCAAGGACTGGCACGACTGGCCGTACTTCGCCGGCGACGGCGCAATGCAGGGAGCCGACGGCTACTTCCGGATCCTCGGTCGGGTCGACGACGTGATCAACGTCGCCGGGCACCGGTTGGGCACGAAGGAGATCGAGTCGGCGACCATCACCGTCGATGAGATCGCCGAGGCGGCAGCGGTCCCCGTGATCGACGATATCCGCGGCAAGATCGTCGAGGTGTACGTCGCGCTCAAGCCGGGGTTCACTCCGAGCAAGGAGATCGAGCAGAAGGTGTCAGACGCGATCGATAGGGAGATCGGGAAGATCGCGCGCCCGAAGAACGTGTGGATCGTGTCCGACATGCCGAAGACCCGTTCGGGCAAGATCATGCGCCGCGTGATCGCCGCCGTCTCGAACTTCGCCGATGTCGGCGACGTGACTACGCTCGCTAACCCCGAGATCGTCGAGGACATTCGCCACCACGTGCAGAGCGAGAAGCTCGCGCACGGTGAGTCACCGCGGGAGCTCTCAGACAAGGAGAAGCAGGAGATCGCGGCGTTCGGCCACGCGGAGTAGCCACCAAGGCCGAGATCGGCCCGGAATACTCGCGACGGAGGTCGACCACCAGGACGTAGAGTGCCAGTCGGCTCGAACCGCGTCGACTGGCCCTGATCCGGATTACCTATTCGAGCAGACCAGCCGCGTCGGTGAACTCCCCAAGCGCGAACGCCCGGACCGCATATCGGCAGAAGCCTCGGGAGTCGCCACGCTCGAGGGCGGCCCAGCAGATCGCGTCGGTCAGGCTCATCGCCTCACGAGCCAGACATCCGAGCATCGCGGGCGGCGAGGACTCGACCTCCCGCCGCAGATCGTAGACGGCCGCGGCCAGACGCTCGCCGGGAGGAGGTTGCAGATCCTCGAGCAATACCGAGAACTGCCCGATGAGGTACTGCTGGGTCACCGGAGGCTCCGAGATGGAACCGACTAGATTACCCCGCCGCGGGGCCCTACACAACCGGCCAGTCTCAGCCTTGCTGAGGGCGAGACTGGGAGCAGGCCACCACGCAGCTGGCCTCCTACCGGATCATCCACGGCAGCCACACACAGTCGCGCACGGCAAGGTGGTGATCACCCACCATCGAATCACTCTGGGCTAGATCCACATCCTGCCGCGCCGTAGATAAATCCTAATCCTGACCATCGGTCATCCAGAGCATGTGGACGTGCCGCTGCAGCGTGTCCTCACGCTGCCCTGACCGATTGACCGCCACGCGTCGGACCACGACCAGACAGTCCGGCGCCGGGCACCCGCAAGTCGATCGCGATGCTCCGTCTGCACCCCGGGTGTGCTTGGGCATTGCGGATCCATGAAACCGCCCAAACGCCGGGCAGGAGTCCTGGCCCTCACCCGGCGGCGGGCGAGGCAATACCAGGATGACCTTGAGGAGTGCGGTCGACACGCGCGGCAACGCACCATTGACGATTTGCGACACTGCAGCCGCGCCCTCGGCCGAGATTGCTCCTCCGCGCACTGCGGCAGTCCGGGCTGCGCTCGCCGTCCTCGGCGCTGACTCCCCCATCGCCACGCAGGCAGGCGCGTGGGTCGTCGCGATCGAGGTTGCCGGAACGGACGACCTGCGACTGTCTGGCTGCGGCGGCAAAGGCGCCGTGTCGAGACGAGCGCGTTCGTTCCACAGCAGTGTTGGAAGGGTTGACCGACGCCGCCAACGCCGTTGCAGGTAGCCCGAAGCGGAAGCGCTGCAACCTCGCACCGGGAGCCCCCCTCTTCCTAACGGCCAGCAACGAGGTCGACGACTCTGGTCACAGGCCGCGTCCATCGTGAGGTGCTTGCAGCTTGCGCGGCTTTGCGAGCGCGCCGACGATCCACCACTGTGCCGCTCTCGCCGGGAACGAGAGCCACAGGACTTGCCTCCGACCCGTAGTCCTCCAGGCTTCGTGTCGGCCAGTGGCTGCCGTTCGTCGTACAGATCGACCGTTCGTCGTACAGATCGTCCGTTCGACGACCAGACCATTGCCCTCTCGCGGAGTCTTGAATTACAACCCTTGCACCAAAATCCACAAACTTCTCCGGAGAGGGGAGGGACTTATGGAAGCTTCTGCTACAGGTCCTCTCGGTGCTGGAACGGGTGCTCGCGAAGCCGACATCGCGCCGGCAGCCGATCCCACCGCGGGTCGTTCGGCGGGCTGGACGCCAGCCGATCCGGGGCCGCTAGGCCTCGCCGCATTCGCCGGGACGACGTTCGTCCTCAGTCTGATGAATTCCAACCTGGTGAGCATCAGTGGCATCGGTTCGGTGCTGGCGCTCGCGCTCGCCTACGGGGGTATAGCCCAGCTGGTCGCCGGGATCTGGGAGTTCCGGACCGGCAATACGTTCGGAGCCGTGGCGTTCTGTTCGTTCGGCGCGTTCTGGATCTCGTATTTCGTTCTCATCCGGTTGATTCCGGCCGCGGCCATCACGCCGCATGGCGTGTCGGCGTATCTGTGGATGTGGGCCATCTTCACGATCTACATGTTCGTCGCCTCGCTGCGGACCACGGGCGCGGTCGCGGTCGTGTTCTTCCTGCTGGCGATCACGTTCGTCCTGCTCGCGTGGGGCGACATGGGCTCCGGGCACACGAGCATCCACAAAGCCGGCGGATGGGTCGGGCTCTTCACCGCGATCGCGGCTTGGTATGCCTCGTTTGCGGCAGTCATGAACTCGACCTGGGGGCGCGTCGTGCTGCCCGTCTTCCCCTTGAAGAAGACCTAGGAACACCGGGGCGTACTGTTCTCGGGTAGCCGCCGCGAATGACGATCGCCCCACACCAGTCGACAGCTTGAGCGCCGGCCCGGTTTGGGTCGGCGCTCAAAGCTTCCTAGGCTGCTCCCCGCGCATAGTGCTGGTCTGATCGCTCGCTCGCCGTGCCTGTCGGACCGGCGCGATCATCGGTTCTTGGCTCGCTCACCGCATCGCGGTGCGTGACCGGCCAGGGCCCGGCATCGCGAGGGCGCCCGAATGCGGGCGATACAGCTCTAGCGGACATCACTGGTCACTCAGCTCCGCTCGCGCCCACCCCCCGTGGTGCGCGTGGGCGCGCGTGGGCGCCCGCCGGCATGCGCGCGGATCCATCCCCGCTCGCGGCACCAGGGGGCGTCGCCGCGCGTGTGTGCTCCAGTGTTTCGAGCGCTGCGAACGAGCTCGGTCGGATCAGGTGGCGTCTGCCCGCTCAGCGACGCAGCTTCCGGCCGAGGGGCTGCCCCCAGATGTCCGTGACTGGCTGTCGCTCCTTTGTGGGCTGCGGCGACTCCTCCGGCGGCCCTGGCGGAGGCTCGAACTCGTCACGAGCTTCCGAGACGAGCCAAAACGCCACCGTTGAAGGATTCACGTAGACGTCGCCGCGACCGCCTTGAGCCGTTAGGCGGAATGGAAAACCTTCGGCGGACGCGAAAGCCTCAGCAACTTGCCCCGGCTCCTCGCCGACCGTTACGCGCACATTCTCGCCGGCGAAATAGATGTCAGTCGCCACGGCTTGAGTGTTGCATCGATCGAGTTGCACCACCCTCGGCGGCGCTGCTGCATCTGAGCAGAGGGGGCAGTTCGCGCCCCGGCCGTAGCCAGACTGTCGGTCCGCCAGAATGCGACAGCGGCCGCCGACGAGGTCGACGCGGCGACAGCGCTTCCGCATCCAAATCGGGGAGCATCAGAGCCGAGCACCGTGACGCTGGCTCCTGCTGCGGACGAGTTGGGGCAGCGCGTGTGCCGGCAGCGATGAGACGACCGCTCCCTCTGGGCAAGCGACAGCCCGGTGATCGAGGTCGCGGGCGACCGTCAGTACCGTCCGTGCCTACGCAAGACGTGATCGTGCTTGCTCGGAATCGACGTCCAGCAAACTGGCGGCACTGTCGCGATCGCCGAGCGGCAGCCGTGACAAACGCCGCGACCGGACAAGTGCTTTTCGCGAAAGGAATCGCCAGCTCAGATGACCTCGGCGCGATCGCAACGGCGACGGCGCGAAAGCCGAGCCGGTCGGCACCGACGGCGCGGAGGGCCGCGCCCCGGTTACGCATCCACGGGCCGCCCATTGACTGGGCGGCCCCGTTGCCGGCCCCTCTGTCGGCCAGCGGGCTGGGGACCGGCCTGGCTCATCGGTTCAGCTTTGGTCCGGCTGGTAGGAGAGGGCGACGACGCCGCTCGGCAGTGGGGTTGCGGCGATCAGCTTCAGCGGGGGTGTCTGCCCGTTGTTACGACCGGCCGCTCGCCCGGTGAGTAGCAGTGGGTGAACCGCGAATCGGATTTCGTCGAGGAGGTGGTGCTCGAGCAGGGTTTGGCTGAGGCGCCCGTGCCCGTACATGATGAGGTCACGGCCGTCCTGTTGCTTGAGCTCGTTCACGGCGGCCACGGGGTCGTCGGGGATGATCGTGGAGTTGTTCCAGTCCGCCCTCTGCAGGGTGGAGGAGAACACGTACTTGCGGATCGCGTTGATCGCGTCGGCGTACGGGCTGCCGGTTGGCAGGGCCGCGGTGAAGTACTCGTACGTGCCTCGTCCCATCAGCATCCCGTCGCTGGCTTGCAACTGTTCGAGGGCTGCTTGTTGGGCGTTCTCGTTGAAGTAACCCATCGCCCAGGCGCGCGGGTCTTCGGTAACGCCGTCGAGCGAGACGAAGGTTGACTCGGTGATCTTGCGCATCGTTGGCTCCAATCGTTTCTGTCGGTTTCGGGCTGCTTGTTAGACGAGCGGGACATGCCGCAGGGGACAGCTGGATGGTCAGCAAGTCGATGGCGTTCACAGCCTCTGGCTCGCCGCAAGCCGGCCGCGATGGTCGAACCGCTAGCTGTCTCGCCGAAAAGCACTCGCCGTCTATCGGCGCGTACATGACGAAGCCGCATTTGTAAATCCCCGTAATCTGGAGCGTCCGGCGATCGCGTTGGTGACCAGAGGATCGCGCGTGGCGGTGATGCTCGACGGGCGTTATGCCACGCGAGCACTCGTAAGGCTCGGTCGGAGCAGACGATCGCGTTCATGAGTGGACGCCCACGCGCTTCGCCGCGCTTGTCATCGTGGCGCAGAGCAGCAGCGCGCTCGCCGTGGCTCCTTCAGGCGTCGAAAGGTAGCGCGCGCAAACGGGCGCGGGCGTCGCGACGCTCGGCAACGCGGCCATGACCCATCGTGTCCGATTTGGGCAGCGAGCGGCGCTGGCGCTGGGGAGAGATCATGGGTGCTTCGCGGTGACGAGGGGCACTCGGTCATCGACGGGAAGCGGACATCGCGTGTTCGCGTGAGCGGTGCCGTCTCTAGGTGTAGCGCTCTGCGAGTGGCATCGTTGAGCCAGCGCGGTTGGTGAAGCTTCCGACGGCAGTACATACCGTCGCTCTTGTGCAGGAGATGCCGCGCAAGTCGCTGTCGGTAGCACCCACGGGTCGAGAGGTCCGCTGGATCGACCAGCGGGTCCCGTTCCAGTGCTCGGCAAGCGGCACCGTCGTGCCGGCGCGGTTGGTGAAGCTGCCGACGGCCGTACAGACCGTCGCCTTCGTGCACGAGATGCCGAACAAGTCGCTGTCCCTTGCGCCCGTTGGCTGCGGGGTCCGCTCGCTCGACCAGCTGACGCCGTCCCAGCGCTCCGCCAGCATCCGATCTTTGTGCGTGCGGGATGTGTAGTACCCGACCGCGGTGCAGGCCGTGATCGATGCGCACGAGATCCGAAACAAGTCGCTGTCCTTCGCGCCTGCGCGTTGCGGTGTTTGTTGGATCGACCAGCTGACACCGTCCCAGTGCTCCGCGAGCGTCCGCTCGTTGCCGGTGCGGGACGTGTAATACCCGACCGCGGTGCAGGCTGTGATCGATGCGCACGAGATGTCCTGCAAGGTGCTGTCCCTCGCGCCGACGGGTCGCGGGGTCGGTTGGATCGACCAGCTGACACCGTCCCAGTGCTCCGTCAACGTCGCGCCGCTAATCAGCCATCCCGCCGCGACGCACAACGTCACCGACGGGCACGAGACGCCCTGCAGGTCGCCCCCAGCTGGGGCCTCGGGGGTCCGCTGACTCGCCCAGCCGACGCCCTTCCACTGCGCCGCCAGGGGGAGCGCATCCGCCGACCCGGTGGCGATGCATTGGCTCGGCGATGTGCACGACACGTCCTCGAACCCGCCGAGGAGGCCGCTGTCGACCACGCGATTGGGGGTTCGTTGGAGCGACCACCCCACGCCGTTCCAGCGCTCGGCCAACGTCAGTCCAGTGCCGGCGCCGTTCACCAGGTCCCCGACGGCTGTACATGCCGACCTCGACACGCACGACACACCGAAGAAGTCGCTGTCCTTCGTGTGGGCAGGGGCGACCGCGTGCTCGAGCGACCAATGCGCAGCCACCGCCGCTCGAGGGCAGGCCAGCCACACGGCGAGCGTCACGCATCCGAACACAGCGAACACCACAATCCGCCGCACCAACGTGACATCGAGGCCACAACGTACAACCGGTGGTGACGCACCCATCGTGAGCCATCGTCCCCCGCCGAGACGTGGCAAGACCGCAATCCCTTCGCCGGTTCGAAAAACCATCGACCCCTCACCCCAATCGTCGGCGTGGCCACGCCGACGAAGCGGAGACTCGAGTCTAGCCCGGCGGTGCGCAACCGGAGCGTGATTGCGCTCGTGTCCGATAGGCCCCGGACCCGCGCGCCCACGCTCTCGAAAAGGAACGGCCACGACACTCTCGGCCGCGAGATCGGCGGCTACCGCAAGCAAATGCCGAGCAGCAGTCGCGGCAGCATGACTGGTTCAGGCGGGTAACCGGGTCGTGGGTGCTCGCCAAGGCACGTGGCTGCTTCGTCGCACCGGCAGGCATGAGATCGGCGCTCCTGCTCGCTGGCCGCCGGCCTGGAGCGGAAGCTAGAGCGGCGGCCGCGCCGGTCGCTGACGTGGCCCGGCGGTGCGCATAGTCGAAGTAGATCGTCTCGGACGGCGAAGCGCTGATGACAGACAGGCGCGGCGGACGGCTTGGGCATACCCGCTGGACCGTCGTCTCACATACCGGCGGTGCGGAGCCCACGAGATGGTTGGGCAGTGGGCGAAGCTTGGGTGGCCATGGTCCACCGCGGAGTCACTGGAGCCGTCGGCTCTCGAGCTGCAGCTCGACGCTGCGGTCCGAGATTAAGCGTTGGGCGGACCTGGCCAGTGGGAAGCTCGGCCGTGCCGGTATTGACGCGCCGGGCCCCGTCGGCCAGCGCGTCCTCATCATCACTACGATCCCCCGTGCCGATCGCTTACCAGGAGAACGAGATGGCCAAACTCGAGGTGTCGGATATCGCCCGAAGCGTCAAGGGGCGCATTCGGGAGGTGGAAGAGCAGCTCAAGGACCACAAGGCTTTGAGCGACGAGCTCGAGCGTCTAAAGAGAGCTTTGGGTCGGCTGGAAGGCGAAGTGCGCGCTCGCGTCGACGGCAGGCGCCGTCGCCAGCGGCCGGTCACGCAGCGCACGACGCCGGCAGCGCCAAAGGACACCTCGCCGGCGCGGAGCACCAGCGCCCGCGCGCCGCGCGGTGAGAACAAGCAGAAGATCCTCGCGGCGCTAAAGAGCGGCCCCAAAACCGCCTCAGAGATCGCAAACGAAACGGGCATCAAGGCGGGCACCGTCGGCGCGTCGCTGACCAAGCTCGCGAAGGCCGGCGAGGTGGTCAAGGCCGACCGGGGCTACGCGCTGCCAACGTAAGCACCAACGATCGGAACTGAGCATGGCCTTTGAAGTCGGTAAGCGCGTCGTAGCGGAGTCGGAGTCAACGAGCCGCCGATCTCGCGCCGGTGTCGTTGAGGAAGTGTTGCGCGGCGATCCCTCGCCTCGGTATCGCATCCGCTGGGACGATGGCCATGAGAGCATCTACACACCCGCGAGCGGAGCCCTGCGAGCCGAACCGCGCCCGAAAAGGCAGCGACAGTCGACGCCGCGGAAACGCTAACCCCAGGCCTGGGCAAATCCGCGGTGATCGTGACGTACTGCAGTTGGCTGTGCGACCTGCGCCAGCGGGCCGAGGATGTGACTGGGGTTCTGGCTCGAGCTGGGCGCGCCGACCAGCCTGCCGTGCCCCATAGACGCGCCGGATGATGTATCCGCTCAACTCGAGCTCCGAAACGACCGCGGCGGGAACGAGCGGAGTCAGGTTCCGGGTGATCGCTCTTGGGCGAATCCGATCGCGCGCCGCGCGCTGAGCGGCGCGATCGTCTGGTCGCCGTTGCGATCGCGCCGAGGTCATCTGAGCTGGCGATTCCTTTCGCGAAAAGCACTTGTCCGGTCGCGGCGTTTGTCACGGCTGCCGCTCGGCGATCGCGACAGTGCCGCCAGTTTGCTGGACGTCGATTCCGAGCAAGCACGATCACGTCTTGCGTAGGCACGGACGGTACTGACGGTCGCCCAGCACCTCGATCACCGGGCTGTCGCTTGCCCAGAGGGAGCGGTCGTCTCATCGCTGCCGGCACACGCGCTGCCCCAACTCGTCCGCAGCAGGAGCCAGCGTCACGGTGCTCGGCTCTGATGCTCCCCGATTTGGATGCGGAAGCGCTGTCGCCGCGTCGACCTCGTCGGCGGCCGCTGTCGCATTCTGGCGGACCGACAGTCTGGCTACGGCCGGGGCGCGAACTGCCCCCTCTGCTCAGATGCAGCAGCGCCGCCGAGGGTGGTGCAACTCGATCGATGCAACACTCAAGCCGTGGCGACTGACATCTATTTCGCCGGCGAGAATGTGCGCGTAACGGTCGGCGAGGAGCCGGGGCAAGTTGCTGAGGCTTTCGCGTCCGCCGAAGGTTTTCCATTCCGCCTAACGGCTCAAGGCGGTCGCGGCGACGTCTACGTGAATCCTTCAACGGTGGCGTTTTGGCTCGTCTCGGAAGCTCGTGACGAGTTCGAGCCTCCGCCAGGGCCGCCGGAGGAGTCGCCGCAGCCCACAAAGGAGCGACAGCCAGTCACGGACATCTGGGGGCAGCCCCTCGGCCGGAAGCTGCGTCGCTGAGCGGGCAGACGCCACCTGATCCGACCGAGCTCGTTCGCAGCGCTCGAAACACTGGAGCACACACGCGCGGCGACGCCCCCTGGTGCCGCGAGCGGGGATGGATCCGCGCGCATGCCGGCGGGCGCCCACGCGCGCCCACGCGCACCACGGGGGGTGGGCGCGAGCGGAGCTGAGTGACCAGTGATGTCCGCTAGAGCTGTATCGCCCGCATTCGGGCGCCCTCGCGATGCCGGGCCCTGGCCGGTCACGCACCGCGATGCGGTGAGCGAGCCAAGAACCGATGATCGCGCCGGTCCGACAGGCACGGCGAGCGATCGATCAGACCAGCACTATGCGCGGGGAGCAGCCTAGGAAGCTTTGAGCGCCGACCCAAACCGGGCCGGCGCTCAAGCTGTCGACTGGTGTGGGGCGATCGTCATTCGCGGCGGCTACCCGAGAACAGTACGCCCCGGTGTTCCTAGGTCTTCTTCAAGGGGAAGACGGGCAGCACGACGCGCCCCCAGGTCGAGTTCATGACTGCCGCAAACGAGGCATACCAAGCCGCGATCGCGGTGAAGAGCCCGACCCATCCGCCGGCTTTGTGGATGCTCGTGTGCCCGGAGCCCATGTCGCCCCACGCGAGCAGGACGAACGTGATCGCCAGCAGGAAGAACACGACCGCGACCGCGCCCGTGGTCCGCAGCGAGGCGACGAACATGTAGATCGTGAAGATGGCCCACATCCACAGATACGCCGACACGCCATGCGGCGTGATGGCCGCGGCCGGAATCAACCGGATGAGAACGAAATACGAGATCCAGAACGCGCCGAACGAACAGAACGCCACGGCTCCGAACGTATTGCCGGTCCGGAACTCCCAGATCCCGGCGACCAGCTGGGCTATACCCCCGTAGGCGAGCGCGAGCGCCAGCACCGAACCGATGCCACTGATGCTCACCAGGTTGGAATTCATCAGACTGAGGACGAACGTCGTCCCGGCGAATGCGGCGAGGCCTAGCGGCCCCGGATCGGCTGGCGTCCAGCCCGCCGAACGACCCGCGGTGGGATCGGCTGCCGGCGCGATGTCGGCTTCGCGAGCACCCGTTCCAGCACCGAGAGGACCTGTAGCAGAAGCTTCCATAAGTCCCTCCCCTCTCCGGAGAAGTTTGTGGATTTTGGTGCAAGGGTTGTAATTCAAGACTCCGCGAGAGGGCAATGGTCTGGTCGTCGAACGGACGATCTGTACGACGAACGGTCGATCTGTACGACGAACGGCAGCCACTGGCCGACACGAAGCCTGGAGGACTACGGGTCGGAGGCAAGTCCTGTGGCTCTCGTTCCCGGCGAGAGCGGCACAGTGGTGGATCGTCGGCGCGCTCGCAAAGCCGCGCAAGCTGCAAGCACCTCGACGATGGACGGGCCTGTGACCAGAGTCGTCGACCTCGTTGCTGGCCGTTAGGAAGAGGGGCGCACCCGGTGCGAGGTTGCAGCGCTTCCGCTTCGGGCTATTTGCAAGGGTGGCGGCGTCGGTCGACCCTTCCAAGACTGCGGTGTGGAACGAACGCGCTCGTCTCGAGACGGCGCCTTTGCCGCCGCAGCCAGACAGTCGCAGGTCGTCCGTTCCGGCAACCTCGATCGCGACGACCGACGCGCCTGCCTGCGTGGCGATGGGGGAGTCAGCGCCGAGGACGGCGAGCGCAGCCCGGACTGCCGCAGTGCGCGGAGGAGCAGTCTCGGCCGAGGGCGCGGCTGCAGTGTCGCAAATCGTCAATGGTGCGTTGCCGCGCGTGTCGAGCGCACTCCTCAAGGTCATCCTGGTATTGCCTCGCCCGCCGCCGGGTGAGGGCCAGGACTCCTTGCCCGGCGTTTGGGCGGTTTCATGGATCCGCAATGCCCAAGCACGCCCGGGTGCAGACGGAGCATCGCGATCGACTTGCGGGTGCCCGGCGCCGGACCGTCTGGTCGTGGTCCGACGCGTGGCGGTCAATCGGTCAGCGCAGCGTGAAGACACGCTGCAGCAGCACGTCCACATGCTCTGGATGACGGATGGTCAGGATTAGGATTTATCTACGGCGCGGCAGGATGTGGATCTAGCGCAGAGTGATTCGATGGTGGGTGATCACCACCTTGCCGTGCGCGACTGTGTGGCTGCCGTGGATGATCCGGTAGGAGGCCAGCTGCGTGGTGGCCTGCTCCCAGTCTCGCCCTGGCAAGGCTGAGACTGGCCGGTTGTGTGCGGCCCCGCGGCGGGGTAATCTAGTTGGTTCCATCTCGGAGCCTCCGGTGACCCAGCAGTACCTCATCGGGCAGTTCTCGGTATTGCTCGAGGATCTGCAACCTCCGCCCGGCGAGCGTCTGGCCGCGGCCGTCTACGATCTGCGGCGGGAGGTCGAGTCCTCGCCGCCCGCGATGCTCGGATGTCTGGCGCGCGAGGCGATGAGCCTGACCGACGCGATCTGCTGGGCCGCCCTCGAGCGTGGCGACTCCCGAGGCTTCTGCCGCTATGCGGCCGGGGCGTTCGCGCTTGGGGAGTTCACCGACGCGGCCGGTCTGCTCGAATAGGTAATCCGGATCAGGACCAGTCGGCGCGGTTCGCGCCGACTGGCACTCTACGTCCTGGTGGTCGACCTCCGTCGCGAGTATTCCGGCGCCGATCTCGGCCTTGGTGGCTACTCCGCGTGGCCGAACGCCGCGATCTCCTGCTTCTCCTTGTCTGAGAGCTCCCGCGGTGACTCACCGTGCGCGAGCTTCTCGCTCTGCACGTGGTGGCGAATGTCCTCGACGATCTCGGGGTTCGCGAGCGTAGTCACGTCGCCGACATCGGCGAAGTTCGATACGGCGGCGATCACGCGGCGCATGATCTTGCCCGAACGGGTCTTTGGCATGTCGGACACGATCCACACGTTCTTCGGACGCGCGATCTTCCCGATCTCCCTATCGATCGCGTCTGACACCTTCTGCTCGATCTCCTTGCTCGGAGTGAACCCCGGCTTGAGCGCGACGTACACCTCGACGACCTTGCCGCGGATATCGTCGATCACGGGGACCGCTGCCGCCTCGGCGATCTCATCGACGGTGATGCTCGCCGACTCGATCTCCTTCGTTCCCAGCCGGTGCCCGGCGACGTTGATCACGTCGTCGACCCGACCAAGGATCCGGAAGTAGCCGTCGGCTCCCTGCATTGCGCCGTCGCCGGCGAAGTACGGCCAGTCGTGCCAGTCCTTGCTGTCCTTGTTCCGGTTGTACTTCGCGTAGTAGGTATCGACGTACCGCTCGGGCTGCCCCCAGATCGTCTGGAAGCTGCCGGGCCACGGGTTGCGGATGCAGATGTTGCCCGCCTTGCCCGAGCCCTTCGTGACCTCCTCGCCGTTCTCGTCGTAGATCACGGGGTAGATGCCGAGCACGCCAGGTCCGCAGCTACCCGGCTTCATCGGCTGCAGCCCGGGCAGCGTGCTACCCAAGAAGCCGCCGTTCTCGGTCTGCCACCACGTGTCGGTGATCGCCGCCTCGCCCTTACCGACGGAGGTGTAGTACCAGCGCCAGACGTCGGGCTCGATCGGCTCGCCGACCGTCGTCATCGTCTTGAAGTGGTAGCTGTACTTCGCCGGCTCGTCGGGCCCGAGCTTGCGCAGCATCCGGATCGTCGTCGGCGCGGTGTGGAAGATGTTCACCCCGAGCTTTTCCGCGATCCGCCACGGCCGACCGGCGTCGGGATACGTCGGCACCCCCTCGTACATGACGCTCGTGGTGCCGAGCGCCAGCGGCCCATAGACGATGTAGGAGTGGCCGGTGATCCAGCCGATGTCCGCAAAGCACCAGTAGGTGTCATCGGGATGGATGTCCTGGTAGTACTTCGACGTGCCGGCCACGTAACTCAAATAGCCGCCGGTGGAGTGCTCGCAGCCCTTCGGCCGGCCGGTCGTGCCGCTCGTGTACATCAGGAACAGCGGCGCCTCCGCCGGCATCGACACCGGCTCGACCTGCTGCCCGCGATAGCTATCAAGCAGCTCATCGACGAAGAAGTCGCGCCCCTCGACCATCGGGCTCTGCGAGTGATACTCGCCCGGGCGCCGGCGCCACACCAGCACCTTCTCGACCTCCATCCCCTCCTTACGGGCAGCCTCGATCGCTTCGTCGGCCTTTACCTTATGGTCGATCAGCTCGCCATTGCGGTAGTAGGAGTCGATCGTGACCAGGATCTTGCTCTGCGAGTCAGCGATCCGGTGCCCACACGCGGCGCCTGCGAACCCGCCGAACACCTCCGTGTGGATCACGCCCATCCGAGCGCACGCGAACATCGAGATCGGCAGCTCGGGCAGCATCGGCAGATGGAAGGTGACGCGGTCGCCGGTCTTCACGCCGCCGAAGTCCTTCAGCAGCGCCGCGAACTCATTGATCCGGCGGTGCAGCTCCGCGTAGGTGATCTCCTGGATCGCCTCCTCCTCGGGCTCCGGCACGCAGATGAACGCGTTCTTGTCGCCGCGGGATTCGAGGTGCCTGTCGACGCAGTTCACGCACGCGTTCAGCCGCCCCCCGACCCACCACTTCCAGAACGGCGGATCGCTCGTATCGAGAATCGTGTCCCACTTGCGATCCCACGTCAGCATGCTCGGCGTACTCGGTAAAGCAGTCCGGGAAGTGCTCCTCGCTGAACCGCTCCAAGATCGCCGGGTCGGCTGCGTTCGCCTGCGCGAGGAACGCCTCCGGCGGCGGGTAGTACTCCTCCTCACGCCAGTGAACCGCGATCTGCGCTTCCGACACTCCAGCCCCGGCTACCTCAGCCGCGGACGGTGCTTTGTCCTCTACACCCATCGTTCAACCTCCACTCAACCAAGGCTCTCTGAAACACGGCCGCCAGGTTCAGCAGCCAACGCTGCGCCGAGCGCAGCGCGACACCCGCTCCGGGAAAGTGAACTAGCCGACCGCCGGGTGCGCAGCCACCCGCAAACACCGCTACGAGTCGGTGCCGAACCGCGCCCTCCGCCAGCGCGACTCGCGCTCCTCCCAGCCGACTCTCGGCGAAAAAACCGTCGATCGCGGACACTCCCCTCACGGTCACTGCAGCGACCACCTGATGATCAAACCACCGACAGCCCTCGAAGTCCAGCTTGCCGCCGCGCACTTCGCGCCACGCCGGTCCGCCGGCGGTGGCGCGTCCTGAGCTACTCGCAACGGGCTGAGTCTGCGCGCCGCGTCGAAGAATCGCCGGTCGCTGACGGGGGTCGCGAGATGCAGAGCCCCGTCGAGCGTGTCGTTCGCGCCCCTCGCCTGACCCGCCGGGAATGCTACGCAGCTCAAGGAGCTCTGTGAGCTACTTCGGACTCCGAGCGTGAGCGCCGACGCGACCTGCGCTGGGGACGTGCACCGGGGAGCTCGAGTCGGTGCGGGAGCCGATCCGCTCGGCTCCCCGTTGCTCGTGCCGGGCGTCTCGAGACCGCCGGTCACCCCGTGGGTGATCGGGAGCATCGCTGCTCCAAGGCCGCACAGCGCCCGCACCGTGCTCATCTACGGCCATTGCGATGTGCAGCCGCCTGGACCCGGCGGCGCTTTTGCAGGTTGATCCGCACACTGTCAGACATGTGATCCCATGCAACCGCCGCGGCGCACCCCACGCCGACGCCGAGCCCGTCGATCCAACCGGCGGGCGCGCGAGATCCTTTGGCGCTCGGCTGCTCGCGGTAGGCTGGCTTGCCGCATGCGTGCGCGTCGCTCATGTCTATCGGTCCCCGGCTCCTCCCGGCGGATGTTGGCCAAGGCGGCCGGCCTGCCGGCGGACGAGGTCGTGATCGATCTGGAGGACGGGGTGGCGGCGTCTGCCAAGGACCGGGCACGGGCTGCCGTGGTCAGCGCCCTCGCCGCCGGCCAACTGGATGGGCGGACGGTTGCCGTTCGCGTCAACGGCCTTGACACGCCGTGGTGTCATCGGGACATCGTGGCGTTGGCCGATGGCCCGGCGGCCGGCGCCGTGATGTCGCTCGTGGTCCCGAAGGTGCAGGCACCCGAGGACATCGTGTGGGTGGCGCGGCTGCTCGATGCGATCGGCACCGGCGCGGGGGCGATCCGCTTGCAGGCGCTGATCGAGACGGCGGCCGGGCTGCGCCGGGCCGGCGACATCGGGCGGGCCGGTCCTCGCCTGGAGGCGCTGATCCTCGGCTATGCCGATCTGCGGGCGTCGCTGGGCCGGCCAGCCGACGATCAGGAGCCGCCTGACCGCTGGACCTTCGCGCAGGAGGCGGTGCTGGTGGCGGCCCGGGCCGCCGGGTTGCAGGCGATCGACGGGCCGCATCTGCGGGTGGGCGACGCCGCTGGCCTACAGGCGTGGGCGGCACACGCTCGCACGCTCGGCTACGACGGCAAGTGGGCGATCCATCCGAGTCAGCTGGACACGCTCAACGCCACCTTCTCGCCCACCCCTGAGGAGGTTGAGCGTGCGCGTGGCATCGTCGCGGCGCTGCAGCAGGCGGAGGCCGACGCTGGCCGTGGCGCGGTGATGTTGGACGGCGAGATGATCGACGAGGCCCTGCGCAAACAGGCGCTAGGGGTGGTCGGCGCGTGCTCGCGCGGCGGAGTTGTCCAGCGCGCCAGCGCCGGTGGCGGGCGCATGACCACGGCACGATCGGCGCCGCGGGTGCGCGTGGGTGGGCCGTGGTTCGAGGATTTCGCGGTCGGGCAGGTCTTCGACGACGCTCCGGCGCTCACGCTCGGTGCCGGCCATGGCGCTCTGCACCAGGCGATCGCCGGCGACCGGCTGCGGCTGGCGCTGGACGAGCCGCTGTGTCGCCTCGTGACCGGTCGCGATCGGCTGCTGGCGCACCCCAATCTGGTCTGCGACGTCGCCATCGGGCAGTCCACGGGGCCGACCCAGCGCGTGCGCGGCAACCTCTTCTACCGCGGGCTCGTGCTCCAGCGCCCGGTGTTCTTGGGGGACACGCTGGGCACGCGCACCGAAGTGGTAGCGCTCAAGCAAAATCGGCCTCGCGAGGGCGCACCAGCCACTGGGCTGGTCGTGTTGCGGATCCGCACGACGGATCAGGACGATCAGCCGGTGCTGGACTTCTGGCGATGCCCGATGCTGCCCTTGCGCGACTCGGACACGCGCACCGGCCACGCCGATGCGTTAGACGCCATTCCGGCGGAGCTGAATCGCGCCGCGGTGCGCGCAGCGGCGCCGTCGGGTTGGCGCCTCGAGGCGCTGCGGGCCCGGGCGGGGGGTCCGGCCGCCGCGGACCTGGCGCCCGGCGCCGTCTTCGAGTTCGAAGGCGGCGAGACGGTGACCGCAGCCCCCGAACTGGCACGATTGACGCTCAACGTCGCCACGGCGCACACAGATGCCACCGGGAGTGCCCACGGCCGGCGTCTCGTTTACGGCGGGCACACTCATCTCGATCGCGGCGGCGCACGTGACGCGCGCGCTGCCAAGACTGGCCACGATCGTGGCCTGGTCCGCTGCGATCGTCTGGGTCCAGTTTCGAGGGCGACGTGCTACGCACGGAGCTGCGCGTCGAGGGTGTCGAGCCGGCGGCGGACGGCGGGCTGGTCGACCTGCGGGCGTTGGTGTCTGCACACCGCCCGGATGATGAGGAGGCGCCCGTCCTGGACTGGCGCTTCGTGGCACTGGTGGCCTGAGCGGGTCATGCGAGGAGGTTCGCGATGAGCGGGATCCTGGACGGCATGCGGGTCGTCGAGGGCTCGGCCTTCGTGGCCGCCCCGCTGGGCGGGATGACGCTGGCCCAACTCGGGGCCGACGTGATCCGCTTCGATCCGATCGGCGGCGGGCTGGACCGTGGACGCTGGCCCATCACCCGGGAGGGGCGCAGCCTGTTCTGGGCCGGTCTGAACAAGGGCAAGCGGTCGATCCAGGTCGACCTCACCTCGCCGGCCGGCCGCGAGCTGATAGCCGATTTGATCTGCGCGCCCGGACCGGACGCCGGGCTGTTCCTGACCAACTTCCCGGCCCGTGGGTGGCTGGCCTACGACGCGCTGGCCGCCCGCCGGCCCGACCTGATCATGGTCAACATCACAGGCAACGCGGACGGCTCCTCCGCCGTCGACTACACCATCAACCCGGCCACCGGTTTCCCCTGGGCCACTGGACCGCGCAACCTCGGCGTCCCGTTCAACCACCTGCTGCCCGGCATGGGACGCGATCACCGGGGCGCTGGCGACCACGTCGCTACTGGCGGCCGAGCGCCACCGCACGCGTACCCACACCGGCCAGTACGCGCGCGTCGCCCTGTCTGACGTCGCCTTCTGGATGGTCGGCAACCTCGGCAAGATCGCCGAGGTGGAGATCAACCGCCACGAGCGCGTCAAGGACGGCAACTACTTGTACGGCGCCTTCGGGCGCGACTTCCGCAACCGCGACGGGCGTCGCATCATGATCGTCGCGCTGACCGGCCGCCAGTGGGCCAGCCTGGTGGCGGCCACCGACCTAGGCGAGGCGTGCGCCAGCATCGAGAAGATGATGGACGTCGACCTGAGCGACGAGGGCGGTCGCTTCACCGCCCGGCGAGCTGATCGAAGCGCGACGCTCAGGCCGTGGGTACTGTCCCGCTCGATAGCCGAGGTGCGCGAGCTATTCGACGCCCACGATGTCTGCTGGGGCCCCTACCAGACGTTCACCGAGCTCGTCGAGCAGGACCCGCGCTGCTCGCCCGCGAACCCGCTGTTCGCCAACGTCGAGCAGCCGGGGATCGGCACCTTCCGGATGCCCGGCTCGCCGCTGGTTTTCGGGGCGGCCGAACGCCTTGCGCCCCAGCGCGCGCCGACGCTGGGCGAGCACACCGAGGAGGTGCTGGCCGACGTGCTGGGCCTCTCCGACGCCGAAATCGGGCGGCTGCTCGGCGACGGCGTCGTGGCCGGCGCGGCCGCGATCACGCGCACTAAATCGTGACGAGAACAGACGTTGTCGAGCGACGGCCTTGAGCCTCCAACGTAGGCATCGCTGAGTACCGCATCGCCACGAGAGTAGGCGCGCTCGCCGTGCAGATCGAGACTTGCGCACACGACGAATCTCAACAGCGCTAAGTGACTCGCCGGTGCCCGCACTGTACCTAGGTGTAGTTCCTGAGTAGGTTGGTCCATCCGGGGCCCCCTTGGAGGCTGAGAGCTGCCAAGCGACTCAGTCCCAAGGAGGACGCCGGATGAATCTGCACGCTAACGCGGCGCTCAGTCTGAAAGGCCGCCGGGAGCTCTGCCGCGCTGTGGCTGAGCGGGAGCGGACGCTGACGCAGGCGGCCGAGGCCGCCGGTGCCAGTGTCCGCTGCGCCGGCAAATGGGTGGGGCGATACCGCGCCGAGGGCGAGATCGGGCTGCGGGACCGGTCCTCGGCGCCGCATCGGATCCCGCACCGGACGGGTGAGCAGAGGGTCGCGGCGATCGCGGCGCTGAGGCGGGTGCGGTTCACCGGCCCGGAGATCGCCGAGGTGCTCGACATGCCGCTCTTGACCGTGTCGGGGATCCTGACCCGGATCGGGATGGGCAAGCTCGGCCGACTCGGCCTCGAGCCAGCCGTCCGTTACGAGCGCGAGCGGCCCGGCGAGCTGATCGACATCGACATCAAACGACTGGGACGCATCCAGCACGGCGCCGGCTGCCGGTTCACCGGACCGGCCGCCCGCAGCAAACGACCAACTCGCAAGAACGCGCTCGGCGTCTCACGCCAGGCCGCCGGCTGGGAGTGCGTGCACATCGCAATCGATGACTGCACACGACTGGCCTACGCCGAGGTCCTCGCCGATCAGAACCGACGCACCGTCATCGGCTTCCTCAGACGCGCCGTCGCGTTCTACGCCCGCCACGGCATCACCGTCGAGCGGGTCCTGACCGATAACGGCGGCGCGTACCGCTCAACGATCCACGCCGCCGCCTGCCGCACCCTCGGGATCCGCCACCTACGGACCCGCGCCTACCGGCCCCAGACCAACGGCAAGGCCGAGCGATTCATCCGCACCATGCTGGGCGGCTGGGCCTACGGCGCGATCTACCGCTCAAGCGCCGAGCGCACCGCCGCCCTTGACGGATGGCTGTGGCACTACAACCATCACCGCAAACACTCAGCCCTCGGCCACCAACCGCCCATCGCTCGCCTCCACGAACGGAACCAACCTTGACGGGACTTACACCTATGCAAGGCCGTGTCCAGCGACGACCATGAAACCCTCGCATCCCGCGCTCGGCTATGCCGGGATCTGGGAGCACGCGAGCGACCGCCGCGACGCTGAGCGCTCGCTCCCGGGTTCCAATGTCGACCAGGCGTGAGGGCGGGTATCCCGGACCGCACGATTGGTGCCGCATTGCGTCGACGCGACCGAGAAGCAGAAGCGAGGCAACGAAAGTCGTCGCGGCTGGCGTGTCGGGACTTGAAGATTGGGGCTGTGTGTCCTGGGTTGGCCGGGACGCAGGTCAGCGAGGGGGCCGGTCATCTCTTCAGGTTCGATGATTCGGGTCAACGCGGCGGGGCGTCGGCGGTCGCCTGCAACGATGCCCGGGTATCTCGCGGGCTGAGCTCCCACGATTTCTTGCAGGAGCTAGTCATGCAAGCAGTCACGACAATCGGTCTCGATATTGCCAAGTCGGTATTTCAGGTCCACGGCGTTGATGGCGGTGGCCAAGTGGTCCTGCGCCGCCAGTTGAAGCGGCGCTACGTCCTGGCTTTCTTCGAGAAGCTTCCGCCGTGCCTGGTCGGCATCGAAGCCTGCGCCTCGTCGCATCATTGGTCGCGCGAACTGCAGGCGCTTGGCCACACCGTTCGCCTGATGCCGCCGGCTTACGTGAAGCCCTATGTGAAGCGGCATAAGAACGATGCAATTGACGCCGAGGCGATCTGCGAAGCGGTCACCAGACCCAATATGCGGTTTGTCGCGGCCAAGACGCGCGAGCAACAGAGTTGCCTGACGCTGCATCGTACCCGGCACTTGTGCGTCCGCCAGCAGACCTCGGTGATCAATGCCATCCGCGCCCGTATGGCCGAGTTTGGCATCGTCGCGCCGGTTGGACGCAACGGCGTCGAAGAGCTACTGACTGTCGCCGCCGATGCAAGTGACAAACGACTGCCCGACGTTGCCCGTGCATGTATCGTTGCTCTCGGCGCCCAATTGAGGACGTTGAAGGCTCAGATATTGCAGTTCGATCGCCTGATCATGGCCTGGCACCGATCCAACCAGGAAGCCCGCATGGCTCGACGATATACCGGGCGTTGGTCCTGTACTGGCTACCGCTCTGGTCGCCACGGTTGCTGACCCGAGAGCTTTCCGATCAGGACGTAACTTCTCGGCCTGGATCGGCATCGTGCCGAAGCAACATTCGAGTGGGGGCAAAGATCGGCTCGGCAGTATCAGCAAACGAGGTGATCGCTATCTGCGCGGCCTGTTCGTTGCCGGTGCGCTCGCGGTTATCCGCTACGCCAAGATCCAAGGCACCAAGCGTCGGCCCTGGCTTACAGCATTGCTGGCGAGGCGCCCCACCAAGGTCGCTGCCATCGCGCTCGCTAACAAGATCGCCCGGATGGCCTGGGCGATGATGGCCAAGGGCGAGCGCTATAAGGAACCCGTCGCGCTTGCGGCGTAAACGAGATCGCGCCAGATAACCGGCGTGATGTGAAGGTTGGGAGGACGAACAGCACGTAATGCAGAGCCGGTCGATCCGGCGATCAGGACAACCCAATTGCCCCCACGCATTGTCGAATGCGGGTTATCGATCGGGACCTGATCCGCGGAGGGCATTACGGCCAGCGGTCATGTGAACCGCGCTGAAAGGCCGAACACACGGGCGCACCGACCAATTCTGCAAACGTGAAAAAAGTCCTTGCCAACTCGGAGCCGTCCACACACGGGGGCGTAGCTGCCGCGCCGGCTCACTCACCCGGCGGCGTGTTCGGCGGGAAGTAGCCGACTTCTACCGAAGCCCTATCCGGGCTTCCAGCAAGAGTGCGGAGTTGCCCGGCTGCAATACAGTTGCGGTGAGACCGACTTCGTGCAGCACGTGCCAGAACCTATTTCCGCGCTCTGCGTACCGCGCAGCAGAGGCGCGGCCAGCGGCTGTGCTAGATACCAGCAATCGCAGTCCAGGGTGCAGCAGGTCAGGCAAGGTCCGACGTGTCATATGGTGTAGAGTATCACTCTGAACTGGTCGGCCAAGGAAGTGGGTAGCTATCCGGCGAAGTCTTGGCCGCCTCGGTTAGCGGTGCTCAATCGTCACGGCTGGCCGTGTTCGGCGGCCGTGGAATGTCCTTCAATATCTGCCGCGGCACGCTTGGCAATTTGGCGATGTTCTCCCCGCCGCTTTGCGCCGACTTTACGTCCCGTTCATCAACTTAGTCCATTGTGCCTCGCAATTTTTGGAGACAAACAATGGCGATTGATGAAAGACGATCGGAAGGTGGAGCGCCGTTCAGGCAAAGATCGGCGCAGCGGAATGGATACGCATACCGAAGAGGAAAAAGGCGAGTTGGGGAAAGACGGTCAATGATCGGCCGCAGATCGGGTTTAGATCGACGATCGAACCGCAAATCAGACTAGTTCAGTTTCAGATTATTGCCCTGCGATTGCCGAAGTAGCTCGGGTTTTGCTGCGGTGTAGCCGTAATGGATGTCCTAAACCGGCTTCGAGCGCGTAGCCGACATTCTGAATCCGCCTATCAACAGAAAGCCGGCGACAGTCGCCATGGCTGCTTGATATCTGGGGTAGCCGTTCGCCAGGTAGGCAGTAGCTGTCCCGAGCCCTAAGCTGATCGTGCTCAAACCACAAATCACATGACTCACCACGAAAGCCGACCTAATGGTCGCTTGGCTGATGGTGTCATTATTGTCGCAGCGAAGGTGTTCGGCAACTATGCCGTGCCAGAATTTGATCACTTCAGCGGCATCGACCGCATTGTGGATTGCTGTTGCCGGAGGCGGGGATGCCACAAAGACGTCTGTCGCATAGCCGCCGCCCCTCGAAGCTGGCTCAACCGAGCGATGACGCGCCAACGCCGATGACGCCGACGCCGCGGCCGCGGTGCTCAGGTCGCAGCTTATCGAGATGGACGCCCGGTTTTGCGACGCCATGCGGGGCAGCCGGCTGCGGTCCTTTGCCGCCTTCAGCAGTTCGTCGCCGCGTTTGAGCGTTCACTCGGTTGCGGCGACATCGACACCCCTGCTCATTCGCGACGATCAGATCATGGGCTTCAATAAGCGCAAAATGGAAGACTGGCGCCAGCAAGCGGCTGAGAACGAAGCGGCTGCGCTCGGCGTAACACTCGTTGGCAACGCCGTGGGAATAATGCAACACGCTCGGATAATCGGTGATCGGGCCAGCCGTGGCGCCTTAGCGGGCTGGGTCTGCGTGACATCTCGGTTGCCGAATTCCATCGCACCCGGGTGCCGACAATGCCCGCTCGCCTCTCCGAGCCAACTCTTGCCGCCGCTGGCGTGCTTAGCAGTGTGACTCATGCGCCCATCGCTCAAGAATTATTTTCGGCCTATTGCTCGGTGTTCTCGCCGCGTTCGTGATTGGGGCATTGCAGCCGGCCACGGCGCCGTCGAAAGCCATAGCGCTATCATCAGCATTTGCCATCCGCTTTTCCCCCGCTCTGCCGGGCGGGATCAGCGCTCGTTGACTTGGTCATGAATGGCCCATGCGATGGCTGAGGCAAGCACCGCTCTAATGTCGGTGAAAGAGGGCGAGCTTTGGCGCGCACAGATCGTATGGCCTAATGGCACCATCAACTTCTTCGGCAAGTTCGGCTCCGAGTTAGAAGCCCAGAGATGGATCAGCGCTCATAGCTGGTTAACGGCACACGTTATTGACGACACGGAAATTCGTCGCCGTCGGGGCCCTAGCCGGCCGCGCAGCGTCTCGTCGGCAACTCTACTGCTAAAACAAAGACCGCCAATGCGACAACTCCGACGATGAAAATTACCCAAAAGCATAATTCGCGGAGATCGGCATCATCGACCATCTGATATTACCCTGCCCGAGCCACCGCTGACCTGCCGGAGGTTCCGTTGACGACCTTAATGTTCCAATGCCCAAGAACAAAAAGGCTTGTCTCCACGAGCATCGATATTGATCTGGCGGACATCGATAAGCTGCCCGACAGAGTTGACATTTTCCCAATGCCCCATTGCGCCACGGTGCATGGATGGACGCCAAAGGATACTTTCGTTCCCGAAGGCACGCAGGTACGACGCCCGAATCGATAGCCGCACACGAGGTCCTGATGCCCTCGTCCCGCTGTCATGGTCGAGCTGTATGCCCTACACAGGTCAAGGCTGCGTGACCAACTCAATGGACGAAGACACGTGGCGCGCCGAATTTGAAAGGCTCGGCGAAGAAAGCACGTGGGACTTCGTCCGCTTCGGCTACTTTCACGAACGAAAGCGCCAGTTCGCCTATCGTTGGCTCGCCAATCGAGCACTAGAACGGCAGCGGCGTGAGACTTTAACGATCCTGTACCTTCGGCTCATCCTCTTGGCCGCCGTTGTCGGCGTGATCATCGGAATTGTTGGTGTACTCGCAACGCTATTGAATTGAATTCGACATGGCTTACAACTTAACCGACGATGAAATTCGGCTTCTGAAGGAGTTGAAAGGGGCCAACGCGGTTGCCTTGTCCTTCAGTCCCGCTTGTGCTCGCACGCCTTATGAGAGCGGCCTATGTCAAGCGGCGAGCGATCGAGGCAAGCGCGGACCGATATGTGATCACAAATCTCGGTGCCGTGGCTCGCAATAATGCCATGGCGTGAGCCGTCACCACGGGGCTGTATGCAGCGAGTGCCAGGGGAAAGGCTATCGCTTGTTCGTCGGCGGTCGCCAGACGCTGGTGCAACGGCAAGTCCGCAGCGATGACGGCAACGCGCGACCGGCGCAGAGCTCTCCGGCACTCCCGCTGAGTTTCGGGGTTTCCGCGGCCTCAAGCCCGAGGAGCACATGGCCGCGAATTGGGAAGCCCATTTGAGACAATACGAGGATAATTTATGGGTGCCAGTTAGGCTGTGCGCAATTGCAGTTCAGTAGGTGTTTTAGCCCAGATCGGTTTAGTGGCCGCAAATGGAGCCGGCGGCATCATGCGCTCGCTCAAGTCGGCAGAGAAACGCGCGGCACCGCGTTATCCTCTTGCGCGTATGGCCAAGATACAACTCGGTACGACGCGCCAGCGGCCTACTGCCTCATTACCGATATCTCCGACGGCGGCGTGCGCATCTATCTCCATGGCCTCGAAGTTCCCGATGAATTTGTACTACTCCTCTCAGGCGATGGTCCCGCGAAGGATGGCAGATACAAGGTTGTCTGGCGACGAAGTTGGCGCGAAATATGTAAGTTGAGGGCCGGCGCTTCAATCATGGCTCAATACCAGTTTCCATTGCGCTCTCGTAATATTCATCGGCGACGCTCGACTTCGACAGGCAGACGAGTTCGGCAAACGGCGCGTTCGGCCGGCATGATCGACACGACAGCGCCGGTGTAAGCGCCGTCACGGACCGCGCGCGGTGCGAGTCGAGCGCCCGCAGGTCGACGTCGCCAGTGGTGCGGCAGGCCGGGCAGCGCGCCCGCAGGAACCAATAGCCGGCCGTGATGGCTGCGCCGATCGTCGGCGAGAATCATCAGTCGGCATCCGCTTGGCCTGGCGCTCGTTCCAGGCGGCCACCAGTTGCTCGGCGTCCTCGAGGATTTGCCTTTCGGTTGCGCGGCGGGCAGCGGCTTCCTTCTCGGCCGCTTGCCGACGTCGGTCTTCCATTTTGCGCTTGTTGAATCCCATGGCCGGATCGTCGTCGACCGGGACCGAGAGTCGTACGTGTCGTTGCCCCGAAAGCGATCAAATATTGCGTTGCCCCGAATGACGCAATGGGCCATAAAGCGACATCCGGGTTTAATCACTCGATTAGCTCGTCAGCGTATCCGGTCATCGACAGCGGGTACTCCATGAGCGACATTCTGGGAGGCTGCGGAACGGAAACTGGCTAATTCCCCTTCCGAGATAACTCTAGTCGGATAGCTGTGTCACATTGGAATAGAGCAAAATCCAGCACCGGTCATGCCATCACCTGCCGTTCTAGAGAGCCAACCCAAATGTGTGCAAGTCGATCGACACACGTATGAAGTCAATGGTGTGCGCGAAGGAGGGTTGGGAAAAGTTTGGCTTCTAAAGCGAACCGAAGGCTGGGACTACATTTACGGGCCGGTAAACGCTGTAAAGACGTTCAACGTGTACGATGACGAACAAGAAGCTGTCATCGAGCAGGAGCTCGGAAACTGGATATCTTTGCAGAGCCCCCATGTTGTTTCGTTGATCAAGATCGTTAGGCTCAACTTCGAACTTGGAGCTTTGATGTTGCTTAGCCCCGGTAGTCTCGATGACTACCTCAAGAGGGCACGAGCCACTAAATTTCCGCGATAAAAGTTGTTCTGCTCGACATAGCGGGACTTGCGACGCGCTGGCCCAAGCTAATTTGGTTCATCTAGACCTCAAGCCACAAAACCTGCTCCTGAATTCCGCCGATTCTCCGATAGTTCGCATTTCTGACTGGGGAATTTCCCGCATAGCTTCTCAACAACCACAGCATTCAGATTGGTTGAGTGCATCGAGAGAGTGGCTGGCGCGTCAAACCGCCGAGAGGACAAAGTTCGCCGTAGGTACACCTCCGTACATGGCCCCCGAACGGTTTTCCGGCTCCTGGAAAATTGGCCCCTCCGCTGACGTTTTTTCTTTAGGGATAATCGGAGTCCAGTCGATGACGGGTCGACTTCCTACTGTCGACCCGAATGGTGACATATCTCGCATTGTTGATCTAATAACGTCTCACCGATATTTCGGTCGCGCAAAAATGCTACACTCACTCATGACCGTCGACTGGCTGCCCTACTGCTGAAAATGATTGATCCCAATCCAGCAGGTCGTCCAGTCGATTACCAAACCATCATCGCTGATCTCGAAGCAGTTTGAGAAAGAAGAAAGATGGCCGAACCCACCGAACAAAAACGCCCCCGCTCGGGTCTAGCTGCGGATCAGCTAGAACCTTGGAGTGTATACTCTCGTATCGAAATCCTACTTGGCCAAGCTGACACGTTGGAACGTCTTCGACGTTTCAAGGACAGGGAACGTAAACTGCAATGGGGAATGGCGGTTACCATGGACGGCCAGGAGGCACATCCCGATTTCCCGCTCGCAATTTTCAGCGCGGCAAGGATCGCTAGAGCTTCGGGACGACTAGAGTTTGCTTCTCGTCTGTTGAGTGGTGCCCGCAATCTTGATCGTGATCGCACTTGTAGCCGGATGATTGGCTACGAGGAAAATCTATTGAAGCGCGAGCGCGCTGTAATTGATGAATTGCTTGCCGCCCTAGCTGAGCGTCTCGTCACATATGTCTGTCAAAAATGCGGTAGACCGATCGAATATATTTCCGTTCCCTGCATGTACTGCGGATGGCATCCCACCACACTTGATGAAATGTCGCGATCAGCGCGCCTATCAAAGATATATCTTTAGCACCTGGAAGCTGCTCGGGATTGGGCGAGGTATAGTAGCCGGTCGAAAAGCTACAGAGGTCGTCCTAAACTTAGCGGAGGTTGCTGCCGAGTATATGGGGGACCCTCAATCCGCTTATCGGAAAGGAGGTCGTATTGGTGCTTCGGGACACGCAGCAGAAGCAAAAGGACGTTCTTTTTGCTGGCATCACGGCTGCAGGTCGACGCGAAGCAATGCAAGACATGTTTAACAGTCGTCAGGATGCTATAGAGTGCAGCAAATGTCGGGCTTACTCCAGATCTCCATCCTCCGTTGAGGTTGCAGATGTGTCTTTCTCGGCTTGGCAATACACTTCCAGCACAACTTTGGCGGTCCGGAGTTTAACGAGTGCGATGTGTTCATTCGGTATATCATTTCTCTACACAAAGCAAGCTGTACAGACAGCAGGAGACACCATCCAATAACGAGCGTGCGAAGGTGTTAGAGCTGATGACTAAAATAGGAACGTTGTGGACTAACAAGGAATATGGATATATCAGGATGGTCGATCCGCAAAACATTAGCTATGAACTAAGCAGTAAGTTACCAGAGGAGTTGAAAGGCGCAGGAGGTTCCGGCTCTTTCGGACTTCAGGGATACGCTCCAATTTTTTGCGCACTTGGATGAAACGGACGAAGACGCTTTCGTAAAAATGTTGGGACCACGGCCTATATTAGAACGATGTGCTGGCGTGCCACCTACAAGCTGACCTGGGAAGAAATCGTCGCCTTGTATCGGCCGACGCTCGGCCAGCCGGCGGTGAATACGCGGCCGCTGCTTCAAGATGTCTGCCCCACCACGACCATCGACACGACTCGACTTAAGACGGCAAGCGCCGGCTTGAACGAATGCGATGGGGGCTAATTCCGTCGTGGTGGTCGAAGCCTCTCAAGGAGATGAAGCTCGCCACCTTCAACGCGCGGGCCGAGACGGTTGCGACAAAGCCGATGTTTCGGTCGGCATTCAAGCGCAATCGCTGCCTGATTTCGGTGTCCGGCTATTACGAGTGGCAGGACACGCCGGGCGGGAAGCAACCCTGGTATTTCACTGCGCGGGACGGCTCGCCGGCCTTGACGATCGCTGGCATTTGGGACGAATGGCAGGACGTGGAAGCCGACAAGTCGGTTAAGACCTGCACCATGATCATCACAGAGCCCAACAAGTTTGTTGCCGAGGTTCACGACCGGATGCCGGTGCTGCTCAGCGAAAAGGATTATGAGCCGTGGCTGAGCGGCAACGCCGGCCTCGAATTGCTCAAGCCTGCCGCCGAAAACGTGCTGCAAAAGTGGCAGGTGTCAAAGCGGGTCAATAGTTCGCGGGCGCCGGACGACGATCCGACGCCTATAGAACAAATTTCATTGTGATCTGCGGCAGATATTGAAGGACATTCCACGGACGCCAAATTCCGCCAGCCAGGACGATTGAAACCGGCGCCCCTCGGCACGTTAAAGGTGCACCGCCTTTAGTATTGATAAACGTTCCTCCGATTCAACGATCTCGTTCAGTCCAATTAACGCAGTCAGTCCCAGAACGAGAGCTAATAGCCTTTTCGCGAAGCGGTCAGGTTGTGCGATTGTCAATGAAATTAAAGCCGTCGTTGTAAAAAGTGCCCATTGGCCCAATGGTGACATCTGCGTGGCGTCATTTTTAATCTCCTGGAAGTACGACTTGAACAAAACCACAAAGATAACCCACGCGCATAGTGCGGTGACGATAGCCGACCACTCGGCCAATGGGATACGTACGCATACATTACGGGTAAGAGCGATAGATACCAAGCACTCGTCAACCACTGCCAAGGCCAATCAGTGGGCCAATGAGGTGCGACTACAAATCCAACAAAACTAAACCACAATAGATAAATACTGGAAGTGATTAGAAATCTTTTCCACGCTACTGCTCGCCAAAAGTCATGCACGCTAAGATGAACTAAGTCATGCAATTTTGAACTCATCGCCGAAACAATCAGGAATAGGCAAAATGTAATTTGGACGCGTGTTGCAATTCCGAGATTAATGCCGAGCCAGGACAACGTGTGATCCCATGCTGTATTGATGGCG
>CAVSAY010000026.1:0-15845 GCA_963725925.1 uncultured Solirubrobacterales bacterium
CGGGCTAGGGATATCAGCCGGATCGATGTGCAGTTCGGCGTCCAGATGGGCGGCCAAGGCGCCGCGGTCGGTCAGCTCGGTGGCGACGGTGCGGGCCGTTGCCGCGGAAAGGCCCTTGGCCTCGTACAGGGCGGTCAGCTCGGTCAGTTCGGCCTCCGGGGATTCGGCCAGTTCCCGTTTCTCCTGCGTGATCTGCGCGCGCTCGCTGTCGCGCTGGCTGGAGACCGACACGTACTCACCCAGCGCCATCGACACGGCACCGGCGACCAGCCCGGCCAGTCCGGCGGTGAAGATGGGGCCGCGGGCGGTGGTCGCCCCGGCCACGCCGACGACGATGCCTGCCACCGACACGATCCCGTCGTTGGCCCCCAGCACCCCGGCCCGCAGCCAGTTCAACCGCCCTGCGGTTCCCCCGGAATGCGGTTCCCGGGGGTGAGTTGCGCGGCCGCCCTCGGCGGCCTCGACCTGAGCAGCAGAGGGCATGGCGTCATCAGCACGCATGCCTCCAGTAGCGCTGGGACTGCGGTTAGCCACAGCTGGGTCGCGGTTGGATCTGCAGCGGCAGGCAGCAGTCGTGGACCGTCTGTTCGCCCGTAAGCGAAGAGTCATCGCTCGGCGCGGAAATCCCCGAGTCAGTGGTCGTGTCCGGCGGTCTGCCTTCAGCGTCGTCAGTCATCGTGGCTGGTTCGATGATGGACTGTCGGCACAGCCTATTCACCGACCGGTCCAGCGTTGATAAGCAACAGACTTGTGCTGATACGAGTGCGGTCTAGATGAAGAAGAGTCCCGGCAACGTCTAGCCGGGACCCCTCTGCGGTCGCACCGTCCGACGCTAGGCCACTCTGACCAGCAGCCGGGACAGCTCGCACGATCCGTGTCCACCGGCCACGGCCGCCTGAAGTAGCGGCTCACGGCACCGCCTGGATCGTCGACACACCCCGGACGTTGCCGCCCGCGACGATCCGGTGAGACGCGCCTCGAACGCCGTTCAAATAACGGCGCAAGAACGCGATCGTGACGCGTTCGACGATCGCCAGCTGCGGCTGCTGGACCGTGTACGGACTGATGTGCGAGGCGCCGAGGAGCTGCAGCAGATACTTGGGCCGCGGTGCCTCGTCGTAGAACGCACGCGTAAACCGCGGAAGGTTGGTGGCGTCGGCGGTTCCCTGCACGGCGAGCAGGGGCGGGCTGGGCGACGGAAACGTAAAGCCCGTGGAACCGGCGAGCTTGGCTCCCGACAGGATCACCGCGGCGCGGACGCGTCGATCCAGGAAATAGCGGTTGTAGGCGACCGCAAGTGCCGTCTCGCCTCCATCCGAGTGCCCCGCCACTCCGATCCGGCGTGGGTCGACCAAGCCGTACAAGCGGCTCGCAGGATCGGCGCTGGCGGCAATCACCCGAGTGGTCACAAACCTCATGTCGCGCGGCTGATTGATGAGGTCAGACTCGTTGGGCCCGCCGGGTGCGTTGGCGTTCTCCAGCGGGAACACCGGTGCCGCGACGACATATCCGGCGCTTGCCCAGGCCCTCAGGAGGCGAAAGTAGGTCGCCGGCGTGACGGCGAACCCATGACCGAAGACGACCAGCGGGAACGGACCTGCGGCTCGGGCGGGTGGTGCGCCCGGCAGGTCCTTGGCAGAAGGCGATCCTACGGCGGGGTAACGGACCACGGTGACGAGGCGCCTTGGCTGTGCAGGCCGACCGGGGAACCTGACGCTGCGGGTCTTGTCGATGAATCGCATGGTCACCTCGCCGACCGCGAACGGCGGGTGCACAGGCGCTTGTGGGCGCGGCGCCGGCCGCACTCCTGCCGGCAGCATCGCGACGGCCGCGACGAGCGTCCTGATCGCGATCGCCAGCATCCCGGTCATGGTGCTCAGCGGGCGTACACGGCGAAGAAGTCGCGGTCGTCCGGCGTCAGGTAACGAAGCGACGAGCGGTCCATCGTCGGCAGCAGGTTGGCGGGCCCATGCGTACCGGGGAAGCGATATGTGATGAAGCTCGTCCAGTACGTGTTGATGTCGAGCTCCATCGCTCGGACTGCGCCGGCGCGGACCATGATCGCGGCGAGTGAGCCGACGGTCTGAATCGGGGCCGCCGCGTAGATCAGGTTTCCGTGACGATCGACCCCGACCGCCGAGCGCCACACCCGGATCGCGTTGCCCAGCGTCGCTCCCCACTCGGGACCGTCCGAAAGGTTGGAATTGGGGCGACCACCGTCGACGATCAGCGGCAGATTCTGACGCGCGTAGACCACGTCCGAGCCGGCGTCGGCGCCTCCCTTCCAGGCGACGACGTCGACCCGGCCGTTGCGAAGGCGCTCGATCGTGGCTATTGCGGGCTTCATTGGCGCGTAGGTGTGGCCTCCCTCGACGAACCCACCGCCGGAGTCCGACAGCTTGAAGCCGCTGTTGAACGTTGCCACCAGCCGGGAGCGCAGCTCGGTCGGTACTTCCATGGGCCCGCGCGAGGGCAGCGAGACGTTCGGCTCAAGCCGGCCGGGGTACAGCCAGGTTGTGGTGCGCGTGCTGTTGATCCAGGCTACGCCGGCGACCATTCGCGGATACGACGGGTCGGGACGGAAGCTCGTGATCAGAACCGGGGGTCTGGCACCTCCGTGTGCGAACGTCGCCCGCCACACACCCTCCCCGGGGAGCGCGGGGGACAGCACTGGGCGGATCCGCGGAGGCCGGTAGTAGTGGCGGACCGCGTGGCGGTGGGCGGTCGGCGAATTGAGCTTGACGCCGGCGAGTGACGGCAGCGTGCGCAGACCGGGCCCCCCCTTGGCCGGGGCGTTCAGCGAGTAGTAGATCGACTCCACCTGGTTGACCAGGCCGCGCGCGCCGTTGTCGCGCATCCACTCGACCGTCCGGATGCCAAGGCTCGCGTTAGACGCTTGCGAAAGCGCATGTACTAAGGACACCAGCGCGGGCACAAGGCACACGACGGAAGCGATCAACGCGATCCGGCGGATGCGCCGAACGGGCCTCCGCCGGGCGCTCCCGACGATCGCCCGGCGGGTGCGGTGCGGCGGCACCGGTCGGGCGATGGTGGGAGACGGCATCGGGCGCTCAGCTTGAGGCCGACGCTGAGGCGGAGCCTAAAGACATGTTGAGAACTTCCTCATCGACTGCAGAGCACTGCTTGAGAAAGCGTCCATACGGTGACGGCGCGGATGGAAGCCAGCTCGACGACTGCCGGCGGTTCTCGCCGGGCACCGCTCCAAGCCGTGGTCGCCACCGTCCGCCCGCGCCAATGGATCAAGAACGCGCTGGTGATCGCGGCTGCCGGTGCGGCCGGCGCGCTCGGCCACGACGACGTGCCGGTCCGCGTGGGCCTGGCCTGTCTGGCGTTCTGCCTGCTGGCCTCCGGCATCTACGCGATAAACGACGTTCACGACGCGGCGGAGGATCGGTCGCATCCGCGCAAGCGACTGCGGCCGGTCGCGGCTGGGGAACTGGATCCTCGCGCGGCTGCCTCGCTGGCGGTGGCATGCATGCTGGCGGGACTGGTGATGTGCGTCGAGATCCGGCCGGCGCTCGCGGTCGTGGGCTGCGCGTACGTCATGCTGACCCTGAGCTACACGATGATCTGGCGCCGGATCCCGGTGCTGGACGTGGTGGCGGTCGCGGGAGGGTTCGTGCTGCGCGCGCTCGCGGGCGGAGTCGCGCCCCCGATCAGGCTGTCGGTGTGGTTCGTGCTGGTGGTCTCGTCCGCGGCCGTGTTCGTGGCGACCGGAAAGCGGCAATCCGAGCTGGCACGTATCGACGACAGACCCGGCACCCGCCGGCGTGTGTTGGCGGCCTACTCCCCTGCGATCCTCCGTCTGATGCTGACCGGGAGTGCAGCGATCGCGCTGTTTACGTACTGCGTGTGGGCGTTCGAGCTTCCGACCGTCCACGGGATTCCGTGGCGTCCGTTGACGATCGTGCCCTTCGCCGCGTGCCTGGTCCGCTATCACCGGCTCGTACTGAGCGGCGATGCCGAGGCGCCTGAGGACGTGTTGCTGAAAGACAGATGGCTGCAGCTCGCCGGCGGCGCCTGGCTGGTCCTGTTCGCACTGGGTGTGCATGCCGCCGGCTAACGGCCAGACGACGCTGCGCCCGTCAGGCGCCAGCGCGCCTCGGACGCACACCCGCGTGTGCGGCTGGGGCGGCGGTCAGCGTGCTCCGGTGACCGTGATACGTGCCCGCACGGCCGATGAGCTGCACGAACTCGTGGCCGGCACGCGCGGATCGATCGGGCCCCACGCGGTCGCGCGGGGGATGGGCCGCAGCTACGGCGACGCGGCCCAGCTGACGGGCGGCCTGGTGCTCGACGCCACCGCGCTCAAGCGCTTTGACCTCGACCCCGCCGCGGGTACCGTCACTGCAGACGCCGGTCTCACGATCGGAGAGTTGCTTGACGTCGCGGTGCCCGCCGGATGGATGCCGGCAGTGGTTCCCGGAACCCAGCACGTCACCGTCGGCGGCGCGATCGCCGCCGACATCCACGGCAAGAACCACGGGAGCACGGGAACCTTCGGCGCCCACGTCGAGGCGCTCGGACTGCTGACCTCCGGTGGCGATGTGCTCGAGCTCGAGCCGGGAAGGGACCGGGATCGGTTTGCCGCGACGGTCGGCGGCATGGGGTTGACCGGGGTGATCCTCTGGGCACGGATCCGCCTCCGTGCGGTGACCAGCGCGCTGCTGTCGGTCGACACCGACCGGGTCCCAGACCTCGACGCCGCGCTATCGGCGCTGGCATCCCCCGGCGGCGAGCACCGCGTCGCGTGGCTTGACCTGCTCGGCTCGGGGGCAGGACGGGGCATCGTCACTCGCGCCCGCCACGTCGACCTGCCGGCGGGTCCCGACACTGCTCGGGGCGGCGCCACCGTGCGCGCCCGCGCGACGGTGCCGGCACGTTGGCCGGGGGGCATAGTGAGTCCAGCCACCGTGCGCGCGTTCAACGAGCTGCGCTTCCGGACCGCTCCGGGTCGGGAACGGGGACGGCTCGAGGGCATCGGCTCGCACATGTTCCCACTCGACGCACTCAACGCATGGCCCCGGTTGTATGGGCGGCGAGGCCTGGTGCAGTACCAGCTCGTGGTGCCGACCGGGGCGGAGCACGTGCTCCGGCGGTTGGTCGACAGGCTGCACCGCGGCGGCGTCCCTTGCTATCTCGCGGTCCTGAAGGATTTCGGCGCCGCAAGCGGCGCGCCGCTCTCATTTCCGCTGCGCGGCTGGACGCTTGCGCTCGACATGCCACGTCGCGCACCGCGGCTGGCCGCGCTGCTCGACGGCTTCGACGAGATGGTCGCCGGCGTCGGTGGTCGCGTGTATCTGGCAAAGGACTGTCGCCTGCGACGCGAGACGCTCGCGGCCATGTATCCGGAGCTCCCTCGGTGGCGTCACGTTCGAGACGAGCTCGATCCCGACGGTATTTGGCGGTCGGACCTGGGCGTCAGGACGGGCCTGGTGGCATCGCGCGATCAATGAGCGTCGACCAGCAGACGCGCGTGTTGCTGGTGGGCGGCACGTCGGAGATCGGGCTTGCGATCGTCCGCCGCCTGGGTCTGCGTGATCCGGTGCAGGCCGTGTTGCTGGGACGCGATCCGGGGCGGCTGGCGTACGCGGCCGAGATGCTCGAGCGCGATGGGCTCGCACGTACCGTCTGCACGCAGACCTTGGAGGCCGAGAACCTCGAGGCACACGGGCCGGCGGTGGCAGAGGCGTTCGAGCGCTTCGGTGGGTTTGACGTGGTGGTGCTGGCGATCGGAGTGCTGGGCGCCCAGGAAGGCTTGGATGCAGACCGGGCGCGGGCGGTCGAGGTGATGCGCGTCAACTTCGTGGACAGCGGCTCGCTGCTGCTGGAGTGCCTTGGGCGTCTACGAGCGCAGGGGCACGGCACCGTGGTTGTGCTGTCGAGTGTCGCCGCGGAGCGGGCGCGGGCGGGCAACGCGATCTACGGCGCGGCGAAGACCGGTCTGGACGCGCTGGCCCAGGGGCTCGCGGACGCGACCACGGCTGCGGGCGTTCGTGTGCTCGTGGTGCGGCCCGGATTCGTCCGCGGAAGCATGACCGCCGGACTGGAGCCGGCGCCGATGGCGACTACGCCCGACGCCGTCGCGGCCGCGACCGTGCGCGCCCTCGATTCGGGGGCACACACCGTCTGGGTTCCCGGTCGGCTGCGGGTCGTGTTCTCAGTGCTGCGCCATCTGCCCAGGTCGATCTACCGAAAGCTGCCGCTGTGAGCCGCGGCGTGCTGCTTGCCGATCTGGCGATCGCGGTGGTGCTCGCGGCGCTGGTTCTGATCGTGGCTCCCGGTCTTGCGGTCGTGGCCATGATCGCGCTGGTCGTGATTGTTGTGTGCGCAGTGAGCTTCGCGCTCGAAGCGCGGCGCGGGCGCTGATGGAGGCGCGCCCGCGTACGGAGGCCGCTGACGCATTCGGCAGTAGCCTTGACGGCATGAGCGAGAAGCCGGCCTTCACCGCAGATCAAGCGCGCGAGGTGGGCGAACGTATCGGCATCGACTGGGCCACCTCTCGGTTCGACGTGGCGCAGTTTCGGATGGGTATGGACGTCGAACTCGAGCACGGCGCCCGCGATCCCGAGACGAACGTCACCGACGACGACATCGTTGTGACAGCCAAGATCGCGCGCGCCCATCTCAACGAGTTCCCCGACTATTACTCCCGCCTCGCCGTGATGGAGGCCGAGGCTGAGGCCTACTGGGCCGATCGGGCCGGCTAGATAGCGCCTCAACAGAGCCCCGATGCTCCCGACGGGCACGGCGATCCAGCACGTAGGAGACGCTCAGCACAAGCGCGACAGGGACCTCGAACAGCGCGATCACGCCGAGTCCGGCCGTGATGCTGGTCGTGAGGATCGTCAGCATGAACGCTGCCACCGCGTCCTCCAGCAGGTCGCGGCGTCGGCGCGCGAAATGGCGTTGACGCCGTCTGCGCTCGAGCGCGCCTTGCCGGGACGGCTCCCCCGTGCTGTGCGGCGGCTGGCGAGCGATGCGACGGGCGGGCCTGGCGGACATTGGTCGCTTCAGTCGCCGGCAGCGAACAGCAGCAGCCAGATCAGGCCGAGGAGTTGGAGGTGGCGGTCAGAGAACAGGACGTTCTCAGGCGCGCCGCCGCCTCCGCGGCTCGCGATCAGGGCGTAGCGAAGGAGCGAGAGTGTGAACGGGACGATCGTCAGCTCACCCGCCAACGTGAGCCGGCTGTCCGCGGGTCCAAACGCCCAGAGGTAGTAGGTCCACAGGGTCGCGGCGCACGCGACTGCGATCACCGCCTTCAGAGAGCTGCGGCTGTAACTCTTCAGGACCGCTCGTGAGCGACGAGCGGATGGATCGATGAAATCGGCGTAGCGCTTTCCCGCCGCGACGAACAGCGCACCCAACGCGACGACGGCGATGAAGGTTCGCGAGGCGGGAACGCCGGCCGCCGTTGCCCCGGCGATCGCCCGGATGACAAACGCGCCGGAGATCGCGACCATCTCCACGACCGCGATGCGGCGAAGGCGCAGCGTGTATGCGGCATTCAGCAAGATGTACGCACACGCGCAAGCAAACGTGGCCGAGTTGACCGTGATCGCCAGCATCAACGCGAAGACCGTGCTGGTACCAGCCGCAACCAGCGCACGTCGTGGTGCCAGCGCGCCGGATGCGATCGGGCGGTGGCACTTGACGGGGTGGCGGCGGTCCTCGTCGGCATCCTGCACGTCGTTCACTAGATATGTGCCAGTGGCAAGCAGGCAGAAGACGAGCAAGGTCACCAGCAACGGCGTCACCGTCGTCGGCGTCCCGTTGATTCCGGCCGCGGCGGGAGCGGCGAACACGAGCAGGTTCTTGGTCCACTGCCGGATGCGTGCCGCCCGGATCCAGGCACGATAGCCCCCTCCGGCGCGAGCGCGGTCGGCGCGTGCCGGATGGTCCCGGTCGGCCACCGTCCCGCGGTGCACCCGGCGGGGTGGCGCCGGGGCTCGCGCGAAGGGACGCTGATCTGTGATCGCTGTCGGCATTATCACCACGGGCGCTTCGAGGCCCTCGCAGGCCGGTTCACCGACGGACCGCGATCACCTTGATCGCAGCGATGAGACTTCGCTTAGACCGTCTGTGCCTGACAGGTGGCTCAACAGCGAGGGCGAAGTCCCGACGCAACGCCCGCGCCATCGCGGATGCGGGCGGGACACGATGAACGCCGCCGCGACGACACCCTCCGATGCGAGGCGCCGGCCACTCCCACCGCGCTTGAGCCCGCTTAGGCGCGCGCGCCGGGTGCTGGTCCTTACGTTGTGGATGTGCTCCGTGCCGCTCGTGGCCTCGTATGCGACGACGCTGATCGCACCTTCCAACTCGAGCTTCACAATCCGGTCCTTCGAGTGGCTGCGTGATCACGGCGCCGCCAACATCGCGTCCAGCATCGAGACGATCTACTACTCGCTCAATGCTCCCGCCCGTGGGGGTCCGCCGTTGCGCACGCTGCCCCTGAAGCCCCGGACCTCCGCCGACGCAATTCATCCTCCCGACATTGCGCCCGTGATCTCGCCGGCCCTGCGAGGAGAGGGCGCATGGGTGCCGACCGAGACTTGGAGCGGGCACGATTCGCCAGTTCAGATCGCTCAATTCCGCAGCGACCAGAACTACCCGCAGATGGTGGCCGGGGTCGCGTGGATCGACACACGACGAACGTCAGTGCAGCTGTACCCGGGGCGGCTCGAGCCATCCGTGACGCTGCCCCGCGGGCCGATGCAGGTACCCACCGACATGCGTCCACGGCTGCTCGCGACCTTCAACAGCGGCTTCAAACTCGCAGACTCCGGAGGTGGCTTCGCCGTAGGCGGGCGAACCTACGCGCCCCTGAAGGACGGGCTCGCGACCCTCGTCGGTTACGCGGACGGCCGAGTCGGCGTTCAGGCCTGGACGGGTGCCCCGGACATACCGCCGGGGGTGCAATACGCGCAGCAGAACCTGCCCCTGATCGTCTCCGGCGCGCGGCCAAACCCTAACCTCTCCGACGGCCCCGAGTGGGGCGCAACGCTCGGCAACGCGGTCCGCGTGTGGCGCTCGGGAATCGGGGTGGATGCGAATGGAAACCTGATCTACGCGGCCGCCGACAATCAGACCGTCGCCTCGCTCGCCGAGATCCTGATCCGCGCCGGGGCGGTCCGCGCGATGGAGCTGGACATCAACTCCTACTGGGTCACGTTCATCTCTTACGCCCGCAGCGGCGCCGGCGATCCCAGCAGCCTCCTACCCGGGATGACTAGGGGCCCGGACCGCTACCTCACACCCGACGATCGGGACTTCTTCGCCGTCTACTTACGCTGAGACGTGGGTGCGAGCGTGTCGCTCGTGAACCTTCCCGCCACCGCTCGACAGCACAACACCTCGCGATTAACCTCAGACGAGGGGTTCATGTGCGTCAGCTGCTGATAACGATCGCTACGCGGGGAGCCTCGTGTCCACGCCGTTAGCGGTCGCAGCCGTGGAGGAGGTGCTCTGCGAGCGGTAGTGGTTGCGCCAGATCAGCTTGTAGAGCGGGATTCGCCGTGGCAAGTCGCGGACGCCGGGCGTCAACGGCGCCGGCCGCCCCGCGCCAGGGCTATCAGGCTTCCGGCGGCACCGCCGGCCGGTCCGACGATCTGGCAGCCGGTATCAGAAGTCTCTCAGGGGCCGTTTACCTGCGCTTTGGCGTGCCTGACCACCATGGCCGCGTGATGGCCCCGACGTGGCCAAGGGCGGCATTGCCGACGCTCGTCGCCGTAGTAGCGATCGGCGTGCCCCTCGGCTGCGGAGGCGCCGGCAGCGGATCGCCTGTGCAGGTTGGTGCGTCCGCGGTCGCATCCGCTCAACGGCCCGGGTCTTCGCGTGTCGCGGTGATCGTGATGGAGAACGAGGAGTACGGGAGCGTTGTCGGCTCGCGGTCGGCTCCTTTCATCAACCGGCTCGCCGGCCGCTACGCCGTGGCCCGAGCGATGTACGCCATTGGCCATCCCTCGCTGCCCAACTACCTGGCCCTTACGGGCGGCTCGACATTCGGGATCCACAGCGACTGCACCAGCTGCAGCGTCGATGCGACGAGCCTCGTCGACCAACTCCAGAGCTCGCACATCTCGTGGAGGGCCTACATGGAGGATCTTCCGCATCCCTGCTTTACGGGAGCGAGTTCGGGTGCTTACGCCAAGAAGCACGACCCGTTCGCCTACTACACGAGGATCACCCACGATCCCGGGCAGTGCCGCCACATCGTCGGGCTCGGGCAGCTCGGCGCCGACGAGCGATCCGGCGCGCTCCCAAGCTTCATATGGATAACGCCAAACCTATGCCACGACATGCACGACTGCGGCGTGTCCACCGGCGACCGCTTCCTGGCGACGCTCGTGCCCTCACTTCTGCGCTCGCTCGGGCCCCACGGCGTGCTGTTCCTCACGTGGGACGAAGGGTCCAGCGACGCCGGCTGCTGCCACCTCGCTTCCGGAGGACACATCGCGACGATCGTGGCCGGTCCAGACGCCCGGCGCGGCGCGCAGATGACCTCACCGACCGACCACTACTCCGTCTTGCAGACGATCGAGGACATGCTCGGGTTGCCCCGGCTCCGGGGCGCCGCCTGCGCCTGCACCGTCTCGCTCAAGCCGCTCCTGGCCGCCGGCTAGCTCGCAGGTCGGTCGCGATGGAGCCCTGCGGCCCCGCAGCGCAGCCCGCTGACAGACTCGACCTGTCGACCCCTTCCTGACCATTTCCGGGGCCCACGAGCGGTAAAAACGGGCACGAAATGCCTGCCAATCTCCCCTAACAGTGCGCCCGGCCGCGCCCGGCATACAACGCGCGATCTGAAGATGGTGGACGCGCCGTTCCGGCTACTAGAAGAACTCGGATCCTCCGGTCCGCGATAGCCCCGGTCCCGTTCACGCCCGCCGTCGCTCGTCGAGCAGAGTGTTGAAAGTAGCCCGAAGCGGAAGCGCTGCAACCTCGCACCGGGTGCGCCCCCTCTTCCTAACGGCCAGCAACGGGGTCGACGACTCTGGTCACAGGCCGCTTCCATCGTCGAGGTGCTTGCAGCTTGCGCGGCTTTGCGAGCGCGCCGACGATCCACCACTGTGCCGCTCTCGCCGGGAACGAGAGCCACATGACTTGCCTCCGACCCGTAGTCCTCCAGGCTTCGTGTCGGCCAGTGGCTGCCGTTCGTCGTACAGATCGACCGTTCGTCGTACGGATCGTCCGTTCGACGACCACACCATTGCCCGCTCGCGGAGTCTTGAATTACAACCCTTGCACCAAAATCCACAAACTTCTCCGGAGAGGGGAGGGACTTATGGAAGCTTCTGCTGCAGGTCCTCGCGGTGCTGGAACGGGTGCTCGCGAAGCCGACATCGCGCCGGCAGCCGATCCCACCGCGGGTCGTTCGGCGGGCTGGACGCCAGCCGATCCGGGGCCGCTAGGGCTCGCCGCATTCGCCGGGACGACGTTCGTCCTCAGTCTGATGAATTCCAACCTGGTGAGCATCCGTGGCATCGGTTCGGTGCTGGCGCTCGCGCTCGCCTACGGCGGGCTGGCGCAGCTGGTCGCCGGGATCTGGGAGTTCCGGACCGGCAACACGTTCGGAGCCGTGGCGTTCTGTTCGTTCGGCGCGTTCTGGATCTCGTATTTCGTTCTCATCCGGTTGATTCCGGCCGCGGCCATCACGCCGCATGGCGTGTCGGCGTATCTGTGGATGTGGGCCATTTTCACGATCTACATGTTCGTCGCCTCGCTGCGGACCACGGGCGCGGTCGCGCTCGTGTTCTTCCTGCTGGCGATAACGTTCGTCCTGCTCGCGTGGGGCGACATGGGCTCCGGGCACACGAGCATCCACAAAGCCGGCGGATGGGTCGGGCTCCTCACCGCGATCGCGGCTTGGTATGCCTCGTTTGCGGCAGTCATGAACTCGACCTGGGGCCGTGTCGTGCTGCCGGTCTTCCCCTTGAAGAGCGCCTAGGAACACCGGGGCGGGCTGTTCTCGGGTAGCCAACGCGAATCACGATCGCCCCACTATCAGTCGACGGCTTGAGCGCCGGCCCGGTTTGGGTCGGCGCTCAAAGCTTCCTAGGCTGCTCCCCGCGCATAGTGCTGGTCTGATCGATCGCTCGCCGTGCCTCTCGGACCGGCCCGATCATCGGTTCTTGGCTCGCTCACCGCATCGCGGTGCGTGACCGGCCAGGGCCCGGCATCGCGAGGGCGCCCGAATGCGGGCGATACAGCTCTAGCGGACATCACTGGTCACTCAGCTCCGCTCGCGCCCACCCCCCGTGGTGCGCGTGGGCGCGCGTGGGCGCCCGCCGGCATGCGGGCGGATCCATCCCCGCTCGCGGCACCGGGGGGCGTCGCCGCGCGTGTGTGCTCCAGTGTTTCGAGCCTGCGAACGAGCTCGGTCGGATCAGGTGGCGTCTGCCCGCTCAGCGGCGCAGTTTCCGGCCGAGGGGCTGACCCCAGATGTCCGTGACTGGCTGTCGCTCCTTTGTGGGCTGCGGCGACTCCTCCGGCGGCCCTGGCGGAGGCTCGAACTCGTCACGAGCTTCCGACACGAGCCAAAACGCCACCGTTGAAGGATTCACGTAGACGTCGCCGCGACCGCCTTGAGCCGTTAGGCGGAATGGAAGACCTTCGGCGGACGCGAAAGCCTCAGCGACTTGCCCCGGCTCCTCGCCGACCGTTACGCGCACATTCTCGCCGGCGAAATAGATGTCAGTCGCCATGGCTTGAGTGTTGCATCGATCGAGGAGCAGCAGCCTCGCCTGAGCAACGTTCTGGAATGTCGATGAGGCGCGCGCGACGCCGCTATCGATGAAATGAAGCAGAGCTCGGGGTAGGCCGTTTTCCGCCGGGCAAACCCGCGGGGCCGGGGCCCGCGACCAGCAACTCCCAGGCGGCGCGGGCCCCGACACGCGCGTGCTGATGGGGGCGCATGAGCACGCACAACGCGTCCGTGCCGACTGAGATTTAGCGCGCGAATCTAGGCATTCCGTAAGACTCTCGCCTTCCGAACGTCGTAAGGACGTCGCCGACCGACGGCCCGGCCCGTGACCTCGAGCAGACTGATGCTTGGATCGAGACGGGGCAGCGAGGCAATGTGTACGCGCGGCGACTCCAGAGCGCGCTGTGAGCGGAGCGTCGATACAACTGCGGTGTGATTACACGTTTATGGCGCGGCTGGACCACCCTGGGAATGCCGACGCTTACGAGCAGTTCTTGTTGGCACGGTTGTTTCCGTCCATGCGCGCGAACGCCGGCTTCAGAGGAGGAGATGACGGCGGCCATGAAAATCTCCCCGTAGGCGGCCGCTGGATCTCCCCACTGGCGGCCACCAGTTCTCCCCATGGGTGGCCATCGGATCTCCCCACGGTTCTGTCCTGAGGCGCCGGTAGTCGGGCGTGCGTTGTTCGTCAATGCGCGACCTGGAGGCCGGCGAGAGATGAAGAAACCGGAGGAAGCGATGGAGATCCTTGAGGCGTTTGACCTGACTGGGTCGCTGCGGCGGGCGGCGGCGCTGGCCGGGTGTGATCACAAGACGGTCGCGCAGGTTGGTCGCCGCGCGTGAGGCGGCGGGCGGCGGGTTGCCTGAGCGTGCGCGGCGGCGGCCGCTGGTCGATCCGTTCGCTGGGAAGATCGATGAGCTGGTCGATCGCTCGCGTGGGCGGATCGGCGCTGATCAGGCGCATCGCAAGCTGGTCGCGATGGGGTATCAGGGGTCGGAGCGCACGACCAGGCGGGCGGTGGCGGCGGCCAAGCGCCGCTGGCGTCAGAAGCACGGGCGTCGCACCCGGCCGTGGATCCCCGAGCCGGGGTTGTGGCTGCAGTGGGACTATGGCGACGGGCCGGTCGTTGCCGGCGCCAGGACGGTGTTGTTCTGCGCGTGGTTGGCGTGGTCTCGGTATCGGGTCGTGGTTCCGTTGCGCGACAAGACGTTGCCGTCGGTGGTGATCGGGCATGGACCGCGCGGTGCGCCGGTTCGACGGCGTGCCGACATACGCGTTGACCGATAACGAGAAGACGGTGACGGTCGAGCACGTGTGCGGGATCGCGGTCCGCAACCCGACGATCGTCGAGGTCTCACGCCATTACGGGTTGACGATCGCGACCTGTGAGCCCGCGGATCCGCAGAGCAAGGGCGGCTCGGAGGCCACGGTCAAGATCGCGAAGGCGGATCTGGTCCCGACCGATCACAACCTGCGCGACGAATACGAGGACTTCGCGGCGCTCGAGGCGGCGTGCGAGCAGTTCATGGCCGAGGTCAACACGCGAGCGCACCGGGTCACCCGCCGGCCGCCGCTGGAGATGCTGGGCGAGGAGCACGAGCATCTGCACCGGCTGCCGACGGTTGCCGCATACGCTGTGCTTCGGGCAGACCCGCCGCGTCGGCTGGCAGTCGACGATCAGCGTGGGCGGCGCGCTGTACTCGGTTCCGTGCGAGCTCGTCGATGAGCGGGTGTGGGCTCGGGTCGACGGGCAGCAGCTGATCGTCGTGCACGTCGACGGGCCCGCCGGTCCGCGGGAGGTCGCGCGTCACCAGCTCACGACACCGGGCCGTCCGGCGATCCGCGATGAGCACTATCCGCCCAAGCCGGCCGGTGCGCTCGAGCGACGCCCGAGAGCACGCATCGGTGGAGGAGCGCGCGTTCCTCGCGCTCGGCGACGGGCGCCGAGCAGTGGCTGATCGCCGCGGCCGCCGCCGGCGCCGAGCGCGTCAGGCGCAAGATGGCCGAAGCGATCGATCTCGCCAAGCTCCACGGCACCGAACACGTCGACCGGGCGCTGGCGACGTGCGCGCAGGCGGGCCGGTTCGCCGACGGCGATCTCGACGCGATCCTCACCCACCAGCAGCGTCGGCGACGGTGATCCCGCTGCCCGCTGCGGGCCTCAGAGGACGCGTCGTTGCAGCCCTCGACGCGCGCGTGGGAGGGGTTCGGGCAGGTGACCGTCAAACCGCCCGACCCGCCACCTTTGCCCGACGAACTCGACCGGCTGCTGCGACGGCTGCGCCTGCCCTACGTTCGCCGCGCAGCGCCGGAGGTGATCGCGACCGCCGACTCGCAGCGCTGGGAACACGCCGAAGTCCTGCGCGTGCTGCTGGCAGAGGAAGCCGCCGGCCGCGACCAGGCGACCACAACGATGCGCCGCAAAGCGTCCGGGCTCCCGGCCGGCAAGACGTTCGACGCCTGGGAGGAGAAAGCCTCCTCGATCCCCAAACCCACCCAGCACGCGCTCAAGACCCTGGAATGGGTCGACCGCGCCGAGGTGCTCGTGATCTCGCGGCCCGTCCGGGACCGGCAAAAGTCCACTTCATCGAAGCGCTCGGCCACCTCGCGATCGACAAAGGCAAGACCGTCGCCTGGCACACGCTCGAGACACTCGCCGCCCTGTTCCGCCGCCACCGCGCCGACGACAGCATCACCAAAGCGACCAACAAGCTGATCCGCTCAGACCTCATCCTGATCGACGACGTCGGCCTGCTCCCCGTCTCCGCCGACGCGGCCGAAGCGCTGTTCCGGGTCGTCGACGCCGCCTACGAGAAACGCTCGATCGCGATCAGCTCCAACATCCACCCGGCCGGGTTCGACGAACTGATGCCCAAAACGATGGCGACCGCGACCGTCGACCGACTACTGCACCACGCCCACGTGATCGTCACCGACGGCCAAGACAGCTACCGGCTCGCCCAAGCCACCGCCGGCAAGGGGGTGAAGCCCCTGACCTAACCCCCACGGCAACCCACAAGGTGGGGAGTTTCGATGGCCGCCAGTGGGGAGAAATCATGGCCGCCAGTGGGGAGAAAAGATGGCCGCGGATGGGGAGAAACAGATGGCCGTTGACACGGA
>CAVSAY010000027.1:0-80140 GCA_963725925.1 uncultured Solirubrobacterales bacterium
CACTGAGGGGCGTGCGTTTCGCGTTGACCCGGACACCTGTCAGCATCTTCAGCTACCGCGGCGAGGTCACCGTCGGTCTGATGGTCGACGCGAGGCTGATCCCCGACCCCGATCAGATCGTCGGGCAGCACGCCAAGAAGACCACGGTGACGGCATCGTGAGCATCGATCCACACGGTCGGTTGCGAGTCGTGATCGCCGGCGGCGGCGTCGCCGCGATCGAGGCGCTGCTCGCCCTACGCGCATTGTGCGGCCGGCGGGTGGAGGTGACGGTGATCGCGCCCGAGCGCGAGTTCATCTATCGCCCGGTCACCGTCGCCGAGGCGTTCGACCGCGCGCAGGCCCGGATGTTCGACCTCGCCGACCTCGTCGGCGAGCGGGCGGTCGACCGGATCGTCTGGGACACGGTGATCGACGTGGACTCCGACGATCAGACGGTCCTGACCGGCTGCGGCGACCGAGTGTCCTACGACGCGCTGATTGTCGCCACGGGCGCCGTTGCGCGTGAGCCGTTTGAGGGGGCGCTCACGTTCCGTGGACGCGAGGACGTGCCGGCGCTTCGAAGGCTGCTGGACGACCTCGACCGCTCGACCGTAAGCTCGGTCGCACTCGTGCTTCCGTCCGAGCGGGCATGGTCGCTGCCGATCTACGAGCTCGCGCTGATGACTGCCGCTCACATCAACGAGGCCGGGCCGGGCCGGACCGCGGTGACGCTCGTCACGCCCGAGCAGGCGCCGCTGCAGCTGTTCGGTCCGCAGGCCACGCGCGCGATCTCGTCGCTGCTCGCCGCTCACCGCGTGACTGTGAGGAGCTCGGCGCTGGCAAGACGGATCGACGGCCGCCGGCTGGTGCTGGCGGGAGGTGGCGACGTCTACGCCGACAGGGTGATCACGCTTCCGGTGCTCGAAGGGCCGAGGCTGCGCGGGCTGCCCCACGACGAGCACGGGTTCATTCCCGTCGACTCCCATGGACGGGTCAAGGGAGTCGACCATGTATACGCAGCCGGCGATGTCACGTCGTTCCCGCTCAAGCAGGGCGGTCTGGCCGCGCAGCAGGCCGACGCGGCTGCCGAGCAGATCGCCTCCGAGGCGGGAGTCGCGATCAAGCCCGCGCCGTTCAGACCAGTGCTCCGCGGGCTGCTGATGACCGAGGGCGCGCCCCTGTACCTACGAGCCGAACCTCAGCGGCTCGCGCGGGAGACAACCGTGGCGATCGATGCGCCAAGTCGCCGGGGTGTAGCGGTGAACGCCTCAGCCGCAGCCGGTCAGCCGCTGTGGTGGCCGCCCGCGAAGATCGCCGGGCGATACCTGGCCTCGTACCTCGCCACCGCACGTCCCGGGCTGCTCACAGACGAGCTGCTCGCCGACCGCGTCGCGGTGCCCGGGCCCCCGGTCCCCGAGGCCGAGTTTCACGATGCGCTTGAGCTCACGCTGCTGCTGGCCGATTGCGACGCGCGATGGGGCGACTACCAGGCGGCGCTCGCAGCGCTGGCAGCTGCTGAAGCGCTGCAGGGCTCACTGCCGCCCGAATACGAGGCGCGGCGCCAAGAGTGGAGCTCCGCCGCTACGTGAACGGCTCGTTGTGCAGGTGCGCGACGCCGACGAGTACCCATCTCCATGTGGGCGTTGCTCGTCAGGGCGGCGCTGAGGGCCCGTAATCAGCGCGCGATCGCTTCGGCAAATGACCGATGCCCCGGACGTGCTGCGATGTTCAACTATCGGGCACACACCTGACCCGGAGCCCAATCATGACCTTGCACCCCAAGAACCGCAGAGATCTGATGCTCGCACCCGTCGCGGTCGAGATCGATCTGAACCTTCAGCGCATGCGCGACATCTCGCCTCGAGACGTCCTGCAGGAGCTCGAGCTGGAGCTCGACCGGCCGGCCGCCCGCGCCGATCGCGGCGAGCGCGCGCAGCTCGTGCTCGAGCAGGCGCTGCGAAACGTCGAGCTGCACGGATGGACCGCCGCGATCAGCGACGACGGCTCGCGGGTAATGCTGCGCGGCGGGTCGGTGACGCTGGACCTGGGCCTGAGCGATGGCATCACCCAATACATCCAACAGGGCGTGGCAACGCGCGCGGCGTTGTCATGAAGTCGGCGATCGGCACCGCCATGGCGATCAGATGACCAGCTGCTCGTCGTCGTAGCAGTCAGCGTGGTAGCACGCGCCTCCCGAGCTGCAGACATCGGGTTCAGCTCCTCTGGAGGTTCGCCGCACTAGGTTCCCGCGCACCCCTTGCGGCCAGATGGGCATCTGCGGCCGACCGCGACGGCCGGTGGCGAACTGCTGGTTACCAGCCCTCACGGCCTTCCCTCGTGCTTAGGACCCCGGGCGTATAGTGCGACGCGAGGGCAAATGCGTGCTTCTTCAGAACGCGACAAGACTCGGCGCCTGTTGCGGATTGGCAGGGAGTTGGTGGCCGAGCACGACACCGAGGCCGTGCTGCAGCGGATCCTCCACGAGGCACGTGAAATCACCGGGGCGCGATATGCCGCGCTGGGCGTGCTGGACGAAACCAGAACCGAGCTCGAACGCTTCCTCACGCTCGGCATCGACGAAGCAGCGCACCGGGCGATCGGCGATCTTCCGCGTGGCCGGGGTGTGCTCGGCGCGCTGATCGAGGACCCCAAGCCCCTGCGGCTCGCCGAGGTGGGCGAGCACCCTCACAGCTACGGGTTTCCGGAGGACCACCCGCCGATGCACACCTTCCTCGGGGTCCCGATCGTGATCCGCGGCCAGGCCTGGGGCAACTTATATCTCGCCGAAAAGGAGGGCGGCGGCGAGTTCAGCGATGAGGACGAGGAAGCAGCCCTCGCGCTGGCGCAATGGGCGGGAACGGCGATCGAGAACGCGAGGCTGTACGAGAACGGCGAGCGCCGTCGCCAGGAGCTCGAGCAGGCGGTGCGCTCGCTCCGGGCCGCGCGCGACATCGCCGATGCGATCAGCGGTACGTCGGATCTGGAGCGAGTGCTCGAACTGATCGTCAAGCGAGGCAGGGCCCTGGTCGAGGCGCAGAGCGTCGTGATCATGCTCCGCGAGGGGACCGAGCTGGTGATCGCGGCGAGTGCCGGACACGCGGCCGGCGCTCGGGGGCATCGGCTGCCGATCTCCGATTCGACCTCCGGGCAGGTGCTCGAACGCGGTCGCGCTGAGCGGTTCACCGACCTCGGAACGCGGCTGCAGATCGCGCCGCGAGAGCTTGGCGTGCCCGAAGCCCGTTGCGGGCTATTCGTCCCGATGTTGCACCATGGAACCGGGATCGGAGTGCTGGCAGCGTTTGACCGTGGTCCGGACCAGCAGGAGTTCACGCATGACGATGAGCAGTTGCTGCGAACGTTCGCGGCCTCGGCCGCCAACGCGGTCGCGATCAATCAGAGCATCGAGGCGGAACGCCTACGAAGCACGATCGCCGCCGCCGACGCCGAACGCAGCCGCTGGGCTCGAGAGCTGCATGACCAGACGCTTCAAGCGCTCGGGGGACTGCGGGTCTTGCTCGCGTCGACCGTAGGCCGTGGCGACGCGGCCAGCAAAGATGACGCGATGCGCCAGGCGATCGAGGATATCGAGCTCGAGATCGGCAATCTGCGCGGGATCATCACCGACCTGCGGCCGTCGCTGCTCGACGATCTGGGGCTGTTGCCGGCGATCGAGGCGCTGCTCGACCGGCGCCGCGACGCCGGCCTCGAGATCGCCTCTGAGCTTGTTCTGCCCGATCACGATGGCGACAACGCCGAGCTTGCCCCGGAGCTGGAGACGACCATCTACAGGCTCGTCCAGGAGTCGCTCACCAACGTGGTCAAGCATGCGAAGGCGAGCAACGTCCGCGTGTTCGTGGGCCTTGTCGATGGTCAGGCGATCGTCGAGGTCGACGACGACGGGGTCGGCTTCGAGGTCGATGCACGTACGTCGGGGTTCGGCCTCGCCGGTATGCGTGAGCGTGTGTATCTCGCCGGCGGGGAGCTGCGTGTTGAGCCCGGGGAAGCCGGTACGTCGGTGCGCGCTCGGCTGCCGGTGAGCGTCGGCATGGTGCGAGGAACGGTCTCAGCAACCGATCAAGCGGCGTCGTAGCGCGAATCGCACGAGCTCGGCTCGCGTCGTGACCGACAGCTTCTTGTAGATTCGAGCGCGCTGCGTCTCCACGGTACGCCTGGACAAGTGCAGCTTTGCAGCGACCTCGGCGCTCGTATGTCCGAGCGCGATCAGTCGAACGATCTCGGTCTCACGTGGGCTCAGCCCATCGCCGCCGACGGCGCGACGAAGCGCATCCAGGCCCGACAGGACGCGAGGGCTGACGAACTCTTCTCCCCGCGCGGCACAGCAAACCGCTGGCATCAGCTCGGAATCTGCTCGGTCCTTGAGCACGAATCCGACAGCCCCGGCGTCGATCGCCCGCTGCGCTGACAGTGGACTTTCGTCCATCGTCAGCACGACGATCTCGGTGGTCGGGATCTGGGCCCGCAACCGGCGTATCTCCTCGCCGTGGTTCCACGCAAAAGCCGCAGGTCGACTACCAGCACGTCGGGAGCGCTTGTGCGTACCCACCGTGTGGCGTCGGACAGACCCGCCGCGTCGGCGACCACTTGGACCAGTTCGGAACCGTCCAGCAGCTGGCGCAGGCTCCGGCGCGCCGAAGCGTGATCGACTGCGAGCACCACTTTGATCGGCGAGGTGGCGCTCCGCTCGCCGGGAGTTGCGAGACCAGGGGCTAGATGGAGGTGCGCCGGCATGACAGAAAGCCGTTCGCGTCGCCAGCGTCAGACGCCCGACGGAGCGGAGCCGCCGTCGATGATCTCTCGCTGGATCACGCGGTGATAGGCGTCATGCACGATCAGCTCGCACGGATGCCGGCTGGCGGCGCTGGCGGTGTGCAACGTTCCGAGCGGCTTCAAGCGTCTGGAATGTGAGGTGGCGGGGTTCGTCGGGCAGCGCCACGTCCCAGGCGCCGCGTCCGTTCGGATCCACCCAGACCGTACTTGGAGTTGTTCTGTTCATGTATTCAGGATCCGCTCAGCCAGGCTTGGTCGCATCCGTGCAATCCCTCAGCTCGCGTGCGGTTACTCCCACGCCGACAGATGCCGTCAGCCGGCATGGCCTGGCGCTCGACGTCTGTTGCGGAAATCCCGCAGCTCGCGCGTGGCCTGGGGCGGATTGCGGAGCCGGAGCGCTGGGCTAGCGTCGCTGGAGCTCAATCCCGAGGAGGTCAACGATGCCCGACACCGCAATCCAGAGCCACCGCGGCGGCTACCTGATGCCGCAAATCGACCACGCCACCGTCGGCGCTGCGATGCACCCGGGCATCGTCTCATGCGCTCGCGACGCGAGCTTGGCCGAGGTCGCGCAGGCGATGACCATGCACCGGGTCCACTGCGTGGCAGTGATGAGCGACGCGGCCGACGGGTCTGGCGATCGCGTGGTCTGGGGGGTCGTCTCCGACCTCGACCTGCTGCGGGCTGGTATCCGCGACGGCGGTGGCATGACCGCGTCCGAGCTCGCGCTCGAGCCCGTCATCAGCGTCCGGGACACGACGCCGCTGCGCGACGCCGGCGAGTCGATGATTACCCACGGGGTGAGCCACCTCGTTGTGATCAGCGCCGAGGCGCAGCGGCCGATCGGAGTCCTGTCGACGCTCGATATCGCCGCAATGCTCGCCTGGGACGATTCCTGACCGAGCAGCCCACCGATTCCGGCTTCCGGATCTGCCTCACTGCACGAGCCAGATGAAGCACCAGGCGCGCGTCATTCGGTCGCTCCGCCGACTGAGCGTGGTAGCGCCTGCGCGAGCTCAGCGCCCCACGCGCGCGCCCGGTCGAGCTCGCCCTCGGCCAGGGGCCCCTCGGTGCCGGTCACCACGAAGCTCTCGGTGCCCACGACGTTGTAACCGTGTTGCCGCAGACGCCGGCCGATCCCGTGCGATGCCGAGCCTGTCAACAGTGGCGAGCCGTGCACCCGGGTGTCGAAGGCAGCCGCCTGAGCATTGGCGATCTGCGGTAGATCACGGAGCCAGTCGCGCACTCCCGGCCCGTCTGCGACACCCGGCAACGCGTGCGTCTTGCGGTCCTCCGCCGCTGCCCGGCGGCTGCGGGCCGTGGTCATGCCGTGCATATGGGTGGGTCCGCCGACAACCAGCAGTTCGGCCTTGTGCGCGTGTTCGATGGCCTCTTGCACGGAGACGACCCTGGCGTCCCCGAGCCCTGCCGCCACCGCCTCGGCGACCTCTCGCGTGTTCCCGTAGACGGATTCGTAGACGACGAGCGCGGTCATCGCTCACACCGGCTCGTGGACCGGGGCGAGCACTCGCTCGGCCAGATCGACCAGGCGGCTCGAGTATCCCCATTCGTTGTCATACCAAGCGACGACCTTGACCATCGAGCCGTCGATCACCGACGTCAGTGAGGCGTCGAAGATCGACGAGTAAGCAGACCCGACGATGTCGGCGGAGACGATTGGGTCCTCCGTGTAGTCCAGCAGGCCCGCAAGCGGGCCGCTCTCGGCGGCCTGGCGGAACGCCGCGTTGACTTCGTCCTTGGTCGTCGTGCGAGACGTCTCCACCGTTAGGTCAACCAGCGACCCGGTCGGCGTCGGCACTCGTACGGCGAACCCATTGAGGCGCCCGTCGAGCTCGGGGATCACCAGGCCAAGCGCCTTCGCTGCACCGGTCGAGGTGGGGATGATGTTGATCGCTGCGGCGCGCGCGCGCCGCAGGTCCGTATGCGGACCGTCGAGCAGATGCTGGTCGGACGTGTAAGCGTGAATCGTCGTCATCAGACCGTGCTCGATCCCGACCGTCTCGTGGAGCACCTTCGCGACGGGCGCGAGGCAGTTGGTCGTGCACGAGGCGTTGGAGATGATGTGGTGAGCATCCGGGTCGTACACGTCGTCGAAGTTGACGCCCAGCACGACCGTCACGTCAGCCGGCTGATCGCCCTTGGCGGGCGCTGAGATGATCACCTTCCGCGCCCCGGCGTCGAGGTGCTCGGCCGCGGCCGCACGCGTGCGAAAGCGGCCCGTTGACTCGATCACGACGTCGACTCCGAGCTCGCGCCAGGGCAGCGTCTGCGGCTCTGTCTCGGCGAAAGTGCGCACCCGGTGAGTCACCGATGTCGATGCCGTCGCCGGCGGCGACGACCTTCGCGGGGAAGCGACCGAAGACCGAGTCGTACTGGAGCAGATGCGCCAGCGTGTGTGCATCGACGAGGTCGTTGACGGCAACCACCTCGATGTCTGCGCCCCGCTCGTGGGCAGCGCGCAAGAAGCACCGTCCCACCCTTCCGAATCCGTTGATCGCTACGCGTACCGTCATGACGACCTCGTTTCTGTCTGAGCTTCTGAGAGTCCGGACGCTACGCGCGCCGAGCTGCGCGAAAATCGGGGGCGGTCTGCGATCCCGGTAGGTATTTCGCCGCGGAGCCGGCGCGGGTGTTTGCGCTAGGCGCCCAGCGACGCCATCGGGCGCGAAGCGGGCGCCGCCTCGACGCGAAAGCGCGCGTCGACGATCACCGTCCCTTCGGGTCCTGCGATCATCGGGTTGCAGTCGAGCTCGACGATCTCCGGATGCGCCTCGACCATCGCGCTCACTCGCAGTAGGCAGTCCTCGATCGCCGGTGCATCACATGGCGGCGCGCCCCGGTAGCCGTCGAGCAACGGGAACGTGCGAAGCGACCGAAGCATCTCGTGCGCATCGAGGTCGGTCAGCGGAGTGATGCGTACGGCGACATCCTTGATCAACTCGGCGGTTGTCCCGCCGGCGCCACACGCGAGCACCGGCCCGAAGCTGGGGTCGTTTACGACCCCGATGATCAGCTCGGTTCCGGACGGTGCCATCGACTGCACGACCAGGCCTTCCAACTCATAGCCCGCCCGCGTGACCGCGGCGTCGATCTCGCGGGCTGCGGATCGCACCGCATCGGGGCCGGTCAGCGCCAGCCTGACGCCGCCCGCATCGGTCTTGTGCACCAAGCCTGGTGCGATCGCCTTGAGCGCGACGGGCGTGCCCAGCTCAGCGGCCGCGGCGACCGCTTCGTCCACATCGGACGCGATGCGCGTCGGGGTCAGCGGCAGTCCGTAGCAGTCCAGCAGACCAGTGGCGCCGGCCGCGGACAGCCATCCCGGGCCGTCGGCGAGCTCGCGGCTGATGATCGCGGCAGCCTCGTTTGACCGGATGCCGCTGGGCGCGGTCGGCGACCGCTGCGGCTGCGCGCGCCAGCGCCCGTACTTGGCCGCGAGCGAGATCGCGCGTGCTGCCTCCTCGGGAAACTCGTAGCCAGGTACGCGCAGGCCGGTGGAGCTCAACTCCGCCGGAGGGCCTTCGTTGGTCATGAACACCGCTGCGATCGCCACCCCCGGCTCGGTAGCTGCGACCTCGCGGATCGCAACGGCGACATCGACCGCTTTGGTCACCAATGCCGGCACGAACACCACGAGGATCGCGTCGCACACGCCGGCATCGATAACCGTTCTCAATGTCCGGCGGTAGTCGTCGGCCGAGGCGGTCGCGATCAGGTCGATCGGATTGCCAAGTGACGCCTCCGCGGGGAGGAACAGAGCGAGCTTTGACTTGACGTCGGCTGGCAGCTCTGGCACATCCACCCCATCTGCCTGGCAGGCATCGGCGCACATGATTCCCGGGCCGCCGGAGTTGGTGACGATCGCGACTCTGCCGCCCTGCGGCACCGGCTGTGCGGCGAGCAGCGAAGCGACGTCGAGCATCTCGTGCAGCGTGTCGGTCCGAACAACGCCAGCCTGCTCAAACAGCGCGTCGACGGTCACATCAGAGGCAGACAGCAACGCGCCCGTGTGCGAGCTGGTCGCGCGCGCGCCCGCGGCGGAGCGTCCGCTCTTGACCGCGAGCAACGGCTTGCGGCGCGCAAACCTCGGAGCCACGCGGGCGAACTTACGCGGATCGTCAAAGGACTCCAGGTAGAGGAGGGCCAAGTCGGTGCCCGGGTCCTGCTCCCAGTAGCGGAGCATGTCGTTGCCCGACAGGTCGACCTTGTTGCCGACCGACACGAACGAGGAGAGACCGATACCCGCCCGGCCGGCCGCTTCGACGATCGCGATGCCGAGGCCGCCGCTTTGGGACATGAATCCCACTCGACCAGGGATCGGCGGATTGGGCGCGAACGTGGCATTCAGCTGGACGGCGTCGGCGGTGTTCATCACGCCAAGGCAGTTGGGGCCGACGATTCTCATGCCCGCGTCGCGGCACACGGCGAGTAGTTCCTGCTGGCGGCGCGAGCCCGGCTCGCCCGTCTCGGCGAAGCCCGCGGAGATTACAAGCAGCGCCCGCACCCGGGCAGCTGCGCACTGACGCGCGACGTCGAGAACATGCTCGGCGGCCACGACCACAACCGCGAGCTCCACGCGCGCCGGAATGTCGGCGACCGAGCGGTAGGCAGGAAGCGACTGTACGACGTCGGCGTGATTGTTGACGGCATAGACCGCTCCGTCGAAATTCCCCGCGAGAATGTTGTGAAGGATTCGTCCGCCAACCGAGTCGCGTCGTCGCGACGCACCGATCACCGCCACCGAGCGCGGCTCGAGAAAGCCGCGAACAGCAGCGACCGAAGCAAGCCGCTCGCGCTCATCGAATTGCGCGAGACCCTCGTCGGTCAGCGATGTCGGCAGCTCGAGCTCGATCACATCGGGCGTGGAGTGCATCTCGACCGGAAACCCGCTAAGGCGGAACACATCGATCATCCGGTGGTTGGACGGCAACACCTGGGCTGAGAACGTCGTGATCTCGTGCTGCTGCGCGACGGCCGCGAGATGCGCGAGCAGGATCGTCGAAATGCCCTGGCCCTGCCACGCGTCCGCGACCAGAAATGCGATCTCTGCGGAAGCTCTGTCCGGCCCAGCCCCGATTCGATCGGTATCGCCGCCCATCAGCGCGTGCTGGATCCGGATATATGCAGCATGGGCGATGATGCGTTTCGGTGTCCCGGTTTCGGCGACCAGCGCAAACCGATTCGTGTAATCGACGTCGATCGCCCAGTCGGTTACCCAGTCGAGGTTGATCGCCCCGAAGAACCGAAATCCGATCGACTCGGGGGACACGCCGTCCAGGAACTCCCGGATCGCAGTCTTGTCCTCGGGCCGTACCGGCCGCACGTGAACGGTCGACCCGTCGCGCAGCGCGATCTCGGCTTCGCGGTCTCGGGGGTATGCGGCAGCGCTTGACGAGCCCATCGGTTCACCATGACTTCCGGTCGCCGGCTTCGGCCCGCTCGCGCTCGAGCCCCCGCCGGTAGGCGGCAGCTCGCTCGAGCGCGTCCTCCTCGGTGTCGTGTCGCGAGATGGGAACCGGGTGGCCGGCGATTCTCACCGTCCAGCCGCCGCCGGGCCACGCCTCGACGTAGACGCGGGGCGAAGTCTGGGGCCTCGGCGCGCCACGGGTTACGTTGCGACGAGTCGCACGTTCGCCGTGGCGGCCGACAACTGAGGGCTTGTTCGGCATCGCTGCGGGTGGATCGGTGGTTAGCGGCTCGACGTCTCCAGCGCGTGACGGTTGCGGCTGCGGGAGCCTGCAACCTCTGGGGATGGAACGACGATGACGGTCCGGTCGGCACGCTGGATCACGCCGTGGGAGACGCTCCCGAGCCGCAGCGATTTCAGTCCGGTGAGCCCGCGCGAGCCCATCACGATCGCGCTGGCGCGGAGTGTTTCGGCCTCGGACAGGATCGCTGCCGCGGTTGTCGCCAACTGTGTGCAAGCGCGCCAATCCGCGTTGAAGCCGGCCTGGCGGGCGAGCTCGGCGCCCTCCTCGGCGATCTGCTCTGCGGCCTCGCGACTGGCCTCGTCGGCCTTGTCGATGTCGAGCACCCCCGGCGCGAAGCCGAGTCCCAGCGGCATCGCCGCGAGCAGCTCGGCGAACGGCTGCCAGACCGTCACGACGATCGCTGGCTGGCAGTCCAGCAGCTCACCGGCGGTCTCGATTGCGGCCCTCGCGTCGGGCGAGCCGTCGTAGCAGATCAGGATCATCGGACCGTCGACCCCTAACTCGTCGCGCCGGCGTAGACGGCCACGATGTCGAGGGTGGACAGCACGCCGACCGGATAGCCACTGGCGGCGTCGACCACAACCAGGTGCGCGACGCCGTGCTCGCTCATCAGCTGCGCCGCTCGGTGCAGCGATTCGTCTGCGGAAACCGTGAGTGGCTCTGTGGCGGCGGCCTGCAGCGCACTCGGGTCTGAGCCGGCTGCGGCGGCCGCAACGACGTCGAGGTCGGATACGACGCCGACCGGGCGACCGCCGTCGGAGTTGGTCACCGCGACCGCGTGGACGTGTTGCTCGGACATGATCGTGGCGACCTGTGCGAGCGGCGCGTCGGCGGTGCAGCTAAGGATTCCGTGATGCATGCAGTCGGCGACGCGGATGTGTCCGAAGTCGGAGAGTTGGTTGCTGAAATTGACCATGCACCGCAGCTTCGCTGCTTGGCGGCGGCCGATCATCAGCGCTCGCTTGCGGGATCGCTTCGGAGAACTACGTACGCGTTTGCGAGCTCGCGCTCCGATATGCCCGGTCGCTCCAGGATTCGCCCGGTTCAGTCGGTAGCGCACCGCACGCTGGCGTCGGCGCAACCCGGATGGCGCCCCACCATCGCCGGCTTATCTTCGGTCCCGAGTCAGCAAGCGCCAAGGAGGCCGATATGTTCAGAAACGTTCTGGTAGGTGTCGACGGCCGGCAAGGTGGCCGTGACGCGATCGCCCTCGCCGGCGTGCTCGCATCGCCAGATGCAGCCATCACGCTGGCTCACGACTACGGCTCAGACTGGATGCTCGGCCGGGGTGCGGGTCTCGTCGTGACGTACGCGCGGGAGGAATCAGAACGGTTGCTGGCGACCGAACGAGATACAGCCGAGATCGAAGCCGATCTCGTCTGTTCGCCGTGCGGCAATCCCGGCCGCGCTCTGCACGAGCTCGCCGAACGCCGCGGGGCGGACCTGATCGTCGTCGGCTCCTCCAGGCACGCGTTGCTCGGCCGCGCGCTGATAGGAGACGACACGCGCGCGGCGCTCAACGGCGCTCCGTGCGCGATCGCGATTGCGCCCCGCGGATACACGCAGATGGATCGTCGCCTGGCCAAGATCGGCGTCGGCTACGACGGCTCGGCCGAGGGCGAGTATGCGCTCGCGGCCGCCCGCGAGCTGGCAAGCCGCGACGGCGCCAAGATCAATGCGCTGTGGGTCGTCTCGATGTTGGACGTGCGCGAACAGAGCCCGATTCCGGCTGATTGGCCGCACACCACGGAGGTGCTGGTCAGCCGCTGTCTGGAACAGCTCGAGCACGTCAGCGGCATCGAGGCTGACGCGACATACGGTGGACCGAGGGAGGAGCTCTCAAAGTTGGGTGATCGAGTCGACCTTCTGATCCTCGGCTCTCGTAGGTACGGACCGATCCACCGGTTGTTCCACGGCACCACCTCGACCTATCTCACGCGCCACACCAGCTGTCCGCTGCTGGTGCTCCCGCGAGTCGGCGCGGCGGTTGCGCAAAACGATGCGTCGACCGCCCCGGCGACCGCGGAAACCCCGCACTCCGCGCCGCATGGCCGTGATTCACGGGCTGCTGTCGGCGCGTAGCACCTAAGGAGGAATGCGTGATGTTCAAGAACGTGATCGTCGGCGTTGACCGGCTCGATGGAGGCCGTGACGCGATCGCCTTGGCGACCGACCTGGTGTCTGACGGTGGCAAGCTGACGCTCGGCTATGTGTATCCCGCCGATGCGTACGTTTGGCGCGGGTCGCGCCAGCCGCACGACGTTGACGAGCGCGAACTCGCTCAGGAGCTGCTCGAGACTGCCGCGCGCGAGGGGGCGACCGACGCAGAGCTCCGCTGTCACGGATCTAGTTCGGTTGGGCACGGGCTCCACGACCTCGCCGAGACCAGCGGCGCCGATCTCTTGGTGGTCGGCTCGTCGAGGCGGGGGGTAGTGGGCCGGGTGCTCCTCGGGGACGACACACGCGCCGCGCTCAACGGCGCGCCGTGTGCGATCGCAGTTGCGCCCGCCGGTTACTCGCAGCAGCCACATTTGATGCGTGAGATCGGCGTCGGCTACAACGGGTCGCCTGAAAGCAAGAACGCACTCGAGGCGGCTCGCGCCATTGCGGTCGAGCATGACGCGAGGCTGTCAGCGTTCGAGGCCGTATCGATTCCGGCGATCGCGCTGAGCACCGGTCCTGCCCCGATCGACGATTGGATGGCGGGGCTGCTGGAGGATGCCCGCAAGCAGGTCTCGGCGCTCGAGGGCGTCGAGGCGCACGCCGTCTACGGTCAGGCCGCCGAAGAGCTGGCGATGTTCAGCGCCTCCGTGGATCTGCTCGTCGTCGGCTCGCGCAGCTACGGGCCGTTTGGCCGCCTTGTCCACGGAAGCACGTCCCATCAACTTGCCCGCGTTGTCCGCTGCCCGCTGTTGGTTCTTCCGCGTGCGGCTCGCGAGGCCGAGCTTGCGGATGGCCGGGACGAAGCCGAGCAAGCCGCCGTCGGAGCCGGCGCCGCCTCGGTCCAGTGCTAGTCGACTTCGCCGTCCCTCAGCCCGCTTTGCCGGCGACCGCTCGGGCGATTGCTCGCTCTGATCCACGTGCCAGTCGAGCAGGCCGTACCTGCCGTCTCCGGCCAGCCGCACGCTATCTCTCGTCTTCGGCTTGGATCAGCTTGTGATCCAGCGCGTAGCGAACGAGCTCGGCACGCGATGCGAGACGGAGCTTCTGCTGGATGTGGGCTCGGTGGGTCTCCACGGTGCGGACCGACAGATACAGCTGTTCGGCGATCTCGGCATTGGTATAGCCAAGGGTGATCATGCGCAGGACCTCGACTTCCCGCTCAGACAGGCCGTCCGGCGGACCCGGCGGCGGCTCGGCTGCGACCCGGGCACCGAGCCGTGGGTTGAGGTACGTGTCGCCGACGGCAGCCCTGTGAACGGCCTCCACGAGCTCTGTCTCGGCGGCTTCCTTGAGCACGTATCCCAGTGCACCGGCGCTGAGTGCCTCGCGTGCGTACGCCGGCTCGTTCTGCATCGTGAGCACGACGATCTGCGTGTCTGGAAACTCACTCCTGATCGCGGGAATGTGCTTGAGACTGGAGCCCCCGGGGAGATTCAGGTCCAAGACCAGCACGTCTGGATGATGGCCGCGCACATAGCGCCGCGCGTCATCGACGTCAGACGCCTCGGCGAGCACCTCAAATCCCGGCTCGGCGCCCAGGATCTGCTTCAAGCCGCGGCGTACGACGGCGTGATCGTCTGCGATGACGATGCCGACCGTCTTCGGGTCAGTCGGCTCGGGGCGAGTCGCGTTGCTCATTGAACTCCGGTCCGGCGCTCATGCTGTGCCCCCGGCGACCCGGTCGCGCTCCTCGAGATACGGAGCAAGGTACTTCGCGGAAATCTTGGCGGGGTGGTCCCAGGTCGGGGTATCGCTGATCTGCGAGCTTGACCCGTGCCCACCGGTGAGGTGGGCGCTGAGGTACAGCGGCTTTTGCAAGCTGAGCAGGATCCCGTGGATGACCGGGTGAAACGGCTGCGGCTCAACTGCCGCGCCGGCTAGCGCCGCGATTGCTTCAGCTGCGGCGTCGGCCTGCTGCGCCGCGACCCCACCTTGCTTGACGGGGAAGTCGGTCGCGTCGCCGGCGGCGTATACCCGATCCAGTCCCCGCACTCGGCAGTGGGAAGTTACCTCGATGAACCCGCCGTCGGAGCCTTTCGGAACGCCGGGGGTGGACGGTCCAAACAACTCCGGCAGGGCCAGAACGCGATCGGCGAACAAAGTACGGCCGCCCGGGTGGAGCGTCAGCTGACCCGCGGCCGGCGTGCTGGCGTGGGCCGAGGTGATCGTCAGGATGCCGTTCGCCTCGAGCTCGCGTCCAACTGCATCGCTGACCGTGCTCCCGAAGATCGCCAGTGGGGCGTCCTCCGGCGTGACCACGGTGACCGATATCTCGACATTCATGTCGTAGGCACGCTGGGCGGTCATCAGCGCAAGCTCATAGATCGGCAGCGGCCACGGCATCCGGCTTGGCGCCACGAACGCAACCTTGTGGATGTAGCCGCCCTCGATGTCCTGGATCACCCCGTGCAGTTGTTCGTCGAGCCGGCTGTCGTCCAGCGTCTCTGCGTGGCTGAAGCCGGGACGTTGGCTTGCCCCGATCGCGAGCAATAGTGCGTCGTATTCGAGCTGCTCGCCGCTTTCGGTGTGCACCACCCGCTCGTCGGGCGCGAGCCACTTGAAAGCGTCTTGCTTGAGCTCAACACCAATGTCGCGTGCGATCTCCTGCAACGAGTAATGCCGCGCGCCGCTGAGGGCAAACGGCTCTCGCACCCGCATCGGGCGGTAGACGAACTCGGACTCCGGACAAAGCATGGTCGTGCTGATCCGCTCGCCGGCGAGTTCGCGCAGAGCAAGCGCCGCCTCGAGCGCCGCGACGCCGCCGCCCGCGATCACGACTCGGAAGGGGTGTGGGTTTTCTGTGGGCATGCACGCAGACTACGCGTGGGGCTTGCACACCGCCAGCCGCGCCACGCCACGGCAACGCTTCGGAAAACTACGTAGGCTCAGGCACTGCGACGCACGCGCAGGTCCAACAACGCGAGCACGTCGCCGGCCATATCATCCGAGGCTCGGTCGGTCCGCAGATATCAGGTGTCGGCCACCGGACGATCGCTCCTCCAGGTTGCGTTCAACGAGCGATCGGCGGATGATCGGCGCGTCGTCAGCTCGGCTGTACGCGCGACGCGCTCCGAAATGCGACGCGAGCTGGCGCTCAAGGCACGTCGGTCCGAGGCATCCGTGCCAGCCGCTTGCGGGTCAGATCGGAACTCAGCCGTCGGAGCCACGATGCTTGGGCGAGTGCTCGCGACCAACAGGACTAACCGCTCGCGGCGGACTTGCACACAACTACCGACGATGTGTGACAGGGGAGCGGGCCGCGTTAAGGCCGCATCGGTGGAAACCCGCACTGTATGTGTCCGGTGCGCCCGATGCAGGACTCCAGCCCTCCGAATAGCGTCACGGCAATGAATTCGCAACAGAACGAGCGCAGCGACCAACCATCGGACGTTCCGCCGCGTTTGACCTACCGTGACCCGGCAGACCGCAACGAGCGCCGGGACAAGAACCCTTCCCTGCTCAAGACCCGGAGCAGGCTGCGGATCGACACGGTGATTCGCGCCGTCCGCGAGCGTAAGTCGCGCGGCCGCTAGCCCGTCAGCACTACCTTGAGCGCGTCGTGTTCGTCGGCGGCGCCGAAGACGTCATAGGCCTTCTCGATTTCCTGAAGCGCAAAGTGGTGGGTGCCTAGCTTCTCGGCCTCGATACGTCCGTCTTGGGCGAGTCTGAGCAGCGTCGGGATCGTGGACCCGCTGACCAGGCCCGTCGTGATCGTGATGTTCTTGATCCACAGCTCCTCGAGGTGCAGCGTGGTCGGCGCGCCGTGCACGCCGACATTGGCCACGGTGCCGCCCGGGCGCACCACGCGGGTGCACAGGTCAAACGTCGCGGGTACGCCGACGGCTTCGATGGCCACGTCCACTCCCTCGCCGTCAGTCAGGTCGAGGATCTCCTGCAAGGCGTTCTCACCACCAGAAACCGTGTGCGTAGCGCCGAAGCGCTCGGCATGCCTGAGCCGAGACGCGGCGAGGTCGACCGCGATGATCCGGGCCGCGCCGGCGATCTCCGCCATCATCATTGCGGCTAGCCCGACCGGCCCCGCGCCGACCACCGCGACCGCGTCGCCGGGCTTAACGCCACCGTTCTGCACCCCGATTTCATAGCCGGTTGGCAGGATGTCGGCGAGGAACAGCACCTGCTCGTCGCTCACTCCCTCCGGGACGATATGCAACGAGGTCTCAGCAAACGGCACACGCGCATACTCGGCCTGCAAACCGTTGATCAGGTGGCCGAAGATCCAGCCGATCCCGCCTGCCCCTTTGCAGTGAGCCGCCATGCCGCGTTTGCACGGACCGCAGCGTCCGCACGACGTGATCGCCGGCACGAGTACGCGGTCGCCCTGCTTGAGGGTGGTCACTGCCGCTCCGACCTCGAGCACCGTCCCCACGGCCTCATGACCGAGGATGCGGCCTTCGGTCACGGCCGGCACGTCGCCCTTGAGGATGTGCAGGTCAGTCCCGCAGATCGTCGTCAAGTCGATCTTGACGATCACGTCCGTTGGGTCCAGGATCGACGGATCGTCCGCCGTGTCCCAGGAACGCTGTCCTGGGCCGCCGAAGACAAGTGCCTTCATTTCCTCTCCCTCCATCGCCTGCCTCGCCCTCGACAGCAAGCGGCGAAGCGTTGACGAGCAGCGTACCGCGCGTCAACAGCCAACGGGCGATTGTCGCCGACTTAATCCTCGTCGTCGCCGTGTTGCTCAGACCACCGCAGAGCGGCAGCTTCGGCGCTGGCCGAATGCCGGTTCGGAACGACGCCACCGTCCTCCGGCACGTCCGGCGGCGGAGCGTGCGGCGGGTCTGCTTCCGGATGCTTCTCACCCCAACGCGCCGCGGCACCCTCCGCACTCCACGACAAACGTTCGGACTTCGGTCGAGCTTCCTTGTTGTCAGACACTTCGGCTCCTCTCTTCCAATTGGAAGAACTTCCCGCTTCGGACGCAGCGTATGTCGTGTCCTCACGTTTGGCAAACGGCGTTCGCGTCGCGGCTAGCCAAAGATCGGGAAGCGCCGCTGCTCGGCGAGCCGATCCATTGCGAGCTGGATCGAGGTTTCCACTTCGTGATAGATCGACTCAACGTACGCGCGATCGTTGACCCGCTCTGGGTCGTGGTCGACGCGAATCGGGTCCAGCAACTCAGTGCGAATCTTCGCCGGCAGCGGAAGGTGCGTCGGAATGGTCTCGATTGTCAGGCCGAACGGGATGCCGAGCACGATCGGCAGCTGTGAGCCACGAAGTTTTCGCTTCAGCCCACTGACGCGATCGAGCCCGTTCGCGATCCATTGGCCCTCGGACACGACGAATGCTGTGTCATGGCCGCCGACGGTGGCCACCGGAACGATCGGCACGCCGGAGCGGATCGCCGTGCGCACGAAGCCCATCCGCCCGCCGAGCACGGCCTCATCGCGCCTGCGCCAGCTGCGCATCGCGTCGACGTCACCCCCAGGCCAGATGACTACGTCGCACCCGGCGCTGAGCGATGCGCTGACGCCCTGGCGGGAAGCTGGGATCACCCCAGCAGCACGGAAGTAGTCGCCAAGGCCGGGCGCGGCCATCAAGACATCGTGGGCAGTCGGATGAAGCACGCGCTCAGTGCCGAATCGCCGCCACCAGTCGAACACGAATGTCCACGCGTCCATCGTCAGGGACCCTCCTGAATGATTTCCGATCAGAAGTGAGGTCTCCTCGGGCAGCCGCTCCCAGCCGGACGTCTCAAGCCTGAAGTAGTACTTGCACAGGGCATCCCAGACAGGCTTCTGGGCCCGCATCAATGTCTGGTTGGGCCCGTCGAGAGCGTGTGCGGTAGCGGCGGCGACACGCTTGCCGATCAGCCCTTCGATGCCACCCTTGGATCGGCGCTCGGTGCTCCGGGGTTCGGGCACGACGAGCGGATCGATGGCCGCCTGCCCGCGGTCCTCACTCACGGTCGTCGCGCCCGGGAGCGCGCCATTGAGCCCAGGACGTGCGTGTCGTAGCGGAACTTCGCGCTGACCCGTCTGCCGGGTCGGTGGTGAAGGCATGGGTGCCATGACTGATCCTTTCTTCACGTGACGAGCATCTGACGGTCGCCAGTATTCGAAGTGATCACAGGATCCCGACATCAGAGCGCCGTGACATCGGTATGCGACACCGTCCGGCGGTGGAAACCCCGCAGCGCGCCAGCGAGCCTCGGCGATCGCCGCACAGCAGAATGGGGCGGTCCAGCTGCGACAGCTGGACCGCCCCAAATCATCAGAGCGCGAACACGATCCTGGCTGCGACGCGTCCCGCCTCGACGTCAGCGATCGACTCGTTGACTCGGGACAGGGGACGCACTTCACGGACCACCTTGGTCTTGCCGGCCGCGTGCAACTCGAACACCTCACGCAGGTCGGTTCGGGTGCCGACGATCGAGCCGACAATCGTGATCCCGTTCAGCACGGTCTCGAAGATCGGCAGCTTGACCTCGTTGTCGGCCGGAAGCGCGACGAACACCAGCTTGCCGCCTCGACGGAGCGATCCGTACGCCTGCTCGAATGCGCGGGGCGAGACAGCCAGCGCGATCGCCTGGTCGGCACCGCCGAGCGCCTTGATCGCTGCGACGGGGTCCTCCTTGGTGGCGTTGACGGTGAACTCAGCACCGAGCTCGCGAGCGAGCTCGAGCTTCTCGTCGACTAGGTCGACGGCGACTACGCGCCCGCCTGCGATCGCCGCATACTGGATCGCCAGGTGACCTAGTCCGCCCACGCCGAACACCGCGACCAGATCTGACGATCGCACGCCGGCGACCTTCACCGCCTTATAGGTTGTGACGCCGGCGCAGGTCAGGGGCGCCGCGTCGAACGCGTCGATAGCCTCGGGCACCTTGACGACGTAACGTGCGTAGGCGGTGGCGTACTCGCCGAAGGCACCGTCGATCGAATAGCCCATGTTCTGCTGGGACTCGCAAAGCGTCTCCCAACCCGTCACGCAGTAATCGCAGGTTCCGCATGCGTAGCCGAGCCACGGCATCGCCACACGATCGCCGAGCGCGACTTCGGTCACCCCGGGGCCGAGCTCTCGAACAACCCCGACTCCCTCGTGACCCGGAATGAACGGAGGCGAAGGCTTGATCGGCCAATCGCCGTGGGCCGCGTGAATGTCGGTATGACACAGACCGCAAGCCTCCACGCGGACGCGAATCTGACCGGGTTCCAGCTCGCGGTACGGGACCTCGTCCAGCGTGAGCGGCGCGTCGAAGTCGTTGACTACCGCAGCGCGATAGGTGGACGAGGCGGGCGCAGTCGTGGTCGGCTGAGAAATGGTGGTGGCCATGGAAAATCTCCTTTTCGATCGTCAGCCCGGATCGTGCAGGAGTGGGTCAGGCGCCTCATCCGGGCACATGTGCCAGGTCGATGCGGGAAACCCGCGACGTCAGTTCGGTCCGGGCGACCAGGCCGGGAGGCCCTAGGCGGCATACTCACCCGATGAGACCGGGCTCCGGCATCGGTGGCGAGATGCTCGACTTGTCGTCTTCCGCTAGACCGCGCTTGCGCGGCGTCTGGCACAAGTGGGCGTGCGTGTGGAGCGTTCCGTTCAGCCTCGCTCTCGTGATCGTGGCCGATGACGCGCGCGCCCGCGTCGCGGTGAGCATCTACGCAGCCACGCTCGTGGCACTGTTCGGCGTCAGTGCGCTGTATCACCGCGTCGACTGGAGTTCGATCTCTGCCCGGCGCTGGATGCGCCGGCTCGACCATTCGATGATCTTCATGCTCATCGCTGGTACGTACACGCCGTTCGCGCTGCTTGCTTTGCACGGAGAGCTCGCTCTGGCAATCTTGGTCACCGTCTGGACGGGGGCGCTGGCCGGCGTCATCTTCAATCTGCTATGGAGCAACGCCCCGACGTGGCTCATCGCTGTCGTCTACATCAGCTTGGGCTGGGTTGCCGTAGCGGCGGTGCCGCAGCTCGCGGCTGCGATCGGCGTCGCCGGCCTGGCGCTGCTTGGGCTCGGTGGCTTGCTCTACACCGCCGGTGCGGTCATCTACGCCGTGAAGCGGCCCGACCCTTTCCCCGGGGTGTTCGGATATCACGAGGTCTTTCACGCCCTCGTGATCGGTGCCGCCGCGATCCAGTACGCCGTGATCGCATTCTGGGTCTTACCGGGCTGATCAGCGTGATGCGGCGATGTCGGTGTCGTCTGCGCTGCCGCGGGTTTCCCAGCCGCTCGCCTGCGACTGCTCGGTGGCGATGCGGAGGCGGCCGCGCCAGCGCTCAACATCAAATGGCGACGGCTCGGTCTCGGCGATGAATCGCTCCAGCACCGTGACGAAGCGCCCAGGTGCCTCGAGTTGCGGCAGATGGCCGACGTTCTCGAAAACCTCCAGCCGACTGCCAGGTATCGCCTTGTGGGCGGTCTCGGCATGCCGGACCGGGATGATCGGATCGCGTTCGCCCCAGACGATCAGCACTGGCATGCCCTCGGACAAGTACAGCCTGTCCTCGGCATTGACGCGCTGCCCGCCGGTATCCACGACACCGCGTAGGGTGGCGAGGAAGGCCGTCCGACGGTCGCGGTCGACAAGCGCCGCGTAGCCGCGAGCGATCTCGGCGACGTCGGCGCTGGGCCGGACTCCAACGACCGCCAAGGCGCGTGCGAGCTTGCTCCCGACGGTGGCGCCAGCCGCTGCAGTCGCGCCGATGAACAGCTCCGCGCCCGGCAACGCCGCGGCACGTAGGATCAGGCTTACCTCGGGACCGAGGCCGCCGCTGGAAACGAGCACCAGGCGCTCGGTGGCCTCGGGGAACTGGTAGGCAAATTGCATCGCGATCCCGCCGCCGAGCGAGTGTCCGACGAGCGTCGCGCGCTCGTGACCGAGCGCGACCAGCAAATCGCGCAGTCCGGCCGCGAGCGCCCCGAGCGAGTAGTCGCCGGCGCCGGGCGCCGACATGCCGTGTCCAGGCAGACTGGCTGCCACTACCGTATGCCGCTGCGCCAGCGGCTCGATCACCTCGTGCCAGTTGTCTACGCTGCCGGCGATCCCGTGGATCAGCAGCAGCACCGGTCCGCTGCCCGCCTGCACGTAACTCACCGGCCGACCGTGGAGCGTAACCGTGCCGGGCTCGAGCCCGCTCATCGCAGCCCACCGTCCTCGGCGTGCGTGCGAGCAAGGCGCTCCGGGAGGTTGGCTTGTGCATCTCGCATGGTGAAAGTGTCTTGGTGCCTCAGTGAGCGCTCATCCGCTGTCGTCCGCGCGGACGAAGGACAAAGTACGTAGCGATCACAGCCCGTCCCCGAGCGCCCCGTAGCACCCGAGGTGGTAGCACCCATCGCCGGAGCATTCGATCTGGGGCTCCGCCGCCAGCGAAGTCCGCCTCGCCAGCCCATCGAACACATGGACCATCGGCTCGTAGACGCCGATCACGTCCCGGCAGGCCCCACACCGCGGGAACGGCGCGGCCACCGGCTGGTCGGATGATGGCTCCATCGTTACCGTCACGATCGGCGGTGTCCGGCCCAATTTCATCGCCGGGCACCCGCAGTTCTGTGCGGACAAATACGGAGGTCCGCAGCCGTCACCCGCCGATGCGGCGTAGGGCATCTAGTCCGGACGCCACCCGTGCACTCACGTACTCCTGTCCACAGGCGGCAAGGCGGACCGCAGTGACCAGCTCAGTGTCTGCCCTGTCTGTCAAGACGAACCCGGTGGCCCCGGCGTCGATGGCCCTCTGGGCGAACAGCGGGCTCTCCTCCATCGTCATGACGACGACCTCGGTCTCAGGGAACCGCTTGCGCAGCTGCGCAATCATCGCGATGTTCGAACCGTTTGGAAGCCGCAGGTCAAGCACCAACACACGCGGGGCGTGCCGGCGTACGTGGTCCACGACCGCAGATAGATCGACCGCTTCGGCAATGACCTCGACATCCTGCTCGCTCTCGAGCAGCAGTCGCAGCGTGCGCCGCAACGTCGCATGATCGTCGGCCAGCACGACGCGAATTGCTGTCTGGACCTGTGAAGGGTTCCCCACAACTGAGGCCGGCTGTCTGAGGGTCGCTGACATGGCCAAGACGTTAATCACGCCGGCGTCTGCATTCGTCGGCTGATCGACACGCTTTGCATGCGGCAAAGCCGCGCCCGATCACGGTAGCCGCCGCAAACCGCCTCTCAGCCGAGGCCCACGCCGCTGCGGTCTCCTACCGAGACGCGTACGGCGCAGCACGGATGGGGCCGGCACGCGCTCGACGTAGCGTTGAGGAGACCCGAACATGAGGAGGTAATGATGTCCGTCTCTACCAGCCAACCGTCTTGGGGCAGCTACCTGATGCCGTCGCTTGAGCACGCGACAGTGTCCGATGCGATGCACCCCGGGATCCTCGCGTGCGAGCCCGACGCGAGCCTGCCCGAGGTTGCCCGGATGATGGCCACGCATCACGTTCACTGCGTCGCTGTAGTCGGCGTGTCACACGAGGAGCCGCCGTGCGGAGTCTGGAGCGTGATCTCCGATCTGGACTTGTTGCGTGCCGGCGTCCGTGATGGTGGCGCGCCGACAGCGCGCACGATCGCACAGCAGCCGTTGGTGACGGTCGAGCCGTCGGTGCCATTGCGTGAAGCCGGCGAGCTGATGCTGGCCCACGGGGTCAGCCATCTGGTCGTCACCCAGCCCGGGACGCAGAGTCCCATCGGCATCCTCTCGACCGCCGACATCGCCGGCGTGCTCGGCTGGGGGGAGGCGTGAATCGGTGGCGACTCATGATGCATCGCACGGCCGTGCGCGGATCCTGATCGCGGGGGGTGGATTCGCTGCCGTCGAGGCGGCCCTTGCGCTCCGGGCGCTTGCGGGCGCCGGCGTGGCAATAACGCTGGTCGGCCCGGATCCGGTGTTCCACTATCGTCCGGCGGCGACAAGCGAGCCGTTCGACGCGGCACGGTCGCGGCGCTATGACCTGCGGGCGATCGCCGCGGACCTGGGCGCCGATTACCACAAGTCGCGCCTCGAGGCGGTCGCCTCCCGCAAGCATTTCGCTCGAACAGCGTCTGGTGCGCGTCTGGGGTATGACGCGCTGATCCTGGCGACAGGTGCGCGCGCTGTGGCCGGCGTCCCCGGCGCGATCACGTTCCGCGACCAGCGGGATATCCGGTCGATCAGACGCGTGCTGGGCGAGCTCGAGGCCGGCGCTGTGCGAAGCATCGTGTTTGCGCTGCCGACGGGAGTTGTTTGGCCGTTGCCTCTGTATGAGCTGGCGTTGCTGTCGGCCAGGCACGCGCGCGTTCGCGGGCTGGCGATCGAGTCCACGGTGGTTACGCCTGAACGAGAGCCGCTGGCGTTGTTCGGCCCGGAGGCATCTGTGATGGTGCGCGGCCTGCTCGATGAACACGGCGTGCGGTTCGTCGGTGGGGCCGTCGCGTCACGCGTTCAGCGTGACGGGTCGATCGCGCTCGCCGACGGCGAGATGATCCAGGCTGACCGGGTCGTGGCCCTGCCCGAACTGCGCGGGCGGCGGCTTTCCGGGGTGCCCGCGACCCGGTCGGGGTTTGTCCCGGTAGACGCGTCCGGTCGGGTCGAAGCGCTCGAAGACGTCTACGCGGCCGGCGACCTGACCACCTGCCCGATCAAGCAAGGTGGCCTAGCCGCGCAGCAAGCCGACGTCGTCGTGCAGACGATCGCCGCCAGCCTGGGCATCCCGGTCAAGCAGGTTCGGGCACCGCGGGCCCTCGATACTCGAATGCTGGCTGGCGACAGGGTCTTGTCACTTCGTACGGAATTCGACTGGACGGGGCAACCCGCGCGCGCGACGCTGGTTCGCGCCAACGACGAGCAAACTGCGAAGGCGGCGAAGGTGCTGGGTCGTTACCTGTTGCCATATCTGGAGACGCTCGAGCCGCTCGCGGACGACCAACCCGTGGCGGCGTGAACACTGGCGTCCCATTCCCACGCATGGCCTAATGGACGGTCGGTCGGTCGGCATCCGGTTAAACCCGCGACTCTTCGACGCGTTGCCCGGCTCAATCTGCGGAACGCAGCCGATTGCCACGCCCAGCCGTCGGCGTAGTGTGGTCGTCATGGAGGCAAACAAGCACAGCCCGGACAGGCAAGGCAATTCGGCCCGGCAAGAGGTCTTCTTCCGCGATCTGGGCCGACGAAACGAACGGCGGGCCCGCCTGGCCCGCAAGGGTCTAGATGCCGGGGCTGAACGCGAGCCTCGGCCGGAATTGGATCGCGCCGGCAAATCACAGCGACAGCGCCGCTCCCGTCGAGATCCGTAGAAATCCGTCGGCGCCCGTGGTCTGACTCACTCGCGCGACGAAAAGAACTTGGCGTTGGGGACGAGCGCCAGGAGCTCGTCGATCCCCTCCTCGATGCCATCCGCCAGCACGTCGATATCGGGTGTCGACTCGCGGTCGGCAATCACGCCAAAGCTGAGCGATCCGTTGTACGAGAAGATCGCGATCCCAACTGAGTGCGCCGCGGCGAGCGGCACGATTGGGTGAACCTCGCGCAGCCGCGCCCCGAATGCGTAGAGCGGGATCTGCGGTCCCGGCACGTTGGTGATGGTCACGTTGAACAGGCGCGTCGCGTACAGGGAGCGTGCAAGCGTCGCGTGCACGACGGGCGGGGCGAGGGCCGCCAGGTCGATCATCGCCTCCGCACCGGCTGCGGCGCTCGACGACTTCAACCGCTCGGTCGTGGCGACGATCTGGCGATGCCGCTCGCTCGCATCCTCGGTGGCCACCGGCAGCTCGACGAACAGGGAGCTGATCCGGTTGCCGAGCATCAGCGTCTCGGAGCTCTGGCGGACGTTCATCGGGACCATCGCGCGCAGGCCGCGCCGTTGGAGTTGTTCGCCGCGCCCGAGAAGCAGGCGGCGCAGGCCGGTGGTGCACACCGCGAGCACGACGTCGTTGATCGACCCGCCGAGCGCCCGGCGGATTGCCTTGAAGTCCTCGAGCGGGCGATTGACGACCGCGAACCGCCTCGTCGATCCGATCGGCACGTTGAGTGACGTGTGCGGCGCGCCGATCAGCTCGTCGCGAACGATCAGCTCGGTGACCGCAGCCGATCGCTCGAGGGCCTCGCGTGGATGCAGGGCCGCGTGCACACCGGCCCGCGCGACGTGGGCGCCGGCCTGTGCCACGTTCGCGATCGGCTGCGGCGGGCTCGGCACGAACGGCCGCAGGACCGAGTTGTTGTCGGGCGGCGGGGGCGGCGCCGGCGGCCGCTCGGGCGGGTTTGGCTCGGTATCGAGCAGCACGTAGGCGACGTCGACCGACCCCACGCCGTCGACGAGGCAGTGATGGGTCTTGTGGGCTAGCGCCCAGCGACCTTCTGCAAGCCCTTCGATCAGCGCCATCTCCCACAGCGGCCGCGTCCGGTCCAGGCGATGTGAGTAGAAATCGGCCGCCCACTCGCACAGCTCCGCTTGCCCGCCCGGGGCAGGCAGGGCCACGTGGCTGATGTGGTCAGAGACGCAAAAACGATCGTCGTCGGTCCAGCGCGGCCAGCCAAACCCGCCGGTTCGGACCGACGAAAGCCGCTGCGAATAGCGCGGGAGCTGATCTAGCCGAGCCCCGAGGTTCGCGCACACCTCCTCGATCGACGGCGCCCCGCCCCCGGGCACCGGGTCGAACACGCTAACGCCACCGATGCTCATCAGCGCGCCTTCGTCAAGCTGCTCGAGCTCGAGGAAGGTCGCGTCCAGCGCCGTCAGGGTGTCAGACATAACCGGAACCTACGGGCCGCCTGAGCCCGCAAACCGCGCTCGCCCGCCGAGCTCCTCCTCGATCCGCAAGAGCTGGTTGTACTTGGCGACCCGTTCGGTGCGGGCCGGGGCCCCGGTCTTGATCTGCCCCACGCCGGTGGCGACGACCAGGTCCGCGATGAACGTGTCCTCGGTTTCGCCTGAGCGGTGCGAGATCACCGCTCGATAACCGGCGCTCTTGGCCACGGCGATCGTGTCGAGGGTCTCCGTCAGCGTCCCGATCTGGTTGAGCTTGATCAGGATCGCGTTGGCCACTCCGCGCTCGATCCCCTCACGCAGGATCGCCGGGTTGGTGACGAAGACATCGTCGCCGACCAGCTGAATACGGCTGCCGAGCCGTTCGGTGAGCTTGCCCCAGCCATCCCAGTCGCCTTCGGCCATGCCGTCCTCCAGCGACACCACCGGGTAGCTGTCGGGGATCCTCGCCCAGTACTCGACCATCTCGTCAGACGCCAGCGACCGTCCCTCGGCAGCGAGCTCGTAGCGGCCGTCCTTGAAGAACTCGCTCGCCGCGGGGTCCAGGCAGATTGCGACGTCGGTGCCGGGGACATAGCCGGCGCTCTCGATCGAGCTCACGAGCAGCTCTAGTGGAGCCTCGTTGGAGTCGAGCGCCGGCGCGAATCCCCCCTCGTCTCCGACCGCCGTCCCCAGCCCCCGCCGCTTGAGCGTGCGCTGGAGCTCGTGGTAGACCTCGGCGCCGATTCGAAGCGCTTGCGCAAACGACGCCGCCCCGACCGGCGCGATCATGAACTCCTGAAAGTCCACCGGATTGTCAGCGTGAACGCCGCCGTTGAGCACGTTCATCATCGGCACCGGCAGGAGCGTCGCGTCGGCTCCGCCCAGGTATCGCCACAGTGGCTCGGACGCGTCGGCCGCGGCGGCGCGGGACACGGCCATAGAGACTCCGAGCAGCGCGTTCGCTCCGAGGCGCGACTTGCCGTCGGTCCCGTCGAGCGCGATCAGCGACTCATCGAGGCCGCGCTGGTCGGTCGCCTCGCGACCGACCACGGCGTCGGCTACCTCGCCGTTGACATTGGCGACCGCGCGGGTCACACCCTTGCCCCCGAACGGGGTCTCCCCGTCTCTTAGCTCCAGCGCCTCGCGGGTGCCGGTCGACGCACCGGACGGCACGGCGGCGCGGCCCAGCGCACCACTGGAGAGGCGGACGTCGACCTCGACAGTCGGGTTGCCACGGCTGTCGAGGATCTGGCGGGCGTGTACATGCTCGATCGTGCTCATCGTCGGTTCACCAATCGCCTAGGTTCGGATCAGCGAACGGCCTGCGGCGTGGTCGGGCGCCATCTCTAGAAGAACCCGAGCGGGTTGGGGTCGTAGCTGACCAGTAGACACTTGGTCTGCGTGTAGTGGTCGAGCATCATTCGATGGTTCTCGCGACCCACGCCGGAGGCCTTGTAGCCGCCGAACGCCGCGTGCGCCGGATACTGGTGGTAGCAGTTTGTCCACACGCGTCCGGCCTTGATCGCGCGTCCCATCCGGAACGCTCGGCTGCCGTCGCGGGTCCACACGCCGGCCCCGAGGCCGTACGGGGTGTCGTTGGCGATCTCGAGCGCCTCCGCCTCGTCCCGGAACGTAGTGACGGCGAGCACCGGGCCGAAGATCTCCTCCTGGAACACGCGCATGTTGTTGTGTCCCTTGAGGACCGTCGGCTGGAAGTAGTAGCCGCCACCCAGACGTCCGTTCAGCCCAGGCCGGTGGCCGCCGATCAGCACCTCGGCACCCTCATTGAGGCCGATCGCCACGTAGTTCTCGATCTTCTCGAGTTGGGAAGTCGAGACCTGCGCGCCGATCATCGTCTCGCGGTCAAGCGGGTCACCCTGCTTGATCTGAGCGATGCGCTGCAAGCAGCGCTCCATGAACTCGTCGTAGATCGATTCCTGGATCAGCGCCCGCGAGGGGCAGGTGCACACTTCGCCCTTGTTGAAGGCGTACAGGACGAGGCCCTCGATTGCCTTGTCGAGGAACGCGTCATCGGCGGCCATGACGTCTTCGAAGAAGACGTTTGGGGACTTGCCACCAAGCTCGGTGGTGGACGGGATGATGTTCTGGGCGGCGTAGGACATGATCAGCCGGCCCGTGACCGTCTCGCCCGTGAACGCGATCTTGGCGATCCGCTTATTCGACGCCAGCGCCTTTCCGATCTCCGCGCCAGGACCGTTCACCACGTTCAGCACGCCGGGCGGGACGATGTCGCCGATCACCTCCATCAGCTTCAGGATCGACCATGGGGTGGGGCTGGCCGGCTTGATCACCGTGCAGTTTCCGGCCGCGAGCGCGGGCGCCATCTTCCACGCCGCCATCAGCAGCGGGAAGTTGAATGGGATGATCTGACCGACCACGCCCAGCGGCTCGTGAAAGTGGTACGCGTAGGTGTTCTCGTCGATCTCCGAGATCCGCCCTTCCTCGGAACGGATCGCGCCGGCGAAGTAGCGGAAGTGGTCGGCCGAGAGAGGAATGTCTGCGGCCAGTGTCTCGCGCACCGGCTTGCCGTTCTCATAGCTCTCGGCTACCGCGAGAACTTCGAGGTTCTCGTCGATCGCGTCCGCGACTGCGTTGAGCACGGCCGCGCGCTCGGTTGGCGATCGCCGTCCCCATGCACCCTTGGCCGCATGCGCTGCATCCAGCGCGAGCTCGATGTCCTCCGCGCCGGAATGTGCCACCTCGCAGAACGGCTCGCCGGTCGACGGCGTCAGGTTCTCACGGTAGTCGCCGGTGGTCGGGGCGACCCATTCTCCGCCGATGAAGTTGTCGTAACGCTCCTGCAGCTCGACCGGACTGCCCGCCTCACCCGGCGCGGCATACGTTGTTGACTCGATCGTTGACATGGACCCGGGTCTCCTTTGGTGGAAGCAAGTCGTGCGCCGATATTCCGCCGATGGAGCCGCTCTCACATCGGGGTAGGCCGTGTCACTTACTGCGGGAAAGCCCGGATGGCAGACCGCCCGCGCCCTAGTGGCTCTGAAGTAGTTACTCCCCGACTGGCGCGGGTATTGCTCATCCGTTTGTCGGACCCTCCCGGAAGCCGTGCCAGTGACCGCGATCTACGCTCCCTCACGTCAGTTTGATCTTCTAGCCAACAGGAGGTGTCCAATGCTCAGCAACGACGACACGGTTTGCATCACCGCGACTCCCCAGGCGACGACGATGCTCAGGCAACTGGTCCTGACGCATGGCCCACTCGCGATCTTCCAGTCGGGAGGATGCTGCGACGGCTCGCTCCCGCTCTGCCTGCTCGCAGACGATCTGGCGCCGGGTCCGGGTGACATTTTGCTGGGGGAAGTGGACGGGGTCCCGTTCTACATCGACGCCGAGCAGTTCCGCAGGTGGGGCGACCCCGAGTTCGTGCTCGACATGGCAAGCGGCGCTCCGGAGGGCTTCTCGCTCGGTCTTGCAGACGCACACTTCGTGACGCTCTCGCCTGCCTGCCAGGCCACGGCGGCCTAGGCGCTCGTCGCCGGCGTCCCGCTTCGCTGGCGCCGCTGGCTCTGCTGACGCTGTGAGCTAACCCTTTGGATCACCTCGAAGTAGCGTCCAAGGTGGTGCGGACCGAGGAACTGCTGCTGGACGCGGCGCTGGGCCGCGATGCCCATTTCTCGCGCGCGAACGCCGTCTGCCAGCAGCTCGCTTATCGCCGCCCCCGCCTGTTCGAGGTCGCGCGGGTCCGACAACAACACGCCCGATCGGCCATCCTCGATCTGATCGCGAATCCCACCAATCCGGCTCGCCACGACCGGTCGTTGCTTCCACATCGCTTCGGCGACCGTCAAGCCGAAACCCTCCGCGAGGCTCTTCTGCACGACCACGTCCGCGTGCCGCTGCAGCGCATTGACGATCGCCGCGTTCTCGTCGACGTCATCCATCGGCAACGAGCACAGGTGCACTCGGCGACGAATCGCCGCCGGCAGCTCGTGCCACGCCGCGCGGACCTCGTCCAGAACCTGCCCGCCCTCGGGATCATCGGCGACCGCCGCTGTCGACGGACCGACCAGCAGCAGGTGCGCCGCACCGCGGCTCGCGACGTGCCCTGCGAACGCGCCCAGCACGCCGACCGGATCCTTGAGCTGATCCCACCGCGAAACCTGCGTCACCACCGGCACGTCAGTTTCCAGCGGCTCCTCCTCCAGCATCTCGGCCTGTCGCTCAACGCGACCCGGCGTGCCATCACAGCGAGTGAACATCGGGTAGGCGTCGACGTCATCGGCCAGAATCCCGGCGCTCGCCAGGATTGACAGTGACTGCTCGCGACCCTGCTCGGCGTTCTTCGGCGCAAACGCGTCGATCGAGGGGCGGATCACCGCGATCCGGTCACGCGGTAGCCCGTCCCACGCGAACCCCGCCCGGGAAAATACATAGGCGTCAGCATCCAAGACATAGCGGCGCAGAAAATCCCACGCCGCATGCGCATGATCATTGGCGATATCGAGACCGACGTGACAGCGCCAGATCACGGTCGCCCCCGTCTCGCGCACTGCCGCCGCCAACCCGGCCGTCTGGGGATCGTGCAAGATCACGATGTCGCGCGGATGCACCAACTCAGCGAGTTCGTCTGCACTCGCGGTCAGCGTCTGCTCGTAAACCTCGCGCTCCGCGTCGCCCAGCGGGCCGCCGTCTCCGGCGTACCCGTGCAGGCGGTTGTGGATCCGCTTCGTGATGGCAAAGAAGTCGGGCTGTCCGGGAATCACTGCCCAGCGCGCGTCAACACCGGCGCCGCGACAGTAGCCCAACAGCGGCCGCAACATCTCGACCACCCCACCGCCCTTCGCGGTCGAGTTCACATTCCAGATCACTCGACCATGCAACTCTCGCGCGGCGTGTTCGACGAGGCCCAGCAACGCCTCGTATTCACCGGGCGACAGGACCGACGCAAACCGCTCCGGCGCCATCGCCGGAACCGCCTCGTGTTGAAGTGCAGCCATCGTCTCTCTCCTCCCGGTTAGCGTGGGGGCGCGAGTCGTCTCTTAGTCGCGCTCGATGAGCATGGCGATTCCCTGGCCCCCGCCGATGCAGAGGCTGACGAGCCCGAGCTTGTGGTCCTCTCGTTCCATCTCGTTGAGGATCTTGGTCACGAGAATCGCGCCCGTTGCGGCCACCGGGTGCCCGAGCCCGATCGCGCCGCCGTTCGGGTTGACCCGCGTGGTGTCGAGCCCGAGGTCCTGAAGGACCGCCAGCGACTGGGCTGCGAACGCCTCGTTGAGTTCGACAATGTCGACCTGATCGAGTTGCTTGCCTGCTCGCTCGAGCGCCTTGCGTACGGCGGGAACGGGCCCGATGCCCATCGTCCTCGGCTCCACTCCACACACCGCGTACGAAACGATCCTGCCCCTTACCGGTGCTCCGAGCTGCTGCGCCCGCTCGCCGGACATGACGACCAGTGCCGCGGCGGCGTCGTTGATGCCCGAGGCATTGCCGGCTGTCACCGTGCCGTCCGGGTCAAACGCCGGCTTGAGCTTGGCCAGGGCCTCCAACGTCACGTCGGGGCGGGCGTGCTCGTCCACCTTGAACTCGACTGTCCCCTTACGCGTCTTGACCTCGACCGGAACTACCTCCGCCTCGAAGCGCCCCGCCTCGATCGCCGCGATAGCACGGCGATGCGACTCGACCGCGAACTCGTCCTGCGCCTCGCGCGAGATCCCGTGGGACCTCGCGAGATTCTCGGCCGTCACTCCCATGTGAATCTTGTGGAATGGATCGGTGAGCGCTCCCACGACCGAATCGACGAGCGACGCGTCGCCCATCCGTGCGCCCCATCGGGCGTTCTCCATCCAGTACGCGCCCCGGCTCATCGACTCGGCGCCACCGGCGAGTACCACTTCCGCGTCGCCGGTCTGGATCATCTGCGCAGCCGAGATGACAGCCTGCAGGCCGCTGCCGCACAAGCGGTTGAGCGTCAGCGCGGGCGACTCCTTCGGGATCCCGGCGTTGATCCCGACGACTCGCGCCAGGTAATGGTCTTCGGGTGATGTGTGGATGACGTTGCCGAACACAATCTGCTCCACCTGCGCGGGGTCGAGCCCGGCGCGCTCGATTGCTGCACGCGCGGCGGATGCGCCGAGCTCCGTGGGCGGGACGTCACGCAAGCTGCGTCCGAACGACCCGATCGCGGTCCGGGCGGCAGAGCTGATCACGACGTCGCTCACTTGCATCCTCTCGTAGCGTCCACAGCCCAGAAACCGCGGTTACAGCTCGCCCCACCCCAGGATGCCCGCGACGTCCAGCGTCGAGAGGATCCCGACCGGGCGCTTGGTCACGGGATTGACCGCCACGACATGACTCGCGCTCTTGGCGAGCATCAGCTCCGCCGCGTCGCGCAATAGCGACGTCGTTTCGACCATGACTGGCTGGCGCGCGAGCTCCGAGGCCGTGTCCGGAGCGTCCGGACGCATGCCCGCCCGTAGCACGTCGAAGTCGGAGACGATTCCAAGCACGGGTGATTCTTCGCCTTGGCCGTCCGCGGTGCCGCCCACCACGATGCAGTGGACGTGGTGCGTGGACATTATCCTGGCAACATCGGGGAGAGTCGCGTCGGCGTCGCACGACAGGATCCCCGGGTGCATCGCGTCGGCCACTGTCGCATGGTCAAAATGCGGCAGCAGGTAGCTTCCGTTGCTGGGCTGGACGCTGGTCTTCGGCATCATGTGGCTCCTTCGTTTGGGCTTCGCAGACAACGGTAGGCCTCGGGATGGCGACAGGAATCCGCCCGGGGCCGTGCCACGCTGCGGCTAATTACCTACCGATATCCACGCTCTCGGTCGTGCACGGGAGCCATCAGCCCGGCAGCGTGATCGCCGCAAGCGGGATGTCGACGTCGATGAACCCGACGGGCGGGCCGCCGTAGCCGACCTCCTCGTCGATGCGAGCAAACAGGTACGGCGCAAGGTGGCGGCCGGCGATCTTCGTCGGCGGCCACCAGAGCGGATACCACGCGCCAGGGACATCCGGGTCCGCGTTCGGTACGCCAGAGCGCATGTACAGCGATTCCCCGCCCGTGAACAGCATCCCCCGGAGCACAGGCCGAAACGGCGCGGGGTCGACCGCCGCGCCGTAGCGCGCGGCGACGTGCGCGGCCACGGTATCCGCCTGCTGCGCTGCAAGCCCGCCCTGCTTTATCGGGAAGTCGACCGCGTCCCCGGCCGCGTACACATCGGCGAGTCCCCTCACCCGCCCGTACTCGTCCACCGGGATGAACTTGTGCGGGTGTGTGGCCGGCACGCCGGCGATTCCGGGGCCGCTCAGAAGCGGCAGGGTGACGACGTAGTCGGGGCTCATTTCCGACAGAGCGCCATCCATCGGCCCACCGTCATCCAGTTCGGTGAATGCCGCCCCGACGAACTCGATCCCCGCCGCAGCGATCAGACGCTCGATGCTCTGGCTGTCCCGATCCCCGAACAGCGCAAGAGGCCGATCCTCGGGGCTGAGCAGACGCAAGTGGACACCGTCGACGTTGCTCCGTGCGAGCTCGTGCGCGGTCATGAGTGCAAGCTCATACAGCGGCAGCAGCCATCCCGTCATGGCGGGAGCGACGAACGCCACGCTTTGCGCCTCGCGACTGCGCAGCCGGGCGAGCATCTCCCGGACGGCCTGGCCCGAACCCTCGAACCCGAACGTAATCGCGTCGGAAAACGGCGCGCGCTGTCGCGCGCCGGAGGCGAGGATCAGTGTGTCGAAGGCAACGTCTGAACCGTCCGCACATCTGACCCGGTGGGCGGCGGCATCGACGCCGGCCACGCTCGCGTGGACGAGGTTCGCGCCGAGCTCCTCGGTGATCTGCGCCAGCGAATGGCGTGTTGCCGAGCCGAGGCCGAACGGCTCCGCCACTGTCATGGGCCGGTCGACGAACGAATCGCATTGCGAAATGAGCGTTAGGGCGACACGGTCGCCGGCGAGGGCGCGGAGCGCGAGCAACGCCTCGAGTCCCGCGACGCCACCGCCGACGATCACGACATCGTTGGAAATAGGGTTGTTCGGTTCTGTCATGTTCACTCACCAGGGGTTGTAGGTACGTGCGTTGGCGGCTCGCGTCTTTCGCGGCTACCGCGGAGCTGCGATTGCGGCCTGGGCGGCTGCCACCCGCGCGATCGGCAGGCGGAACGGTGAGCAGCTGACGTAGTCGAGCCCCGAGTCGTGGAAGAACCGGATCGACTCTGGATCGCCGCCGTGCTCACCACAGACGCCGAGCTCGAGGGCTGGCCGCTCGCGGCGCCCCCTCTCGACCGCCGTGCGCACGAGTTCGCCGACGCCCGCTTGGTCGATCGTCGCAAACGGCGAGCCGTCGACGATCTTCTCCTCGACGTAGCGCGGGATGATCCGACCCTCGATGTCGTCCCGGGAGAAGCCGATCCCGCACTGCGTGAGATCGTTTGTCCCGAACGAGAAGAAGTCCGCGTGACGCGCGATCTGATCGGCGATGAAACACGCGCGCGGCAGCTCGATCATCGTCCCGACGCTGAAGTCGACCCCGAAGCTGAGCCCCTCCTGCTCCGCCACCGACACGACGCGGTTCTTCACGAGCTCGAGCTCGCGTTCGTAGGCAACCAGCGGGATCATGATCTCGAGCTTCGGCCCGCGGCCGGTTCGCTCTCTCACGGCCAGCGCGGCGCGGGCGATGGCCCGCACCTGCATCTCGTACACCTCCGGCTCCATCACGCCCAGCCGCACGCCCCGTGTACCGAGCATCGGGTTGGTCTCCTCGAGCGACCGGGCCCGATCGAACTGGCTCTCGAGTCCCGCGAGACGTGGGCTGCGGTCGATCCGTGCGCGCACGATGTCCTCGAGCAGCTCGAAGCGGTCGGGCAGGAACTCGTGCAGCGGCGGGTCGAGCAGGCGAATCGTCACCGGCCAGCCCACCATCGCCTCGAACAACCCCTCGAAGTCGCTCTGCTGAAGCGGCAGCAGCTCATCCAGCGCGGCCCGCCGTCCAGCCTCGTCTGTGGCCATGATCATCGCCCGCATCTTCGGCTGGCGATCAGCCGCCATGAACATGTGCTCGGTCCGGCACAGCCCGATCCCCTCGGCGCCGAAGCGATGCGCGTGGGCGGCGTCCTCGGGGGTGTCGGCATTCGCCCGCACGCCGATCTGACGGAGCTCGTCGGCCCAGCGCAGAACGGTCTCGAAGCGTGCGTCAATGTGGGCTTCGACGAGCGGAACGTCATCGGTGGTGATCACCCCGTTGGTGCCGTCGATCGCGATGAAGTCGCCTGCGTGCAGGACGAGCTCGCCGATCCGCACCTCGCCCAGCTTGAGATCGATGTCGATCGCGGCGGCACCGGTGATCGCGGGACGGCCCATGCCGCGGGCCACCAGCGCCGCGTGCGAGGCCTTGCCGCCTTCCGATGTCAGGATCCCCGCCGCAGCATGGAACCCGGCGACGTCGTCGGCCTCCGTGAACGGGCGCACGAGGATCACCGCCTTGCCGTCGGCGGCCTGCTCGACGGCCTCAGGCGCGGTGAACACGATCGCGCCCTTCGCCGCGCCCGGCGAGGCGGCGACGCCACGAGCGAGCACGGTGAAGCGCGCCGTGGTGTCGAACGACGGGTGCAGAAGCGCGTCGAGCGCTCCGGCGTCGATCGTCGCGACCGCCTCGGCCTTGGTCAGCAGTCGCTCCTCGAACGCGTCTACTGCGAACCGGACGGCGGCCTGCGCGGGTCGCTTGGCGTTCCGCGTCTGGAGCATGTACAGGCGGCCCTCCTCGACCGTGAACTCGGTGTCTTGCATGTCCCGGTAGTGGGCCTCCAGCTTGCGCAGGATCTCCGTCAGCTGATCGGCGACCTCCGGCATCCAATCGTGGAGCTCGGCGAGGTCAAGCGGCGTGCGGACGCCCGAGACGACGTCCTCCCCTTGGGCGCGCGGAAGGAAGTCTCCAGACGGCGTCGGCGCACCGGTGACCTCGTCACGGCTGAAGGCCACCCCCGAGCATGACGTGTCGCCCTTGTTGCCGTACACCATCTGCTGCACGTTGACGGCCGTCCCCCAATCGTCGGGGAGCCGATTGATCCGCCGGTACTGAACCGCCCGCGCGCCCATCCACGAATCGAACACGGCCTGGATCGCCTCGGTCAGCTGCTGCCGTGGGTCGGTCGGGAAGTCGTAGTAGGACTTGAAGCTCTCGGTCAGCTCGCGCAGCGCGCCGGCGTCGAGCTCGGTGTCGAGGGTCACGCCGCGCTCGAGCTTGACGCGGGCGATCTCCTCCTCGAAGCGTTCCCCCGGGATCCCGCGCACGACGTTGCCGAACATCTGCACCAAGCGGCGGTAGCAGTCCCATGCGAAGCGCTCATCCTCGGTGCGCGCCGCCAAGCCGGCGGCCGACTCGTCGTTGAGCCCGAGGTTCAGCACCGTGTCCATCATCCCCGGCATCGATACCCGCGCGCCGGAGCGCACCGAGACGAGCAGCGGATCCTCAGCGTCGCCCAGCCGCTTACCGGCTCGCTTCTCGAGCGCCGCGAGCGCAGCGCCAACCTGCTCCTGCAAGTCGTCGGGCCAGGTCCGGGCGCCGCGCATGTAGGCCACGCACGCCTCGGTCGTGATCGTGAACCCGGCCGGGACCATGTCGGCTCCGAGGATGCGCGTCATCTCAGCCACGCCCGAGCCCTTGCCGCCCAGCAGCTCGCGCAGCTTGCGCGACCCCTCGGCGAAGTCATACACCCACTTGCGGGTACGAACCGGAGGATCACTGGCGGTGGCGCTTGCTAGCTGCGTGGTCATCATCTGATTTCTCCCAAGACTCTTGACGTGTCGCCCATGGTTTGGCGGAAAACTGCTGACTCACAAACAGTCTTGGCTCCGCGCGCACGGTCTTTATCCGTGCGCGCTGCTCAGGTCCGTACGTAGTTACCCCCGCGAGTAGTTCTCCGCAGCGATGGTTCGGACGCGCGCGGTGTCCGACGAAGCCCGGCGGCTCTAGCGTTGCCGGATGCGCTCTCAAGCACGTTGGACGCTGGCCGCGGCTGCAGCGGCGGGGGCAGTGGGGGAGTTCATCCGTCGCCGCGGATCGGCGCGCAACCCGTCCCCGCCGCGCGCAGAGAGCAACCCGTCTCTGCCACCGATGACAACGCAGTCCAGTCCCGGTCAGATCGCCGACCTGCAGCAGGCCTACGGGGCTGACATGGCTGCCCAGTCCGCGCCGCCGCCCGGCCAGGACAGGGCCGCCGGCTGACCAAGCGGGCCTTGGGGGGTGTGCGTGCTCGACGACCGCTTCGCGACGATGGGTACGGTTGCCCGGGTGGTGCGCGACGCCGACGGCAACGTCGACGTGGCGTCGTTGTTCGCCGAGATCGACCGCCGGCTGTCGCGGTTTGACGCGAGCAGCGACCTCTGCTGTCTGAACGCCGATCCGCGCGCTTGTGTGCCCGCGGCGCCCCTGTTACGGGCGGCGGTCGGGGCGGCGTTGCGTGCGGCCTGCATGAGCGGCGGCCTGGTCGACCCGACGCTGCTCGGGGCGCTCCGCCAAGCCGGCTATTCCGAGTCCCGCGCGCACATCCGGCCCCCATCGCTGTCGCGCGGGTTGGGATCAGCGCCGCCGCGGCGCCCGGCGCGGCCCGATCCGGCCGCCCGGTGGCGCGCGGTCGTGGTTGACGATCGCGCCGGGGCGATCCGCCGTACGCCGGGCCTCGAGCTCGATCTGGGGGGTTCGGTCAAAGGATGGGCGGCGGACCTTCTCGCTGCCCGGCTCGAGCTCTACGGGCGCTGCGCCGTCGATTGTGGCGGTGACCTGCGGGTGGCGGCCGGCAGCGGAGCGCCGTGGGAGGTGCGCGTGCGCCATCCGCTCACCGGTGCCGTCGCCCACACGTTCCGGGTCCGCTCGGGCGCAGTGGCGACGTCTGGCATCGACGCACGACTATGGGAGCGTGAGGACGGCGATTTCGCCCACCACTTGATCGACCCCGCCACAGGAGTTCCCGCGTGGACGGGATTGGTCGCGGCCACCGCGCTTGCCCCGACTGCACTGGAGGCCGAGGCGCTGGCGAAGGCCGCTCTGCTGTCAGGTCCGGCGGCGGGACGGCGGCTGCTGCGCGCCCGCCACGGCGGCGTGCTCGTCCTCGACGATGGCACGGTCGACCCTGTCACCTGAGTGCTCAGGGCGGTCGTCGAGCCACAGTCCTCGGCGATCCTGTCGAGCTGCCGTCAACCCCCGTCGGAGTAGCCCGCCTTCAGCAGCTCGATGACCTCGCGGATCATCGGGATGCGCGGATTGGTGCGAATGCTCGGGTCCATGAACGCCGCCTTGGCGAGGTCGGGCAGCGCCTTTTCGAACTCCTGGCGTTTCACACCGCAGCCCGCCAGCGTCCGGGGCTCGTCGACCTCGGCCAGAAGCTCATCGACGCGGGCGAACAGCCGCTCGCAACGATCGCGCTCGCTCTTGCCGCCGAGCCCGAGAATCCACGCGATCTGGGCGTACTTCTCGGGCGCGACGTAGGCGGAGTAGCCCGGCGCCGGCATGAACTTGCTCGGCAGCGACGCGTTGTAGCGCAGCACGTGCGGGAGGAAGAGCGCATTCGCGCGGCCGTGCGCGATCCCGAACCGCGCGCCAACCGGGTGCGCGAGCGCATGGTTTAGCCCAACGAACGCGTTGGAGAAAGCCAAGCCGGCGATCGTCGCGGCATTGGCCATCGCCGTGCGGGCCTCCAGGTCAGACCCGTCGTGATAGGCCCGGGGGAGTGACGTGAAGATCAGGTTGACAGCCTGGACGCAGAACGCGTCGGTGTATGGAGAGGCGAAGATCGAGACCAACGCCTCCAGCGCATGTGTCAGAGCGTCGATTCCGGTGTCGGCGGTGATCTCCCGGGGCATCGTCAGCGTCAGCATCGGGTCGACGATCGCCATGTCGGGCACAAGCGAGTAGTCGACGAGCGTCACCTTCCGCTGGCCCACGCTGATCACCGCGGCCGGCGAGACCTCCGAGCCCGTGCCGGACGTCGTCGGGATCGCGACCAGCCGCACCTTGTGCGCGACCTGCGGGAAATCAGAGATTCGCTTGCGCGCGTCGAGGAACGGCAGCGACAACTCGCGGACGCTCAGCTGCGGGCTCTCGTGAAACAGCCGCATCGCCTTGGCGGCATCCATCACCGAGCCGCCGCCGAGCGCGATGATCGCATCGGCGTCGAACCGTTCCAGCTCCTCGACTCCGGCTCGGATCTGCGCCTCGGTCGGTTCCGGCTCTACCCCGGAGAACACGTTGACAGCGCCGGCGGTGAGGTAGTGGCGCACCTCCTCGGCCACGCCCCGGGCCACGGTCGGACCGTCGGTGACGATCATCGGGCGATCCGCGCCGAGCTGCCGCAGGTTGTCGAGCGCGCCGGGATTGAAGTACGTGTCGGCGGGAACCCGGAACCACTGAGAGGGTGCCTGCCGGCGTGACACGGTCTTGATGTTCAAGAGGTTTCGGTAGTTGACGTTGTCGGTCGTGTTCGACCCTCCCCACGTACCGCAGCCCAGCGAGAACGTCGGGGTCATCGAGTTGTAGATGCCGCCCAGCGCTCCGACTGCAGTCGGCGCGTTGACGAGGATCCTCCCCGTGCGGATCGCGAGGGCGAACCGATCGATCACGTCATCGTCGGTCGCGTACACGGCCGAGGTGTGGCCCAGCCCGCCGTGCTCGGTGACCAGCTCGCACGCCTGGATCCCGTGCTCGACGCTTGGCGAGCGCACCACGCCGAGCACCGGCATCAGCTTCTCGGCGATGAACGGGTGCGCGGCCAGGACGTCGAGCTCGGCCGGGAGCGGGGCGAGCAGCACCTTGTCGTCCTCCGCCGCCTCGAAGCCCGCCAGGCCGCCTAGGTTCAAGCATGACTGCCCGAGGACGTCCATCTGCACTTTGCCGTCGTCGGAGAACGACCGAGCCGCGAGCGCGGCCGTCTGCTCGTCGGTCAGCAGTCGGGCGCCCATCCGCTGGAACTCCTCGATCATTTGATCGTAGATCTGATCGTCGATCACGCACGTCTGCTCCGCCGGACAGATCACCGAGGAGTCGAATGTCTTGGAGACGAGAATGTCGACCACCGCCATCCGGATGTCGGCGCTGCGGTGCACGTACACCGGCGCGTTGCCCGAGCCGACGCTGAGGCACGGCTTACCGGCGGCGTTCGCGGCCGCCACCGCCTTCGGGCCACCGGTCGTCCAGATGAAGTCGACGTCGGAGTGGTGGAACAGGTACTGCGAGACGTCCAACGACGGGTCGGGGATCACCTGCAGCGCGTGCGCCGGCAGCCCCGCCGCTTCGCCGGCCTCCTGCAGGATCTCGGCAGCGCGAGCGGCGCAGCGCGCAGCCCGCGCTGACGGACGCATGATCAACGCGTTGCGGGTCTTCGCGCAGACGATCGACTTGAACAGCGCCGTCGAGGTCGGGTTGGTGATCGGCAGCAGCGCCAGCACCACTCCGATCGGTTCGGCGACGTACTTGAGCGCACGCTCGCGGTCCTCGTCGATCACGCCGACCGACTTCTTGTCCTTCAGGTAGTCGTAGAGGAACTCGGTGGCGATGTAGTTCTTGAGCACCTTGTCCTCGAACACGCCGAAGTGGGTCTCCTCCATTGCGAGCTCTGCCAGCTCAACCGCGTTCTCGAGCCCGGCGACAGTCATCGCCCAGACGATTCGGTCGACCGCCTCCTGATCGAGCTCACGCAGCGCCACCGAGGCCTCGCGCGCGCGCTGCACAAAGCCGTCCAGCCGTGCGGCCCACTCGGCGTCTGCCGAGGCGACCGGATCTGTGATTGCCGTAGCCATGGTCGAATCCTCTCTAGTCCAGCGCCGGGATCATCGGACCGTCGCCGGCTGGGTCGAGGATCCCTTCTTCCAGCCAGCGGTAGCGGCCGTCCAGCACCTTCTGCGCAGCGGAATACCGGGCATCGTCGTCGTTGGCCCACAGCTCGTTGAACAGCGTGTCGGCCCTGCGCTTGGCCATCGCGCAGAACAGCTCCGCGAGCTCGATCGACTCTTTCTTGCGCTCGGGGTGCTCGTGCCCGAGCCTGTCGGCGTAGACGACCGTCGCGGAGATCGCGTACAGCTCTGCGCCGATGTCGACGATCCGGGCGAGGAAGGACTGCTTCTGCTCGAGCCTCGCCTGCCACCGCGCCATCCCGTAGAACGTCGATCGCGCGAGCTTGCGCGAGGAACGCTCGACGTAGCGCAGGTAGCTCGCCAACGGTCCGAACTCTTCATAGGAGCGCGGGTTCTGGCCCTTGCCCACGGCCAGGTTCGGCAGCCACTTGCCGTAGAACAGGCCCGCCTTTAGGGCGGCGTCCGCCTTGGCCTTGACGTCGCCGTCGCCCATCAGCAGGCCGCCGGCGGCGTGCAGGTGGGTGTCGACCGCCTCGCGGGCGATCAGCAGGTGCATGATCTCGGTCGACCCTTCGAAGATGCGGTTCACGCGCATGTCCCGCATGCACTGCTCGACGGGCACGGGCTTCTCGCCGCGGGCCTTGAGCGACTCTGCGGTCTCGTAGCCGCGACCTCCGCGGACCTGCATCAGCTCGTCGATCACCTTCCACGCGAGCTCCGAGCCGTACACCTTGCACAGGGCGGCCTCGATGCGGATGTCGTTGCGCTTGTTGTCGGCCAGACGCGCGGAGACGTCGAGCATCGCCTCTAGGCCGAACGCGCTGCCGGCGATGAAAGCGAGCTTCTGCGCCACCGCATCGTGCTTGCCGATCGGCCGACCCCACTGCACCCGTTCGGTTGCCCACTCGCGCGCGACTTTGGTCGCCCACTTCGAAGCGCTGACCGCGATCGCCATCAGCGCCAGGCGCCCCGTGTTCAGGGTGGTGAGCGCGATCTTGAGCCCGTCGCCCTCGCGAGCGATCCGGTTCTCCTCGGGAACGAAGACGTTCTCGAGCAGCGTCACCGAGTTTTCGATCCCGCGCAGACCCATGAAGGCGTTGCGGTGCTTGATCGTGACCCCCTCGGTGTTGTACGGCAGCACAAACGCTGTGATGCCACCGCGGTGACCGTCGCTCTTGGGCACCTTCGCCATCACCACGACGATGTCCGCCACGGTCCCATTTGTCGCCCACAGCTTGCGCCCATTGATCACGTAGCCGCCCTCGGTCGGCGTCGCCACCATGTGGTCGTCGGGCGGGGCCGCCGCCAGCTCGGGACCGACCGGCATGGCCGTCGATTCCATCCGCGCCGGATCGGAGCCGACGCCCGGTTCGGTCAGCAAGAAGGCGCTGATGTGATCCTTTGCGACCAGCGGCAGCCACTTCTGCCGCTGCTCCTCGCTACCGAACATGCGCAGCGGCTCGGCGACGCCGATCGACTGGTGCGCGCTCAGCAGCGTGCAAATCGCCGAGTGACAGTTGGCGGCGATCCCCAGCGCCCTGCTGTAGTAGACCTGAGAGAGACCAAGCCCGCCGTACTTCGGCGGCACCTTCATCCCAAGCGCCCCGATCCTCTTCAGCGCGTCCACCACGTGGTCCGGGATCCTCGCCTCGCGCTCGATTTCGAGCGGGTCGGCGGTTTCCGTCAGCACGGCCTGGAGCTCGGCGAGAAATCGCTCGCCCTTCTCGATCGCCTCGGGATCCAGCCGCGGCTGCGGATGGATCAGGTCGAGCCGGAAGTCGCCCAGGAACAGCTGCTTGCCAAAGCTCGGCAGCTTCCACTCGGCCTCCCGCGCCGCCTCGACGACGTCACGAGCTTCTTTCTCTGAAACGTTGGTAGCCATGTGACTCTCTCTCTGAGTTGCTCTACATGTTCAGTCCGCCGTCGACGTCCCAGATCTGCCCGGTGATGTAGCCAGAGGCGTCCTGGGCGAGGAAGGCCACGACGCGCGCAATTTCCTCCGGGTGTCCCGCTCGGTGCATCGGGATCCGCTCCACCATCTCCGCCATCAGGAACGGCGGGATCGTGGCGACCATGTCGGTCTCGGTCAGGCCCGCAGCGATGCAGTTGACCGTGACCCCGAGCCCTTTCTCGAGCGTGCCGGCCACCCGGAGCGAGACCGCCGCCTCCTTGGCGAGCGTCTTCGTGAGCCCGAACATCCCCGCCTTCGCGGCCGTGTAGTTCACCTGGCCGACGTTGCCCATCTCGCCGCTGACCGACGAGATGTTGATGATCCGCCCAGAGCCTCGCGCGATCATGTGGATGAGCGCCGGCTTGGCCATGTAGAAGGAGCCGGACAGGTCGACCTGCACTACCTTGTCCCAATCGGCCGCAGACATCTTCAGGAAGAGCTTGTCGACGGTGATGCCTGCGTTGTTGACGAGGATGTCGAGCCGGCCGTGCTGGTCGATCACGTCCTTGACGACGCGCTCGCAGTCGTCCGCGTCGCCGATGTTGCCCTGATGCAACGACAGCGTCCCTCCCTCGGCCTCGACCGACTGGCGCAGCTCGTCGGCGCGTGCTTGATTGGACGAATAGCCCGCCGCCACGGCGGCGCCGTCCGCAGCGAGCGCATGGCAGATCGCCGCCCCGATCCCGCGCGTACCTCCGGTGACCAACGCGACGCGTCCGGTGAGATCGCGATCACGCACAGCAGTCTGAGTCTTAGAACCTGTGGTTGCCATTTGGTGCCGTTCCTTTCCGGTTTAGGAGAGCCGCTCGACGATCATCGCCTGACCCAATCCGCCGGCAACGCACATCGACTCCAGGCCATACCTGCCGCCCACCGAATCGAGGTTGTTGAGCAGGGTGGTCATGATCCGCGCGCCGGTCATACCGAAGGGATGACCGAGCGCGATCGCGCCGCCGTTGATGTTCAGCTTCTCTGGATCGATGCCAAGCTCGTCTCGGCACGGCAGTACCTGCGCCGCGAACGCCTCGTTGAGCTCGACCAGGTCGATGTCCTCGATCGTCAGGCCGGCGGCCTTGAGCACCGCCCGGCAGGCTGGGATCGGCCCGAGCCCCATGATCTCGGGGCGGATCGCCGCCACCGCGGAGGCCACGATCCGCGCCCGCGGCTTGACGCCGCGCTCGCGGGCCTTCTCCTCTGACATGACCAGCACGGCTGCGGCGCCGTCGTTGAGCGGGCAGGCGTTGCCCGGGGTGACAGTGCCATTCGGCTTGAAAGCAGGCTTGAGTTTCGCGAGCGACTCGACCGTCGTGCCGGCGCGCGGGCCGTCGTCCCGGGTGACCGTGTGAGCGGGGATGACGTCTCCGCCTGCGTCGTGGGTCTCCGGTATGTCCACGCCCACGATCTCGGGGTCGAAGTGGCCGCTTTCGCGTGCGGCGACCGCACGTTGCTGAGACAGCGCCGCCCACTCGTCCTGGGCCTCACGGGTGACCTTGCAGCGCTCGGCCACGTTCTCGGCCGTCATCCCCATCGGGATGTAGACGTCATAGCCGGTCCCGTTTGACCCGTCGAGGCGGGGGTTCATCACCGGAAGCGTCATGCCGGCGCCACGAGACGTGCATTCGACCCCCGCCGCGATGTACTGGTCGCCTTCGCCCGCTTTGATCGCGTGAAACGCCATGCGGATCGTCTGCAACGACGATGCGCAGAACCGGCTCACGGTGACGGCCGGCACGTGGTGGTCGAATCCCGCCAGCAGCACGGCGTTGCGGCCAACGTTGTAGCCCTGCTCGTGGTCGGGAAAGCCACACCCCATCATCACGTCGTCGGTCTCGCGGAAATCGATCTCCGGGTTGCGCTCGGCGAGCGCGCGCAGCGGGATCGCGGCGAGGTCGTCGGCCCGGATGTCCCGCAGCGTCCCTCGGATCGCTCTGCCGATGGGGGTGCGGATGGCGTCGACAATGACTGCTTCAGACATGGATCCTCCTTCGCGCGATCCCACAGAGGACCGGAGAGATGGTGTCGCTCATGAGCCCAGTCTGCGCGGGGGCGGGGAGTCACTCATCGGGCGGCCGCCACACCGGCGCTGCGGAGAAGTACGCAAGCAAACGAGGCTCGGACGGGACGCTGAGTAGAGGCGAGCGCCGTGCTTACACGGGGGCGCTACCGAGCCGGAATGTCAGGACCGGCTGGCCGCACAGAACTACCGAGGATGCGGTCAGGGTTGGTTTGCGTCGACCGCGTGCCGCGGGCCGACCCGGGTGGTCCAGCGAGTGGCGCGGTGGTGGATCCAGCGTTCGCGCTCGGGCGGCGACGTGCGATCGGCGGCCCGCTCGTCGGCACTCGGTAAAAGCGCCGCTTGCCGAGCTCGATCAGCAGCAAGTAGATGACGATCATCACCGCGAGAGTGCCAAGGAAGGCGGCGGGCAGCGCGATGAAGCCGAGCACGTGAGCGAACGGTGAGAACGGCAACCAGACGCCGATCGCGACGCAGCTCAACGTGGCTACGACGAGCGGCACGCTGGGACGGCTGTGGAAGAACGGGACGCGACGAGTGCGGATCGCGAAGATCACGAGGCTCTGCGTGGCGAGCGACTCGACAAACCAGCCGGATCGGAACAACGGTGCGTGCGCGTTGAAGACCCAGATCATGATTCCGAAGGTCGCGAAGTCGAAGATCGAGCTGATCGGGCCGAAGAACAGCATGAAGCGGCGGATGAACGCGGTGTCCCAGTGCGCGGGTCGCTGCAGCTGTTCCTCATCGACGTTGTCGGTCGGGATCGTCATCTCGCTCGCGTCGTAGAGCAGGTTGTTGAGCAGGATCTGCGTCGGCAGCATCGGCAGGAAGCTCAAAAACAGCGACGCGCCACCGGCGCTGAACATATTCCCGAAGTTCGACGAGGTTCCCATCAGCACGTACTTGATCGTGTTGGCGAAGATTCGTCGGCCCTCGACGACCCCGTCGGCGAGGATCTCGAGATCCTTTTCCAACAGCACGATGTCGGCGGCGTCCTTGGCCACATCGGTGGCGGTCTGGACCGAGATCCCGACATCCGCGTCATGGAGTGCGACCGCGTCGTTGACGCCGTCGCCGAGGAAACCAACGGTCGCGCCCAGCGCCCGCTGGGACTTGATGATGCGCGACTTCTGCTCGGGGGTGACGCGCGCGAAGATCGTCGTGTGCCCGATCGCCGCCGCCAGCTGCTCGTCGTCCAGCCGCTCGATCTCGGGACCGGTGAGCGTTCCTTGGACTTCGAGACCAATGTCCTGGCAGACCTTTTGGGCGACGCGATCGTTGTCGCCGGTGATGACCTTGACCGTGACATCGAGCCGCCGCAAGCGAGCGAGCGCACTTGCCGCGTCAGCCTTCGGACGATCGACGAACGTCAGAAATCCTGCGAGTGTCAGCTCGTGCTCGTCCTCAAAGCTGAGCGTGGTGCGGCCCTGAGCAGCGGCGGTGGCGACTGCGATCACTCGAGCGCCGGCAGCGAACTGTGAGTCGAGGACCGCCTGCGCGTCTGAGCTGACCCCCGCGCAGCGGGCGAGCACAGTCTCCGGCGCGCCCTTGACGATGATCTGCCGATGGCCGCCGGCCTCTTCGACGAGCACCGACGCCACGCGCCGCTGGTAGTCAAACGGAAGCGAAGCCAGGCGCTGCGCGTTCTCGGCGCCGAGGGCCGGGGCGCCCGGCGCCTGCCACAGGGCCTGATCGAGTTGGTTGCCTCCGACCACGTGCCCGTCCGAGAAGCTCGCGTCGTTACACAGGAGCCCGGCACGCAACACCGAGTCCGATGCGCTGCCATCGGGCCCGAGTGCGGCGGCGAACGTGATGCTGCCCTCGGTCAACGTGCCGGTCTTGTCGGTGAACAGCACGACGATGTTGCCGAGGTCCTCGATGCTCACGAGTCGCTTGACCACGACCTTGCGTTCGGCCAATCGCTTAGCGCCGGTCGAGAGGCTGATGGTGACGATCGCCGGCAGTAGCTGCGGTGTCAGGCCAACCGCGATCGCCAGGGCAAACAGCACCGATGACAGCAATGAGCGACCGCAGCGCGACGTTGACGATCAGGATCGTGCCGGCCAATACCGTGGTCACGCGGACGAGCAGGAACGAGAAATCCCGGAGGCCGAGCTGGAAGGCGGTCTGCGGCTGTCGCTCCCCGAGGCTCAACGCAATCGCGCCGAACTCGGTCCGTCCGCCGGTGCGCACGACGACACCCAAGCCGCTGCCCTCGCGCACAACCGTGCCCATGAACGCGCAAGACGCAAGCTCCAGCGGCGACTCCGGTGCCTCGATCGGATTCGCCTGCTTTTCCGCGGGCAGTGACTCGCCTGTCAGGACGGCCTCGTCGCACTCCAGACCCTCGGCGCGCACGAGGCGCAGGTCGGCCGGCACGACGTCACCGACGGCGAGCCGCACGATGTCGCCGGGCACCAGCTCGGTGACGTCCACCGCTGACGGCTTGCCGTCTCTGATCGCCAGGGCGGTGTGACGCAGCTGGGAGTGCAACGCCTCGACGGCCAGCTCGGAGCGGTACTCGTTGAAGAAGCCCAGGCCGACGCTCATGCAGATGATCGCCAGGATGATCAGGGCGCTCGTGCGTTCACCAACGAGAAACGACGTCAGCGCGGCGGCGACCAGCAGGACCAGCATCGGGTTGCGTAGTTGCCGCATGAGCACCGCAAGCGGCCGGGCACCGTGGCTGCGCAGGACGTTTGGGCCGATTCGCGCTACCCGCACCCCGACCTCGTCGGCCGAGAGGCCGCTCAGGGTGCTATCGAGACAGCTGAGGACATCATCGGCGGATAGCTCGGCGGCGAAGGCCAGCTCCAGCAAGCTCCAATCGGTCGGTGCTGACGACCCAGAGCGTTGAGCTGCGCTGTCGTCCGGTCTGGATATGGCCGCGGTTGCCACGTGCTTCGCGATCAGCGCATGCGGCGAACGTTGTTGCCCATGAGCCCACGGTAGGTGGCGTGTGGCCGGTGGGCATCGGGGCTGCCCCACGCGCAGGTCGAGAAAGTACGGAGGCGTCGCGCGCGGTTCTGCGGTCAGCCTCGGAGCGCGCGCAGTGCGTTGAGGATTACGGCGAGGTCGATGGCCTCTTGCAAGAGCGCGCCGGCGACGGGCGGTAGGTAGCCGGAGCGCAGGCGCCAGCGCTTGCACCGCCGCAGCGGGTCCCGCGGGCGGTGTATCGCACGCAGGTCAACCCGGGTACGGGCGTTGAGTTCGTTTCGCCGAGGCCGGGTTCGCGCTCTCCGGGCAGCCGACGAACACGCTCGACGGCGGCTTTCCCCGCAGGGGCTGATGCCCGACGCCGCGATCGGGAAGTGCTTCTACGAACCTGACGAGGCGGAGGAAGCGCTACGCAGGCGCTTGGAGGAGATGCGCCGCGCGCGGTCGAGCGTCGGGCGAGTGATGCGAGCTCAGCGCGCACGCCGAGCGCTCATCGACGAACGGTCACCTTCCGTGTGAGGATCGTCTGCGTCCGCTGATGCGGGCGGATGTAGCGGATCTTGACACGCAGTTCGAGCTTTCCGCGGCGGCGCAGTCGTGCCAGCGCGGAGGGCGTCAATCGCAGGACGAACGAAGCCGTGCCCGCGTGTGCCAGGCGACGGCCCGTTGGTCGTACGCCCGCGCCGCCGACGATCAGACGCCCCGCCGCCGGCGCTTTCACCCGAAGTCGCACCGAATGTCCGGCCGGGTGCAACTCGGTGACGAGCGCTCGCTGCACACAAGGCGTGCCCACCGCCACGGTGAGGCCGTGGGTCACGCCGCTCTGGCTACCCACGATGGCGCGTGCGACCTGCGCACGTCGACAGAGATTGGCGTGGCCGGTTACGACGAGGATGCCGTGTCGCCCGCCGGTGATGTTCAACGTAAAACGGGTGATCGGTGCGTCAGGCACCGACGCGAACGTCGTCACCAGCCGATTGTGGGAATCGACAGCGGTCTGTGCGCGCAGGTCGATCGCCACCTGGCCACGCAGCGTGATCAGCAGCGCGGGGAGCGTTCGAATCGTTTGGCCCTGAGGGCCGATGCGAATCCCCTGAACAAGGTAGACCTTGCCCGCAAGCGGCTTGGACAGCACGGGCGTGTCGACGGTGGCGCTTCCGACGATCGTCCTCGGCGGGCACGCGTCCTTCTGGCTGGCCGACACCGAGCAGACGTGGCTTGCGTTCTTGGGGTCCAGCGCGAGCGAAAGGGGAAGCGTGACCTGGGTGGAACGGATGTTCGCCTGCCCGAGGCTCGAGGTGACGGTGGCGGTCAAGGTGGGATGCTTGCCGCTGGTCGTCTGGCCCCTGTCAGCCAACCCGATACGAACCCTTGGCGCGAACCGCAGCGCGGCGCAGCCGGTCGCGCCAAACGGACTCATCGCGACGGCGGTGCTGCCCAGCGTCGAGGCGAGGCTGGCGTCGACTGCAGACGAAGAGCAGCTGGTCGGGTTGACCATGAACCCGGCGCGGTCGATCGCCACGTCGATGCTGCGGATCCGCAGTGGAATTCCGCCGACCACCTGCGGCAACGGGTCAGAGACGATCGTCACGTGCGCGTCGGTCTTGTCTATCTGTAATGCGGCGCGCGTCACCACTGTCCCGAGGTTGAACGGCCCCGCAACCGCGGGTACAACGATCGATAGCCCGAACGGCGCGCCGGCGTACGCTCCGGTGAGGTAGACCCTCCCGACTTGAGAGATCGGCTGTGGCCCCGAGCCCGCCACGACCGTGGCTGCTCCGATCCGGCTGGCGGGAGGACATGAACCGGCCTGGGCAGGAGCGGCGGGGCACAGCGGTACGCGCGAGATGATTCCCACCAGGCCAGGAGGCAACGCGAGCGTCATCCGCCCCAGATATTGCTGCTGGTCTGGCCTCGTGATGGTGAATTTCAGCGGGCTGTCGAACGCGCCCGCCTGCGAGGTGGCCGGGGTGATGGAAAGACCGGGCGCAAACGGAATAGGTTGCAAACAGCCGCCAGTCGCGGTCGAGCCGACCGTAAAGCTGCTGCTGGCACTGACGGAAGGGCTGCCGGAGTACGGGGTCAAGGAGCTCGTAGTCGTTGCCGTGCCACAGGACAGCGGGTTCGCCAAGGGTGCGGCGGGACCGCCGTTGAGGTGAAGCTTGAAGTCGGTGAACGGGACCTGCGGCTGGTTCAGGAACGTGGTCGTCAGCTGCCCTGTCCTTGCGTCGGCCGTCACGGTCCCGAGGAGCTTCTGCGTGACTCCCTGGCCGCTCAGGTACAGATACAGATACGCAAGGGCATTGCTGGCAGGGCACGGCGTCGCGGGAGATGCGCCATCGCAGCCAACAAACACCGACCCCGTAAGCGGGGAAGCCAGGAGCGGCGTGTCGATCTCGACCGTGCCAACCTGGGACGCGGTCGGGCAGGTCGGTGGCGCGTCTGAGCCCTGCCCGAACTGCGCCGGAGCGCACGCGGCGAGACCGTTGGCGGCCGACGGATTGAGCGTCATGCCGGGCGGCAGGGTCACGCGAGCGTCCTTCAGGTTCGCGGTGGCCTGGCCCGCCGGGTCTTCGTTCTGGGGTACATGGACGTCGACGTCGACTGCGGTGGGCATGTCCGAGACCGTGCTCTGCGGCGTGACGGTGACCGATGGGTCGAACGGGACGGTCGCGCACCCGATCGCCGGCACCGGCGTGGTACTGGTGGCCGTCGCGTGGTCGCCCGCGTAGGAGTCGAGATTGAGCGTCGAGTCCTGGCCTGCCGGCAGACAAGCGCTGGGATTGCTGAGAAACGGCGTGCCTCCGGGATTGCTCGGCCCGGACGCCGGCGGGTTGCAGGGGGTGAGTGACACAGACAGGACTCCGCACGACCACCCACGCTGCGGGTCGTGCCCTGTGTCTCCAGGCACGCCCCAGAAGATCAACGTGGACCGGATCAGCTCAGGGCTCTGTGGCGAGGAGATCGTGAAGTACAGGCCATCGTCTGAGGTCGAGCGGATCTGGCCGCAGATGTCGACGCGTCCGCTGGGAGTGTTGAACGCGTAGTCGCTGACGTAGCCGGAGCAATGTCCCGCCTCCGGCGAGAGGTTGTAGACCGAGGTGCCGACGTAGACCTGCTGCCCGATCGGCCCCAACGACTCCCACGCCTCGAGTTCGACGATCCCGAGCTGGGTCGCATTCGGGCAGGAGTCCGTCGACAGCGCTGAATCGCTGCACCGGGGAACTGCCTGAGGATCTGAGATGAGGCCCGGTGGAATGTCGACGCGGACGTTCTTCAGCGTCCCATCGGGCTCACCCGAGGCGGTGGTGTTGACCTGGAAATCCGTGACCCCGATGAAGGGATGCCCTCCGGATTGCTGCGCGGGCGGTCCCAGGTAGTCGTGGTCGTTCATGCCCGTGTAGTCGTGGTTGTAGAGACCGGCGACCCAGCATGAGGTGTTGACCGGATTGACACAGTTGTTGGCGACGCCGAATGCGGCATGAGCCACCGGCGCAGCGATCCCAAGCGCCGCTCCCACTACGAACCCGATCACGTACGTTCGCTTCTTCATCCCTGTCCTGGCTGCGCGGAGAATAACTCTCACACCCCAGACACGCGCCAGTTTCCGATCTGAGGCGGACTCCTCGACGCCGGGCGGTTTTCGGCGATGTGGGACCTTTCCGGGGCCACGTTTTCACGGGTCATCACGGTGGATCTCGCCGGCGGACGAGAGTGCCGCTCGTAAGCCCGTGAGGCGCATCCGCATCGTTCATCGAGAGTGCTGCTTTCTCTGAGAGCGGCAGTCTCGGTCTCGGCGAGGACCGGGGCGGTCGCGGTAGACCTCGCGTGCCCGTGCGTAGGCAGAGGCACGGGCATCGGCGAGGCGCGCCTAGCCAAGTTCAAATCGGGGGAGCACTTCGGCACCGCCCGTCCTGCGGTACTGCCGGCACGGTTGCCGGCGGTTAGGCTGGCGTCATCGCACAGGCGACCGCCTAGCCAGATGATCGTCAGAGTTCTTGTGTCGCGGTCTGTGCTGCTCAATGCGGCTGCGGTCGGCATGCTGATCGGCATCTCGATCCTGCGCTTCGAGGTCGACGACCCGGGAATCATGCTGTTGGCCGTCGTTCCGATCGCGCTTTTCGGGGTGATGTACGGAGTTCGTGGCGGGCTTGTCGGGGCGAGCGTGGCGTCCGGCGTGCTGCTCGTTTGGGCGTTCACGCAAGGCCACCTCGGTGCTGTCGACGCGATCGACGAACCAGCGGTGTTCTTCATGCTCGGCCTGCTGACCGGGATTTACGCCCATGGCGCGCTCGGGGATTGCGACCCGCGCCACGCCGTGCAGCGCGCGGAGCTTCGCAGGGCGATGCACCTCGGTGAGGTCGTCTTCCACTACCAGCCGCTCGCAGACGTACGGACCGGTCGGGTGGTCGGCCTGGAAGCACTCGCCAGGTGGGAACACCCCGATCGAGGCCGAACCGAGCCGGAAACGTTCATCCCCCTCGCCGAGCGTGACGAGCGGACGATCTGGGAGCTGACACTGCTCGCAGTCGACCGGTCTCTGGGGGACGTTTGCGCCTGGGGAGAGGTGGCCAGCGAGGTCACGATCTTCATCAACCTCTCGTCCGTCAGCCTAGGCCGGCGTGATCTGGCGACGGCGTTCTCGCAGATCCTCGAGAAGCATCGGTTCGCCCCGTCACGACTCGCGGTCGAGCTGACCGAAACCGCCCTGGTCGGACGTCCGGAACGGGCGGCACATGCGCTCGACGCGCTCAAGCAGCTAGGGGTGACAATCGTGCTCGACGACTTCGGCGAGGGGTACTCGTCGATTACCCGCCTTAGCCGGCTGCCTGTCGACATGCTGAAGGTGGATCTGGGTCTGATTGGCCTGCCGTCCGCGAGCGACACCAACCGGATTCTGAAGGCGATGATCGAGCTGGCGCACTCGCTTGGGCTCCAGATCGTGGTCGAACGCATCGAGGACGACGAGATCCGCGACGAGCTGACTCGGCTCGGCTGCGACCTGATCCAGGGGTTCCTACTTTGTCCACCGTTGCCCGCCGACGAGGTTCAAGACTACTTGCGGCAGCCGAGGCGCTCGATCGCTGGACTTGCCTTGAGTCACAACGACACCGAGCGCGACTGGGCACCGACAACAACGCCGACCCGCCCTACACGCTCGACCCCTCCTGGCTAAACCGGCTTGAGAGTGTTGGTTGCCTGTGATCGCTGAGCCAGGAGGGTACGCTTCGGATTGGTGGTGAGTTGTCTACCGGGGCCGAGAACACCGATTACCTGCTCGACAACGCAGATCCGCGAGCCGAGCGCCGCTTCGACGCGCTCGGGGATCTGTTTGACGCGCGCACGATCGAGTATCTGACTGCGCTCGGGGTGACCCGGGGGTGGTCGTGTTGGGAGGTCGGCGCGGGCGGCGGGAGCATCGCCGAGTGGCTCGCCGGTGCGGTGGCGCCGACAGGCTCGGTGCTCGCCACCGATCTTGACTTGCGTCGACTGTCGGCGACCGCGGTGCCCCGATTGACGGTCACGCGCCACGACGTCGTGCACGACGAGGTCCCGACTGGTGCCTATGACCTCGTTCACGCCCGTCTGCTGCTTGTGCATCTTCCCGAGCGGGAACGGGTGGTCGACTCGCTCGTCCGTTCGCTGCGGCCGGGCGGATGGGTCGTGATTGAGGACTTCGACAACATGTTTCTCGACGTCGGCTCCGCGGCAACGCCTGAGCAGGCGGTCGTGCGCAAGGTGGCGCTCGCGTTCAAGCGGCTGCTGCAGGACCGTGGAGCCGATCTCGCCTACGCGCGTCGGCTTCCGGATCTGTTGCGCGCCCGCGGACTGAGGGATATCGCCGGCGAGGGTCGGATGGTGTTCGGCACCGGTGGGTCGGCGGCGTCGCGACTGGCGGCGGCAAACTACTCCCAGGTTGCCGAGGAGATGATCGGGCAGAGTCTCTGCAGCAGCAGCGAGCTACGATCCGCGCTGGACCTGCTCGAGGACCCCCGCTTCGGCGTCGCGACCCACCTGCTGATCTCCGCCTGGGGACGCCGACCGAGCTGAACCACTCGGCGCGGCAAAGCCAGCGCGCAGACTGACCGCGTCGGGGCACCCGGATTCACCACGCCGCACCCACCCGGTCGGCGTCGTGTCCTGCTCTGCACAGCGCGGAAAGGTCGACCCGAGACGCGAGCCCCCGATGGACGCACATGTCCAAGCAAAGCTCGACGTAGCCCCCACGATTTGCCGTCTTCGCTCTCGACGGTCCGACCGACCGCCAGTAGCTGACGTGGCCGGAGTGCGTCGGCTTCTGCATCCTCGCCATGGGGCAGTCTTGACGAGACTGCTGCTCCTGGCGTGGAGCAGTCGTCCCGATTGCTGGTCATGCTCTCGCCAGAGTGCCCTCTGATCGAGATCCGGGTGTTGATAGCGGCGGGTGCGAGGTAGCTCCGAGGCGGTGCGCGGGCGCCTCCGCCTAGCCGGTCCGGGTCAGGCCGAAGCCGTCATGCGCCCCAACGCTGCCGGTGCCGGCTTGGTTCGAACAGCAGCGCGGGTGGCGCGATGATGCGTTTCGTGAGCAGCGTCAGGATCCTGTTGCGTGTTCAGTCTTCTGCTCGCCACAACGAGCTCGTCGGATTTCGAGAGGGCATGCTGATCGTCCGGGTGACCGCGCCGGCGATCGAGGGACGGGCGAACGAGTCGCTGCGTCGGTTACTCGCCAAGCGCCTGCGGGTGCCCACCTCAGCGGTGACGATCGTGCGCGGACATCGTTCGCGCGACAAGTTGATCGAGATCGACGGCCTCGATCACCGGACGCTGCTCGAGGCGCTGGCGCAGTAGCGCTGTTTCGAGGGAAGTCCGCCGACGCTGCCGACCCTTCGCTACGTCGGCGGTGGGAGCGGGGCGGCCCAGAGTGGCGACCCGGTGCTGTTGGGGCCGCGGCCGATGATGTAGATCGTGTGTCGGGTGAGAGCGGAGATGTGAGCTTGGGCCCGAACTTGCCCCGCAGTTAGGTGGATCGTGAATCTGCGCAGCTCGGGAAGAAGGATCCCGTCTACCCGGCTGGGATCGGTTTGCCAGATGACCGCTCGTGAACTTGCCTGCCAGTTCCCGACATCGACGATCTTGCCGCTTTGCCGCACGTAGAGCGGCAAGGTGATCTGGAGCTTGGAGGCGCAGTGTTCGAGGATCGCGAACGGAAGTCCATCGGGCCGAAGGCCGGTGGCAACCGCAAACTTGCCGTAGAACGTGACGGGGCCGGTCGGGCCCGAATCCTTTCGGCGGTAGCCGCGCGGGACACTCAGCGGCGCGCATAGCCGCTGTGCGCCGGAGCGGGTATCGAGATCGGCTATCACCCGCCCAGCTGCCATAGCCGGATCGCGGCGGACCGCACCCGTATCGAGGTTCGCCAGAAACGGTCCGTTGATCACCGAGCCGCACGGATAGTCGGGCGGCGCGCAGATCTGCATCGCATAGAACTCCAACCACCGCGACCCGACAGCGCCTACCGAACATTGCGCCTGCACGTGACCGTCGCCTGCATCTTCTGGATCGCAGATCCCGGAACCGGAAGCGATGTCGCGGGTCGTCCAGTGGTGCCGCGCGAGATCGTAGAGCGCGATTCGCGGCGCGTAGCTGTAGGTGTTCCCTCCGCTGGGAATCGGTGGACAGCTGAAAGCGACCCAAGGCCCCCCAAACCCGACCGGAGCTCCTCCCGGACAATCCGGCGGCTCAACCGTACGCCGCGCTCCGGTGCGCGTGTCGATCAACGCGCCAAAGAACCCCGGCGTGGTGAACACGAGATACCGGTCGCTCGCGGCGACCGAGACCACATGATTGGCGACCAGCCGAAACCTAGGGTGCAGCACCGCCGGCCGACGCACTGCCCGAGCGTTGGTAGCTGCGCTCCCGGGCGCGGCGCACAAAACGTCGATCAGGCAGAGAACCAAAATGAGTCGCCGCGCGATCCCCATCGGTCGCACAAACGACCGACGGCGCGCACAGTTGCGGTCCAGCCCACCGGCGCGAGAGCGACCGGCTGCAGGCTGGTCGCGTACCCCACCGTTACCGGGCCGGACGGGCGCAGACGGGCTGGATTGCGGCCGAGTGCTTGCCGACTGCGGAGCTCCAAGTGCTGGTCCGCTTGCAAGGACTCGCGCACGTTGTGCGACAAGGAGGGACCCGGATTGGGTCCCTCCTCGGCCACCATCGCGGTCCCGGGCGTGCTCCCCGGTCTGCGAGAGTCGTGTGACGCTCCTCAGCGCCGAGATGATCCGTGCCCCGTGCGCGGTGCTCAGGTGGTCGCGACGTTGGCGCTGTCGCCCTGCGGTGAGCGGCGGCGCGAGAGCGCCATTGCTCCGGCGCCGACGAGCAGCGTCAGCGAGAGTCCGGCCGCGGCGCCGATCGCGGCGTCTCCCCAGTCAAAGCTGTTGTCGGGGTTGGCCGACGGGGTCTTCGGGGCCTGGACGCTGACGGGGTGCGGGCTGCCGTAGCCGTTGAGCGCCGCCGTGCTGTAGGCCGCGTGCACCGGCAGCTTGTCGGTGTAGTGCTGCGCCTGCAGGCGGTCGATCGCGGCTTGCTCGGCGGCCTGGGTCTTGCCGAGGATCGGCGGGATGGGCACCCCGTGGCGTGCCACCTGCTGATCGGGGTTGGACCGAACCACCGTGGTCTGGCTGACGCTCTTGTCTTGCAGCGTGTAGCCGGTGGACGGGTTGACACTGACGCTCGGCGGGTCGAACGCCGGCCGCGCGGCCGCCGTCGGTGCCAGCGCGACGATCGCGAGAAAAATGGCGGCGACTGTGCTGCGTGCTGCGAGTCGCATGACTCCTCCTGTGGTTTGAAGATCTCCCCGGTTGGTCGATCTGGGGGGAGAATGAGCGGGTGCGCTTTCGTGCCGGTAACGGTCGGTAACGGTTCGGTATCAGTGGAGTTCCGCATCCTGGGTCCGCTCGAGGTCGCCGACGGCGACGCGACCGTGGCGCTCGGGGGTGTCAGGCAGCGCACGCTGCTGGCGATCCTTGTGTTGAACGCGAACGAGGTCGTATCGGCCGATCGGCTGATCGATGAGCTGTGGGGTGAGCGTTCACCGGAGTCCGGCCGAAGCGCTCTGCAGGTACGGGTGTCGCAGCTACGCAAGGCGCTGGGACAGGGCGGCGCTCAGTTGCTCACGCGTGCCCCCGGGTATGTCCTCTCGCTTGATCGCGACCAGCTCGACCTGCAGCGCTTCGAGCGCCTCGTCCGGGAGGCGGCGACCGCCGAGCCGCCGGTCGCCGCGGAGAAGCTGCGCGAGGCGCTGGCTCTGTGGCGCGGGCCGCCGCTCGCCGATCTCGCGTACGAGTCGTTCGCGCAAGCTGCGATCGGCCGGCTCGAGGAGCTTCGCTTGGAGGCAATCGAGCAGCGCATCGATGCCGACCTTGCGCTCGGACACCACGGCGAGCTCGTCGTCGAGCTCGACGAGCTCGTCGCCGACCACCCGCTGCGCGAGCACCTGCGGGCGCAGCAGATGCTCGCCCTTTACCGGTGCGGGCGCCAGGCCGACGCGCTCGAGGTCTACCGGCGTACCAGCTCCGAGCTTTCCGCCGAGCTTGGCTTGGAGCCGGGACGTGAGCTGAAGGAGCTCCAGAGCGCAATCCTCAACCAGGATCCCTCGCTTGAGCCGTTGTCGCCGGCGACCGAGGTTGCTTCGGGTGAGCCGGCGCCTGATCGCAAGCAAGCCGTCGAACTTCAGACACCCCGCCGGGCACGAAAGGTGGTGACGGTCCTGTTCTGCGACGTGACGGGCTCGACCACGCTCGGCGAGGAGCTCGACCCGGAAGCGCTGTTCGGGGTGATGAGCCGATGTGTCGAAGAGCTGCGGGCGATCATCGAGCGCCACGGCGGAACTGTCGCGAAGTTGATCGGTGACGCGGTGATGGGTGTGTTCGGGATCCCTCAGGTGCATGAGGAAGACGCGTTGCGTGCGGTGCGGACCGCCGCCGAGATCCGGACGCGCCTGCCCGCGCTCGCACAGGAGGTCGGTGTGGAGTTGCGATCTCGCACAGCCGTGAACACAGGCCTCGTGCTCGTCGGCGAAGGGGAGAATCTCGCGATCGGCGACGCAGTCAACGTGGCCGCGCGCCTGGAGCACGCGGCGCAGCCCGGGGAGATCCTGTTGGGCGAAGCGACTCACCGTCTCGTGCGCGACGCAGTCGAGGTCGAGCCACTCGAGGCGCTGTCGCTAAAGGGCAAGTCCGCGCCGGTGGCTGCATTTCGGCTGCTGGCTGTGGATCCGCTGGCACCAGGGCTCGCTCGCCGCTTCGACGTTCCCCTGGTCGGGCGCGAGCGAGAACTGCGTATATTGCGCGACGCGTGGGATCGCGTGGTCGGCGAGGCGGGCTGTCATCTCTTCACCTTGCTAGGAGCGGCCGGCGTGGGGAAGTCGCGGCTGGTGGCCGAGCTACTTTCGACCGTCGGCGACGACGTCCGCGCGCTGCAGGGTCGCTGTCTTCCCTACGGCGAAGGGATCACGTTCTGGCCGCTGCTGGAGGCGCTGACCGGCGCCGGAACGGAGACCGAGGCGGTGCTGGCGCGCCTGCGCAGCGGTGGCACGGCGACACCGCACGAGTTGTTCCTGGAGGTGCGGCTGACGCTCGAGTCGCTCACCCGCGACCGGCCGGTGCTCGTGCACGTCGACGACCTGCAGTGGGCCGAGCCACTGCTTCTGGATCTACTCGATCACGTCGTCGAGCTTTCCCGAGACGCGCCGATCCTGCTTCTGTGCACGGCGCGGCCGGAGCTCCTGGAGGACCGCCCGGCATGGGGCGGTGGCAAGCTCAACGCCACCACGATGATGCTCGAGCCGCTCGGGACGGCGGAATGCCAGGCGCTCCTGATGCAACTGGGCAACGATCTCGATCCTCCGGCACGCGCGCGCGTCGTCAACGCTAGCCAAGGGAACCCGCTGTTTCTCGAGGAGATGTCAGCGCTCGCGCGCGAGACCGGCAGTCATACGGTGCCGTCGACGATCCAGGCGCTGCTCGCGGCCCGGCTCGAGCGGCTCGCGGGCGAGGAACAGGAGGTCCTGGAATGCGGCGCAGTCGAGGGCGAGGTCTTTCACCGCGGCCTGGCGCGGGCGCTCGCGGGGGGCGAGCTGGTCGGAGGTCGAGGTCGACGAGTTGCTCGCCGGACTCGTTCGCAAGGATCTGATCCGCCCGCACGCCCCGACGCTCCCGGGCGATCGAGCGTTCAGATTCCGGCATCTGCTGATCCGTGACGCGGCGTACGACAGCCTGCCCAAGGCGGCCCGCGCTGAGCTCCACGAGCGCTTGGCGCGCGCGCTCGAAGTCGCGGCGCCCGACCTGATCGGGCTGGACGAGATCGCCGGATGGCACCTCGAGCAGGCCATTGGCTACCGCCGGGAGCTCGGTCGGGACGTCTCTGGAGAGCTGACCGAAGCCGCCAGCGAGCATCTTCATGCCGCCGGCCTGCGTGCGCGCGAGCGCAGCGACGTGATGGCCGCAACGAATCTTCTCGAGCGCGCGCGCCTGCTCGCGCCGGAGGCGGACATCCGCCGCGCTCGGATCGGGCTCGACCTCGCCGAGCAACTGATCGACTCAGGCGAGGTCGACCCGGTAGATGAGCTCCTGACCGAGGCCCAGCGCCACCCGGAGGCTGACGCGCTGACGGCGTTGACCCGACTCGAGTTGATGACTCACTTCCGGCCGCCGGGCGCCACGCAGGCGATCGAGTCCCAGCTCCCGGGGATGCTTGAGCATTTCGCGCGCCTAGGCGACGAGCGCGCTCTCGCGCGCACGCACATTCTGGCCTGCGACCTTTACTGGATGAAGGCCCGCGCGACACCCGCCGCGGAGGAGCTGCGGCTTGCGGCCGAGCATGCACGCAAAGCCAAAGACGAGGGTTTGCGCGAACGCGCGCTTGCCTCTTACGTGGCGACGCTGAGGTACTCCAGCCTGAATGCGCGCACTATCTCGGAGCGACTCGATGCGATCGAGCGAGAGCGGCCTGGTCCGTACCTCGCGGCCGGCATCGAGATGGGGCGCAGCACGGTCGCCGGGCTCGAAGGACGAGCGGATGAGGCCCGGCGGCTGATCCACAGCGCGGCCGACCGGTTCCGGTCGCTGGGCAACTCCAAGACCGTAGCCGGCGTCGAACAGGACCTAGGGCACCTGGAATTGTCGCTGGGCGACCCCGGTGCCGCGCTCGAGCCGCTGGAGCGAAGCGACGCCATTTTCGCGCGCCTCGGTGAGCGCGCGGCGCGATCGACCACACAGGCGTTCCTCGCGCAGGCCCACTGGCGGCTGGGAAGCGTCGTTGCGGCCCGGGCGGCGCTCGAGCTCGCCGAGGAGCTGGGAGGTGCAGACGACGTCGGCACGATGATCGAGACCCAGCGGGTGCGAGCCCAGGTGGCGCTGGCCGGCGGGGACGGTGAGGCCGCCGAGCGGTGGGCTCGGAGCGCGGTCGAGCACGCGTTCGCGACCGATGCTCTCGTCGATCAAGCCGATAGCAAGCTCGTCCTCGCGCGGGTCCTAGCCGGACTTGAGCGTCCGGAAGAGGCAGTCGCGGAGGCACGCGCGGCGCTCGAACTGTTCCTGACCAGGGGAGACCGCCCGGGTGCCGACCAGGCGCGCGCCGTTCTCAATGAGCTCCGCGACCGCGAGTAAGCCGTAGGCGAAGAGTCACGGCGGCTCGGCACCCGGCGAGCGCTTCGGGGGATGCGACCGGAGCATTGCCTGACCCGACCGTAGATAGGGGTCGGCCGTTGGGGTTCTCGATGTCGTTATGGAGATCTACGCGATCACCGTCATCGCATCGCTTGCGGGCGCGCTCGGCGCGTTTTTGGTTAAGCGAGGCGAGGAGATCGACGCGGCGGCTAAGCCGGCCTAATGCTGCCCGATGGGAGCGCTGAGGCGGGCGGGTAATCGCTAGCCTCGACTCCGTAGCCCGGATTTCACAGGACGACGATCCAGGAGGCCCGATGAGTCGCTACGCAGTGGCGCACCTCGACGAGATCGACGAGATCAGCGACGGCCGCTGTCCTTCTCGACCAATCCGCCACCACTTCGGCATTACGTCCTTCGGCGTCAACGCCTGGACCGGTCGCGAGGCGGGCGACCGAATCATCAATGAGCACGACGAGGGCCAGGACGACGGAGACGAAGAGCTCTACCTCGTGCAGCGCGGCCGTGCCAGGTTCGAGCTCGACGGCGAGCCGGTGCAGGCGCCCGTCGGCACGTTGGTCTTCGTCCCGCCCGATGTCAAGCGCACGGCGTTCGCTGAGGAGCCGGGGACGACGATCATTGCCCTCGGCGGCACGCCGGGGAAGGCGTACGAACCCAGTGGTTTTGAGGTCTGGGCGCCGCTCGGACCGCTCTATAACGCAGGCGAGTACGCCGAGGCCGCTGACCGAGGTCGTGAGCTGATCAAGGCTCACCCCGAGTACCACGGGCTGCTTTACAACGTGGCGTGCTGCGAGAGTCTTGCCGGACGAACGGCCGACGCGATCGAGCACCTCCGGCTCGCCATCGAGCGTTCGCGTAGCTGCGCCTCACTCGCCGCCAAGGACTCCGACTTCGATCCGATACGCGACGACCCCGCGTTCAAGGAACTGGTCGGTTAGCACCCGTGCGCTGCCGGATCCCGGTGACGACGCCGTCCTGATCCGCGAGCGCATCGCACGGTCATAAGCGGATAGGCCAAGATTGCCGCATCGATCGAGCACCGGCAGTGCGTCCCGGCCCGAGTAGGCCCACAGCGGCCGTGACACGCACTTGAGTTTGGCGAAGCTCGGGGCTCTCGCCTCCGCCGGTGACCCGCCCTGCCTTCGTGTCCGCGCGGGTGTCGTCGGCTGACTTCCGAATTGCCCGGCGGATGCAGCGGCGTCACGCGCGCGCCGACGTCGATGCGTGTAGCCCAAAGCGGAAGCGGACAACCCGCATGGGGTCGTCTAATTGGTTCATGCTGTTGGTATACGGCTACGTAGAGTCACGTTCGTGAGCGAATACGCGACATCACGGTCGTGGCGCCCAACCCGGCATCCTTTGAACCGCCGTACACGCCGGTAGGCCGTCGGGGCGCTAGATGCCGGACTACGGGCGCAGGGCAGAGATTGGCCGCTGCGCGCTCGCCTGCCTTGGCGCGGGGTCGCTCTCGGACGGCAGCTTGCCGGGGTTCCCGGTTGGCGTGAGGCCGCTCGATCTGTGGAGCAATGGTCAATACGGATCGGTGCTGTTCTGGGTCGACGGCGGGGTCGACGTGTCGCTGTTCGATGGGCCGCTCCTGGTTCATCACAATGCAAAGCGCGTCGGGAGCGGCGCATGGAGCTCCACCGGCGGGGGCGGCATGGGCATCGAGACGCCTGGAGAGCTCACGGGGTCGTTGTCACCGGGACTGAACAGACTCGGGGGCGGCTCTCAGGATCCGATGCGCGTGACGATCGGGATGGCGAGCAGCGATGTCGCCGCGATCCGTCTTCGCGCCCACAACGAAGCGCACGAGCGACCCCTTGGAGCTGACCGATTCTTTCTGCTCGGGATCACGTTCACGGACCCGATCACGTACGCGCACGCCGTCAACCCGGAAGGTGAGGAGGTTGGGGGTGAGCCGCTGCTGCTTTGATCGGTGGCTGTCGCGCAAACCCCTGCAGCCGGCGTTTCGTTGTGTCGAGGTAACAACGGCGCGTTCGCGCCGGAGGTCAATCGAGTCCAACGAGGGCGTCGATTGCTGCGAGACGGCCTTAGGTGAGGTCGGTCCGGACCTTCCCGGCCGGGCGATTGTGACGGGACAACAACGCGATAGGTTTGTGTGACAGCCACATCGATCTCCGACAGCGCTGCGGGTAGCTCTAAACACGCTCAATCCCCAGATGATCCCTCAGCGGCGTTCGGTATCGGTCGCTTGAACAGCAAGACGAATCAACGCGATTTGTTTGTACGACAGCCACATCGATCTCCGACAGCGCTGCGGGTAGCTCTAAACGCGCTCAAACCCCAGATGATCCCTCAGCGGCGTTCGGTATCGGTCGCTTGAACAGCAAGACGGGGTGCTGAGAATGCCGCTCGATGCCCCAGGATCCGACCGTCGCGACAGCTTCCCAGCCGTCCCAACCCAACCGGTTGATTTCTTCGATCGTGAGCTTCCGCTCCAGGAGATCGAAAGTCATGTATTCCCAGCGTTGCATGTCGCTGGTGTAGCGCATCCGCAAGTGCGCTTCAAACTCCTGACCATCGGGACAGCGCCACGCAGGCTTGGTGCTCGGTTCGCGTATCCGCGTGTTCCGGCTTTGGCATGTCCGCTTCTGGTCTGATCGACGAACGCCAGCGCCGGGCGTAGCCCGATCCGACCGTCTCGGGGGCGGTACTGCCTCGTGCTTGTGGCGGCGATCCGCGCGGGCGTACGGTGGTGCGATGGTTGTGCTGGAGGAACTGACAAGTGCGGAGCTGGAGCTACTGCTCGAGCGCGGCGCGAAGACCGCAGTTATTCCGTTCGGCTCAGTGGAGCATCAGGGACGCCACCTGCCTCTGGGGTCTGACGCGCTGCTAGCCGATGTCGTCGGTATGGCGGTCGCTGACCGCCTCGACGCGGTGCTGGCACCGACGGTTCGCGTTGGATCGGCCGAACAGCACGTGGGTGGCAACGGACCGGCGCCCGGACAGCGACGGATTGCTAGGCGTCAGGTGCCACGTCACGAGGGGACTTGACGACGGTTGCGGCGCGATACGTCCGATGCACGGGGTTACGGCGAGCGGGGACAGAGAGCTTGATCTCTTGCTCGAGGCGAGGCTCTCGACCGCCATGAATGTGCCGAGCTGCGGCTCATCAGAGGTCAGGCCCGGCGAACTTCGCTCGGCTGGCCTTCTCAGTGACCCACGCCCCGGCTTCCTTGAACGCGCTCTTGGGGGTGTCCATCCGCTGCATCAGTCCGATCCGCGTCCGGCGGTCTTCCTCGATCTGCCAAGCGAGTGACTGCATCAGCTCGCCGAAGCGAGTGACTGCATCAGCTCGCCGCGGTGAGTCGGCCAGCTGATGCACAAGTCGCACGTTCGGCGGGTTCGTTATCGCCGGGCGCTCGGTCGAGCCTCAAGTGCGCTAACGAGATCGGTGCGGCCCGGTGACCGGGCCGCACAACCTGTCGCCAGATCTACCCCATCAGTAGACGACTGATGGAACCTGCCAGCTAGTAGTAGTGCGCTCGACCGCCGACGGCGCGTCCCGTGCTGCCGAGCAGCGCAAGAATCAGGCCGATTACCACCAGGATGATGCCGATCGTCCACAAGATCGGGATGCTGGCCAGAAAGCCGATGATGAGAAGTATTACGCCGAGTGCTATCACTGGACCCTCCCAGGGTCGTGAGTTATGGGCGGGGGCTACCCCCGAATGTGGACCTTGAAGCCGATCGAGGTCGGCTCGTCCTGCGGCGGTCCCCGGAATGAGTCATCGCCACCTTGTCGGCATGCTGCGTCCCGGCGATCGCAACGACGCGCGCGACCCTTTGAGCGCCACGGCTAACCGCCGCCGACCTTTGCCGGGGCAACCCCGGAAGAGAAACCCATGCACACCTCATTCCCGATGCGCCGTGTCGGCGCACCCATGCTCATCGCGCTCGCCGCCCTGCTGGTGGCAAGCGTCCTGCTCACCTCAAGCGGGCAGGCCAAGCCGGTCGCAGTTAGCGTTGGTCTATGAGATTCCGTGGACCGACTTCGATGCGTCAAGCACGCCGACCGCGGAGGCCGTCGCTGCGATGACTCCCAGCAAGCCCGGGCGTGGCCGCGTCTAGGCAACCGAAGGTCAGATCCCTTGGCCGCGCTAGCACAGGCCTCCATGTGGAGACCGTTTTCGATCTCGTTCTAGATCGAGTTCACAAGTTGGTCTCCGTTTGGTCCGGTGAAGCCCCGGTTCACGCGGGGGCATGCCTCATTCGACGAGCACGAGGAGCGGTTTGCCCTTCTCGACGATGTAGGTGGCAAGCTCGGCCGCGTTGTCACTGCCGACGTTCCTCACCGAGTGGACCGTCTCGGGCGGGACGAGCAGCACCTCGCCGGCGTTGAAGGTCGCGGGTTCGCGGCCGTCGATGGCGTATTCCAACGCCCCCTCCAGGACGTAGATGATCTCCTCGCCCGGATGCTTGTGCCTGACCGGCGGCGCGTCGGGCGAGATGTCAACGCGGTTCTGGATCACCTCGCGTCCGGGAACGCTCAGGTCGTGGCGTTGCAGATCGGTGCGGGTGAGACCAGGCACCTGCGGAGTGGACACGTCTACCTCCATGGGTTAGAGACCTGCCAGGATGAGCCTCGTCCTGCGAGACCATCATCGCGCCTGCGCGAGCTCCCCAGGCGCCGAAAGGAGCGACATGTCTGACGAGAGCCCCACCGTCGTCCTGGTGCACGGCGCATTCGCTGATGCCTCGAGCTGGAACGGCGTCGTCGAGTTGCTGCAGTCGAAGGGAGTGAGCGTCACTGCCCCGGCCAATCCTCTGCGCGGGATCGCTATCGACTCCGCCTACATCGCCGGCGTGCTGGACGAAACACCGGGCCCGATCCTCGCCGTCGGCCACTCGTACGGCGGCGCGGTCCTCACGAATGCGGCGACTAACGCTCAGAACGTCGTCGGCCTGGTCTACGTCGCCGCCTTCGCCCCCGACGAGGGCGAGGTGCTCGGCGAGGTCACAGCAGGCTCCAAGGACAGCGTCCTGAACACCGCGCTGGTCCCGATGCACTACCCGTCAAGTGGCGGCGAGACGGCAGTGGAGTTCGCGATCGACCCCACTAAGTTCCGCGACGCCTTCGCGGCCGACTTGCCCGCCGAGCAAACCGCGGTCATGGCCGCCACGCAGCGGCCCGTCGCAGAGGCGGCATTCTCCGAGCCGTCGGGACCGCCCGCCTGGAAGCGCGTGCCCTCCTGGGCCGCCGTCGCCTCAGCCGACACGGCGGCAGGCACCGACGTCATCCTTTCGATGGCGAAACGCGCCGGCGCGACGATCACCCAACTTGAGGGCTCGCACGTGATCATGATCTCCCAGCCCGAAGCCGTGACCGAGGTGATCCTACAAGCGCTGTCCGAGGTCGGTTCACAAACCTGAGGTCTCTGGGCCGTCGCGTCTACACAGCCGCGGTCTCGCTGTCGGAACGATTCCCCGTCTAGAACCGCGCGAATCGACTTGCGCCGGCGTTCGTTTGCCGTTCCCCGATTGAGACGGCAGGACCGTGAGCGCTGAGCGAGCTCCACGGTCGCTGGCCAGCGCCGCCGGATACACCTGCGTCCGTGATTCCACGGGTATCTTGCCGCCTCCGCTGCCAGTCGCGCTTTGCGCGGAGAGCACAACGCATGGAGGCGAGTGAAGAGTGTCGGGTTAGCGACTAGCGAGACTCGCGGCGCTCGGGACTTGAGACGTACATTCGTGCTCGTGCTGGCACGTGTCGACGTGGTCAGCGGGCAGGGGTACGAGCGGCGTCACGCCGCGGATCCGAGTGCGAGACGACGTTGGCTGGCGGGTGAAGGCGGCGGCAGCCGCTATCCGACGCCGAGCACGCGCGCTTCGAGCCACGGGTTGCAGAAGGCGCCGCGCGGGTCGAGCCGCTTGACTAGGCCAATGAAGTCGGGCACGCGCTCGTAAAGGGCGGCAAGCGTCGGGGCGTCGGCGAGGAAAAGCTTGCCCCAATGAGGTCGCGCCTGGAACGCCGCGAGTGCCGCCTCGACGTCGGCGAGGACGCGCGCGACAGCCGCCGGCCTCAGGCATCCACGTGAAGTGGATGCCGATCGTGTCGCGCCCGTACTGCGGGCTCATCCACAGCCGGTCGGCGGCGACCGTGCGGATCTCACACACCTGCAGCACGGGGCGGATACGGTCTCCCAGGACCTGCATTGCCTGGATCGCCGCGACGGCATGCTCGCGCGGCACGAGGAACTCGGACTGGAGCTCCTCGCCGCTGCTGGGCGTGAAACCCAGGCGAAAATGCGACATGCGGTCCGACCACGGGCCCGGACGCCCAAGCTGGGGCGTGCAGTTGACGGGGTCCAGACCCAGGATCGGGTGGCGGTCGACCGTCGAGGCGGCCGCGCCGAACAGGTCGCCGCGCACCCGCTCCGGGGCATCCGTTGCCCGGCTCTTGACCCACACCTGGTCGACGACCTGGCGCCACCCCGTGAACACGCTGACGCTGTCACCGCTAGCGGTGATCTCGTCGAAGTGCCCGTACAGCGCGTCCCATGTGAGCCCCTCGAACACCCGCTGGCGTACGTCGTAGGCTGGCTCGACGTCGAGCGTTAGGCGCGTGACCGCACCGAGCGCGCCAAGCCCGACCACGAGCCCGTCGAAGTCGGCGTCCCCCCGCGACGCGGTGACTATTTCGCCCGCTGAGGTCACGATCTCCAGGCCGGCGACCGCCGTCGCAAGGTTGCCGCTGGCGTCGCCCGAACCGTGGGTGGCGGTTGCGACGGCGCCCGCGACTGAGATGTGGGGCAACGACGCCATGTTGTGCAGGGCGAAGCCCTCGTGCCACAACACCCCGGCGAGATCGCCGTACGTCATGCCCGCCCCGAAGGAGACGGTGCCCGCTGCACGCTCGACGACCACGTCCGCGGGCAGCCCGGCGAGCGTCACCAGCTCCGTGGAGTCAGCGATATCGCTGAAGGAGTGCCGCGACCCCAACACCCGCACCCTCGGCGCCGAGGCGACGATCTCCCGCACTTGCTCCAGCGTCGACGGCCGATGCACCCGCTCGGCGCTGTACGTGTAGTTGCCAGCCCAGTTGACCTCGGTCACGCGACAAACACGCTAGCCGACGGGACTGGCCGTTCGTGCTGGCCACGACCCCGGTCGGTCAAGAGGGCCTCGACTTCCAGCAGCACTGCCACGCCGCGCAAACCGCGTCTCTTGGCGAGCCCCAGTGGAGTTGCGTCGCAACACGACTGCAGGTCGGCCCGCGGCGGTAGGTGCCTGGTCGGTCGACCATTTGGTGCTCAGGACCTGCGCTGGGGCTGGCGACGAGCTGGTTCCTGGATGCTTGAGAGTGTTGGTTGTCGTTGTGATCGCTGGGCCTTGAGGACGGGCGCGTGACCGGTTGCGCAGGGTACGCTTCGAATCGGTCTGAGATGTCTACCGGTGCCGAGAGCACCAATTACCTGCTCGACAACGCAGATCCGCGAGTCGAGCGTCGCTTCGATGCGCTCGGGGATCTGTTTGACGCCCGCACGATCGAGTATCTGACTGCGCTCGGGGTGACCCGGGGGTGGTCATGTTGGGAGGTCGGCGCGGGCGGCGGGAGCATCGCCGAGTGGCTCGCCGGTGCGGTGGCGCCGACAGTCTCGGTGCTCGCCACCGATCTTGACCTGCGTCGACTGTCGGCGACCGCGGTGCCCCCATTGACGGTCGCGCGCCAAACACGTCGTCGGTCTAGTGGCCGGCGCCGTTGCGGATGATGGCCGCCTGGCCTTGACCGCCTCCGATGCAGAGCGTCGCGAGGCCGCGCCCTGCGTTGCGGCGGCGCATCTCGTGCAGCAGGGTGACGAGGATCCGACCGCCGCTGGCGCCGATTGGGTGCCCCAGCGCGATCGCTCCGCCATTTGGGTTGATCCGCTCGGGGTCGATGTCGAGCTCCCTGAGAACAGCGAGCGACTGTGCCGCGAACGCCTCGTTGAGCTCGAATAGGTCGATGTCGCCTAGCTGCAGACCGGCTCGGGCCAGCGCCTTCCGAACCGCGGGCACGGGGCCGATCCCCATGATCTTCGGCTCGACCCCAACGGAGGCGTAGCCCTCGACTGTTCCAAACGTGCTCACGCCGCGCTCGGCGGCCTTGCTCGCAGACATCACGACGATCGCAGCCGCCCCGTCATTGATCCCCGATGCGTTGCCGGCGGTCACGGTGCCGCCATCGCGGCGAAACGCCGTGCGCAGCTTCGCCAGGGTGTCGGGAGTCGTTCCCGCCCGCGGCGCCTCGTCGCTGTCGACCGTGCGCGTGCCGCCCTTCGCAGGCACGTCGATCGACACGATCTCGTCGTCGAAGATCCCCTCGGCGACCGCGCGCTCGGCCTTTTGCTGGCTGGCGGCGGCGAATGCGTCCTGTTCCTCGCGGCTGATGCCGTACTGCTCGGCCAGATTCTCCGCGGTGATCCCCATGTGGATGTCGTTGAACGCGTCCCACAGTCCGTCATGCACCATCGAATCAATCAGGTCGACGTCGCCCATCCGCGCGCCGAAGCGTCCCGACGGGATCAGGTACGGAGCACGCGTCATGTTCTCCATGCCACCAGCCACGACGATGTCGACGTCGCCCGCGCGGATCATCTGCGATGCGATCGCAACCGCTTTTAGTCCGGATCCGCAGACCATGTTGATCGTCGTCGCGGGCACCTCCTTGGGGATCCCCGCGCGGATCGCGACCTGGCGCGCGGGGTTCTGTCCAAGCCCGGCTGTCAGGACGCAGCCGAGGACGACTTCGTCAACCTCCTCCCGCGCGATCTCGGCTCGCTCGAGCGCCGCGCCTACTGCCCGCGCGCCGAGCTCCGTGGCGGTGACGTCCTTGAACTGCCCGCCGAAGCTGCCCACCGGAGTCCGGACCGCGCTGACGATTACCGCATCTTCCATCACAGCCTCCTCCGACAGCTTGTGACACTTAACGTGTCCTGATATTCAGCATACGCCTCACTCTCGGCTGCTCGGCTGCGACGACGGGGACGTCGACGAGCTTGCAAATTACGATCCGCTGAGCGAGGGACGCCGGCTCGGGCACGTGGGGTCACACGACCAATGAGCGGCCGCTCCGCAGACCCCTCGCAGCGAGAGAGCGATCTTCCAGACTGCCCCGGCGGACGTTGCTCGAAGGTGTATGGTGGATTGTTCGCGCGCTCTGAACCCCGGCGTGCGAGTTCTGGCTCTAACTCTCGGCCACCGTGGTTGTCGACCTCGCTGAGGTCCAACCAAACGCGAGCGTCAGGAGCCGAGCATGGCCATCTCCACACCGAACCGCGCGACCGACGGGACGCTGGAGCTGCTCTCCGGCGAGAAGCTCGAGCGCCGGCTCGCGGAGCTCCTGCACCAAGACCGGTTCGCGCCGCCCCCGCACTTCGTCGCCGCTGAAAGCGTCAACGACGCCTCGCTGCACGCAAGAGCCGAGCTCGACCCAGACGGATTCTGGGCGGAGGAGGCGCGGAACCTGCACTGGGACCGCCCGTTCACGACCGTGCTCGACGACTCAAACCCGCCCTTCTACAGATGGTTTACGGACGGCACGCTGAACGTGTCGTACAACTGCGTGGACCGGCATGTCGAGGCTGGCCATGGAAACCGCGTCGCATTTCACTGGGCCGGCGAGGAGGGCGAGCAGCGCGCGATCACCTACGCCGACCTGTACCGCGATGTGCAAAGACTCGCGAACGCGCTCAAAGCACTGGGCGTGGGCAAGGGCGACGTCGTCGGGATCTACCTGCCGATGATCCCCGAGGTAGTGGTGGCGATGCTTGCGTGCGCACGGATCGGCGCGCCCCACAACGTCGTGTTCGGTGGGTTCGCCCCCGGGGCCGTCGCCGAGCGGATGGAGGTTTCGCGCGCCAAGGCGCTCATCACTGTGGACGGCGCGCGTCGCAAGGGCAAGACGGCGCCGGTGAAGGCCGTCGTCGATGCCGCGATGGCCGACGTGGAGTCCCTCGAGCACATCGTGGTCGTGCGCCACACCGGCATCGATGTGCCGATGAGACCGCTTCGCGACGTGTTCTACGACGAGATCCTCGCCGCTGCCGACCACGTCTGCCCGGCGGAGCCGATGGAGGCCGAGCACCCGCTGTTCATCCTCTACTCGTCAGGTTCGACTGCCAAGCCGAAGGGCATCGTCCATACAACCGGCGGCTACCTGACTGGCGTCAGCTCCACGCACCGGTACGTGTTCGACCTTGATCCGCGGCGTGACGTGTTCTTCTGCTCGGCCGACGTTGGCTGGGTGACGGGCCACTCCTACATCGTCTACGGTCCGCTGGCCAACGGCGCGACCAGCGTGATGTACGAGGGCGCCCCGGACTATCCGCACAAGGGCATCTGGTGGGAGCTAGTCGCGCGCTACGGGGTAACGATCTTCTACACCGCGCCGACTGCAATCCGAGCGTGTATGAAGTGGGGTCCCGAGCAGCCGAACGCTCACGACCTCTCGTCACTGCGCCTGCTGGGTTCCGTCGGCGAGCCGATCAACCCGAAGGCGTGGCTGTGGTACCACGTCGTCATCGGCCGCGAACGGTGCCCGATCGTCGACACCTGGTGGCAGACAGAGACCGGCCAGATCATGATCTCGCCCCTCCCCGGGCTGACTGAGACCAAGCCCGGCTCGGCGACGCACTCGCTTCCCGGCGTCGTAGCTGATGTTGTCGACGAGACCACCGGTGAGAGCGTCGAACAGGGCCAGGGCCTGCTGGTGCTCAAGCGCCCGTGGCCGGGCATGCTGCGCACGCTCTACGACGACGACGAGCGCTACGTCGAGACCTACTGGTCGCGCTTCGGCCCTGAGACCTACCTGGTCGGCGACGCGGCGATTCGCGACAAGGACGGTTACCTCTGGATCGTCGGACGGATCGACGATGTGATCAACGTGTCCGGTCACCGCCTCTCGACCGCCGAGGTGGAGTCGGCGATTGTCGCCCACGAGAAGGTCGCCGAGGCCGCGGTCGTGGCCCAGTCCGATGAGCTCACCGGTCAAGCGATCGTCGCGTTCGTGACGCTTCAGGGCGACCTCGACGGAACGCCGGAAATCGAGGCGCAGATCCGCGAGCACGTCGCCGCGCAGATCGGCAAGCTCGCGCGCCCGAAGCGAATCCTCTGGAGTGACGACCTGCCCAAGACGCGGTCGGGAAAGATCATGCGCCGGCTGCTCAGAGATATCGCCGAGGGCAGGACCCTCGGCGACGTCACAACGCTCCGGGACCCGACGGTGATGGCCGAGCTCGCGCAGAAGGTCTCCGCCGCTCGCGCCCAGGAGGACTAGTCAAATGGCGGACTCGACTACCCCCGCCCCAGACGCGCAGGTTCGTGCGCTGTACGAGCAGGCGGAGTCTGAGACCGCGCAGGCGTTCGAGCAGCTCGTGTCGAAGCCGAGCTTCGGCGTGCTGCTGGCCCGCAGCGCCGAGAACGTCGCAGCGCTGACACGGATCAGTTCGGATGTCGCCGATCTCGTGCTGCGAAACCTGCGCCTCGCCGGACGGGCGGACGTCACGCGTCTGGCACGGCAACTGCATCGAACCGAGGACAAGTTGGAGCGCCTATTGCAGGAGGTGGAGGGGCTGCGCGACGAGCTGCCGCCGGCGCCGTCCGTCCACAAGCCGCGCGCGCCATCCACCCGTAGGGCGCGCGCGCAGTCCGTCCGCAGATCTCGCGGCGGTGGGACCGACACCCCGAGGCCAACCGGGACGCCGTCATGAGCGCGATCGGGACGCTGGCCCGCGTTCCGGCGGCGACGTTCGAGCTGGCGAACGTCATTCTCACCGCCCCCGACGCCCCGATCGGTCAGACGCCTCGCGACGTTGTCTGGACGCACCGCGGGACCACGCTGTACCGATATCGCTCGGACGCTCGGCAGCATCCGATCCCAGTTCTGCTCGTGTTCGCGTTGATCAACCGGCCGGACATCTTCGACCTCCGGCCCGGCAGCTCGTTCGTCGAGTTCCTGCTCGGGGAGGGGTTCGACGTGTTCCTCGTCGATTGGGGCGTCCCCGATGAAGAGGACGCGGACACGGGGCTGGCCGAGCTCGTGTGCGACGAGCTGCACTGGGCGGTACGCGAGACGCTGCGGGCTGCCGGCGAGGAGGAGCTGACGCTGTTGGGCTGGTGTATGGGCGGCACGCTGTGCGCGATGTACTGCGCGCTGCATCCGGTCGGGGCGGCGCGCAACGCCGTGCTGTTGACGACCCCGATCGACCCGAGCAACTCGTTGTACAAAAAGTGGGTCGGCCACGACCAGTTCGACGTAGACCTGATCGCCGACCACTATCGGGTCATTCCGGGGTCCGGGATCGACTGGGCGAACAAGCTGATGAAGCCGGTCACGAACTATGTGACCACATACCGCCGGCTTTTTCAGAGCATCCTCGACGGCAGCGACCCGCGGGTCAGCTTCCAGGCAATGGCGAAGTGGGTAGCGGACAACCCGCCGTATCCATCGCGGGCCTATCGCGAGTGGATCACCTGGATGTACAAGGAGAACCGGTTGGTTGCCGGACGCCTGCGGCTGCGCGAACAACGCGTGGACCTGCGACGGATCGAGCAGAACCTGCTGGTGGTCACGGCGAGCGCGGACCACATTTCCCCCCCAGAGGGGACGGTCCCGATCCTCGATCTCGTTTCCAGCGAGGACGTCACCCATATTGACCGGCCCGGCGGCCACATCGGGTTGATCGCAGGCTCGAAGGCCAAGCGTGAGATCTGGCCGGAGCTGGCGGACTGGTTGCTCGAACGCTCTGGCCGTTGAGACAAGGAGAGAAAAATGGCAGTCAACACGAGCCCGACCGAGTCGGTTTTGCAGCGGCCGCGTTTGCACGACCACGTCGCATTCGTCACCGGAGGTACGCGCGGGATTGGGGCAGCGATCTGCCAGAGCCTCGCTGCGCACGGCGCGGACGTCGCGGCCGGCTACAGCCGCGACCGCGACACAGCCGAGGCATTCATCGGTGAGCTCGCCGATGCCGGACTGACGGGCAGCATTCACCAGGGCAACATCGGCTCAGCGGACGACTGCCGGCGCACGGTCGCTGAGGTGATCGAGCAACACGGTCGCCTCGACATCCTCGTCAACAACGCCGGGATCACGATGGACAAGACCGTGCTGAAGATGTCCGACGAGGACTGGTACAAGGTCATCGCCGTCAACCTGTCAGGGGCGTTCTTCATGAGCCAGGCGGTGCTCCCGCACATGATCGAGCGCGGCTCGGGACGGATCGTGAACATCTCCTCGATCATCGGCGAGATGGGTGCCATCGGCCAGGCCAACTACGCCGCGTCGAAGTCAGGGCTGTTCGGGCTGACGAAGACGCTCGCCCGCGAGGCTGCATTCCAGCTCAAGCGAGCGGGCAAGCTCGAGCAGGACGGCATCGGCATCACAGTCAACACCGTCGCCCCCGGGTTCATCGCGACCGAAATGCTGGAGAACATCCCCTCGAAAGTGCTCGACGGGATCAGGGAGAAGATCCCGGTCGGGCGGCTGGGTAGGCCCGACGAGATCGCACGCGTCGTGCATTTCCTCGTCGACGATCAGTCGTCATTCATCACCGGGGCGATCTGGGGCGTCAACGGCGGGATGGACATGTGACCGGCGACCAGCGGGCGGCGCTCGTCACCGGCGCGGCGAGTGGCATCGGTGCGGCGATCGCGTCGCGGCTGCAGCGGGACGGCTGGAATCTCCTGACCGTTGACGTTCGTGGCGATGTCGGGCTCTGCACGGACCTAACGATGCGCGACGGCAACCGCGACGCGGTAGCGACCGCGATCGAGCGCTTCGGCCGGCTCGACGCGGTAGTCCCGTGCGCCGGCTTCCAGCACGTGGCGCCGATCGAGGAGTTTCCCGAGGACCGCTGGGACGCGGTGATCGCGCTGCTGCTGACAAGCCCGTTCCTGCTCGCCCGCTATGCCTGGCCGCATCTGCGTGCATCGGGCTCGGGCCGCTTCGTGGCGATCGCTTCGGTCCATGGGCTGGTTGCCTCGCCGTTCAAGGCGGCCTATGTATCGGCCAAGCACGGGGTCCTAGGTTTGGTCAAAACGCTTGCGCTGGAGGGAGCTGAGCACGGGATCAGCGCCAGCGCCGTCTGTCCGGCCTACGTGCGCACGCCGCTTGTCGAGGGTCAGATCGCTGATCAGGCCAAGGCGCACGACCTGCCCGAGGACCGCGTGCTCGAGGACGTGATCCTCGCCCCACAGGCCGTCAAGCGCCTGATCGAACCCGACGAGGTGGCGGCCACGGTCGCCTTTCTGCTAGGGCCCGACGGGCGAGCGTTCACGGGCGCCCCGGTGATCATGGATCAGGGCTGGAGCGCCCGATGAGGCAGCCGCTTTAGCCGGAGCGTGCCCGCACTGCGGCGAGCATTGGCGGCCAGTGGGCGCTGAGCGCCTCGCGGCCCATGAACAAACCCAGGTGGCCTCCGGCTGTCGTATCGCGAGCGATCTCCCCGGGCGGTGTGCTGGCGTAGTCGGCGAGCGCGAAGACCTGGTCGGGTGGCGTGATGTGATCGGCGGCGCCGGCGAGCAGGTTCAGCGGGCACTCGATCCGGCCCAGCTCGACCCGCTCGCCGCCGATCTTCAGCTCGCCGGCGATCAGCTCGTTGTCGCGAAACAGGTGCTCGACGATCCACAGATAGAAGGCGCCAGGGATCGGTTGGGTGTGCTTGAACCAGTCCTCGAAGTCGCGATAGCGCGCCACGTGGGCGGGATCATCGAGGTTGCCCAGCAGCTGGAATTGGCGAGCGATCTCGTGATCGGGATTGATCGCGATGAATCCAGCCAGCATGTGCTCGCCACGCAGCACCCCACCCCCCGCCGCCACGAGCCCGCGATAGAACGCGAGGTTCCCGCCGGGCGCGAGTGACCTCAGCGCCGCGTGGATGACGGGCTCGCCGGCGTGGAAGTCGATCGGCGCGCCGGCGATCGTCAGCGTGTTGACCAGCTCCGGATGCAGCGCGGCGAAGATCGTCGCGAGCCAGCCTCCTTGGCAGTCGCCGATCAGGTTCACCCGATCGCCGATGTGATCGATTGCCCGCTCGATCACGTCGATGTAGTCCTCGATCGCCGCATTCTTCGTCGCGGGCGTCGCGCCAATCCAGTCGAGCGAATACGCCCGGGTCAGTCCGGCTGCGAGGATTGTTTGCATCTGACTCTGCTGAGACGAGTAGTCGACGATGCACGAGTCGTGCCCGGCCTGCGGCGGCAGCACGAGCGTCGGGAGAATCCGGCTCTTGGGTACGGTCGAGAAGTCCCGGAGGCGCGCCACCGGCGCCTCTAACACGATCCTGTTGTGAGACGTCCAGCTCGGTCGCTTGCGGTCGCTCGCCACGGCCCACCAGCGGGTCCAATCGGCGATCAGCTCGGGCGGACTCGCCCCACGTTTTGCCGTGGTAGCCCACCAGTCGGATACACCCTGGACCGTCGCCGCCCAAGAGGTCATGCAATCCGCAAGCGCGATCTCCTCAAACGACGGCGGACACGTGGCGGACATGCGGCTCCTCTCGATGACGCGCAGGTTCACCCCTGCCCGGCTGCGCATGCAGATTAGCAGGAGACAGCTAACAGCGCTTGCAGATTTGCTGAATTCCTGCTAATCTGCAAGCAGTTGCAAAACCCCCTCGCTAAACAAGGAGCAGTCAACATGGCCACATCAACCAAGACCAACACCGCCCTCCCTGACTTCGAGGCCGCCACCGAGCGCGCCCGTGAGGCCAACGAGCGCCTCGCCGAGGTCGGCCGCAAGGTCACGAGTGCGTACCTCGACGGCGTCGAGAAGTACGTTTCGAGCGTCGCCCGGTTCGAGCGCAACGTCGGCACGCAGACCCAGGTCGACGCGATCGCCAGCATGTTCAAGACGCACGCGGACCTGACCGAGGAGATCACCAAGGTCAGCGTCTCGGCAGCGCGTGAACTGATCACCGCTTGACCCGGTCGGAGTGCCCACCGCACTCCACGAGCAACTCCTTCCCTTACGAGAGCACGGGTGCAGACGTCCCGTGCTGCTCGTGACGGAACTCGCGGTCAGCTTGGGCTGGGGCCTGACTCAGCCGCGCCGAGGGCGCGCCCCCACGCCGACAAACGCCTCGTAGACCTCGATCAAGGCCTGTCGCTGGCGACCGGTCAGCTTCGGGTCCTCCTTGATCGCCTGGACGACCTTCGCGGGTCCGTCGCTCTCCCGTGGCACGCCCGCTTGTTCGTAGAGGGTGTCCGGCGAGACCTGTAGAGCATCCGCGATCGATTGCAACACCTGCTCGGAAGGAGCCCGCAGCCCACGCTCGATCTGCGACAGATACGGATTCGAGATCCCCGCGAGCTCTGCGAAGTGTCGCATCGACACTTCCGACAGCTCGCGCTGGCGACGGATGAACTCGCCCAATGAGGAAGCTTGCTTGTCCGACACGTGCCCAGGATACGCGCAGTGCGGGCGTTTGCCGGCCGCTGTATCCCGGCGATCTGGGCCGCGATCAGTCGGCGCTGCGCCACGGCTCGGAGCGATACTACGATTCCTGCGCTAGCCGGGTCATGCCGCGTTTCTCGGTGTGGCTCCGATGCAGAATGACTTGAGGAAAGCTATGTCGGAAGCCAACGAAGCAACGCTGCGCCGCGCGGTCGCGGCGTTAACACCGACGCTCGCACACGTCGGCCCCTGACTGGGCGCCTCGTCGCCGGACTGTGCGGCGAGGGGCCGTACGACGTCCCTCGTGTTGCAGGTCTGGCCCAAGACACGCTCCCCCGTAGGCATTTTGCACGCCTGACGCAACCCTCGACGGCTGGACGGATGCGACGCGAAGCGGCGGGTAGGCAGTAGTGGCGCTACGGGCGCAGTGCGAGCAGCGTTTGGAGCGCGTCGCTCGCCCCCTTGCGGGGCAGCCGAGTAATGACGTCACGGGCGAGTGTGCGCATTTCCGGTTTCGCGTGACGCGCGTGGGCGGCGAAGGCCAATTCGCCCATCGGCGATCTCATCACCCGCGCCCAATAGCGGATGGCCACGGGAGTTAGCCAGCGATTGTGCAACACCGCGAGGTTGCGTGGGCATCCCTCTATGCGATCAACGCGCAGCTCCTGAAAGCCTTGAGTGATGGCAAGGCACATGAGCTTGAGCGTCGCTCGGTCGTGCGCGAGTCGCTTTGCGTCGGTCCCGCAGCGGTACAGCGCGGCGCAGATCGCGGCGACGAGCACTGCGTGATAGGCCAACCAGCCATCCATGTCAACCACGCGCTGGACTGGCAGTCCGCGCGCGGTAAGGGCGTCCGCGAGGACTGCGAGACGCGGCTCGTCAGTCGCCTCGATGGCCGTCGGCTGTTGGGCGATCTTGTAGTAGGTGGCGACACCGGCGCTGATCGTCCCGCCAACACCGGGGAAGCCGAGCGCGACGCGAGCGCCCGACCCGCTAGGAAGACCCGAGCGTCCGGCCGGGTTGTTGCCCAGGAACAGCACCAGCGCGTCGGGCGTGACCTCGGCGAGCGCACCGGCCGCGCTCTGGAGATGGTCGCGTCGCAAGGCGACGAGCACGACATCGACATGCCGCTCTCCCGCAGACCGAACGACTCTCGCCGGCGCGTGCGTTTCGACACTCGAGGTGACGTCCCGGGCATGTAGGCCACGAGCGGCGATCGCGTCCGTGCGATCACCATGCGCAAGGACCGAGATGCCGTGACCCGCGCTACCAAGCTGAGCACCGTAGACCGTGCCAATGACTCCTGCACCAACAATCAAGACGTTCATATCGCAACCTACTCGCGCGCTCGCACGAGCATGTCACGACTGCCGCTTTGGACGACCGGAGCACTCTCGCCGGCGGAGCGCACACCGCCCCGTTGATCGAGAACCGGAGCCACGTTCCGGTCAGCCACAAAGCGCCGACGTCGATCGCCAGATGTGCTGCCGACCGGCCGCTACCGTCACCACTCCGGGATAGATGACACACGGCCTTTCGCGGGCGCAGACCTAGCGCCCGGCACCAAGTTCCGGTTTGGACCCGGAAGGGTTGACGGACTACTTGAGCGTCTTCAGATAGGCGACGAGTGCCTGCAGCTGAGCTTGCGGGATGATCCCGCCCCAGTGCGGCATGCTCACGATTGGCGCCTTCCCGATGACGCTGCCTGACCGAATCACCGCGATGATCTTCTCGTCGGTGTTGAACTGCTTTCGGAAGTCAGGACCCGACAGCGGCGGGATCGTCTTGTCAGGCGACTGCGGGTTCGGGACGCCACCGAGCCCACTGATGCCGTGGCAGTTGACACAGCCGTAGCGGAGGTAGAGCGCGCCGCCCTCGACCGCGGCGCCCTGGTTCTGTGGGAGCGGCGCCGGCTCGGCCGTCGGGACTGCCGGAAGCCCCGCGCGCAGGTAGGCGACGAGATCGTTGACCTGGGTCGAGGACATCACGGCGCCCCAAACGGGCATGTAAGGCTGCGTCGGGTTGTTGGCGACGCCGAGCCCGTGGTTGATGATCGACCGCAGTTCCGGGGGTGTGAGCTGCTGCGCGACACCGGTCAGCCCGGGCACCGTCGGGGAGACGCCACCGCGTCCCTGCAGACCATGGCACTGCGAGCACGCGAATTGAACGAAGTCGTGGGCGCCGGCGGCGACGCTCGGATTGACCGCCATGGTCGACACCGTCGGCGTGGTCGAGGTGACCGTCGTGGTCGTGTTGTTGGTCGCCTTGGCGGCGATACCGATCAGACCACCCACCAGCACGAGGGCAGCCGCGGCGAACGCGAGTGTGAGCCGATGCCGGAGGCGATCGTCGGACAATTTCGTTAACCCGCCGGTTCCGTCGATGGCGGCGATGACCCATCGCGCTCTTCGCCCATCACGATCTCCCGCACCGGGACCTCCAGCTGTTTCTTGAGGTGGCTGAGCATTCGGTTTGCGAGCCAGCTGGTGCGCTCGCTTGGATGTGTGACGATGACCACCTCGTCGGCGCCGAAGTCCCGTAGCTCGTCCTCGATCGCGCCCATCGCATCGGCGTCACCAACCTCGCCTTTGGCGACGAACCCTTGTTCGACAGCCCAGGCGAGCGATGCGTCGAGCCGCACCTGCGCCTGCTTGCGCTCGCGATCGACATCCCCCGCCCAGTGGTGCAGTCGTGACGCCATAACCGGCGAAAGCACATCGAGCTCGAGCTCGACACCGGGCTCCGGCTGCAGTTGCCGACGCAGCTCCCCGCCAGCAAGCGCCCGTTCTGCGACCACGAGAACGTGGCGCCTCCCAGGACCTGGACCATGGGGATGCGGCGCGCTGGCCGCGTCCTGCAGTCCGTGGTCGACCGTCTCACGGCCTGACAGCTCGAAGACCAGTCCAGCCGCGCAACCAGCCGCGAACACGACCACGCCATACGGCAGCGAGGACAACACCCCGACCATGATCGACACTCCCAGCAGCAATCCCAATACTGCCGCGACTC
>CAVSAY010000028.1:0-49024 GCA_963725925.1 uncultured Solirubrobacterales bacterium
TCGCGGCGTAGCGACCGATTGAAACTTCGCAGTGAGTCAGCTTAGACGCGCGGTTACCTCCGATCGCCGCCTGGAGCCAGGCGCGCACACATGCGAGCCTGAGATTCGGATGAGCACGCAAGCCCAAAGTTCTCTGGAGCGCGTGCGGTGTCGATCGTCTGAGCGAACCGCGACGACAGCACCCCCGAAGCCCCAAGTAGCGATGGAGTCGCGGGGAGCGCAAACGTTCCGCTAGTGACACGATCCGAACAGGCATAGGAGGAACACACGAGAGCGGGCCTTTGCAAGAGCGACTCGCGAGACGTCTTTGGGGAGTAGCAACGCGTGCTGCCGACGGATTCCTCCGCGTCGGGCCCCGCTTCTAAGTCAGCCGGCAGGGTCCACGCCGGTAGTCACTCGCGGTCAAGCCCAATGAGGAGTTATCGGACTGGGGCGCCCGCGGCGGCGAGGTCTGGCGGCGCCACCTCGACTTTTGGGTGGTTCATACCTTCCATGAAAGCCGTGGCACCTAATGTTGCCTGGTCGTGGAGACGTGCCTGCGAGACGACGTACGGTTTCCATTCGGGAAGAACTGGCGCTCCTATGCTCGACTGGTGGACGACCAGCGCGTGCGTGCTGCCGAGCGGTCACTGAGCGACCTTTTCGGGTCAATCTCCGGCCAATCATTTCTCGACATCGGTTCCGGTAGCGGACTGTTCTCCCTAGCCGCTCGTCGCCTCGGGGCGGATGTTGTGTCATTTGACTACGACTCCGACTCGGTCCGCTGCACAGAAGAGATACGCGATCGGTACCGGCCCGAGGACGGCGAGTGGCAGATCATCCAGGGGTCGGTGCTCGACCGGGATTTCATGGAATCATTGGGGCAATTCGAGCTGGTGTACTGCTACGGGGTCTTGCATCACACCGGCCAGATGTGGGAAGCACTGCACCTTGCTAGCCAGCGCATTGCGCCGGGTGGGCGCCTCTTTGTCGCCCTTTACAACGACCAGGGAAGATTTAGCAAGTACTGGCGAGCGATAAAGCGCGCATACAACAAGACGCCTATGCTGCAGCCGCTTCTCGTCGCCGCGGTACTCGCTAAGCAAGTGCCACAGCTAGCCGCGACCGATCTGGCACGAGGACACACTCTGCTCGCAGGCTACCGGTCGACAGACCGGGGAATGAGCATCTGGCATGACTGGATCGACTGGATCGGTGGCTACCCGTTCGAGGTTGCGCAGCCGGGAGAGGTATTCGCCTTTCTACGTGACAGGGGCTTGCACATCGTCGAGATGGCCACTACTCCGGGAAGCGGCAATAACGAATACCTCGCCGTAGCGTCTGGCCGCTAGTGAGGAGGCCGGAACAACATAAGCAGGGTCAGCAAGTGGCAACCCGGCTCCGACCGCGGCACTCTTGAGGGCGACCTAGGAATTGTGTATGAAGTACACATTCGAGTGCGCGCCGTAGCTGCCGATCTGATTCGTGAAGGCTCCGATGATCGTGCCGCCAGGTCCTAGCTCGTGCGCGCCGGAGGTCGCATAGACGTATGTCGATGTCGATGGACCGGTTGCGTAGGTGCTCCAAGTCCGTCCGTCGTTCGCGGTAGAAACGGTCCTGATGCCGTGCCCGCTGCGAGAGGCGCCGGTTAGGAATATGCGCGACCGAGGGGTGCCGTAACCGGAGAAGAAGGCCCCCTCGTTACCATCGCCGAGCCCCACGGTGATGGGGCCAACATCGTTTGCCATCGTGTAGCCACTGCCCGTCCAGGTTGGAGTCACACGACGATACAAAGCGTGTGATCGTTGGTGCCGGTAGATGAAGAAGAGGTGCCCATCCTGGATATAGATGCTGGCCAGCCAGTTGGCGTCGTTTGTGCAAGTGTTGCGACCCGAGTTGTACTCAGCGGAGTCCAGAAGCTGCCAGGCCGGACCATCATCGCCCGCCAGGATCGGGAAGTTGGCGTACGGAAGGGCGCCGTCCCTTCCGTACCACGTGGCCCCGCCGTCGGGCGAGATAAGGTAGTGGATGTCGTAGTAGCCGTACGCACTGCAGGACTGGTCCGTGGTCGTCCACGCGATCATCGCCAGGTCGCAGCGCCCCGTCTGGCCGGTCGGACACGAGCCGGAACGATCGAAATAGATGTGCGGGTAGTGCGCGAATACGCCCCCAGGGGGCGCGAGCGGGCCGGAGTCCGCGTCGGCGAGCCAGAAGTAGCAGTTCTGCTGGCTGCCGAAGGTACATCGGGTGTTGACCGGGCCGCCGCCCCAGCCAGCGGCCGCCGCACGAGTCGCGACCATGACGTAATGGTTGTTGGTGGGTCCGTCGCCGCCGTGCATCTCCCAGTAGGTACCGCCGCTGGAGGCGCTCTGTCCGTCCGCGTCGTAGGCCGTGGTGAACTTGTCGTCGTAACCATAGGTCAGCGTGCCCATTAACTCCGGGCGGTTCCAGTTCCTCGCGGGCAGCTTGTAGACCCAGGCGCCGTCGGTGCTTCCCGCGTCGTTTACGACCACGAGCACGTCTCCTGCCGAGTCGGTTTCCAGGCTTGGCGGGAAATGGCCACCGATCCCGATCTGGAACACGTGCGAGAAACTTGAGCCGCCGTCGGTGCTGCGATCGATGTTCACGATCGCATAACTTTGGCAGCCGTCAGTCAATCCCTGTGAGGGTTGTGGCGCGCTGATGTGGCAAGCGGTGTCGGAGCGCTGCCCTGCATGACCGAGATATGCAACAAAGATGCCACCGCCGCTGACATACGCCATCCTTTGGCTGTGGGACTGGAAGGTCCCGTACGGCGTACCGATGTTTGTGGCAAGGCGGACTTGCCTGATGGTCGAGCCACCGTAGAGTGGTCTGGATTTCCGATTCGTTGGACCTCGCGCCCGCACGGTCAGGGTTTGGCCGGCCTGGAGCCGATATCTGTGCGAGCATCGTCGAGCATGGTGCCCGCCGATCGAGCACAGCGCCCGGCCGTCGGTGAAGCTGATCGCTATGCGCGCCTCGGCGGCGTGAGCTCTGTGGCCGCCGCGCTCCGTCCGGGCGCGAACGGTCACCGTGTGGCCGCGCCTCAGCCCGTACCTGGGCGAGCACGGCTGGGCGCGGTGCGCATCGAGCGAGCAGAGCGCCCGCCCGCCAGTGACGCTCAACGTGACCAGCGGAGCGGTTGCCGTGACGGCAGCCCCGCTGCGGGCCAGCACGAGGCTGCATAGGGTGAGCACGACAAGGAGACGTCCCATACCGCGGTGTCCACCAGCGAGGCTGCTGTTGTGGACGGGAAAGCACTCTAGCGATGAGCCCATCCCAGCATGTCGCCAGGGCGCGAGATTGCGCACGTTCGCAGGGCATTGGCCGAAGCGCTGACCCGGAGGGCGGTGAAATGTCTCGAAAGCCGGGCGTGGTCGCGGATCTCCCCGATGTCGGCGGCAACCGACGCACCTACCTCGCGGATAGGGCGTACGTGACGAAAAAGGAGGGCTCGACCGATCCGGTCGAGCCCTGGACCGCTCGCAGGGGTAACCACGGGCGGCCGCATACCCCACGAGGTAACGATGAGCGCTGCATACGGAACGTATCCAGTGGCGATCACGGGCACCAGGTCTACCTACGCCAAAGACGGGCTACTTTCGATTAGCGTCCCGTGGCGCTAGGCGACGAACCAAGCGAGGGCTAGCGCGTCAGTTCGGCGAGCGCCGATACAACCTCCGCGGCGCGATCCGCATCGAGTGTGGGGCTCATCGGGAGCGCCAGGTTTGTCCGTGCGAGCTCGTCGGTGACACGCAACCCGCCCGCGAGCCGGGCCGCATACGGCCCCATCGCCTTCTGCTTGTGCAGCGGCGTGCGGTGGTAGGCCCGCGCCTCGATCCCGCGCTCAAGAAGGCCCGCGATCAGGTCGTCGGCTCGATCGTGGGTCGCGACGTACAGGTGCCATGCCGGCTCGACGCCGTCGGGTGCGACCGGAGGCGCGACATACTGATCGAGGCCCGCCTCCATATACGCGCGAGCCGCCGCCCGCCGGCCCGCGCACCAAGAGTCGAGCTCGGGCAGCAGAACGCGCAGGATCGCCGCCTGCAACTCGTCCAGGCGCGAGTTGTAGCCCACGTAATCAAAGTTCTGCTTGTCGTACGAACCGTGGAATCGCAGCGCCCGCGCAAGCTCGGCGATTTGGGCATCGTTCGTCGTGATCGCACCGCCGTCGCCGAATGCCCCCAGATTCTTGGACGGGTAGAACGAGAGCGTGGCCAGCTCCGACAGCGAGCCCGCGCGCCGGCCGTCCAGGCTGGCGCCGGCCGCTTGGGCGGCATCTTCGAGCACCGGCAGCCCGAGCTGGCGAATCTCGCCGATCGGCGCCGGCACGCCGAACAGGTCGACCGCCACGATCGCCGTCGTACAAGGCGTCACGGCCGCGCGCACGGTGTCGGCGGTGACGGTACGGGTGTTCTGGTCGACGTCGCAGAACACGGGACGAGCGCCGGCGTTCACGATCGCCTCGGCGGATGCGTAAAACGTAAATGACGGAACCACAACCTCGTCGCCAGGCCGGACGCCGAGCGCCCTCAGCCCGATCGTAATCGCGTCTGTCCCGTTGCCGACGCCGACCGCGTGCCGCACACCAAGATAATCGGCGAGCTCCCGTTCAAACGCATCGACTTCAGGGCCAAGGATGTAGACACCGCTCTCCAGGACCTCGGTGATGCGGTCCCGGATCCGGTTGCGCAGCGGCCACAGCGGCGTCTGTATGTCGAACAGGCCAACCGCCATAGCGTCACACAGACCTTATCCACGAATACCCATGAAGGCGACACGCCACCTCGAATGGAGCCGCGTAAGCTCTGAGGCCGACGTTGCAGTTCCCGCTGACGTCGGCACTAGCATGCTGGCCGGAGCCGTTCCGCCGCTCGCTGAGCAGTGTCGCCAATCATGACGACTCAGTCGTGAAGGAGAAATCCAGGTAGAGCGATGCGAAGCGTGGTACAACGTCGTCGGTTACAGCGGCGATAACCCCGCTCGGATGCGACTTTCCCGGGACTGGGCTTCATTCGTCCTAGTGGTGTGAGTACGCGAGAGACCATTAATGGTTCGCTCGGGACCAGGATAGCCGTGCCCACTCGACAGAACCGGCTGGAAGATACCGTCGCCAGAGGCCCACGAGCAGCACCTGCTGATTTACGCGGCCAACCCCTTGCGGAAGCGTGCTTCAACGTACCCACGACGATGTGGCGTCCCGCGGAACTGTCGAGGTCGAATGAGGCGACCCTCCTCGTGACTTTTGAGCCAGGACGAATCTTCCCGTTCATGGGCTGCGTCGATTTACGGATGTTGCTCGTTGTTGTTTACGGTTGATGCTCGTAATGCCCTCTGGCAGGATTAACTGCAACGTCCGTACCGTCGTGGGGAAACTTCGGCTTGCAGTGGCCGTTGCGTAATCTGACGCAGAGTTTGGGTGCAGCAAAAGCAAGCCAGAATACCTGGGTCTGCTACTGGCGTACTGGCGCCACGGGTGCCGAAATTGAGCGCTCGGCAGGGTCAAGAATATGGCCGTGGTTCTAGAGGCCGGGGTTGTGGATCATTTAGAGCGACAGCTCGATGGCGCGCGGCTAGTGCTCGTTGCGCTGCTTGCCGTCATAACTGATGAGCAGTTCAGATCGGTGAAGGCCGCGTTGGAGGCGGTCGACGAGCTCTCCGAAACGTCTCGTGCAGCCCTGGAGGAGCTATGGAATGCACTTGGTCGGCGATGACATTCGCGCGAGCTGGACCGAAAAAACGATGCCATGGAGGCGGAGTTGTTGGTGCCCAAGGATCGCGCCGACGCTTCGATAACCAGCGCGCGCCCGCTCGAATCACGACCCTGGCGTGCTCGCGGTGGGCTCGTCGGCGGCGGCCTGGGCCGAACCGGGGACCGGCGCTTTCTCGGAGCTCATGGTGCACACTGCGTGAGCTAGGCGAGGCAGGGGTGTCGCGGCGAATGCGGAAAGACTGGACCGTGGGACAGCAACATCGAGAGCTCGAAGCCGCGCGCGTGGCGATCGTATCGCTGCTCGCAGTCACGACTGACGAGCAGCTCAGATCGGTGAAGACCGCGTTGGAGGCCCTCGAGCCGATGTATGACGCGGCTCGGGGGGCCTTGGAGGAGATCCGAATCGCGGGTCGCCACCGACGGCCTACCGGCGGCCAAGATCGTGACACGCGCCAAGCGATCGAAGCGCATTTGGCGAGGCTCGACAAGGCGCGCTGACGTTACGCGATGGCCGGACGAAACGCCGCCGTGGCCTTGCGGCGACCAACTCCGATGCCGGCAATGTCCGCTCCGTTGAAGCCGGTGCAGCTCGTCGGGTAGCCTGCGGGACTGGGCGCGGGTAATCGGACGGCGGCTTTGCGGCTGATCTTGAATAGTCCGTGGATTCTCAGGATCTGGGTGGACTTCTGGCACTGGTGCCAAGCCGGTTCCGGGGCGGGCTCGGGCGTTCCCTTGGGCCACGGACGGGTCATCTCGACATGTATAAAGGTCGGCGGGCGCTGACGAGCTCACGGACAACGTAGGCGAGCTGGTCCTGCAGTCGCATGACGAGGCGCTTGCGTTCCGCCACGTCTTCCGCGGCGGCCCCGTCTCGCTCCATCCGCCGCAGTTCGGCGACGTGGGCGCGCAGGTGGGCGATCAGCCGATCGAGAGTCCGCTCGTCCGTCATGAGCCCACCTCGAACGCCGGAGCGAGCGTTGCGGTCGGCGTCGACTCCGGCGCAGCCTCGATCGCGACTTTGGGGAGCCTTCGGTCCAGCCACCGCGGGAGCGCCCACGTCGTGCGCCCCAGCAGCTGCAGAACCGCGGGCAGCAGGAGCATCCTCACGACCACCGCGTCGAGTAGGACTGCGCTCGCCATCGCGAGCCCGAACACCTCGAGTATGCGTTCGCCGCTTATCGCGAACGCGCCGAACACCGCGATCATCACCGCCGCGGCCGCAGTGATCACTCGACCAGTACGGGCGAGCCCGTCACGGACAGCGGCGCTGGCATCCCGACGGGTCTGCCATTCCTCATGCACGCGTGAGATCAGGAACACCTCGTAGTCCATCGACAGCCCGAAGACGATCGCGAACGCCAGCACCGGGATGAATGCGTCTATCGGGCCGGCCTGGACGCCGAACCATCCACGCTCGAACACCGCCTGCACCACTCCCAGGGACGCTCCGATCGAGAGCAGGTTCATGAGTGCCGCCTGCACCGGGATGACGAGCGACCGGAACACCAGCAGCAGCAGCAGCGCCGCGACGACGATCACGACGCCGACGAACAGCGGCAGCTTGCTCGAGAGGACGTGGGAGAAATCCACCTGTGATGCGGTTGCTCCGCCCACATAGACGCGGGTGGCGGTGCTTTGCTCGATGGGCGGGATGACCTCGGCGCGCAGGCGACTGACCAGGCTTGAGGTCTGCGAGCTCTGAGGTGACGTCGTCGGGTAGGCGGTGAGGGCGGCGGCCGTCCCCCCCGGGCTCACGCGCGCCTGCGCGACCGACACGATCCCCGGGGTCCTCGCCAATGCGCGCGTGACCTGCGTGACCGCGGCTGTGTCGTGGTGTCGCGGGAGTGCGATGGCCACTTGCAGCGGACCGTTGAATCCGGGGCCGAATCCCTTGGCGAGCAGGGCATGGCCGTCCTCGATCAGGTGCTCGAGTTCCTGCGTGGAGGGTTCGAGGCGCTTCAAGGAAATGTCTAACGAGCGCTGGCTGATCACGCGCGCGCTCGGCTGCGTCGGCGTTTGGTGTTGCCGTCAGCTCGTGCGCGAAGGCCACACCGTCGTCGGGTTGGACCTCGAGTCTGATCAGCGGCGGGCCGAGCTGACCATGACCCGCGACCAACTGGCCGCCGTGGAGTTCGCGAGAGGCGACATCACCGACTTGACCGCGCTCGAGAGCGTGCTGGCCACGGAACAGGTGACCCGTGTGGTGCACCTCGCGGCGATGCTGATCCCTTGGCGGCCGCGGACCCGCCGCGCGGGACGCTGGTGAACGTAGTCAGCACGTGGAGGCTCGCGGCCGGGGCCACCGGAACCAAATCCGGGCCACGGCTGGGGCAAGGGACCGCCCCGCCCGACTCCCGCGTCCCGACCACCCGCCGGGCGGAATTTCGCTCGACGCTGCGGCGCCGGCGCGCGTCCGACTGCGCGGCGAGAGTCGGCTGGCGGACAAGCTGCCGGCCCGGTCGAGGCGAGACATGCGCGAGCCTAATCGGGCGCCTCGTCGAACCGGGCCCCGGGAGCGCGAGCGCATCCGTGAGTCGGCGAAGTCCACGCCGACAAGAGTCACCTGCAGCTCGTGATGGGTACGGCTGGGCTCGAACCAGCGACCTCTCGCGTGTGAAGCGACCGCTCCGTAAGACGATTTCGGTCAATTTGCAGGGCGTTTACCTCTGGTCCTCCCCCTCCGCGCGCGCGGACTTATTGTCGTAGATTCACCCACGCCAGTGCTCGAGGCGGCACTCCGTCCGCCACCGGTGCACGAGCGGACGCTCCGACCACGGGAACGCTTAAGTCCGCCCAATGTCGACGGTCCGCGCGACTGCACTCGTCCGCCCACTCGGTGCGGGAGCTACCCAAAAGTAGAGAAGAGCGTTGAAGCGCGCTGCAGCCTGAGAAGCTTTCAGGCAGTCATTGCGTCGGAGAGAACCTGCCTTACGAACACCCGCTCAGGGGTTTGCGATCCCCCAAGGACGGCCCCTGGCCCGCGACGGCTACCTAATCCGATGGGCCCCGGTGCTCACGGCGACAAAGGCCCGGGAGTACTCAAGTTTTCGTGGCCCGGCGATTGCTCCGGTCTCGACTCGGACGCCCGACGGGACCACCAACCTGGTCGTCGCCAGCCGCGAGCTGACCCGGGACGGGACCGCCTGGGTCCAGGCACGCCTGGCGACGCTGCCCAACGGGCGACTAGGCTGGGTCCCGCGCAGCGCGTTGGGCGGCTGGGAGTTTGTCGACACCCGGGTGGCAGTCGACCGCGCCCGGCTATCCCTGACGCCGTACCGCGACGGCGCGGTGGTCTTCCGAGCGCCCGTCGGGATCGGAAAGCCGAGCACGCCGACGCCCGACGGCCTGTTCTACGTGCGCGACCGGCTGACCGGCTACCCCAGCCGCAGCTACGGTCCGCTCGCGTTCGGTACCAGCGCCCGGTCGCCATACGACACGGGCTGGCCAGCCGGCGGCTTCATCGGGATCCACGGACTGACCGCCCCGGCCTCATCCCGGGCCGGATCTCGCACGGAGCATCCGATTGAAGAACGCCGCGATTCTGAGATTGGACAGACTGATGCCAGTCGGGACCCCCGTTACGGTTCAGTGACCGGCCGCAAGCGTGACTGGCGCAAGCTCGTCGGAGCACTGCTGGTGGCTGTCGTCGTGGTTGCCGGAGCGCCGACGGCGGTCGCGGACGGCGGTTCGACCAGCCCGCTGAAAACGCTCACCACCCAGTTTCCCCTCGGGACCCAGAAGCTGTGCTGCCGGAGCCACTCGCGAGCGCCTTCGCTGCGACGAGACAGCGCTGGGTCGGCGACCGGCCAAGGCGGGCGGGCGGGCTCGGGGACCTCCGTCGTATTCGTCGGCTCGGTGGCGCTGGTCGCGCTGCTGCTCTTCCTGCTCGGCCGCGAGCTATCTGCGACGTTCAGGGCTCCGAACATCGGGCGACCGTCGCGCGCAAGCCGGATCCTCGAAGCGGTTGGCCGCAGAGCGTGGCTGATCGATCGCATTCGTTACGACATCCAGGAGCGCCTTGGGCAGCTGGTCGCTGAGGCGGAGAAGCTTCGTCGGGCGCTCGCGGCGCTCGACCCGCGGGCAAAGCCAGAACCGACGTCGACGCCGGAGTCGACGCGCCAGCGGACACCGAAACCGGCGGAAAGTTCCGCACTGGCCGCACCCGAGCCACGGGCGGATGCGCTGCGCCAACGCGCCCCTTCCTCCGGTGAGGCGAGCCCGCGAGCTCGGACGGCGCCGGGCTCTACCAAGGCCAAGGTGCTCGGCGCGCTCTCGACCGACCGCGCGATGACCGCTGGCGATGTCGCCAAAGCCACAGGGCTCGCCCGTGGGACCGTCAGCCCCACGCTCACGAAGCTGGCGAAGACCGGCGAGATCAGCAAGGCCGAGCGCGGCTACCGGCTGCCCGCGCCTCGCTAGCCGTACCACTGGCCGCGTTCCGGACGGTCTAAATCGTTGTACGGATGGGCGCTATGAAGCGATGCGGCGATCCGCACGCCTTCCGAATATGCGGAAGGCCGCGGGTACCAGGGCTTTTCGGAATGGGCACGGCTGGGCTCGAACCAGCGACCTCTCGCGTGTGAAGCGAGCGCTCCGTAAGACTATTTCGTAGCGATTTGCAGGGTGTTAGTTACCGGACCTCGCCCTGCGTGCGCAGATCTATTGTCGTGGATTGCTGGGATTTGGCGCGGTTGTGGTCCACGGAAAGATCTGTGGACCGATGTCAGCGCGTTGCCGATGGGGCGCGTCGCACCCTCGAGAACGAGTTCCCGAGCAGGTGAGTCACAGGACTTGAGCGAGCGCCATCTGGGCCGTCCGCCGGGCGCATGTTGGCGGGGACCCTCCCTAGGCCTAGGGACACCAAAGAAAGCTCGCTCGTCGGGACTGCGTCTGTTCGATAGCGGTCGCGTCGAGCAGCGGCGTGGTGTCGGCAGGGATGGCTGCTTGCAGCCTAGGGGACAGCGTGTTGCGCGGTGTGGAACGCCCATGTGGAACGCCCAGGCGCTGGATTCTCGGACCGCTGCCAAGCAGCAGCACGCGAACGGCGGCGTCGTGATGCTCCTGCTGCTCGTCGCGGTGCGACAGCGACGGGCTGCGGTCGGGGTTGTGGTGGCATGCTGGGAGCAGGCTCAGCGCAGCTCAAGCTGTTGGGGGGCGCCGTCGTGGGTCGAGCGGAGTGTGATTCGGTGTGGTGGCGGCTGTCACCGGGAATAGCTCGGCGAACCTGCCGGGCTGGCTTTCTGCGCTCATGGTGGCGCTCGCGCTGCCATCTTCGTCGCCTATCCGGTGTTGCTTCTGTCGCGGTCGGGGGCGGGCAACGGGCAGACGTTGGGGAAGCGGTGGCTCGGGTTGAGGGTGCTCTCGACATCGGGCGGCCCGGTGTCGCGGCAGATGCGTGTCGGCGTGAGGGGCTGGTGATTGTCCTTCTGGGCGTGGTGACGGGCGGCCTGTTCCTGCTGGTCGAGTTCCTTTGGCCGCTAGGCGAGTCCTCACACCGCGCGCTTCATGACCTGTGGTCAGGCATCCGTGGTGAACGCGCGCTAAATCGCGCCCGCCCGGTGTCGGGCACGCTTTCAGTTGTCGACGAGTTCCGTCGGGGGTGGCGCAGCCTTTCGGCGCCCGTTCTTCAGCCGCTAATGTCCGCGCACGCGGCGGCACGCAGTACGTAGCAGCCCGCGTGGGACATCAGCGGCAGTAACGGTCTGGTCGGCGCCCCAAGGGAGCCGCGACACGACGACGTTCTGGCCGGGACCGCGCTGCTCCCTGCGGACAGCTCGGGCGACGCGACCGCGCCGTCGCGTAGCTGCTCCGTCGCCAGTGCAACGAGCGCGCCCGGGGCGGCGGTCTCTGAACGCGGCCGTCAGACGGGCGTCTACCCGCGCGCAATCGCGACCGCGTTTGAAAGCAACCGACGGCGCCACTGACACTCGTTTGCCGCTTCCGACCGGGCGAACAGATCGGGGCAAAGTACGGACTCTGCACCGCGGATGCCCGGGCTTCGAACGAACTCGGTGATGATGGCGGCCCTTCGTTGCCGGCAGACGAGAATCCCCGCGACCCGGTTTGGCGACTGAACGCGCCTGTCATCGGGTCTGTGGGCGCGATTGCGTATCGTCGCTTCGATGGGTCGCAGGACGTCGGGTCCCGTCTACTTCGCGTTGGTCGTCGCGACTACCGCGCTGGTGGTGGTTCTGCCTGCCGTGGTGGTCGACGTCTTGCGCGTGAACGGTGTCGTGACGAGCTTCTGGGGGTGCCTGGGGCTGGCCGCCGGTCTCGCGCTGGTTGCCTCGTTCGCGGCCAGCGCGCTGTGGAGGCGACATCGGCTGTTGCCCGAGACGGTGTTCAGTGATCTACTGGTGTGGGGCTGGCTGCGGCGTGTCTACACCGAGCGTCAGATCAGTCGCGCGCTCGCTTCGCTCGATCGGCTAGGGGCGTCTGGCGGCGTCGAGGACCGCGCCAAGTTCCTCAACAAGCTCGCCGTCGCGGTGGACGAGCGCGATCCTTATCTGCACAGGCACTCGCGCCGGGTGGCTTGGCACGCTGCCGGGACGGCCAGGCGGATGAAGCACGGCGCTGCTGAGGTCACGCTAATTGAGACGGCGGCGCTCTTGCACGATGTCGGCAAGCTCCACACTCCGCCCGAGATCCTGCAGAAGGCCGGACCCCTCACGGAGGCTGAGCAGGCCGTCATGCGGCGACATGTCGAGGATGGCGCCAGACTGGTGCAGACGCTGGGTGACCCAAGGCTGACGGCGATTGTGTTCCACCATCACGAGCGCTTCGACGGCGGCGGCTACCCCTCGGGCATCGCGGATGAGGAGATCCCGCTCGGTGCCCGCGTCGTCGCGGTCGCCGACACCTTCGATGCGATCACCTCGGCGCGGCCATACCACGAGGGCGCACAAGACAAGCGGGCGCTCGATGTCTTGCATCGGGAGGCCGGGCGCCAGCTCGACCCCGACGCGGTCGAAGCCTTCATCCGCTACTACTCCGATCGCGACATCTCGGTGTTCGCGACGATGACGTTGATTACACCGCGCACCGGGTTTCTGCGGACGCTGTCCTCCGCGCTTGCCGGGGCCTTGGCCGCCAGCCTCACGGCGGCAGCGGCGATTGGGCTGACCGCTGCCGCGCACACAACCGCTACATCGGCGTCCGCCGCCTCGACACCTTCGCCGTCCTCCGTGACACCCTCGTCAAGCTCCCCGAGTCCGGCTCCGAGTACGTCGTCGTCACGCGCTCCGACATCCCCGTCGTCTACCACTCAGGCTCCGGTCCCGCCTCCCCACACCACGACTCAAGCGCCCACCGTCTCGACGCCGTCCGTAACGACCACGCCGCTGCCCTGCCAGCCCAACTGCGGTTCTGGCGTCGGCACACCCACGACAACCACCACTACGACCCCGACCCCCACAACCGCACCCACGACCACAACCACGACCACAACCACAACCACCACGATCACAGCCACCACCACGACGCCCACGACCTCGACCGAGACCTCCACGAGCACGACCACGACCGCGCCTGACCCATGCAAGAACGGAGGGTGGATGGAGCTTGGGTACGCAAACCAGGGAGAGTGCGAGTCGGCCCAGAACCACTGACCGCAGCCCGACAAGAGCGCTACCCCCACCATGCGCCCCAAGACGACGCCCACACGTCCTGCCCGCAGCGCCGGCGTGCCCCGGAAACAGCGCCACTCGCTCACGCCCCAGGCGGATTCTCGACCGCAAAGGGAGCGTCACGAGCCCGCCAAGCTACAGCCCGCTTCCCGGTTTCCGCCCCGAGTGTCAAGCGTCAGACTCCCGCGGAGCGGGCGATGGCTTTGACCCTCCCGCCGTCTCGCGTGGGGCGATTGATTTGGCGACGCAGGAGCGGTCCGCCGGCGCCAGCGCCAGACGACCGCGAAGAGCTACGCGACAGCCTCCCACGAAGGCAATCGTCCGTCACACGCTCGCCCGGGCAAGTGTGTTGGCGACAAGCTGGGCGCGCGCGGCGTTCAGCGCGGGACTTCTCGTTGCGCCCGAGGGCGTCGAGTCCTACCTTGGCAACGGTTGCCGCATCAGAGACGTGCGCTCGCGCCGGTGCTGAGCGCATAGGCCAAGCCGCGTGGGACGTGTCCACATTTCGCCAGCCGCCCCAGCCGTCGGTCGCGTCCCATGTGTCGGTGCACGACGGGACGTCGCGCCAGCCAGACGCCGCCGCGCCACCCACGCGAAGCGCGTCACCAGGGGAGCCCTCCCAGGGCCTTGCGAGTTTCGCAAATCCTGCTGTAAGCTCCCTAATCCAGGTAAAGGCTGGACTGGAATGTGCGGTGCGACTTCGCTGCAGGCAGTGCTCGAGGTGGTCGCCGAGTTCGATGAGTACGGCGGCGCGAGCGTCGGCCTGGTGGCGTGGGAGCTGTGCGTCGATGAGCGGCTGGTTGGGGGTGCCTGGGAACAGGCGAAGGCCACGGCGCTGATCGCTCCCGCCGGTTACGACCAGCACGAGCAGCTGTGGCGGCTCACTCTCGCGGGGTGGACGGCGCGCCAGGGCGAGCGCGAGAGCGCTTGAAGCGGCGCGGGTCATGGATAGGTGGTCTGCACCCAGCCAATCGCGTCGGTCGCCGAGTCTTGAGGGGGTCGGAGCCCGACGCTCGGCGGCGCGAGCGCCGTGATAAAGAAGACTCAACGAAGTTCAACACACACGATCGTGTGGTTGCCATACGTTGCATTCGACAGGAGGCGCCGAACGGTGCTTTCCGGGCGTGCGTGCCACGAGTCTGTGCCACGCGGCGCTCGTGACACATGCGCGCCCTTGTGGCCCATGGACGCGACCGTGGCGTGCCACGATTCGGGTGCGCGCGGGGCTACTCACCCGCCGCCGGGAACCGCCCCCGCCCGTCCCGCGCGAAAAACCCGCTCCGACAGCGCGCCTCCACCGGTCAGTCGGCTAGGGGCGCCTGTGCGCGTTCAGCCCTCGATCGGCAGCTCGCTGGCCGTGTCGCAATTCGGGCAACAGGGATGACGGGCTGCCGTCAGGCGGTCCAGGCCCATCTCGGGCCTCAAGGGCAGCGATCCGTCTGCAATGGCTAGGCATCAGCCAGTGGTCGTGGGCGATCCACAAGCGGCTACTCGGGTTCGAATCCCGGTAGCGGTATCGCAAGACCCCCGTGGCTACGGGGGTTTTCGCGTTTCGGAGCGCCCAGGGAACGCGCTAGGGGAAACGAGTGCACGACTAATCGCGGCTTGTCGCCCGGGCCCGGACCTAGCATCGCAACGCTATGGCCGAGCCGCGTGCGCTGACGCACGACGAGTTGTTGCTATGGCTGCACGACCATCGGGCGCGTGGTGGGCGTAAGGGCGGCGGTCGAGTTCGCCGACATGATGGAGCCGGTCCTAGGGGCCGTGCCGGGGACGCTTCGACATCACACGTGGTCAGCCCACGGGGGACCGAGCTTGCCGGGCGCAGCGGGGAACAGATCATTGGCGTCTATCTGATCGACACGAGACCGCCGCTACCCGCCGGTGGCTACGTCATCTTCAATGTGTCCGATCTGGGCGAGTTCCCGGCGTACATGACGTTTGACGGCGGTGTCGCGGTCACCAGCGGCCAACGCGTCGCACTGACGATCCACGAGCCGAAGGCCAAGCCGGATTGATCCGCTGCGACCATCGGCGGGAAGTGCTGCCGCTAACTTGAGCGACGATTGGTCTGCGTCAGAGCTGATAGCCTGCCGCCGCCCGCGACACGGAACGGTGGTCGACGCAGCTGACTCTCGCCAGGAGCCTCAGATTGTTTGCGCCGCTCTTGCTGCAGCTCTTCGTTGCCGCGGTCCCGTGCGCCATCGCCCGGACGATTTCCTGGTCGGGCTACCGCTGGGATGTGCGCTCCCCGGGCACGGGCGAGCCGGGCCCCAACAGGTGGTCAGATTCGAGCGAAAACGTCCGAGTCGAGGGCTCTGATCTGGTGCTGTCGATCGTTCAGGACGGCTTCGGCCGCTGGACGAGCGCGGAGATCGACAGCCGGCGGCATCTCGGCTACGGGACCTACCGGTGGGTGGTCGCCACGGACCTGAGCGCTTTGGACGCCAATGAGGTGCTCGGGCTTTTCACCTACGGTGGCTCAGGCCCGTCTAACAACGAGATCGACGTCGAAGCGTCGCACTGGGGCCACCGGTCGTCGCCGACCGGTTCGGCGACCGTGTGGCAGAACGCCGAGCTCGGACTCTCAGAGGAGCACAGCTTCGGCTACTCAGACCGTCCCCCGTACGTCAACCAGTTCACCTGGTCGCCCGGAAGCATCCGCTTTCTTGTGAGCGATGCCACTGGCACGACCCTGTTCAGGTGGACGATCAGCGAGGTCGTGCCGGTGCCCTCCACGGAGGTGCCGGTGATCAACTACTAGCGGTTCAACAACGTCGCGTCCATCGGCGCCCGCACGATGCGCATCTCAGCTTCGCGTGGGCAACGCTCGGTCAGAGGTTGCCGCCACCGAGTGGGTGGCGGCGGTGGTAGGGACGCCATGGGCCCCCCAGGTGGACCGATGGGCGGTCACTCGAAATGCGCGATCGGGCGGCACGGCGAACCTCGAGATGAGCATCGAGCGGTCGGTCCGAGGCGAGCGTTTTGTGCGGGTGGGCACTCCGCGGCGCACTGTCCGTGCCGGAAGCCGGCGCTTCCCGATCGGGCGCAAGCTGGGCAAGCACCACATCCGGACCGGCACATATAGCGTCAGCTGAAGTCGCAAAGCGAAGCCTGTGCGGTGTGTGCCGAGGCGGTTTCTGTTCACGGTCGAAAGAACTGGCTGATCGCGTTAGATGATCGTCGGGTGAACCGGCGGCCGACCGAGGGCTTACGAGACTCTTCGACGCGGCGCGCAAGGTTTTGTCGCGATCGGCCGTTTCATTACTGCCACCGACATGGAGGCGCGGGGGTTAGTGCGGACGCACGAGGTCTGTAACGGCGTCTGGACTACAAACGGATAGGACACACGGATGTGCGGCGTAATTGGATACGTGGGGCGGCGGGATGCCGCGACGCGACTTCTCAGCGGGCTTGAGCGCCTTGAATATCGAGGCTACGACTCGGCGGGTATCTGCCTGTTGAGGGAGGGCCGCCTCGAACTGATCAGGGCGGTCGGCAAGGTCGAGAACCTCAAGCGCAAAGCCTGGGGCACGGCCGCGTCGACCACCGGGATCGGCCACACGCGATGGGCGACGCATGGGCGGGTCACGGAGGAGAACGCTCATCCGTTGATGGCCGGCGACCACGACGATGTCGCGATCGTCCTCAACGGCATCGTCGAGAACCACAGCGAGATCCGCCGGAGGCTCGTCGCGGACGGCGAGATGTTCGCGTCCCAGACCGACGCCGAGGTGGTCGCCCATCTGGTGCGGCGCGCGTACCGGGGGTCTCTCGTCGATGCCGTCCGAACGGCCTACGGCGAGCTCGAGGGCCATTTTGCGTTCCTGGTTGCCCACCGTGAGCAGCCGGGGCTCCTGGTCGGGACTCGACGCCAGTGCCCGCTGCTGGTCGGCGTCGGAGACGGCGAAATGTTCCTCGCGTCGTCGACGAGCGCCTTCGTCGGCGACACCCAGCGGGCGATGCTCATCGAGGACGATGAGATCGTCGCGATCACCGCCCAGCGCGCCCGCGTGATCACCGCCCAGGGGCACGCCCGGGAGCGCGGGGAGATCCTGATCCCCGGGGACGACGCGGCGGCTGATCGATCCGGACATGACACGTACATGCTCAAGGAGATCAACGAGCAGCCGGAGGCGGTGAGGGAGACGATCGCGCGGAACGTCGGGCCCGAAGCGCTCGGCGCGACCCCGATGTTCCCGCTCGGCTCCGCAGGCGACGGCGATCTCGCAGAGATCCAGCGGGTAGTCATCGTCGCGTGCGGGACCGCTTACCACGCGGGCCTCGTCGGGCGCTTCGCGATCGAGGAGTGGGCGAACCTCCCGTGCGACGTCGAGGTCGCGAGCGAGTGGCGGTATCGCAACCCTCACGTCGACAACCACACGCTCGTGCTCGCAATCTCGCAGTCAGGCGAGACGGCGGACACGCTCGCATCGATCCGGCTCGCCCGTCAGCTGGGGGCCCGTACCATCGCGATCACGAACTCCCAGGGTTCGCAGATCACCCGCGAGGTCGATGCCGTGCTCTACACCCACGCCGGCATCGAGATGGGCGTCGCGGCGACGAAGACGTTCACCACCCAACTGGCGGTCCTGTATATCCTGGCGCTGCGCATCGGTCATATCCGCGGCGTGATCACGGACGACGAATCCGCGGCGCTGATGACAGAGGTGCGGGCCCTGCCGCAGAAGCTCGTTGCATGTTTGGAGGGCGATGGAACGGTCGAGGCGGTCGCCGAGCGCCATCAGGACAAGCCCTTCTTCTTCTATCTGGGGCGCCACGTCGGCGTTCCGGTGTGCCTCGAGGGGGCGTTGAAGCTCAAGGAGATCGCTTACATCCCCACTGAGGCGTACGCCGCAGGTGAGATGAAGCATGGCCCGATCGCCCTGCTCGACGAGCGGACGCCTGTCGTCTGCGTCGCGACGGCGTCGCACGTCTCGGACAAGCTTCAGTCCAACCTGCAGGAGGTCCGGGCCCGCGGCGCCCAGGTCATCGCGATCGCGACGATCTCCGATCCCACCATCGCCGAGGTGGCGGACGAGGTCATCGCGGTGCCGCGCACCCATCCGCTGCTCCAGCCGATGGTCGCGGTCGTCCCGCTCCAGCTGCTCGCGTACCACATCGCCCGGGGGCGCGGTGAGGATGTCGACCAGCCTCGCAACCTGGCGAAGACCGTAACGGTCGAGTGAGCATCGGATCGGCCGTGACGTGGTGTCTTTTCTTCGAATCTTGATCTGTACGGTGCTGGGTCTTGGCGTGATGACTTCACCCGCCTGGTTCAGTACGCTGGGCCCGGGCGGCAGCGCTATCGCCTCGCCTGGCCCCGCTTTTTCTCTGCGTACTGACCCGTGTAATCGTTACTACGCGCTCACGTTCGATGATGGCCCGTTCCCAGGGCACACGGAGAACCTTGTCGCAGCGCTAAGGAAGAGCAGGGCCAGTGCGACGTTCTTCAACACCGGCGCGCATGCGAAGCAGCATCCTGACCTGGTTGCCCAGGAGCGGACCGTCGGCTCGGTCGCGGGGCATTCTTTTGGGGACGACAACTACACCACGCTGCACCCGACGGTCGTGGCTAGTGACATTCGGCGGACAATGAGGACGTTGAGTCCATCAGCGAGGTTCTATCGCCCGCCCTTCGGTGCATCCAACGCGGACGTACGTAAAGCAATCAAGCACGCCGGGCTGCTCGAAGTGATGTGGACCGTCGACACCAATGATTCCGAGCCTCCCTACACCGTTGAAAAGCTGACAAGGGCAGCGGCTGCAGTCGATGACGGCGGGATCATCCGTTTGCACGACGGATGGCCCAACACCGCCGCCGCCGTTCCGGCCATCGTCAACGACCTTCGTGCAAGGGGACTGTGCCCCGGCAAAATCGTGGCCAGCAAGAAGCCGCAGATCATGCAGGATGCAGGTGACTATGTCCCATATCAATTCTATGCAAAGGCGGTGAAGCCATGAGTCTTGTGCTGGTGATTCCTGCACACAACGAGGAAGCGCAGATTCTTGAGACTCTGGCTTCCGTGACAGCGCAGACGGTGCAGCCGGATCGCACCATCGTGCTGTGCGATAACTGCACTGACAACACGGCCATGCTCGCAGCTGAAGCGGGCTTTGAGGTCTGGCACTCCAAAGACAACGCCGGCAAGAAGGGCGGCGCGCTCAACCAGGCATATGAGCGTCTTGCGGATGACCTGGAGGTAGGCGACTACTTCGCCACGATGGACGCCGACACCATCCTCGACAAGCATTTCATCGCGCGTGCGCTGGAGAAGTTCGACGAGAATCCAGGCACGGGCGGCGTGTGTGCGACTTTTGAGCCGAAGGGCCTGGACAAAAAGGCCAAGATTGCGAACACGCCGGTGCTTGCACTCGCGCAGACGATGGAGTATGCGCGCTTCTGCCGCGCTGTGGGCCGTCGCAAGGGCAGCCCCAACTGCCTGGCTGGCGCGGCGGCCGTGTACGCCGTAGAAGCGCTGCAGGCGATCGTGCAGGAGCGTGGCCATCTCTACGCGCCGGTGCTCACCGAAGACTACGAATTGACCCTGGCCATCCGCACGCGCGGCTGGAAGATCTTCGCGCCAAAGGCCTGCCGCGCGCAGACGGAAATCATGCCGACCGTGCGCACGCTCTATCACCAGCGGACACGTTGGTACGCGGGCACGCTTGCCGAGCTTCGCAAGTACGGCTGGAGCAAGCACACCCGGCGCGACATTCTCATGCAGTTCTGGACGGCGGGCACGGTGGCGATGCGCTACTTCTTCTTCGCCACCCTCATCACCACCTACCTCGTTGCCGGCGCGCTGAGCTTCGCATGGTGGGCATTCATCCCGTTGTTGGTGTTCGGCTCCACCCGTGCCGTCGAAGCTGGACGCCTGGGCTGGAAATACTCCGCCCTTGCCTTCTTCATGTTCGAAGAAATCTACCTCATCATGCTCGAAGCTATCTTTGTCATCTCTGTCTGCCAGGCGCTCTTCGGCTCGCGGGAAGTCAGGTGGGTTCACCTCGTGGAGAAGCGGGGGAGTGAACAGCGCATCCCCGCGCTGGAGGTAACATGATGATTGCAGCCTCAGAATTTGCACCTCTGGTTACCCAGGCGCTGCAGATCAGTTGGACGATCCTGGCCGTAGCGTTGGTGTGTGGCCTCCTCTACTCCGTATGGCGGATCATCCCTCGCAAGGAGGAGTAGGTCTTTATGTGCTTCCGCGCATAGTGGGGTGTCAGCACTTCGACTTTCCGGCCAAAGTCCTGACCGTATATCGCCCGCGGGGTCATCGAGGGCGAGTGCGAACGTTTCCTGCCGATGACCGGCACCGAACCGATTGTCTACACCCACCTACTCAACTGAGTCACCTTACGCGCCAGGCGCAAAGTGCGACCGCGCCGCCAGGCCAACTGGCACAAGATCTCGCGCCTCGGCGCAAACCAAATCCAACACGAGGAATCGTATGCAACCCTCTCGACGTCTACTTCGCTTGGCGTTACTGCTGAGCTTGAGCCTGCTGGCTAGTGCGCCGGCAGCAGCTCTCGCCGCAGCCAGGCCACCTACACCAACCATCACGATCACCACGCCCGCCGCGGGTGCGCAGTACACCCAGAACCAGGGGGTATATGCGGACTACGGTTGCTTCGGTACGGGCACTGTCACGTGCACGGGCGCGATGGGGAACGGGACGTCGGTTCCGAACGGAGCGCCGATCCAGACCAATACGCTGGGCACGAAGACTTTCACCGTGCGATCGACCAGCACGGTCAACGGACGATCCTCGTCAGCCAGTAAGAGCGTCAAGTACACGGTTGTCGCCGCCCCGCCCGTCCAGTACGTGCTGGCGGTTGCAAAGGCCGGCGTCGGATCGGGCACCGTGGCGTCGAGCCCCACGGGGATCGACTGCGGTGGCGCGTGCTCCGCCAGCTACAACTCGGGCACGGTCGTGGCTTTGACGGCAAGTGCGACCAGCGGTTCGGCATTCGCTGGCTGGGCCGGGGCATGCTCCGGTACGGGCCCGTGCTCGGTGACGATGAGTGCGGCCCAGACCGTGACCGCCACATTCAACGTCGTGCCGCAGTTTGCTCTGACGGTCGCGAAGAGTGGCGCTGGCACGGGCACCGTCGCTTCGAGCCCGGCCGGCATCGACTGTGGTAGCGCATGCTCTGCCAACTACAACTCGGGTATGGCAGTGACGCTGACGGCGACCGCCGGCAGCGGCTCGACGTTCGCCGGCTGGAGCGGAGCGTGCTCGGGCACGAGCACCTGCTCGGTGACAATGAGCGCAGCTCAGGGGGTCTCGGCCGCATTCGACGTCGCACCGCCGCCTCCGCCAGGTTGCCAGAACGGCTACGTGGGGCTGACCTACGACGATGGCCCGACGAGCATGACTCAGCAGTACATCAACGCGCTGAGTGCCGGCGGCGCACGCGCGACGTTCTTCCTGCTCGGAAATCAGATGCAGAGCTTCCCCACGATGGCCCGCTGCGGAGGTTGCAGCCGGAAACGCGATCGGCGACCACACGATGGACCACAAGTCCTTCACCGGCCAGAGCGATGGGCTTGGTGGACTGACCGACAGCCAGATCGTGTCGGAGATTCAGGGCCAGGCCAACTTGGCGCAGAGCCAGGTCGGCTACACCGAGAACCTGTTCCGCCCGCCGTACGGTGACATGAATCAGCACACGTTCGACCTAGTGACCAGCCTCGGCTTTACGAGCGTGATGTGGACGTACGACACCAACGACTGGAAGAACCCGACGACGAGCGCGATCGTCAACGGGGTCCTCGCTAACGCGCGCGACCAAGCAGTGGTCCTGATGCACGACGGCCACACGAACACGCTCAACGCGATTCCGGGGATCCTCTCGGGCCTGAAGTCCATGGGCCTCTGCCCCGGCGAGATCGTGCCCGACCCCACGAATGCCGATAACCAGTTCGACTACAACGGCCTGCCGATGAACCTCAAGGTCATCGCCTGGAACAGCTGAGGAGTGATGAAGTGGGCAAGCTTGCCAAAACACTAATCGCGACCGCACTGCTTGCCCTTGCAACCGCTGGGGGTGCGTCCGCGCACCCCCAGACCACCTGGGCGCGCATCGGTCACAAACCACTTCCAGACAGGGTCGCCGCCGCCCAGGTCACGCACGTCCCCGAAGTGCGGCCGGCAAACGCGCGAGCGAACAGCTACTACGTGACCGCCGCCGACCTGCGCTACTTCCGCTCGGTGAAGAATCCGGCGGGGCAGACGTCAGTCAAGTTCAACCACTGGAACGCGTATGTCGATGGGCGCTCATACCTCAGGCATCCCTCGACCGACGACCTGATCCAGTGGTCTGCCCACAAGTGGGGCATCCCCGCAGACTGGATCAGGGCGCAGGTGGCCCTGGAATCCAACTGGCAGATGGACCTGAACGGCGATGTGGCCCTACTCCCGCCCCAGTGGGCCGGCATGTACCCGTCGTGGGCCCACTCGACCACGGGGCCGAACTTGACGTACACGTCTATCGGCATCGCCCAGATCAAGTGGACGCCCGACAACGTGTTCAACCCGGGCCTCCGGTACCTGCGCTACCGCTCCACGGCGTTCGACCTCGACTACATGGCAGCGGAGATCCGCTACTACTACGACGGTGACGCCACGTGGCTGGGTCCCAACTACCACGCCGGCAATAAGTGGCTCAGCATCGCGGCCTGGAATTCCCCCGCGCCCTGGAACAACAGCAAGCAGCGGTGGTACGTGAGCGTCGTGCAGCGGGATCTGCGGTCGCGGCCGTGGACGTCGCCGAGCTTCCCAAACTCGGTGTTTCACCGCTACTAGTCATGAGCCTGCACGTACGCCATGAAGGTCCTCAACCAGGTTTGCGCGCTCGGCCTAGGAACGGAAAGGCGAGTCGTCATGAGGATTAAGGCAGTCTTGGCCGCGGTGATCGCCCTACTTGTAGTCGCTCCCGCGGCCCACGCTGGTCCCAACGGTCAATGGGAGCCGAGGTTCGAGCTTCCCTACAACTTCGCGATCCACGGCGTGATGATGCCGGACGGCAAGATGCTCACGTGGAGCTACCCGTTCGGCAACACGCCGTTCACGGGCGCTACGGGACCGGGTGTCGGCGTGGCCTCTGTCTGGGACCCCAGCAAGGGCTACGGCCCCGACGCCTTCACGCTCGTCAACCCACCGAATGGCATCAACATCTGGTGCGGAGGTCAGTCACTGCTCTCTGACGGCCGCGTGCTCATCACCGGAGGCAACGCAAGGTATGCCGAGGATCTGAACGGTAACGGTAACACCGACGATCCTGGCGAGTGGTATCACGGATTGAACACCGTAGAAACCTTCGACCCGTGGAAGTTCGACAAGGGTCAGGACCCCTGGACGATGCTCGCCGAGCACATGAATCACGGGCGGTGGTACCCGACCCAGGTCAGGATCGACGCGCACCGCACGCTCATCTTCTCGGGCCTCACCGAGCATGGGGACCACGATAACAACCCTGACGTGGAGGTCTTCGACGACTCCAGGCCCGTCGGCGATCAGATCAGCGTGATCGGCACGCGGGACGCGCCGGGCATGCCGCCCAACGGCGACGCCTATCCGCACACCTTCCTCATGCCAAGCGGCAACCTGCTGCTGACCGGTCCAGGGCCTATCGATTCCTGGCTGCTCCCTGGCGCTGGCGGGCTCACCTCTCTGACCGGCTGGGTCGACCAGCCGGCTGGTCTGATCCGCTACGCCGGCACGGCCGTCTTCGATCCGTTCGATCTCAACCGCATCCTCGTGATCGGCGGATCGCCGGGCGGCGGCGCTCCCAACGTGGATCCGCTCGCGTCGATCGATGATGTGAGCGAAGGTCAGATCGCTTCAGATCCGCACCCGCTCAACATCGGGCGCGCGCATTCGAACACGGTTGTGCTGCCTGACGGCACCGTTCTCGGTATCGGGGGCGGCCTGGGTCTTGACGCAGGCCTTGGCCGCAAGGGCCAGTGGGAAGCGCGCGACAAGGGCGCGGACACTACCTCTCGCCGCCAGATCGAGATCCGGGATCCCATCACGGGAGTGTGGCGTCTTGGTCCGAGGGCGCAGGACGATCGTGCCTATCACTCCACCGCGCTCCTGCTGCCGGACGGCCGAGTCTTCACCGGCGGCGATGATCAGAACGGTGGCAGTCTCGACGGTACGAAGGATGGTGCTCACTCCGACCAGGGAGAGATCTACGAGCCCTGGTACTACGGCCTGCCCCGCCCAACGCTGACCAGCGTCCCGACGGGCATCGACTACGGCAAGTCCTACGCGTTCGATGGCGTGGGCGTCAGCAGAGTTGTGCTGATGGCCCCCAGCGCGATCACTCACTCCAATGACATGAATGCGCGCCGGGTCGAACTGGCCGTGACGAACGGGCAGCTCACGGCACCCGCGAATCAAAACCTCGCGCCCGCGGGCTGGTACATGATGTTCGGCCTCAACGATCAGGGTGTGCCCTCCGAGGCCTCCTGGGTCCAGGTGGGCAAGGACATCCCGGCACCCGCTCCGCCGCCGCCGCCTCCCCCCCGCCCGACACAACCCCGGCCCCGCCGGCACCGTCGCCGCCACTGCCGCCGTCCGTCAACCCCATAACGAAGCCCGGCAGCGGGTTCCAGCCGCCGATCGTCAGCCCGGAGCAGTATGTCGAGGAAGCCAAGTACGGCAAGTGGGACCTGCGCCGCGAGCCGTTGCCGGAAGACTGCGGCAATCTCGATACCCCCACCAACAGGTTCATGACCTTGCGTACGAAGCGGGGTATCAACTTCTACAACGTCAAGCAGGTCGGCGCTGGCTGCAGGGCCGCCATTCTGTTGATCACGGACAAGAAGCTCAAGGGCTACCACGCCGGAGGGCGCAGCGCGCGCGGATACAGGTGCTCTGCGGCGAACGCCAGGAACCGCACCGTAGGGACGCATGTGCGGACCATTACCTGCAGGGCATCTAAGCGCCGCGTGATTGCGTGGCAGGTGAAGCTTTAAGGTTTCCTCGACGGCCAGCGCGCGTGTTCGGAGCTCATCAGCTGACACTTCCTTCTTAGCTGGTCGGCGATTTCACGCGAGATGCGTGCGTGGATGCGCAGCCGCGAAGCTCGCTCAGATGGCCGCGATCAACTTCCGCCCCGAGGGCGTCCGACTCGCCGGAGGTTCCGCGCACGCCTGGCGCCGGGAGCTCATATCCGCGTACGTGAGGTCTTATCAGAACTTCCGCGGGCCGCCGTGGCGCGGGCCGCCGTGGGGTGCACAAGGGCGACGCTCTGCGCGCGCGGCGAGCTGGCGGCTTGGGAAGGGCTCCCGGCACTCGGTGTACGCGCCGGCCGGGTCCCGGATGCTCCGAGCCACTCGGTTGCGATGCGCCCGCTTGGCACGCTGCTTCGAGCGCGCGCACTCTCGGCATAGCGTCTGCCGGCGCCTACGGCGCCCATCGTCAGTTCCGGCAGCGCCAGGGCGGTCAGCGTGGCACTGCCGATCTTCGGGCTCGAGACCGCGCCGCCAATCGCTGCCGGGGCATGATCCGAGATCTCGCCGACGCATTTCGCCCGCCCCTACTACCCGCCCAATCCCGAGCGGCCACCGCGCGCAGTCAAAGGCGGCCCGACAGGACCGAGCACGTCGAGCTGTGTAGCGGGATCCTTTGCGGGCGACCGGTGGCCGTGCGCCACCATCTCGCCGGGACGGCCTTGACATACCGGTATGAGCTTCACCCTTTTCGGGCTGATATCACGATCCTGGGGGACATTTCGCGCCGACGTGGGACTTGGAGGTCGCCGCGTGCGCCGGGGCGACCGCCGGCACCGTCGGATGCCTCGCTGACCGAGAGTCAGCGCGCATGCCGCGCTCGCGAATATGTAGAAACAGTCCGTCGCATCGGCGACGCCGCCCGAGACCGGGAGCGGAGAGGTCGGCGATGGACGCTCACGCGGCCGCCTCAGACGCCATCGCCACAAATCGCCGCTAACTTGAGCGACGGTTGGTCTGCGTCAGAGCTGATAGCCTGCCGCCGCCCGCGACACGGAACGGTGGTCGACGCAGCTGACTCTCGCCAGGAGCCTCAGATTGTTTGCGCCGCTCTTGCTGCAGCTCTTCGTTGCCGCGGTCCCGTGCGCCATCGCCCGGACGATTTCCTGGTCGGGCTACCGCTGGGATGTGCGCTCCCCGGGCACGGGCGAGCCGGGCCCCAACAGGTGGTCAGATTCGAGCGAAAACGTCCGAGTTGAGGGCTCTGATCTGGTGCTGTCGATCGTTCAGGACGGCTTCGGCCGCTGGACGAGCGCGGAGATCGACAGCCGGCGGCATCTCGGCTACGGGACCTACCGGTGGGTGGTCGCCACGGACCTGAGCGCTTTGGACGCCAACGAGGTGCTCGGGCTTTTCACCTACGGTGGCTCAGGCCCGTCTAACAACGAGATCGACGTCGAAGCGTCGCACTGGGGCCACCGGTCGTCGCCGACCGGTTCGGCGACCGTGTGGCAGAACGCCGAGCTCGGACTCTCAGAGGAGCGCAGCTTCGGCTACTCGGACCGTCCGCCGTACGTCAACCAGTTCACTTGGGCTCCGGGAAGCATCCGGTTCGTTGTGACCGATGCCACCGGTCGGACCCTTTTCGACTCGACGATCGCCAAGGGCGTGCCGGTGCCTTCCACGGAAGTGCCCGTCATCAACTACTGGCGTTTTGGCAACGTCGCGCCCGTCGGCGTCCGGACGGTGCGCATCTCGAGCTTCACGTGGGCGCCGCTCGGCCAGACCCTGCCGCCGGCGACGAACGGCGGACGTGGCAGGAACGTCCTGGGCGCCCCGCCGCGCGGTCGCTGGGAGTGCGCGCTCGGCGATTCCGGCGCCGCGGTCGGCGGTAAGCCCGCCGCGTCGCATGTCAGTGTCAGCATGACGATGCGCCCGAACCGCTTCACCACCGTCGCGTCCCGTCGCCACAGCGTGCTTCAGTGGAGCGCTACCGGAGCCGCGGACCTGGAGTTGATCATCGAACGGCGGGTCCGAGGCAGGCGGTTCGTGCGGATCGGCACCGTGCGGCGCACCGTCCATGTCGGACGGGGACGGATCTCGCTCTGGCGCAAGTTGGGCACGTATCCGATCACGCCCGGCACTTATGGCGTCAGGTTGAAGTCGGGAGCGACGCCGGTGCGCTGCGCGCCGAAGCGCTTTCTGATCACGATCGAAAGAACTGGCGCGATCGCGTTAGATGATCGTCAAGCGAACCGGCGGCCAACGAGGGTTTACGAGACTCTTCGACGCGGGCGCAAAGTTTCGTCGCGATCGGCCGTTTCATCACTGCCACCGACATGGAGGCGCGGGGGTTGGTGCGGACGCACGAGGTCTGTAACGGCGTCTGGACTACAAACGGACAGGACACGGATCTTGGGGCGTAATCGGATACGTGGGGCGGCGGGATGCCGCGACGCGACAACTCTGCGGGCTTGAGCGCCTTGAAGCCGAGGCTACGACTCGGCGGGTATCTGCCTGTTGAGGGACGGCCGCCTCGAGCTGATCAGGGCGGTCGGCAAGGTCGAGAACCTCAAGCGCACAAGCGGGACCACGGCGCGTCGACCCCGAACAGCGGTCAGCGACCGTACCGATGACCAGCTACAGGCCGACCGCTGCCGACCTAGGTTACTTCCGCTTCGCGCGGAATCCGGCGGCGCGACAGACGACTCAACCAGCGCCCGTGGACGCAGCCCTACTTTTCCGACTGCAGTGTATGACCGCAGGTAAGTAGATGACGCTGCGCGCGCGTCAAACCCGACTGCGACCGATCATCGTCGCGTGCGCGGTAAGCAGTGTCGTCATAGGTCTAGGTGCCTGGCTCGCCCTTGACCATCATCACCACCACCCGCGACGACAGAGGCAAATTGCGACTATTGCATGGTCGGGTTACACGTGGACGGTGCGGGCTGGGAGCGGCAATCCCGGCCCATGCAACTGGGCTCCGGCAAATGTCGTTGTCGATACGCTGGGTCACCTGCACCTCAAGATCACGCACACCAGTAGAACGTGGCATTGCGCCGAGATTAACTCCCAGGCAACCATGGGATACGGGACGTACGTCTTCAACGTGCTCAGCGACCTACGGCACTTCGATCCGTCCGTAGTTCTTGGAATGTTCACTTACGACCCGATGGGGAGCAGCGTCGGCAACAGCGAAATAGACATCGAGGTGTCTAAGTGGGCCGTTCCAAACAACCTGAACGATGTCGAGTACTCGATCCAGCCGACAATTTCCGATCCGATGCATCGGCAGAAGGCGCTCCCACTCGGTCGTCCGCCATACGTCGCTAAGTTCGTCTGGGCAAGAGATCACGTCACGTTCTCGGTCACAGACGCCAGCGGGAACACGCACGGCTTCGTTGGGACCAACTTGCCAGCTCCACCCGCGGAGACGACTCAGACAGACATCAACCTCTGGCTCGTCAACGGCAAGGCTCCGGCGCGCGGGGAGCCTGTTGAGATCATTCTCACCTCGTTCAGCTACACGCCTGCAGTGCGCAGGTAATGTGGTCGCAATTGCGAACCATCTAATTATCGAGATGAATCAGTGACGGCGGCCATGGAAAGCTCCCCGTAGGCGGCCACTGAATCTCCCCGTTGGCGGCCATCGTTTCTCCCCATGGGTGGCCACGGTTTCTCCCCACGGTTCTGTCCTGAGGCGTCGGTAATCGGGCGCGCGTTGTTGTCGAGGCGCGATCCCGGGAGGCCGGCGGTGAAGAAACCGGAGGAAGTGATGGAGATCCTTGAGGCGTATGACTTGACCGGGTCGTTCCGGCAGGCGGCGGTGCTGGCTGGGTGTGATCACAAGACGGTCGCGCGTGTCGGTCGCCGCGCAGGGAGGCGGCTGGCGGCGGGCTGCCGGAGCGTGGAGCGCAGGCGGCCGTTGGTGGACGCGTTCGCGGAGAAGATCGAGGAGTTGGTCGATCGCTCCCGTGGGCGGATCGGTGCTGATCAGGCGCACTCGAAGCTGGTCGCGATGGGCTATCAGGGTTCTGAGCGCACGACGCGGCGGGCGGTCGCGGAGGCCAAGCGCCGGTGGCGGCAGAAGCACGGGCGGCGGACGCGGCCGTGGATCCCGGAGCCGGGGTTGTGGCTGCAGTGGGACTATGGCGATGGGCCGGTGGTGACCGGCGCGCGGACGGTGTTGTTCTGCGCTTGGTTGGCGTGGTCGCGCTATCGGGTGGTGGTGCCGTTGCGCGACAAGACGTTGGCGTCGGTGGTGATCGGGCTGGACCGGGCGTTGCGGCGGTTTGATGGCGTCCCGACCTATGCGTTGACCGATAACGAGAAGACGGTGACGGTCGAGCACGTGTGCGGGATCGCGGTCCGCAACCCGACGATCGTCGAGGTCTCCCAGCATTACGGGCTGACGATCGCGACCTGCGAGCCCGCCGACCCGCAGAGCAAGGCGTGGGTTTCATAGTGCACCTCGTCGGGATGGTGGGGTGGGTTCTCGGTCTTGCAGGCGCCAGCCTTGGCGTGCTTTGAGTCGGGGGTCGGTCGGGTCGGGTGGGTCGAAGAGTCGTTCGTTGCGGTCGTTGGCTTTGTGGGAGGTGAGCAGTCCGGCGCGGTGCCAGGCTTTGATCGTGCTGACGTGCACGCCGAGTCGTTGAGCGGTCTGGTCGATCGTGAGCAGTCCTTGGGCGCGGAGCCGGTCTTGGTGGCTGGGGAGCTGGTGGGCGTTGCGGATCTGCAGGATGATGTGGGCGGTGAACGGCTTGTTGGTGCCAGAGCGGCGGCCGGCGGCGTTGAGCTGTTCGGCGGTCTCGCCGTCGGTGTGATCGTCGAGCAGTCGGTTGAGCATCGCGAAGGTGTCGGGGTCGGTCTTTCGTGCTTTCCAGGCGCTGAGCGGGATCGGGATCGTGAGGCTGGTGGTTTGCCCGCCGCGGAAGCGGATGTGCAGGTGGAGCTGATCGGTCTTGTTGAGCGTGACGTCCTCGATCAGCAGGCGCGTGATCCGTTTGCGTTCGCGGGCGGGTGTGGCGGGGTTTGACCACAGCGCGGGGAAGTCGGTGGCGAGCTGGCGGATCTGGGTCTTGCGTGCCTCGGTGAGCTGGGCGTGAGCGGCGGCGGTTTGGCGGTCGTATTCGTCCTGGGCGGCTTGCAGCGCGCGCAGCGTGTCGTTCCAGTCGGCTTCGAGGGTGTCGGCGACGAGCCGGTTGTCGGGGTCGACAGCGAGGTATCGGCGGCGGGCGAGCTCGGCGTTGTGGCGGGCTCGGTCGACGTGGGAGCGGCGGAGTTGGTCAGCTTCGGTGGCGCGGGCTTCGAGCTCGGTTTGGACGGTGAGCGCGACTTCGAGCGCGAGCGGGGTGACGGTCTGGAGCAGCAGATCCCCGATCGCGCGGTCGATCGCGTGGCCGGGGAGGTGGAGGCAGACGGGGCCGCTGCGTTGGATGTTGTCGTTGGCGCAGCGGTAGTCGGGCACGAGCGTGTCGCGGCGTTGGTGGTAGCGGATTGACATCCGTCGTCCGCAGCGGCCGCAGATCGCGAGGCCCTGGAGCAGCGCGGGTCCTTCGCGAGCGGGGCCGGCGGCGCGATCGGTGCCGTGCGCATAGGCGTTTGAGGCGAGCAGCTTCTGGTTGTGCTCGAACTGCTCCCAGGTGAGATAGCCCGGGTGCGCGTCGGGAATCAGCGTGATCCATTGCTCGCGCGGCATCTGCCGGGTGGTGGTGCGCCCGTCCGGGGTCTTGCGGGTCCGGCGCTGGCCATAGACGAACGCGCCGGCATACCGCGGGTTGTGCAGCGTGCGCAGCACGCGCCAGTGCGTCAGCTCGTTCCACGCCAGCTCGCCCTTGCGTTCTCCTTTGCGGATCCGGCTGGGGAACCGCAGCCCGTCGCGGTTGAACGCATAGACGACCGCGCGCGCCGATCCGGTCCTCGCGAACGTCGCGAACAGGTGACGCAGCGCGTCCTGCACGGCGCGGTCGGGGTCGAGCATGACCTTCCCGGCCGGGTTCTCGACGAGCCCGACAGGGAGCGGCATTGGCAGCTCGCCGCGCCGGGCTTTGGACAGGATCCCGCCCTGCAACCGGGCACGGATGAAGTGCAGCTCCGCTTCGCTCATCGTGCCCTTCAGGCCGAGCAGCAGCCGATCGTTGAAGTCGGCCGGGTCATAGAGACCGTCCTCGTCGCAGATCAACGTGCCGGCGAGCGCGGAGATCTCCAAGAGGCGGTGCCAGTCGGCGTTGTTGCGCGCCAGCCTGGAGACCTCGAGTCCGAGCACGATCCCAGCCTTCCCAAGCCCGACGTCGGCGACGAGCCGCTGGAACCCCTCGCGATCGGCGGCGCTGGCGCCGGACTGTCCCTGGTCGGTGTCGATCACGACGATCTGCTCGACCGGCCAGCCGAGCTGGATCGCGCGTTGGCGCAGCGCGTATTGGCGCTGCGCGGACTCGGTGTTGGTGTGCACCTGGCGCAGCGTCGACTGGCGCACATACAGGTACGCCGTCCGTGCCAGATGCGCGGCGGTGACCTTCGAGGTGATCGCGGTGGCGCTCATCGCTCACCCCCCGGACACGCACGCCAGCGCCATGCTCGCGAGCGCGTCGACAAGCTCGTCGCTGACCGCGACCGGTTCGGGCTGCCTCGCAGCAGTCGGCACGGACGTTGTGGTGGACCAAGCGCGGGTCCATGCCACGACGCCGCCGCGCTCGAGCACCGCAAGCCCGAGCCGCCATCCGGATGCGTCTCCGTGGAGTGCTCGGGCGCGCAGCAGCTCATAGCGCTCGACGTCCTCGGTGCCGCCAGCTTCTTCATCGGTCTCCCTCGCTTTCGGCGCGCTCGGTCCGAGCGAGCGCGCGCTCCACAGATCGGCGATGCACCCGCACACCGAATCGCTCAGTGATCAGCGCGACCAGCGCGGCCGAGGACAGCTTCGGCTCCGCTGCGCGCTGTTCACGCGCGAACGCGACGACCTCGGCGGTGAGCTTGTGCGCGCCGCGTGGACCCGGGCGTGCCGGGACAAGCCCGGCCAGCCCGCCCCCATCCAGCGCGCGCTCGGCCGCATAGAACGACGGACGCGAGAACCCGAACGAAGACGCCGCCCGCCCAACCGGCTCGCCGTCGACGCGCGCCCGACGAACCATCTCGTACTTCACCTGCACCAGATCCCGCGCATCCAGGAACTCCGAACCCGAGAACTGCTCATCGCGCACCGCCTCCGGCCGCGGATTCAAGCTGCGCGCCTCTCGCAACGCCCGCACCTTCGGATCCTCACCAGCTCGCGCCATCACCCTCCTCTCCACTCATGTCAAGATAATTCTGCCGCTCATATCGGACGGAAAGACCGATCGGGCCGACGAACACCACGATTCAAGCGCGAATATGTGATAGCTGACATATTGCTCTGGACCGCGCGCGGCATAATCGATCTAACATAAGCGGCGAAATTAGCTTTACGGCTGTCGTTTCGTCGGTGCGCGCCGAAGCTCGTCAACGAGATCCACGAGCGCCACGAGATCCTCGACACGAAACGCGCTCCGACCGGCCGCCAGCACAACGAACGGATCAACGTCAGCAGCATCCGTCCAGCCCCGCGGAAGCGAGCGCTGCACGCCCTCCTCATCGAAGAACGACACGCGATCCTCACCCCACGTCTGGCGAACAGCCACAAACACGAACTCGCGGCCGCACCAAGGATGGAACGGATGCGTCACACAGACAGTTCGCTGCGCAACCGACCGATCAAGCGCAGTCGACGGCGAAGGCGAAGGGTGGCTCGGAGGCGACGGTGAAGATCGCGAAGGCCGATCTGGTGCCGACCGATCACAACCTGCGCGACGACTACGAGGACTTCGCCGCGCTCGAGGTCGCGTGTGAGGAGTTCATGGCCGAGGTCAACACCCGCCCGCACCGGGTCACGCGTCGACCGCCGATGGAGATGCTCGCCGCCGAGCATGAGCATCTGCACCGGCGTGCCGAGGTTGCCGCACACGATCTGTTTCGGGCAGACGCGCAAGGTCAACTGGCAGTCGACGATCAGTGTCGGCGGCGCGATCTACTCGGTCGCGCACGAACTGGTCGACGAGCGCGTGTGGGTCCGTGTCGACAGCACCGAACTCGTGGTCGTGCACGTCGACGGGCCCGCGGGGCCCCGGGAGGTCGCGCGCCACCAGCTGACCACGCCGGGCCGTCCGGCGCTGCGTGACGAGCACTACCCGCCCAAGCCAGCCGGCGCGCTTGATCGCAAGCCGCGGGCGCGCAGCATCGAGGAGCGCGCGTTCCTCGCGCTCGGTGAGGGCGCCGAGCGGTGGCTGATCGCCGCGGCCGCCGCCGGCACCTCGCGTCTGCTGAGCGCGTTGAGCGGCGCAATGCCCTCATCTTCCTGGGTGGTCATGGCGACCCGACGCGATGCGCGGACTCTGGTTGTGGCGCCGGAGAGCTTTGCCATCAGCATGGAACTGGGTGCGCTAACGCGAGATGACACTTTCGCTCTTGCCGACGCGACGCCGGAGGCGGAGATACTGCCGCGGGATGTCATCACCGAGGCGGTTGACCGCTCGGGCGGAAGTCCGGAATTCTTGCTCGACCTCCTTGCCGCTGCCGCCACCGGTTCAGGCGAGTTGCCCGATAGTGTCGACGCCGCCGCCAGTGCTCGCCTCGATGCTCTGCTACCAGGCGACCGCGCACTGGTCAGACGCGCTGCCGTCCTCGGGCTCGCCTTCCACCCCCGGCGCCTGGACCACGTTCTGGCGGCCGATGCTCCCCGACCGGATGCGGCGACGTGGTTACGGCTCCGCAGCGTGTTCACGCATGATCCAGACGGCCATGTCCGGTTCAAGCGGCCCGCGCCGCGGGAGGTTGCGTACGAGACGCTTCCGTTTCGCCTGCGGCGAGAGCTGCACGGCACGGTGGCCGAGGCACTCGAACGCGTCCAGGGTGTTGACGTGGATGCCGATCCGGCGGTGCTCTCGCTGCACTTCATTCTTGCCGGCGATCATGAGCGCGCGTGGAGATATGGCAGGGCGGCTGCGGAGCGCGCAGTTGCGAAGTTCGCTCAGGCCGACGCAGCGCGCCTCTATCGCCGCGCGATCGACGCAGGGCGCCAGGATGGGGCGAGCCGGCTCGAGCTGGCGGAGTGCTGGGAGGCGCTCGGCGAGGCGCTCATGCAAAGTGGCCACTCGGCGGCGGCCGTCGACGCGCTCACCGCCGCCCGGAACCTCCTCCGAGACGATCCGCTGGCGCAGGCGCGGCTCTTCCTGCGACACGTGAGGATCGGCCACAGGCAGGGCCGGCTGACCGCGGCCGTTCGCTGGGGAGCGCGTGGTCTCCGGGTACTGGGCGACGCCAGCGACGACGAGTCGCGGATCATCCGCGCGCGGCTCCTCGCCGAACTGGCGTTCGTCAGGTACATGCAAGGCCGGCTGATCGAGGCTGAGCGCCTGTGCCGCACCGCGATCGAGCAGTTCGAGGCGGACGTCGAACAACGACCGCTCGCGCATGCAAGCTACGTGCTCGACCTGGTCCTAGTCGGCCTGGGCCGTCCCGATGAAGCCGTTCACTCGCCGCGAGCGCTCGCGATATACGAGCGATTGGGCGACTGTGAGGAACAGGGACACGTCCTCAACACCCTTGCGATGCTGGCGCACTCCCGGTGGCAGTGGGGACAGGCGCTGAGACTCTATGCGCGTGCCGGTGAAGCCTACGAGCGCGCCGGCAGTCAAGGCGGCATCGCCGTTGCCGCGTGCAACATCGGTGAGATCCTCTCTGACCGCGGATTGCTCGAGCAAGCAGCGCACCATCTCGCGCGCGCCCGCCGGACATGGAGCGCAAACGGCGAGCGAGCAGCGGCAGCCTATGCGTCCGTGCTGCAAGGACGCAGAGCGGCGCGTGGCGGAATGATCGACGAAGCCCGAAAGCTCGTGACCGACGCCGCGGACGAGCTGCGCACGCTGGGGGAGATTCACGACCTCGAGCAGGCGGAAATCGTGCTCGCGGAAGCCGAGGCGCTGGCAGGTGATGCGTCACGCGCCGCGGCGAGCGCGAGTAGGTTGCTCGCCTCGAGCAGCGAGCTGCCGTGGCTGAAGCGCGTACGAGCGATTGCGTGCGCGCGGCTCGGACAGCGCGACATGGCTATCGACGAACTCGTCAGCGCGTTGGCAGTTGCGCGGGAGCGAGGGGCCTTGTATGACGTGGCGGCGACGCTCGATGTCCTGCAGACGCTGGGTGTCGAATCTGACCCAGGAAGCAGTGAGCGGGACACCATCCTTGCGAAGCTGGGGATCGAGAGGCTTCCACTCCTCGAGATCTGCCAGTTGGCCGACAGGGCGCATTGGTAATCTCTTGGTATGAGAATCGCCATGGATCAAGTGGGCCGCCTGGTCGTGCCCAAGGCGCTTCGCGCCGAACTCGGGATCACCGGACCAACCGAACTGGAAGTGACCGCCCGCGACGGAGTCATCGAGCTCTCCGTGGCCGACCTACCGGCACGGATCGAAGATCGCGGCGCTAATCCCGTGATCGTGACGGACGCGCCGACGAAGCCACTCACGGTCGAGGACGTCCGGGCGGCCATCGACCGCGTCCGGCGTTGATCACCCCCGATTCGAGCGTGACGATCGCAGCAGCTGCGCCCTGGCACGTCGCGCACGAGGCCGCCGTGGCTGCATTGTCCGGCGAACAGCCTGCGCTGATCGCCCACGTCGCGTTCGAGACGACGGCCGCCCTCAGCAGGATGCCCGAAGGGCAGCGCCTGTCCCCAGCCATTGTTTTCGGGTGGCTCGAGCGTCGCTTCCCAACTGCCTGGCTCACGATTCCTGCGGGAGCGACCCGGCGAGGTCTCCACGCGGCGGTCCAGGCCGGCGTCCGCGGCGGCGCTTTGTACGACGCCCTCATCGCCGCGACCGCCGCGCATCATAAGCACACACTCGTCAGCGCGGATCGGCGGGCGGCACCTGCGTACACGGCGATGGCCGTCGACGTCATCTATCTAGGCTCCGAATGATCTCTGCGGCGTGGCCCGCAGGCCGCGCGAAGGGCGCATGCGGATGAGCAGCGGCGGAGTACCGAGTGCGAGCGAGCCGGGTCTCGCCAACGCCGCTACACGGGGCGAAGCTACGGAGAACTGAGGTGGCTCGTCCGGGGATGTCGCGGGCTGGCGCTGTGGCCGCCGCCTCGGTCGGCGATGTGTCGTGGCCACATGGGCGATGAGGCAGGGCGCCTCATCCAGCGATGTCTACGGATGCCTGCAGATGTACGCGGATAATGGCCCGCCTCGCGTGGGCGCGGGCCGGGCACCCGCGGACCCTCCGCGGGCACGACGTAAAGTGGGGTCGACACCTTCGAATCTCGCGTGGACGTGTCCTCCCTGTGAACAGCAGGGTTCAAGCCTCAAGCGCAGCTCGACCTTGCTGGCGTCATCGAGCGTGTTTATAGTGCGCGCCCGACATAGCCGAACCGCCGCGTACCAGACGCGGTGGACGGGGAACCCAAGTCGTTGGGGCGAATCAGCCGGTGTTCCGGTTGTAGCGGTCCGTTATCGCGAGCCCGTCAGCTAACCCCGCAGGCGCGAATCCGAGGGAGCTGCATATGACGCCGCATGGGCCTGGCTCATGTCGCGGCGCCGAGGGATCGGCTGCCGTGTGATTTGGGACAGTTGTTGCGCCGTTCCACGGCCGGAGACGCGCACGCACGTGAGACGATCATCGTCCGGTTCTTGCCGCTCGCGCGGCGGCTCGCCCGGCGTTACGAGGGGCGGGGCGAGCCGCTCGAGGATCTCTACCAGACAGCCGCCGTCGGACTGATCATGGCTGTCGATCGATACTCGCCTGACCATGGCGAGACATTTGCTGCGTATGCGCGGCCGGTGATCCTTGGCGCGATCCGGCACCACTTCCGAGACAGAACATGGCCGGTGCATGTGCCGCGCTCGATGAAAGATCGCGCCGTCCGCGTCGTTCGCGCCGAGAACGAGTTGACGGTCGCCGGCGGTTCGCTCGCCAAGCCTGAGGCGGTCGCAGAGCACCTCGGTATCGGGGTCGCGGAGGTTGCCGAGGCACGCCGGGCGCTGGAGGCTTACCGCCCCACATCACTGGACACGCCGTATGTGTCATCAGACGGCGACCGGATTGACCGTCGAGAGGCAATCGGTGCCGACGACTCGGAGTACGAACGGGTCGAGCTTTCGGTCGGCGTCGAACGTGCGCTTCGTCGATTGCAGGTCGCGCGACGGGAAGATATTGCTGTTGCGGCTGGCCTTCGAACTTAGTCAGGACGAGATCGCGGGCCGTATGGGGATCTCTCAGATGCACGTGTCCAGGATCCTTCGGAACGCTCGCGCGGTCTTGACCGCGTCCTGCGGTCTTCGCCATGAGCGGCTAGACGAGCCAGGCGCGCTGCGGTGCTCAACCGGCGTTGCGGCGATGGGCACGGCTGGGCTCGAACCAGCGACCTCTCGCGTGTGAAGCGACCGCTGCGCAAGCTTATTTCGGGCAGATTTGCAGGATGTTTATCGATGAACCTCGCACTCCGCGCGCGGATCTACTGTCGTGGATTGCTGGGGTTTGTCGCGGTTGTGGTCCACGGGAACGATCTGTGGACCAGCAGCAGCGCGGTGCTGATGGGCACGTCGGGGCCGTTGAGAAACGAGTTCGGTACGAGGTGAGTCACAGCTGTTGAGTCGAGCAAACGACCCCTGGGCTCCGCCCTGCAAGAGATCCGCGATGAGCGCCTTCGAGCCGCCGATACAGCCCCAATCGTCGTCCCATAGCGTCGAGAACGGCCACGTCGCGATCTGGGGTCCAGCGGGTGCCGAGGTCGAGAAGACGCGGTTCCCGGCGGGCGGTGGTGCCGGCCGGGAACCGTCGAGCGCAATGCTCACTCATACTGCAGTGCTTGGAGCACGTTGAGTCGCGCTGCTCTGCGGGCGGGGAGGACGGCGGCTCCAATGCCGGCCACCACCGCGAGCACTACGAACCCGGCCAGCTGTTGCTTCGGTAGATGGAATCCGATCCCGAGGCTCCCCAGCGCGCGGGTCGTGAGCGCCGCGAGGAGTACGCCGAGGGGCAGGCCGAGGGCGGCGCCAATGAGCGCCGTGACGACGCTCTCGTGGCGGATCATCCGCCGCATCTGCCGCCGGCTCATCCCGATCGCGCGGAGCATCCCCAGTTCGCGTGTGCGTTCGAACACCGCGAGTACCAGGGTGTTGATCATGAGGCGTGAGTCCGCGGGCGGCGAGCCGATCAGGCGGCCGGCTTGGGCCGCGGCCGAGGGCGGATGAGGCCGCCCGGATTGGGCCGCGGCCGAAGACGGATCAGGCCGCCGGCTGGGGCCGCGGCCGGGGGCGGATGGGATTGCCGTTTCGGCAAGTCTCGATTACGACGGGCGTGGTCATTACCGCGGGCCTCAGTTTGCGCGCGATGGGTCGGCGAAAACCTGGCGCCGGATGGCCGCGCGGCTGAGCAGGCCCCAGCGCGCGGCTGGGCGAGAACTGTTGCCCTCGCGGCTGCGGTGCGGCTGGCGCGATGTCCGGCGGGCGCGGCGAAGATCCTCGATCCGAGCGTCCGCGATGTCCTTGTGGAAAGCTGGGCTGTACATGTCAGAACCTCGGTTCTGTTACGTGGGTGATGGTCGCCTTTTGCCCGTGGTCGGGGAGGTCACCGAGCCGGAGCCAGCGTCGCCTGGGCGCTGTGGACGCGAACGGTGGCGGCGTACGCGTAGGGGTGGTTGAAGGCGTCAAGGGCGCGCGACCCGGCGACCTCGAACTCGAGCTCCTCGCCGGAGTGCGTGTCGGCGACCGCGATCGCGACCCTGTTCGTCGCCTTGGTCCAGAGCAGGGTGACCTCGATCCCATCGCTGGTTCGGTGAGCGAGTTCGTGGCGCTCGATGATCGCTGTTGCGGTCATTTCGATTCCTCCTTCAGGTTCTCTGAGCGAATCTGAATCACGCCTGCAGAATCCCACCGGGGGGAGGGCATGTCGGTGGAGCGACCATGAGTCTTGGCGTTCGGGCGACCGCCACGGATAGTGCGGCTGGCCGTACCTGAACCATCGACAGCTGGAGCAGATTTCGGTGTAGCGCTCGAGGCCCGCGGCCGCCGGCGCTAATCCGCGCTAGTGCGGAGATCGCCCGCCGACGCGAGCGGGACGACGTACCGTGGCTGGTGACACGGTCGGCATCAGGTGGCGAGTCAGCGCTCGCACGGGATGCTGGCCGTCAGCATCGTGCCCTGACCGGGAGGGCTCTGGACCTCGAGCTTGCCGCCGATCGCCTCTACGCGATCCGCGAGGCCGCGCAGCCCGGTTCCGCGATTCGGGTCAGCGCCACCTGCGCCGTTGTCGCCCACGCTCAAGACGATGGTGTTGGTGTTCGCTTCGAGCCGAAGCGTGGCTGCTGTTGCGTGTGCGTACTTCGCGACATTGGTGAGTCCCTCGGCGGCGACGTAGTAGACAACGGCCTCGACCGTCGACGGCAGCCGACCGGAAATGTCGGTGGTGACCTCAACTGGTAGGTGGGTGTGCTCCGCGAGCACCTCGAGGGCCGGTCCCAGCCCGCGCTCAGTCAGCAACGCGGGATGGATCCCACGCGCAAGTTCTCTGAGCTCGTCGATGGCGCTCTGAAGCTCAACCGATGCATCGTTCAGCAGTTGCTCCGTTTCGGCTGGGTTCTGCTGGAGTTGAAGCTTGGCCAGCCTCAGGGTCAGCGCGAGCGAGACCAGGTGCTGTTGGGCGCCGTCGTGCAGGTTGCGCTCGAGCCGCCGTCGTGCCGCGTCGCCGGCCTTGACGATTCGAGCGCGGGAGTCGCGCAGTCGCCGCTCGTTCTCGCGTAGTGCCTCGAGAGCGGCGTGGCGCTCCTCAATGACCGCACCGAGCACCAGCGACGTTACGGCTGCCGCGGCCACGAACAACTGCGTAGCGAGCAGGCTTTGGGTGATCGTTGCCCGTATAAACGGGCCGCCGTGGTGTGCGGTGTTGTAGACGGTGAGCGTGGTGGCCAGCGCCACGGCACCCGCTGCCCCGCGAGGCCCCCCGCGAAGCGCCGCCCAGATCAGGACCGGAAACACGATGTAGGGCACGTCTCGCTGGGACGGAAGAAGCGCGAGCACGACGATCAGCGTCGCGATCGCGACGCCCTCGAGAGCCTGCCTTGGGGCGATCGCATCGATCCGGACGCCCAGCCAGCACAGCAGCAGCGGGGCGAAGACCAGCGCACCGGAGAGGTCTCCGAGGAACCAGGTGCGCCAGACCGTTCCAAGCTGTGCGCTCGGGATGATCCCACCGAGGCGCAGCGAGGCTGCTCCGAACACCGCGCTTACGGCCGTCCCCGCGACGGCGGCCGCGACCAGCGCGCCGACATCGCGCACGCGTCCGAACTGAGTACGCCCCTCCGCCAACCGGTAGAAGAGCATCGCAGCGATCAGGACCTCGAGCGTGTTGCCGACAGTCTGTCCGAGCACGGTCCCGGCGGGTTGCGAGAAATCGGCGACGGCAAGGTCCCCCAGAACGATCCCCGGCCAGAGAGAACGGCCGTAGAGGATCAGCAGAGCCATACCGACGCCGACCGGGGGCCATAGCGCAGCCACACTTCCATGCAGATACGCCAGCTGCAGCCCGGCCTTGGCGGCAAGCCAGTAAATCGCGCCGACCCCGCAGACAGCGCCCACGTACCGTAGGCCGCGAGTTGTCTCGGCCCTACGCGGATAGTAAAGCGGTGAGAACAGCTCCCGAAAGCTCCGACTTGGGAACGAACCCGCGCACCGCAGTCTCGGTGACGAGCGGCCCGTACTCGGCAGCGTTACGGCTCGAGGTCAGGACCACGGCGCAGGGCAGGTCCAGTTCGGCCAGGCGCGCGGCGACGTCGAAGCCGTTGAGATCCGGCAGTTGCACGTCGAGCAACACCAGATCCGGTTGCAGCTGCTGCGCCGCCGCGATGGCTGCTTGACCGTCGCCGGCCTCGCCGATCACGTCGAAGCCCTCGGCCTCGAGCAAGCGCCTCGCGCTCGCACGAAACGACGGATGGTCATCGACGATCAGAACAGTCATCACTCGAGAGATTTTCATCGCGCGCGGGGCGGCGGTATATACGGCTAGCCACACCATTGGCCATCGCCAGCTGGCGTGACGACGCCGGCATCACGAGTTCAGGTACGCGAGGACAGCAAGCACCCGGCGGTGGCCTTCTGCAGTAGCCGGCAGATCGAGCTTGCCGAAGATGCCGGTCACGTGCTTCTCGACCGCGCGCTCGGTGACAACCATCTCGGTCGCGATCGAAGAGTTCGAGCGTCCCTCCGCCATCAGGGCGAGCACCTCCCGCTCTCGAGGGGTCAGCTGATCGAGCGGTCCAGCCGACCGCCGGGCCAGCATTCGCGACACAACCTCGGGGTCGAGCACGGATCCGCCCTCGGCCACGCGCCGGACGGCGTCGACGAACCGCTCGATGTCGGCTACCCGGTCCTTGAGCAAATAGCCGACGCCCTCCGCACTCTCGGCCAGAAGCTCGGCGGCGTACTCCTTTTCGACGTATTGAGAGAGCACGAGCACGCCGGTGCCCGGGAGCTCCGATCGGATGATCAACGCCGCCTGCAGGCCCTCGTCGGTGTGGGTGGGGGGCATCTTGATGTCGACGATCGCGACATCGGGCTTGTGTGCGCGCACCTTGCGCAGCAGGTCATCGAAGTCGCCGGCCTCGCCGACGACCTCGAAGCCCTCATCCTCGAGCAGGCGGGCGACTCCCGCGCGAAGCAGGAGCGAATCTTCAGCGAGCAGTACGCGCATTGAGCAAGAGCCTCCCGTCTATGGGGCCGCGACGCAACCCGCGGGCCGCACTCCAAGTGCGAATCCTGACCATCGGCGTGGGAACGGCATCGGACTCTGGCGTCTCCCCGTACGCACACGGTACGGCTAACCGCACGGGCGGTGTGAGCAATCCGAACGCGCAGACGCCAGCCCGCCGCACAGACAGCCACCTAAGCGGCTGAGATCGTCACGCCGTGCTCAAGACCCACCGCAACGGAGGAGATGCCATGCAACATCCACCCCGCAACCCCGCTCGCCATCTCGCGGCCCGCATGGGCCACTGGAGCGCGAGCCATCGCAAACTCGCGATCTTCGGCTGGCTCGCCTTCGTCGTCGTCGCAATCGTCATCGGCACGGCGGTCGGCACGAAGACGATCGACCAGAGCAATAACAACACCGTCGGCCCGTCTGCGCGGGCGGACCAGATCCTCAAGCACGGGGGGTTCAAGCAGTCTGGTCCCCTCACCGAGATCGCGGTCGTCCAGAGCAAGCACCTGACTACCTCTAATCCCGAATTCCAGGCAGCGATAAACGACGTAGCGCGGACCGTCGCTCCCCTGTCAAACGTCCACCACCTTCGCTGGCCGCATGGTCAGGCAAACCGGGATCAGGTATCGCGCGACGGCCGCACGGCGCTGGTCGAATGGGACATGAGCGGCAAGCTCAAGGACGCCGAGAAGCAGATCGATCCGCTTACCACTGCAGTGAAATCGGCTGCTGCCCGGCACCCGGGCTTCTCACGGATTGAATGAGCCTGGTTGGGGCCACCCAAGATCCTTCTTTAGGGGAAGCACCACCGGCCTTAGGTGTGGCTGCAATAACGCGAAATCAGCAGGCAAAAGCGCCGCGAGGAGCCGATTTCGAACTGGGGGCGAACGAAGAAGCGCGGAGACTTTGGCCATAGCACTCTTCCCATTAGGGGCAAGAGCGCGGCAGGGTCTCTCAATTGCCTGCGCCCGGAAATCGTCGCAGGCGGCCCAGGCAGAATGCGCTGGGCGTCACAGTTTCGAGACGGTCGTCGCAATTATTGTGACTTTTTGGGCCGCCTTTCGTGCCACATCCCTCAAGTCCAACTCATCGTTGTGCGATGAACCAAGTGGCTTGTCGAACTCGGGCTCCGGCTGTTTCTTGGGACTGTCCTCGAAGGCGCCCTTAGCTTTGTCAGTGGCGCCTTTCACGTGCTCGTGCGTCATCGGGTTACTCCGTCACCGTACGTCCCTGTACAACATAGGGGGGGCAGGATCGGTTCCTCGAAGTGCTGCTGAGCCGAGCGTCTTGAAGGTGAAGACGCTGGGCGCGCCCGCTCGCAATACACACCAAGAAATCAGCGCGACGTCGCTCACCGCACGAGAAGCGTTTTTTGCCATGCCCGCCCAAACCAGACGGGCCGTGACGCGGCATTTTGCGGCGCGGGCGCGGCACTTACCCGCAATAGCGTACCCTCGCCGCGCCTACGAGTTGGCTGGGTTCTTGGGAAACCTTATGGCATCGCGACCGTTAGAACTGCGATGGGAGTTGTTTTTAAGCCGTCCCGTCCCGTTATTGCTCGGTTGCTTGGCATGCGTGGTCGGTGCAGCGTGTCTGGCACTAAAGGGAGGAAACGAATTTAAACTACCGGCCGCAATCATCATTCTGATGGCCACAGAAATTTACGCCGCACAGGGGCAAGTGAAAATGCCAAATATAAAACAGCAGGCGACCCCTCAAGTGTCCTCGACGAGCATTTTGAAGCGTTGAACAAATGCCACTGGGAACGTTTGATCGCGCAATATCCTGATGATGCTCAAATCAACCTACCCAACGGGGCGATCGTGAAAGGACGCCCGGCAATCGCCGAATCTTAAGCGGGTTTTGCAAGGAACCCAAGGACGGCGGCTCGAAGGGCATTCATTTTGAAGTCGAAAACAGCATTCCAATTGGGGAGATATTCGTAACGCAGTGGGTCGCAACCGCTCCGTTCTTGACCGAGCCAGGACGGTCACCCGCCAGCATGGGAAAATGCCTCTCCGAAGGTCTCCACGGCCATGAGAACAGAATGAGAACTTCGCGGAGGGAACGCAAGCGTGTGGGTGCGAGGGAACTTGGATCAGGCCAAAGAGTTAGGAGGGCGGATGGCGAAGCGCTTTTCCCCTGATGCAGCTTCAACACCGTCCAGCGTCGTCGCTAAGTGTGCATAGCGGGACTTTTGCTTTGCCTGCTAGTTGACACTCCTCAGCGGGACACAAATTTTAGCGCGAGGCGGCCCTCGAAGTTTCTTGGGTTGTGTCATGCTCAAAGTGATCAAAACGGAAATCGAAGCACCTCCAAAAAACGCCTGCTCATCCGGCGCGCCGCTTAGCCCTTTTCCCGGCCCACAGATTGAATTTCTCGGTCTTCTTCTGGTCCATGAAGGGGGCTGTACAACGATGGCTGGATGTTGAGCGCAGTGCCGCTGCGCGATCGGCACCGAGGAGGGCGAGCTAAACGCGCCGGCGACGGCTGCCGCCGCGAGCGGGAAGCGGTCGGCCAAGTTATACCCCTGCGCCGGCCATTGAGCGCAGAGACGGGCGCAAATTAGATGCGGCGCGAAGCTCTATCGTCTCTGCGCGGTCCAAACACCAGCGCAACTCCCGCTTTCCATGCGAGCGCGCCAGGTTCCACTGCCGGAACTACCCGACACTCGTCCCGAAGCGGCACCATAGTTCGAACCCATATACCCGGTGGCCTTTACCGAACCGTTGGACAGCACCCGACCCGAGAGCGAGCCAGCGGCAGCCGCCATCTCCATGTTGCCATCAACCACCTGTACAGCACCGCGGTATGCCGGCTGACACGGCCCCGATTTTGTTCGGAACACAGCGCTCCAAGTGCCGTCGAATTTGCTAGCTGCATGTGCGTTCGGCGTGGCAATCACCGCCATAGCGGCGCATACGCTCGCCAAGAGGCTTAAACGAGCAGGACGTCTCATCTGCAAACCCCTTTGTTGCTGTTGGTCTAGCGCAAGCCAAATGCGATACAGCCAAAATAGTTCCGCCGAGCCGAGTTGAGCCATGCGCGGCCTGGCAATTGAAAGGCCGGCATGGTCATCACCCGCGGCATCAGGAGACTGGGATCCCAAACGCTGCGAGCGCCATCCGAGAGGGGCGAGACCTATCAGGGGCCGGCGTAATGCTTCCATAGCTCGCAGACGATAGCGCCTCGCCGTCAATGAGGCACGAGCGTGCGGTAGCGCCGCCGCGGCAGCCGTCGGGAAGCGTCCGGCGAAACCGTAGCCGTTTCGGGTGAGGAGGCGCACGCTGGCAGCCGTGTCATGATGCGGAACCCGTCGATGTCGCAGAGTGGGAACTGAGCCTATGCGCGAGCGTCGGGAGCGCGATCGCGGAGATTGCCCACTCGGGCTCTACCCGTGAGGGGGCGAACCCGGCGATCGGATCCACATGCCACCGAACACCGTTCACCGCATAGCCCCCGCTGGGCACGAGCGCACCGATGCGGGCCTTGGCGTTTGCCGCGAGCGTCATGCCGCCGGGAGGATCGGGAACGGAGGCCGAGCGGGCGGAATTGCCGGAGTGAACGCGCGTCGCTATCGTCACGGCCGCCGCAGAGAGGGAGCCGTGCGCGAGCGGCGCCCGGCAGTGCTTTTGTCTGGAGGCAACATGAAGCCGGAATGTACCCTGATCGCGTATCTTCTCGCCAAGCCTGAAAAGCGGGAGGAGCTTCTCAAGATCTCCACAGCTTGGTCAAGCCCTCGCGCGCCGAGCCCGCCTGCGTGGACTACCACCTCCACGTCAGCAACGACGATCCGAACCTGTTCGTGTTCTATGAGAATTGGCGCACGCGCAAGGAGCTCGACGAGCACCTGGAGACGCCGATTCTCAGGAGCTTCTGGGCGCGGCGCCTCGACCTCCTGGAAAAGGACGTCGACATCCAGTTCATCACGATGCTGAGCAATCCCGACTAGGCAGCGGTGGAGCGGTGGCGCGCACAGGTACACCCGAGTTCGACCAGCTTTGTGATGACTGCCAAAGACGCAACGCGCGAGCTCGGACTTTGCGGCCAGCGTCACGTCCAATAGGGCCGGATATGAGCGAATTTTGCCGCATGCTCGTCAGCTGCGGCAATAAGCGGTTTGATTTCGCTCTGCTCGCTGCCGGTGACGATGCCGGCGGCAAAAGCCCGCGCGCGGTTCCTGGCGTGCGATCGCCTGGTCGCAAGCTTGGACGCCAGCTTCTGGTGGACGGAAATATCGTCAAGAGCGCTTAAGGGCCGCTTGAAGGACCTGCAAAGTCGTGCCCTTATGGCCGCACTTAGTACAGGGCGCGCACTCCCGCAGTCGGTCGCTGGGTGTCTCGGTGCTCGCCTGTGCGTTGGCGTGTCCACCACGCAAAGCGAGAGCGCAAACGAGGCCAGTCGGGTCATGCCTATGCAACGCCGGAAGTGAAATTCTGTGTCAACGACTTTCCGATGCGCAAAGTTTCCACCAGGTTTGCAAAGTTCACAACCCTAGACTGGCGGAAGGGTCACTTCCGCCGTCGGCGCGGTAGCGGAGGCTAGCTAACGCACATTTAGGCACTGGAACCGAAGGGCTTCCTTAGTATTGTTGGCTTGGCAACCCCTGACGGAAGTCCGATACGTGTCCTTCCATTTCGTAAAGCCGAGGCGCGAACAGACCATCCCGCTCGCTGCGCTGTTCGTTGCGAGCCTAAGTCTGATGATCGCGGCCAGCGACGCGGCGGACGCCGCAGGAGGTCGGAGCGAACGATTGGTAGCCTCGGTCGAGGGGCGCGCTGCCGGCGAGGCGGTCATGGCAATCGTTTCGCTGCGCCGCCAGCAGATCACGATCTACGACGCAGCGGGTTGGATTCTCCGAGCGCCGGTATCGACGGGGCAGAGCGGACGCGAGACGCCTGCCGGTATCTTCAGCGTCATCCAGAAAGAAGCCGAGCACTACTCCAACTTATACGACGACGCCTACATGCCCCATATGCAGCGCCTCACCTGGTCGGGGATCGCCCTTCATGGTGGAGTTGTGCCGTCACGTCCGGCGTCGCACGGCTGCATCCGGCTGCCGTACGAGTTTGCCGAACGCCTGTTCGACATAGCCAGCTTGGGCATGCGTGTGATTGTGGCGCCCGCCGACGTTGCGCCGGTCTCGATCGTTCACCCGGCTTTGTTCCAGCCGAAGGCGGATGCCGGCGCTGTCGCAGCCGCCCGAGCCGCCGGAGCAGAGGAGGCGACGAAAAAGGCCGATGAGGCGAGACTCGCCGTCTTCAAAGTCTCACGAGAAGCGGCACAAGCGATGGTCCCGGTGCGGGTTACGGAAAACCTGAAGCTGAGAGCCGAGGCGCAGCTACGGGCTTCCGAGCTCGCGCTCGCGTCGGCGTCATCGGCAGAGGCCAGGGAGCAGGCGGAAGACGCCAGAGCGAACGCGGCAGCGTTAGCGATCGAGCTTTCGGCGCGCCTGGCGACCGCCAAAGCCGAACTGCAACCCAAACTTGATGCGGTTGGGCCTGCGCGCGAAGCTTTGGTGGCAGCGGAGGCCGCGCGTGCGGCTGCGAGCGAGGAGGCCCGCAAGACGGCGCGAGACCTCGAGCCGATATCGGTCTTCATCACCCGCAGAACTCAGCACCTTTACGTCCGTAAGGGCTTTGAACCAATCCTCGACATCCCCGTCACAATCCGAGACCCGGATCGTCCAATCGGCACGCATGTCTATACTGCCGCGGAGCACACTCGCGGTGATCTCAATATGCGATGGAGCGTGGTCTCGTTGGTCGGCGGACAGTCGGATGCGGGCTTGCGTGATGCGTATGACCCCGCGCGCGCGGACACTCGTGGAAACGTAGGGCCGCGGTCAGGCGATCTGGCTAGTGCGAAAGAAGCGCTCGACCGAGTTTCGATCCCCGAGGAGACACTCGATCGCATCGCTGCAGACGATCTCGCCGCGATCTTCCCTGATCATTTCGGACGAACCGTTGAGCTCTGAGACCGGTCAGGGCACGGGATTTGTGGTGCTCTTGAGCGGTGAGCCTCAAGGAGGCCTCAAGAATCGACGCCGTGGTCCAGAAGTGGAAGTCCGTTATCGGCGCCCTGGGGGGTCCCCTCATCTGGAGCTCAGGGTTCGCTGGTCCATATTTTACCTGGTGAGCCGGATTTGGCCGCATCGTTTTACGACGATCGCGAATCTTGTAACTTTGAGTGCGCCGCTCGCGAGGCTGAGCGCAGCGGCAGAGGCCTCACCCGGACGCATCCGATCGGCGCTCGTCCTTGGCGAATGGCGCATCAATCCGTTTACGCACGACTGTGGCGCTTATGGCAACGTTCAGAGCGCTTGCAACAAGGCGTAGGGCTAACATTGCTCTCGCAGTTGCCTTGCTCGTGCTACTCGATGTTGGCGGTTTCACTTTCATCTGTGCCGCAAATGGTCAGCCCGCAGCCCTGGCAAAATCCCAATCAAACGCATTCACCACCTACGAGGATGCAGTTAGTCGCTTTACGTCGATCCTGAGCGAGCGGCGCTCACAGATCAAGTCGAATCAAAGACTTCCGCACTTACCAGGACAAGCGCTGTACCGAGCTCGCAACAATATGATTAGCGCCTATAAGGATCTCACTGACGCGCTACCGGCCAAGATCGGAAGGCCCAATAAGTTCGGGATTCCCCCTGCCTACTTCGATGCCGACAATAGAGCCGCTTCTCGATGAGTACAGAGATCTGTTCAACATCATGCAGGCACCACCCGCCAATGCCCAAGGATCGAGCAATCTCATCGAGATTCTAACTTAGGAACCGCTATTGGACGTGCCAAGGGCCTCGACGCAGAAAACGCTGAGGTGGCAGGCCGCATCAGCCTGGGTCTGTTCTTCGCTGCGACTAACGGCAGCAGAACTAAGGGAATGCACGCTCAAATCTTACAAGGGAAGCCTACAAACGGGTGCGTCGAAGGATCGAAAAATGGTCAAGGAAAATGGG
>CAVSAY010000029.1:0-630543 GCA_963725925.1 uncultured Solirubrobacterales bacterium
CGTCGGGTACGCGGGTCTCGCCCCGCCGCTGGCCCGGCCGAGCGATTCTGCCTCTGCAGCGGCACGGGAGCTCATCAACTTCGTAGACGGCGGCGCGGCCGTTTGCATCAAGAGCGCGGGACGGATCCCGGGCTCCCAGGGGGATGCCGGCGCGGCTCAGCCGCGCGTCGCGCCGGTGTTCTTACTCAAGTCTTACCGGCGGCATTAGCAACGCTGCCGATACATGGACAGGTGTTGGAGACGGTTGCCGCCGGCTCGGGTGCCATCCCGAGACGGCAGACCGTCGGCAGACCTCTGTGGCAGCACGCCCACAGGTGGCCAATCACCAACCAGGACCGCAAGCACCGGCGTATCGACAGGGTCGCGAATCGACCCTCGCTACTTCATGGCGCCGCCCAGGACCTGAAGTGCTGATTGCTCGGCCGACAGCGTCGCGACACGACTCTGTCGAGCGGGGTCAACCGCTAATGAACAAGCCAAGGGAGTACCTCTGAAATGAAGTTCCACAAATACATCGCCGTTGGCACAGCCTGCGCGGTGCTCGGCGGCGGCGGCATTGCCACCGCCGCCACGACCGGTCTCATCAACGGTCACAACATCAAGCACGGGTCGATCCCGACCAACCGCTTGAACCCCCAGGCGCAGCGTGCCATCAACCGAGCTCTGCACCTCAAGACCGGCAAGAACGGCGTCCGCGGCCTCACCGGCTTCACGGGTGCGGCGGGAGCCACGGGAGCCACGGGCGCGACTGGCGCTCAGGGTTCGGCCGGCCACAACGGCTCCAATGGAATCAACGGGGTCGACGGGCTGAGCGCCTACGGCCTCTGGCTGGAGGCCGGGAACACTGGCGACGTCGCTAAGTTTCTGACCTCGCTACACGGCCTCAACGGCGACAACGGCACCAACGGTGCCAACGGCACCAACGGCGTCGATGGCCTGAGCGCGTACCAGCTCTGGATCAATGACGGAAACACGGGCGACATCGCCGCGTTCCTCAGCTCGCTGCACGGTCTCCACGGAGACAAGGGCGACAAGGGCGACGCCGGTAACAACGGTGCCGCTGGCATCAACGGGTCCAACGGCAAGTCCGCTTATGAGCTTGCCGTAGCCGACGGCTACACCGGATCTTTCGGCCAGTGGATTCAGTCGCTCAAGGGCGACACCGGATCGCAGGGTCAGAAGGGCGATAAGGGCGACCAGGGAAATCAGGGTCTCCACGGAGACAAGGGCGACCAGGGAAACCAGGGTGCCAAGGGCGACGACGGCAACACCGGCAACGATGGTGCCAAGGGCGACAAGGGAGACAACGGCATCGCCGGTCGCGACGGCATCAACGGCTCCAACGGCAAGGACGCCTATGCACTTGCCCAGGAGAACGGCTACCAGGGATCATTCGGCCAGTGGCTTCAGTCGCTCAAGGGCGACAAGGGCGACAAGGGCGACAACGGCTCCAATGGTGCCAAGGGCGACGCCGGCTCCGACGGTTCCAACGGGACCAACGGTTCCAACGGTTCCAACGGCAAGGATGCCTACGCACTCGCACAGGACAACGGCTTCACCGGCTCGTTCGGCCAGTGGATTCAGTCCCTCAAGGGTGACAAGGGCGACAACGGCTCCAATGGGACCAACGGTTCCAACGGCTCCAAGGGCGACCAGGGAATCCAGGGTCAGAAGGGTGACCACGGAGACAAGGGCGATACCGGCTCGAACGGTCAGGACGCCTACGCCGGGTGGCTTGCCCTCGGGAACACCGGCAGCATGGGCGAGTACCAGCAGTGGCTCCACGGTGCCAAGGGCGACAAGGGAGACAAGGGCCAGGACGGCTCCAATGGCTCCAACGGCTCGAACGGCTCCGATGGAACCAACGGCACGAACGGCTCAGACGGCCGTAGCGCCTATCAGCTCTGGCTCACGCTGCGCCGGCAACGACGGCCAGTCCATGGGCGACTTCATGAAGTCGCTGCACGGTGACAAGGGCGACAAGGGCGACCAGGGTGCGAACGGGTCCGACGGGTCCAAAGGTGCTCAGGGCGCTCAGGGTGCTCAGGGCACGCAGGGTCAGCAGGGCGCTCCCGGCCAGTCCGGTAAGGACGCCTATCAGGTCTGGCTCGACGCTGGCAACACCGGCACACGCGGCGACTTCATCCAGTCGCTCAAGGGTGCCAAGGGTGACTCGGGCACGGCCAACCTGACGATCGCTCAGGCCACGGTGTCCAGCACAGACGGGACCGCTGATATCACTTGCCCGACTGGCATGATTGCCACGGGCGGGGGCGGAAATGCCTCTAGCGGCAGCATGCTGGTCGAGAACTCGCCGAAGACCAACGGCAACGGCAAGGCCATCGGCTGGCACATCAAGGACAACAGCAACGGAAACAAGTCGAAGACGATCTTCGCGCTCTGCGCCCCGGACGCCTAGTCCAACAGCCAGCAGCACGAGCAGCACCTCAGCGGGCGGGCTGGAGTCGAAAGATTCCGGTCCGCCCGCTGCGCGTTTCAGATGTATTGATCGTGCCGCGGCCTTGCGCCTTGACTTAGAGCACGCTCTAAGTCCTATGTTCCGACCATGAGCGTCGAGGCAGGGCTCTGCATCGCGGACACGGCGGGCGCGAGTGGCGTCAGCGCGTACACCCTGCGCTACTCCGAGCGCGCAGAGTTGATCGACGGCGTCGGACGGGCCGATTCAGGCCATCGCCGCTACAGCGACGATGATCTGTCGTGGATCCAGGCCCTGCAATGCCTTCGTGCCACCGGCATGCCGATCAGGACGATCCGGCGTTACGCCGAGCTTGTCCGCACCGGGGGCCGAGTCAAGAACGCCCACCGCCTATGTGACGGCCTCTGGACACTCGAGAGCGCGGGTCGCTGGCAGCGAACCCCGGTTTAGCCAGGAGGGGTCGAGCGTGTAGGGCGGGTCGGCGTTGTTGTCGGTGCCCAGTCGCGCTCGGTGTCGTTGTGACTCAAGGCAAGTCCAGCGATCGAGCGCCTCGGCTGCCGCAAGTAGTCTTGAACCTCGTCGGCGGGCAACGGTGGACACAGTAGGAACCCCTGGATCAGGTCGCAGCCGAGCCGAGTCAGCTCGTCGCGGATCTCGTCGTCCTCGATGCGTTCGACCACGATCTGGAGCCCAAGCGAGTGCGCCAGCTCGATCATCGCCTTCAGAATCCGGTTGGTGCCGCTCGCGGACGGCAGGCCAATCAAACCTAGATCCACCTTCAGCATGTCGAACGGCAGCTGGCTAAGGCGGGTAATCGAGGAGTACCCCTCGCCGAAGTCGTCGAGCACGATTGTCACCCCTAGCTGCTTGAGCGCGTCGAGCGCATGTGCCGCCCGTTCCGGACGTCCGACCAGGGCGGTTTCGGTCAGCTCTACCGCGAGTCGTGACGGGGCGAACCGATGCTTCTCGAGGATCTGCGAGAACGCCGTCGTCAGATCACGCCGGCCGAGGCTGACGGACGAGAGGTTGATGAAGATCGTGACCTCGCTGGCCACCTCTCCCCAGGCGGAAACGTCCCCCAGAGATCGGTCGACTGCGAGCAGTGTCAGCTCCCAGATCGTCCGCTCGTCACGCTCGGCGAGGGGGATGAACGTTTCCGGCTCAGTTCGGCCTCGATCGGGGTGTTCCCACCTGGCAAGTGCTTCCAGGCCGACCACCCGACCGGTCCGTACGTCTGCGAGCGGCTGGTAGTGGAAGACGACCTCACCGAGGTGCATCGCCCTGCGAAGCTCTGCGCGCTGCACGGCGTGGCGCGGGTCGCAATCCCCGAACGCGCCATGCGCGTAGATCCCGGTCAACAGGCCGAACATGAAGAACACCGCTGGTTCGTCGATCTCGTCGACAGCACCGAGGTCGCCTTGCGTGAACGCCCAAACGAGCAGCACGCCGGAGGCCACGCTCGCCCCGACAAGCCCGCCACGAACTCCGTACATCACCCCGAAAAGCGCGATCGGAACGACGGCCAACAGCATGATTCCGGGGTCGTCGACCTCGAAGCGCAGGATCGAGATGCCGATCAGCATGCCGACCGCAGCCGCATTGAGCAGCACAGACCGCGACACAAGAATTCTGACGATCATCTGGCTAGGCGGTCGCCTATGCGATGACGCCAGCCTAACCGCCCGGAACCGTGCCGGCAGTACCGCAGGACGGGCGGTGCCGAAGTGCTCCCCGATTCGAACTCGCAAGCACCAGATCCGGGGCAGCCTCGCGCGCGCGCAGCTTTCCCGGCGGCTCGGCTCTCCCGCCGACCGGCCGATCAGACCGAACACGCGCGTCTGATCGCCCGCGTCGCGCCGCGCCTTATCTTGTGACGATGCCCAGCCGCCGCATTGTGACCGCGGCGCTCGTGACCGCCGTGCTCGCCGCGGGTTGCGGGGAGACGACCACGCATGCCGTCAGCACTCCGTCGTCGACGAGCACGCACGCCGCGCACCGGCACATCGCCGGGGCGAAGGCCAAGCGGCACGCCCGCGAGCAGACCGTCGCCAAGGCCGAGCGCGCCGCGACGGCGACGAGCGCCAAGCATGCGCGGGGCACGGCCGCCGCTGCGCTGGCCAAGCTGCCGGTCAAGGGCCGCGCGGCGAAGACGGGCTACAGCCGCGAGCAGTTCGGAGACGGCTGGGCCGACATCGGCGGCTGCGACACCCGTGACCGCATCCTCACACGCGACTTGACGGCCAAGACCTACGTGGACGACTGCCGCGTCGAGTCGGGCACGCTCGCTGACCCCTACACCGGCGAGCGCATCCGATACACCCGCGGCGGCGCGAGCGAGGTCGACATCGACCACGTCGTCGCGCTCTCAGACGCCTGGCAGAAAGGCGCCCAGCAGCAGACCCCGGCAACGCGCGTCGCGTTCGCCAACGACCCGCTGGAGTTGCTCGCCGTCGACGCGCACACCAACCGTTCCAAGGGCGACGGGGACGCCGCGACCTGGCTGCCACCCAATAAGGCGTTCCGCTGCGCTTACGTGGCCCGCCAGGTCGCCGTCAAGACCAAGTACAAGCTGTGGGTCACCCAGGCGGAGAAGGACGCGATCGGCCGCGTGCTCACCACGTGTCCAGGCCAGAAGCTCCCCCAGCCCGGCGCGCGCATCCCGGTGACCGTCACGCGCACGCTGCCTGCGCCGACCGCCGCCCCCAGCCACGCCACCACCAGCGGCAGGAAAGGGACGGGCGCGGGACACGTGTACGCCAACTGCACCGCGGCGCGCGCCGCCGGTGTGACGCCGATTCTGCGCGGCACCCCTGACTACGCCGCCAACCCAGGGCTCGACCGCGACCACGACGGCGTCGCCTGCGAGTCCTAATTCATCCGGGGCGCCCTGTTTGTTCCGTTCGCGGACGTTCGCGGCCACCAACGGGGTCTCGTTCGCGATGTACGTCGGGGCGTTCGGCTCGACTCCTGCTGGCCCAGCTCTTCCAGACCACGCAGGGCTACACACCGCTCTAGGCCGGTGTGCGGACCCTCCTCTGGGACGGGGATGCCGGTGATCGTCGCGCCGATCGCGGGGATGCTGAGCGACCGGATCGGACCACGGCCACTGATGGCTGCCGGCCTGGCGCGGCGAGAACGGCCCGAACGCCGGGCGGGGGTGCCGCGCCCAGGCTCAACGTTGTGCGCGTCCGCCAGGATCCATAGCGTTTGGCGATGCGCGCGTTGTGGATGCGGATTGGCGTTGTTGGGCTTTTTGCTTGGGCTGGGTGTGCGGGTGTGACGGTCGGCCGGGCGGCGGCCGATGCTCTGAGTCCGGCGATGACGATGAAGGCTGTCCCCGCGTCGGTGACGGCTGGTCACCCGGCGACGCTTTCTGGATCGGTGAACGGTGCGCCGCCAGGGAGGGGTGTGGTGTTGTACGAGCGTCCGTATCCGTATCGGGTGATGCGGCCTGTGGGGAGGACGGTGACGGCCGCCAACGGGTCGTTCGCGTTCATCGTGTTTCCGGACCGCGATGCCAGCTACAGCGCGATCTTGGTGGGCACGCGGTCTCGCGCGGTCGTCCGCGTGGCGGTCACTGGCCGTACGATCACCAAGCTGAAGGCGCTGCCGCTCGGGCGCGCCAAGGTGACACTCGTCGTGTTCCATCCGCGCGATCTGCGCTGGGGCCACGCTCGGGTGCGGTGGTCGTTCGCGACTGGACTTCATCGACGCTTCGTTGCTGCCCCGAGTACGCGGACCCTCAGGCTCAGCCCGTACGTAATCGTCCTATCGACGACGGTCGTGCTGCCCGCCGGGCATTTCCGGTGGCAGGCTTGCTTCAGTGCTCCCGGCGACCACGCGTTGGCGGATCCCCGTCGCGCGCCGGGCTGCGCCGGGCGCGGGTATCACGGCGTCGGATACCTTCCGGCGGGCTTCCCTGGTCGGACGGCGATTGAGCGGGCGGAGGCGTACCTGGCCGGACGGGCGGGACGCACGGCGCTCGCTGTGGTCGACAGCGAGGGCCGCCTGTCAGGCATCCATGCGCATTGGCGGTTCATCACCGCGAGTGTCGTCAAGGCGATGCTGCTGGTCGCATATCTCCGGCGCCTCCACGCGATCGGTGAGCATACGGTTGACTCCCACAGCAACTCGTTCCTGTACCCGATGATCAATGTCTCGGACAACTCAGCCGCTACCAGATGCTGGTCGATCGTCGGCGACGGAGGCCTCTATTCGGTCGCGCGCGCCGCCGGGATGTCTGAGTTCTCGATCACGGGCAGCTGGGCCGACGCCGAGATCAGTCCCGCAGATCAGGCCAGGTTCTTCTTCGAGATGGACTCACTGATTCCGTCCGAGTTTGTCGCCTACGCGCGGTCCCTGCTGTCGGGGATCGCCGCGTACGAGAGTTGGGGAATCCCGGCGATCGCACGCCCGCTTGGCTACAAGGTGTTCTTCAAGGGAGGCTGGCGGAGCACCGGACTCGGGCAGCTCGTGCATCAAATCGCGCGACTGGAGGGGCATCGCCGAACGTTCTCCATCGCCGTCATGACCGACGGCAACCCCTCAATGGCTTACGGCATCGACACGATTCAAGGAGTCACAGCGGCTCTCCTGCACTGGGACAAAGGCTGATTCCGACCGCAGGCAGGCCGCTAATCTCTGGCGATGCGTCGGCGGCGCTTGCTGATCGGGACGCTCCGTTCTTTGGGCGGGTGGCCGTTGGCCGCGGTGCTGCTGGCGGGCGGCAGCTGGCGCAGCGTTAGCCGATCGCCAGGGGCAGCGGCAAACGGAGGCGCCGGCGGTAAAGAGGGTTACGACGCAGAACTCAGTGAAAGTGACCATCGAGGTCAACGGCGATCTGTTGATCCATTCACCGGTCTGGGAGAGGGCCTTGGAGTACGGTCACGGCCATTACTCCTTCTGGCCGATGCTGCGCGAGATTGCGCCCTATGTCAAGCGTGCCGACCTCGCGATCTGCCACGTCGAGACGCCGATGACCCCCCGCGCCCCGGCGGGCTATCCGGTGTTCAACACGCCGCCGGCGCTGGCGTTGGCGATCGCGCAAGCTGGCTGGCGAGTCTGTGACACCGCGTCCAACCACTCCGTTGATCAAGGTCAGTACGGGATCGACCAGACTGGTCTGGCGCTCGATCGCGCCGGCGTCCGTCACACCGGTTCGTTCGCCTCCCAAGCCGCTGCGAAGCGAACGTTGATCATGACCGTGAAGGGTGTGCGGGTGGCTTTCCTTGCCTACACCGAGATGACGAATGGGATCCCGCTGCCGCATCCGTGGTCGGTCAATCTCGCCAGCGTCTCTGCCGTTCGCCGGGCTGCTCGGCTCGCCCGGCGCCGCGGAGCGCAGGTGGTGATCGTCAACTTTCATTGGGGGGATGAGTTCGTCTCGCAGCCGAGCGCGTTTCAGCTGAACACGGCGAGGGCGCTTGCCAAGGATCCGGACATCACCGTGATCGTCGGACAGCACGTCCATGTCGTGCAGCCGATCGCACGAGTTCACGGCAAGCTCGTCGTCTTCGGCGAAGGACAGCTGCTCTCCAACCAGAGCGCGGCATGCTGCCCGGTCCAAAGCGAAGATGGAATGCTTGTGTTTCTTCATATTGTGGTCAGGGGCAATCGCTCCAGGGTCGCCAGCATCACCTACTTGCCGACCTGGAATCGCCACCCCGACTACACGGTGCTGCCGATCGGGGATGCGCTACGCCGACACGAGGCTCCGGCTGACGTGCTGCACGAGTCCTATGACCGGACCACTTCCGTCGTTGGCCGCGTTCGCCATCTCGTCGAGCCGATACCAGCCGAACTCCGCTGAGGTCTCGAACATGAGGCGTCGAGCCGGTGGGCGAAGCCCACTTGGGCCTTATGTCACACAAGCGAGCGCGAGCCCGAGGTGCCCGCTCTGGACCAGCGCAACCGAAAAGTTGAGGGACGATCCCTCGCGACAACACGCCGCCAGTCGACGAACGTTGTGTGTCGTGCTCGGCAGATCGCGTCGGAGCTCGTCACACCCGTGCTATCGCCGGCCATGTTGTTGAGCGTCGAGTCCACTCCGGGAGGTCTCCATGAGGAAGCTGCTGACCGACACGCGCGTCGCGAACGTCCTTGCACGGCTTGCCTTGTTCATCGCCGTAGGCGGCACGTCATACGCGGCGGTGATGCTGCCCAAGAACAGCGTTGGAACCCGGCAGATGAGGGCCAGGGCGGTCACGCTGCCGAAGATCTCAACGTCACGACCCCGATCCCGGCGACACGCTCACGTTCGCGTGGAGCTTCGACGACGGCGGCACCGCCACAGGCGCCCAGGTCACGCACGCCTTCGCGACCCTCGGGACACACACCGCGACCGTGACCGCGACCGACCCGACCGGCCTGGCGGCGACGTCTACAACGACCGTCGTGATCCTCGCCCGGCCGGCCCGCAGGATGACTCCGCCGCCACCGCCGACTCCGCGGATCACTCACCTCACGCAAACCCACACTCGCTGGCGAGAGGGCTCGAAGCTCGCGCGGCTCGCCCGCAGGAGACGCAAACCGCCGGTCGGGACGACGGTCTCGTTCGCACTCAAACCGGCGGCGGCCGTGAAGCTCACCTTCACCGAATCGGCGCGCGGGCGCCGGGTGGGCAAGAAATGCGCCGCGCCGTCGCACGGAAACCGCCGCAAGCGCGCGTGCACTCGCACGATCACGAGCGGAACCGTCACCTTCCCGAGCGCCGAAGCCGGGACGGCCAAGATCGCATTCCAGGGTCGCCTGTCGCGACGCAAGAAGCTCCGGCCCGGCCGCTACAAGCTCACCATCACCGCGACCAACGCCACGGGTAAGACAACCTCGCACGCGCTCACATTCACGATCGTGGTGGGTTAGACGGCGGCTGGTCTGCCGGCTCGCTCCGGCGGCGCGGTTGCTGCCCGCGGGGCTCCTGTCTGGCGAGTGGCTATAGTCCGCGCGCCCTATGAACAGCATTCTCGACTCGTTCTCGCTCGCCGGAAAGGTCGCGATCGTGACCGGCGCGTCTTCCGGGCTGGGCGTCGCGTTTGCCGTCGGCCTGGCTGACGCGGGTGCCGACATCGCGATCTGCGCGCGTCGCGTCGAGCGGCTCGAACAGACCAAGGCGCAGGTTCTCGAGGGCGGACGTCGGTGCGTCGCGGTCCAGGCCGACGTCTCCAACCCCGACGACTGCAACCGGGTCGTCGCAGAGACCGTGGACCAGCTCGGCAAGGTCGACGTGCTGATCAACAACGCCGGGATCGGCACCGCCGTGCCCGCGACGCGCGAGACGCCAGACGAGTTCCGCCGCGTGATCGACATCAACCTCAACGGTTCGTACTTCATGGCCCAGGCGTGCGCCCGCGCGATGCGCGACGGCGGGAGCATCGTCAACATCGGCAGCGTGATCGGCTCAACCTCGGCGTTCCTTCCCCAGGCCGCCTATGCCTCCTCGAAGGCGGCGATCATCGGCCTGACGCGCGACCTCGCGCAGCAGTGGACCGGCCGCAAGGGGATCCGGGTCAACGCGCTCGCGCCGGGTTTCTTCAAGTCCGAGATGACCGACCAGTACCAGGAGGGCTACGTCGAGCAGATGATGTTCCGCGTGCCCGCCGGCCGCATGGGCGAGCCGACACGAGCTGGTCGCCGCCGCGATCTTCCTGGCGAGTGACGCCTCTTCCTACGTCACCGGAGCGGTGCTGCCGGTCGACGGCGGCGTCCTGACGACGTAGCCGACGGTCGCCTAGCGCAGCCGCACCGTGCGCGAGCGCGCCAGCACGCGCCCGGCGCGGTCCAGAGCCACGACTGCCACGTCGGCGTGCGTGCGGATCGTGATCGCAGTCTCGAACCCGCGTTTGGCCGTCGTGACGACTGCATGCATCGTGTGCGCGTTTCTCCCGGCCAGCACCCGCCAGCGCGCCACCCGCGTGGCACCGTTCCAGCTCGCGTAGACCGTCGCGGACCCGCCGCTGCGTCTCACCGCCACCGCCGGCCGTGTCAGCGGCGCTCCGTTCCAGCGGAACCGGTAGGCCCGGTAGCTCGTCGTGTGCGCGGTGAAGTGGGCGTCGAACACCTCGCGTCCGTGCGCGTCGAACTCCGTGAAATAAGGACGCTGACCGTAGCCGAGGAACATGTGTCCGCCCGGAAGCGCCTGCAGGCTCCCCTCGAAGTTCGCCGAGATCGGCGGCGAGTGTTCGTAGTCGCGGAGCACCTTGACGGTGGCACGCCCGGGGTCCAGCTGCAGTTCGAGCCCGCGCGAGGAGGGGTGAACCTTGGGCGGCCCGGCGCCGTTGTCGAAGATCGTGAGCCTGCGGCCGGCGTGCACGATGACGTCGTGCTGGAAGGCGGTGCCCGTCCCGGGCGGAAGCGCGAAGCTCGAGTCTTTTCCGCCCAGACGCCAGATGACCTGGCCGCTGCGCCGGTCGATCTTGTACGTCGCCGAGGTGTTGCGCATCGAGACGATCAGGTTGCGGTCGGGGGCGATCGAGATCGAGTTCATGTGGTAGGGGTCGACGACATGTCCCGGCACGCCGGACCCGTACTTGTAGGACTCGCTCAGCTTGACGTGGTCCAGCGCGTGCCATTCGAACAGCACCAGGCCGGTCTTGATGTCGATCTCCTGGATGACGCTGTCGATCACGGGCCGCGTGGATTCCGGGACGGTCACCGGAGAGGCGGCGATCAGGTAGGCGTCGCCGCTGTTGGTCACGATGAACTCGTGGAGATCCGCGTCGAGGCCGTTGCCTGCGTGGACCGTCGCGATCCGGCGGTAGTGGCGGTCGAAGATGACGCCGACGCCGCGCCCGCTGCCCCGGTTCTGGTAGCCCTGCCACCAGGTCAGCACCTGTTGACCGTGAAGGCGCTGGACGCGGAAATCAGTCGTCAGCAGCGCGCTTCCGACGGGGCTCGGGTGAAACCAGATGAGGTTGCCTCGGGGACCGAGGATCATCGGGCCGTCCTGCACGGGCCCGTCCTGCGGCGCCACGAAGATGTCGCGCCCTGCCGTCTTGGGTAGGCCACGCTCGACCGTGACGGCGGCCGGCCGCAGATCGGGGCGCGAGCTGAAGCTCTGCAGACCGTCTGTCCCAGCCTTGGCGACTTGCAGCGGCGCGGGAGGGATCTGAGCCGCCGGCCGTTCGATCCTGAAGCTGAACCCGCCGGCGCGGCCGCCGAGCACGTTCAACTTGGACTCGACGGTGACCGTCTCGCCGGCCGCGAAGGGCTGCTGCGGGATGAAGCTGCCACCGCGTCCGTCGGAGTCGGCTTCGATCCGGCCCGCGTGGACGCCCGTCACCGAGCCGACGACCTTCAGCGGCCCGATCCGACCGGGGGAGATCCCGCGGAACGTGATCTGCGTGCCCGGCAGGTTGTAGCCCGACCCCGCGACCGGGAAGACGCTCACGGCCTGCGGCTCGCGAACCGAGAGGCGGTCGGCGGCATCGAGGATGCGGCTGCGCGCGGGCAGCGTCGTCGCGACCTGGGAGGGGTGGCCGGATCCGCCCGTCGCGTGGGCCGACAGCAAGGCTGCGACGACCAGGGCCGCCAGCAGGCAACCCCCGATCAGCAACACCGCCGATGGCGGTCTATGTCCACCTGCGGCACGCACGACCGGACCAATGGGTATCAGATTCGGCGGCGTAGAGCCCTCGGCTCATCTTGACTGAGCGGTGCGCAAGGAGGTACGTTTAGCCCGGTTGCTCGCTTGCGCACGACCAAGAATTGGGGTCGATTTGTTGGGGCATTCCGGTCGATTTGTCGACGGCCGCGGGGGCGGGCGTGACTTGCGCTGGGCGCTGGCGCGCCCAGTCGATCTGTGTGGCCGTGCGCAGCTAGGCAGCTCGGCAGCTCGCAGCGACCCATGAGAGACCGGGAAGGAGTACTTGATGGAGGGGCTCCCACAGGCAGACTTTGACCTCGCTGGACTGAGCCTGTTCTCCGATTTGACGGCATCCGAGCTCGAGGCTGTCACCCAGGAGTTCGAGGAGGAACACGCGCAACCGGGCACCCGGCTGTTGCGCCAGGGGTTCGAGGGCAACGGCTTCTATCTGGTCGTCTCGGGCGAGGCCGACTGGCTGGTCGGCGGACACCGCGTCGACCGGGCGGCAACGACGTTCGGGCTGCCGCCGAAGCCTGTGACGCTTCGTCGCGGCGACTGGTTCGGCGAGCTGTCGGTGCTATTCGGCGAACCCTCGATCTCAGACGTCTACGCGCTCACATCAATGCACCTGCTGGTGTTGCCGGGCCATGAACTCGAGGCCTTTCTGAAGCGTTACCCGAAGGTCATGTTCGCGCTGCTGAAGGGCGAGGCTCGCCGGCTGCGCGATCCGGAGAGGTGGAAATGAACGATGAACGGCCGTTTCCGCCAGGGGACTATCCGGTAGTCGTCGTCGGCACCGGGCCGGGGGGTCTGCAGCTCAGCTACGACCTCCGCGCGCTGGGCATCGAGCATGCGCTGATCTCCAAGGACAGCGGCCCCGGCGGAATGTTCCGCCGCTTCCCGATGTTCGGCCGGTTGATCACGTGCTCGCGTCCACATGCGATCGTCGAGTGCGGCTGCACGGAGTATTTCCGGTACGACTGGAACAGCATGGTCACCTCTGACCCAACGCATCAGGCGCTGGTGACCGAGTTCATGGAGGGTGACAATTACTTTCCTTCACGCGATGAGATGGAGGCTGCGCTCGCCGCGTTCAGCGAGCGCGGCGGTGTCACCGCGCGTTACGACTGTAACTGGGAGTCGACCCGTCGGGATGATGACGGCCGCTTCGTTCTGACCACCAGCGACGGTGAGTACCGCGCCGACCTGCTCGTCTTCGCCGTCGGCATGATCGAGCCGTGGCGACCGCCAACCCCTGGCATCGATCAAGTTCCGCACTACGTCGACATCGCCGACTCGGGCATCGAGCATCTCGCGGGCAAGCGCGTGTTCATCATCGGCAAACGCAACTCGGCATTCGAAATCGCGAACGGGCTGCTGGCGCATGCCTGTCAGCTGATCCTGGGCTCGCCACATGGCGTGCGCCCTTCGATCTCGACGGGCTTTCCGACGCCACCCCGCGCGCGCTACGTGCAGCCGCTCGAGGACGCGCTGTTCGGCGGCGGCACGTTCGTCGTGGACGTGGCGCTCGAGCGGATCGAGCGAACCGCTGACGGCTATGAGATTCACGCCGATGGCACGACGGGCCTCGGCAAGGTGACGTTCGAGGTCGACGAGGTGATCGCCTGCACAGGCTTCTCCACCGGTCTGGGAGACCTTCGCAAGCTGGGCGTTGACACCTTCTACAAGGATCGGCTGCCAACGCAGACGCCGTACTGGGAGAGCACCTCGGTGCCCGGGATCTACTTCGCCGGCGCCGCCACGCAGGGTCAGGCGGGAATGCGCAAGTACGGGTGGCCCAGCCATTCCGCCTCGGTCGGCGGGTTTCGGTTCAACGCCAAGGTGCAATCGCAGCACATCGCGCGCAAGCACTTCGGGATCGAGCCGGCCAGACCGGAGATTCATCCCGAGACGGCCGTGGACCTGCTGCTCGAGCAGGTCACCTCAGATTCGGCGATCTGGAGCCAGCACTCGAACCTCGCGCGGCAGCTGACGTTTGACCCCGACGGCGTTCACGATGACGGCATCGCGGTCCTGGTCGACTTCGTCGACTCGACCGGTCCCGATGCGGTCGCCGTCACGGTTGAGACAAACCTCGAGGGACACCTGCAGCCGTGCGTGTATGTCCGCCGGCACGGCGACGTCTCCGAGGAGGTGTTCGGCCCTGCCTGGATGAACGATTTTCGAACCGACGAGAATCGCGCCCGATTGACGGAGCTTCTCGCCGGCCTCGGTCGCTGACATGACCGCGCTGTCCGACGAACGCCTGGAGGGGCTGCGCGGCCTGTACACGGATGCCACCACAATCGCCGTGGTCGGCTGCTCGTCGGATCCGCTGCGCGCGGCCAACTACGTCCCCCGGTACATGCGCGCGCACGGATACACGGTGATCCCCGTCAACCCGCGACAGGACGAGCTTATCGGCGAGCGTTGCTTTGCGTCGCTGCGCGAGATCGATCGCAAGGTCGACATCGTGCAGGTCTTCCGCCCGTCCGAGGAGGCGCCCGCGATCGCACAGGACGCCGTCGCGATCGGTGCAAGCTGCCTCTGGCTGCAGCTCGGGCTCCGCTCCGACGAGGCCGCCCGGATCGCGCGCGCCGGTGGCATGCGGGTCGTGATGGACCGCTGCATGGGCGTTGTCCACGGGCAGCTCGGTCTGGGATACGGACTGCACCTCGGCGACGAATGGCACCGTGGCCTGGACCCCCCGACTCGCGTGGCGGGGGCCCAACAGCTGTTGTTGGAGGTCACAGCGGGACCGGCGGCCGGGCGCACGATTCAAACCGACCAGGAGCTCGTGATCGGCCGCGAGGGAGACGGAGCCGGGCGGATCGAGGACGACTCACGACTGGCTCAGCGCCACGCCAGGATCAGCCGCGATCGCAACGACCAGGTCCTGATCGAAGATCTCGAGTCCGGGGACGGCGTCTACATCAACGGTGTGCGGATCGACGAGCAGCCGCTGACAATCGGCGACGTGATCCAGCTCGGAGACACATCGCTCGAACTGCGGCTCGATCAGTCTGAGGTGAGCGAGTCGGCCAAAGGCGACGCCAGCCGGCTCGCGCGGGCCAGCGCGGTGCTGACGGTTGGATCGATGTTCGCCCGGACCGGCAACGCGCTGCGCGACGAGTTCCCGGTATTCGAGCGCGTGGCGTATCTGAACGCCGGCAGCGACGGACCGGTTCCGCGGCGGGCGCTCGAACGCTCCTCGCAGCGGATCGCGGTCGTGCTCGAGCAGGGCCGTTCGAGCGATGTGAACGCAAGGCACCTGCGGTCGATCGACGCGGCGCTGCGCTCGCGTTACGGCGCGATGATCGGTGCCGACGCGGATGAGATCGCCCTCACTCACGGCACCGCGGACGCGATCAGCACGGTCCTGTGGGGGCTGCACCTGCGACGCCGCGACGAGATCCTGATCTCAGACGAGGAGCACATGAGCCTGCTGGCGCCACTTGCTGCGGTCTCCAAACGCTTCGGAGTCGATGTCCGGGTTGCCCCACTTGATGAGCTGGCCGGCGCGGTGAGAGCTCGGACGCGGCTTGTCGCCTGCTCACACGTCTCCTGGATGACCGGGCGGGTGGCCGACGTCGAAGCGATCGTCGCCGCGGGCGCACCGGTGCTCGTCGACGGTGCCCAGGCTGCGGGCGCGGTGCCGGTTGACGTTCACGCAAGCGGCTGTGACTACTACGCGGCATCGGGCCAGAAGTGGCTGTGCGGGCCCGAGGGCAGCGGTTTCCTGTACGTGCGCCGCGACCGCCAGCGGACGCTCTCGCCACCGTGGCCGAGCGTTCTGTCGCTCGGGGAGGTGTCGGACATGAGCGAGCTCGTGTTCCACGCCGACGCGCGCCGCTTCGACACCGCATCGGTGATCGGCTCGGCGGGCACGTGGGCGCTGGCCTCGCTCGAGGTGCTGGCCGAGGCCGGTCCGGAACCGCCCGTGGAGACCGGCCCGAGGCTCGCTGCGACGCTTGCGCAGCGCCTGGCCGAGCGCGGCGTGGTGGTTGCCGCCCGCGGAGCATCGACGCTCGTCTCCTGGGACGCCGACGATCCCGAGCAGGTGGTTTCACGGCTCGCCGCCAACGGAGTGGTGGTGCGCTCGATCGTCCAACGCGGTCTGGTGCGCGCGTCGGTCGGGGCGTGGAACTCCGACGAGGATCTGGATCGCCTGATCGGTCACGCGGTCTGATCGGATGCACGAGGACGACCTCCTGGCGCCCTGGTTCGAGCATCTCGTCGGCTCGCTGGACCACGTCTCCCTGTTCGACTTCCACACGCATATCGGCGTCAACGACCCGGACGGCTTCAAGCTCTCAAGCGTCGAGCTGATCGCGCGGCTGGAAGCTGCCGGATCGCGCGGCGCGGTGATGCCGATGCACGAGCCAGACGGATACCCGGCGGCAAACGACGAGGTGATCGACGTGGCCGAGCAGTCCGACGGCCGGCTTGTCGCCCTATGCCGACTTGACCCCGGCAAGCAGCCGCTGGACGAGGCGCGCCGCTGCCTCGAGGCCGGTGCGAAGGGAATCAAGCTGCATCCCCGGGCGGAGAGCTTCCAGCTGTCCGAGCCCCACGTCGAACCGATCTTCGCGCTCGCGCACGAGCGCCGGCTGCCAGTTCTGATCCATGCCGGGCGCGGAATCCCGACGCTCGGCCGCGATGCCGCGCGGCTCTCGTCGCGGTATCCGGACGCACGGATCGTGCTCGCCCACGGTGCGATCTGCGACCTCAACTGGCTCTGGCGCGAGATCCCCCGCTATCCGAACCTGTTCATCGACACGAGCTGGTGGAACCCGACCGACATCGCCGCGCTGATCGCGCTGGTCCCGCCGGGTCACCTGCTGTACGCGACCGACCTGCCCTACTTCTCGCCGTTCATGGTCGCGACGATGGTCACCCGCTACGCCTACCAAATCGGGCTCGACGACACCCAGGTGGCAGCGATCCTGGGTGGTCAGGCGCAGCGCTTGCTGGCCGGCGAGGATCCGCTCGATCTCGGACCGGCCCCTGGTCAGGGAGGACTGGACTACGACATCCGGCTCGAGCGGCTTGCGAGCTTGCTCAGCCTTGCGATCGCGCGGATGTTGATGGGCCGGACCGGCTGGGAGCCGCTCTCGCTGGCGCGGCTGAGCTGTGACCTGGGCGAGCCGGACTCGCCGGAGGCAGACATCTGCCGCAACGTGCTCGCGCTGCTCGAGCGCCAGGAGGCCTACGCGGCGCACAGCCCCAAGGGCTGCGCACCGTTCGGTCCCGGGATCCGGCTGGTGATGCTGGCCGCATGCATCGCCCGCACGCCCGACGTCGCCCTCCCACGAGTACCCGAGCTCGATTCGGCGAGCGACCTGCGGCGGGCGTCCGCCGCCGGTCACCGGGCGCTGAGCCCCGTGACTCCCGAGGTCGCGCCGGAGGGCGCGGGCGATCTACGGCGTTCGTCGGCCGCCGACCATCTGGTGCTGGACGCGTCGGTGCCGCCGGCCTAGGGGGGCGAATACCACAGGGCTACGGGCTCTTAGATGTATGCCAGTCGCGCAGCCACCGGATCACGTGGCCAGCGCGGCCACCGGCCGCCGGGACGAACGCCCGGCGGCCCGGTGGTGCTGCGCAGCTGAGCTAGCGACGATGGCGAGTCCGCAAATTCACCGAGGAGCTACTCCGTACCGGCCTGACGTTCATCGACGTGAGCAGTGAGCTGATCGAGGGGCTTGAACCCGAGCATTATCCGGGCGAGGACACGGGGCTGTGGTGGTCGAGATGCGACCGGGACAATCAGCACGCGCTCGAGGGCGCCGACGAAGCCGAGGTCGTGCGAGCCACGGAGTTGATTGCTGCCGCGAGGGAACGCGTCTACGAGCACCTTCGGCTGGCTTTGGAGCTGTCAAGAGCGGCCACCGACCGCCGGGACGAACACCCGGCGAAGCAAGGTGGTGGTGCTAAGCGCAGCGAGCAGCGACGATGGCGAGTCCGCCCGGGAGCGGGCTCGCCCGTCGCCGGATTCAGAATCAGCTTCTTCGCATCGGGATGCTTGAAGTCGAACATCCCGGCGAGGTCGAACCCGATGCCCTCCGACCGGTCGGCCTTCGCGAGAACCTGATCAGCGGAGCCCGGGATCCCCGGCAGGTGCCAGTTGTACTCGATGAGGTTGAGGATCGAGGCCTGGTCTGTGAGGTTGTGGTCGACGTCGTTGACGCGCGCGTACGGCGAGATCACGAGCATCGGGAGCCTGGGGCCGAAGCCACAGCGACCCTGCTCGCCGGCGAGTGGCTTCTTCGCCTGCGGGCTCGGGCCGCACTGGCCTGACGTCGGCAACGTGAACGTGGTGTTGGTCAGGTTGTCCGCCGGCGACAGCGACGGGTTGGTGACGCCGCTGTAGACGTGGTCATACCAGCCGTCGGAGTCATCCCAGTTGACGATTACCGCGGTGCTCTTCCAATCGGCGGTGCGCATCAGCGAGTTGATCTCCCTCGTCACGAACGCCTGCTCGTCGGCAGGGTCCGAATAGCCGGGATGGCCGTCTTCGAAGCCCGGCGCCTTCAAGAAGGTGACGGCAGGAAGCGCCGACGCCGGCAGCTTCCCGCTGCGGATCGCCGCCACCAGCTGATCGAAGTCGCTGGTGTCGTACTGGTGGTTGGGGGTGTTGAACTGCGGCGCCCCCTTGACGTAGGACTGGGTGTCCCGGCCGATGCTCTTGAGGCCCGCGACAGTGTCGCGGCCGGCGCCGTTGGCCGGCACGGTCAGGTGATGCGGATTGGCCGTCGAGGCGTAGTACTCGAATGGTTCGTGGTGCGGGATGTAGTCATCCTTGTATCCCCATTGACCGGTGCCGCCGAGCGCTGCGCCCACCGGGTGCACCGCGTCACACAGCGCCTGGTTGGAGGCGTTGGCGGGGACGTTCTTGCCGGTGAAGTCCCCGGCGAACTCGTCGGGGATGAACGTCGACGTCGGCTGTCCGCTGTGGCCGGTTGCGGCCGCGGCTGCCGCGAACTTGGTCGTCGGGGTAAAGCCACCTTCGAACCAGCCCCAGGAGAGACCGGCGCGATTCAGGACGTCGCCGATGTTCGTGCCCTTGAACGCGACCGCGTCGCGCGTCGAGCAATCGTCCCAGTAGGGCTGAGCGTCGTTGGTCAGGGAGAAGCCGCCCTTGCCGTCCGGCGTGAGGTCGCCGTCGGGAGCGGTGGACGTCGAGATCGACGGGTTGTTTGCCTCGTGGCCGGTGTCGACGTTGCCGGTGTCGCCCGCCGTGACGTTGATGGCGCCGGGCGCTGAGGGCCCGAACGTGACCCCGAACGAGTTGTCGCCAAGCGAGTAGTTCTGGGCGTAGTTCCACATCGCGGTGACGGTGTTGCCGTCGTAGTAGTCCATGACCTGGGAGGCGAGGCACGGTGTTCCGAACGGGCTCTTCGTGCCGGCGTCCACGCCGGTGCTCTGGACGAAGTGGTCCATCTTTCCGTTGTCGAACGCCTGCTGCTCGTCGCTGTAGTTGTGGTCCTCGTCACAGGTGAGCTGTCCCCCGGCATGGCCGGGCAGGCCGGTGGCGCTGCTGTCCAGCCGCTCGGGCTGGCTCGCGTTCGGATTGTTGGTCAGCAGGTTGGTGCTGTGGCGGAGCTTCGGCGGCAGCGAGTGGCTCGTCGCCGGCGGGAGACCGTCGACCGCCGGTGTCCGGTGCGCGGCGTGAAATGGCTGTCCGTCGGTGTTGGCGGCCTTGGGATAGGTGCCGAAGTAGTGGTCGAAGGACTCGTTCTCCTGGAAGATCACGACGACGTGCTTGATCGGCGTCGCCGTGCCGGAGCCGTGCTTGCCGTTGGAGCCGTGGCCCCCGCCGCCGTGGTGCGATCGGGCGGCGGTCGACGCCTGCGCGACCGCGACGCTGGCAGCGGCGATTGCGAGTGCCGCTGCGAGCAGCAAGAGCGTGCGTTTGTGCGCCATGGAAAAGTCTCCTTCCCCTGTCCGCTCGACCAGCACCTACCCGCGGAACGTCTTCAACATGGCTCCTCGGAGTGGCGTCCGGGCCAAGCGTTCACGATTTGTGAAGAGCTTGTTTAAGAAGTTGTAACTGACTTCGGCGCGGGCCGCGTTCAGGTCCGGCGGCGCCGTGCCGACGGCGTGCGAAGCGCCGCCGGCCGCCGGGACGGATGCCCCGACGGCCAGCGACTTCGCTAATTCAGCGCGACAGGACCGCGGCCAGCCGGAGCCGGCCACCAGTCGCCCTGGTGAACTGGGCCGCCTGAGCCGCCCGACCAGCGCCCGCCTTGGCGGCGCGTGCCGCGTTAGCGGACACCTGCTGCGTCGGGTCTGGCTGCGGCAACGGGGCGCACGTCTTGTCCCACGGCGCGAACCGTTGCCGTGCGGGCAGAGCCCCAGTCGTCAGGTAGTCGGCGATCGAGCCGTCGACACACGTGTCTCCGAACAGCGAGTCGGCGTGGCTGGTGCCACCCGGCTCGGCGATCAGCGATGCGTGCGGGAACAGCTTGCGGACCTCGAGGCTCCCCGGGAACGGCGTCGCCGCGTCGAGGGTCTCGTCGATCAGCAGCGCGCTGTTCACGCGGCTGCCGTTGATCTGCACCGGCCTGTCCGGGCGTCCCGGCCAGTTCGTGCAGGGCCCGTTGAACCAGGCGTTGCCCCAGGTCTCAAACGGGGCGATGGCGTTCACGGCCCAGTTGTCGCGGACGATCTTCGACCACGAGTTCGGCCACGCCGTGTCGGTGCACTGCACCGCCAGATAGCCGGCGTACCCGTTGTCGTCGCCGACGCCGTCGGTCGACTCGAACGCGTTGACCAGATCGGCGGCCGAGGACGGGCCGGGGTTGTTGATCCACTCGGAGAACAGGCTGCCGAGGTCCTCCCAGGTCTGCTCGTAGTAGCCGGCCTCGAGGAAGATGTCGGCCCACTCGTCGGGACCGACCTCACCGCCCGCCGGCGACGATGCCAGCGCGTTCTGGGCCTTGTTGAACGTCCTGGCCACCTGTGCCTCGGTGCTGCCGAGGTTGTAGACGCTGTTGTACTTCGCCAGCCATCCGAACCAGATCTGGATGTTGCGCTGGAACGCGACGTCCTGGTCGAAGTTGTCCTGATACCAGACGCCACGCGGGTCGACGTTCGAGTCCATGATCTCGCGGCGCACGTTCTGGGGGAACAGCGTCGAGTAGACCTGGCCGAGGTACGTCCCGTACGAGAACCCGTAGTAGCTGATCTGCCGCTGTCCAAGGGCCTGGCGGATGCTGTCCATGTCCTTGGCGGTGTCGATCGTCGTGTCGTTCTGCAGCAGCGCGTATTGAGCGGCACTCGTCCGCGCGCAATCGCGGCCGTAACGGTCCGACTTGTTCTCCCAGAAGCTCAGCAGCTGGCGAGTGGACGGGGTGTAGTTGGGACGCGGCCCGGCGAAGTAGTTCGGGTCACACGTCAGGGACGGCTGGCTCGCGCCCACGCCGCGCGGGTCAAAACCGATCCAGTCGTAATCCGCGGCCGCCGCCGAGTAGCCCTCCTGATCGAGCACGAACGCCAGGATCGCGCTCAGGTCCAGGCCCGATCCGCCCGGACCGCCGGGGTTGGTCAGGATCGCTCCCTGGTAGTCAGCGGCGTCAGACGTATGCTCGAGCTTCGAGACGGCAAGCTGGATGTGCGCGCCGTTCGGGTGGTTGTAGTCCAGCGGAACCGACAAGGTGCCGCACTGCGCGCCAAGCTGGTCCAGGTCAGACCCGGGGACGCATGGCCCCCACTGGATGCTGTTCAGCTGGCTCGGGCTCACGGCGCGAACCTTGGCGCCGGCACTCGACGCCAAAACAGAGCAGCACACTGCCGCCACCGCGGCTACTGCTGCGACGATCGATAAACGACGACCCACTCGCTCACCTCCGATGTAGATGCGGGCGCAGGCCCCAACCTGCGCAAGGCCGCGCAACCTAACAGACCGGATTCTCCGGCGGCGTGCCGATATCGGCCATTCCGTCGCCGGCGATGCTGACCGCCTCGCTAGTACGGGCCTGCGTCGTAGCGGCGACGGTCGCGCTTGGTCGGGCGCCGGCCGACCGCGACTGGCGCGCCGAGCCGGCGCAATTTCGCCTGGCGCTCGCGCTCTTCGATGCTCTCCGCGGTCTCGTCGTAGAGCGTCTGCGCCTGTGCGGCCGAAACGCGACGCTCGGCCATGGCGCGCACGATCACGGTCCGCCGCACATGCCCCACGGTGATCTCGAGCTCGTCGCCGACTTCGACCTCGCGGCTCGGCTTCACCGCAACGCCGTTGATGTGGACGCGTCCACCCTTGACCGCATCTGCTGCCGATGTGCGCGTCTTGAACAGCCGCGCGGTCCAGAGCCACTTATCGACCCGCATCGGCCGCTGACACTACGGGACGGCCTGACTGCAGACGACTGAGCATGCGATCCTGAGCGCGTGACCGACATCATCCTCGACTGCGATCCCGGCCACGACGACGCGATCGCGCTCCTGCTCGCGCTCGCCAGCCCCGAGGTGCGGCTGCTCGGCGTGACCACCGTGTCCGGCAACCAGACGCTCGAAAAGACCACCGCGAACGCGATCCGCGTCCTTGACCACGTCGGCCGCCCCGACGTCTCGGTCGCCGCCGGCGCGGCGCGGCCGCTGATCCGCGCGCGCAACGTCGCGGCCGACGTGCACGGGGAGACCGGGCTCGACGGCCCCGATCTGCCGCCGGCGGCCCGAGAGCCCGAGCCGACGCACGCGATCGACTGGATCGCCCACGCGCTCGAGGCGAGCGCCACACCCGTGACGCTCGTCCCGACCGGCCCGCTGACCAACGTGGCGCTGTTTCTGACCCGCTACCCGGAGCTGGCGTCAAAGGTCGAGCGCATCGTGCTGATGGGCGGCGCGGTCGGCGAGGGCAACGTCACGCCGGCGGCCGAGTTCAACATCTGGGCAGACCCCGAGGCCGCGCACCTCGTGTTCACGAGCGGGCTCAACCTCACGATGGTCGGCCTCGACGTCACCCACAAGGCGCTGATCACGCCCGCCCACGTCGAGCTCCTGGCGAAGGCCGGCAGGGCGGGGAAGCTCGTCGCCGACCTGTTCAACTTCTACAGCCTGTTTCACGCGCGCGAGTACGGGTGGGACGGGGCGCCCGTCCACGACGCCGTCGCGATGGCCCACGTCATCGACCCGACCCTGCTCGAGACGGCGTATCGCGGCGTCGTCGTCGACACCGGCGGCGAGCTGCCCCGCGGACGCACGCACGTCGACCTCCGCGGCCGCACGTGGGAGCCCAACTGCCACGTCGCGATCGACATCGACGCCGAGCGCTTCCTCGGGCTGCTCGTCGAGCGGATCAGCTCACTGGGCTAGATCGCAGACCGGCGTCACTGGCAGATCGCCGAGATCTCCGCGCCACCGAAGATGCGCAGGGGCTGGCACGGCGGGCGGGTGGCCTTGAGCGTCACCTTCCGGCTGGTGCTCGCAAGCGCGCGGGTCGACGCCGGCGACGCGCCCAGCGGTCCGACGTCGGCGGAGATCGTCACCGTCACCGGGAGGTGCGTCGCGCTGTAGGCGAGGTGACACGGGCTGCCCGGGCAGTGCCCGACCGAGGCTCCCCCCGCGAACACGTTGATCACGTTGGGGGTGCCGGCAAGGTCGTTGTTGGTCGTCACGGTGATCGCCGCCTCGATACCGGGTGCGGGGACCGACGCTGCGAGGTCGATCGTCGTCCACGGCACCTCCAGCGACGGATGCTTGATCAGCGCCGACGCGAGGCGATCGAAGTTGACCGACCCCAGGCCGCTGGCCTCGTCGTAGCCGCGTCTCGCCTTACAACACCCGAGCCGAAGGAGGTCGGTGGTGCCGTGGACGATGTCGTTGAAGACCCCGGAGCGCTCCGCTCGATCTGCGAAGACGCGGTACAGCGTGGGGTTGAACGAGCCGATCGCCCGAAGATGGTGGGCGAGCACGTCCTGCTCCAGGACCACGTAGGCACCCGCCATCAGCGGCGAGGAGAAGCTGGTGCCGGCGCCGCCGAACGGGGCGAGCGGGTGGCTGGCAATCGCGGTGATGTCCGGTTTCTCCTCGGGCTGTGAGGCCTTCAGCCCGACCCGCTTCTCCCACGGCGCGTCGGCGACCGTGTAGATGTGGCTGGCGCCACCGCCGCCGGCCGCGCCGGTCGACTTGCCCTTGAGCGTGTTCCACACGAACTCGTCGGTGATCTTCCCGCCGGGCGCACCGCTGGCGTGGAGCACGCCGGCGATGTCGAGCTCGGTTCCTCCGACCGACGTCACCTCCGGGGAGCTCGCCGGCAACGACAGACCCAGCTTCAGTCCGGGCAGGAACGGATCGAGGCGGACGTCGAGGGGATGCTTGGTGCACATCGTCCTGCCATGGGCGTTGAATGACGAGGCCGAGCCGCCGTCGCCGCCGGAGGTGAACACGGCGACCCCGAGGCTGGCCGCGAGCCGCAGCGCCGATTCCTCGGCACGCCTGCGGGCCACCGAGAGCGCCGCCTCACATGTCCCGAACGACATCGAGATCGCGTCGACCACGTGACCGCCGGTGCGATGGGGGTTGAGCGCGGCCCGGATCAGCTTGGCCGTCGACTCGCCGGTGGCCCCTTTGGTTCCGCTCTCGATCAGGTACACCCGTGCGCGTGGCGCCAGCGACAGGACGCCGACCGGATCGAGGTTGCCCTCGCCGCCCGGCGTCGGATGTGTTCCTTTGATCAGGACCTGGTGGATCTTCGGATACGGCCCGTAGCAGTCCGACAGCTTCCCGGGGTTGGGCCCCAGCGCCGTTCCTGGCTCGATCAAAGCCACTGAGCGGCCCTGACCCTTGAAGCCCCGCGCCCACAGGCTCGTGATGCCGTATGCCGCAGCGAGCTGGCCGGGATCGAGGCCACCCGTCTCCGGCTTGGCGCCGGCTGGAGCCTTTGGGTTGGGGCAGGTCTTCAGCGGCGCCGGAATCACCCGGACGATGGCGTCAGCGCCCGCCGCTGTGGTGCCCAGCGCCACGAGCGCCGCCATCGCCGCAAGCCAGCAGCGAATCACGAGCGTCAGCCTATCCGGCGGCGGCGCCCTTGTCAGGATTTGGATCTCGCTCGCTCAGAGCGACAAGGTGGCCACGTACGGCAGCGCGCGGTAGCGCTGGTCGTAGTCGAGCCCGTAGCCGATCACGAACTCGTTGGGGATCTCGAACCCGACGTATCTGATCGGCACGTCGACGACCCGCGCCTCCGGCTTGACGAGCAACGCGCAGACCTCGAGCGTGCGTGGCTTGCGCCCCCCAAGGCTGCCCAGCAGGTAGCGCAGCGTGAGGCCCGAGTCGACGATGTCCTCGACGATCAGAACGTCGTGGTCCTCGATCGGGCGGTCGAGGTCCTTCAGGATCCGCACCACGCCCGAAGACGTAGTGGCCGAGCCGTACGAGGCCACCGCCATGAAGTCGATCTCGCTTTCGACCGTGAGCTGGCGCGCGAGATCGGACAGGAAGAACACCGCGCCCTTGAGGATCCCGAGCAACAGCACGTTCTTGCCCTCGTAGTCGCGGGAGATCTCGGCGCCGAGCTCCCGGACGCGCCGCTCCAGCTCCTCTTGGGTGACAAGGATCTGCCCGATCGCCCCGTCGTTCGTCACGCTATCCACGAGTCTAAACACGGGCCCGACGGCGCAGCTCCTCGCGCAGGCCCTCGTCGCAGAACGCGGCATCGATCGCGGTGCGGGTGACGTCGCGCAGGTCGTCCTCGCCGAAGCCCATGTGCTCGGCGCACGCGTCGTACTCGCCCTCGATCGTGGCGCCGAAGTACGGCGGATCGTCGGAGCCGAGCGTGACCTTGACGCCCGCCTCGCGCAGCACCGGCAGCGGATGCTCCTCATAGGAGGGGTAGACGCCGAGCACGACGTTGCTCGTCGGGCAGGTGTCGAGCACCATCTCGCGCGCCGCGAGCTCGTCCACGAGCGCCGGGTCCTCGATCGCGCGGACGCCATGCGCGATCCGGGTGATCGGAAGCTCGAGCGCGGCGCGCACGCTCTCGGGCCCCGCCCACTCGCCCGCGTGGATCGTGCAGCCGAGCCCCGCGTCGGCCGCGATCGCGAACACCTCGGCGAAATCGTGCGCCGGGAAGCCGGCCTCGTCGCCGGCCATCGAGAAGCCGACCACGTAGGGGTGGGGGTGCTCGGCGGCGTCGCGCGCGACCCGCAGCGCCTGCTCGACGCCGAAGTTGCGCACGGCCGAGACCAGGATCCGGCCCTCGATGCCGGTGTCGCGCCGGGCGTCGTCGATCCCCTGCGAGATCGCGGCCAGGTGCTCCTCGTCGCTGAGCCCGACGAGCCTGGCGTGGTCCGGTGACGCGGTCAGCTCGACGTAGATCGCGCCACCGGCGGCGCAGGCGCCCAGATACTCGTAGGTGATGTCGCGGTAGTCCTCCCCGGTGCGGATCACGCTCGCCGCCAGGTCGTAGGTGCGCAGGAAGTCGAGGAAGTCCGTGTAACGGAAGCGCCCGTCGGTTGCCGAACAGCTGCTCGGGCAGCTCCAAGCCGTTGCGCGCAGCGATGCGCCGCACGAGCTCGGGCGGGGCGGTCCCCTCCAGGTGGACGTGGAGCTCTACCTTCGGGATCGTCGACATCAGCTGCGAAGGTTTACCAGCACCCGGTTCTGATATGCCTCGTGGCATGCGGATCCTCGTCACCGGCAGCTCGGGTCACCTCGGTGAGGCGCTGATGCGGGTCCTCGGCGAGGAGGGCCACGACGTCATCGGGCTCGACGTCCTCGCGTCGCTCCACACGACCGTGGTCGGCTCAATCGCCGATCGCGCCTGCGTCCGGCGCTGTATGGCCGGCGTGGACGCGGTCGTGCACGCGGCCACGCTTCACAAGCCGCACGTGGAGTCTCATCCGCGCACGGAGTTCGTCGACACCAACATCACCGGCACGCTGAACCTGCTCGAGGAGGCGGTCGCGGCGGGCGCCAGCCGGTTCGTCTTCACGAGCACGACGAGCGCGTTCGGCCGCGCGCTCACCCCCGAGGAGGGGGAGCCGGCGGCCTGGATCACCGAGGACGTCGCACCGGTCCCGCGCAACATCTACGGCACGACGAAGACCGCGGCCGAGAACCTGTGCGAGCTGATCGCGCGCGACCACGGCCTGCCGTGCCTGATCCTGCGCACCTCGCGGTTCTTCCCCGAGGCCGACGACCGCGACGATGTCCGCAGCACCTACGCCGACCTGAACCTCAAGGTCAACGAGCTGCTGTACCGGCGGGTCGACATCGAGGACGTGGTGAGCGCCCATCTGCTCGCGCTCGAGCGCGCGCCCGCGATCGGTTTCGGCCGCTACATCATCAGCGCCACGTCGCCGTTCACGCGCGACGATCTCGCCGCGATCCGACACGACCTGCCGAGCGTCGTGCGGCGGCTGTTCCCCGACTACGAGGAGCTGTACGCGCAAAAGGGCTGGCGGATGTTCCCCTCGATCGAGCGCGTGTACGTCAACGCCCTCGCCCGCCAGCGAGCTCGGCTGGTCGCCGCGCTATGACTTCCGCTTCGCGCTCGACCGGCTCCGTGACGGCGCGGACCCCCGTAGCCAGCTCGGCCTCAGCATCGGCGCCAAGGGCTACCACGAGGTCTCGACCGGCGTCTACACGGCGCGCTGAACCTCGATGACCGCCGGCGGGACGTCGCCCGGCGGATCGCCGACAAAGTAAGCCGCGCGGACGGCATCGGCGGCACGCCGCGCGCTTTCGTCGTCGCGGGCGTGCACGAGCGCCAGCGGCCGGCCGCCGGGGTCGACGCGCTCGCCGAGCGCCGCGACCTCGGTCAGGCCGACGCTGTGGTCGACGCGGTCGTCCTCGCGGGCTCGCCCGCCGCCGAGGCTGACGATCGCGATCCCCACCGCGCGCACGTCGACGGCGTTGACGTGGCCCGACTCCAACGGGTCTATGGCGGCGGTCACCGGCGCGGTCTGCAGGTGGCGCGACGGGACGTCGACGAGGTCTGCCGGGCCGCCGAGCTCGGCGACCATCGCCGAGAACCGCTCGGCGGCGGCGCCGCTCTCGAGGGAGTCCAGCGCCGCGGCTCGCGCGCCGCCTACGTCTGCGTACAGCCCACCGAGCACGAGCACCTCGGCGCACAGCGCGAGCGTTACGTCCAGCAGCCGCTCGTCGTGCGCGGCTCGGGTCAGATGGTCGATCGACTCGCGCACCTCGACCGCGTTGCCGGCAGTCCGGCCGAGCACCTGGTCCATGTCGGTCAGCACCGCGGTCGTCGGCATGCCGTTGCCGCCGGCGACCTCGACGATCGCTTGCGCGAGCTCGCGCGCCTGGTCGATCTCGCGCAGAAACGCTCCCGAGCCGACCTTGACGTCCATCACGAGCGCGTCGAGGCCGGCAGCGAGCTTCTTGGACAGGATCGAGCCGACGATCAGCGGGATCGACTCGACCGTTGCGGTGGCGTCGCGGATCGCGTACAGCCGGCGGTCGGCGGGGGCGAGGCGCGCGGTCTGACCGACGATCGCGCAGCCGACGCGTGCCACGGCCTCGCGCAGGCGCTGGTTATCCGGCGTCACGTCGTAGCCCGGGATCGACTCGAGCTTGTCGAGCGTGCCGCCGGTGTGCCCGAGGCCGCGGCCCGAGATCATCGGCACGAACGCGCCACACGCGGCCAGGATCGGCGCGAGCAGCAGGCTGACCTTGTCGCCGACGCCTCCCGTCGAGTGCTTGTCGAGCACCGGGCCGTCCAGCCCGGCGTCGCTCCAATCCAGTCGATCTCCCGAGCGCATCATCGCGCCGGTCAGCGCCACCCGCTCGACGGGGGTCATCCCGCGCCACACGATTGCCATCGCGAGCGCGCCGACCTGGGCGTCGGTCACCGACCCGTCGGCGATTCCGAACACGAGCTGCTCGATCTCCTCGGCGCTCAGCTCGCCGCCGTCGCGCTTTCGCCGGATCAGCTCGGCGGTCAGCATCGCGGGATGAACTCCAGCAGGAGCCGCGCGAGGTCGCCGGCGGCTGACTCGGCCGCGCTCAGCGTCTGCTCGTGGCTGAGCGGCTCGTCGGTCATGCCCTCGGCGAGGTTGGTGATCACCGACACCGCTGCGACCCGCAGTCCGCAGTGGCGCGCGACGATCGTCTCCTGGACGGTCGACATGCCGACCGCGTCGGCGCCCATCACCTGAAATGCCCGGATCTCGGCCGGGGTCTCGAAGCTCGGTCCGGTCACGGCCAGATAGACGCCCTCGGCAAGCCCGACCCCGACCTCGTCGGCCGCCTCGCGCAGCTTCGCGCGCAGCTCCGGGTCATAGGCGTCGCGGAGCGACGGGAAGCGCGGCCCCAGGGCGTCGTCGTTGGGTCCCGCGAGCAGGTTCCAGCCGGTCATGTTGATGTGATCGGTGATCGCCATCAGCGACCCGGGCCCCATCTCCGGACGCAACGACCCGGCGGCGTTGGTCAGCACCAGGGTCGACGCGCCGGCCGCCCGCAACGCCCGGACGGGCACCCGCACCGCCTCGGGATCGCCGCCCTCGTACAGGTGCGCGCGCCCTTGCAGCACCGCGACCGGGACGCCGCCGATCGAACCGAGGACGGCGCGGCCGGCGTGGCCGGCGACGCTCGGCCTCGGAAACCCGGGCAGCTCCTCATATCCGACCACGACCGCGTCCTCGACGGCCTCGGCGACCGCGCCGAGGCCCGACCCCAGAACGACCCCCACTCGCGGCGTGCCGAGGTTCACGCCTCGAGCGCCTCGCGGTCGAACGAGCCGGGCAGCATCTCGCCCAAAGTGACCGTCGTCGGAGCCGCGCCCGGCCGGCCGAGGTAGACCGGCGTCGTCGGAACTCCGAACTCGATCAGCCGTTGCCGGCAGCCTCCGCAGGGAGGACAGACGTCCAGCTTCTCCGCCACCACCGCGACTGCGGTGATCATCGACTCCCCGGCCGCGACCAGCGCGCCGAGCGCCGAGGCCTCCGCGCACTGCCCCTGGGGGTAGGCAGCGTTCTCCACGTTCGCGCCGGCGTAGATCGCGCCGCTCGGCGCGCGGACGGCGGCGCCGACCTTGAAGCCGGAGTACGGCGCGTAGGCGTTGCGCATGGCCGCGTCGGCGGCGCGCAGCAGCGCGTCCGGGCCGTCGAGCAGCAGGTCCGAGTAGCCGACGGACACGAGCGCGTCGTCGGCGATCGCGAGCGACTCCCGCAGGTGGGCCACCTTGGCTCGCGCCGTCTCGACGTCGCCCGCGTCGGGCAGGACGGCCTCGAACTCCACGAAGCTCCCGAGCCCCTCGACCTCGTCCAGGTGGATCCGCACGCCCTCCCAGAGCAGCAGCCGCCGCCGCTTCGACACCACGACCGTCGCTCCCAGGCCGGCGTCGAGCGCCTCGGCCATCGCATCCGCGTCAGCGACCGGCGCCAGCACGTACGTGCTCTGGCTCGCCTCGGAGGAGTCGGGCCGCCGGTAGGCGATCAGCTCGGGCTGCTCGCCGTCCTGTTCCCTGAGTTTCAGCCGGCCATCGCGCCCGGCGAAGTATGTGTCCCGCTGCACCAGCACCCCGGTCTCGACCGCGCCCAGCGCCAGACAGCGCGCCAGCGTGGCCTCGGGGTCCGGGTCACGCGCTTTGAGTTCGACGTTCACGTGTGCCATTGACGGATAGCATCGCAGCCGTGCCACAAACGCTCATCGTCGTCGAGCATCCCGTGCTCGCCGACCGCGTCAGCGTTCTGCGCTCGCGCGACACGCCGCACGGCGAGTTCCGCCAGGCGCTGTACGAGGCGGCGGCGATCATGGCCGTCGAGGTCGCGCGCGAGCTGCCCGTGAAGGAGGTCGACATCGAGACCCCGCTCGAGTCCACGCGCGGCCAGCGGCTGCGCGACGAGGTGGCGGTCGTGCCGGTCCTGCGCGCCGGGCTGGGGATGGTCGAGGGCTTCCTGCGGCTGCTGCCCGACGCGCGCGTCGGCCACGTCGGCATCTACCGCGACGAAGAGGACCACGAGCCCGTCGACTACTACGCACGGCTGCCGCGCGGCCTGCCAGACGCGCGCGTGTACGTGCTCGACCCGATGCTCGCCACCGGCGGCAGCGCGGTCACGGCGCTGAACCACCTCAAGCGCGCCGGCGCCAAGCACCTCGAGCTCGTCTGCCTGGTCTCCGCGCCCGAGGGCATCAGCGCAGTCGAGCAGGCCCACCCCGATGTCCGCATCTGGACCGCGGCGGTCGACCGCGAGCTCGACGAGAACGCCTACATCCGGCCCGGCTTGGGCGACGCCGGAGACCGCGTGTTCGGCACCGCTTAATCGACTCCGCGCCGATCCATCCACTTGTTGAGCGCAAGTGGCTGATGCGACGCCAGCCGATCGAGCAGGAATCCCGGATCGCGGTCGATCAGCATCGTCTCGAAGTGCTCGGCGCGCAGGAAGCGCTCGTTGACGGAGTGCTCGAGAAACCGCAGCAGCGGCTGCCAGTAGTCCGCCACGTCGAGCAGGCCGATCGGCATCCGGTGCAGGCCTAGCTGGCTCCACGTGAACATCTCGAACAGCTCGTCGAGCGTCCCGGTGCCGCCGGGGAGCGCGATCACGGCGTCCGACAGCTCGGCCATCAGCGCCTTGCGCTCGTGCATCGTGTCGACGATGTGCAGCTTGGTCAGTCCGGCGTGCGCGATCTCGGCCTCGACGAGCCGGTTGGGGATCACCCCGATCACCTTCCCGCCACCACCGAGCGCGGCATCAGCCAGCGCTCCCATCAGCCCCACGTGGGCACCGCCGTAGACGACCTCGAGGCCGCGGGAGGCGCACAGGCGGCCGAGCGCCTCCGCAGTTTCGGCGTACTCGGGGCGGCCGCCGGGGCTCGAGCCGCAGAACACAAGGACCCTCTTCACCTCACGCAGGGTAGTAGCCTCGCAGGCGTGATCAGGCGTCTGCCTCATGTCGACCGGGTCGGGGTGGAAGAGCGCGTCGCGCAGCTCGGCAAGCGCTCGATCAAGACCGCTGCCAAGCAGCAGGGAATCCGGCTCGCGGTTTCGATGCTGGACCTGACCACGCTCGAGGGCGCGGACACCCCGGGCAAGGTCCGGCAGCTCTGCGCCAAGGGCGTCTGCCCGGCGCCGACGATGCCCGAGATCCCGTCGGTCGCGGCGATCTGCGTGTATCCGCAGTTGGTCGCTACGGCAAAGGAGGCGCTCGCCCACACGGGCGTTAAGACGGCGTCGGTGGCCACAGGCTTCCCGGCCGGCCAGGTCAGCCTCGAGGCCAAGCTGCGCGACACCGAGGACGCCGTCGCAGCCGGCGCCGACGAGATCGACATGGTGATCTCGCGCGAGGCGTTTCTGGCCGGCGACGACACCCGCGTGCAACGGGAGATCGTCGCGATCAAGGAGGCGTCGGGAGACGCCCACCTCAAGGTGATCCTCGAGACCGCGGAGCTCGGCTCCTACGACCACGTCCGCCACGCCTCGATGCTGGCGATGGAGGCCGGCGCGGACTTCATCAAGACCTCCACCGGCAAGGCGTCGGCCGGCGCCACCCCCGGCGTCTGCCTGGTGATGCTCGAGGCGATCCGCGACTACGGCGACAGGACCGGGCGGATCGTCGGCTTCAAGGCGGCCGGCGGCGTCTCGACGAGCAAGGCGGCGCTGCATCGCCTGGTGCTGGTCAAGGAGACGCTCGGCGACGAGTGGCTGACGCCCGACCGGATCCGGATCGGGGCGTCGTCCGTCCTCAATGATCTGCTTATGCAGTACGCGAAGACCGAGACCGGCCGCTACGGCCGCTCCGAGGACTTCTCCAAGGAATGACCTCCTCCGCCGAGACCCGAACCAGCATCGTCTGGGATTACTCCCCGGCCCCCGAATCGACCGACCACGTCCGGCTCAGGGACCGCTACGGCCTGTTCGTGGACGGCGACTTCCGCGATCCGGTCGACGGCCGCTACGTGCCGACGATCAACCCGGCCACCGAGGAGCCGCTGGCCGACGTCGCGTTCGGCGGCCCGGAGGACGTACTCGCGGCGATCGAGAGCGCGCGCGCCGCGGCGCCCAAGTGGGCGGCGCTGCAGCCGCTCGAGCGCGGCAAGTACCTGTTCCGGATCGCGCGCCTGATCCAGGAGCGCGCGCGCGAGCTCGCCGTGGTCGAGACGATGGACGGCGGCAAGCCGCTGCGCGAGTCGCGCGACGTCGACATCCCGCTCGCCGCCGCGCACTTCTTCCACTACGCCGGCTGGGCGGACAAGCTCCGCTACGGCGTCGCCTCGCGCGAGGTGCAGCCGCTCGGCGTCGTCGGGCAGATCGTGCCCTGGAACTTCCCGCTGCTGATGGCGGCGTGGAAGCTCGCGCCGGCGCTCGCCTGCGGCAACGTGGCGATCCTCAAGCCGGCCGAGACGACGCCGCTCACCGCCCTGCTGCTGGCCGAGATCGCGCAGGAGGCCGAGCTGCCGCCGGGCGTGATCTCGATCCTCGCGGGCGACGGCGCGACCGGCGCCGCGCTCGTGCGCGCGCCGCACATCGACAAGGTCGCGTTCACCGGGTCGACCTCCGTCGGCCGCGACATCCAGGCCGCGCTGGCCGGCACGAACACGCCCCTGACGCTCGAGCTCGGCGGCAAGTCGGCCAACATCGTGTTCGAGGACGCGTCGCTCGATCAGGCCGTCGAGGGGATCGTCAACGGCATCTTCTTCAACCAGGGGCACGTCTGCTGCGCGGGGTCGCGGCTGCTGATCCAGGAGAGCGTGCACGACGAGGTCATCACCAAGCTGTGGCAGCGGATGCGCCGCCTGCGGGTCGGCGACCCGCTCGACAAGAACACCGACGTCGGCGCGATCAACTCGGCCGAGCAGCTCGAGCGGATCGAGGCGCTGGTCGCGGCCGGCGAGGCGGAGGGCGCCAGCCGGCGGACGATCGACTGCGAGCTGCCCGAGCGCGGCTACTGGTTTGCGCCGACGCTGTTCACCGACGTCTCGCCCGCGCACCGGATCGCGGTCGAGGAGATCTTCGGCCCGGTCGTGTCGGTGCTGACGTTCCGCACCCAGGCCGAGGCGATCGAGAAGGCCAACAACTCGCGCTACGGGCTGGCCGCCGGGATCTGGACCGACAAGGGCTCCAAGGCGTTCGAGGTCGCCGGCGCGCTGCAGGCCGGAGTGGTCTGGCAGAACACCTACAACCACTTCGACCCGACCGCCGCGTTCGGCGGCTACAAGGAGTCGGGCTTCGGCCGCGAGGGCGGCGCCGCCGGGCTGCGTCCGTACCTGCGGATCGCGCGATGAGCGACCGGCTGTCGGTCCGCAAGACCTACAAGCTGTGGATCGGCGGCGCGTTCGTGCGCTCTGAGTCCGGCCGCTACGACGAGGTCCACGGCTTCAACTTCCCGCGCGGCTCGCGCAAGGACGTCCGCGACGCGGTCGCCGCCGCGCGCAAGGCGGCCGGGCCCTGGGCGGCACGCACCGCCTACAACCGCGGGCAGATCCTGTACCGCGCGGCCGAGGCACTTGAGTCCCGCGGCGAGGCGATCGGCGCGAGCAGCGAGGAGTGCGCCGCCGCCGTCGACGTGCTCCTGCACTACGCCGGCTGGACCGACAAGATCGCGCCGGTGCTCGGCGGCGTGAACCCGGTCGCGGCGCCGTTTTTGTCGTTCTCGCTGCCCGAGCCGACCGGAGTCGTCGGGATCGTCGCGCCCGACGCGCCGCCGCTGCTCGGCCTGGTCGCCGAGCTGGCCCCGGCGCTCGCCGGCGGCAACGTGTGCGTCGCGATCCTGTCCTCGGAGAATCCATTGCCCGGCCTGGATCTCGCCGAGGTGCTCGGGGTCTCCGACGTGCCCGGCGGCGTCGTCAACCTGCTCGCCGGGCGTCGGGGCGAGCTCGCGACGGCGCTCGGTGCCCACCGCGACCTCAACGCGATCGTCGACGCGGCCGGCGACGCCGAGCTGTCAGCCGAGCTCGACCGGCTCGCGGCCGAGACGATCAAGCGCGTGCGCCACGGGTCAGCCGCGGCGACCTACGCGGAGGCCGTCGACGATTCGCTGGAGCGGATCGAGGCCGTCGTCGAGCTCAAAACGGCCTGGCATCCGGTGGGAGCATAGCCATCCCGTAGGGCCGGGTCAGGTCGCGCCCGGTGACGTGCCCGAGGGCTCCCTCGAGGCGCAGGATGCGCCGCAGGATCGCGAGCGACGAGGCGTAGGTCGAGTCCAGTCCGTAGTAGCTGAGGCCCTGGGCGCCGAGCGTGCGGGCCTGCGTGTACGGCGTGTCTGACGCGTAGTGGATGACCCCCAGGTCGATCGGGAGCTTTGAGAAGTTCACCGCCTCGCCGACCGGGTGGCGGTCGGCGTCAGCGATCTCGTAGACCGCGTTGCAGTACGGGCCGGCCTCCATCTCGACCACCGTGAACGCCTCGCGGTAGTAGAAGTCGAGGTAGGAGCGGTTCTGCAAGAACGTGCTCTTGACGGTGACCGCCCGCTGGTTGTCGAGGCCCGTGCCGAAGCGCAGATCGGGCGCGATGTCGTCGACGCTGAACGCGTTGTCGAGCCAGTAGGTGGACCCCGAGTGCTCGTCGTGCACGACGCTCGAGATCATCACGTCGCCGACGTCGGCGTTGAGCGTGGCCGCCTTGCCGAGGATGTACACGCCGCGCAGCCCGGTGCGGTCGACCGCGATCTCGCGCAGGATGTTGTAGGCGGCGACGCCGAGCGGATAGTCGATGTTGACGATCACCGCGCCGCTGCGGGCCAGCGCCGCGGCGTCGACGTCGCCAACCCGCGGATCGAGCCCACTGGGTTCGAGTGCGGCGAGTGAGATGACCTGCGCGGGCACGCGCAGCGCCGTCGTGCTGCTCAGGTGGGTGACGCCCTGCTGCTGCTCGGCGTTGCGGCGCTCGTTCCAGCCCTCGACGCCGCGGGCCCGGAAGTACAGACGCGCGACGTAGTAGAGGAAGTTGTCCCACGACCCCTGGCTGTGTCCCTCGCGAAACAGGGCCAGCTCCTCGCGCAGGATGTCGTCTTCGGGCAGTTGCTCGACGAAGCTCACGAGCTCGGCCTCGCGCTCGCGCGCGATGCCGGTGACGATGTTGACGAGGCTGTGGGTGTTCGAGCTCACGAAGTAGAGCGGCCGCTCGGTCAGGCCTTCGTGGGCGAGCTCGGCGCTGACCGGTGTCCACCAGCGCCGGGTCAGGCGCTCGTAGCCGGTGTGCGAGCCGCCGAGCATCCGCACCCGCAGCGCCAGCCGCCGCTCGGCGATCAGCCGCATCCGCTTCGCGAACGACTCGCCCCAGGCGCGCTGCAGGCGCGCCCAGTCCTCGGCGCTGCCGCTCAGCTCGCGCGCGCACTCCTCGGCGGGGACGTCCGCCGAGGTGGCCGCTTCGGGCCAGCCGGCGGCGCGCATCCGAACCCGGATCTTGTTCCACTCGATCTGCAGCGCCACCAGCGTCGGCACCAGATCGTCGACGTCAGACGCGCTGGCGAGCAGTACGGCGAGCGTGCCGACCCCGCTGTCATACCAGCGGCGCCGCCGCGCGGGGGCCTCGGCCTCCTGCCAGGAGTCGATCGGGATGCCACTGGCGGTCAGCGCGTCGACGTCCTGGCCCATCACGACGAGCTGCGCCCCGATGATGCCGTCGGGGAGCCTCTGGATGGCGTAGAGGAACGCGCCGAGGTCGAGCTCCTCGCTGGCCGCAAGCGGGTGCAGGCTCGAGCCCATCGCCCGGTGCGAGGACTCGAGCACGCGCAACTGCGTTTCCCCGCTCGAGCGCAGCAGCGTCGTGTACGTGCGCTGGTAGAGCTCGACCTCGTCGCTGAGGCGTACCTCTCCGTCGGCGAAGCTGGTCAGAGCGAGTCGGGCGACTGCCATCCGCTACTCCTTCACGTACGGGATCCCGGCTCGACGCCGGCCCGCGCGAGCGGCCGATCACGCCCGCGACCGCGACCAGCGTGAGCACGTAGGGGAGGGCCTGGAACAGCGTGGCCGCGCTCTGCGAGAACGTCGGCAGGCGGTCGGCCAGCGCGCTGCCGAAGCCGAATAGCAGCGTCGCGATCAGGGCGCCGGCCGGACGCCACTTGCCGAAGATCACCGCGGCCAGCGCGATGAAGCCCCGGCCCTCGGTCATGTTCTGGTTGAACGAGCCGACGAACGCCGACCGACAGGTACGCGCCGCCGAGCGCGGCCAGCACTCCGGACATGACCACCGCGACGTAGCGGATCGGGATCACCGGGAGCCCGACCGTGTCCGCCGCCCTCGGCTTCTCGCCGACGGCGCGCAGGCGAAGCCCCCATCTGGTCCTGAACAGGAACACGCTCAGGATCGGGACGAGCAACAGCCCGATCCACGTCAGCAGGTTGGTGTTGCCGATCGCGTCGCCGAAGAAGCCGACGTGCTGGATCAGCGGCAGCTTGACGTTCGGCACCTGCGAGATGTTCGACGGCGTCCCGTTGTTGCCGTAGTGGGCGATGAAGAAGTACCCGGTGATCCCGAGCGCGAGGAAGTTGATGCCGGTGCCGCTGACGACCTGGTTGGCTCGAAGGTGGATCGAGAAGACCGCGTGGATCGAGCGCCATCAGCGCCCCCGCGAGCATCGCGACGAGGCAACCGAGCACCCACGAGTCGAGCACGTCGGCGCCCCAGATGCCGAAGTAGGCGCCCGTCAGCATCATGCCCTCGAGGCCGATGTTGATCACGCCGCTGCGCTCGGAGATGATCCCGCCGAGCGCCGCGAACAGCAGGGGCGTGGCGTAGCGGAGCATCGCCGCGACCAGGATCGACCAGGTGAACACGAGCTTCAGGTGGCCAACGCCGGAGTTGGTGTTCCCGAACGCGAGGGCGAGCGTCAGCAGCGCCAGCAGGAAGCCGCCGATGCCGATGCGCCGCTCTTCGTTGACGGCGGCGATCGCTCCGGCCAGCATCGCCAGGAGCGCGAGGATCACCGACGGTACCGGGGTGCGGACCAGGATCGGCGGCAGCGTGATCACCCACGCCAGCGACCCCCATGACCAGGCCGGCGATGCCGATGTTCCGCGGCGAGGCGGTCCGCGTTGGGGCGGCGGCGATCGTCACCCACGCTCATGCCGTCGCCTCCTCGGGTTTGGCGCGGCGTTTGAAGATCACGCGGATCCCGCGCCCCGACTTCAGGACTCTCAGAGCGATCAGGTCGGTCGAGACGAGCAGCACGATCAGGCCCTGGATCATCCAGCGTGAGGTTCGACGCCAGGTTCGGGTCAAACACGCTCGGGATCCAGGAAGCGGTCGGACGTCCCGGTCTCGAGCGCGCCGAACAGCAAGGCAGCGAACACCACGCCGACCGCGGTGTTGCGCCCCAGCAGCGCCACCGCGATGCCCAGGAAGCCGACCGTCGAGGCCTGGATGTCGTTGGTGAACAGGTTGAACTTCCAGCCGAGGATGTCCATCGCCGCCGCCACGCCGGCGAACGTGCCGGAGATGGCCATGGCCATGAAGTAGTTGCTGGCCACGTTGATCCCGGCGTAGCTCGCGGCATCCGGGTTCAGGCCGGTCGCGCGGATCTCGTAGCCGAGCCGGGTGCGGCTCAGGATGACCCAGAACACGACCACGCCCGCGAGCGCGATGAACAGCCCGATATGCAGCCCCTGGAGCGCCGCGTTGCCCCAGAACACCGGGAGCTTGGCCGAGCTCACGACCGTGCTCGAGACCGGCACCGACTTCTGGTGCGGGTCCTGCAGCGGGCCGCCGAGCCCGAACAGGAAGACGCCGCCCCAGATCGCGATCCAGTTGAGCATGATCGTCGAGATCACCTCGTTGACCCCGAGCGTCGCCTTCAGGATGCCGGCGATGCCGGCCCAGGCTGCGCCGGCCAGCCCCGCGGCGACGACCGCGATCGTGATGTGCAGCACCGGCGGCATGCCCGCGAACGACGAGCCGATCCAGACCGCGGTGATCCCGCCCACCGTGTACTGGCCCTGGCCGCCGATGTTGAACAGGCCGGCGCGGAACGCGAACGCCACCGCCAGTCCGACCAGGATCAGCGGCGTGGTGGAGATCAGCGTCTGCTGCAGGTCGAACGCCGCCGTGGTCCGGGAGGCCCCGGTGACCCACGGGAATATCCACTGCAGGCCGGTGCCCTCGAAGATCGCCTTGTAGGTGGAGAACGGGTTGTGGCCGGTCAGCAGCACCACGAGGCCGCCGACGATGAACGCGATCAGCGTGGTCAGGATCGGCACGAGCACGCCCGCGCGCACCGCGGGCGTAGGCCGTGAGCCGGGCCGGCGAGGTCAGCGAGGCGCCGGAGAGCCTCTTCGTCGGCGAGGGCCTCGTCCTGGGTTTCCTCATCGAGGGTGCTCATGCCGGCGCTCCGGCGGTGCTCTGCGGCTTCCGCGGTGTCTGACTTGCCTGCCGGTCATCGCGATGCCGAGCTCTTCCTCGCTGGCGTCGGGCGGGAACTCGCCCATGATCTGTCCCCCGCAGATCACGAGGATCCGGTCGGCCAGCGACCGTACCTCCTCGTACTCGAGCGAGACCAGCAGGATCGCACGGCCCTTGTCACGCTCCTCGATCAGACGCTTGTGTACGAACTCGATCGCGCCGACGTCGAGCCCCCGCGTCGGCTGGTGGGCGATCAGCAGCTTGGGGTTCGACGCGATCTCGCGCGCGATCGCGACCTTCTGCTGGTTGCCGCCCGACAGCGATGAGGCGTAGGAGTCGCAGTTGCCGCCGCGCACGTCGTACTCCTTGAGCAGGCCCAGCGCGCGCTGGCGCATGTGCTTGACGCGCAGCCAGCCGCCCTTGCTGATGTCCGGGCGGCGAAACTCGCGCAGGGCCAGGTTCTCGGCCAGCGTGAACGGAAGCACGAGCCCGCGCCGGTGGCGGTCCTCGGCGATGTGCGCGACGCCCGCCGTGGTCGCCGCCTTGACGCCCTTTGCCGGTGATGTCGCGACCGCCGACGACGACCTGGCCCTGCGACCGGCGTGCGCAGCCCGGCGATCGCCTCGACCAGCTCCTGTTGGCCGTTGCCGTCGACGCCGGCGATCGCGACGATCTCGCCGCCGCGGACGGTCAGCGACATGCCGTTGACGGCCATCAGGTCGCGGTCGTCGCGAACCTCGAGCTCCTCGACCGCGAGGATCGGGTCTTGTGGGTCGGGCCTTGTCTTCTCCACCGACAGGAGCACGTCGCGGCCCACCACCATCCGCGCCAGGCTCTGCTCGGTCGCGCCGTCGCGCGGGCACGGTGCCGATCTTCTTGCCGCGGCGCAGCACGGTGATGCGGTCGGCCACCTGCAGCACCTCGTTGAGCTTGTGGCTGATGAACACGATCGCGGTGCCGTCCTGCTTGAGCCGGTTCAGCACCTCGACCAGCTCGGTGCACCTCCTGGGCGGTGAGCACGGCGGTGGGCTCGTCCAGGACGAGGATGCGAGCTTCGCGGTACAGGGCGCGCAGGATCTCGACCCGCTGCTGCGTGCCGACCGTCACGTCCTCGATCGTGGCGTCGGGATCGACGGCCAGGCCGTAGCGATCCGAGAGGTCGCGGACGCGCGCCCTTGCGGTCTTCAGGTCGAGCAGGCCGGCGGCCGCGGTGGGCTCGTGTCCCGAGCACGAGGTTCTCGGCCACGGTCATCACCGGGACCAGCATGAAGTGCTGGTGGACCATGCCGATCCCGAGCCGGATCGCCGTGGCCGGCGAGTCGATCACGACCGGCTCTCCGTCGACGACGATCTCGCCCTCGTCGGGCGTGTACAGCCCGTAGAGGACCGACATCAGCGTCGACTTACCGGCGCCGTTCTCGCCCAGCAGCGCGTGCACCTCGCCGGGATACACGTCGAAGTCGACTCGGTCGTTGGCGACGACCGAGCCGAACTTCTTCGTGATGCCCCTCAGCTCGAGTGCGGGGCGCGATCGCGCCGGGGCCGCCGAGGCGGCCGCCGACGCATGAGCGCTATCTGCCATTCAGGCGATTTTTCTACGGAACTGTGTTCGGGATGTTGGAGATCTTGCCGGACTTGATCTCGTTGTAGATCTTCTGGATCTCTGGCGAGAACTTGAGGCCTGCCGGCCCGATCTTCCCGTAGCCGATGCCGCCGTTGGCGATGTTGTTGGTGACGTTGTTGCCCGCGGCGAACTGCCGTTCATCGCGTTCTTGATCGCGTTGAACACCGCCACGTCGACCTTCTTCTCGGCCGAGGTGAGGATGTAGGAGCCCAGGTACGCCTGGTCGGCGTCGACGCCGATGCCCTGAACGCCCTTCTGCTGGGCCGCCGACAGCGCGCCAAGACCGCAGCCGCCGGCCACCTGGAAGACGACCTTCGAACCCTGCGCGATCTGGTTGAGCGCGACTTCCTTGCACTTGGTCTGGTCGACGAAGTCCTGCGAGTAGCCGTTCAGCGTCGTGATGCCCGGGTCGGCCTTCTTCGCGCCGGCCTGGAAGCCGGCGATGTAGTGGTCGACCGGCGGGATCTTCTGGCCGCCCACGCTGGAGATCGATCTTGTAGCCGTGCTCCTTGGCGTACAGACCGGCGAGGTAGCCGGCCAGGTAGCCCGCCTGCTGCTCCTCGAACAGGAGTCCCTCGATGTTCTTCGGGTTGCCCTTCTCCGCCGTGGCGTCCGAGTCGACCATCGCGAACTTGGTGCTCGGGAACGCCTTGGCCACCGTGTCCGTGGCGTCGGCCATGAGGAATCCGACCGGGATGACCAGGTTGTAGCCCTGGCGGGCCAGCGTGGTCAGGTTCGGCAGATAGTCCGCGCCGGAGCTCGACGTGAGCACGCGGCCCTTGATCCCCAGTTGCTGCTCGGCCCGCTGCAGGCCCACGTAGGCAAGATGGTTGAAGCCGTGGTCGTTCAGACCACCGATGTCGGTTACGAGGCCGACCTTGAAGTTGCTCCCGCTTGATGAGCTGCTGGAGCTCGATGAGCTGCTCGATCCGCCGCTGGCGGCGGCGCTGCTCGTGCTGCTGCTATTGCTGCTCCCACATGCGGCCACCACGATGGCGATCGCCACCGCGGCAACAGCAAGAAGGCCCAAAGGCCTGATCCTCCCCGACACAAAATCTCCTTTCCTACACGACCGAATGGGCAACCATAGTCCTTGCGCCGGACCCGCGGGGGATTCGCCTAACGTGCCCTTCACACATGATTGACATCGTCCGCGCTCAGGTAGCACACACGCCGCGCAACCCGTTTCTCGAGGAGGACGCGCTCGAGGCTTTTACGGATGGCGCGGTGGCGTTTTCCGGCGGGCGGATATTGGCATGCGGGCCGTGGTCCGCGGTCTCTGGGGCGTATCCCGAGGGGGTTGTGGTGGACGCGCGGGATTCGCTGTTGTTGCCCGGGTTCGTCGACTGTCACGTCCACTATCCGCAGGTACGGATTATCGGAGCGATGGGGCTCGAGCTGATGGACTGGTTGCGGGAGCGGGCGTTGCCGGAGGAGGCGCGGATGGCGGATCCGGCGTATGCGGCTGAGGTCGCTTCGGAGTTCGTTTCCGGTCTGGCCGCCTCCGGTACGACCACGGCGTTGGTGTTCGGGTCGCACTTTCCGGGGGCGCAGGAGGCGCTGTTTGCTGCGGGGTTGTCTCGCGGTCTGCGGATCGCGAGTGGGTTGGTCGTGTCTGACCGTGGGCTGTTGCCGTCGCTGCACGTCTCTGCGGAGGAGGCGTTGGGGGCGAGCCGGGAGCTGATCTCGCGTTGGCATGGGCGCGGGCTGCTGCGGTACGCGGTGACCCCGCGCTTCTCGGCGTCCTGCACCGAGGAGATGCTGGCGATGTGTGGGGAGCTGGACGGTGAGGCTGATGGGCTGCTGTTCACGACTCACCTGAACGAGACCTTGGACGAGATCTCGCTGGTGCGCTCGTCGTTCCCGTGGGCGAGCGACTATTTGGAGACGTATGAGCGCTATCGGGTTGGTGGGTGAGCGGTCCGTCTTCGCCCACGACGTCCATCCGACCGACGACGAGCTGCGCCGGCTGGCTGTCGCCGGGGCGGCGGTCGCCCACTGCCCGTGCTCGAACGCGTTTCTCGGGAGCGGGTTGTTCCCGCTGCGGCGGCATCTGGCCGCGGGCGTGCGGGTGGCGCTGGGGACGGACGTCGGCGCCGGAACGGGTTTTGGGATGCTCAAGGAGGCGCTGATGGCCTACCAGGTGCAGATGCTTCAGCCGGACGGTGTTCGGCTTGGTCCGGCTGAGTTGCTGTGGCTGTCCACCGGCGCTGGGGCGGCCGCGTTAGGTCTGGCGGACGAGGTGGGGGATTTCTCGGTTGGCAAGAGCGCCGACTTCGTGCTGGTTCGTCCGCCGGCGGGGAGTACTTTGGCGGCGGTGCTGGCGCGGGCTGAGTCGGTGGAGGAGCAGCTGGGGGCGGTGTTCACGCTCGCGCGCGAGGAGTCGATCGCCGAGGTGCGGGTGGCGGGGGAGGTCGTGTGGCCGTGAGTCGGCGGGCTGTGGTCGTCGTGATGGATGCGTGCGGGGTGGGCGCGTTGCCGGACGCGGATGAGTACGGCGACGCCGGCTCGAACACCCTGGGGCACCTGGCGGAGGCGGTCGGCGGGCTGCGGCTGCCGACGCTCGAGCGCCTGGGGCTCGGGAACATCATTCCGATCCTGGGCGTGCCTCCGGCGTCTGATCCGGTCGTGCACGGCCGGCTGCGGCCCCTGGGTCCCGGCAAGGAGTCCACGACCGGGCACTGGGAGCTGATGGGCGTCGTGCCCTCGCAGCCGCTGCCGACGTATCCGAACGGGTTCCCGCCCGACGTGATCGCGGCGCTGGAGGAGGCGACCGGCCTGCGCTTCTGCTGCAACCGGCCGTACAGCGGCACCGAGGTGATCAAGGACTACGGAGAGCACCACCTGGAGACGGGGGAGGCGATCCTCTACACGAGCGCCGATTCGGTGCTCCAGATCGCGACCCACGTCGATCGGGTTTCGGAGCCCGAGCTGTATGCGGCCTGCGAGGCGGCGCGGCGGGTGATGACCGGCGAGCACGCCGTCGGCCGCGTGATCGCCCGGCCGTTCGAGGGCGAGCCCGGAGCGTTCCGCCGGACCGAGGGCAGGCACGACTACGCGTTGGTGCCACCCGGCCGGTCGTATCTGCAGGAGCTTCAGGACGCCGGCGTGACGGTGCACGGCGTCGGCAAGATCCACGACCTGTTCGCCGGCGTCGGGGTCGACGTCAACCACGCCGGCGCCACCAACGCCGCCGGCATCGCCGCGACAACCGAGCTGATGCGCTCCCTGGAATCGGGGTTCATCTTCGTGAACCTGGTCGAGACCGACCAGGTCTACGGCCACCGCCACGACGTCGAGGGCTTCCACCAAGCCCTGATCGAGATCGATCAGCGCGGTCGCCGAGTGGCTCGAGCTCCTGCGCCCCGACGACCTCCTGATCCTGACCGCCGACCACGGCGTCGACCCCACCGCCCCGCACACCGACCACACCCGGGAGTACGCGCCCCTGCTGGCTGTGTTTGCCGGATGCGCCGGCCGTCGCCACGACGGCCTGTTGGCCGACGTGGGTGCGAGCGTCCTGCGCTGGATCGCGAGCCGCGATGCGCCCGACCTGCCAGGGACATCGTTCGTGTGAGCGAATCGCGGTCCGAGTGTCAGCCGAGCGGCTTCTCTCTGACTCGGGAAGCGCTCACGGGATCGTCGGGCGAATACGCCGAAGGTCGCGGGTTCGAATCCCGCCCCCGCTATCACGCTGAAAGGCGCAGGATCCCCAAGAGCTCTGCAACCGGCCGACCGAGACCTCGAGGCCCTCCGAAAAGTGGCCTCCGCCGTGTAGTCGGCGTATACCAATCGTCTACCGACTGCCGGAACGGTCAAAAATGACCGGGGCTTCTGATCGACGCCGGTCAGAGTCGGACAACTTCGTCGTGGGCCGGAGATCCGCCGTGAGCCCCACGCGCGTCGCTAGCCACGCGCTCCTCGAACTCATCCTCGTCGCCATCGGGCATCCGGATCCGCTGGATGATGCTGTACGCGCTGGCCGCTTCGACCACCTCTCGTTGAAGGTGCGGGTGGAAGAGGACAGCTCGCCAGCTTCGCCTATCGCCTCCCTCAGAGGCTCATTCCGTGCTGAATAGGGTCTCAGGATTGCTTCGCGCTTGGCGATGTGATCGACAGTCTCAACATGGATGTGATCACAATCAGCCGTTTCACGATGTGATCCTGGTGTAAGTCGTAGGCATCCACTATTGATTTACGTTGTCTCGTCACGTGGTGTGGTTTGCGTCCGGATCAGGTGTTGCTGTTGATGTTCTCGTCACGTGGTGTGGTTTGCGTCCGGATCAGGTGTTGCCGTTGATGTTCTCGTCACGTGGTGTGGTTTGCGTCCGGATCAGGTGTTGCTGTTGATGTTCTCGTCACGTGATGTGAATCCGTTATACTTGGCCAATAGCAATCACGTAGCTATGTTGTGCCTACGAAGAGAAGTCACCAGACCACGAACCGTTTTTGCCGCGAGTCAATCGTGCACTAGATTGACCTGCCAGGTTCGGAGAGATTCCAGAAGGAAGACGCTCCCGAAGGTCTGGTGACCTCTCTCTTAATTGTACTGTACCGGTCGACGGCCAGTGAAGGGCCGCAAATTACCTACAATGCCAGATCCTCGGGCTCGCCGAGCCCGGGAGCGTGAGTCTTTACAGGGGTCGGCACTCTGAGACGCTGCGACCCGTCGTCAACCTCGGTCGCGGCCGCTGCATGCTCTGGGTTCGCCCGGCCGTGGAGCGTTGGGCGGCGGAACCACACGCTTCCGGTCGCACCCGTGCGCGCCGACGGGCTGGCGGCCGACCGGTTGTGTCGTCGGGCCGACCTGACGGGTGCCCCGGGTGCCCCCAGCGCCCGTTGGTCGTCTCGGTCACGGCTCGGGTTGAAAGAGAAGTTGAGACATTGAGGAACAGATAGCCGACCCTCCGTAGATCAGAGACCTTCAGTCGGGAGATGGGCGGGGATGCCCTCTTCCGACCGACCCCGCGGCCGGGGCGATTGGGTTCAGGCTGCACGATCGCCGCGACGGGCGAACACCCAACGGACGAGCGGCCGACAGGACGAGGGGCTGCCTGCGTTTGGTCTGAGCGACGCGGCCGCCATGGACGGAGTCCGCCGGGTGATGCTCGGGTGGACCTCCCTGTCGGTTGGGCCGGTTGACATCGGAGCCGAGAAGATCCTCGTTCTGCCCGACCAGATTCCCCTGTCTCGCCGCCCGCCGTGACGCTACACGAGAAGGGCAAGCCTCTCGACTTGAGCCCTGAGCAGCCGTCGCCGATCGGCGGTGCCACGCGCGGGAGGCTACTCGTCGAGTTCCATCTCCTCGATGTCCTCTTCGTCGGCGGCATAAGGCTCTTCGGCCAGGAGGTTGCCGACTAGCGCCTCGACGTCGATCGCCGATGCATCCGGCTCCAGCTCACCCTGGGTTTGGGCGTAGCGCACGGCCGACAGGTACGTCAGCCTGACGGCCTGGATCACGAGGACCCGCCGCAGCCCGTCCGAGACTTCGCCGCGCTCGCGCGCCACGGCTGCAAGGCGAGAGATCGTTTCGGCGCGGCGAGCAATACGCACGTCTGGGTGCCATCGCTCGTCTGCAGGATCGTTGGTCACAAGCTCGAATCGGTGACTCGCGGGAAGCTCGATGATCGGCATGACCGGCGGAATCTTTTCGTTGAGGATCGCCCGGAACTTTGAACGCCTGATGGCGTGGACGTATGCCGAATACTCGACCTGATCGAGTCGGGCCTTAGCCCGGACAGCTGTGACGCTCTCGAGCTCCCAGAGTGGCCACATTTGGAGTGCTGCCACCTCAAAGACGTCGAGGATCCGCATCGCGACGGCATCCGTTCGCTGGTTGGTGAGATGCCGCCGGATTCGCGTCCGGAGCTGCTCGTTGGTTTGGCCAATGTAGATCGGCTCGCCGTCGAAGTCGTAAAAGCCGTAGACGCCGTACTTGGCGTTGCCGATGATGCGGCCCTTGTCGTCGAGCTGATCGAGAGCCACGGCGAGCGAGTTGCGAAATTCACGGACCTGCGGCGATGGGAGGTCGGATCTGCGTGGTCTGCTCATGCGGCCACGGCGACTCGCCTCGGCGCATTGAACGTCGCGCCGAGGTAGTTGTCGCAGAGCCACGAGACGACGGGCACACAGACCGCATCTCCGAAGCCAAAGAGCGCCTGATTTCGCCGCGCCTCAAGCTTGAAGTCGGGAGCGCCCATCAAACGGGCGTACTCGCGCGGTGTCATCCAACGCACCCGCACGATGCCGTCGCCCGCCTCGACCAGCGCTTGCTTGCTCGACCCGCCTCGTGCAGTCCGAAGACACCCGGCGATGCCGTCTGCGCGGATCTCCCACACGGCCGCTCCGCGACGTGTCCGGCGGTAGGCGGTACGCCACTTGGGCCCAGGCGAGGCCTTGAGTGCTGCAAGTCGTCCGGCCTGCACCGGCGACAACGACGCGGCGAACGCATCGACCCTTTGCTCGTCCCACCAGTCCACGCCCCATCCATCGGGCGGCTCAACAATGCCAGCGAGGTTAGTCGGGCCATCGGGGAGGGGAGGGAGCCGTCGGGCATGGACGCGCGATTGGGGGTTGTCCCGCACGAACCTGTGAACCCACTGAGGACGGTCCGCAAGCGCGTCAAATACGTCCTGGTCGGAGACGTCTGAAAGGCCGACGATAAACATCCGCGGCCGGCTTTGCGGAACGAACCGCCGCGCGTCAATCGCGAGCAGATCGCACGAGTAGCCGAGCCCGTTGAGTCGTGTGACCGCATCGCGCAGATCGTTGCCTCCGTGGCTAGAGGCGAAGCCAAGGACGTTCTCAAGAAGCACTGTTCTTGGACGTCTGTGGCCCATGCCGTCGAGCACACGGGCGAACTCCCAGAACATGCTGGAGCCGCCGACCTCGCCACGTGGTGCCGCTGCGGCCCGCAAACCCCTCCTGTTTCCTGCGAGCGAGAGATCGGTGCAAGGGAATGATGCCGTTGCGAGATCCACGGTCGGTACGTCGTTCCCGTCGATATCTCTGATGTCGCTGAGCACGAATTCCTTCTCGCCGAATTGACCTACGTACAAGTCACGCTTGTCCGGCTCGATGTCGTTCGCCCAGCAGGTCGTGATGCCCGCACCGTCGAGCCCCAAGCGCATAAGGCCTATCCCGGCGAAGAACTCGGCCGCGGTCATCGTGCTCACGATCCGGAAGCTACCGGCCAGTCCGGTCGTCGCGGCCGGCCCGCGTCATCATTGGGGCATCGCTCGTCTGCCCCCAACTCCAACTCCGACCAGTGCGGCGGCCACCGCGACGATGAGGGCAAACCGCCGCAAGGACACGGCTCCGGAGCTTGCGGTCCGTCGCGTGCTTCACGCGGCTGGACTGCGGTATCGGGTCGATCACCCCATCCGTCTCGAAGACGGAGTCCTAGTGCGTCCCGATGTGGTCTTCATCCGACGGCGCGTATGCGTGTTTGTCGATGGCTGCTACTGGCACGGCTGCGAGCAGCACTGTCGTGTGCCGACCGCCAACCGCGCGTATTGGCGCGCAAAGATAGATCGCAACCGCGCCCGGGATGCCCGCAACACAGATGCGCTTCAAGCGGGTGGATGGACGGTCATACGTGTCTGGGAGCACGAGTCCGCTGCGGATGTTCTGCCGATCGTGCTTGCGGCACTCCACGCCGATGATTGTGCTCGTTGACGGGCATCGAATGCGTGGCTGCTCGTGGCAGTCGTGCCGGTGGGGGCGCGGGTTTGGCTCGGTTGCGCCGCCAGGGCGTGCCGGTGATTCCCTCAGACGCGAAGATATCGCGACGAAGCTCGTCTGATTCTCCCGTTGGTCCTGACAGATGACACGGGTCGTCGGCCCGCTAATGTGGTGACGCCGCGAAACCAGTCGTTGCGAATCCGGGATCGAGCTCTATCTGAGCCGGGGCCCACGCCGCATCTGGCGGCCGCACGATTGCCGAATTCGTCCATCTAAAGCTCTGAGTATCGGCAGGAACGCTTTCGGCCACGGCGTGGCTGTCCAGTCGGCGTATCTCCCTCACGTGGGAGCAATCGAGCACGGTCGCGATGTGCGCTTCACTCTTGAATGTCACCTGCACTAGCATCCACTGCATCGCGTAGGCTCGGCTCATATCAAACTCGTTGCGCGACAGGTGAAATCTGTCGCGCGTGCTCTCACCGGCCGCCTTTACTTCGATCCGATTCACCGGGTTGTGGGTTTCGATGTCGTACCCGTACGAATCCGACAGCTTGGCCACGTGGATCGGCTGCCGGCCGGCGAGCGTCAGAGCGGCAAGAATCAATAATTCCGCAGCATCGCCCATCTTCTTGCGAAGCGCATTCTGCTCGACGGCGGTGCTTGTGGTGTAGATACTGAGCAGCAGCTCGTCTAGGTCCGGTTCTAGCCACATGAGGGCAGCGAGATCGTCGTGGGGGACGTAATCTCTCTCGACGCCGGTGGCAGTGATCGCGAGACGAAGCCATGGCGGCGGGCTGAGCGTCAACAGCAGGCGCGCGATGCCTTTCAGGGTTTCTCGATCGCCAAGCTCTGAAAGCGCCAGCAGCGACGGCACCGGAGTGATGACTTCTGCTCCTCGCTCGATGAGGCCCACATCGAGGAGGAAACGTGCGGGCGCATCGAGGTCCGTGGCAGTCGCCAGATAGGAGCCTGACGCCCTGGCAGCGCCGATCCATTGGACCAGGTCGTATCGAGGCTTCACGCGCGCTGATCGTGCCAGCAGGAACACGGCGTAGGCGACACCGTGGTTAGGCAGCATCGGTTACAGCGCCCGCGAGGTGCGCCTGCATCGCCTGATCATCGTCCTGGAATACGGGGGCGCCGTCGTGGTGCTCGTCAGGCTCCGGCAGAGCAACGCGGACAAGCCCGGGGTCATTCATCAGGCGGGCGAGCGCGGTCACCTTTTCGCGTAGCCGCTGATCGACCGTATCGTCGATGGTCCCCTCGCTCAATAGCAGCGTGAAGCGAGTGACCTGGCCATCGCGCAGGCCAAGACGATGGATTCGATCTTGGCTCTGCAAATAGTGGCCGGCGTTGAAGGTCCGATCCAAATAGACAGCGTGGTGACACCAGTGATGGAGGCTGATTCCCTCGCCACAAGCTGCTGGGTTCGCCAGAAGTACTCGGCAGTTCGGATCGTGCCGAAATCGGTCGAGCTCCTGTTCCCGTGTCAAGGCTCCGCGGGGCGCGCCGTCCTCCGGCGGGATGCCCCCATGCACAACGGCCGGCTGCTCCAGGTGGAGGTAGCTAGCGAGCGCTCGAAGGTTCCGCACAAACGTCGACCACACAATCGTTTTCTCGTTCGCCGCGGCGCCGGCGACGATGTCCCGAATGCGCTCGTACTTCCACGGTGTCTCGAAATCTCGGTAACGCTCGAGCAACGTGGTCAGCTTCTCGTCGCCGCGCAACTCGAGCGGCGGATGCGCGAAGCTGAACTCATCGTCGTCGTGCGAGCCGGCCACCAACAGCATGGGGTTGACCGCGGCCTCAAGGAGGTACATCACAATGCGGCCGAGTCGATCAAAGTGACGTCGCGACGCCACGTCAGCGCGATAGCGGCCGCGCAATGCCTGGTAGATCGCATCTTGAATCGGCGACATCGGCTCGCGGAGCACCTGGGAGCTGGTCGGCGGAAGGCCAAGCCTGGACTTGGGTGTACGGACGAAGTACCGCGAGACGGCCTCCGCGGTCGCGGCAAGCACGTGCTCTTCACGGCCGTCGCGTTCGACGTAGGACACGGCTGGCAGGATCTGTCGATCCTGGCCCGGATACAGAAAGCGCATCAGAGCGACCAGATCGAACGCGCTTTGAGGTGCCGGCGTTCCGGTGAGCACGTCCCGCCGACGTGCGGCATAAGCCAGGTCGAGCACCGCTCGCCCATGGACACCGAGATGGCCGCGCTTGATTCGATGGGCCTCGTCGAGGATGACCTGTGTCGGACGCCGTGCCGTATACGCGCGGATCCGGTCATAGTCCGACGCGACGCGATTGTAGTTCGTGACGACAAAGCTCGCGTCGTCGGTAATTAGCGACTCTGAGCCCATGTGTACGGTGAGAGCCGACGGGTCACGAAAGCAGGCGGCGTTGTCCTCTTTCCATGCCTCGAAAGCCGCGAGTGGAGAGACCACGAGCAGCTGTTCCACAAGGCCCCGTGACAGATTCAGGGCATGATTCGCCAACGCGACAGTCGTCTTGCCCGCGCCGGGAACGGAGAAGTCGGCGCCATGTGGCAGCCGCAGCAGCATGATGAGGTTCACAAGCTGGAACTCCTTGAGCTCTCGCTGGAATCCTGCCGCCTCCAACTCCGCCGCAAGCGCTTCCCTCGACTCGAGGGGTGGTACGGCGATCGCGTGCTCTCGCTCGGTTTGATCAGCCCTGAGCACACGTAACTGGGCCGTGAGCATCGGGCCGAGCTCGATTTCTTCATTGAAGAGTCGCCGAACCTCGCGAACAGCCGCGAGCTCAGCGAAAAAGACATCGACACGAATGTCTATACGTCTCCCGTCTCCTCCGATTATGCCTCGGGACATTGCCTCTTGCAGCCGCGCCCAGGCCCCCGGGTTGGCCTCAGCGCCGGCAGTCGCTACGACTACCGGCCGGTCGCGCTGGTGGAGCTCCAGGCCAATCAAGACACTTCGCGGAGACGAGCCAGCAGGTTGTCGAGCTCGTCAAGCCGCGCAATGTAGGCGGCCTCGTCCCACTCATCGAAGACCCGTGCTCGAGGCACGGAGAGTAGCGCCTTCGAGAGGCTCGAAAACGCGGTGTCGATGCGCCGCATCGGCTCTTGAACCACAGTCTTGTCGCGCGCCATCTCGCCGGCTTCTTCCGCTGCAGCCGTGATCGCTGCATTGAGCGTGTCGAGTGCGTCCTGCGTGACAACTGACTCTCCAGTCCCAAGCGAAATTGACTCTTCCGGGCGTTTGGTCGCAAGGAACTTCAGCAGCTCCTCCAGCCGGTTGCCGGGCTCAGGCTCGCCGAGCAATTCGTCGAGCTCGTCGCGCATGGTGTCTGGGCTGGCCAATGGCGTAGCGGCTACCAGGAGTGGTTGCGCGCCCGCGGACTCCAGCTCCTCGAGAACGAGCTCAGCCGCCTCCGGTCGACGAAGATGGCGCAGCTTGCGGTACTGCACACCAGCTAGCGTGCCGAGGAAGTATGTGGCTCGCACACTAGAAACCTCGCTTGCAGATTTGTTCTTGACGTGCTTTGCCAGCTCATCAAAGGCAGATTCGTTGGCATCGAAATCGACGTGATGTCGCGACCCCCGCGAGAGCTCGACAAGCTGGTGCACTTGTTGAAGCTTCTCATGGGTAGCCCTTACTTCGCTCACGGTGCGATGCACGCGACGAGCGACTCTGTGCCAGTCCTTATCTTCACGTTCGAAGAGCTCCTCGATGAGCAACGCCTCGTTGATCCATGAATACTCCTGCTTAAAATCGCGGGCAACCTGCAATTCGGCCTCGAGGTCGACAAGTTCATCGCCTGTGGCGTCTTCGGGGAGCAGAAGGCACCGGACGTACCGGGCCTCGAGCCAGCCGTCGTCGAGGTAAAGTGAGCGCAGCGCGGCAGTGCGACGGTTGCCGTTGATCAGCACGCCGTCGGCAGTAATGATCGCGGGTTCCTGCTGCTTCCTTTCGCGAAGGTCGGCACGAAGGTCTGAGAACCCTTCCTGGTGCGAGAGAATGCGGTATTGGGCCTCTTGCGCGGCCGTTCCAAGTGGATCAGCCGTGAACAGGTCGAGCCGCCCGGCGCGCGCCATCTCGCGGCGCTGCTCGGCGCGGGTACGGTGATTGAGTGTCGAGAACCTCAGCCAGTCAGCCGGCACCTCAACGAGTGGCAGCTCCTTCACGTGGCGCGGCCAGGCGGGCACCTCGACGCGCCCGAGCTTGTCGCGGGCTTTGAGAAACTCGACGCGATCGCGATCGAGCGTTGGATTCGGCATCGACGTCAGCTCCTGTACGTGGTCGATCGGCCCGGGCCGAAGCGAGAGGTGATTGTCGTTCGAACGGCACCGTTCGGCCCACGCCGAAACCCGATGTGTCCAATGAAGTCATGCGCCTCGTCAGGACTGATGCCGAAGTAAGTCAATAGGATGGGCGGGAATGCGCGCTTGCGGCTGCCAGGCCAGTTCCACGTCCCCTTAAAGGGCTCGCGGTCGGGCATGACATAGATGCACGGCGGAGGTGTACGACACCCGTGTTCGGTAGCTGAATGCGACGCTTTCGGGCACATCCTGTGCGGGCTTCCGCAGAGTTGGTTGTGGAAGATGACACCGTCAAGCGTTCCTGGAATATCAGAAAAGAATCGCTGACGCAGTCGATTGACACCCTTAGCAACATGCAGTCCGGGCTCGTGGCTGAGGCTCGAACAGAGCCACCACAAATAGGTCTCGGTCGCCCAATCCGGGATCGACCAACGCAAGCTGCTGTGCGCCCCGTCGGGGCAACCCTTCTGGATTACCGCGATGTCGCCGCTGGCGGGCGTCCTTAGCCGGTACACGGTGTCATCCCCGTACTTCGGCGTTTCGAGCCCGTCGATAAAGCCGCCTCGGGCCATGGCGTCGAGAAGCTCGGTCAGGAACTGGCGACGGTCAGAGTTGCTGGCACTGGCGCTTCCGCGCATACTCTCGATCGCCGCGGGCAACGCTGACTCGAATTCCTCGACGGTCATCCCGTAGCGCCGGATAAGAGACGCCTCACTGCCGAGGTTTTGAATCAACCCAGCTACGCGGTCGATGACAGCCTGTGGTGGAGATCCGGCATGGCGGCACGGCGCTGCGGTTTCCGCGCTCATTCCGTCCGACACCGCGTTGTTCGCCCACGCGCTCCTGGCAGGCCAGAGAACCCGTACGCGGGCCAAACGGTCGAGCGCGGTCTCGCGTCCATTACTGGAGCCCAGGAAACGCCGTGCTTAGTATCTGAATCAGCTCTCTTGCCCGCTCCTGGTCAATCTGCAGGGTCTGGCTGACCTTGTACTCCGATTGCCGCTCGGCCGAGCCAAACGTGCTCAATTGAAGCAGCCGCTCGTTCCCCGAGGTGATGATTTGATGACCACAAATCACCTCCGTGGGGTGCGCTCGACTATTCAACGCCGTCGGCTGAAAGCCGCTGATCTTCGCCACGCCAGGAGCGTACCCGCGTTTCAGTTGCGGTGCGACTTCTCAAATCGCGAGCTCCCAAGGTGTTTCTCGTCGGCCGCCTCTGTGTTTCGGTTGGCACTCCGCTGAGTGCTTGCCAGCGACGGAGCTCGCGAGCGCTCGAGGATCACTGCAGATGGTGGCAAAATCGGGCGGGGTCATCCCGCGCGTGCGGTGGTAACCGACCAAGTCCGCCGCCGAGCGGGGGCGATCGCCTGTTCGGCGGATCCGGCAGTTTGCGACGGCGTCGATCAGCGCCGATCGGTTCCGCCTGCTGCGCGAGCAGGCGAATGATCGGCCGCGACGTGTCATTGACGTCGCCGGTCCGGCAGCCAGTTGCCCCTTCCCGGGCGAGTCGCGAGCTCCAGCGTGTTGGTAGCGAAGACCGATGGCGGGCTGAGGGTCGTTGTCGAGAAGCCAGGCAATCACCCGTTCCCGCCCGCGCTCGACGACGCCGTGGTCTTGCGCGATCTACTAGGGGGATGGACCGACGTCGGCTGGTGGGGACGTTCGCGTCGGGCGGGGCAATATGGGAGCTCGTCGCGCTGGCGCCCCGCGCTCGTTTCTCTAACGCTTCGCGAGAGGAGCTGGAGGTCCCGTGTGGCCGCGCTCAGCCGCGATGATGTCTGCGCCGATCCTGGGAGAATGCGAGCTCTTCGCGCGAGAATTGCAATCTGTACAGGCGGTCACGTCCGCCGATGTAGCGGTAGATCGTGATCGTGGAGAGAAACTTGTCCTTAACTCGCATCGCTCGACGCCGAGCATCGGCACCTTCATCGAAGATCCAGTCGGCCAACGGCCCTGGCAGCGTAAAGCCGAGCTCGGCGCCTGCTGGCGCGCCGGGCAAAGTGACCACCCACCGCGTCCCATTTTGCGAGTCTGGGCTCCACTCGATTGCGACGTCCGTGACGGGCGATTCGTCGAGAAGTTCGACGACACGGCGGGAGTCGCGTGCACGGAGCACGAGCAGGTATGGCCCGTTGGCCATTGCGACGAACAGCTCCCCGATCGCAGCCACACCTCCCCGAATCAGTTCAGCGACCTCGCCCCAAGGAAGGTCTATTCATCAGCGCCATGATCAGGCCCGATATGTGAAGCGTCTTCCGGCCATGTTCCAAGTTCAACTCGCAGGCGCTCTCTCAGGCGACGGACGTAGCCGCCAGCTCGTCTGGGCGGATTGGGATTCCAAAGTGCCTGCGCCACGTCGTCCGCCAACTGCACCACATCCGAGAAATCGTCGGTGCTTAGGTCTACTAGCGAGACTTGGTGTGCGAGCGCGTAGGTCGAAGCGGGCGCAGAAAAGCCCGCGGTCGAGAACAGCGCGTACCGGTATGAGAACTTTGAAGAGAGACTGTCTGCGGCCGCCTTGCGCGGCTGAAGTTCTGGTTGACATCGCTAACCACTCCAACGGCGTTACGCACGTCATCGATTCCGCTCTTATCTCCCCTCGCTTTGGCTTCAACTATTAGCCTGAGTCGGAAGGTAAACGCAGGAATCCACGCGAGCTCACCAAGTACGTCGACTTGATGGTTTCCGCCTCGTCCGCGGATGCACAGACCGTTAGCGAGATTGCGAAGTTCTTCTTCGTCCTGGCTCTCGTCGACGAGGAGCCGGTAACCCGTATTCCGGATGAGTCGCGCGAGGATCTCCTCCAGAACGTAGCCTCGGAGTGTTGGGAGCGATAGGGGCGGCATCGTCTGATCGTCGCGTGGGCGAGACGGACATAGCGTCGTCCGCAATTGCGGTCCTAGACTGCTGCTTTGTCCAGAGGAGCCGGCAGGACGTGGCAGGCAGTCTGCTCGATGCGGATGAGGCTGCAGAAAGACCTCTGGAGCGCGAGCCGGGCTCGCGCTGGCTTGGGCCTCATAGCGCCGGTCGGGCGGCATGCCAATCGGCTGCGATCGACAGGCGCGTCAGCGACGAAGCGCTGTGGGTTCCGACCGTCCCGGTTTTCGCCAGAAGCCCGCGCCCGTACCAGTCAGCCACGTTCCTGACACCGGGCAGCGCGAAGAAGTACCCGCCGCCGATCGCGCTGATGTAGTCGACCATCGGCTCGCCGACGAGCCGGAACTGCGTCGCCTCGAACTGCCGCCTGACGTTCTGCTGGAAGCAGTTGAAGATCAGCCCCATCTGGCACTGGCTGCCGTCGGGCTGCTGAACCCGGTCGCTGCCTCGGCTGCGATGGCCGTCTCGAGCCTCAGCGTCGTCGGCAACGCGCGGCGGCTACGCCGTTTCAACGGATGAGCGAAGTTGACACAGAGTTGGAACAACCGTGTCTTGTTCCGTAACAGCGATCTCGGCCATCTTTGCGGCGTGGCGAGTCTGGCGCAGAAGATTGAGGCCGAGAACCGGATGCGGGAACTGCTCGAGGAAAGTGGCCTTCCCCAGCCGGACCACGTGGAGTACGGCTTCACGTGCATCAGGCTGTTCTTCAACCAGACCAAGCAGGTGGTGGTCATCGACATCGACGAGCCGGAGGACGCGGACGCAGCCGAACCCATCCCGAGGTCGGGTGAGAAGGCCAGCCCGGGTTAGCGACCCCCTAGCGGCGCAACCGTCCGTGCACCGCTGACCGGCGGTGCACGGCGTTGATCGCGAGTTTGGCGGCAGCTGGCGCGGCAGCACAGCCAAAGCATTGATCTGGGACGTTGTGCGCGACGGTGGTGTGGTTGAGCGTCACCGGTGTCGTGGTGAAGATCCCTCCGCCCTGTGCCGTGACCCCGCGGACATCACGCCGGCAAAGCGCGGCAAGCTTCAAATCTCGGTCGACGGCGACTGGAGCGCCGAGTACCCGAGCCCGTCGGCATACGTGCCCCAGTTCTTCGGCTGCGGGCGGCGGCACGAGCAACGGCTACGTCTGCGAGCCCACGCTCGATCGCGAGATGAAGCGGGCGTCACGGCTTGCGTCTCACAGCGTCGGTCAAGCTGCGTCCCAGTGGGCTGCGATCGACAGGCGTATCAGCGACGAAGCACTATGGGTCCCGACAGTCAACGAGCGCGAGATCGATGTCGTCTCGAGTCGAGTGCACAACTACGAGTACCACCCGATCTGGGGCTTCCTCGCCGATCAAGCTGGCTCTACCCGGGCTGACGACGGGTGGCAGTCGCTACACCCGCATAGCGTCGACTGACCGAGTTCGCGGTCAGCTGGCTGGCGGAAAGCGTAGCCGGGCTGGCCCAGCCGCCCGCATGGCACTGCCGCTTTGCGGGGCGGCAAACCCGGCCATTGCAGGCACAGGCGGACGAGCAGCGCGACGGGCCGCTCGACCGCGACGAGCGGATCACCGCAGACGACGACGAGTCGAGCGGCAGCCGGAGGGCGCGAGGCGCGGAGCGGGCGGGGCGCGCGGTGGTCGTCGAACAGTTCGTCCTCGCGCGCGTAAAGAACGCTGAAGGAATCGGGGGCGGCTTCGTGAGCGGATACGGCTTGTCGAACAGGCCCGTGGGCTGGGGGCGCAATCGGTCGGCGAGGCGCTCGGCCGACCCCCGGTCGAGCCGGGCGTAGAGCTGAGTGATCGCCCGCTCGCGCGGCCAGTACATGCGGCCCGCCGCGTCGACCGGCGGGCTGTCGTACCCGGCCCGCCGGTACGGCGGTTCGCCGGCCGGGGCGGCGAAGCCGGCCATTGCCGGGCACAGGTAGACGAGCAGCGCCACGGGCCGCTCGACCGCGACGAGCGGGATCACGGCAGACGACAACGAGTGTCCGACCAGCACGGGGCTCTCGCATCCGCCCAGGCAGTCGACGACGACCTTCGCGTAGTCCTCGAAGCCGGCGTCGTCATCCTCGAGCGGCAGCACCGGGGTGATGCACTGATGCCCACGCGCCTCGAGCAGAGCGACCAGCGGCGCCCAGCACGCGTCGTCGTGCCAGGCGCCGTGCACGAGGCAGAACGTCGTCATTTACCTGGCGGCGCTACTCCGCTGCCGTGGTCGCCGGCTTTTGCCGTCGCAGGGCGATCCCGGTCAAGATCTCGCGGACGATCCGATCGCCGAGCAGCGCCGCAGGGTCGGCCGACGCGATGGCCGTCGGGATCACCTCGACGAGGTCGGCGCCGACCAGCTCGAGTTCGGCGGCGGCAGTGCGCGCCGCCCAGAGCAACTCCAACGGAGTCATGCCCCCGGGTTCCGGGGTCCCGGTGCCACCGGGGATGTACGCCGGGTCGAGCACGTCGATGTCGACGGTCAGGAACGTCGGGCCCGCGCCGATGACCTCAACTGCCCGGCGCAGCACTTCGCGGATCCCGTGGTCGCGCACGTCGTGCATGAACAAGCTCGTGATCCCGCGCTCGGCCTGCCACGCAAACTCGGCTTCCCCCGGCCAATATCCGCGCAGCCCGATCTGGACGTAGCGTCGCGCGTCGACGTGCCCCGCGTCGACGGCCCGGCGCATGACCGTTCCGTGTGAGAACGTCGCTCCGAAGACCTCGGCCCCCGTGTCGGTGTGAGTGTCGAAATGCAGAAGGCCCAGCGGCCCATGCGCCGCTGCGCAGGCGGCCGCGTTGGGCTCGGTGATCGAATGGTCGCCGCCGACGATCACGGGCATCGCACCCGCCTCGATCGCTTGGCGCACCGTCCGCTCGATCGCTTCGTGTGAGCGCCCAGGTTGAGCCGGCACCACCGGTGCGTCACCGAAGTCCACGATTCGAAGCCGCTCGAAGGCGTCGACTCCGGCCTCGAGGTGGGGCCCTGGGGGACAGCTCGCCGCGCGGATCGCACGTGGTGCAAAGCGCGCCCCGGGGCGATCCGAGACGAGGTCGTCCATTGGCGCGCCGATGATCGCGACGTCGGCGCCAACCAGCTCGGCGGGATCCTGGGTGCATGGAGCGCCGCCGAAAGTCAACGGCCCCGCGTAGTCCGGCTTCTCACCGTACTGACGCCAACGCTCCATCGGGTCGAGCATCGTCTCTAACCCTAACGCGGGCAGCGCTTCGCGCAGTACAACATTCGTTGAGTTCGAGCAGTGACTGAGACGCCAAATCTCCGCTTCTTACACCAACCGGCGTCAATGCTCGTCGAGGCAATCCTGTGCAGTGTCACCGCTGTTGTTGACAGCTCCCCACGGCGAGAGCTACCTTCACACGCGCCTTACTATTGCGTTCGCCGGAATGGCGAATCGGGGCTACGTCCTGTTGTGTGAACTCCCAAGGATCTGGGGTGTCATGTTGGTGTGCCCGGGCACGCAGCGAGAGCATCGGGCTGCCCGTTGAGTCGTGTGCTGGCTGTCTTGGGGGTCGCTCTCCTCGTATTGGCAGCGGTGGCTGCCGTCGCTGAGACCGGGTCGGGGAAGAGTGGCGACTCAGCTCCGATCCGCGTCGGCATCCTGCATTCGGAGACCGGGTCGCTCGCGGTCAGCGAGATACCGGTGATCGACGCGACGCTGATGGCGATCGACGAGTTGAACGCGCACGGCGGAATCAACGGGCGCAAGATCCAGGTCTTCCAGCTGAACGGACAGAGCGATGACGCGGTGTTTGCCCGCGACGCCCGCACGCTGATCGAGCGCGACAAGGTCAACGTGATCTTCGGATGCTGGACGTCGTCCTGCCGCAAGACGCTGAAGCCGATCGTCGAGCGGGACAAGAACCTGCTGATGTACCCGCTTCAGTACGAGGGGCTCGAGGATTCGCCGAACATCGTCTACCTCGGCGCCGCGCCCAACCAGCAGATCATCCCGGCCGTCAAGTGGTTTCTCGACAACCGCGGCAAACGCTTCTTCCTCGTTGGCTCTGACTACATCTTTCCGCACGCTGCCAACGCGATCATCAAGGACTATCTACGTCTGTACGGCGGCAAGACCGTCGGGGAGGCGTACGTACCGCTCGGCGGCGAGAACTTCGCGGCGATCGCGCGCGAGATCAAGCGCGCTCGCCCTGACGTGATCCTCAACACGGTCAACGGCGCGAGCAACATCGGCTTGTTCGGGGCGTTGCGCGGGGCCGGGATCAAGGCCTCCCAGACGCCGGTCGTCTCGTTCAGCATCGCCGAGCAGGAGGTGCAGGAGATCGGTGCCCGCGTCCTGGCCGGGAACTACGCCGTTTGGAACTACTTCGCGAGCCTGGAGAACCCTGAGAACCGGGCGTTCATCAGGTCATTCCAATCCCAGTTCGGGCAGGGGTGCCTGACCGACGATCCCGTCGAAGCGGCGTACATCGGCGTCGAACTCTGGGCCGAGGCGGTCCGGGACGCCGGCACGTCGAGCCCAACGAAGGTGCTGGAAAAGATCGGGAACGAGAGCTACCGGGCGCCGGAGGGGATGGTCTACGTCGACGATCAGGACCACCACCTCTGGAAAACGACCCGGATCGGCCAGATCCGATCTAACGGGCAGTTCAAGGTCGTGTGGACGTCGGAGACGATTCTCCATCCCGAGCCGTTCCCGGCGTCGCGCACCGAAGGGCAGTGGCAGGCGCTACTGCACCACTTCGACACCATGTGGCGGGGGTGGTCGGCGCCGGCGGTGAGCAACAACGTGATGGGGGCGAACCGGTGTCGACTTATGTAGATGGCGGGGCCATCCTCGTGGCGGTGGTTGCAGCATCGCTCGGCGGTCTGTTCCTGGTGCGCTGGGTGCTTCCGCACAAGGTCGTCATGCCCCACCATGACGTCACCGCCGCGATCTTCGCGATCACCGGGACGATCTATGCCGTCCTGCTCGCGTTCGCGGTCGTGATCGTGTGGCAGTCCTTCACCGACACGCAGACGACCGTAACCCAGGAGGCGAACGCCGTCGCGGACCTGGATCGGATCTCCCGCGGATTTCCGGTCGTGCTGCGTCGGCAGGTTCACGACGACGCGTTGACCTACGCGCACGTGGTGATCATCCGCGAGTGGCCCCTGATGGCGAACGGCGGATCCAGTCCAGAGGCCAACGCGGCCCTGATCGAGCTGTGGCACGCCTACACCGACATGCACGGCCTGCAGCAGTCGAGCCCGTTGTACGGCCAGTCGCTGACCGAGCTCAACGACATCACCGACGACCGACGGGTGCGGTTGCTGTCGAGCCAGAGCCGCGTACCGACCGTGATGTGGGCGATGCTCGTGCTCGGAGGCGTGGTCGTCGTGCTGTTCTCGTTCCTGTTCGCGGTGCGCAGTCTCTGGCTCCACGCGGTGATGACCGTGATGCTGTCCGGGATGATCGCATTGTCCCTATTGCTGATCTACGTTCTCAACGGGCCGTTCGCCGGCGTCGTGAAGGTACAACCGACCGCTCTCGTCTCAACCGTTGACAACATGGAGCACGTTCAGCAGTAGTTACCGTCAGTCAGTCAAACCTTGTCAAGACACCGTATGCGTTCAGTAGCTGTGTATTAACTGTCAACAGGATTCAGACCTGACTGAACAGGGTGAAGATGCATCTTGACACGATTGTGACAACCGGATAGCGTCGGCTCACAGTCACTCTTGGGGGAAGGGGTAGGACCATGAAGGTGCGAGTACGAGCACGGAAGCCCGTGCTGACGTTCGCTGGCGTCGTGGCTGGGCTGATCGTGGGGTTCAGCCCGACGGCTGCTCTCGCCGCGGGCCCCAGGGCCGGCGTTGGATCATGCAGCACGAATGTCGCCTTCGGTCTGGTCGAGGCGACCACCACCGGATGCCTGCAACAGGTGACGGCCGACCAGTGGCAGGCCACCACGACCGTGAACGTCAACGGCGTGCCGATCACGCCGATCGCGGGCACGACGCTCGTCCTGACCGGCCCGTCCACGGCTCCCCCGGGGGGCCGGATCTCGGTGCAGACACCCGACGTCAAGATCGGCGCGGTCACGATCGCCAAAGGAACCATCAACTGGAACCTGCCGGCAGGGACCAAGGGCGAGGAGAAGTCCGTCATCTCGAGCGGGATGGTCAACGGCGAGAAGCTGTTCGGCTTTGCGATCTCGGGGTCGGCGGAGATCCGGATCGGCTGGGACGCAACCAACAACCTTCACTACTTCAAGTTCTTGGGCAACCTCGCGTTGCCGAGCATCTTCAAGAACGGTCCGGGGGCTGAAGCGGGTGGTCTGACCGCCGCGGTCGGACTGCGGGTGGATGCCGCGGGGCTGCACGCCGACACCGTCAAGGCGCAGATCTCCAACGCCTATATCGGGGCGCTGCAGGTCAAGAACCTGTGCCTGTCCTACGTCGGCGCCGGCAGCAGCACGACGCCATGTTCACCGCCGCTGTTCGGCGCGCAGCCGTTCCTGACGTGCCAGAGCCCGGGCAACGTGGCTCGTTGGGACGGCAGCGCCGAGGTCGTGCTACCGACCGCCGACCGTCCCGCGATCGGCGTATATGCCGGCGTTCAGAACGGTCTGTTCAGCTACGCCGGCGGACAGGCGACCCACCTCGGAAACTCGGTGCCGATCGCGCAAGGGGTGTACCTCGACAACGTCGCGCTGGCGGTCTGCGTCACGCCGCCGCCGCTCGCGTTCAAGGGTGGTGCCGGCGTCAACATCGGCGCGACGGTCAACGGCACCGCGCCGGTGACGGTCAACGGAAGCCTGCAGTACACCGACAGCCGCCCATGGGTGATCGAGGCACGCGGCAACGTCCAGGTGTTCGGCCGGCCTGTGGCCGACGGATTCTTCCGCTACATGTCCGACAACACGATCGACTTCGGGTTCAGCGCGAACTTCGACTTCAAGGTCGCGTCGGTCAGCGGCTCGGTTGCGGGCTGGGTTGAGGCGCGGACGCCGGTGCGCTTCAACGTCGTCGGCAACGGCAAGGTGTGCCTGGCGAGCGTGGCTTGCTCGAGTGGCGAGGTCACCGCCTCATCGGTGGGACTCGCAGGCTGCTTCACGCTGCTGGATATCCCGTACCCAGTGATCGTCAAGGACTCGGACTGGGTCTGGTACAAGCCGTGGAAGGTTCACACCGAGACCCATCGCAAGCGCGTCCGCGGCGGCGTCGGGGTGCGCTGGCCGAACGGCAGCCCGAGCCTGATGGGCGACTCGTGCGACATCGGTCCGTATCAGGCGACGCGCTCGGCGCGAGCCGCGGCGGCCGGCACGTTCCGCCTGACCGTGGCGCCGGGATCTGCGGTGCTCGCACTACAGGTCCAGGGGCGCGCTGCGGCTCCGAAGCTCGAGCTGATCGCACCCGACGGGACCCGGTACAGCTCACCGCGCGCAGCGGCGAAGATCGTCGCCGGCAAGGAGGTGTTCGCTCAGGACTCCAGGAACGCGACGACCGCGGTCGACATCGCGACGCCCCGTGCGGGCGAGTGGACGGTGCGACCGCTGGGCGGATCTGCGATCGTCGCGATTCGTCGCGCCAACGTCGACCCGCCGGCCACGATTCTGGCGGGCGTCGGCGGAAGCGGACTGCACCGGATCCTCGGCTACAGCTACCAGCCCGATCCACAGCACAGCATCCGGTTCGTCGAACAGGGCGCCAACTACGAGCAAGAGCTCGGGCCGGCCGCCGGTCAGCCGTGTCCCGCAGACGCCGGTGATCGGTCGCGCCCGCTGTGCGGAAGGATCGAGTTCACCCCCGACGGGGGACCGCGTGGCGAGCGGCGGATCTACGCCGTCACCACGATGAACGGCGAGATCACCAGCAAGCAGCTGGTGACCACCTATGACGCGCCGGCGGAGCCGGAACCGTCGGAGGTGCCGGCAATGAAGGTGCAGCGCAGCAACGCCGGCCTGCGGATCAGCTGGGCGCCGAGTCACGCTGCTATGGCGGAGGCGAGGCCGATGGTCTACGACATCGACGTCAACCTGTCGGACGGCCGCAAGCTGCTCGTCGTCGTGCGCAGCTTCGACCACGACGCGACGGTCGCGGACGTAAGCACCGACGTGCAGGCCAAGGTGACCGTCGCCGCCGTGCGGTCAGACGAGACGCAAGGCAAGCAGCGCACGGTGACGCTCAAGCCAGGCGACTCGGAAGCGACGTGAGCCAGAGTCGAGCGACCCATCGACTAGCCGCATAGCCCTCGAAGGAAAGGAAGCCCATGTTGCTCAAGCCATCCAATCCCGGGCGGGCGAGGGGCCTGCTCGTCGCACTCGTCCTCGCCGCGGGGTGCGCCGGTGTCCTGGCGACCACCGCGGCAGCGTCGGTGCCGGTCGGTACGCCGTTCGTGGTGCGCGCGATCGGTGACTCCGTGACCGCAGGCTTCGGGTACTGCGGCCTCGTCGATCCGCACTGCACCAACGGTCCGGGTGAGCCGTATTCACTATCGGAGCGGAGCGTGTGCACCGGCGGCGACAACGACGACCGCTGCTCTTCCAACAAGGGCGATTACAGCGCGCACCTGCCAGGGACCATGGACGTTCCGGCGATCTCCTGGGCCGACCAGTTCGCGCTGCGCGAGGACATCCCCAACTTCATCAACTATGCCGTTACCGGGTCGACGCCATCAGAGTGGGATACGAACACGCCGCACAGTTTCTTCAACTACCACCAGTTGATGAACGACGTGCTCAATGCTCATCCCGACTTGACGCTGATGACGATGGGGGCGAACCCGGTTTTGCACGAGTTCTACTCGAACCCTCGCAGCATCGCCTGCGTGGCGCTGCTGACCAAGGCGCAGGTGGCCAAGTGCGCCGAGCGCGAGCTCGAGAAGGCCGGCTCGATGACCCACCTCGAGCACGTGTACGAGCGCCTGCTCTCAGACGCGAACAACCACGTGATCGTGATGGGCTACCACACGCCGCACCCCGCGATCGTCCAGAAGGTGCTCGGCAAACTCATCGAGTTCTACCTGCCGAAATTCGACCGCGTGAGCGAGATCATCGGTGTGATCAACTCGACGGTCGCGCACGCGGTCGCTGCCGTGGCGAGCAAGGGCAACAACCACACACGGATCCACTTCGTCGACATGGCGCCGTGGGACGCCCAAGCCCATCAGTGCCTGGACACGGCACATGATCCGTGGGTGATCTCATGGGACTTCTGCATCCACCCGACGGCCGCTGGATACGACCACTTCGTCGACCGGCTGGTGAGCTACCTGCGCCAGCACCCGGGGGCGGACGGCTTCGCGCCCGGATGGCTCAGTTGAGCAAGCCGCACGCACGATGGCGTAGCTGACGATGCGCAACTGGTCGACCGTTCTGAACTCGACCATCTCGAGCAAGAGCTCGCGGCGGTCGAGTTCGGTCACGGTCGACGTGCCGATCTGGGACTCGGTCGACGGCCCCGACTCCGTCCGCTCGCGCCTGGTCGACGAGTGCGAGGCGATGGCCCGCCATGCACTGGGATCTGGCAAGGCGCCACCGGCGTGGGTGCTGGAGGCGATCGAGCGGGCGCGGGCCGAAACCGACCGTCGCGCGAGCGTGATCATTCAGGCGATCAAGGAGCCGCAGAACGGCGAGGCGTCGGGCCCCGATCGCCCCCGCCCGACGCCGACCCCGGCACCAAGCGGTGGACTCGATGAGCTCGTCCGCGCTCACACCACGCTGTCGCGGATCGTCTCGCCGGCAACGCCTCGCGGCCTCCTTTTGCTGAGCCGAGGCCACCGCGAGGGACGGCTGAAGGCGCTCGGCCCCGTGCGCCTGATCCGGCAGATGCTGGTCGTGGTGATCGTGATGCTGGTCATGTTCGTCGTGCTCGCGATCTCTCCGGACGTGAACTCGACGAGCGGAGATATCTTCAAGTCGTCCGGGATCCCACTGCTGTTCAACGAGCTGTTCTACATCGCTGCCGGCGGCCTCGGCGCGGCGTTCTACGCGCTGTTCACCGCGTACCGCTACATCGCCGAGGGCACGTACGACACGAAGTACGAGTCGAGTTATTGGATCCGGTTCATTCTTGGGCTGATCGCCGGCGTGCTGCTGCCGTCACTGATCCCAATCAGCAGCACCAGCGGCGCGAGCAGCGTCCGCAGGCCATTGCTCGCGCTCCTGGGAGGCTTCTCGGCGGCCCTGCTTTACCGAATCCTGCAGCGGTTCGTGCAAACCGTCGAGGCACTTGCCGAGGGGGACTCGCGGCCGGCCGACATGGCCAAGGCCGAGGCGGCGACCGCCCGTGCCGTGGCCCAGGTCGGCGAGGACCGGCTTGTGCTTGTGGGGGACCTCGTGCGCCTGCGCGACGGATTGGCCACGGGAGAGTCGCCCGCTCACCTGAAGGCGAGCATCGACAAGTTGCTGTCCGAACTTGTTCCACGCGGGGTCGTCGCCGAAGGCACCGACGTCCCCCAGCGCCCGGACCGCTAGCGAGTGGTTGTCGTCTGCTGCTCGAGCTGCGGCTGGACCTCGGTCACGAACAGCTCGAGCGTGCGCCGTGACTCGGCGAACGTCATGTCGCCGGCCGGGAACATGAAGCAGATGTAGTCGCACATGCCGTCGTCGAGCAGCATCGCGACGCGCTCCGCGATCTGGCCGGGGGTGCCGGCGCCGAACTGAACCGCGATGTCCATGTTGGCGATGATCGCCCGCAGCGGGCCCTGTGCCGCCTCGCACTCGTCGGGCGGCAGCTTCAGGTGATCGAAGCGGTGACTGTCGCGCGTCCGGCGAATCAGGCCGTCCATCCCGCGCTGGGCGATGTCGCGCGCCTCGTTCTCGGTGGGCGCGATCGCCAGCAGCATGCTGTAACCGACCCGGGGCTCGTCGTCGGGTCCGTCCATGCGAATGTCGTCGTGCTTGTGCGACTGCCAGGTGTCGAGGTAGAGCTCATACGCCTCCTCGCTGATCTTCCCCGGCCACATCAGGCTCATCCCGTGGCGGCCGGCGGTGAACGGGCTGCCGGGATACCAGAACGGAATGCGCTCCTGGTACGGCTTGGTCGCGAGCGGCATCGTCGGGAAGTCGTAGAACCGGCTGCCCTCGCTCGAGATCTCGCCCGCGGTCAGCGCGCGCTGGATGATTCCGAGCGAGTCGACGAAGCGGTCGCGAGAGTTGGGCCAGTCGCGACCGAACCAGTAGTGCTCGATCGGGACCGCTCCGCGCCCAACCCCGTACTCGAGTCGTCCCTCGGTCAACTGATCGAGGATGCAGATGTCCTCGATCAGCCGGACGGGTGAGTGCATCGGCAGCAGCTTCACCATCGGACCGAGGTGGATGTTCTTCGTCACCTGCGAAGCCGCGGCGACGAACACCTCCTGGCTAGGGGCCATGCACAGCTCGCCGCCGTGGTGCTCGGCGAGGTGAAAGCCGCCGAATCCCGCCTCGTCGGCCATCTTGATCAGCTCGAGCCGCTCTTTGAACAGCTGGCTCGTCGGCGTGCCGGGGATGTCCTCGATGTGGTCGAAGATCCCGAACTTCGGTCTGGTCACCTGGTCACACCTCCGTGTCTGAGCTTGTCGATGAAGAATCCGGCCACCGCGCCGAGGACGGCTGGGCTGTGGAACGCCGGGTCCTCGTGGTTCGCGCCGGCGATCGTCAACAGCGTCGAGTCGGCGCCGGCTGCCGTCAACGCCGCGTGCATCCGCTGGCTCTGATCCTCGCCGACGAGCCCGTCGGCGTCGCCGTGGATCAGCAGAAATGCGGCGGTCGCCCCGGCGGCGCGGTGCGCCGGGCTGGCCGCTCGCGCGAGCTCGGCGTGCTCGGAGACGCTGTCGACGCCGAGCAGACGCGCGAGCACCGAAGGCCGTGGTGGTGGGCCGACGATGAACGGCGGCAGCTCGCGGCCTGGGGGCGGTCCTAAGTCCGCCACCGGGAGGTCCGCCACCGCGAACCACGCCGCTACCGCCTCGACCGAACTCGACTCATCGAGGTGCTCGCCGAGTGCGCCCTCGTGTTCGGGTGAGCCGTCGGTCAGGCCGAGCATCAATGCGAGGTAGCCGCCGGCGGACGCGCCCCAGGCGCCTACTCGCTCGGCGCCGTAGCCGTGCTCGGCGGCGTTGGCGCGCAGCCAGCGCACGGCCGCCTTGACGTCGTGAACCTGGGCGGGGTAGGTGGCGACATCCGAAAACCGGTACTCGGCACTGGCGATCGCGATGCCGCTCTGCGCGACGGGGATGAGCCGCTCTTCGGCGTTGTTGGCCTTCGACCCAACCATGAACGCGCCGCCGTGCAGATACAGCACGACCGGGCACTCGCCGTTCGTGTCCTCGGGCAGGTACAGGTCGAGCATCAACGAGCGTCCGTCGACGGTCGCGTACGGAAGGTCGCGGCGGATCTCGACTCCGCGGGTGACACTCACGATCAGGGCACGCTATCCATTCGGCGGCGATCGCTCGCCCTCAGGCATGACCTTGTAGGCGAGGTCGCGCGGCGGCTCGGTTCCAACCGCTCGGAACGGGACCCGTCTCCACTGGTTCCGGCGCACTTCGGCGACCGCCGCCGGATAGAAGATCTCGGTGAGCTCGGCGGCCTCCTCCGCGCTAGAGAACTCGACGAACATCTCCCCGGGGAAGCTCAGATGCCGGTAGCCGCGACTGGCAAGCCACTCGGCGGACAGCGGCCAGACGATGACCACGCAACCACCGGGGCGACAGACGCGCTCCATCTCCGCAAGGCCGGCGTCTCCGCCGTGGGCGGGCGCGGACGTGAACGCCGAGCACACGACGACCACGTCGGCCGAGTCATCGGCGACCGGCAGATCGTCGAAGAAGCCGTGGATCACGCTCGCGCTGCACCCGTGTTCCGTCTGCGAGAGCTTGCGTTCGAGGATCTTGCGGAACGGCGCCACGGGTTCGATCGCCACCAGCTCGCGAGCGCGACCGACCAGCTCGAGCGTCAACCGGCCGGTCCCCGCACCGACCTCGACGATCCGGTCGACGCCGGTTGGCAGCCAGTCGATGACGGCAGGATGCAGTCGCTCGGCCTCGGCGAGCCGGTTGTAGAGGTCTGGTTCGCGCCGGTAGAGCAACTCCCAGGCCAACGGCGCATTGATCTGAGGATCGGGACTTCCGTCTCCGACGAACCGTCGCACCTCTTCGTCGGACAGCACGTCGGTGTCGGCGACGGTGTAGCGATGGCGCAAGTCTGGACCGCGTCGCTCTGGCTGACGCATGAGTGCAGTCAACCATCCGCCGGGGGGTGAAGCTTTCGGCCGCCGTCGCTCTACTTCACATGGGTAGAGAACCCGTCGGCCGGAATGTCGTGAGGACGGCCGAATTCGTCAGCTGGTCCCGAGGCGTGGACCCTGAGCTCCGGGATAAGGTCGCCGGCGCCGTCGAGAAGATCGTCGACCGCGGACCCACCCTTGGGCGCCCAGACGTCGGCACGATCAAGGGGTCGCGCTTGCACAAGCTCAAAGAGGCCCGCATCGATCGGGGAACGCGAGTGCTGTTCGCGTTCGACTCCAACCGCAACGTTGTCATGCTGCTCGGCGGTGACAAGACCGGCAAGTGGAACCGCTGGTACCCAAGCAAGATCCGGCAAGCAGAGCGCCTCTATCTAGATCACGAGCGAAGCATTGGAAAGGAGGCGGGGTGGCTGACCCGAGGCACGGCCGCACGAACCACAACCCAGAGGAGCCGGTGAACGAGGCTCGCGCTCACCTGTACCGCCGCCTGATGGACGCGCAGGAGCAGATCGCCGTGCGGCTGTATCGGCGTGGCGTCAGCGACCGAGCTGTGCAGGATGCCCTCGACGTCGTTGATGTGGAGCTGTCGGACGTGGACCGCCGCGAGGATCTCTATCTCGCCGCACTGGCCCGATACGTCGCCGCGCTCGGAGGCCGGATCGAGGTCCGGGCAGTGTTCGACGACGAAGAGATCCTCGTCCGGCGAGAGCCGGCGGACTAGCGGCGAAAAGGCCGAGGGGCCCGCCCGTAGGCGAGCCCCTCAGTCCTTGTACGGGTCCTGGACGTCGCGACCGGCCATCGCGACGCCGAGCGGGCGCAGCGTGTGCTTGACGCGGATCGAACCGGCGTGAGCGGCGAGGACCTCCGGCAGGCGCTTGTACACCTCCGGCGCCTCGTCCGCGCCGCCGCCGACCAGGACGATGCCCTGCTCGCGCAGGCGTACCTGGACGGCGGGCCAGTCGACAACGCCAGGCTTCAGCTGCTCTTCGACCCACACCTTCTTCACGCGCGCGTCCGGGTGGTCCGGGCAACCGGCATCCGCCGACTCGAACAGCCGGTCGCAGTCGCGGTTGGTGCACGACCACCGCTTGCGGCGGCGGACGCGGCCGGCGGCCTGGGTGCGGCTCATGATCCGGCCGGCGCCGTGGACGGTCGAGAACAGCGACTCCTCGGCCTCGTCCGAACCGACGCCTTCGAGGATCACCGAGTCGTCGCCCATCGAGCCGCCGACGAAGCCCTCCTGGCCTGGCCGCGCCGGCGTGCAGCCCTTGCGGATCACCCAGTAGGTGCGGCCGAGGTGCTCCTCCCGCCACGCGAAGTTGTGGTGGTTGTGCACCTCGTGGATCGGCTCCGCCGACAGGATCTCGAGGACCTTGCCGACGACCACGTCGCGACCCGCGTACGCGTACTCACCGGCGAGCTCCATCGCGGCGACGTACGAGTCGCCGAGCTCAGTGCCGACCTCGAGCAGCACCGGCGGCGAGTCCATCTCGCCCTCCGTTGCCCGGCCGTCGAACGCCAGGCCCTGCGCGAGTGCCAGGAAGCCGGACGCGGTCTTGTGGCCGAAGCCGCGAGAGCCGAAGTGCACGCCGACCCATACGCGACCCTGCTCGTCCTCCATCAGGTTCACGTAGTGGTTGCCCGAACCGACCGTGCCGAGCTGCGACTCGGCCAGGCCGGCCAGCTTGCGCTGCGGCTGCGAACTCCGCGCTGCGGATCTTGTCCAGCACCGGGTGGTCGACCCGCTCACGCGCGGGCACGCCCATGCCGAACGAGATCCGCTGCGTGATCTCGCGCATGACCGAGCCGTACCGCCGAGCTCGTCAAGGTCGGCGCGCGTCAGCTCGGTGCAGACGGCCTTGTTGCCGCAGCCGATGTCGTAGCCCACGCCCGACGGCGACACGTAGCCCTCGTAGGCGATCGCGCCGCCGATCGGCTGGCTATAGCCGGGGTGATGGTCGGCGCACAGGACGCCGTAGTCGGCGTCACCCGCCGTCATGCAGCGCTCGAGCTGCTTGAGGCTGCGCTCGTCGACGGTGCCGAACGTCTTGATGTTCTCGCATCTCCCTTCGTTGGGATCTGGTCAGAGCCCCCGAGAGGAGTCGAACCTCTGCCTCCGCGCTTCGGACCGGTAGCCGCGGCCTTGTTCCCGCAGTTGTGGACGGCAACGACCGCCTCGCGATCGGATGCCTCGGACCGGGTCGCCGTTAGCGGCGTCGAGGGTCCGCTCGTACCCGTCCGACCGCTCATCGGCGGCGGGTCGAGTAGCCGCATTCGCGGCGTCGGCACGGTTGGGGCGTCGGCGTGGAACTCGTAGTCGTCGTACTTGCGTGGCATCGGTGGTTCCTCCTCTGGATGGGCTGGTTCGTCACGGCTGCGTGAAGCTGCGGCGCCGCCGCCGGAACCTGCGCGGCGGCGGCGCGTCCTCGCTCGCCCGCCGACCGCTCCGGCCGGGGGCTCAGAGCGTGCCGCGGGCGAAGTCGGCCAGCCGCGGGAAAGGTGAGAGCCTCCGCGGCGTCTTAAGCACCATCACGGCCGAGCGGACTCGTCCATGACGCTCGGCGATTGTTAGGCAGACGTACGTCATCGCTGACGCGCGTCGACGCTGCGTGGCACGAAACGCTCGACGAGGCAGCTGAGCGGTTAGCCACGAGCAGATTGGAGAAGAGCAGTGACTACTCACTCGTCGGATTCATCTCAGGTCTCCACGGAGCTTCACGACTCGGCGGCCAGAGGCTCCAGTGGCGAAAGCGAGCGATCCCTGACCAGCCGGCGGTCATTCATTGCCGGTGCTGGAGCGGGCGTGCTCGGCGCCGGTGTGCTGGGACCGGCCGGGCTGTCCGCGGCTCCGGCATTCGGCAAGGGCTCCCTCAGCCACGGCGACGCGGCGATTCTGCGGTTCTTGTCCGCGGCCGAGATTCTCGAGACCGACCTGTGGCAGCAGTACAACGAGTTGTGCGGAATTCAGGACGGGGAAGTACCGGGCGGCAGCGGCAACAAGGCGTTTAGCCAAGGCGCTGAGCGAACTCGACTCGGACATGGCCCAGTACGTCCACGACAACACCGAGGACGAGTTCACGCACTTCACGTTCCTCAACGCCTACCTGAAGTCGCGTGGAGCCGAAGCGGTCAATCTCGAACAGTTCCGCACCCTGCCGGGCAGCACGGCGGCCGGCGCCGCGAACCGCAAGCGCCTTACGAACCTGATGGAGCTGACCGTCGACACCAGCTGGTGGACGCGGTACCGCTCGCGCCACGGAAATCCCGACCTCGGTAACAGCTTCGCGCAGGCTGTGCCCGGGTTGATGCACGGCCGGTTTCCGGCGATCCCGCGCAGCGACGCCGACCTCAAGCCGACGAAGCACCTGCAGGCAATCGCCAACACTGCCGGCTTCCACTTCGCGACGATTGAGCAGGGCGGCACCAGTCTCTATCCGGCGGTGGCCCAGAGGGTCAACGATGTCGAGGCGCTGCGCGTCGTGCTGAGCATCGGGCCGACCGAGGCGATGCACTTTCAGACCTGGAGCGACAAGGCCGGCAACGCGCCGCCGCTAACCGATCCCACGAACGGCCTCGTGTTCCCAGACCTGAACAAGAAGCCGTTCGGTGGGCAGGACTTCCAGACCAATCTGATCATGCCCGAACCGACGAACTTCTTGAGCCGCAAGTTCCCAGTCGTCTCGATCGTCCGGCCCACCGAGACGACGGGGATCGCCATGGGGGTGGTCAAGTTCCTGACTGCGATGGGGCTGTTCCGAGGGCAGTCTCCGGCGTTCTTCACCACGCTGACCATGCTGGCTGCGCAAGCCGACGCTGCCCGCCGGAACTGACCTGCAGTGGAGACGGCGGGAGTGAGAGGGGTGGCCGGCCGGACTTGAACCGGCGCTGCGGGGATCACGGGTGGGTGGGATCGATCGTTGCCGCTACACCACGGCCACACGCGGCAGATCTGGCTGGCAGGATTCGAACCTGCGGTCTCGCGGGTCAACAGCCGCGGGTTAGCCTGCTCGCCTACGCCGGGACGAAGATGAAGACGAGAAGCATGGCCCCGGCAGGCGTCGAACCTGCACCTCCGGCCCTGGAGCGCCGGCGCGAGCGCACGGCGTCCTACGTGGAGGGGAGTTGGAGCCCGATGCTCGACGGTGTCACTGCGAAATGGCACGCGAAAGTAACACATGCTTACTCATGCGAAATACAGCGACAGACCGTGGAGGACCATTCCCTCAGGGGCTCACCGTTGTAGCTTTGGCGCATGAGCGCTTCGCAGACGTCACCCATTTCCGCGGCTGTCTGCTGGGCGGCGCGGTGGGCGACGCTTTGGGCGCTCCGGTCGAGTTCATGAGTCTCGACGAGATCCGGCGCCGGTTCGGTCCGCGTGGCGTCACCGGCTTGGAGGACGGGCGCCTGGCCGGCGGGATCGATCACCGACGACACGCAGATGACGCTGTTCACCGCCGAGGGTCTGCTGCGCGCCCAGGTGCGCGGCGCGCTCAAGGGCATCGTGCATCCACCCAGCGTGGTCGATCACGCCTACGCGCGTTGGCTGCACACCCAAGGTGAGCACAGCCCGCGCTGGAAGAAATGGAACGAGGACGGCTATGACGGCTGGCTGGTCGGACTCCCGGAGCTCCACGCTCGCCGCGCGCCCGGCGGCACTTGCCTGTCAGCGCTGAGTGCCGAGCGGGCGGGCACGGTCGAGCAGCCGCTGAATGACTCAAAGGGTTGTGGTGGCGTGATGCGAATCGCGCCGGTCGGTCTGCTCGCCCCGCGCGATCGCGCGTTCTCGCTCGGCGTCGAGGTCGCGGCGCTGACCCACGGTCACCCGAGCGGCCACCTCGCGGCAGGCTTCTTCGCCGCCGTCGATCGCGGCGATTCGCGACGGTGAGCAGCTGGACACCGCGCTCGACGGGGCGACGGTCGAGCTCGACCGCTACGACGGACGCGAGGAGACCCTTGCCGCGGTCAGCGCAGCCCGACGTCTCGCGCGAGCGCCGGAGCCCTTCGGCCGAACAGGTCGAGCGCCTGGGCGGCGGCTGGGTGGCGGAGGAGGCGCTGGCGATCGGGCTCTACGCCGTGCTGGCGACGCACTCCTCTCGCCGAGGCGGTGGTACTCGCCGCCAACCACGGGGGCGACTCGGATTCGACCGCCGCGATCGCCGGCAGCCTCGCCGGAATCATCTTTGGCGAGCAGGCGATCCCGTCTGAGTGGCTCGAAAGGCTGGAGCTGCGCGATGAGATCGCACAGGTTGCCGAGGATCTCCACCGAGCCACGCGCGGGGATGCGAGATGGGACCCCGAACGCGAGTGGGATCGCTATCCCGGCTGGTGAGTTAACGCCGTTGACGGCGCTTGAGGCCGCGGCTTTAATTGCCCGGTGGCGCAGTTGGACCGGTCCTTTCGGGCCTGGGGACTCACGGGGCTTGTCGCGGCCATAGCCGTCGCAGGGGGGCTCACCGAATCGCTTGGCCTGCGGGCAATCGACGAGGCGGCGCTGATCGTCGCCGCGGTTGCCACCTTCCTGACGCTCGCGCTCGTCACCAAGCGCGTGTGCGGAGCCGAGCGGCTCGTCTACTACCACCACGAGATCGCGGTCGTTGCGGTGTGCGCGGCGCTCGCGGCGGTGCTCGGTGCGCCGGTCCTACTCCATCTCGATGCGACCGTCGTCGGCCTCGGAGCGTTCCTCGCGTTCGGGCGGGTCGGCTGCTTGCGCGTCGGCTGCTGCCACGGACGCCCCGCGCGGCGCGGGATCCGCTACGGCGCCGAGCACGTCGCCGCCGGGGTGGCGCCGTATCTGCAGGGCGTCACTTTGCTCCCGATCCAGGCGATCGAGTCGGTCGCAGTGGCCTGTCTGGTTGTTGCCAGCGCAGCCGTCGCCCTCGCCGGCGCAGCTCCCGGCACCGCGGCGATGCTCTACCTCTCGGGCTATGCGGTGCTTCGATTCGGGTTTGAGGAGCTGCGCGGAGATACCGCGCGGCGGTACTGGCGCGGGCTCTCGGAGGCGCAGTGGATCTCGCTCGGAGTGGTCGCGGCAGAGCTCGCGCTCGCCGCGCTGCACGTCCTCCCGGCGACCGCCGTCGCCGGGTTCGCCGCCGCTGCACTGGCGGCGGACGGCGCTGTTGTCGTATGCCGCCGCGCCTGGGTGGACTCGCCGGTCGAGCCTCGCCGGCTGCGCGAACTCGAGCGGGTCGCTCGGGCGATCGCGACCACACCACCCGGCGACGCTGCCCCGACGGCACCGATCGAAGTGTGGGAGCTGCCCGGCGGTATGCGGCTCAGCACAGCCCACGTCGGCACTGTCCGCCACGTGACGCTGTCTCGCGCGCCGGGGTCACTCACGCCGACTGACGCCCGCCACCTCGCACGGGTGATCGGCGCGACGTGCGCGACGCCGCCAGTCGACGTCGTCGATGGTGTCGGCGCGACCTACCACGTGTTGATGCCGTTGCGCGCGGGGCCGGGGACGCACCAGTGAGCGAGGCCGAGCAGCCCGAGGTAGAGGCGGCGCCGATCCGCGACGGGTTGCAGGACGCCGCCGCCGCGCCCGCCGGCGCGATGGACGGCTGGATCGGCTCACTCGACGGCGCGGTGCTGACGGGCGGGCTCACAACCGACCGGATGCTGGCCCTCCAGCGAGCGGCTGGGAACCGGCTTGCGCGTGGCCTTCTCGACCAAGTCGCTCCGCACCCGCCGGAGCCCGCTCGACGACGTTCGCTCGCCCGTACCTTGACCTCCCCGACGATCGTCGACGATGGCTCGGCGGCCGCCGGGCAGCTAGGCGTCGACGCCTTCCTCACGCAGCTCGATGGCGCGCTGTGCGACACGGTGCAGGCCGAGCTGCCGTCGCCGTGGCGTGCGGCCGGATGCCCGTGGATCGCCCACTGGATCGGGCACTACCGCGGCCGGCCCGCGGGCGAGGTCAACCAGGCGATCGCCCGCTACGCGCCCGCCGCTGCTTCTGCGAGCACCGCCGCGGAGGTAATCGAGGCGATCTGCGAGCGCGTCCGCTCCGCCGTGGAGCAATGGCGGGCGACCGGCGAGATCCCGTCCGAGGCCACGGCGGTCGCCGCCTCCGAGTCGCGCATATCGAGCAGTTCGGGCACCCCCAGCCGGGGCCAGGCGCTCGCCCGTGCCGTTCTTGCCCGCTCGGCGCTCGAGGCAGAAGACTGGCCGTCCGGCGTCGCCGCCCAGCTGGGGTCGGGGCGCCCGCTACCGTCCGCCGACCGGGCGCGTTTCTCGAGGGCGTTCGCCTCCGACTTCTCGAGCGTTCGGCTTCACGACACGCCGGCGGATCACGCCGTCGCGCGGGGATTCGGCGCGGCAGCACTGACCGTCGGCCGAGACGTCGTCTTCGGTCGCGACGCCTACTCACCCGGGACTCCGCTCGGCGATGCCCTGCTAGCCCACGAGCTCGCCCACGTCGTCCAGCAGGACGGCGCCATCGCAGGCCCCGCCGATTCGCTGCTCGCCGAGGCCGACGCCGAGCGCGCCGCGCTCGACGCGCTCACCGGGGCGCCGGCCCGGCCGCGCGTGCGCGGCGGTCTTGCACTCAACCGCTGCGACATCTTCTCGTCGGCGCCGATCCTCAAGGGCGGGGTGATCTACGCAAACGCGCCCCGCGGCCCGCTGGGGACGTTCCCCGTCGACGACACCCCCGGCAAGGTCCCGTCGGTCGGGGTCGATGTCGTCAGGCACCGGCACACCGCGCGAATCGACGGCGACGGCGACCAGCGCAAGGAACTCGACGTCGAGATCCAGCAGAACTCGCACTACCCCGACGACAACATGCGCGAGTTCACCGCGACATTGACCCAGGTGACAACGCACGTGGCGAAGGTCGCCCACTTCACGCTGCCCGACGATGACACCGGGGGTCCCGACTTCGTGACGCTGCGCGCGGTCACCGACGGCCACGCGCCGACGGAGTTCACGCTCGTGCTTGGCAACGGCCACATCCTGCGTCTGTGGCCGGGGCAACGCTCCGGCGCGGGCATCGCGTACGACGCCGAGCTCCTCAGCCGCGCCGCCGGCGCCCAGTTTGATGCCGACCCGAGCGTTGCGAGCCAGCGCCAGCGGCTCGAGTTCGCCCGGGCCGACTCGGCGGCGCCGGTGTTCTCGGTCGTCGGCCCTGCGTCTACCACGCAGGGCGGGACCCCAGGCCCTCGTCGCATCGGTGCCTCCGGCAGCCCGTTGTGGGCCGTCGACCTCGCAGCGAGCGTGTACGGCGACAGGTGGCGCCTTTCATTCCGCCGCCCGACGGTGGGAGACGATCGGGTCGACATGGGGCTGTCCGTGCTCGACGCCCGCACCGGCGATCCGCAGGGCGGCGCGACGATCCCGCTCCGCGTGCACCGCGACCTCAACGTCTCGGTGCTCGCCACGACCGGGATCTCCGCCGATGTCGACCTCGACGGGGACGGCCACGCCGACATCCAGCTGTTCGACCGACTCTCCCAGGAGACCGCGTACACGAACCCTGGCGCGCCGGGGGATTACCGGATCCACGATCTGTCGGTCGTCGGCCCGGCGGTGGTGACGCCGTTCTCGCAGCGATACAACGTCGACAACGGGATGATCGTGGCCGGCGGGCTGCACGGCCGCGACGTCGATTTACCCGGCGCGTCCGACGCCGCTGCGTTTGAGCTGCTGGACCGCGAGCGATCGATCCCCGACATGGACGCCGAGCTCGACCAGTTCGACCTCGAGCTCGCCGCGCTGCGTACCACCGCGCACGACGGCGGGCTGATCGGCGACGACGTCTACCAGGGCTGGTCGCGTCTCTCCAACAGCCTCAACGCGCTAGCCGTAATGCGCGCCGGTGGCGACCAGGTGACCACCGAAGTCCGCGCACAGATGGCGGACCAGGCGCGAGCATTCGGGCGCGCCCTCGACGTCGAGTACGGTGTCGGCTACCACCTGCCGGACGGCGGTCCGCCGGCTCCCGGCGCTTCGAGCCCGACGGGCTCGGTGCCGATCTTCGCCGTCTCGCGGGGAGATCCTTGCCCAGAAGCTCTTGGGCGGCTTTTGGGACGACTCGATCACCGACTACCGGTCGATGACGAGCGCGTTCGACCAGCTCATCCGCAACCGGAGCAAGGACCGCTTCCCGAGTGCGGTCCCGAACCGACCCGAGTCGCAGCTCTCGGACCTGATGTCCCAGACCCTCGGTCAGGTCGAGTTGCTGCGCACGCTGCGCCGCCAGCATCCCGACGCGACCCGGATCAGCGCCGTCTACCAGCTGCGCGCGGCTTGGGGCGACGGCGGTCGGGTCGCGCAGGTGCCGCTCTCCCTCTACTACTGGCGGGAGGGCAACAAGTGGCGGATCAAGGACTGCACCCACGCCGACGATTCGCCTACCTACCCCGCCGACGCCTCGCCCGGCGAGACGGAGCCGTCGGCGGCGGCGATGCGCACACTCGACTCAGATCACCACTTCCAGGCTGGTCTCGTCGACTACGTGATGCCCAGTGGCCGCACCGGTCAGGTGACGACCACGGGCGAGAGCGCCGTGTTGCACTGGCTCGGGATCGCCGCACTGACCGCCGCCGCGATCGGCCTCGGGCTGCTGACGATGGGCGCCGGCACGGCCGCGGTCGTCGCCTTCACGATCTCCGGCCTGGCCGGTGCGACGCTTGCGGGGATCGATCTCTACCAGCGCGGGCGCACCGACACACTGACCGTCGGTCACGCGGTGCTCGACGTCGCCCAGATCGTCGGGAGCCTGCTCACCGGCCCAATGGTCGGCGCCGGGCGGGTGCTGAACGCGGCGCGGCTGGCGGCCGCCGCTGGGGAGGCGGTCGAGGCGACGCTGGTGCTGCGCGCCGCCAACGTGCTCTGGGTCCCGATGCAGGTCACGGCGGGAGCGACCGCGGTCGTGCAGGGCGTGATGATCACGGCCGAGGCCTACGAGCAGATGGCGCGGATCCACGACAGCCAGGCCTCGTGGAGCGTCAAGCACCGCGCGCTCATGACCTTCGTCACGCAGCTGGCGATCACCGGGGCGCTGACGGCGCTGTCGGTCCGCGGCAATGCTGCGGAGATCCTCGCCGGCCGGTCGCTGGCGTTCGAGAGAGTCGGTAGCGCGCTCTACGCCGTCCCGGCGACGCGCTCTGTCCAGGGCCGCGCGATCGAGGCAACCCGCTCCGCGATCGGCGCCGCCGCCGGCGACCAAGCCGTCCTCGCCGCCGAGAATGCGCACCTGGCGAACATCCGCGCGACCCTTCCTGGCGCCCAGGGCAACACGCTGGCCAACGTCGAAGCGATGGCGCTGCACCCGCAGGTCGAGGGGACCTTCGTCGCAGACGCCGCGGGCAACCTCCGGCGTGCCGGTCAACCGGCGGGCAGCATCGACTCGCTGTCCAGCGACGTCGCCGTGGCAAACAACGCGAGCGCCGGACATGGGCTCGGCCGGAAGTACCGGATCGTGATCGAGCCGGCGGCGGCAGACGGCACGAGCGCCGTGAGGGTGACGACGGAGGCGACGCCGACGATCAACACCGCGGCCAACGCGCGACAGCTCGTCGCCTCCGAGCAGGGCGCGCTGTCGGCGGCAGGACCGGTGGCCCGCGGCATCCGGAGGCTCGATCCCGGCGTGCGGATTGAGACCACCCCTGAGGGGCTGCTCCTCGCCGGCGAGGGCCCGGCGATCGACGTGCCTCGCCTCGCGCAGGACCTCGGCAGCGCCAACGAGGTCGCCGATCTGGCCCGCCGTGTCGGAGCGCCGCTGGGACGGCTTACGAGCGACATGCCGGCGGGCGATCTCGTCGAGCTGGTCGATCAGTACGGCAGCGCCGGGGTTCGGTGGGCCGGCGGCGAGTTCACCGGCACGAGGGCGCGCGGGTTGCTGAGGCAGATGACCCACGAGGTGATGGTTGCGTGCGCCTCGACTCCGGCACACGGAGGGATCACCCCGACCCAGGCCGAGCGAACGATGGATGTACTCAGCAACTGGCGGATGGCTCAGTCGCTCGACAAGGGCGTGACGCCGAATCAGATGGCGCAGTTCGTTGAAACCCAGGAGCGCGGCGCCGCGCAACAGATCGTCGCGGACTTTCTCGAGGAGAGAGCCCCGCAGAACTACCAGCGGTTCATGCAGAGCATCGAGCACGGTGCGGCTCACGAGCTGGCCAACCCGATGGCCGTCGGCGCCGCCGACATCATGGTCGACAACAACGTGCTCTCCCCGTTCCGCGCCCTGCTCGCCGGGACTCCTTTTGCGCAGCTCCCGGCCAACGACCAGACCTCGATCGTCAACCTGTTCCGCCTGCTCGGCCAACCCTTGCCGATGGCCGGGGGGCGCGTTGTGGCGCCCACGAACGCGCAGCTGCGTGCGATCCTGCCGCGGCTGCGCGCTGCATCGACGGTGATCGGCGAGACCGGGATCAACGCGCGTTTTCGGCCACCGGGAGGAGCGATTGTCGACCTCGGACCGACTGACCGACCGGCTGCGTTCGACCTCACGATCAACCGCGATACGCAGGCCTATCGCGACATGCTTGACGCGCTCGAGCACCCGCGCCTGGCGGGTTGGCAGCGCCCGCAGGGCACCCACAACGGGACACCCCACGGCGCTGCGGTCGGGCGTGCGGGGGTGCGCGACCGCGTGATCGTCGCCGACGCCATGTTCGCCCGTACGCCACCCGGCGACCCGGTGCCGCGCCTGCTCTCAGCCGACAGCCGCGTGTACGAGCGGCTCGCAGGCTTTGCGACGGCGCCGCTGGGCAACCCGCCGCCGAACCAGGCACCGGCGGCATGGCTCGCCCAGACGCACCCCAACGGCTTCGAGATTGATATCAACGGTCAACGCCTGATGGTCGTCCCGCTGGCGCCCTGAACCGATGACCGTGACCCGCGTGATCGCCGATCTCGATTGCCCACACTGCGGCGATCGCGCCGAGCCCGCGGTGATCGAGACTGCGCTCGGACCGATTGACACGCCGTTGACGTTGCATGTCGGCGAGCGCGCCGAGGGAATTGATTGGGGAACCGTGCGCGCCTATTACCCGGTGCTGCGGGAGCCCGCCGAGGGCGAGCCGGTGAGGCTGATCGAGAGCTGGTGGTGCGGCGGACGGCGGTGGGTCGAGTTGACTCTCGCCGACGACACCGTGACCGGCGCGCGCGACGTCCCTCTCAATCGGGCGACCGTCGGGGCTGCCAACGCGATCACCGACGAGGTCGGGGCCGAGTACTACGCCGCGACCGGCAAATCGCTGGGCGATCTGCACGGTGGCGCTACCGGCTTCCGCGACCGGCTGCTCGCGGCGCTGCCTGATTAGAGCGACGCCGGCGGCCGTCTTGACCGGACGCCCCGTGCCAGGCAATATCGGCGCGGATGGACCGGTACGCGCGAACACCGCGCGAGGAGACTGTGCCGCGACCGGCGCGTATGCCGACAGCGGCTCAGGGGCCCGCCGAAAGAGTGCTCGCGCTGCAGCGCGATGCGGGAAACCGCGCGGTCGCGTCGATCCTCGCGCGCCGCGTGACCGGGAACGATCCGAGCACCCGGGTCGTCCATCTCACCGTGGGTGTCGAGCTGACCACCAAGCTTGCCCAGCGGGCGTGGGAGCTGACCGCGAAAGGGCCGCTGGACGAGGCGGGCGTCGAGACGCTCCGCAACATCGCGCTGGAGCATTGGTTCGGGACGATCGACGACGACGAACGGCTGTTCATCGCCGCGTTGCTCGACTCGGGTAACGCCGCCAAGCTCCACGCGACCTACCCGCGGGACTTCTCGCAGGAGGGCAGCGTGATCGAATTCGACGCTTCCTCGATCACGGCGAGCAACCGGCGGAGCGTCCAGGACACCGGTCGCAGCAAGCGTCCCGAGCCCAACGCCTCTGACAAGGCATACACCAAGGTCGCTCTGGATCAGGACATCCTCGCCATGGGCCATCCGGGGTTCGAGTACACGGTCATGCAGGTCCTCAAGTTCGCCGATCAGGCACACGTCGATCACGTGGCGCTGTACTTCGCGATGCTCAACGGCGCCAGTGACTCGACCCCCGGTGATCGCGCCTTTGCCGGCGCGGCGTTCGTGATCGCGCGCCGCGAGGGAATGGCGGTCGCCCGAGACATCCTCGGAGGTCGTCTGAAGATCGACGAGGTCTCGACGACGTTCTTTGACGCGATGGGCGACCGCGCCCAAGCGATGTACAGCCCAGAGGCCGATGGGCAGCTGAAAGGCGACACGCTGTACCTGCCCGCGACGTTCGACATGGAGAACCTCGCGGATCTGGGAGTGCTGGTGCATGAGCTCCAGCACGCCAGCGACGATGCCGCCGTCGACCGGCCGACTTCGAGGTCGCGGTTGGAGGTCGAGTCGGCGGCATACGAGCGGCAGTCGCGCTTCCTGATGCTCGAGCTCGAGAAGCTGACCGGCGACGCGCGGACGAAGGCCGCGGCCGTCGTCGGAAGCCGGATCGGGCAAACGCACGTCTACTTCATGATCGCCGTCGCGCTCGAGGCCACCGACGATGATCAGTTCGACGATCGAGCGCGCATCGTCGCCGAGGTCAATCAGCACAAGGACCCGGGCACCGAGCTCGAGCCTGCTGAGCTGAGGCGCGCGCTCAACGACACGAAGGAAGGCAATCGTGCCAAGGCGCGCGCCGGCATCGTCGACGACATCAAGCGACACAAACGACCACGAGAACGTCGTCTTCCGCGGTTTCAAGGGAGAGAGCGCGCTCGACCTGACCCCGGCCCCGGCGAAGTCGCTGCAGCGAGATCCGAAGGACTCGAAGCCGAGTTCGTTCGAACAGGACATCTCGATCGACCAGATCGCGTACAACGCCGACCGCGTCAACGTGAGCAGCGGCATCACACTCGAACTTCTCACCGCCGCGCAGAAACTTGTGAGCAAGGGCCCGATCAAGCGCATCGAAGATCTACAGCCGCTGCGCAAGATCGCGCTCGCCGACCAGACGATCAGCGACGCCGAGCGTCTGTTCCTGGCCGGCCTGCTCGACGCCGAGAATGCTAAGCGGGTCGCGGCGGTCGATCTGAAGTCGACCACGGGGCCCAGCCTCAAGCTCCGCTTCGTGCTCGACGACGAGACCGAGAAGCGCATTCATGCCGTGGAGCAACTCGGCCGCCCGGCGGCTGGCAAAGGCACGCCCGAGGCCCAGATCCAGGCGCTCGCAAGCGGTCGAGAAAAGAACGCGAAGGCGATCCTTCAGTTCGCGAAGGAGCACAAGGTCCCGGCCGCCGACGTGCTCGCTGCGATGCAGACGGCGGCATCGGACTTCACCGTCGGTGACATGGTCGCGGCCGGTGCTGCGTATGCCGTCGCGGCTGCTGCCGCTCATCCGCAGGCCGACGATCTGAAGGCCGGACGGATCAAGGTCGACGAGATGCCGCTTTCGCAAACCGAGGCGGCTCACTACACCCCGACAGCCAGCGGCGGGGTCGGGAAGGGCGACACGATGTACTTCAAGTCGACGTTTGACATCACGAGTCTGTTCGACCGGGCAGTGGTTATCCACGAGCTCACTCACGCCGGCCAGGACAAGGCGCGCGCGAAACCAGAGGATGTGAGTAAGGCGGACCTCGAGCCCGATGCGTACATCGCCGGCGCGCGCTATGTGCTCGAGGAGCTCTCGGGGCTCAAGGACACTGCGCTGGCCGCCGCAGCCAAGAAGGTGGCGGACACGTGGGGCCGCCACGATCTCTTCGCCGCGGTGATCGCGAGCCGAGCAGACAAGGCGCGATTGCTGCCTGTGCTCAGGCGCGTAAACGATGCCCGACCAGAGAAGAAGAGGCTCGAGGACATGTTCTTCGACTCCAAGGAGAGCGAGCTGCGAGAGCACCTGCTCCTCGAGATCCACGTCAATAGCAGCGATCGCGTCATGCAGACCGGCCTGACCGGAGAGAGCGTGTTCGACGTAAAGCGGACGCTGGCCCGCAGCCCGCGGATCCTCCAGCGCGACGAGAACAAGGGGATGCATGTCCACAAGGGCTCGCGGTTCTCTTCCACACAGTTTCTGACCGCGCTGACCGGCAACAAGAAGGTCCCGAGGTGGCTCACAAAGTCGCTTACGAGCGCCAACGGGTCGCTCGTCCTGTCGGGCAAGATCGACGCGCCGCAGGACAGGATCTGGTTGTTCGTCGACTCGTTGGCGGACGCCATCAACTCGGGTGCCTGGGAGATCACGACCGCCAAGTCCACGATCGAGGTCAAAGAGGACGCCGACAAGAAGCGAACCTGGCGTCAGCTCGTGACTCCAGACCTGCAGAAAGGCGAGCACCTCGGGAGGTGGGCCAAGACCGGCCCGGGTCAGGAGGAGCTCCTGGGTACGTCTCTCTTTTCGGACCTTCCCGAGATCATCTACGGCTGGACGCAACCCGACCAGGCGACCGAGCTGACGCATGAGAAGCGCGGCTTCATCCTGATCGTCACCGAGATCGAGGTGACTGCTCCTAACGGTAAGAAGCGGGTGTTCAAGCCGGGGCCGGACAACGTCGCCGAGGCGATCCTCCATGAGATCTCCGTCCACGCCGGGCGGATCTCCGAGGGCAAGCCCGACATCCATGACGACCGCGACTCGGTGGTCAGGGACGTGGTCAATCAGGTGGGTGGATTCTTCAGGCCGGCGGTCCCGGACTCGGACGCGCTGCAGACGAGCGCGCTCAGCAAGGAGATCTTCAGGTTCGTCGGCGAGGGGCCATAGGCGGGCGATGTGGAGGATCGACCGATGACGCCGCTGTACCGCGCCGTCCTGGCGGGTGACCTGGCTGAGGTGCGAAAGGAGCTCGCTGCGGGAGCAGACGTCAACGCCCGCAACTCCGATAATCGTTGGACGGTTCTGATGGTCGCGGTGGGGGAGGGCTTCACCGACGTTGTCGCGGAGCTGTTGGCGAGTCCCGCCGTCGACGTCAACGCCCGCGCCGAGCGCGACCTGACCGCGCTCCACGTGGCCGTCGAGCACAGCGACCAGCGCGCCGCCGAGTTGTTGCTGGCCCATCCCGGCATCGACGTGAACGTCAAGGACAACCTCGGCCGGACGCCGCTGATCATCGCCGCGTTCGCCGGTGAGCAGGCAGCTCGTCGAGCGGCTGCTCGCCCGTCCGGAGCTCGAGGTCAACGCCGTCGACCGAGACCGGCAGACCGCGCTCGCGTGGGCTGCCCTGGGCGGCGACGCCGGAGTCGTCAAGGCGCTGCTCGCCGACCCCAGAACGAACCCTGGCATCACGAATCGCCCGGACGAGCGCACCGCCCTTGAGATCGCGATGGCCGCAGGTAACGACGCCGCCGCGCAGGAGCTCCGCCAGCGGATGGCCGCCGACCCCGGAGACGATCAACTCGCGCCCGGCGACCGTTACGAGCCCCGGCCCGAGCGTGCGACGGTGCTGCAAGAGCCGTTGCGCCCCGATCCACCCGAACCCCAAAGGCCGCCTTCGTGAGCGCTTCGTCGAGAAAGCAAGAGACCGAGGCGACGAAGAGCGCGACGCCCAAGGAAGCGCCGGCCGCCGCGGCCGATCGGTCATCGGCATCGATGATCATGGAGGTCCAGCGCTCGGCTGGGAATCGCGCTGCACTCGCGCTCATGCGCCGCGGTGGCGTGCCGGCCGCGCCCCGGAGAAGGCGCGTGCTCGCCCGGCGGCGGGTGCCGTCCAGCGCGGAGCTTGAGCGGATCCTGTTTGACCCGAGTGGCGCCGGACACGTCGATGCGACCGACGCGGCCGCCCACCGCGCCGGGCTCGAGCGCCTGATCGAGATGTCGCGTCTCGAGATGACCGCCGGCGAACGGGCGCGAGTGGACACGGAACGTCAGCACGGTCTCAACGCAGCGCAATGGGCGGCGCTGTCCGCGTCCGAGCGGGATAAGAGGGAGGCCGAGGCGATCGTCAAGGTGCGCCCAGATGCCCTGCTTGGCGACCCGCTGCTGATCAACACGGGGCCGCGGGCGGGCACGCAAGACGCTGCCCACATCACGCAGTTGGTCAACGGCGCCAACGCGATCTTCGACCGGATCGCGACGGGCGCGGTCGACGTGCACATCAAGCAGGTCTTCGGGGCGGCCAACGTCGCGACGGCGAAGGCGAGGTACGCGAACGCGCGAAAGCGACTGAACGAGCTGCATGCCAGCAATGACATCGTCACCGACCGGTCGCGCTACAACGCCGAGGCGTTCCTCGGCGGGCTGACGAATTCAGCGAGGATCTCGCTTGCCCCCGGCGTGATCGACAACCCAACAAGTCGCGAGTCGATCGTCACCTGCGTCCACGAGAGCATGCACGCGGGGAACCCGGGCGTAGTCGGGGACGCGGGCGTCTACATCGACAGGCGAGCGGAGTTTGTCCGATCCCCCGAGGCGGACAAGCTCGCCAACGCAGCACACTTCGAGGTCGTCCCGCGCCGCATGCTCGCGATGGGCAACAACGGCTTCGCCTACCCCGGCGTCACGTTCACGCCGGGAGTGCTCGCTCCCCCTCCGCCTCCGCCGGCGGCACCGGCCGCGCCCGCCGCCCCGCCCGCCGCACCAGCTGCCCCGCCGGCTGCGCCCGCCGGCCCGGTCGTCAGCCTCAAGCAGCAGGCGATCGAAGCGGGCGAGAAATTCTGGAAGGAGGCCTGGACGACCGCGCTGAATCTCCACGAGCTGTTCGTCCGCAACCTCCGGACCCCGGCCGACTGGACGCACGACATCAAGGCAGAGTTCGGTCTCGCGCCGGGGCCGCGCGGTTCACGGACGTGCTGCAGTTCTGGTCGAAGGTGGAGGGCCTGACGATCCACAACCGTCCCGGCATCAACCCGGCCTCGGCCGACCCGTCGACGCAGCCGGTGACCCAGATCGACGTCGCGCTGTCCGAGGCGGTGGTCCGACAACTCGCGCGTGGCATGTTCGCGATGCCGGACACCGAGGCGGCGGCGACCGCGCTCGAGGCGACCGCGACTCCGGCAGAGCGAGCCGCTGCGACGGATGTGGCGACCGAGCGCGACCTGCTGATCAAGCTCGTGGCCCGCGATATCGGCACCGTCACCGGCACTCCGGCACGCGACGTCCAGGTCGTCAACGCACTGGGCGCAACTCATCTGGACTTCCCGCACATGCTCGTGGTGCGCGGCCCGGCTGCGTTCCCGCACTAGATGTACCAGCGCCGCTCGTGTGTGCAGAGTCACGAAAGGCTCGCGCGGACGGGGCGTATGATCCCTGCACGGCGCACAAGTGAGTGAGGACCGAGCATGCAAGGGGCTACAGCGTCCAATGAGACGCTTGGTGGAGTTGGGACAGACGGCACGGCGCAGGATTCAGCGCGCGTAGCGCGGCGACGACTGGGACTGATCGCGCTGGTTGTGGTCGTCGCGTTTGGGGCTGCGTTCGCCATCGGGGCCGCGACGAAGAAGCACGACGCGCAACAGTCATCTCCGCAACTCGCGCCGAGCACGAGCGTCCAGGGTGCGCACTCGGTCGGGATTACCGCGGTGAGCGCGAACGCGGCAATTCCTGACCTCAAGTCCCCGCCACCACCGAAGCACAAGCCGGCCAAGCAGACCACGTCGACGAGTCGTCGAGCTCGAGCTCGAGCACAGTCACTCCAACCGCCCCGTCGACCCCTCCAGCCCTGGGACTACCAGTTCGCAGGGCGGCGGTGGAACGCTCGGTGGTGGTCAAACCGGCGGCGGCGGAACGGTCGGCGGTGGCGGAACGACGGGTGGCGGCACCGTTGGCGGCGGCGCAGTCTCGGGCGGCGGCGGCGCCTGAGCAGATGCGCGAACCGCCGCTCAACTGCTGACGTAGCCGAGATGTGACAGCTGGCCGAGCGCCGCGGAGACCTTGCTGCCCGCGGTCGTGATCGATCCGCGCGCGGTGTTGTAGCCCTTGCGATCGTTGTGTCCGGCGGCGCGCGCGAGCGCTGAGTACGCGCGCTGCTCCGCTTGGAAGGCGCCGACAAGGGCCGCCGCCGCCCCTGTCGCCGCGGGATTGGGCGGGAGGTGCTTCAGGCCCGAGACAGCCCGGCCGTAGGCGTCGGCGACCTGGTTGGCGCCGCGCGCCTGATCACCCGGCTTGCGTGCGCGGCCAAGGGCTACCTGGCCGCGCTGAACGGCGGGGTTGAGGTCGTGGATGACCGCCCCCATCGCAGACGCGAATGCCGGACTCGGACCAAGGCCGATGGCGGTGGCGCCCGACGAGAGACGCAGCGTCGCGATGACGTGTTCGCAGTTCACCGGGAAGTCGGCTGAGGCGCCCTGCAGCATGCACACGCCGAGCACCGTGCCGGCGGTTGTGGGCAATGCGTAGACGGCCTCGGGGGCTGCGGCGCCGGGAGGCGTCAGATTCGGATAGCGATAGAACTGCGAACGCCCGAGCGTGACGACCTGTTGGGTGGGCGCGCCACCACGCAGCAGGGTGCTGGGCAACAAGGTCGGATCGGTCGTCTTCGTAGTTCCGATCACGAGCGTTCCACCGGCCGGCGTCGTAGGTGTGAGCGCGATTTGGTTGGCCAGCTTCAGCCCCGGCGTCGAGACAGCCTTGTTGCCGCTCTGCCACCCGGCCGGGAATGAGACCGCGAGCGGGCCGGACGACGCCGACGATGCGAGCGGCGGGCCGGGCGAGCCGGATTTGCTCGAGGAAGGCGCGATCACGAATCCGATCGCAGCGGCTGCGAGCACGCCGACGACAGCGATGCCGGCAGCGCGCGCGCTGACGGGCACGCGGCGTGGCGCGGACACCGCCGCCTGAGGGGCCTGCGTGGGAAGCGTCGCGGGCGTCGGCTCGGGTTCGGGCTCTGGCTCCGGTTCGGGTTCTGGCTCCGGTTCGGGTTCTGGCTCCGGCTCGGGTTGCGCTTCGAGTTCGGGTTCCGGCTCCGGCTCGGGTTCGGGCTCTGGCTCGGGTTGCGCTTCGAGTTCGGGCTCGGCCTGCGGTTCCGGTTCGGGCTCGGGTTCGGGTTCGGGTTCGGGCTCCGGTTGCACCGCCGGCTCAGGCTGAGGCGAAGCGCCGAACGTGACATAGGTCGGATCGGCGGTGATTGGCGACTCCGCGGGGGTGGGAGTCTCGACGGGCACCGGCGTTTCCGCAGAAGCCGGCGTCTCGACAGGAGCGGGTGTCTCGAAAGGCGCGGCGGTCTCGACAGCGGCGGGTGTCTCCGCCGGGGTGGGCGTCTCGGCAGGGGTGGGCGTCTCGACAGGCGCCGGACTCTCGACCGGCGCGGCCGCCTCGGCCGGAGCAGGGGCCTCGGCTTCCCGCCCGAACGTGAGGTACCCCGACTCGGCAACGGCCGGCGCAACCTCGGCCGGCGGAACCTCGGCCGGCGCTTCCTCTACGCGTGCGACCGGCTTCGGCGTCGGAGTCGGCGTGCGCGTGCTCTCAAACGGCGCCGGCGTCAGCGGCTTGGGCGTGTCGAGCACCTCCGTGTAGCTGGGAAGGCGGGCTTCGCGCCGCCAGCGCGGGCCGAGCTCTGAGATCACGATCTCCTCGAGCTCTTCCCACGCGGCGGTGGGGCTTCGCGTCCTCTGCTCGGCGTCCTTGACGAGCAGCCGCTCGATCCACTCGGACATCTGCGGGTCCGCGTCCGGCTTGGCGTCAACCACGGGCGGGATCGGCTCGTTCACATGGCGCATGAGGATCGCCATCGGCGCGTCGGTGTCGTGGAACGGCGTGTGCCCGACAACCTGCTCCCAGGCCATCACTCCGACCGAGTAGAGGTCGGTCCAAGGGCCGACCTCCTGACCCATCGCCTGCTCGGGAGCCATGTACGCCGGCGTGCCGACGGTTGTGCCCTTGGCGGTCAGGAACGCTCCAGTGGCGGCGCTCGCGGTCGCCTTGGCAATCCCGAAATCGGCGATCTTGACGCGCCCATCGGAGGTGACCATCAGGTTCTCCGGCTTGAGGTCGCGATGGACGATGCCGTGCATCTCCGCGTGCGCGAGTCCGGCGAGGACGCCCTCCATGACGCCGGCGAGCTGTGCCGGCGACAGGCGGCCGACGTACGGTCGCAGCGACCCGCGCGGGACGTATTCCATGGCGATGAACGGCACGCCGTCGTCCTCGAAGTACTCCAGAACCGTGACGATGTTCGGGTGGTTCAAGGAGCCCGCGAGACGAGACTCGCGGACGAACCGCTCCGCCATGTCGGGGGAGGTTGCGTGGAAGCTCGAGAGCTCCTTGAGCGCAACGTCGCGGTTCAGGTCCTGCTGGCGGGCGAGGTAGACGATCGCCATGCCGCCACGGCCGACCTGCCGCACGATTCGGTAGCGGCCGACGCTGCGTTCTTCGGTCATGCCTGCACGCTCGCCTGACCCGGATTCGCGACGATCAAGGTGCCGGGCGGGACGCCGTCGGTGATTCCCTGCAGGGTCGCGACGTACGCCGGCCTTCCGGCGACCAGGACCTTGAGCGAGGTCGATCCGGGCAGCGTCGAGACGACGGTCGTGCACGGCTTCGTGCCGGGGCTCGGTGGCTGGGCGCAGCCGATGATCGGCGCGCCGACGAGGTCTCCGTCGCACAACACGGCTCCGCCTTGGATCATGACCTGCGTCTGCTTGGGGATCAGCGTCACCTGACCTCCGTGCACACACATGATCGTGGCGTTGCTGGTGACTACGGGCGGCATCGGTTCGTCAGGCCCTCGTGACTTTCAGACCGCCGAGCTCGTCGTAGGTCGCTCGCAGGTTCGCGCCGCCGCCGTAGTGGCTGCTGGCCCAGCCGCTGTTGGCGATCGCCGACATCTGCTCCTGGGGATCGCGCCCGACCGTGTTCAGGATCGCGCGGATGCCCGGGCTTGCACCGCCCCATTTCCCCTTCAGGAAGTTGGCGGTCTGCTCGGCGGCGCTGACCGGATCGCCGAACGACTTGTCGAAAGCGATCTTGCCTGCGCCGCTGTCGAAGTAGCCGATGTTCAGCCAGTTGAAGTTGCCCGCTGCCTCCCTGTGCCTGCGCCGCGCCGCCCGATTCCTCGGCGAGCTCCCACGCCGAGACCACGCGCGGGTCAAGCCCGGTGAGCTCTGCCAGGCGTCCGGCGAACTTCTCCTGCCCGCTGGTGAGGATCGTTGAGCTGACCGAGATCGCTCCGCCGGACGGCGCCACTCCGACTCCGGGTCCCTGACCCGCCGGCTGCTGATCGAGCGCCGCGCGCGGAGCCGCGGCCTCGTGTGCCGCCGCGTGCGCCGCCGGCCTGCTGGTCGAACAGCGGTGAGCCCGGGGAGGGCTGGACGGTGGCCATGAACTGCACCGTGTGGCGGTGCGGCCGCCCGTGTCGCTCGACCGCCTTGAACACCGCGGAACCCGGTTGCGGCTGGGCCTGGGAGGCCGGTGCCTCGGCCTGGGGCGCCGCGGCACCTGCCGGCGCGGCGACATCGGCTGCCGGCGCCGGGGCTCCGGCGCCGCCGGCAGTCGCGGCGGCGGCCATTGCCGCGTGCGGCGCCATACCGTACTTCGGTCGCACGACGCCGGTGACCGAGCTCGGCGAGTAGGTCGTCTCGCTCACGTTTGACTGCCCGGTGTTGCCGGCGATCGTGTGGATGCCCTGCGCGTCGACATGGGTGACGATCGCGACGTGCTCGGTGCCGCCGAACGTCACCAGGTCGCCGGGCCTGATCGCGCTGACCGGCAGGATGCCCTTTCTGGAACGGGCCGTCACCGCTTCTGGCGAGGTCCAGGATCACCGCGACCGACGCGACCGTGTGGGGGACCTTGAGTCCCGCCGCCTGCAGTGCGTGGCCGACGAAGATGCCGCACCAGGGCGCGCCGTGGTAGCCGAACTCCGCCTCAAACTTGTCCAGCTGCGGCCCAAGATTCATCCCGGCACTCTCGGGCAGCTTGCCGATCATCGACCGCGCGTAGGCAAGCGCCGCGGCTGACCCGCCGCCAGCCCCCTGCGCCATCGGTCGTCCTCCGGCGGTCGGAAGATCAGCCACGCCGGCACCCGCTCCGCCAGCGCCCGCCCCGGCAGCGCCGCCGGCGTCGCCGCGGCCTGATCCGCCACCGGCGCCCCCGCAGCCACAGGTGGTTGCGCGAGCGACGCCGCTGCCGCCTGGGCGGCACCGGCCGCCGCGGGCGTCGCCGGTGCCGGCCCGACGCTCGCCGCGGCAGCGCCCGCACCCGCACCTGCCGCGCCCGGCTGGAAGTCGGCGGGTGAGACGAACGCAAGATGCAGCCGGCCCGCCTGCGTCGGGTCGGTGAAGAACCCGGGCGACTCGATCGGCCACGGCGTCCCGATCTCATTCGGCCGAACGCTCGGGTCGAGCGCTGCGATCTCGGTGATCAGATCGCGCGCCGCGACGTTCGCGGGCCCGACCGGCTGACCGTCGACCGCAACGATGTCCACGGCCTGCGCGTGGACCGGGTCGACGACCGACTCGGCGTCGCCGAGCACGATCGTGTGGTGGCTGACCGCGTTGGACAGCACCGACAGCAGCCTCGGGTCAGCGCTGCCCGACGCGAGCAGCGCTCGCGCCGGCGCCGGCACCGACAGGTTCGGGCTGGCGAGCAGCTGAGCGGCAGCGGCGGCCGTGGACCCGCCCCCGGGCATCGCCGCGGCCGCTGCGGCAGCCCCTTCGGCAGCAGGGGTCGCTGCTGCGGGCCCCGCGTTGGCTGCATCCACGGGCGAGGGCCCCGGACTCGCGCCACCGGCGCCGGCAGATTGGGTTGCATCCACCGCCGAGGCCACGCCGCCGCCTCCGGAGGAGGAGACGGGGGGACCCGCCGTGGCGGCCGCAGCGCCCGCGGCCGCTGGTGACGCCGGGGCGGGACCGCCCGCGGCATCGGGTGCAGCCCCCGCAGCACCACCGCCCGCAGCATCGGGTGCAGCCGCCGCAGCACCACCGCCCGCAGCATCGGGTGCAGCCGCCGCCGCACCGCCACCCGCCGGAGCTGCGCCCGCCGGAGCTGCGCCCGCGGGAGCGGCGTCCGCGGGCGCCGCACTCGGCGCAGCACCGCCAGCCGGTGCGGCGGCGCCAGGAGCGGCATGCCCCGCGCCGCCGGCGTTGTGCGGCAGCACCGCATGGACTGCCTTCGCGTGGGCGCCCGGGACGCCGTGCAGGCCGGCCGCCTTCGCGATTCCCGCCGCGCCACCGGACGGCGTCTTGACGCCCGCGCCCTTCAATGCCTTCAATGCAGTCGCGTGCCCGGGACCGTGCCCGAGCATGCCGCGAACCTCCGCCAGTCCGATGCCCTCCGCGGCGATCGCCATCACCACGCCCGCGAGGCTCGATTTCGATTCGCGCAGCTCGAGCGTGTGGATCCCGTTGCCCTGAGTGCGGAACTCGTCGGCGAGCTCGCCCAACCCGTACGCCTGGCTGATCTCGATCGGATCCCGCCGGAACTCCGCCCGGAACGACGGGTCGACCACGAGCCGCTCAATCAGCTGCGTGAGCTGTTCGGTCTCTTCAGCGGATGACACGGTTGACCTCTTTGGAACCGAACCGAGCGCGCTGCACCAGAGGCGCGCCGAGCTGCACGAACACCGGGATGAACAGGAGCACGCAGAACGCGATGAAGATCGCCACGACCAGGCCATGCGGGATATGCGCCGGGATGTGGTGGGCGTAGTGCGCGGCGAACAGGATCGCGATCCCGGCCCCGATTGCCGACCAGATCACGACCCGCCAACGCGTAGCGCGCGAGCACCGGCGACGTCTCCTCGTCCGGCGCCGCACCCGACAGCTTGCGCGCGAACTGCTGACGGGCGCGTTGGCGCAGCCCCGGCTCACGCAACCAGTCGACCAGGATCTGATAGCCGTCCCGGTCCAGGAACGGGTTCAGGTTGAAGAACGCGCCGACGTACGCGCCGAACGCGAGCTGGAAGAAGACGTCGGAGATCGAGCCGCGCGGAGCGACCCAGCACGCAAACGAGAACAGCGCACCGAGCGTCAGGTCGCACGCCGGCCCGGCGGCGCTGATCACGATCCGATGCGCGCGCGACTCGAAGTACGCCTCGCTGGTGTCGACGAACGCGTACGGAAAGATCAGGACCAGGCGCAGCCCTCCGCGCGACGCGCGCCGGCCGTAATGAGCGAGCGCCAGGCCGTGCGCGAGCTCGTGCACCGCGACCAGCGCAAACCGCCCGGCGACGAACACCGCGCCACCGATCGCGAGGCGGTTGGCGACGACGAACGGCGTGCCGAAACGCGCGCCGACGATGTAGGCAAACGCGCCGAATCCGGCGAGCGCGAACAGCGCCAGGAACGTCACGGTCAGCGGCGAGAAGAACACGCGGCCCCAGTGGTGGTAGGCGCGCTCGAAATAGTCGCCGACCCAGGTGACCGTCTTGTCGCGCGGCTTCAGGATCCGCGCCAGCGCGCCCTCTGGCTCCGGCGCCGTCGCCGGCGCGCGCGCCGACACCATCGAGCAACCCGCGGTCGGCGAGATCGGCGATCAGACGCGCCAGCCGCCCAGGCCCGGCCGGCCCGACGACGCGCTCGGCTTCGGTGAGCAGCTCGGCGACCGTCCGGTTGCCGTCGAGCAGTTCGAACAGCGCGGCGTCGTCGGCGTCCATCCGCACGAACGCGCCACCCTCGAGATCTCGCAGGACAAACCGCTCGACGCCCTCGTCGGCAGCGAGTCGCTTCAGCGCCCAGCCGGACCGCACGCGGGGCCGCAGCCGGCCGTCCAAGCTCAGTGCGGGATTCGGCGCCGCGCGCAGGCCCATCAGCGTCGCGTCGATCGGCACGACGATCGTCTCGCCGGGAGCTGCGTCATGCTCGCGGACCGGCGCGGCGCTCGGCACGTCCACCCGAGCTGGCGCCGGTGCCTCGGCCGCCACGCCGATGAACACATCGCCGACGCGAATCTCCGCTCCGGGGAACAGCCGCGTCGGGCCGTCTACCGCATTGCCCGAGACTGACGTCCCGAAGCTCGAACCCGCGTCCTCGATCACGGGCCCGTCGGGACCGAGACTGATACGCGCGTGCACGCGCGAGACGGTCTGGTCGACGATCCGGATGCTTGCCTGCTCGCCGCGGCCGATCGTCAGCGACCCACTGATCGGCACACGCGAGCCGTCGGGCAGCAGCAACACGAGCCGCTGGGCTTCGGTGGGCGCGGTTGCTGCAGGCACGTCAGCCACCGAGCGACAACGGCTGCCAGACCGGGTTGTCGGCGTTCGTGGCGATCGCCTTCGGAATCCCGGCGAGATTGTGGATGTTGACGACCCCGATGTCGCCGATCGGGTTCGACGTGCACGACGCCTGCGCGACCACCACCGCCAGCGCCTGACCATCCGGTCGCCACGCCACCCTGCACCCGGCGATCGCGGTCACCTTTGCCGGCGGGGCGAGGGAGTAGTCGCCACGTGGAGCAAGCACCAGGTGGAACGAGCCGCCCCCGATGTTCGAGAGCAACGCGACCTGCTTGCCGTCCGGCGAGAACGCGCCCGCGATCACGCCCTGCTGCGGCGTGGTCGTGCTCGTCACGACCTTGCCCTGCCCCCAGTCGGAGGCGTGTCCCGAGTTGGCGACGTTGCTCAGGAACTGGATCAATCCGAACGTCCCGGGGCGTCCGTTCTGAACTCCGAACACGAGGATCTCGCGACCGCCGGGGGCCCAGGCCACCTGGCGGCCGAGGGTCCAACCGGGATGGCTGACGCAGTCGGCGATTCAGTGGGTTGGGGCCGACCGTCCCGAAGCACAGCTTCTTTCCGCCGCCGCCGATGAACGCGAGCACGTTCGACTTGGCCGAGGGGGCGAACGCCGGATATCGGGCATTGATGCCTGCAGCGCTCACAGCGGTTGGCTGGGCACCCTTCGCCCCTGGAGTGATCTGCAGCAGCCGGCCGCCGTTGATCGGGCCTTGGACGTAGACCAGCCTCGACCCATCCGCGCTCCACGAGGCCTCGTCCTGCAGCTGCCCCTGCGGGGGCGGCGGCAGCGCGACCGTCGCCTTGCCGGACGCTCCGTCGATCAGCTTGACCGAGCTGTGGTTGTCGTACGAGACCTGTGGAAAGCCGGCCGAGACGATCAGCGTCACCTTCGTGCCGGGTGGCAGCGACTTGCCGGCCGCTGGGTTGGTGCCGACGAGCGTGCCCGCCGGAGCCGAGCTGAACTGCTTGATCGGGATCGGCACGAGCCCGGCCTGCGACAGCTTCGCTGCTGCCGCAATCGCGCCGCCGGCCGCGGCGACCGCGGGGATCGCGACCGCCTTGGGGGCCGCGCTTCCGCTACCACCGCCGCTGCCGCCCGTCGTGTTGGTGCCGGTGCCGGCCGTGGTCGCCTTGGGAAGCTGTAGGAACACCGCGACCGGGGTTCCGGCGGCGACCGTTCCCGTCGCGGGGATCTGGGTGGCGATCGTGCCGTTTGGGTTTGGCGGTTGCGGCGACACCGTGCCGAGCATCAGGCCGGCCGTGCGCAGCGTCGTGTCGGCGGTCACGGGCGTGAGCCCGACCACGTTCGGCACCTTGACCGTCTTGGCGCCGGCGACGGCGACCGTGACCAGCACCGACGTGCCCTTCTTGACCTTCGCGCCGGCGGCGGGCGCCTGGGCGACGATCGCGCCGGGTCGCGCCCCCGCGGTCGGCTTGAGCGCAGGCTGCGGTTGTAGCTTCAGCCCGAGCGGGATCAGCATCTTCTGCGCCTCGAACACGCTCTGCGCCTTGGTCAGGTTCGGCACCACCGTCTGCTTGGGCGCCAGCAGGATGATCGCCGCGACGATCGCGGCGGCGACCGGCGCGACGACCGCAAGCCACCACGGAAGCCACGACTTCTGCCGGTAGGTCCCAGGCAGCGGCGGCGGCGGCTGCTCTGACCCGACCGGCGTGGCCGTGACCCGGATCGACCGGTCCTTGGGGCGCCCCAGCCAGATCTGCTTGGGCGGCAACACGGTGAACGGCGCCTCGACGCCACGGCCGGCTTGCACCGTCACCGTCGGGGAAGCGAATCGGAACTCGAGCTCGCCGTCGGTGTCCTCCGCGCTCAGCGCCACCTCTGCCGGGGCATTGGCGCGGTTGCGCACGGTCAGCGTGAAACGCGCCTTCAGGCGTCCCGACGCCCGATCGGGCGTCAGCTTGGCGGCGATGTCCTGATAGGGCTCGATCTGGACCGTCGCGGGCGCGCTTGCGACCTGCGTCTCATACGCGCGCGAGGTGGCCACCACCTCGATCGCCCACGGCCGCGCCTCCGCCTGGGGCACCCGAGCCGGATGCAGGTGGATCTGGATCTCCTGTTCGTAGGTGCCGCTGCTCCCGTACGGCACCAGATACGCGGTCGCCGGCGCGACCGTCCACCAGCCCTCCGGCAACCCGCTGACCGCGATGTCGTAGTTGTCGACGATCCCTGACTCGTTGCGGATCAGGCCCAGCAGGACGACCCGTTCCCCCGGCTTGACCGCGACGTGCACGGGGCCCGTGGCGGCGGCGTCGTCATCGGGCAGGCGCAGCAACAGCGTCGCCGCACCGGGCGGCGCTTCCGCCTGCGGCCGCCCCGCGCTGGCCGGGACCGCCCGAACGGCGACCGGTTCCGGGCGCACGGGCGCCACCGCCGCCGCGCCCGGCGGCAGCGTCACATCCGGATCGACGACCGGCTCAGGCGACACCGGCGACGGCGCACCTCCGTCGGCTCGCTGGTCCTCCTCGGCGGTCGCGCCGGCGCTCGCGTCCGGCGGCGTCAGCGCCTCAAGCGCGCGCGTGGGCTCCCACCGCAGGTATTCCCCGCAGACCACACAAAAGTCCGTGCCCTCTGAGTTCTCTGTCCCGCACCTTGGACAAATCTTCATTTGACCCCCACGGCGAAGGTAGCCCGAGGGGGTACGACTGTCAAGGATCGCCGCTCCCCACGCATATGTGCCTATGACGACGCTCCAGCCGGGCTAGACCTTCCAGCGGTCAGACCCCCGGCGGGAGCGGGATCCCCTTTGCAACCGTCGGTGGTGGCGGCACCGGGAAGCGCTGCCTGACGAGCAGCCCGCCACCGGCCTTGACGACCTTGCTGACGGGGCGGTGGTGCAACTGGTACGTCACGGTGGCCGTGCCGCGTCCGACTCCGGTGAGCGTGCCGTCACATCGGTCCTCGACCGTCCATTGGGCGTTGTGGACGATCGTCACGCTGGCTGCCGCGATCACGCGGAAGAAGCCCTTCGCGCGGGCGCTGAGCTCGCGTACGATCGCGCGGCCCGGAGCGCCCTTGGCGTGACAGCGGCTGCTCGCCGTGGTCGCGGCCGGCGTGATCAGCCGGAGATTGGTCGGCGGCATGCCGGTCGCCTTGCGGTGGCTGTGCTTCTCCTGCTGCTGTGCCGTCTGCTGCTCGATCGTGAAGATCGCCGCACTGAAGATCCCGGTCTGGATCCGATGCTGCCGATCGAGCGCCCCGTGGTAGTCGGCCGCGGTCGCCAGCATCACCGTGCCGTTGGTCGCATCGACCGTGGAACCGACCGGGATCGTGCCGCCGCCCTTGAGCGGCACGTAGGTGGAGGACGACGGGCCTGAGGCCCCGGCCGCGTGCGGCGTGTGGCGCGGGATGCTGATCAGCACCGTGCCCTGGACGACGGCGACGTTCGCGGTCATGCCCGCCACCGGAGATACGGTGGTGCTGCCGCTGCTGCCGGTGTGGCCGAAGTCGCCGCCGTAGCGCGCGGTCAGCGTCGGGGTGTCCGATCGCGACCGGCCGGGGGTGAACGACACCGCACAGGCCGCCGACCCGCGACTGCCGCTCAGAGTGCATTGACCGCCGCTGCCGAGCTTCGCCGCGCCGCTGCTTGAGAAGCTGACCGTGCCGGTCGGGGTGGTCGGTGCGCCGGGGCCGGTGTCGCTGACGGTTGCGGTACACGTCGTCGCATGCCCCGGCGTGATTGCGGTGGGAGAGCAGCCGACAAACGTCGAGGTGGAATTGGCTGCCGTGGGTCGCCCGATGACGGCGACTGAGGTCGATGCCGTATCCACTGCGTGGGTCGGGTCGCCGTTGTATGCGCCGCTGATCAGATGCATGCCGGAGCCCACGGCCGTGGGGGTGTACGAGACGGTGCAGGTTCCGGTAGACCCCGTCGCCGTGAGGCTGCATTGAGGACTGCTAAACGTCCCCTGCTCGGCGCTTAGAAAGCTGACGGTGCCCGTCGGAGCAGGGCCTCCGGAAAGGTCGCTCACGGTGGCGGTGCACGTAGTCGATTGGGTCTCCGTCACCGACCCCGGCGCGCACGTCACGCTCACCGCGGTAGGTCGGACCACGCTCAGGACCGTAAATGTCGTCGTCTCGTCGTTGATGAAGTCCGCCTCGAGCACCTGCGGCGTAGTGGCCACGGTCGGCGTGTAGGCGGTTGCGCAGCTAGACGAAGCCGGGCAACTCGTCGGATTGAACGTGCCGTCCGTCCCGCTGAAGTCGATCGTCAGGGTGCGCGTGGCCGTCGCCGTGCACGTGGGGGAGCTGCCGAGCACGATCGTGCTCTGTGGACACGAGAAGATGTCAGTCGGCGCTGCGCCGACTGACGTTACGACAGTCGTGGCTCCGCTTGAGAACCCGTTGGCGGCATACGAGAGTCCATCCACCACCCCGGCGTCCGAAGGCCTGTATGAGACCGAGCAGCTGTTCGCCGTCGCAGCGATCGTGCATGAGCTCGTGGAGAACGTTCCCGAGCCGGTCGTGCTGAAGACGAATGTCTCAGTCGGCGAGCCGACCGCCGTGCAGTTCGTCGTGGTTCCGAACGTCACGGTGCTCGGAGCACAGCTGAGCGGCGGCAGGTTCGCTGCGTTCGCGTTCGCGATCGCTGGCCCGCCGGCTAAGCCGACTATGACGGCTGCCGCAACCGTCCCGATCGTCGCCAACCGGAGTCGCAGGCGCCGTCGCGCCCTCACGGACAGCTCCGCCGCGGCTTCAGCGAGCCCGGCAGCAGGCACCGCAGCACGCGTGAGCCGAGCGCTCCGCTCTTGACCGTCAGATTGATGTAGCTGCCGATCGCGCCGAATCTGTAGATGCTCGACTGGCCGGCCTTCCCGGTGACGGCGCTCTTGGTCACCCAGAACTCCAGGTGAGAGCCGGCCGGCAGCGTCAGTCCGGCAAAGCGGCTGAGCGTCACCGAGTCTGCACGCCGGCCCGCCACCTCGACCTGCCGCACTCCGCACTGCCGACAACGAGCCTCGACGCGTGCGCCGCCCGGGATCGAGCCCACCACCAGCGAGCTGAGCCGGACGCCCGACCCAGCACCGTTGTAGCTGTACGTCGGGCGGGGAACGATGGCCGGGGGGCACCCGCCGAATCGCAGCACGCCCTTGAGGAACGGACACTTGTCGACGCCGTCCACCTGGCTGTCGGCATCGTGATCCGGGAAGAGGTTGAAAGTGACCTGCAGCGGCCCGGCGAAGAAGCTCGCACCGTTCTGCAAGCCTCCGATCTGGACCGTGTACGCCTTACCTGCCTTGAGGTCTCCGAGTACTGGGAACGTGTTCGTGCTCGTCGGCGCGGTCTGACACAACACACTCTTACGTTCCAGCATCGCGGTGTGCGCGTTGTATTGATAGATCGCAATCGCAGTTGGGAAACCAGACGCGATCAGTTGCACCCCCATTGGCACATCCGGGTGAAGGTCATACCAGACCGTTGAGCCATACCTGACGTGATTGCATGCCAGTGGCTCCGCGCCACCGCCGCCGAACGCCAAACCCTGCTTGTTGGGATTGAACAAGTCGGGCTGCGTCGTGGTTCCGGTCGTGTCCTCGGCAATCGTCCGAGTGACCTCCGGCACCGGCCGGAACCGGGGAATGAACTGTGCGTCAGGAATTACCCACGATGAGAGGTAATTGTCGTTTGTGACCGTCGCGGCAGAAGCCGGCTGCGGAAGTGTAATTACTGCACCGATCAGCACAGCCGCAACGCCGATGGTCAGCCTGATTCGGCCACGCCGAGTCGGCACAGACCGTCTTACAACAGCCAACACGTCATCTACCCCTATGGACGGTACTGGCTTTCGCCCTACCGATGACAGTGTACGCCGATCGACCTTACGGGTCAATGAACGCACCGCTAGGCACTCAGGATTCCGCGGCGGGGCGCCTCGGGCCCTTGACTCGCAGCCGGAACGCCACGTGGGCAGGCTTCACGGCCTCGATGACGCGAACGATCGTCGACGCCTCGTCCTTCGAGATCGGGGTGTCGCAGTAGACGACGAAGGCGGGGGGCTCGGGGTCGGGCAGCGCGGCCCCAGTGGACCAAAGGACTCGGCCGCCGTCCTCGATCCGCAGTGCGAGATCCGGGAAGTTCAGCTTCAGCGCGAGCTCGACACCGGCATGGGTGCCGCGCAGGCGCCCGAGCTCGGCTGCGCGACCCACGAGCTCGCGCAGCTGCGACGCGGGCTGGGCCTCGTTGTGGCGCAGGCCGAGCCAACCGGTCGACAGGGCGAGGATGTCAAGCGGCGCGAGCTCGGGATCGAAGTGCGCCGGCAGCGTGTCGAGGAGGCTCACGACCGGGTCCAGCACGTGCTCGAGCGCGCCGACGAAGCGCATCGTGAAGTCGTCGTCGCGATAGAGCCCCGGCAGTCCGTCTCGCAGATAGCGGCGATTCGATGCCGGGGTCGGGACCGGCTGCTCGCCCGTCTCGGGCTTCGGGCGCACGAGCGCGAACCCCTCGCCCGCGTAGGTGACGAAGCCGGTGATCTCCCTGGTGCCGTCGATCGGCTGGCCGTCGCCGTCGGGCGTGACCGGCTGACCGTCGTCCTCGGTCATGTTCCCGGCGGGTGGTCGGCCTTGACGACGTGAGTCCCGGACGCGAGCAGCTCGTCGGGCTCGAGCGCGATGTGGCTTCCGGCGGGCTGGGGGGCCTGCTGGCCGGTTCGCATCTCGGTCTCGTAGACGCGGAGGATCTTCACGAACTCGACGCCGTCGACGGCGTGCACGATCTGGTAGAGCTCGCCCTGGTTGAGCATGCGGCCGAACGGCCAGCCGTCGCCGGGGCCGGTGGCGTCGCCGCCGGCGAGCGGGTTCAGGTAGGTGTAGAGCGCCTGCAGGACCTCCTCCTCGACGCGGTGCAGATCGGCGCGAGGCTCGGCCTGGAGGTTGACGACGACCGACACGCCTCGCAGTCGCACGGGCAGCAGGTGAACCGTGGTGCCGATCACCCGCCGGCCGTCGAGGTAGCCGCCGATCTCGCCGAGCAGATCCTCGTCGGGCGTCAGCTCTTCGAACGTGAGCTTGCGATCGGCGGGAGCGACGCGGGGAAGGACGTGGACCTTGATCGGGTCGGTGGGCGCGACCGGCGCGACGCAGATCGTGCGACCGACGCGCGACGACGCCTCGCCGACGAGGAACTCGAAGTCCTCCGCCGTGACCGCTCGGTACCTGGTGCGGATCTCCATCGCGGCGCGCTGCCGCGCCGAGTCCAGCGACTCGGGATCGACGCCGCCGTAGGCGGGTCGCGGGTTGGTCACGGAGGCGACCCCGGGGATCGCGCTGCGCAGCATCGTCAGCGTGTCGGGCGCGACATTTCCGCGGCGCCCTCCGCCGTGGCGGTAGCCGCTCATCCGCAGGTCGGCTCCCTGCAGGGGGATCGCGCCGTACTGGGTCCAGCCGCCGTCGGGCTGGCGCACCGCCGGCCCCAGCTCGAGCTGGCCGTTGGTGCGATCGAGCCTGAAGTGGCGGTCGTCGGGGGTGGAGGCCGCGAACGACTCGACCTCGGTCCATTGCAGCCAGCGATCGGAGCCTGGATCCCTGACCTCCAGCCGCTCTGCATCCACGAGCGGGAGCACCGGCGAGAAGCGCAGCGGCAGCACCTGACCCGGCGTGCCGTCGCTCGTCCCGAGCGTCTCGGCGCGTTCGCGGGCCGCATGCTCGGCGCCGACCAGCGCGCCGATCGGCCGCGCGCCGATCGCATAGATCTCGGGCGGGTGGCTGTAGGTCGCCTCGCTGCCGCCGCGGGTTCGATCGGAGATCGTGCAACGCAGCCAGCGCAGACGATGGCCCGCCAGGAACGCGACCCCGGACTGCGGCGGGCACTGCAGTTCAACGATCCCCGCCCCGAAGTTGAATCCGCCCGTGCGGTCCTCGAGGACCTCAGCCTCGTGCCAGCCGTCGCTGCCGTCGCTGACCTCCCAGCGAAGCGGCGGATCGTTGGGATCCACGCCGGCGCCGCGGGCGACCGACGCGTCGATCTCGACGCGCATCAACAGATCCGAGATGTCTTCGTCGAACCCGAGGTAGAGGGCGTCCCCGACCTCGGGCGGCGACGCGAACGGGAGACGGTCAGGCCCCTGCGGCCGTGCCGCGCCGTCGGCGACCGCGATCGACTTGAACTTGCCGCTGCGCCCGACGACGTACGCCGATGGCATCAGCGGAGAGATCACAAACGTCTCGGAGACCTGGAACACGATCGAGTCGTCCGCCGCCGTTCGCAGCGTCCCCACCTCCGTCGTCGACGCCGGTATCTCCACCGGCTGCTCGGCGGGCGCGGCGAGCCGAAAGCGGATCTGCGTCCGCGCGGCCGTCGGTCCATGGAGCTGGACTCCGAGCAGCTCGAGCAGCGCGACGTGCAGCTTGTCGGGGACGCGGTTGAGGCGATAGATGAGCATGTCCGTCATCCATGCGAACAGCTCGATCAGCGTGATCCCGGGATCGGAGACGTTGTGCTCGGTCCACTCGGGACAGCTCAGGGCGATGCGGGTGCGCGCCTCGGACACGAGCTCCTGAAAGCGGCGGTCGTCCAGCACGATCTCCGGCAGATGGTTCACGCGGTCTCCTCGGCCGGAATCACGTAGAACGGGTACACGAGGTTGTGCTCTTCGTTGGTGGCCCGAATTCGGTAGCCGATGATCACCTCGATGACGCCGTCGCCGTTGCGCGACAGGTCGAAGTCGATCGCCGTCACCTCGATCCTCGGCTCCCACCGCCGGATCGCGGCGTTCACCGCGGTCTCGATGCGGCCGACGGTCTCGGCGTCGATCGTGTCGAACACGAGGTCGTGTATCTCGCACCCGAACTCGGGACGCATGGGGCGTTCGCCCGGGGCTGTCCCGAGGATCACGGCGAGCGCCTGCTCGATGTCGTCGCGCCCGCCGACGAGCGCAAGCGCGCCGCGGTGGTCGACGGTCAGCGGGAACGCCAAGCCTGAGCCGAGGATGTCAGAGGTCGCCATCTGTTCACCCGAGCGTGATCATCGGTCCACTGATCTGTATCCCTGCGCTGGAGAGCTGGATCTGCGACCCGCCGCACTTCAGCGTCACCGTCGCCGAGCCCTCGATCTCGATCTGCGCCTGGCCCTTGATCGTCACGTTCTGGCCGTCGATCTCAAACGGCTGCGTCGCCTTGAGCGATGCCTTGCCGGTGGTCTCGTTCGTCCAGTCCTGCTTGTACTTCTCCTCGACGTTGTCGGTGACCTCGATCAGCAGCTTGCCGCCGCTCGTCAGCGACACGTCCTCCTTGGACGCGGCGAGTATCTGCTTGTCGCTGCGCACGACGAACGAGCCGTCCTGTCCGTGCAGGAGGTCGTCGCCGGGCGTGTCCTGTCCGTTGAACAGCGAGCCGAGCACGTAGGGCCGCGTCGTGTCGTCGTGCTCGAAGCCGATGAGCACCTCCTCGCCGACGACCGGGAGCATCAGCGCGCCCCGTTCGTTGCCGGCGCTGAGCGTGGCGATTCGCGCCCACGTCCCCTCGGCGTCGTCCGCGAGTGCCGGATATCGGACCCGCACCCGGCCCATGTTGTCGGGGTCCTGATTGTTGGTCACGATGCCGAGCACGAGCTGGCTGCCGAAGCTCGGCTGCCCGGCACCCCGGCCCGACCCGGTCGCCGCGAGCAGGGTGTCGAGCGGCACGTTCGCGAACGAGGTCTCGTAGGTGCTTCCGCCGCGGAATGTGTGAATGGCGTTGGCGACGTGGTAGATGCCGCTGAAGCGATCGCCGACGCCGGTGATCTTGACGGTCGCGCCCGCCTTGATCTTCGGGTTGCCCGACGTCGACGCCTCGATCGCGACGTAGGCGTTCGCGAGACGGTCGAGCTTTGCCTGGGCAACGGACATGCCTTCCGCCTGGCTCTTCACCGGTTCCGTCGCGATGTGCGTCTTGGCTGACTCGAACGCATCCGCGACGGTCTGCGCGGTCGACGCCGATCTGTGCGACCTGCTGAGGGGTCGAGACGCTGACGTCGATCGCCTGCTTGGTCTTGGGGTCCTGAGTGCGCAACGTCACCTCGTCGACCTGTTGCACAGCGGTGACGCGAGGATTGAACGACCGAAGCGACGTCGGCCACTCGAGCTCGATCGCGTTCTCGGCGGACGGTTTGCGCAGCGATGCCAGCTGCCCATCGATGACCAGTTCGAGCCCGCTTCGGTCGGCAAGCCGCCAGATCAGCTCCCAATCGGTCTCGTTGTTCTGCTGCACGAACTCGTGCGGCTCGCCGCTCGGATCGCACTGGGCCTGAAAGCCGGCCTCCGTCAGCAGCTTGGAGACGATGTCGCTCGATGTCTGGTTCTGGAAGGTCCGTACCTTGCGAGACCGCATCAGCACGTGCGAGTGGTCGTATGCGCGCACCGCCAGCTCCACACCGCCGGCGCGCCACCGAGGTTCGAGCGTCACGATCTCGCCCTTGAACACGGTCGAGGTCGTCAGCTCGTCGCGCGCGCCCAGGCGGATCTCGAGACTGCCGCCGATGTCAAACGGGCTTTGGTCGATCGGCTCGCTCTGTCCGGCCTCGGCCTTGGGGAACGTTGCGGCGAGCGTGCACGTGTCGGGCAGGCGAAGGTGGTTCTGAATGCGGACCTCGCGGATGCGTCTACTGAGATCCTCGTCGATCTCCGAGCCACCCACGAGGATCGTGTACTGCGATACCTGCCGCTCGGCAGCTGTTGCGCTCATGCGTCCAACCTCGGGATCGTCAGCTCGCTACCGCGTCGCAGACGCAGCGGGTTGTCGATCCCGTTGGCCTCGGCGATCGTCCGCCACTTCGTCGCATCGCCGTAGGCGCCGTAGGCGATCGACGCCAACGAGTCGCCGTCGCGCACGGTGTGCGCTCGAAGTCCGCTGATCGCTCGCGTCGTCGGATTCTGTGCCTTCCCGGGCGGGTTGGTGTCCTCGGCCTGGGCAAGCTCGAGATCGACGAACGCCCTGACCGGCTCGCCGTTGGGGCGAAACAGCACGTAGCGGATCGTGATCGACACCGGGACTGCCTTCGGGAGCGTCACCGAGCCCCAGCTGAACTCGATCGGCTCCGGCGCGCTGCCACTCCTGTACATCGCCTTCATCAGCTTGTTGGCGTCGTCCTTGATGCTCTTGTCGGGACCTTGAAGCGATGCGTCGAGCAGCAGTGACATCTTGTAGGTCATCGGCAGACCGCCGCCGAATTCGGGCTTCGGCGTGTCTGCTCCCTGGTTGGGCTGGTACGTCCACAGGTTGGTCTTCGAGATCGTGTAGTCCTGCGGGTTGAACCCGCACTTGATCGTGTCGCTGCCGAACTTCAGCTGTGCCGTCTGGAATCCCTGTGGATAAGGCATGTCACATACCCTTCAGCCCGCTGTGCGCGATCTCGAGCATCTCCAGCGCGACGCTCGATGCTCCAGCCTGAGACGACGGCCCGCTCCAACGCACCGGGAATGCGTCCCCGAACGTGAAGGTCCGGATCGGCTGCTGCGTATGCGTCTGAAAGGTGATCGTCACCTCTTTGAGCTGCGGCTGCGAGCGCGTGGCGTTGAACCACTTCAGGACAGCGTCGTTGTTGGTTAAGCCCCGCTCGAGGATCAGGTTCGGGTAACTGACCTGCCCCGGGAGCTGATGTACGAACTCGTTGTTCCCACCCTCGGCGTATTCGAGGACGTCGACCTTCATCTCGAGGCCTGAGCACTGGGTGAACAAACCGATCGTGTCGATGTCCGGGACCTTGACGACGAACAGGCTGACTGGGGTGGGCACCTTCGCCATGTCATGCGCTCCGATCAGAACGGTTCATCGACGACCTGCCCAAGTTGTTCCTGTTCGGCCCGCAGGCGGTGCAGAAGCTCGCGGTACATCTGGTCGGAGTCCGAATCGCCGCCCTGTCCGCCGCCGGCCGACGACCCCGCTCCCGACGACGCCCCAGCGGCGCCGGACGAGATCGCACCCGCGGCGCCCGATGCCCAAGATGCGCCGCCCATCGACGGCTGCCGCGCGAGTGTCGAACCTCCGTTGGCCCGGGGCGTCGCGGCGGCCGTCATCCGGGAGACCGTGGAGCGCGACGGCGGAGGAGCCGATGGGGGAGGCGCCGCGGCAGCCGGCGGGATTGACGGATGCACGGGAGCGGGGGCGGCTGGCGGTGCGAGGCTCGCGGCTCCGGGCGCGGTTGCGATCGTCGGTTGCGGCGACGGTGCCGTCGAGGCTGGAGGTCTCGCTGCACGCTGGATCCGCCCGGCCGGGGCCTGGCCCCGCTTGAGGCGGTGAACCGTCGGGCGCGCCGCCTGACGGCGCTCGGTGCTCGGGGGACGCCGAGTCGGGTGGCTGGCGGAGCTCGTTGGGGTGGCGGGGACGTCGACGTGCGAGTGCGGCTGCGGGGTCGGCGCGAGGGGCTGCGGCGAGACAGGCTGCGCCGCCGAGACGGGCTGCGCCGGCGCGGGCTCCGGGCGCGGGCGGCTGCGCCGATGCCGGCGTCGCCGGCCTTCCGAGCAGGCGGGCGAGCCGGCGTGGTCGAACCGGCTCGCGCTCCGGCGGCGGAGTCGGGGTCGAGCGTGCGGGCGGCTCGGTCGAGGTGCGGGCGACTTGGCTGGATCGAGCTGGGGTCACGACCTCGGGGCGAGGCTCGGCGGGGCTGGGGCGCGCGGCCGGCGCCGGGTGCGAGGGAGGCTCGGGCGCCCGGTTTGGCGAGGGCGTTATCAGCGTGCGCGGCGGCGTCTTGGCGACGGGCGTCGGCTCGGCTGACGTCGCTGTCGGTGGTGAGACCGGCTCGTCGCTGGACGTGCGGTCGCGACGGACGCGGGACAGCGCGCGGCGGAGGAGCCCCGGTCGCGCGTCGGGGGGAGCCACAGTTGGACCCGCTTCCGTCGGAGACGCCGGGGTGGGGGACACCGCGGCGCGGGATGCCGCGGTCGGCTCCGGCTGGGCCGGCAGTTCAGCCGGTTCGGCTGCGGTCGGGGCGACGGTCGTGGGCGCCGCGGCGGCGAGGGCACGCTCGGGGCTGGGTTCGGCGGCAGGCGGGCCGGCGGGCGCGGACGCGGTCGTCGCGCGCTCGCGTCGCTGCACCCGGACCGGCCGAGGCGTGACGGCGTCGCGAGCGCGGGGCGCCGACGACGCCGGCGGCGGGCCGGCCGCTGCGCTGATCGACTCCGTCCCGGCTGATTCCGAGCCGCTCTGGAGTCGGCTGACTTCGGGTGCCGGTGGCGCGGCTTGACTGCTGCGCGCGAGTCGCATCGCAGCGCGGGGCCGAGCCGTCGGCGCGTCCGAATCGCTCCCGACAGGTTGAGGCTCGGGCGTGCCGGCGACGCTCCTCTGGAGGCGAGGGGCGTTGTTCGTCGACGACGGGAGCGTCGGGCGGCGGTTCGGTCGCGGCTGGAGGCGGTCCGGTCCCGGCCGGCGGCGAAACGCCAGCCGGGTCGTCCGCGGCTTCGCTGGGCTTGCGTGCCATCCGCATCGCTCCGGGCCTCGCCGGCGGAGGACTGGTTGGTTGCCGGGGCTCCGGGCTGGGGCCGGTAGCGGGTTGGCGTGCAAGCCGCCTGAGGCTCGGGGCCTCGGCAGTTGCCTCACGTGTGTCGATGTCCGCAGGCGCCCCCGGCTCATTGAAGGCGGGCACGGGTGGCTCGCTCACCGGCGGCGACTCAGCCGGAACGCGGGAAACCTGTGGCGCGTCCGCTGCCGGGGCCTCGCCCTGCGACGCACTGCCCTCCACGATCTTCGCGCCGCGGCCCCGTTCGAGCACGCCGCGGCCACCCGGCTTCTCGCGCTGCCACACGTCCCAGAGGAACTTCATGTCGTCCGGGAGGTCCGGCGGCGGGGGTTCCGGCGGCGCGCGGAGCAGGCGCGGAGCGCCCGGCGCCTGCGTCGCCCCGGGCTCCGACGACGACGACGACGATTCAGGCAACGCGGAAAACGACCCACTCGAGCGGTCTACGCGCTGCCTTGGGGAGAAACCCTCGCTCACCGAGGCTTTTGCCCCAGTCGAGGTCGGGCCGGCGACGAGTGGGTCGTTTTCCGAGGCAGATTCGACGAGATCGGCGCCGCCGACATCTACAGCCGACGGCAACGGCGGCGCAAAATCGCGGGCCACGCTGACCGCGCGCGCCCGCGCCGCCACCGGCCCCGCCGCCGGCGCCGGCACCTGCGCCGCCACCCGAGCCGCCGGGGCCACAGCATCGGACACGCGAACGGGCGCCGGAATCCGAGCCAAGCGCGTGATCGCCGCAAGCCGCTTGGGCGCCCGCGCCACGGCGACCCTCTGGTCGAGACGCGGCACCCACTGGGCGGCGTGCGCATCGGTCACATCCGACGACAGATGCTCGACGTGCCGCGCCAGCCTCAGCGCCCGGCGCATCAGCGGACGCAACCGCGGCATGCGGTTCCGCAGTCGGCGCGGCGGCGCCAACGGATCACCAAGACCGCTCGACGTCGCGGCGCGCGACACGCGCAGCCGAACGCGCGGACGGCCAGGGTGCGCCCCTCCGGCCATTCAGCTCATCCCCCCGACGTCTCGTCGGACCCCACGGACAACGACTCTGCTTCGGCTAGGAAGCGGTAGCGGTCCGCGTGCTCGAGGTCGAGGATCGTGTCAAGCGGCCAGTGGAAGTGGTATGCGAGCCGGGCCGTCTCAGAGAGCAGCTGGTCTCGAGACGGCCCTCTCATTCCCCCAGGCCACCGTCCTCTATCTCGGTCATATCCACCTCGAACTCGTGTGAGCAATTGGGGCAGGTCACGACTCCCACCGAATCCCCGTTGCTGTTTATCCGCTCGTACAGACGTTGCAGGTGATCGAAATCCCCGGCGTAGAGACCCTCGACCAGTTCGGGCGTGATCTCGGTTATCTCGCCGATCTGTGTCACCGTACGCGCGACGAGCAAGACGCTGAGGTACGCCTGGTTCTGGCGAACCCCGGCGTCGCCGAGCGGCTCGATCTCGTCTCGCGCCGTGGCCAACCGCATGCGGCCATCGCGGTGAACGGTCCCGTCCCCGTCAACGTAACCCATCGGAAGCGTGAATGGAACTTCTGTTCGCATCTACGACCTCCCGGCCGAGTGACCGCGTCGCTATTTGGTTCGCTTGGCCTCCTTGAAGCCGAGCACGATCGTCTCCGTGAGCACCGCTGATCCGCCGGCCTGGCTCTGGCCCGGGTCATAGCTCTTGATGAACGCGTCGGTGAGGCTCCAGGTCATCACGGGATTGCCGCTCTGGTCGCACGCATCGAGCGTGACCTGCTTGACCTGACCGGTGGGGCCCTGCTCGGCAAAGTCGAAGGCCCAGTCGTGGAGCGCCTTGTTGTCGGTCACACCACGGGTCAGCGTGACGTCGCCGAACGTCATGATCGAGTTGGTGTACAGCTTCTCGCCCTTGCCCTCGCTCGTGAACACGTCGATGCTCTCGTGCGTGAGGCTGATCGCCGGGAAGCTGGCACGACGTGAACACACCGCCGCTCTCCGTGTCGATGCTGATCTTCGTGTATGCAATCGGAATTACTGTCTCGTCACCCATTTATTGCGCCTTTGCTCGCTCGCTTGACCCTGGTTTGCGACTTCACTCCTCGACCTCTGCCTCGCCGCCGCCACCGGTGAACTGGCTGAGGCGGAAGATCACGAACTCGGCCGGCTTGACCGGCGCGATGCCGATCTCGCAAACGACCTGTCCGGCCTCAATCACCTCGGGCGGGTTGGTCTCCTCGTCGCACTTGACGTAGAAGGCCTGCGCCGGCGTGGCTCCGAACAGCGCGCCGGACCTCCAGACGCGCATGAGGAAGTTCGTCGCGGCGATCTGCAGCTGCATCCACAGCCGCTGGTCGTTGGGCTCGAAGACGCTCCACTGCGTCCCGCCGATGATCGACTCGGCGACGTAGTTGAACAGACGGCGGACGTTGATGTACCGCCACTCGGGGTCGCTGGAGAGCGTGCGGGCACCCCAGATCCGGATTCCCCGACCGGGGAACGCGCGGATGCAATTGATCCCGTTCTGGTTCAGGGCTCCTTGCTCGGCCTGGGTCACCTGGAAGCCGAGCCCGTTGGCGCCGCGGACCACCTCGTTGGCCGGCGCCTTGTGGACCCCGCGGGTCGAGTCCGTGCGTGCCCATGCGCCGGCGACGTGACCCGACGGCGGGATCAGGATCGGGCTGCTCGTCAGCGGATCCATGACCTCGATCCAGGGGTAATAGAGCCCGGCCATCTTCGAGTCGTAGCCGGCCACGTTCATGCGCCACTCGAGGACGTCCTGGGCGCGCAGATTCGGCGGCGTGTCCAGGATCGCCATGCGGTCGCCCATGTTCTCGCAGTGGGCGATGATCTTTCCCTGCACATCGCGCGCCTGCGGGCTGTCGTCGCCGTTGTTGTACAGAGTCATGAGATCGGGGATGCACACCATCGTGATCTGGTCGACCGCGGCGAATGAGCCCATCCCGGTCCGCTCGGCGACATCGCCCTCGAAGTCGGACCCCTCGACCGCGCCGGCCGACACCGGCGGCGCCGACAGCGTGTACGTGCCGGTGGCGGGTATGCGCTGGGCCTCCGGCAGCGACGCGCCGACCTCCTCGATCTTGATCAGCTTCGAGGCGCTGTTGACCTTGGTCGCGAGGTGGCCGCGGCCCTTCTTGGTCGGGCTGAGCCCGTCGTATTCCTCACGCTGGGGGCCGGCGGTGACGACGAGCTTGTACGTCTTGTTCTCGGCGGTGTCCTCCGCCGTCGGCTCCTCGCTGAGCTCGACCTGCACGGGGTCGTCGACGCCCTTCAGCGCGGTCACACGAAAGGCCTCGACGCCCTGGTCCGCGGCCGCCGGAAGCGCGGCCCGTGCGACCTGGCTGCCGTCCTCGGCGCCGACGCGGATGATCCAAGCGAGGCTGCCCCCATTGAGGAAATAGCCGTAGACGGAATGCGCGAGGTAGGCGCCCTCCATGAACGGACCGTTCTGCGGATTCTGGGGATCGCCGTAGACGCGAGCGAACTGTGACCAGTTGGTGATCTGCATGGGGGTGTTGACCGGACCGCCCGGGGCAAGCCCAACAAATGCCGCCACGGACGTTCCGACACCCTCGATCGGCTTTGACGCCGAGGGCATCTCCTCGACGTACACGCCTGGTGTCAGGTAGGTGGGCATGTGACTCCTCGTTGTGTTGTCGTGAACGTCGCAGCTACAAATGCGCGTGGATCTACGCCCGCTTGCGACGGCCTCCCTTTGTCGGATCCCCCGGCGATTGGATCACCAGGTCTGCGTGCTCTCCCGGGACCGAGACCGTCGCTGCGACCTCTGCCCCGTCCACGGTTCGCGCCATCAGCCGGTGCAATCCCGGCCGCACCCGGTCGAACACGAACCGTCCACGAGCATCGGTGGATGTCCAGGTGCCCGACTCGGGCATGGTCACCCAGACGTTGTGCATCGGGCGGCTGTCCTGGTCATGGACCATCCCGCCGAAGCGATACAGCTCGACCATGGCTCCGCGGGGCCCATCGAGCACCGCCGTCCTGATCGTCTGCGTGCGTACCTCGGGGCCGCGCACGAAGACGGCGCCGGATGAGACGGACAGTCGCACGGCGAAGTCGATGGAGGGCTTGTAGGTGCCTCCGACCGCCGTCCAGAAATCTGCCTTCTCCTCCATCGGGCGGCCCAGAACCGTCTCGATCGGCCCTACCTCCGCAAGCCGGCCGTCCAGGAGGTCGGCCGGCAACCTGCGATACGAGTGCAGGATCGAGAGCAGCTGTGAGAGCAGACGATGCTCGTCCTCGACGGCCTTGGACCAGGCGGTGACGGCATATGTCGCCTCCAGCCGCAGGTCCGGCGGCGTGACGGTCGCGCGACCGTTGCCGCGCTGCTCGCCTCCCGAGATGTTCGTCTGCTCGAGCGCCTCGCGCAGGTCGTAGAGGTAGAAGCTGACCGTCGGACCGGTCAGCTTCCCGGACCATTCGCGCGAAGGCGCATCGAACGAAATGTCGACGCCCTCGAATCCGTGGTGTTCCAGCTCTTCCTTCAGCAAAGCTCGCAGACCCTCGTCGAGATCCGCGAGCGCAGTGTTGAAAGGTACGTCAATTACCAGCCCCATTGCCACCCACGCTCGACTATATACCTGGCGGCAACGCGGCCGGGGACGATTCCGCCGGGCTGCTCTGGGCCCGGTCCAGCGCCGTTGGCGCCGACGCGATCTCGGGGATAACGTTGCAGTACGAATGCCTCAGCAGACGCTCTACGACGAGATCCCGTACACGAGCTTCCCGCATTCGCCGAGCCATCCCGACCAACTCGCCACGGTCGCTTTCCTGCATGGTCTCGATCCGCCGGCGGTCGCCGACTGCCGCGTGCTCGAGCTCGGCTGCGGCGCCGGCGCGAACCTGCTCGGCATGGCGTACGGGCTTCCCGGCGCGCGGCTGATCGGACTCGACCTGGCCCCCAGCGCGATCGAGGAGGCAAGCAGCGACGCGCGGGCGCTCGGTCTGAACAACGTGGAGTTTGACGTCGCCGACGTTCGCGACGTGTCGGCCAGAGGGCTTGGCGAATTCGACTACGTGATCGCGCACGGGTTGTATGCGTGGATCGATCAGGACGCGCGCGAGGCGCTGATGGCGACGTGTGCCGCGCACCTGGCGCGCGACGGCATCGCGTACGTGTCGTTCAACGCTCATCCCGGCGGGCACTTCCGCCGCTCGTTGCGCGAGCTGGCGTTGTGGCATACGCGCAACTACGAAGACCCGGCGCAGCGCGCGCAGCGGTCGCGCGAGTTGTTCGCGAGCTTGCGGTCGCTTCGGGACGAGTCCGACCCATGGGGGGCGCTGCTCGCCGCGGAGCTCCCGGAGCTGTCGGTCGCGCCGACCGACCATCTCGTCCACGACCTGCTCAACGAGGACTGGGAGCCGGTCTGGTTCGCCGACTTCGCCGGCGCGGCGCAGCGCAACGGCCTTCAGTACGTCGGCGAGGCGAGCGTTCATCGCATCACCGGGCCGTGGGAGCCGGAGGTGGAGCAAGAGCTGTGGCGACTCGCGGAGGGAGATCGCATCGCTTATCAGCAGCTTGTCGATTTCATGGTTTGGCGGCGGTTTCGCGATTCGCTTCTCTGTCACGCCGGCCGCGACGTCAGCGATCACATCGATCACAGCCGGCTGCGGGCGCTTCGCTTCAGACCCAGTGGTCCACTCGCCGAGCAAGACGTGCCGACCCAGCGAGATCCTTCCAACGCTCGCCGCGCACTCGCCACAGCCCGTGAAGTTCGAGCAGCTGCGCACGGAGCTGGCCGCCGATCCGGACCAACTCTCGGCAGCGCTGCTCGACCTCGCGCGCCGCGGCCGCGTGACCATGCACCTCGAGCCCCCGCCCATCGGCGACGCGGGCGTCGCCCACCCGTGCGTCACGGCACTGGCGCGCAGGCAGGCGATCGACGGCAGCTTCTGCACGACCCTGTTCGGCGGCATCGTCCGGCTCGACGGAACGGTGATTCGCACGTTGCTCACGCTCACCGACGGCAGTCGCGACCGCGAACAGATTCGCGCCGAGATCGCTCGGACGTCCGGCACCGCGCTCGCACCACAACAGCTCGACGCGGCATTGCACGACCTGGCTGCGATGGGCCTGCTCGAACCTACACCTACGGCCGCATAGCCTGGATAACTCTCGGCGCTAGGCGTACGATCGCGTCGATGAAGGATCGGGCTCCGCAGGAGCAGACGCGGCGAGCGCCGGAGCAGAGAACCGCTGCCGTACGGCCGCCCGGCGCCCCCGCGCGAGGTGTCGGCGCAACTCCGGCCGAGGCGCTCTACCTTCAGCGCGCCGCCGGCAACCGGGCAACGACCCGCACGCTGGCGCGCTGGGCAAAGCATCCCGATCCCGACAAGAAGGGCGTGCTCCTGCCCGACGTCGTCGCGGACGAGTACCTGCGGTTCAACCCACCGAAGAATCAGTAGCCATCGAGGATGGAGGTCACGTGGTGACCCCGGCCTACGCCGACGCCAGGCCGTAGCCGGCGCTCCCCTGCGGCTCAGCCGCCACCTTCTCCCGACGCGCGGATGAGCTCATGGAAGCGCTCGAAGTCCGCCTCGAGCGTGAGTCGCCCCTGCTTGCCGTACTCCTGCGCCACGGCTCGCACCAGGTGCCCCATCGAGATCTCGCCGTCCTCGTCGGCGGCCCGGAACGCCGCCGCCAGCGAGCAGTTGCGAATCGCGCCGCCGGAGAGCTTGAACTGCGTCGCGAGGAAGTCGAGGTCGATGTCGTCGGAGACCGGCGCGGCCTGCGGGAGCACGAGCCGCCAGATCTTCTTGCGGTCATCGGCTTCGGGGAACGGGAAGTCGACGACGAAGTCCAGGCGGCGGATGAACGCGTCGTCGATGTTGCGCCTGAAGTTGGTGGCGAGGATCACCGCGCCGGGATAGAGCTCCATGCGCTGGAGCAGGTAGGCCACCTCGATGTTGGCGTAGCGGTCGTGGGAGTCCGACACCTCCGAGCGCTTGCCGAACAGCGCGTCGGCCTCGTCGAAGAACAGAATCGCGTTGGAGCCGTCGGCGGCCGTGAAGATCCGTTCGAGGTTCTTCTCGGTCTCCCCGATGTACTTCGACACCACGGTCGCGAGGTCCACACGGAACAGGTCGAGCCCGAGCTCGGCGGCCAGGACCTGGGCCGCCATCGTCTTGCCGGTCCCGGACTCACCGGCGAACAGGACCTTCAGCCCCTGGGTACGGGCGACCGTGAGCTCGTAGCCCCATTCCGACAGCACGCGGTCGCGGTGGCGCAGATACGCGGAGATCGAGCGCAACAGGTCGCGCTGGCGGTCGGGCAGCACCAGGTCGTCGAAGCTGTAGCCGGGGCTCAGCCGCGCGGCAAGATCGCCGAGCCGCGACGACGACGCGTGGCGCGCACCCAGATCGAGGTCGGAAGGTTCCGGCGTGTCGAGCCCGCGGGTGCGGGCGGCCACCCGGCTGACCTCGGCCGCCGCGACGATCTGCTCGATCGACAGGCGGAACTTGGCGGCTACGTCGGCCGCGCCGTCGGTCCCGCTGAACGCCTCCCACGCGGTCCGGCGCTCCGTGAACGAAGGGAACGGAACCTCCACCAGCAGCACCGTGCGATCGGCCAGGGCCTGTGCTGCGCGGCGTGTGCGGCCGATCAGCACTGAGCGTTCCGGACGGCTGTCGATCTGCTCGAGCAGCCGCGAACGCTCGGCGGCATTGAGGTCCTCGAGACCGTCGAAGCACAGCAGCGCGTGCTCGAGCGCGGCGGCGAGCGTGGCGTCGGCGAGCGCTCGGGGGCGCTCCAGGTCGCGAACGTCCGACAGCACCAGCGGGTGCCCCGCCGCGGCCGCGACGATCGCCGGCGCGTCCGGGCCCGCACACCACGAGCGGCAGATGCGTCTCGGCCTGCAGCGACCGGGCGACATCGGCGACGGAATCGTCGCGGCCGACGATTCCCGGCTGCAGCGCGACGCGGCGCAGCGCGACCGGGGCGCCGGCCTCCAACAGCCCGGTGCCGGCTCCGAGGATGAACGCCGCCAGCCGGTCGCTGAGCTTCACCGGACGGTCGGCGAGTGGCATCGCCTGATCGGGCACGAGCAGCCGGACCGCGCCGACCGCCACGAGCCGCGCGTTGGGCGCAAAGCATGCGAGCACGTCGTGTGGCTCGACGCCGTCGCCGGTCAGAAGGCTCGCCACCAGCCGCGGGCTGGGCAGCCGCCGCGTGACGTCGTCCTGCAGGTAGGCGTACAGCCGGCCGTAGCGCGGATGCAGCTCCGGCGCCGCGCAGACCGACAGCACCGCCGCGTCGAGTGCGTCGAGCCCGAGCCGGTCGACCGCCGAGTCCAGGGCGGGGTCCGCGTCCTGGGCCCCGAGGTCTCCGGCGAGCGTCAGCGCCTGGTCATCTGAGATGTACAGCCCGCGGAGCGCATCGTCCTGGTTGTCGTCGACGGCGGCGACGGCCCGCACCGCCGCCTGCACCCGGTCGTCCAGGAACTGGAACCAGCCGCCCGGCAGCTCACGCAGTGACGCCACGTGCAACTGCCTCAGCCTCGCGCTCAAGCGGCTCCCCAGGCTGGGAAACAGTCAGCGGCCCGCTGCGGGGCGCGCCGCGCTGCTGGACGACGTGAGCAGCCTCGTGCGCGATCAGCTGGGCGCCGTCGCGGGTGCCGGGGTTGTATTCCCCGGACCCGAAGTAGATGTCGCTCCCGACGGTGAACGCTCTGGCCGACACGGCGCGTGCAAGCGCGGCCGCGTGATCGTCGGTGTGTACGCGCACATCGCCGAGCGGTCCGCCGACGCTCGCCTCGAGGTTCTGCGAGACGTCGCCCGCCAGGCGCCGCCCCCTTCCCTGTGACGCAGCGATCGCGGCTTCGACGTCGGGGTGCACGAGGCCGCCCGACATGATCCCCTCGCCGTCGCGCATTCGCGCCACCAGCTGACCGAAGCTCCGGTTGCCGACCGAGCTCGCCGCGCGCTGCAGGTCGCCCTGCTCGTCTCGGAACCGCTCCGGTGCCTGCACCTCGCGAGCGGGAGCTTCGCGGATGCGCTCGACTTCTTCTTCGAGCTCGGCGTCCACGACGCGAGCATAAGCCGATCGCTCTGTCGCGACAACCCCAGCGCCCCGCTCGGCTGCGTGCGAATGGACACAGATCGTTTGCGCAACGCGAGGGCTGGAGGTACGCTGGCTCGCGAAGGGGGCGAAGCTGTACGAAGTTTCGGGAGTCACCATGGGGCATGCAGTAGTGATGTTGTCGGGCCGGCGAATTGCCGTGAGTAAGACACTGGCCGTCGTCGCGGTAGGCGCCGTGGCGTTGATCGCCGTGCTCGTCGGAGCCTCTGGAAACCTGCACGCTCCGGCGCCAGCTCACCCGAGCTCATCGCAGCTGCAATGGGCGGCGAAGGGCGCCATTTCGAGCTCGCTCGGACGCGACCAGACCGCGTTCTATGCCACGCACCGATCCGGCGGGCTGATCGCCGACAACGCGACGCAACGGCTCACCGCGCAATTCGACAGACGCGGCGTGCTCGTCCGCGCCGGGACGACGACGTTCGGGCTGCAGCTGCTCGCGTGGGGCACCCCCGGGCACACCACGTCGGTCTCGCCGGCGGCGCCGCGAGCCGATGCCAATCGCGTCACATACGCGCACGGCCCCGTCACCGAGTGGTACGCGAACGGACCGCTCGGCCTCGAGCAGGGCTTCGACGTGCGGGCTGCGCCCACGGCGACCACCGGCGATCGGCTCGCGATCGTGCTCGGACTGCACGGCAACGCGCGCGCCCGCGCCGACGGCCACGGCGGCCTGTCGCTGACCGGGCCCGGACGGCCAACGTCTCAGCTACACCGGCCTGAGCGCGACCGACGCCCGCGGCCACGTGCTGGGCACGTCGCTGACGGCAGCCGGGAGCCGGGCCGTGATCCACGTCGACACCGCCGGCGCCGTCTACCCGCTGCGGATCGATCCGTTCATCCAGGTGGCGAAGTTCGGCGAGAGCAACCCGATCAATGACCATGGAAACGGCACTTGGCGGGAACGGGATATCCGTTGTTGGAACGACCGCCGCGGTGTCCGTGACCCTGAACAACACCAGCCCGGCGTCGGGCGCCGTTGACATCTTCGTCGCCAACCAGGGCAGTTGGGCAAACGGCGCGACCATGGTTGCCCAGCTGACCGACCCCAACCCAGGAGACAGCTTCGCCAGCTCTCTGTCGCTTTCCGCCGACGGCCGCACGCTCGCTGTCGGCGCGCCGCAGGCCACGATCGGCCCGACGAACGCCTTCGGCAAGGTGTTCGTCTTCCAGGAGCCAGCCGGACGGCTGGGCCAGACGACGACCGCGAACCCGGCGGTGGCGGTGCTCGACGACAACACGCCACAGGCGCTCGACGGCCAGCTCGGAAGGGCGGTCTCGATCTCCGCCGACGGGTCGAGGATCGCCGCCGGTCTGCCGGGCTTCAGCCAGGCCAACCCCGGCACGTCGGCGCGGTCGACGTGTTCGACCGCGGCGGGCGCGACATGGAGCACCGCCGCCGACGTTCAACCAAGCGCAACTGCCAGCACCGGATCGGCTCGGAGATTTCCTCGGCCAATCAGTCGCGCTCTCGGGAGACACGATCGTTGCCGGTGCAATCCACGCAGTCAACATTGCGGGCGTTAGCACGGGCGTCGCCTACATCTTCCAGAAAGCGACGCCGACGTCGTGGCCTCTGGCGAGCACCGCTCGCCGGGGAGCAGGACGGCGACTTCTTCGGGTGGGCGACCGCGATCTCGGCCGATGCCAAGACGGTCGTGGTCACGACCGTCAATAACCTGCAGGCGCGCGGGGCGGCATACGTCTTCACATCGCCGAACGGCAGCTGGCCGATGAATGCGACGCCTGCCGCCAAGCTGACAGCCTCGAATCCGAGCCCGGGCGATCAGTTGGGGGAGTCCGTCGCTATCGACGGAAACGTGGTCCTCGCCGGGGCGTTCGGGACGACGTTCAACAACCATCCGCTTCACGGGCGCCGCATTCGTGTTCGTGCAACCGGCCGGCGGTTGGAGGACCGAGCACGAGGCTCAAGAGCTTGCCGCGCCCGATGGCCAAGGCGGCGACAGCCTGGGGCAGACGGTCGCGATCTCCAATGGGACTGCGTTCGCGTCCGCGCCGTTCGCGAGCGCATCCGGCACGACCAACCAACAGGGCTTTATCTACGCCTTCGGCTCCTTCCCAACCACGGGGATCGGCTCCGCGCCGGCGGCGCCCGACGGGTTGAATGGCTGGTTCGGCATCCGGTCAACGTCACCACATCCGCGAGCGACCTCGCCTCGACCGTCACGGCGATCCGCTGTGCGCTTGACCCCGCCGCCGCCCCGATCGGCTTCGGCGCGTTGCCGGCAGCATGTGCGTTCCTGGCGCCGGCCGGAGCCACAGTCGCCGCCAACGGCCCGCACATCCTGTTCGCGGCGGCCACGAACGCCGCCGGCTACACGGCCGCTCCGGTCAGTCGGTCGTTCAAGATCGATACGGTCAAGCCGCGGCTCAGGTGCGTGCGTACGCAAAACTTCGTCGTCAAGGGCAGAGGTGGACTGGTGGCAGCGCGAGTCACCGACTCGACGTCGGGGCCGGCCGCACCGATCGTCGCCAAGCGAGCCAATGTCTCGCGCGCGGGAAAGAAGAGCGTGACGCTGACCGGGCGCGACAACGCCGGAAACACCGCAGAACGTGAAGTGCCGCTACACGGTCGTCGCGCCGAAGATCCCCACGAAGATCAACTTCGGATTCTCGCGCTTCCCGCCCGCAACGTTCACGATCTTCACCGAACTGACGGCGACGAAGGTACCGCGTGGAGCGAAGGCCGACGTGCGCTGCAAGGGCGGCGGCTGTCCGTTCGCGCACCGTACGGTCAAGGTGCCGACGACCCGGCTCGTGTGCAAGCGCGGCCACAAGCACTGCAAGCGCAAGCCCGCACCGGCGCTCACCACCCTCAACCTCGAGGGATCACTGGCCGGCCGTCACCTCGCCCCCAAGACGGTGGTGTCGGTGGCCGTCACCAAGCCGAACACGATCGGATTGATCGTGACCTTCACGACCCACGCGACCGCCGGTCTGAGCAACACGCAGAAGTGCCTCGTGCCCGGCTCGAGCAAGCCGAAGCCCTGCTGATCCGCGAGGGCGAAACGGCTACTGCTTCTGCAGCGTCCCGACGGTGACGTGCGGCCAGTGGATCCCGTTGAAGTCGAGCATCACCAGCTGCGTGTACTGCAGCTGATGCTTGTCGGGCTGACCGCCGGTTCCCGCGATCGTCTCGATCCAGAACGTGGCGTTGACCTGCGCGGCCCTCGCGTTGCCCCCAGGGGGATTGCCGCTTGACGCCAGGAACGCGGTGTTGGCAGTGCCACCGCCGCCGGCTTTGACGATGCTGTGTGTCGTGGACACGTTGAGGAAGGTCCTGCTCTTCATGCTCGTGCCCTGAAGGGAGCTCGCAAGCGCGGTCTGGAGGACGCTGTTGGGGTTCTTGACAATCGCCTGAGTGACGCCGGGGGCGACGAAACGGAACGTTGTCGGAGTTGACAGCTTGAGCTCGGTGAACGTCTGCGCGACCGAGTTGAAGTCGCTGTTCGCCGGTTGTGGGCTGCCGAAGAAGAACGGCAGGATGTTGTTGTCGGGGATGTTCTGAGGGCCACCGGGGTGGACCTCGGCGACGCCCTGAGCGAGCATCACGGTGCCGTGCGGGATCGACGCCATCCGCACGACCGAGGGCGGAACGTTGGGATCGGTGGTGTGGGGGACGTTCGCCCAGATGCCCGGCTCGATGTGAAGCCCGGCGCCGGTGCTGGTCTCGCTGATCTGCTGCATGTACGTGAGGCCGAACATGTCGATGTCGTGCATCGCAAGGCCCCTGTTCGGGATCGGGCCGTTGATCCGCGTGAACACGAGCGTCTCGTCGGTCATGTTGAGCTCGAGGAAGCGGTCCTGGCTTGGCGGGTTATGGGGTCGCCAGATGGCGTTGAACCCATGTCCTTTCCATGTGCCTTCCAGACCCGCGAGCGCCCCGAGAGGGTCGGGTCCCCCCAGTGCTCGAATGGCTGCGGCGGGCGCTTCCGGAGTGTCCAGGCCGGCGAATGCGAAGTCCGGATCGGTTCGCGTGATTGCTGTCACGATGACTCCTCGACGACCACTGGTCGTCCGCTCGGTTTCAGGCCACCGCGGCCCACCCCACACAGTCCGGTCGCTGTGGCCCCGATTGGCTTGCGAGCCTACCTCCATGGCACGCCGGGAAGGGTTTGATCTCAGCGACTCGCCTGGGCTAGGGCGCGAGGCGCGAAGGCGTCGCGGCTGGCTACTGCTTCTGCTCCTTGGCGGCCTTGGCGGCCTTTGCGCGTTTTGCCGCCTCCGCGCGGTCCTTGGCTCGTTGCGCCGCCCGGGCTTTGAGCTGCTTGCATTCGTCCTCGTCCGGGGCCACTGCCTGGCCGCGGTCGCTCTGGGGGTTGCGCGCGGCGAGCAGCGCGTCGGCCAGCGAGCCCGAGGTCTTCGCGCCGGTGCCGCTGATCACCTGCTCGTGCTCGACGTTCTCACCCTTGGGGCCGGCCACCTCGATGATCCGGAAGCGGTCGGCGACGTCCTGGCGGTACTTCTCGGGCACGCGCGACTCGATCGCCTCGTTGATCCGGCAGGCCAGCCAGCGATAGCGCTCGCGGTACCCCGACTTGCGCTTGCCGTAGTAGCCGCGCAGCGTCGGCGTGCCCGCGAGCGCCTTGTCCGCGGAGTCCTCGAGCTGCGAGACGATCCGTGTGAGCTGGCGATCGACCCAGTTCATGACCGCATCGACGTCTCCGTCGCCGTTGAGCGCCTCGTACAGGACGACGAGGTCGACCGGCTGGAGCTTGTTGACGACGCGGGCTTCCTTCTTGTCAGCCAGCTGTGACTTCAGCGTCGATCGGTCGGCCGTCTCGGCCTCGCCGGCGCGGAGGATCGGAACCACCTTCATGCTTCCGCCGCCGCTGTGGGCGGACAGCACGATCGAGTAGTTCTCGCTCTTGGCGAGGTCGACGAGCTCAGGGACCTTTGATTTCTCCAGCACGTCGCGTACGTACTCGAACGTCGGGAAGCTGCTGAAGTCCGATTTGCCCCGGCCCTGCGCGAGGATCGCGACGACCTGCGCGCCCTGGCCCTTGAGACTGGAGATCTGGTGTTCCCAGTGCTCCTGATCCACGTCGCGAACCTTGCCCCCGGGATCGACCAGATAGCCGGCAAACGGGTCCCCTTTGCGAAATCCCCAGCCGTGGAAATGCAGGATCACCTGGACCGGCTTGTCGGGCTCGAGCTTGTCCGGCAGGAGGACGACCGCCATGTGCTTCGGCGATTCCTTTGTCTTGTTGCGCTCGTCGCTGACATCGTCGGGATCGTCGCCGTACTTCGTCCAGAAGTCGTCGACCCCGTACTTGAGACCGCGAACCTCGAGCCGCGTGATCCCGGTCTTGTCCACGTCCTGCACGGTCTGCGTGTAGTCGGGCGCGCGCTGGAGCGAGCGCACGAACCGGCCGACGGCGCGGTTGCCGGCCGGTGCCACGAGGTCGAGCAGCTGTGGACCGCGCGTCACAGTCTCGGGCGCAGCTGGATCCCGACGGGCCGGACGCTCCAGCGGACTCGGCTCCGGTCGCGATCGCGCCACCATGTGCGGATCGTCCCTGGTCAGGCTTGCCGGATCAAGCCATACTCATGTCATGCCCGACCGGATGCGCGAGGAAAGGGCGAGGGCGCGCCGCACGCCGGACCAGACGCACGCTGATCGGACCGACCCGGGCGTCGCCGGCATTCTGCGGCTCCAGCGGAGCGTCGGCAACGCGGGCGTGGGCCGCCTGCTCAGTCGTCAGCCGGCGCCTCAGCAGCCCGCGCAGCGGTTCGGGCTCGACTGGTCGGTGGCGCATCCGCCATCCGACAAGTCGCTCGCCGCCGCAGGCGTGACGTTCGCGTGCCGCTACCTGTCGCATAGCCCGGGAAAGAACCTGAAGCTGCTCGAGGCCAATCACCTGTCCTCGATCGGGATCGACTTGGTGGTGGTCTGGGAGACGACCGCCAACCGCGCGCTGGCGGGTCACGACGCCGGCGTCGCCGACGCCACCGAGGCGCAGCGCCAGGCAAACCACCTCGGGATGCCCGACGACCGCCCGATCTACTTCGCGATCGACTTCGACGCAACCACGCATCAGCTCCAGCACGAGATCACCGAGTACTTCCGGGGCGTCAACGAGGTGCTCGGAGCCGGGCGCACCGGGGTCTACGGCGGCTTCCGGCAGGTCGGCGCGATGTTCGACGCGGGCCTGGTGACCTTCGGCTGGCAGACGTACGCCTGGTCGGGCGGGCAATGGGACGCGCGCGCTCAGATCCAGCAGTACCGAAACGACCAGTTCGTCGGCGGCGTCAGCGTCGACTTCGACCGGGCGACCGCAAACGACTTCGGCCAGTGGTCGATCCAGGTCGGCGACTTCCCCGAGCCCGACCCGAGTGCGGCGACCGCGGCGGCGTAACGCATAGCTTTTACAAGGCTCTATGCGATCGGCTTTACTCCTAAGCTGATGGCTATAACGCTGACGCAGCTGACCGCGTTCCTCGCCGTCGTGCGCGGAGGCTCGGTCACCGCCGCAGCGGATGAGTTGGTCGTAACGCAGCCGTCCGTGTCCTCGGCGATCTCGGCGTTGAGCCGGGAGCTGGGTTGCGAGCTGTTCGAGCGCTCCGGCCGGAGCATCCGCCTGACGCCGGCGGGCAGCGCGTTTGTTCCGTACGCCGAGGACGTTCTGGGGCTGCTCGACAAAGGCCGGACCGCCGCACGCGAGGCGGCGGCAGTGTCGGCCCGCCGGCTCAACATCGCGGCGGTCACCACCGCGGCGGAATCGTTCGTCCCGGGCGTGATGCGGGCGTTCTCCGAGCACCATGCCGACATCGACCTGGCGCTCGTCGTCGGGAACCGTCAGGACGTTCTCGAGCGGGTGCTCGGTCACACAGCCGACGTCGCGATCACGGGCAAGCCGCCCCGTGACGAACGGCTGGCGTCCGAGGCGTTCATGGAGAACGAGATCGTGTGCATCACCGCGCCCGACGATCCGGCGGTCGCGGGCGGGCCGATCGACTCGAGCGGGCTGGGCGATCGCGTCCTGGCTGTTGCGCGAGCCAGGGTCAGGGACGCGCGCTCTCAACGAGCAATTCCTCGCCGACCACGGCCTCGAGCCGCAGACGCTGACGCTGGGTTCAAACGGAGCCATCAAGCAGGCCGCCCGCGCCGGTCTCGGGGTTTCGCTGTTGTCGAGGGCCGCCGTGGAGACCGAGCTCGAATCCGGGTGGCTGGGCGAGATTCGTCTGACCGACGGGCCGCCCACCCGTCCCTGGTTCGTGCTCCGATCGGCGGTCGGTCCCAGTCGCGCCACGGTCGAGCAGTTCGTCGACTTCGTGCGTGAGCACGCGGCGTCGGGCCGCGGCTTATAGCTGCGGCGCCGGTGCGGCGGACGTAGTTGCCGCCCGGCGGTCGGTGCGCGCGTGCTCCGCTCCGACCGCCACCGCCGCCCGCGCGGTGACGAGCTGGTAGAGCACCAGCAGCTGCGTGATCGCCAGCGGCTCTGAGCGATGGAGCTGAGTGCCGACCGTGAACTCGCCGAGACGCTCCGTGCGCAGGTGGCTGGCGAAGTGCATCCGGTCCCAGACCGCTTCCTCGATCGCCGCGCTGCGATCGGGCGAGATCGTGCCGGGAACCCATAGCGACGACTCCCCGCGGCGACTCAGAAGCGAGATGCCGTCGTCGCCGTCGATCACCGAGGAGAGCTCCGGATGGATCAGTCCGGGTCGCATCGCGACCTTCGCATCGAGGTGCTCCTGATCGCCCCGGTCACCGGGCATGAACGAGATGACGATGTCCGCGTGGCGACGCTGCGGGCGGATGAAGGCCTCGGAGTCGGCCTCGCGCCGGTCGATCTCGTCCAGCACCTGGTCGGTCGTGTATCCGCGTCGCGAGCAGTCGCGCTGCACCTTCCACCTGCGTCGGAGATCCTCCGGCGGGTCGAGGAACACGCGGACGTCGTACTTGTCGCGCATCGAGGCGGTGTGGAACCCCAGCAGGCCCTCGACGATCGTGAACTGCGCCGGCCGGACGTGCTCGGCCGCGGCAAACGTCCCGTCCTGGTGGCGGTATACGGGCTTGATGATCGACTCGCCCGCACGCAGGTGTCCGAGATGCTGGTCGAGGATGTCGACGTAGTTGCAGTCGGGGTGCAGCGGGGTGAGCCCATGCTCGGCGCGCTGCTTGCGGTCGTAGCGGTGATAGTGGTCGGCGGAGATGTGCGTGACCTGTTGCTCGCCGAGAATCCGGACAAGCCCGCGCGTCAGCGTCGTCTTGCCGGTGCCTGAATCTCCGACGATGCCGAGCAGAATGGGTCGAGGCATCAGGCGCTGACCGTACCGCCGTCGTCAAGGGTGCAACCACAGAGAAATTCCGCACAGCCAGAGACGAATGGCTATGTGACGGGCCTCGGAACCCTAAGGCGAAAGTCTATGTAACCAGCGGTAAATCAGTAATTGACGGTTATGTCAGCCGTCCATACGCTGGCCGTCCAGCACGATTCGAAAGGCCGGACGACGACATGACAGCGACCACTGCCGCGAGTACCGAGAAAAAGGACCGCTGGGCCTCCGGCGTCACGCCGTACGCCGAGATGGGCTACTTCGACACCGACTACCAGCCCAAGGACACCGACGTCCTGACCGCGTTTCGGATCACGCCACAGCCCGGCGTCGACGCGATCGAAGCAGCGGCAGCCGTCGCCGGCGAATCGTCGACCGCGACGTGGACAGTGGTGTGGACCGACCGGCTCACCGCGCACGAGAACTACCAGGCCAAGGCATACGACGTCAGCGCGGTCCCCGGTCGAGAAGGCGAGTACATCGCGAAGATCGCCTACGACCTCGACCTGTTCGAGGAGGGGTCGATCGCCAACCTCACGAGCTCGATCATCGGCAACGTGTTCGGGTTCAAGGCGCTGAAGGCGCTGCGGCTCGAGGACATGCGGATCCCACCGCACTACGTCAAGACCTTCCAGGGCCCGCCGCACGGAATCGTGATGGAGCGCGAGTACCTGGACAAGTTCGGGCGGCCGCTGCTCGGCGCGACCGTCAAGCCCAAGCTCGGCCTGTCGGCGAAGAACTACGGCCGCGTGGTGTACGAGGCGCTGCGCGGCGGCCTGGACTTCACCAAGGACGACGAGAACATCAACTCACAGCCGTTCATGCGCTGGCGCGACCGGTTCCTGTACTCGATCGAGGGCGTCAACCGGGCGATGGCGCAGACGGGCGAGATCAAGGGTCACTACATGAACGTGACCGCCGCGACGATGGAGGACATGTACGAGCGCGCCGAGTTCGCCAAGGAGCTCGGGAGCGTGATCATCATGATGGACCTAACCGTCGGCTACACGGCGATGCAGTCGATGTCCAAGTGGGCCCGGCGCAACGGCATGATCCTGCACCTGCACCGCGCAGGCCACGGCACCTACACCCGGCAGAAGAGCCACGGCGTGTCGTTCCGGGTGATCGCGAAGTGGTGCAGGCTGCTCGGGGTCGACCACATCCATGCCGGCACCGTTGTCGGCAAGCTCGAAGGTGACCCGTCGATGGTCAAGGGCTACTACGACACCTTGCGGCTCGACCACGTTCCCGAGAACCTCGAGAACGGAATCTTCTTCGACCAGGACTGGGCGTCGCTGCCGGCGGTGATGCCGGTTGCGTCGGGTGGCATCCACGCCGGCCAGATGCACCAGCTGCTGCGGTACCTGGGTGAGGACGTGGTGCTGCAGTTCGGTGGCGGCACGATCGGACACCCGATGGGGATCGCCGCCGGGGCGACCGCCAACCGCGTGGCCGTCGAGGCCATGATCCAGGCCCGCAACGAAGGTCGCGACTACTTCCAGGAAGGCCCGGACATCCTCGAGAAGGCGGCGAAGGGGTGTCCCGAACTGAACGCTGCGCTCCAGGTGTGGAAGGACGTCACGTTCGACTTCCAGTCCACCGACACACCCGATTACGTGGTCACTCCCACGCTCGCCTGACAGGAGCAAACGACTATGCGCATCACCCAGGGCACGTTCTCATTCCTCCCCGACCTCACCGACGACCAGATCATCGCGCAGATCCGCTACGCGCTCGATCACGGGTGGGCGATGTCGGTCGAGCACACCGACGACCCTCACCCGCGCAATCCGTACTGGGAGATGTGGGGGATGCCGCTATTCGACCTGCAATCCGAGGAGGCGGACGTGGTGCTGCGCGAGGTCCGGGCCTGTCGCGAGGCGCACCCCGATGACTACCTGAAGGTGATCGCATACGACTCGAGCAAGGGACGGCAGACGACCGCGCTCAGCTTCATCGTCCAGCGGCCGAGGCACGAGCCGGGCTTCCGTCTGCAGCGGATCGACTCACGCGACCGTGTGCAGCGCTACGGCCTGCATCCATACGCCGCCGATGCTCCGGCCGGCGGCCGTTATCGAAACGGCGGGGCACCGTGACGGTGCTCGAGCGAGAGCTGGCGAGTGCCGGCGCGGAGATTGGGCCGCCGGGCGACTTCGGCGCCGACATCGAGAGCGTGCTCGACCAGCTCGACCGCGAGCTGATCGCTCTCGCGCCGGTGAAGACGCGGCTCCGGGAGATCTCCGCGTTGCTGGTCGTCGACCACCTGCGCCAACAGGCCGGCCTGACGGCGGCCCGGCCGACGCTGCACATGTGCTTCACGGGCAATCCCGGCACGGGCAAGACGACCGTCGCGATGCGGATGGCCGACATCCTCCACCGCCTTGGCTACATCGACCGCAACCACGTGGTGGCGGTCACCCGCGACGACCTCGTCGGCCAATACGTGGGCCACACCGCACCGAAGACCAAGGAGGTGCTCAAGCGCGCATACGGCGGCGTGCTGTTCATCGATGAGGCCTACTACCTGTACCGCCCCGAGAACGAGCGCGACTACGGCGTCGAGGCGATTGAGATCCTGTTGCAGGTGATGGAGAACGAGCGCGAGCGCCTGGTCGTGGTCCTCGCGGGCTACAGGGACCGCATGGATGAGTTCTTCAGGCTCAATCCAGGGATGTCGTCGCGCGTCGCCCACCACATCGACTTCCCCGATTACACGATCGATGAGCTGCTCGCGATCGCGCGGCTGATGCTCGACGCGCAGTCCTACGAGTTCGCCGACGACGCGCAGGACGCGTTCCGCTCCTACCTGGAGCTCCGCGTCAACCAGCCGCTGTTCGCTCACGCTCGCAGCGTTCGCAACGGCCTCGAGCGCGCGCGATTGCGTCAGGCCAACCGCGTCTACGACGGGGTGCGTGCCGGGCGCGCACCCACCCGGTCGCAGCTCGTGCGCATCGAGGCGCAGGACATCCTCAAGAGCAGCGTGTTCGCGGCGGAGACGGGGAGCTGAGCCAATGCCTCGTCCCGTGATCCTGGGCGTCGTCGGCGATTCGGCGGCCGGCAAGACCACCATCACCAGGGGGCTGGTGCGTGTGCTGGGCGAGGACAACGTCGCCCACATCTGCATCGACGACTACCACCGCTACGACCGCAGGCAACGCGCCGAGCTCGGGATCACACCGCTGCATCCGGACTGCAACCACCTCGACATCATCGCCCAGCACCTCGGTCATCTCCGCGCGGGAGACGCGATTCTCAAGCCCGTCTACCGCCACCAGGACGGCACCTTCGGACCGCCCGTGTACGTGAGACCGGAACGGTTCACGCTGATCGAGGGCCTGCTGGGCTATTACCTGCCGGAGATGTGCGACGTCTACGACGTCCGCGTGTTCCTGAACCCGCCGGAGCCGTTGCGGCGCAAATGGAAGGTGCAGCGCGACTGCTCGCGGCGGGGCTACACCACCGACGAGGTGCTGGCGGAGCTAGATCGGCGCGAGCCCGACAGCGAAGCGTTCATCCGTCCCCAGCGTCGCCACGCCGACATGCTGGTTTCGTTCGTGGCACCGGAAGATGACGAGACCGTGGACCAGACAAACCTGGACGCGGAGCTGACGCTGGACGATGGGCTGCCACATCCGGACCTGACGCCGTTCGTCAACGGTGAGCCCGACGGGCTGCGGCTGGTCGAGGGCACCCGCGACCGGATTCTTCGCATCCCGGGCCGCATGGATCCCGATCACGCGGCCGCGATCGAGGAGGCGATCTGGGAGCGCATGCACTTCGCGACCCACCTGCGGGCGCGCCGCCTGGGGGAGTTCACGGTCGGCACCGAGCTACACCGTTCGGAGTCCCTGGCGCTTGTGCAGCTGTTGATCCTCTACCACCTCGTCACTGCCAGGGCGGCCGTCGCGCTCGGAGGCAACGGAACTCGCAGCCTCGAGCGCGCGGTGACCAGCTCCTAGGATCGCTGCGTCGGATCCTCGTGTGGGTGGGTGGCACCATTGACGCTCCGCCAAGCCAGGACTAGCATCGGTGGCGAGGGCTACCGGGGCGCGCCGGGCGCGAAGTGGAGGGAGTCAATGAACGCTTTCGTCAGCCGTTCGGCGAAACGGATCGTCTGCGTCGGCGTGCTGTTCGCCGCCGCAGCCGGGATCGCGTACGCGGCGATCCCAGACAGCAAGGGCGTGTACACGGCGTGCATGCTGGACAAGGTCGGCACGGTGCGTCTGATCGACCCGTCGCTGCCGGCATCGAATCTGATGAGCCATTGCACCAACGTGGAGACCAAGTTCACGTTCAATCAGCAAGGGCAGCAAGGCGCGCCGGGGCTCCCCGGTGCACCGGGCAAGGACGGTGCCCCAGGCGCCAACGGCAAGGATGGGGCAGACGGCAAGGACGGCCAGCCGTTCTCGGGCACGTTCACGAGCCCCAACGGACAGTTCTCGATCACTGTCGACGACACCGGGATCAAGCTCGCCGGTCCATCGAGCTCGATCGAGCTGAAGCCCGACGGGACGATCGAGAACCGGACGGCCTCGTCGTTCAATGTGACCAGCGGCGGCGCCACCGAGCTGGTTGCCGGCACGTCGCTTGATCTGAAGTCCGGCGCTGCGACGACTCTCGTCGCCGGCAGCTCGCTCAATGCGACGTCAGGCTCGACGACGACGCTCGACGCCGGCGACTCACTCGCCGTGCAGACGAGCAAGGCCGCCACCTTCACCGTCGGTACGAACCTCAATGCCAACATCGGCGGGGCGGCGAATGTCGTCGCGACGTCGCTGCTGAAGTCGGCCTGCGACGACGGCGGCAGCCACTGGGCACCGCGATCCTCTCGAGAGCCGGCGGTCGACCTCTTCCTGAAGGGATCGGTGATCCAACGAGAATTGACCTCATCCCCATAGACGCTGCCGCAACCCGGATGCCCGGGCCACCGGCCGCCCCACCGCCAACCTGATCGACTCCTCGGTGCCGGCGACGATCAGCCTCGTGCGCGCGCGCGTAACGGCCGTGTAGAGGAGCTCGCGGCTGAGAATCCGGGAGCCGGGGTCGGGGAGCAGGACGGCTGCGGTGCCGAACTGGGAGCCCTGGCTCTTGTGGATCGTCATCGCGTACACGGTGTCGATCGCGCTGAGCCGGCTGGGGCTGTACTGGACGATCTCGCCGCGACGCTCGAACGCGGCGCTGACGCGGTCCGGCTCGCCGGTGGACCTGATGATCACGCCCGTGTCGCCGTTGTACAGGCGCAGCTCGTAGTCGTTCTCGTTGACGAGCAGCGGGCGGCCGACGTACCAGGGATCGGCGGTCGAGAAGCCGTCGAGCTCGGCCTCGAGCCAGGCCTCGACCCGTGCGGTCCAGGTCGACACGCCATAGGCGCCGCGGCGATGCGCGCACAGGATCCGGAAGCTGCCGAGCGCATCCAGAGCCGCGAGGCCGTCGCCGGCGGCGGCCGCCTCGAACACCGCGTGGCCGGCGGACACCGCTCCGGTTCTGACCGGCTCGAGTGCGTCGACCGAGTCAGAGCCGACGTCGGCGGGGATCCAGACGACATCGTCGGGCGGGTCGTGCAGCAGGGCGAGGGCGGCGTCCGCGTCGCCGCCTCGCACCGACGCCGCCAGCGCAGCGATCCCGCCACCGAAGCGGTGCCCGCGGTCGAGCACGATGATCCCGTCGCCGATCGTGACGCCCGGCGCCGGGTCGGCAGCGTCCACGGCGACGCCGCACGCAGCCTCGAGCGAACGCCGCGACTGCGCCCCGATCACCATCCGCTCGGCTGCGGGACCGACAATGTCGCCGAGCACGGCGCCCGCCTCGATCGAGGCAAGCTGGGCCGGGTCACCGACGAGCACGAGCCGCGCCTGCGGCCTGAGCGCCTCGAGCAGCCTCGCCATCAGCGACAGGGACACCATCGACGTCTCGTCGACGATCACGACGTCGTGGGGGAGCCGCTGATTGCGGTCGTGGCGAAAGCGGCTGTTGCTGCCCGGCCGTCTGCCGAGCAGACGGTGAAGCGTCGACCCCTGCAGCGCCAGAAGCTGCTCGCGAATCGTGTCGGCGACGTCGAGGCGGGCGGCCTCGGCGTGCACCGCCTCCTCGAGCCGCGCGGCGGCCTTGCCCGTCGGTGCGGCCAGCGCGATCAGCGGCATGCGACCGCCCGACTGCACGGCCTGCTCGCACAGGAGCGCCACGACGCGGGCGACCGTGGTCGTCTTGCCGGTGCCAGGGCCACCCGCCACGACCGCGAGCCGCCGCAGCACCGCGCAAGCTGCGGCCATCGCCTGGCGGCGATCGGGATCGCCGGCGAACAGGCGCGCGATCCCGGCGGCGAGCTCATCCACCGAGACCCCCTGCGCCGTTGCTCCGCTCATCGCCAGCAGCTCGTCGGCGACGCCGCGCTCCTCGGCCCAGTAGCGGTCCAGGTACAGCCACGTGCCGACAAGTCTCAGCGGGCGTTGCGCGCCGTCGTCCGCGTCGCCGACGGCCACGAGCTCGCTCTCGGAGACGCGCTGCACCCACTCGTCGACGTCGGGCCACGGCAGCGCCGACAGGTCGATCGGCTCCTCGGTGTCGACCGCCGCCGTGTCGCGAATCGAGGCGAGGTCGACGTGCACGTGCCCAAGCCGCGGCGACCGCACGGCGAGCGCGGCCGCCAGCACCACCGAGTCGTGTCGTTCGCGCGCGATCGCGGCCAGCCGGGCCGCGACGTGCACGTCCGCCGAGGCGAGCACGCCGGCATCGTTGAACTCCCGCACCAGACCGTCGACCGACCGGACCCGGCGCGCGTCAAACGGATCCGGCTGCACGCCGAGCGCGCTCATCGCGCGACTCCCTGATCGAGCGCATCGCTGAGCGCCTGGACCAGCGCCGCCGGCGGTTTCCAGGCGAACACGCCGTGGCTCGGGTCGCCGACCATCCCGCGCAGGAACAGGTACAGAACGCCCGCCAGGTTGCGCTCGACGGAGTAGCCCGGTACCCGCCACCTCAGGTACCTGTGCAGCGCGACCGTGTACAGCAGCGCCTGCAGCGCGTAGTGGTGGCGATACATCTCCGCGGCGAGCGCGTCCGGACGGTAGTGATCGACCGTGAGCTCCTCGCCCGGGGCTCCCAGCCAGTTGGTCTTGTAGTCGAGCACGGCGAACCGGGGCGCATCCGCCGTGCCGGTGCGGACCACGAGGTCGAGGCTGCCCGTCAGATACCCGCGGACGTTCTGCCGGAGCACCGGGTCGGCGAGCCGCTCGGCATAGCCGGCCAGCGGATCTTCCGCGCTCAGGTGATCGCGCAGCGCCCGCGCGATCATCGACAGGGTGAGCCATCCGTCGGGCTGGTCTCCGCCGGCGAGCGGCAGCTCGAACTCGAGCTCGTCGAGCCGGTCCGCGCGCGGCACGTCGCTCAATCGAAGGCCGTCGAGCAACGGCCCGAGCGGGGTCTGGATCGCGGTGCGCAGGCCGCCGACCACCGCCTCGGGATCGCCGAGATCGACGGCGCGCCGGCCTTGTGCTGCACCGAGCTGGCGCTCGAGCTCGGAGCCGAGGTCCGCCGCGTCGAACGCGCTCGCCGCCAGCACGCGGTGGACGACCGTCCCGACCTCCGCGCCGGCGCCCATCTCGGCGAGCGGACACGAGACCGCGGCGCCGTCGTCCGAGATCACCGGCGCGGCAACGGCGACGGCCGGCTCGTCGCTGACGACCGGCTCCTCGGCCTCGCTTGCCACGACGGCGTCGTACGAGCCGGCGGTGATGTCGGTGTAGGAGGTCCGCCGCCAGCGCTGGTCGAGCGTGCGCTCGAACGCCGCGGCCGCGAGCTGCGCCGGCAGTGGCAGCGGCGGGCTCCACCTCGACGGAATCCCGAGCACCGAGCGCTCGACGCTCACGCAGCCGGGAGCCTCCGCCGCGACCTCCTGAAACCGTGTGAGCGCCGCCGCATCGCCGGGGGTGAACGTGCCAGAGGTGGCGACGTTCCCGTCGGCGTCTCGCGCGAACAGCAGCCGACCCAACGGCGAGTCGCGGCTGGCCCACGAGCCTGCCCACCACACGATCGCCTGATGCCGCGCACGCGTCAGCGCGACGTACGCCAGCCGGAGGTCCTCTCCGCGCTGCTCGGCGACGTATTGCTCGCGATGGTTCTTGAAGTCGGCGCCCTCGAGCGCGACGTCGAGCACGCGCCGGTTGTTCGCTGCGGCGTCGTGGAAGGTCACGGGCTCGTTGTCGGGGATGTGGCCGGGCTCCCACAGGAACGGGAGGTACACGATCGGGAACTCGAGGCCCTTGCTGCGATGCACGGTCAGCACCTGGACGGCTTCGGCGTCGGATTCCAAGCGGCGGCTGCGGTCTTCGTCGGCCGTGTCGCGTTCGGACTCGACGATCCGCCGCCGCAGCCAACCCGTCAGTGCCGTCGTGCCGAGCTGTTCGGTCGAGGCGGCGGCGTGCAGCAGCTGGCCGATGTGACGCAGGTCGGTCAACCGCCGCTCGCCGTCGGCCGTCGCGAGCACGCGCGCGGCCACCCCTTCCACGCGCATGATCGTCTGAAGCAGTGAGGCGACGCCGTTGACGCGCAGCACCTTTGCCCAGTCGTGCAGGCGCTCGTGGACCTGCTCCCATCCCGTCTCGTCGGCCAGCGCAACCTGCTCGGGCGACCACCCGAGAAAACCGGTGAGCGCCGCGGAGTGCGCGCGCGTGATCGAGGTCGGCCGCTCGAGCGCCTCGAGCAGACGCAGCCATTCGCGCGCGGTGTCGGTGGCGAACACGCTGCCGGCGCCGTTGATCACCGCCGGGATCCCCGCCTCCTCGAGCGCTTGGCGGATCAGCGCCGCCGTCGCGTTGGTCCGCACCAGCACGGCGATGTGACCCGGGTGGATCCGCTCGCGACGCGCCGTCGTGCCGTCCTCGGAGCGGATCTCGACCTCGGCCTCCGACGACAACAGCGTGACCGCGTCGCCCGCCAGATCGCGCGCGATGTGCTCTCGGGTCGAGCTGACCTGTGCGAACCCACGAGCGGTCTGGTCGACCGACTCGCGCTCGACCACCCGAATGCGCAGCGGCGCGCCGTGAGGCGCCCCGTGCAGGCGCCGCGCGCAGTTGGCGTCGGCGGCTTGGACGCGGCGGTAGACGATTCCCTCGTCCCCGAGCTTCGAGTTTGCGAACAGCGCGTCGTAGGCGTCGATCAGCCCCTGATCGCTTCGCCAGTTGGTCGTCAGCGTCGCGCGGGTGACGGCGGCGCGCGCGGCGTCGAGGTACGCGTAGACGTCGGCGCCGCGAAACGCGTAGATGGCCTGCTTGGGATCGGCGATCAGCACGAGTGCGCGCTCGCCCTCGGCAAACGCGCGGCGCATGATGTTCCACTGCATCGGATCGGTGTCCTGGAACTCGTCGACGAGCACGACGTCGTAGCGGGCTCGGAGACGCGCGGCGATCGCGGCGCCCTGGCTCGAGCCCAGCGCCGCGTCGAGCCGGGTCAGCAGGTCGTCGTACGTCATGACCGCCAGGCGCTGCTTGCGCGCCTCGAGCTCCTGGCGGACCGCGAGCGCGAGCCGGCGCCGCATCTGCGGCACGTCACCCGTGACGGCGGCGATCGCGGCATCGGGGTTCTCCACGGCGAGGCGGGCGATCTGCAGCGCCTGGGCTCGCGAGAACGGAGGCTCGTCGCCCCCGTGAAACCGCCGCACGTACAGATCGTCGACGACCTCGCTGAGGAGATCGCTGAGGTCCTCGACGAACTCCACGTTGGGCTCCAGATCGGCGGCGATTCCGAGTCCGCCGAGCACCTCCTGACAGAACCCGTGGGTCGTGGCGATCGTCGCCGCGTCGAAGTTGGCGAGTGCTCTGGCGAGCCGGTTGCGGCGCCGCAGGACGAGCTCCTCGGGGCCCTCGGCGAGCAGCTCAACGACCTGATCGCCCACGAACAACACGCCCGCGAGCACCTGATCGAGCCCGTGCAGGACGCTGACCAGTCGCTCCCGGACGCGCTCGCGCAGCTCGCCGGTCGCCATTCGCGTGAACGTCACGAGCAGGACGCGCTCCAGGGGCGTGCCGTCGGCGACGTAACGGGCGGCGAGTGCCGCGATCGCGTAGGTCTTGCCGGTGCCGGCGCTCGCCTCGAGAACCGTCACCCCTCGGGGCAGCGATCCGGCGACCTCGAACGCGGGCGCCTGGAGCTGCGTGTTCACAGCGTCGTCACCTCCTCGCAGCTGAGCAGGCCGTCCCACAGGCGCCGCGCGAGGCGGCCGAAGCGCGAGGTCTCCGACAGCTGCCAGCCGGGCCCGCGCTCGTCGGCGTGTGGCGGCTCGCTGAGCAGGTCGTCGACGCTGCGCACGCCGCCGAGAACGAGCTGGTGCTCGAGCTCGGCGTCCTCGCCGTCGAACTTGTAGCGCGAGGTCCACGCCTCACCGGCGGCGGTCGCGGCATCCTCGCCCGCCGAGGCGGCCCGCGCGTAGGCGGCCGAGCTCGCGCAGTACATCGGCAGGGGCTCGCGCATGCCCCGGTCATAAAGCTCGATCAGCGCCTGCAGGTGCTCGAGCGCCAGCCATCGGCGGTGCTCGGGCTCGCCGGCAAACGGCGCGATCCGCGCGACTGTCACGGTCGCAGACCCGCCCGCCCGACCGACGGTGGCGGAGGTGAAGCCGCGTTCGGGGTGAGTCGCGGTCGCGGCCAGGAACCGCACCCACGAGCTCAGCCGATGCTTGGCCGCCACCCGCGAGTAACTGCTCTGCAGCAGCAGGTCGCCGAACGCCGAGACGGTGCCGGTGAGCAGCCGGCCGTCGGCAAGCTCGACGTGCACGTCGACCGGTTCCGGGTCCGCGTCGGCGGGGATGAGCGCGCGGGCCTCGCTCAGGATCGCGTCCACGGTCGGGTAGACCTGGTTGATCACCGGGTGGCCGAGCTGACCCGGTGGCAGCGTTCCGCGAGCGATCTCGGCCAGGATCGCGGTGCGCCCTTCGGTTCCGGCGAGGCGCGCCTCGAGCAGTCGCTGACCGACTCCCCATCGCTGCAGTCCGTCGAGCTCGACGGCCAAGCCGTCCTCGATCTCGTCCGACACGTCGGACAGGCCGATGCGAAGTCGCTGGCGCAGAAACGCGCGGACCGGGTGCCCGACGAACCGAACCAGATCGTCGAGCTCGACCAGCTTTGAATCGAGGCGCGGCAGTGGTTCGGGCAGGAACGATCCGTCCTGGGAGCGAGGACCGACCAGCGCGCGCGCTCCGTCGAGCGTCGTCCGGTCAAAGCTCCAGGTGAGATCGGTGACGAGTGCGCCGGGGTCGAAATTGCGGGTGTCAAACGGCTGCAACGGATGGCGCACCACGACCTGCTCGCGCGCGGGCCCGCCTTCGGTGCGAACGGTGGCGTCGACTACGTCGAGCAGCTCGCCGACGGGGACCGCCGGCGGTCGCGGGATGTTCGTGCGCTCGTCGTTGCCCGCGTAGGTGATGACGAGGTGGTCGCTCGCCGCAAGCAGGGCGTCGAGCAGAAGCTGGCGATCCTCGCTGCGCGGATCGCGCTCGCCGACGTGTGGCTCCTCGAGCATCAGGTCGTCGCCGTCACGCGGTGACTTGCGCGGGAACGCGCCGTCGTCGAGTCCCAGCAGGCACACCACCCGGTGGGGAACCGAGCGCATCGGATACAGCGTGCAGACGGTCAGGTGACCGGTGCGGAAGTTGGCTCGCGTCGGGCGCCCCGCCAGCCGGTCGGTGAGCAGCGCGTGCACTTCGGCAAGCGCGACGTCGCTGTCGACCGCCGCGCCGGCGAACGTCGCCTCCGCCACCATCTGGTCGAGGATGCGCTGCAGCTCGAGGCGCTGCCATGCGTCTCGCGGCGCGGTCGCGGTCAGGGCATCGGCCGCGTCGGCGATGGCCTGAGCCCACGCCTCGATCGGCTTGTCGGTGCCGAGCGCATCGATCGCCTCGCCGAGCCGGGCGACGAGCTCGGCGAAGCGGCCGGCGAGGTCGATCACGCCGCTGTCGACGTCGTCGAGTGGCAGCACCCCCGACCACAGCCGGTGACGGTCCTCGGTCATCGCCACGCCGAGCAGCAGCCTGTCCAGGCCCGATCGCCAGGTGCCGTTGGGCAGTTGGCCGAGCTTGAACGGCGCCCGGTGCCCCGCGTCCAGGCCCCAGCGAATTCCGGCGTCCTCGATCCAGCTCTGGAGACGGGTGAGGTCGTCATCGCCGATCCTGAACCGGCGCCGGACCGGCGCGCGATCGGCGAAGTCGAGCACCTGGGAGGCGGTGATTCGCTCCGGGATCAGCTCGAGCAGCTCCGCGACGACGGCGAGCACCCCGTTGGTCTGGCGAAGCGAGCGGTCGGCGAGTCGGACCCGCAGGTCGATCGCCTCGGGCGTGTCGGCCGGCGCAGTGTCGTCCGACGTCACCTCGCCGGCGCCGAACGCGGCCTGGATCAGTGGCGCGAACGTCTCGATGTCGGGGCACATGACGATCACGTCCCGGGGCTCGAGCGTCGGGTCTGCCGCGAGCAGGTGGAGGATCGCGTCGCGGAGCACCTCCACCTGCCGGGCCCTTCCGTGGCAGGCATGGACCTGGACGCTGCGATCGGCGGGATCGAGCCGCGGTCGTTCGTCGTCGCGTCCCGGGAACGGCGCACCGGGCGGGCGGCGATCCGCCCGGACGTCGGCCTGGATGCGCCGCAGGAGGGTGGTGCCGGCGAACTGCAGCGGGTGATGGTGGTCCGCGTACTCGCCGGACGCGCCGACGATCAGCTGCAGCTCGCGCGCGTCGCGTCCCCACGAGGTCAGGAGGTCGTTGCTCGGGATCTCTGCCGTCGGGTCGGTCCCGCGAAGCTTGATCGGGGGAGCGTCTGCCGTGATCCGAGCGACGGATTCCCACATTGCGGGGGAGGGGTGCAGCAGAAACAGGTGCACGTCCCGGTGTGCGGCCAGCGCGCGAAGGACCAGCAGATCGGCGGCCGGCAGACGCGTCAGGCCGAACAGCGCCAGCCGCGGCGGGAGCTCCAGGCACGACCCGTCGTCGCGCAGCGCGGCACATGCGGTCTCGAGTCGCTCGGCCGGTCCCGGGAGGCCGATCCGCTCGCGCAGCTCGCACCACAGCCGGGCCTGCCAGGCCGCGTCGGTGACGGTCGCCGGTGGAAGGTCGCCGGCGGCCCAGGCACGCACCATCTCCGGGCGATGCAGCGAGTAGCGGTCAAACAGCTCGGCCAGATGACGGACGACGCTCAGCCGGCGGGTTTGCCTGACCGGGTCCTCGTCGCCGTGGCCCAGGTGGGTGGAGAGCTTGTCCAGCCACGGCTGTCCCAGCGCGCCGTCGACCACCTCGAGCAGCGGCCACGCCGAGCGCTCGGGCTGCCACGGGTCGCCGTCGGGATCTACGCCGGAAGCCGTCGCGATCGCGTCGCCGATCAGCCGTCGCGGCGTCGGAAACAGGACGTTCGCGCAGACGCCGTCACGCCGTCCGGGCGTTGCTCCGAGCGAGGAGGACAGGCGCTGGGAGAGCCAGCGCTCCATCCCACGGGTCGGCACCGAGACGACCTCGGGCGCGAACGGGTCATCGAGCGGCGCAGCAAGCAGCTCGCCGAGCGCGTCGGCAAGTCCATCTGCGCGTTCGGCTCGGTGGATGTGGAGCACGCCTACCTGATCCTGCTCAGCTCAAGCCACCCGTGCCCATCCCATCAATTATGAGAACGTCAGCGACGGAGGGCGATGCCGCGCTCTCGCGAGGAGCCAGCGACGCGTCGATGGGCTCAGCCCCAGCCCATCGACGCACCAGCCGGAGCGCCCCTAAAGCTTCCGTGCCTGCGCTTTCCTGCTTTTCCGTGCCCCCTCGTTTTGTCCTATCGGCCATCCGTCCAGAAACCTTTAGTAGAAATCATGAGCTTTTTTGAGAGTCGGTCCGATCGGTCGATTTGATGGCCCGGGAGCTAGGGGGCGCTCTGAATTGGGGACTGCCCGAGCACGTGCCGGCCGGTGTCGAGCGCCTGGGCGGCGACGTACGCGTACCGCCGGGTTGCTATCGACGTCTCAAAACCGGTGCGGCGCGACGTCGCCACGGGATGCAGCGCTGTCGGGGCACTGCCGCCGAGCACGCGCCACGACGAGACGTCCGTGGCTCCGTTCCAGCTCGCGTAGACGACGAGCCCGTGACGGCTCGAGGCGACCGCGAGGCTCGGCGGGAACACGGCCGGATCGGGTTGGCCGCGCCACGGCAGCAGGTACGCCCGGTAGCTGGCGTTGGCGCCGACGAAGTGCGCGTCGTAGAGAAGCTGTCCGGTCGGGCTGTACTCGCTGATGTACGGCCGCGCTCCCCAGCCGACGAAGTCGTCGTGGTCGGGCAGCTGCTCGACGTCGCCGGCGAACGGCGCCAGCGTCGGGGGCGAGTGGGAGTCGCGGTGAACCTGGGTCGCGGTCATGTGCTTGAGGTCGAGGCGCAGTTTCACGGCTCCGGATTGCCTGCGCACTCTGTACACGCCTGATTCGTTGTCGAACAGCGTGATGTAGCGGTCGTCGTGTGCCTGCACGCGCACGTCGTGCTGGAAGGCCCAGTAGGTCCGCGGCGCCAGCTTGAAGCTCGAGTGCGCCCCTCCGAGGCGCCAGATCACCGCGCCCGTGTGGCGGTCGATCTTGTAGATCGTCCACGTGTTGCGGCCGGAAACGATCAGGTTCCCGTCGCGGTCGACGTCGACGGAATTGGCGTGGAAATAATCGAACGGGTGGGTGGTGCGCGGCGGGGGCGGCCGCACATACGAGTCGGTGACCGGCACGTGGTCGAGGCTGTCCCACTGAAACAGCAGCAGCCCGGTCGGGATGTCGATTTCCTGCACCACGCTGTCGACGACGATCTGGCGCTTCTTGCCGCCCCGAACGCCCGAGGCGTCCCAGTACACGGGTTGATACGTCGTGATCAGCGCCGTGTTCTGGGCGGTGATCTCGAACTCGTGCAGATCGGCGGGAAACCCGTTGGCGCCGTTGACCGTGGCGATCTGCCGGTAGGAGCTGTCGTAGATCACGTCCTTGCCGAAGCCGAGCCCGGCACCGCTCAGCCCCTGCCACCAGGTCAGCACGGGCTTGCCGAGGTAGCGCTGGACCCGCAGATCGCTCGCGCGCTGACCGGCCGGCACCGGGCTGAACCAGATCAGCCCGCCGTCGGGATCGACGATCATCGGACCGTCCGCCAACGGCCCGTACCAGGGCGTCAGGAAGATGTCACCGGGTAGCGGGCGCCGTGACCGGTGGGTGACGCGCACGGCGACCGGCCGCAAGTCCGGCCGCGAGTGAAACGCCAGCACGTCACCCGGGACGCGCGGTGCGGAGATCCCGAGCTTGTACGGGACGGCTCCCGCGGGAGTCGCGACCGTGAATCGAAATGCTCCTCTCGACCCTCCGGCGACGTTCAGCGAGGTGGTCACGGTCACGGTCTCGCCCGGCGCGAACTGGGTGAACGGCAGGAAGCTTGCGCCGCGACCGTCGGAATCACCGCGCAACGTCCCGCTGTGGTTTCCGCTGCTTGACCCGACCACGGTGACGGTGCCGATCTGCGTGATCGGCACGCCCCGGAAGACGATCTGGCTCTGGGGCGACGCCACGCGGCTGCCGGGGATGGGGAACACGTACACCTGCGGCCCCGCGCGCGGCGCTCCGGGCGCGGGCCGCGCGAACGCGAACACGCCGATCGCGGTCAGCACGCATGCGAGCATCAGCGATCTGAGCGCCGGTCGATGACCGTTCAATGTGGCGTTGCGATCGCCCACCACTCTCGCCCTTCTCGAGCGCGACGATCGTATCCGAGCGCTCTGACGCGATGTCGGAGATTCGGGCCTGGACACAGGTCGGGATCATGGTAAGCTGCCACTTACCGTAAGTGTCTGCTAACGCCACACCCGAATCTGCGCTGACCGCCCTCAGCGATCCGACCAGGCGCGCGATCTTCGAGCGGCTCGTCGAGGGGCCCCAGGCCGTGGGCGAGATCGCCAGCGAGCTGCCGGTCAGCCGGCCGGCGGTCTCCCAGCATCTGAAGGTGCTCAAGGAGGCCGGCCTGGTGATCGACGCGGCGCTGGGCACCCGGCGCGTGTACCGGGTCGATCCCGACGGACTCGAGGCGTTGCGCAGCTACCTCGATGGATTTTGGAACCGCGCTCTTGCAAGCGTCAAAGACGTCGCCGAGCGCCCGACGAAGGAGGAGCCATGAGCACCACCGACACGAGCACCTCTGTACGCACGTCGATCGTGATCGAAGCGCCGGTTGAGCGCGCGTTCGAGGCGTTCGTGCACGAGATGGCGAGCTGGTGGAACCCCGACCATCACATCCTCGAGGGCCAGCTCGCCGAGATGGTCGTCGAGCCGCGCGTGGGCGGGCACATCTACGACCGCGGCGTCGACGGCAGCGAGTGCCACTGGGCGCGGGTGCTCGCCTACGAGCCGCCGCACCGGTTCGTCTTCAGCTGGGACATCAGCCCCGAATGGAAGCTCGAGACCGACCCCGACAAGACCAGCGAGGTCGAGGTCGGCTTCATCGCCGAAGGACCGCACACGACGCGGGTCGAGCTCGTGCACCGCAACCTCGACCGTCATGGCGACGGCTGGGAGAACGTGCGCGGCGCCGTCGGCTCGCCCGGCGGCTGGCCGGGTGGCCTCGAGCGCTTCGCCGGGTACGTGCAGGCGCTGTGAAGTTCGTCCTGCTGTACGAGTCAGCGGAGGACTGTTCGTACTGAACGGCGTCGTCCGCGGCTATGAGATCCGCGGCTGGAACGAGATGTTCAGCGCGGACTGACGCGCTCGGGCTCGCCGGCGGGCGCCTGTCCGTTCGCCGAGATCTGCTCGGAAAGCGCCTCGGCCTCGGCGGCGTGGCCCTCGATCCGGATCCGGGGCAGTCGAGCATCGATCCAGTGCGGGAGCCACCAGGTGCGCTCGCCGAGGATCTCGAGCACGGCGGGCAGCATCACGCACCGAATCACGATCGCATCGAGGAACACCGCCGCCGCCAGGCCGAAGCCGAACTCCTTGAGCGAGCGCTGGTCGCCGAGCACGAACGACAGGAACACGCAGATCATGATCGCGGCCGCGGCGCTGATCACCCGCCCCGTGTAGGCGATGCCGTCGGCCACGGCGGTGGTGGCGTTGCGCGTTCGGATCCATTCCTCGCGCACGCGCGAGATCAGGAACACCTCGTAGTCCATCGACAGGCCGAAGACGACCGCGAACATCAGCACCGGGATCCAGGGTTCGACGGGGGCCGGGTTGATGCCAAAGACACCCGAGAGAAAGCCCTTCTGGAAGACCAGCACGGTCGCGCCAAGCGCGCCGCCGATGCTCAGGAGGTTCATCAGCGCCGCCTGGATCGGGATCACCACCGAACGGAAGATCACGAACAGCAGCAACGCCGACAGCACGACCACGATCCCGATGAACAGCGGCAGCTTGCTCGACAGGACCTGGGAGAAGTCGATCGACCCGGCGGTGAAGCCGCCGACCTGTGGCCGGGTGCCAAACGTGTCCTTGAACTGCGGCAGCACCTGATCGCGCAGCTTGTGGACGAGGTCCGTGGTTCCCTGCGCCTGTGGCGCCGTCGACGGGTACGCCTCCATCACAGCGACGTTGCCCGACGGCGACACGCGCGGAGCGGTCACCGCGACGACGCCGGGAGTGCGCGCGACGGCGTCACGCACTTGCGCGACCTGTGCGCTCTGACTCGAATTCGAGAGCTGGGTCGCGATCGTGAGCGGGCCGTTGAAGCCCGGCCCGAAGCCGTCGGAAAGGAGGTTGTATGCCGCGTAGGTGCTGGTGTTGGAGGGGTCGTTGCCGGCGTCGCTGGTCTCCAGGCGCATCGACAAGAACGGGATCAGGAACAGCAGCATCACCACCGTCGAGGCGACCGCCAGCGGCCACGGCCGCGATTGCACGGTGAGGCTCCAGCGCCGCCACGCGGACTGTCGCGGCGCTTCGCCCCTCGCCGCGCGCTTGCGGGTGCGACGGCTGGGGCGCGCGACCTTCTCGCCGAACGACGCAAGCAACGCCGGCAGCACGGTCAAGGACGCGGCCAGGACGAGAAGCACCGCAAGCACCGACGCGATCGCCAGCCCGTACATGAACGTGACCCCGGTCGCGAACATCCCGAGCAGCGCGATGATCACGGTCGTGCCGGCGAGCAGGATCGAGCGACCCGACGTGTCCATCGCGCCGATGATCGCGGCCGAGACGTCCTCGTTCTTGCGGTAGTTCTCGCGGAAGCGCGTGACGATGAACAGCGCGTAGTCGATGCCGACTCCGAGGCCGATCATCACCGCCAGTTCGGGTGCGACGTTGGACATGTTGGTGATGTGCGTCGCGATGCCGACCAGCGCGATGCCGGTGATCAGGCCGAACCCGGCGGTGATCAGCGGCATCCCGGCCGTGATCAGCGAGCCGAACGTGATCAGCAGGATGATCAGCGCGGCGATCACGCCCACGGCCGTGGCGGGGCCGATGCTGAAGCCTTCGGCGTTCTCGATCACCTGTCCGCCGGCCGCGACCCGCAGGGTGGGCGAATTCAGCGCGTTGACCGCGTCGAGCAGGGGCTTGCCGGTGTCGTTGGGCAGCAGGTTCGCGCGCTTGTCGTAGTTGACGACCGCAAATGCCGTGCGCCCGTCCTTGGAAACCTGCACCGCCCCCGCCTGGTCGTAAGGGCTGACGACGCTGACGACGTGCGGCATCTTGGTGGCCTTCGCGAGCAGCGGCTCGATCTGGTTGCGCACGTTCGCGTCATCGACGGTTCCGCTCGGCGTGTGCCAGACGATCGTGTCGACGTCTCCGCTCTGCGCGGGGAACTCGCTGTTGAGCAGGTCGACGACATGCTGGGATTCGGTCCCAGGGAGGCTGAAGTCGGTCGCGTAGTGGCGCCCGACGGCGCCGGCGATCACGGTCGTGATGACCGCCACCAGGATCCAGCCCACAACGACCAGACGACGGTGAGAGATGCACCAGCGACTGAGCCCCAACATCCAACTTCAAGCTAGCAATGTCGGACGGTGGGGCGTGAGCAATTCGTGAACGTGTGCGCTGTCACACAGATGGCGGGTCAGAACCGCGCCAGGTACTCCATCTCTCGCCAGAAGTCCTTCAGCTGCCTTGACGCGGATGTCCGAATGCGGCAGCCGCGTCGCGTTCAGGCGCTGATCGCGGCAGAACGCGCGGCTGAGCTCGCGGCGGATCCCATCCTCCGGAGGGTGATACGTGTACGGGCACAGGCACTTGTCGCCGCGCCGGAACGCGCAGTCGCCGCGTGGCGCCGCGAGCCCGAGGATCTCGGCGCGGTTGGCGCTGAACTCGAGGCAAGCCGGCAGCGCGGTGGCGCTGCCGAACTGAGAGCGGACGTCCTCGGGCGCGTGCTCGTTCATGTTGAGCGCGAGCACGATCTCGCCGATCAACTGGCGCGCCTCTGGCACCAGCGGCGAGCTCGCGCCGGCTGCGACCTGGGTCATGTCGACCCAGATGTAGGGCTCCCACCTGCCGCGGCGAAGCGCCCGTGTGCACAGCCGCGCCGTCGCACGAACGAACGGGTGCGGGTCATTGCGAGTGGCCGACACCAGCTCGCGCGCCGACTGACAGTCGTCACGACCCAGGCACCGCCTGGCGACCGCCTGCACGAGCAGGACCCGCGTGAACCAGAAGATCGCCGGCCGCTTGTCCGGGTCGAGCATCTCGAGCGCGAACTCGTCCACCGGTTTGCCGGCATCGCGCATCGCGTCCTGCTTGAGGCCGTCGGCGATCGAGGACTCCATCCCCGATTGCGTCGTGAGCTGCTCCGCGTGCTCGCGCAGCCGCAGCTGGTACTCGTCCAGGGCACACGAAGCCGCCGTCCCGCGGCAGACCGTGCGCAGGCTCGGCAGGACCCACGCAACCGCCCTGAGATCGTCAAACGGAGCGCCGCGGTCGTCGTTGACCGGCAGCGCCTGGGTCTGGCGGAAGTCGTTCGCCGCCCGCATCACCTGCTCGACCTGGCCCAGGGCCGACTTGACGGCGTCGCCGCCGCCTTCCAGCAGCACCCGCATCGCCCGGCGGCGGACCGAGTAGTCCGGCGCCTTTGTGGCGTATCCCCACAATGTCTCGTACGCCCTCTGGCTGTGGATCGAGCCGAGCTCCTCGATCAGGCGGACCTGCTCGCGCGGGATCGCGCCGAGATCGCGTTCCTTGCGCGCGCGATCGAGGATGCGCTCGCCCAGCCCTCCGCTCCAGGCGCCGTTGCGGCGAGCGATCTCCTCGGCGGTGTTCAGGATCTGCAGCCGCTCGTTGGGATTCGCCAGGTCGCTTGCGCCGTTGTTGCCGTTCGTCGCCTGGTCGAGCCGGTCGAGCAGCTGAATCGAGGTGCTCCTGGCCAGCTCAGGGTCGCCGGCTGCGGCGTTGGCAAAGACGAACGCGAGGCCCGCGGCCGAGCCGAGGTCGGCGGCGGTGAGCGCTCGCTCCCACAGGTCCCGGTTGTCCTTGCGCTTGGCGAGGTAGCAGGACGCAAAGTACGCGAGCGTGGTGGGGTGACCGAACCGAACCACGTCGTCGTACCGGGATTCGAGCACGCCGAGCCGCTGGCCATACTCGACGGTGAGGCGCGCGTCCAGGTCGAGCTCGAGCAGATCGCGCACGGCCGCACCGACGTCCTCGACCTTGCTGGGCTTGCCGAGGCTGACGAGAGCCACCGCCTCGAGACCGTCGAGCGCGTTCGCGCGGGTGGTCTCGTCCAGGCCGGAGTCGGCGCGTGACCTGCCGGACCTGAGGTCCTCCCGATAGGCGTCGAGCAGCACCAGGCGCGTGTCGGCCGCGGTGCTCACGTCCAGCTGCGGAAGCGACCCGGTGTCGGCGAGCACGCGCGAGATCGCCAGGAAGTACGGCGTCTTCGGGATCTGCGCGTCCTTGACGATCGTCTCGATGACGCCCTTGACGACCGTCTCGTCGTGACCGTCGCTCGAGCCGAGCGTGATCCTCTGTTCGAGGGCCTCGCACACCTCCTTGTCGTCGAGCGGCTCGAGGTCGATGCGACCCTGCTTGAACTCAGCCGGCACACCGGTGGGACGCGAGGCGGCGACAACGCGAAGCCCGGCTCGAGCGGTCGCCTCGAGCGCCTCGATCACAGCCCTCGGCTTGGCCTTCGCCTTGTCCTCCCTGGCCTTCTCCAGGTCATCGATGAGGATCACGATGAGCCCGCCGCGGCGATGCCAGCGCCAGTGCTTGTCGACCTCCTCCTCAGTGTGCTTGGGGAACGCGCGGCGATAGGACCTCCACGCCTGTTCCTCGAAGTCCAGATCTGTCGAGTCACGCAGCGAGATCGCGATCGGCACCTGTCCGCGCTTGGCGAGGTGCTGAACCAGTTTGAGCAGCACCATCGTCTTGCCCGAGCCGGTGCGGCCGACGAGGACCTGCATACGCGCGCCGGCGTCGAGGTCGTCGGCGATGTCCTTGACCAGCCGCTTTCGGGAGACGACGTTGTCCGCGATCGACCTCGCCGAGCCGAACCGCAGCTCGTGCACGCTGTCCGGGCGGCGCCGGACCGGCACCGGTCGCCTGCGTCGCTCCATCGGCTTGCGGGCCGCCAGTCCCGTCAGTCCACCGGACGGCGGCAGACGGCTGAACAGCATCTCGGGCGTCTTCTTGGCGCGACGCCGCCACCACAACGCGGTGTAGGTCTCGCGCCCGAGGAAGAAGACGTAAAACGCGATCACCGCGACGATGCCGGTGCCCAACAGGTGAATCGCAAGTCCACAGCCGACGGAGCTGGTGTCACACAGAGTGTTGGACTCGTGCCACCAGGGACTGCCGACGATGTACGTCAGCCCGAACCCGACCGCCACCAGGGACACCACCACAATCCCGAGGAACTGCAGCGTGGGCGGCCACACCTGGCGCCGCACGCGCATCCGCAACCGGTGCCATCCGCGCGCGCATGCGGTCATCGCCGGCGTTGCCATCGCCTGTCGCCAAAGCCGGCGCAGCGTGTCGGCCTTGCCGCGCCGAATGCCGTCACGGCCAGTGGAAGCTCGCCCCATCTTGCTCACACTCCTTGGCGTCCGCCCGAGACGCCGGATCGGAGCCGAGCTTAGTCACGGTCACCCGGGGCGTCAACGGTGTGACACCAGGAAGAGTGAGGATTTAGCAGGATTAGTGAGGGGCGCTACCGACTGCACGCAAGTGTGCAAAGGGCTTGCCATCGCGCAGCTCACGAATGACCGCTTCGACCAGCCCATCGCCGCCGACAGTCCGTCCGTCGGTCACCGCCGAGACGTGCGCGCGCTTGCTCTGGATCAGCCGCGCCATCGTCTCGTCGATCGTGTTGGCGGCCAGCAGGTACCACGCGGTGACGGCGTCGCGCTGACCGATGCGGTGACAGCGGTCCTCGGCCTGGTCGTGCATGGCCGGCGTCCACTCGAGCTCGAGGAAGGCGACGTTCGAGGCGCGGGTCAGCGTGATCCCCTGGCCGGCGACGCGAGTGGCGCAGACGATCAGCTGGGGCCCGCCGGGCTCTTGGAACGCGGCGATCGACGCTTCGCGCGCCTCGAGCGAGTCGCTTCCCACCAGGTGCAGTGCGTCGGGGAAGCGGGCCAGCACGGCCTGATGGACCTCGACGTGGCGTGCGAACACGACCAGCGGCTCGCCCGATTCGAGGAAGTCGTGGATCCATGCGACCGCGGCGGCAAGCTTGCCGCGCGCGGCCAGGCGCTGCAGCGTCCCGAGCTGCGCCAGGCGCTCGGCGCGCAGCGTCGCCGCGATCTTTGACTCGAGCTCTGAGAGATCCAGCGGCTGCGAGCGCAGCCACTCGACCACGTCGCGCTCGGCCAGCCGGTACTCGGCCTCGTTGGTCAACGACACCGGCACGACGACCTGGCGCTTCTCGGGCAGCTGCGGCAGCACGTCGGCCTTCACGCGCCGCACGAAGCAGCGCCTGCGCAGGTGCCAGTGCAGGCGCTCCTCGCTGAGCGCCCGGCCGAACTGCTGCGAGAACGACGAGCCCGAGCCGAAATCCTCGAGGCGGCCGATCACGCGCAGCTGCGCGATCAGCTCCTCGGCGTGGTTGAGGACCGGCGTGCCCGTCAGCGCGAGCCGCAGGCCGTCGGGCTGCACGGCCGCCGCGAGCCGGCGGACCGCCTGCGTGCGCTTGGCGCGTGGGTTCTTGCAGTAATGCGACTCGTCGACGACGAGGGCGCTCGGGCGCGGGCTGCTGAGGGCGATCCTGTGGGCCGCGACGATCTCGTAATTGAGGATCGTGATGTCGCCGCGGGGCGGCACGGCGGAGCGCCCCTCGATCATGGCGACGGTGCGATGGGGCAGCCACTTGGCCGCCTCGCGCTGCCAGCCGAGCTTCATCGACGCCGGGCAGACGACGATCGCCGGATAGGCGTCGTCGGCTTCGAGCGTGGCGAGCGCCTCGACGGTCTTGCCGAGCCCCTGCTCGTCGGCCAGGAACATCTGGCGGGCATCGAGCGCATAGCGAACCCCCGCCCACTGGAACGGCGCGAGCGAGCCGCCGAGCACGGCGGCGACCTCGGGAATCGGATCGGCGTGATCGGCGCGCGACCGGCGTACCGCGTCGGCCGCCTCCTGACGCTCGGCCAGCAGCCGCGCGAGGACCGTCCCGGCGGGCTCGGTGACCTGGACCCCGTAGGTGGCGATGAAGCCGTCGAGCTCGCCGGCCAGCCACGGGTCCAGCGGCACCGCGCGCGTCCCCTCGGCTCCCGGGAGCTGCATGAACGCATGGCCGACGTCCGGGTCCCATACGACCTCGAGCCGCAGCTTCTCGCCGTCGACTGAGCGAAACCAGACGAGCCGCGCGGGCGGCGGCACCTCGCCCGCGAGCACCATCGACAGGCAGCGCTCGGCGCCCATGTCGAGCTTCGCCGACTGCTGCTCGCGCAGCACCTGGGCGGCGTCGAGCGTCAGCGGCACGAGCACCTTGCCGTCGCGCTCCACCGAGCCCGGTCGCAGGCCCTCGGGGATCGGGCCCGCGAGCGTCTCGAGCAGCCACCAGCCGCGGCCGTCGTAGCGGGTCGTGCGCACGTGGCCGATCCACCGCCGGCTGACACCCGACAGCCACTCGAGCACCTCCGGGCTGGCGGTGAGGTCGGGGTACCGCTTGAGCAGATCGACGACCTTCATACCGGTCCAGTCCTCGGCCGGCGCCGACCATTCGCGCGTGTCCCAGTCAAAGCGCCGGTGGGGAATCGTGCGGACCTGGTCGACGAGCTCGGCGTCGTAGGGGAAGGCGAGCACGACCACCTGCTCGCCGGCCGCGTTGCGGCGCAGCTCGACGTTGGGGCGATCGTCCACGAGCCTCATGCAATCCCACGCTAGCGGCCCGCTTGGACGGGGGCTGCCGGCCGGCTTCGGCGAGGGCCGTCGGTGGGCTTGGCCGAGGGCTCGCGAGCCCATCCGATGGCGGCGAACCTGTGCTCTCGGAATGCCTCTTTACTTAAGTAAATACTTGTAGTACACTTGTATTCGTAAGCAATCCAAAGGAGCACAGATGGAAGCCAGTAACACCAACTACAAGCAGGTCACGGTGGACGTCCCCGAGGACCGGATCGCGGAGTTCCATGCGTTCTTCGCCCGGTTCCTGGCGGGGCGCACACGCCGGGGCCACAGGCACCACGGTCGCGGGCGCCGCTGCGCCGAGCACCGTGGACAGACCGAGACCCCGCAGAGCGAGGTCACCGAGGTCTGATGGCCGACAAGCAGATCACGGTCGCAGTTCCAGAGGAGCGCGTGGCCGAGTTCTACGTCTGGTTCGGCGAATTCCTGGCCGCTGAGCCGGGAAGTCGCCAACACCGTGGACGGCGCGGCCCGCGCGGGTCGCGCCGCCACGCAGAGCCCGAGCCGTGGTCCGACCAGGACCTCAAGCAGGCCACATGGCTGTACCGCAAGCTGGCGCCGCCGGCGCGGGAACTGTTCGACCTGCTCATGGAGGAGCCCGGCGAGCCGTTTGCCGGCGAGGAGATCGCCAGGCGGCTGGGGCTCGAGAAGGGCGCCCACGGCGTCGCCGGGGTCCTGGCCTGGCCGGGGCGCTACAGCCGGCACCTCGGCCGCCTGCTGCCGATCGAGACCGCAGGCCGGCCGGACGGCGGCACCGACTACTACATGGAGCCCGAGGTCGCGGCGCTGTTCCGCAAGGCGCGCGGGGAGTAAGTTTGCACTCCAGCTGACCGTGGCAGGCTCGCCACAGGAGCAGTGCCAGCGAAGGAGGGATGCGGATGGACACCATGAGCCCGCTCGACGCCTCGTTCCTGCACATCGAGGACGCGGTTACGCACATGCACATCGGGTCGGTGGGGATCTTCGAGGGTCCGCCGCCAGGCCCCGGTGAGGTCAGGGACGCGATCGCCGCGCGTCTGCCGCTGGTTCCGCGCTACCGGCAGAAGGTGCGATTCGTACCGTTCGAGCTCGGCCGCCCCGTGTGGGTCGACGACCCGCACTTCAACCTCGACTACCACGTGCGCCGCACCGCGCTTCCCGCTCCGGGCGGCGACGACGAGCTGCGCAACCTCGTGGGGCGCGTGATGTCCCAGCAGCTTGATCGCTCAAAGCCCCTGTGGGAGCTGTGGGTCGCGGAGGGCCTTGACTCCGGGCGCTGGGCGATGGTCTCAAAGACCCACCACTGCATGGTCGACGGCGTGTCGGGCACGGACCTGCTGAGCGTGATCCGTCAGCAGCGAGCGCGAGAGCAGATCGAACGCCGCCCGACGCGGTGGCACCCCGATCGCGAGCCGAGCTCGATGAGCCTGGTGACGCACTCGCTGTCGTTGCGGGCGGGAAGCCCGTACGAGGCGACGCGGACCGCGTTGGCGGCGGTCCGGGGTCCGCGGCGCGTCGCGAAGAAGGCGGTCGACACGGGTCGCGGCCTTGCGAACTTTCGAACGCTGCTCGCCCCGGGCGCGATGAGCTCGCTGAACGGGCCGATCGGGCCGCACCGGCGTTGGGACTGGGCCCGCGCGCGTCTGTCTGACGTCAAGCGGATCCGCGAGCAGCACGGGGGAACGGTCAACGACGTGGTGCTGACGGTGATCACGCGCGGCTTTCGGGAGCTGCTGCTGTCGCGCGGCGAGTCGGTCGACGGCAAGGTGATCCGCACGCTGGTCCCGGTCTCGGTGCGCGCCGACGAGGAGCGCGGCACCTACAACAACAAGGTCTCGGCGATGTTCGCCGAGCTGCCCGTCGGCATCGAGGACCCCGACGAGCGCCTGCTCTCGGTGCACGAGCAGATGCAGGACCTCAAGCAGTCGGGCCAGGCGGTTGCCGCCGAGCGCCTGACCGCGCTGACCGGGTTTGCGCCGGCGATGCTGCTGGCGCTGGCCGGGCGCGTCGGCACGCGGCTGCCCCAGGCCGCGGTCAACACCGTCACGACCAACGTCCCCGGTCCGCAGAAGCCGCTGTACCTCGTGGGCAAGCGCATGCTCGAGGCGTTCCCGTTCGTGCCGCTCGGCGGCCACGTCCGGGTCGGGGTCGCGATCTTCTCCTACGACGGCGGGATCAACTTCGGCGTGACCGGCGATCGGGACACGGCCGACGACATCGACGTGCTGTGCCGCGGGATCGAGGACGGCGTCGCCGAGCTGCTCGGAACCGCGCCGGCCTCGCCCGCCGACAGGCCTGCGCGCGTGTCAGAGCCCGAGCCCGACCCGACTACCGGTAGCTCGACGGCTCGCTGACAGCGGCCCAGTTCTTCGGGTCGTGGCCGTGCACGACCAATGCGTCGTGCTCGGCGGCGAGCCGGCGCAGCAGCTCGATCGAGTGCATCGCGTCCTCGCGTGAGGCGAGCGCGCGCGGCTCCATGCGCCCCTGCCACTGCGCGCGGTTGTCGGCGGCATCGGCGGTGAGCAGGACGGCGCCGGTCTGCTCGAGCGACAGCAGGATCGACATGTGGCCCGCCGAGTGCCCCGGCGTCTCGATCAGGCGGATCGTGCCGTCCCCGAACAGATCGTGTCCTGCGGCGATCGGCTGCCAGTCGATGTCGTCGCGGTCGAAGTCTTCGCGGACGTAGCCGTTTTCGAACGGCTGCGCGCCGCGCGCCGCCTCGAGCTCGCGCTCGTGGACGATCACGGTGGCGTTCGGAAAGTGCCCGAGCGCGCCCGTGTGGTCCATGTGGAGGTGCGTCTGCACGACATGAGTCACCGCGGCGGTGTCGGCACCGAGCCGCTGCAGCTGGGCGACGCAGTGATCCTCCTCGGCCATGTGAACCTCGAAGACGTCGGCGAGCGGGCCGAGGTGGGCGTGCGGATCTCGCGCGACCGCCAGCGGATTGCCGCCGTCGACGATGACGTTGCCCTGCGGGTGGCGGAGCAGGAAGAACGGAACCGGCACCTCGAAGCCGGCGAACACCAGCGTGCCGCTGGAGAACAGGTGGAGCTCGAGGCTGTCGGGCACCGCGCGATCGTACGCCTCCGCATCGAGCCCGGGCGCTCGCCTACGATGAGTGGACAGTGCTCGAACCAAGCCTTCAGACAAGCTCCGGCGAGCAGTTCGCGCGCGTGGGCGATATCGACCTCTGTTACGAGACGTTCGGCGACCCGGGCGCACCGCCGATGCTGCTCGTGATGGGGCTCGGCGGCCAGATGGTGCTGTGGGACGACCGCTTCTGCGAGACGCTCGCCGAGCGCGGCTTCTACGTGATCAGGTTCGACAACCGCGACGTGGGGCGGTCGACGATCCTGCGCGAGCTGGGCATCCCGAGCAGGACGCAGCTGTTCGTGCGCGACCGCCGCGGCGCGAAGTACTCGCTCGACGACATGGCCGGCGACGCCGCCGGCCTGATGCGAGAGCTCGACTTCGGGTCAGCGCACGTGGTCGGCGTCTCGATGGGCGGGATGATCGCCCAGACGCTCGCGATCCAGCACCCGCGCCGCGTCCGGTCGCTGGTGTCGATCATGTCGAGCACCGGCAACCGGCGCGTGGGCCAGGCGCTCCCGCGGTTGTGGCCGCGGATGCTGCGCCGCGTGCGCCGCGACCGCGAGGGCTACATCCGCGACTTCATCGAGACCTATCAGACGATCGGATCGACGCTCTATCCGCCCGATCCCGCGCGGATGCGCACAGCGTGCCGAGCGGTGCTTCGAACGTGGCCTGCACCCGTCGGGCGCCGCGCGACAGCTCGCGGCGATCATCACCGCCGACGACCGGACGCCATTCCTGCAGGAGCTCGATGTCCCCACCACGGTCATCCACGGCACCGCCGATCCGCTGGTGAGGCCGTCCGGCGGTCGCGCCACCGCCGACGCGATCCCGGGCGCGCGGCTGTTGATGCTCGACGGGATGGGGCACGACATGCCGCCGGCGCTGTGGCCGCAGATCATCGACGCGATCTGCGAGAACGCCGGCGCGGGTTAGCGCCCGACGCTACTCGCAGACCGGCACGGCCGGGACCGCCAGATTCTTGACGTGCCCGCCCTTGGCGAACGCCCCGAGCTTCGCCGGCCCGATGCCGTCGAGACGCAGCAGCGTCGTCGCGGCGCCGGCGGTGGACGCCGGTCCGATCAGGCAGAGCAGCACAACGACAAGACCGGAGGTGCGCCGTCTCATCGGCCTAGAACATACCACGTGTGGGTAGTCTGCCGTTGACTACGGCGCTCCTGGGAGGGTGAGGTATGAAACGGATCAGGAGATACGGGGCAGTGGTTGCTGCGGCCGCGGCGGCGGCCTCCGTGGCGGTGACGGCGAGCGGCTGCGGTGCGGCCAACACACTCGATCCCGTGGCGAAGGCGGCGTCGATCTCGACGACGACCCCCGGTTTTCAGATGCGCTTTGAAGTGCGGTTCGGATCCCCTCAGCTGCCGACCGCGCTGACGGCCACGGGCACCGGCTCGATCGACGCCCGCGACCGGACGGGCTCGGTCGTGTTCGTGATGAACGCCGGCAACGACCCGGACCTCAAGAAGGCGCTGGGCGGCTCGACGCTGCGCCTCGAGGAGCTCGTCGACGGGACCACCGTGTACGTGAAGCTGCCGCCGGCGATCGCCTCCAAGCTGCCCGGCGGGCGGCCGTGGATGAAGGTCGACCTCGCCAAGGCGTCGGGCATCCCCGGCTTCTCGTCGCTTGCCAACAACCCGGTGTCGAGCGACCCGAGCCAGTTCCTCAGCTACCTGCGGGCGACCTCGGGGCATGTCTCAAAGCTGGGCACCGAGGTCGTCAACGGCGTCCAGACCACGCACTACCACGCGACGATCAGCCTCGACCGGGTCCCGGACGCGCTCCCGTCGGCTTCCCGCAAGGGAGCCAAGCAGGCCGTCTCGTCGATCGAGCAGCTCACCGGGCTCAAGCAGCTGCCCGTGGACGCCTGGATCGACTCCAACAACCTGATTCGGCGGATGCGGCTCAGCTTTGCCGAGAGCCTGGCGCCGTCGGTGAAGCTGAACATCGGGATGACGATGGACTTCATCAAGTACGGGCCACAGCCCAAGCCGGCGTTCCCGAGCGCCGATCAGGTCAGCGACGCGAGCTCTCTGTCCAGCGTCGGGGGGTAGCGGGCATCGGGCGGTAATGTTGGGCCATGCCCGATCGCCTGCACTTCACCGGTAATGACGAAGCAGACGCGCTGATCGCGACCGACCCGATGGCGCTGCTGATCGGGTTCTCGCTCGACCAGCAGGTCCCGGTGCCGAAGGCGTTCATGGGCCCGCTCGTGCTCAGGGAGCGCCTGGGGACACTGGACGCGGGCGCTGTCGCGGCGGCCGACCTCGACCCGGTGTTCCGGGAGAAGCCTGCGCTTCATCGCTACCCCGGCGCGATGGCCAAGCGCGTCCACGACCTCGCCGTGCACATCCGCGACGAGTACGACGGCGACGCCGCCCGGGTGTGGACCGATGCCAAGGACTCCGAGCAGCTGCGCGCCAACCTCGAGGGACTCCCCGGGTTCGGGGAGATGAAGGTCAAGGCGCTGGGGTCGGTGCTTGCCAAGCGGTTCGGGGTTGTGGCGGCGCAGGACCTCGTTCCATGGCACCCGACGCTCGGGGACGTCGACTCCGCCCAGGCGCTGGCCGACTACCAGACCGCCAAGAAGGCGCACAAGGCGGAGTGGCTCAAGGCGCACGCGCCGGCGTAGCTACCTACTGCGCGACTGACCGCTTCTTACCGTGTGGTGTTCAGGCTGCGACTAGGTAGTGCTAGCATCGGCGCTAGCACCTAACACCCTGAGGCTCTCCTCCCTAACTCTTCGCCATGGCCATGACCCGCACAACGATCAGCTTTACCCGCGAGGGAATGCAGCTGATTCAGGAGGCGGCTCAGCTGCGCGCGATCGGCGACCAGGGATACGCGCTAGCTGAGAAGGCGATGAAGGTCGCCGAGGAGGAGGCTGATCGGAAGCAGTGAGGACGAGCAGCGCTGGCGTAGCTGGTCGAGCAAAACCGACCACCCGCTCGAAAGCGCAGCGAGGTTCGGGCGATCTGTCTCGCATAGCGGTGAAAATTGACCTGACCTCGTCCCGGCTCTCGGCCGCCGGTCACTTTTTCTCGTGCCCGCCGCAGGGGTGGCGATTGTGACCGCGAGCCCGCACCGTCCGAACGAGCCCGCGGTCACAAGATCTACGAATTACTCGACCGAACGTATGGTCCAAAAGTCGCTGGCCAGCGTCTCCTGGAGCAGGTACGGGTACGGCATCGTGAAGTAGCCCTTGATTCCCCAGTCGGCGCCCCAGGAGTTGCGGACGATGAACGACTGGCTTGAATCCTGGTAGCCGACGGCGAGCACCGCGTGGCCGCCGAGCTGCTTCTCGCCGCTCCCCGGCATCCCGAGGTGGCCGGTGTTGGCCATCTCCTGGCTCTCGAAGCTCTCATACACCGTGAACCCGAAGACGAAGGGGAACCCGGAAGCCAGGCATCCCTTGAGCTGGCCCAGCGTCGGCGTCACACGCTGATAGAGGATCGACTGGTAGTTCTTGGCGTCGGTGTAGGCCTTCTCGGGCGGCTTCTGGCTGAACTGGTTGATGTCGTACGGCCAGTCGGTCTCGGGCGGCGCCCCGAGCTTGTGGACGGACTTGACGCCGTCGCGGATCTGCGCGCCTGAGTCCGAGTCGACCGTGTGCTCGATGACGCGCTCGTTGTAGTAGATGAACAGCCGCGACGGGGTGAACGGGCTCTTGGACTTCTGCTTGATCTGAGCGAACTCGAGCGCGCCCCCGATTGCGTTAGCGGTGCAGCTGCCCAGCTGCCCCTGGTCGTATACCGGCGGGCATCCTGACCGCAGGTCGACGCTCTCCGGCAGCTGCCGGACCACCTCGGCCGGCGCCCCATACATGAAGTCCCGACCATCGGGAAGGTCCCGATTCCACCCGTACCCTGCGATCTTGCGCTCCACTGGTGCCTCCTTATGTCAAAGGTCTCCGTGTCGTCGACCTCATCGCGGAGCAGCGATAAGCCCCCGCCGGCATTGCCCAATGCCGACCGGATGAGTCTGGACTCCGGGTCTGAGCGGTGTCAAGCCGATGTGACTTTTTTCACAGGGGTGTCATGTTTTCGGCGCGGCGAAGTGACACGACACGGTTAACGCGGGTTTACGAGGTTTGGGTAGACCGCGCCGCGACGGACCGGAACGCGCCGGGCTAGCGGCGCTCGCCCCGCGGCGGCCTCGAGGCGAGCAGCGACCGAGGGTCTCGCGCCCGCAGGCAGCCTTGCCAGATGCCGACGCCGCGCGCGGATTCGTCCGCCAGACGCAGCAGGCAGTAAGTCACCGGGTCGAGCGCCGGCCGGTCCGTGAGCCAGTCGCTCACGAGCCAAGCCGCGAACAGCGCCGCAAGCCGCCGCGCCGTCCTGCGTCGTCCGGGCACGACCAGCGCGGCGAGCGCCAACGGCGACCACGGCCCGGCAAGCGCGCGAGCCAGTTCGCGCCCCTCGTGGACGGTCTCGCCGATGCTCATCGTGATCGCCAGCCGTGATGCGCCGGGTAGCCGCGGCGCCAGGGCCTTGCGGCGGCGCGCCGCGCGGGCTGCGGCGAGCACCGCGATCGACTCCGGGCGGGCGAGCAGCGCGATGCTCCAGGCGATCGCTGCCGGTGGCGTCAGATACATCACCGGCAGCCGGGTGGGGTGGCGCAGGCGCAGCGGCGCGACCGAGTAGTTGTAGAAGACACGCCGCCGGTACCAGGCGATCGGCTCGATCCGGTGCGTGTGCGCGACGCTGACCCGCGGGTCGTAGCGCGTCTGCCAGCCGGCGTCGTGCAGGCGCCAGACGAGGTCGACGTCCTCGCCGATGTTCAGGCCCTCGTCGAACCCGGCACCCAGCGCCTCGCGGCGCGCCACCATCGCGGCGCTCGGCACGTACCACACGCGTCCGAACGGCCGCGCGAGCGACGGTTGTGGGCCCATATCGAGCGCCGAGTGCCGGCGCTCGTACTCGGCGATCCGGCCGCGCTGCACCGCCGGCGACACGATCCGCGGGGCCACCATCCCGACCGCCGGGTCTTCGAGGTGGGCCAGCAGCTCGCCCGGAAAGCCGGGCGAGGGCACGCAGTCGCTGTCGAGAAACGCGACGACCGGCGTGGTCGCGAGTCGCAGGCCCGTGTTGCGGGCTGCCGAGACACCCTGATTGGTGGGGTGTCGCGCCAGCCGTGCGTTGGCGCGCTGGGCCTCGGCGGCGATCGCGTCCGGGTTCGGGGACCCGTCGTCGACGACGATCACCGGCCAGCGGCCTGACAGCGCCGCCAAGCAGTCGCGCAGCTCATCGCTGCGAGCGTGCACGGGAATCACGATCGTCAGCTCGGCGCTTCCGTCGTCGGACAGCGGCGGGTCGGAATCGAACAGCCCGGCGTCGAGCAGCCGTCGCGCCAGCAGCCTCTCATCGCGCGCGTCGCCGACCGGCCGGCCCAACGACCAGCCTGCGACGAGCCCGGTGCCGCGGGTCGAGAGCGTGAGCAATCGCATGGGCGTGCCGCCCAGCAGCAGCCTGCCGTCGTCGAGCGTCCGCAGATTCGCGGACGGGCGCAACCGCCAACCAGCTGGGACCGGGGGCCGGTTCATCCACGGGATAAGACCAGAGTCGGCGCGATCACGGCGCCGACGGACGCGGATGGTCCGATCGGCCCGAAACCGGGCAAGATGACCGTGTGAGCGCGTACGACGAGCGACCCTGGCTGAGCCTCTACGCCGGGGGCCGGCCGCATGAGATCGAGCCCGAGCACGGGAGCATGCTCGAGGCGTTCGGGGTCGACGGCTGCGCGCTCCCCAGACAAGCCGGCGATCGTGTACTTCGACACCGCGATCTCCTTCCGCGAGCTCGACTCGCTCAGCGACGCGCTCGCGGCCGGCCTGGCCGAGCACGGGTTCAAGCCCGGCGATCGGCTCGGGATCTACCTCCAGAACGTCCCGCAGTTCGTGATCGCGGTGCTCGCCACCTGGAAGGCCGGCGGGGTCATGGTCTCGATCAGCCCGATGCTCAAGCACAAGGAGCTGTCGGCACAGCTCGCCGACTCGGGCGCAAGCGCACTGGTGACGTTCGAATCGCTGTGGGACGAGGTGGCGCGCGACGTCGTCGGCGACACCGACGTCCGGATCGCGATCACGACATCCGAGCTGGAGTTCCTCGACGAGACCCCACCGCTGCTCGCGGGCTCACGGCGAAACCGCGACAGCCGACACGCTCGATCTGGCGGAGCTGATCGACGCCCACCGCGGCGCCGGCAAGCCTCCGGCCGTGAGCCTGACCCCAGACGACGTCGCGTTTCTCACCTACACCTCCGGCACCACCGGCCCCTCGAAGGGCGCGATGAACAGCCACGGCAACGTCGTGTTCAACTCCCAGACCTACCGCGACTGGATCGGGCTCACGGGGGACGACGTCGTGTTCGGCACCGCACCGTTCTTCCACATCACCGGGCTGATCGGTCATCTGACCGTCGCGATGCTGGTCGGGATGCCGCTGGTGATGGGCTACCGCTTCGACCCCGACGTGGCGCTCGAGCTGATCGAGCGACACGGCGCGACGTTCACGGTGGGGGCGATCACGGCGTTCATCGCGATGCTGAACGCCTCGACCGCAGACGAACGCGATCTGTCGAAGCTGACCAAGATCGCGAGCGGCGGCGCGCCGATCGCGCCGGCGACGGTGAGGCGTGGGAGCAGAAGTTCGGCGCCTACATCCACAACATCTACGGGCTCACCGAGACGACCTCGCCGTCGCACTGGGTCCCGTTCGGGACGCGGGCGCCCGTGGACCCCGACTCCGGCGCGCTGTCGGTCGGCGTTCCGGTCTTCAACACGCTCGTGCGCGTCGTCGACGACGACGGCAACGACGTCGCGCCCGGGCAGATCGGCGAGTTCGTGACATCGGGCCCGCAGGTCGTCTCCGGCTATTGGAACAAGCCCGAGGAGACCGAGCACGCGATCCCGGGCGGGGAGCTGCACACCGGCGACGTCGGCCTGATGGACGAGCACGGCTGGTTCTACCTGGTCGACCGCAAGAAGGACCAGATCAACGTCTCGGGCTACAAGGTGTGGCCGCGCGACGTCGAGGACGCGCTGTACGGCCACACCGCTGTGCGCGAGGTGGCGGTCGTCGGCGTGCCCGACGACTACCGCGGCGAGACCGTCAAGGCGTTCGTCAGCCTCAAGCCCGGCGCGTCCGCCACCGCCGACGAGCTGATCGCCTACTGCCGCGAGCGGATGGCCGCCTACAAGTACCCGCGCCAGGTCGAGTTCGTCGACGAGCTGCCCAAGACCGCCAGCGGCAAGGTGCTCCGCCGCGAGCTGCGTGACGGCGAGCTGCGCGACCGCGAGCGGCGCGACCGCCAGACCTAGAAGTGTCGCCGTTTAACCGCGCATAGCGCGGTCAGACCGCGACACTTCGCCCGTCAAGCGGTGGATCGCGGCGGTCAGTCGTAGGCCTCCGGGACGTGCTTGAACGTCGGCCACGCGTCCGGGTCGTGCCCGGTGACCACGGTCGAGTTCGAGCGCGCCGCGAGCCGGTGGAGCTTTCGCACGGATCGGACCGTGTCAACGACCGACGCGAGGAACCCGGGTAGCGCCTTCTCGTTCCAGTGATCGGTCGTGTAGGCGGCGTCGACCGTCAGCAGGATCGAGCCCGAATTGGGCAGCGTGACCTCGAAGGACTGGTGCCCGGGGGCGTGCCCCGGTGTGCGCCAGCAGCGGATCGCGCCGTCACCGAACACGTCGTAGCCGTCCTCGGTGCTCTCGAGCAGGGCCCAGGGGACGCCGCGCTTGTTGAAGTCGGCCTGGATGTAGCCGCCGGCCGCAAACCAGTCCGGCGCGTGCGCGTATTCGTACTCGTCGCGGGTGGCGATCACCTTCGCGTTGGGGAACTGGTCGATCGCGCCGATCGCGCCGGTGTGGTCGAGGTGCAGGTGCGACTGCAGGACGAAGACGACGTCGGCGGGGTCAAAGCCGGCCGCCTTCATCGCCGGCACGCACGCCTGCTCGGGCTTCATCTCGGGCCAGTACACCTCGGTGATGCCGCCCCAGTGGCCGACCGGATCGTCGGCGCACTGCGCGGCGTTGCCGCCGTCGATCACGACCAGCCCGCGCGGGTGCTCGACCAGGAACCACGGGACCGGGATCTCGTACTCCTCGCCGAGTCCCTGGTTCATCTTGATGTTCTCGACGTGGCACTTGAGCGTGCCGCATTCGAACATGTGGAGCCTCGCGCCCTTGGCGGCCGTTCGTGCCGCTGCCACTGCGTGCTCCTCTGTGGTGGTGCTCATTTGCTCTCTCCGTTCCTCGAGGCGGGTTACCAGTTGCTCATCGACGCGGTGATGATGTGGCGCAGGTCGTCCGCTGCGACCTCCTTCGGCGCGACCGCCAGCAGCCGCTGCTGCTTCATCGCACCGTCGACCAGCGCCGGGATGTCGTCCTCGCCGTAGCCGAGCTCGGCGATCCCGCGGGGCGCGTCGACGTCCTTCATCAGCTGCCGGATCACCTCGGGCAGCGTGTCGGGCCCGGCGTCTGCCGCCGGCTCGCCCGTCAGCAGCGCGGCCACGTGGTGGTGGCGCTCGGGCATCGCGTCGTATGTGAAGCGAAACGCCGCGGGCGCCGTGACGATCACCGAGTGGCCGTGGGGGACGAACGGGTGGTCGTCGGGATAGCCCGGCGGCTGGTACTCGTGCTTGACCGAGGCGATCGGGTACGCGCACGAATGCGGGATGTGCACGCCCGCCGACCCGAAGCCGACTCCCGCCATCGTCGCCGCGAGCATCATGAAGCCGCGCGCTTCGACGTCGTCACCGTCGGCGACGGCGCGACGCAGATAGCGACCGCCGAACTCGAGCGCCTTGGCGGACCACACGTCGGCGATCGGGTTCGAGCCCTGGTAGGGCGGTCGCTCGTCCGGACCAGCAGGGCGGTCGCGCGTGTCGAACGGCTTTGAGAGGAACGACTCCGCGGCGTGGCAGACGACGTCGAGCCCGGTCGAGGACGTCACCTCGGTGGCAAGCGAGCGGGTCAGCTCGGGATCGACGAGCGCCTGCGTGGCGCGCAGGTATCGGTGCGAGATCCCGGTCTTGACCTTGATGTCGGGGATGTCGAGGACAGCGACCGTCGTCGCCTCGGACCCCGTCCCCGACGTGGTCGGGATCGCAAGGTGAGGCTTCAGCGGCGAGGGAGGTTTCTTGCCCCCGCCCACCGGTGGGTTGACGTAGTCCATCACCGGCGCCGGGTGCGTCGAGACGAGGTTTGCGACCTTCGCGGTGTCCATGCTCGAGCCGCCGCCGACCGACACGAACCCGTCGACCTCGTGCTCGATCGCGAAGTCGGCTGCGTCCTGAAGGGAGTCGATCGTGGGCTCGACGCGGGCGCGGTCGTAGACGATCACCTCGATGCCCTCGTCCTCGATCAGGCCCTTGATGCGCTCGGGATGTCCGAGCGCCGCAACCCCCGGGTCGGTGACCATCATCACCCGCTTGACGCCAAGGCGCTTGAGCTCCCATCCCGCGTCGGCAGAGGCGCCACTGCCAAACTTCACGGGCGTGGCTTCCATCGTGAAGATCGTCTCGTGGTCGGAAGCCATGGCTCTCTCCTTCTGTTGGCGTCTCTCTGTCGCTGGGTAGTGCTTTCCCGGGATGGACCTTCGGCAAGCATTGGAGAAGGTCGTCGGCGCCAAGCACGTGCTCAGCGACCCGGAGCTCAAATCCTCCTACGAGCGCGACTACACCGGGCGCTACGGCGGCAGCGCGCGGCTGGTCGTCCGTCCCGCCGACACCGAGCAGGTGGCCGGCGTGATGGCCGCGTGCTCGCGAGCGGGCGCCGCGATCGTGCCGCAGGGAGGCAACACCGGGCTTGTCGGCGCGAGCGTCCCGCGCAACGGCGAGGTGCTCGTGTCGCTGCAGCGGCTGGCGTCGATCGGCGAGGTCGACGAGGCGATCGGGCAGGTGACCGTCGGCGCCGGCGCGACGCTCGCGGCGCTGCAGGACGCCGCCAAGGCCGCCGGCCAGGACGCGACACTGGACTTCGGGGCGCGCGACTCGTGCACCATCGGCGGCGTCGTTGCCTGTGACGCCGGGGGCGCGCGAGCGCTTCGCCACGGGACGGCTCGCGCGCACGTGGCCGGGCTCGAGGCCGTGCTGGCCGACGGCTCGGTCGTGTCGCGGCTGGCCGGGCTGACCAAGGACAACGCCGGCTACGACCTGCCGGAGTTGCTGGTGGGCTCGGAGGGGACGCTCGGGATCATCACGCGCGTGCGCTGGAAGCTCGCGCCGCTTGATGTCGTCTCGGGTCGCGGCGCTCGTGCCGCTGCAGACCGCCCGTCAGGCGGCGGAGCTGCTGAAGACCTTGCGCGCGAACGCTCCGTCGCTCGAGAGCTGCGACTTCTTCCTCGACGAGGGCCTGGAGCTCGTGCTCGAGCACCAGCAGCGCGAGTCGCCGATCAAGGACCGTTCCCCGTTCTATGTGCTCGCCGAGTGCGCGGCGCAGTCGGACCCGACGGACGAGCTCGCGGCGGCTTTGCAGGACGCGGGGATCGACGACGCCCTGATCGCCGACGACACCGCGAGCCGCCGCGGCCTCTGGACCCTGCGCGAGGGGCACACCGACGCGATCAACGCCGCCGGGGTGCCGCACAAGCTCGACGTCGGCGTCCCGCTGCGCGAGCTCGACCGGTTCATCGACGCTGTTCCCGGCGCGGTCGAGCAAGCCGGCGCCGAGCGGGTGATCCTGTTCGGGCACCTCGGCGACGGCAACGTCCACGTCAACGTGCTCGGCGCCGACCCCGACGACGAGCGCGCGGACGAGGCCGTGCTCGAGCTGGCGATCGAGTGCGGCGGCACGATCAGCGCCGAGCACGGCGTCGGCGTCGCCAAGGCCGCCTACCTCGAACGCGCCCGCGGCCCGGTCGAGGTCGGCGCGATGCGCGCGATCAAGCGCGCGCTCGACCCGCAGAATCTGCTGAACCCGGGAGCGGTGCTGACGGTTACGCGCGAGCCGTGAACTCGCACGGCATCCGCTTGACGCCGTGGATGAACGCGCTTCGCAGCAGCTCGGGCTCGCCCGCCTCGATGTCGGGCATCACCCGCAGCATCTCGTCGAACACCGACCGCAGCTGCGTGCGTGCCAGCGAGGCGCCCAGGCAGTAGTGCGGTCCACCGCCACCGAAGCCGAGGTGGCGGTTCGGGTTGCGCGTGACGTCGAACCGCCACGGATCGTCGAACACGTCCGAGTCGCGGTTGCCCGAGTGGTAGAAGAGCACGATCTTCTCGCCGGCGGGCAGCCTCTCGCCGTGCAGCTCGACCTCGCGGGTGGTGGTGCGCCTGAACGTCAGCACCGGCGAGGCCCATCGCACGAACTCCTCGACGGCGTCGGGCAGCCGCGCGTCCAGGTCCTCGAGCAGCAACGCGCGCTGCTCGGGCCTCACGGTCAGCGCGCGCATCGCGTGCGAGGTGGTGTGACGCGTCGTGTCGTTGCCGGCGACCGACAACAGCACGAGGAACGCCGCGATCTCGGCGTGGGTGAGCTTCTCGCCGTCGACCTCGGCCTCGACGAGCGCGGTCATCAGGTCGTCGGCGGGATGCTGCTCACGGTGCGCCGCCTGCTCGTTTGCGAACTCGGTCAGGGTCCACAGCGCTGCGCCGAGCAGCTCGAGCGGCGAGCCCTGGGCCATCATCTCCGGGTCGGCGGCGGTGATCAGCGTGTCGGCGGCCTGGACCACGCGCTCGCGGTCGGCCTCGGGCACGCCGAGCATGTCGGAGATCGTCTGCAGCGGCAGGCGCTTGGCGATCAGCTCGACGAAGTCGCCGCCGCCGGTCGGCGCCGCCTCCTCGACGATGCGCTTGGCGTTGGCGCGGATCCCGTCCTCGATCCGCTTGATCTGGCGCGGCGTGAACGCCGCCGAGACGAGCCCGCGAAGCTTCGTGTGCCGCGGCGCGTCCATTGCCAGGAACGACTGCGATGCCTCCAGCAGCTCGGGTGGCGCGTCGCCGAACTGCACTCCCTGGCCCGAGCAGAACGTCGCCGGGTCGCGCGAGATCCGCCGGATGTCGTCGTGGCGAACGATCGCCCAGTAGTCCGGGCGATCCTCGTCGCCCATCCCGAGCAGGTCCTCCGGCGGCTGGTGGCGCGTGATCGGCGCCTCGCGGCGCAGGTACTCGAAGTACACGTCGCGCTCCTCGGCCGGGCGGCCCCAGAAGTCGATCGAGCCCAGGTCGACGTCGTGCGCGTCGGTGCCAGGTGTGATCGTCACGCGGCGACTCTACAGAGGCGAGCCGGAGCCGTTGCTTCCGTTCATTGCGCGCCAGACCCGCTCGGGCGTCATCGGCAGATCCCAGACCCGCCGGCCACCGGTGGCGGCGGCCACCGCGTTGGCGACCGCGCCGGGCGCACCCACCACGGGTGCCTCGCCGACACCCTTGGCGCCATAAGGTCCCTCGGGCACCGGCACCTCGACGATCTCGGTGTCGATCGGCGGCACGATCCCGGCGGTCGGCAGGGCGTAGTTGACGAACGTCCCGGTCGTGAGCTGGCCGTGGGCGTCGTGCACGAGCTCCTCGAGCAAAGCCCAGCCGAGGCCCTGCGTGGTGCCGCCTCGCATCTGGCCCTCGACGAGCGCGGGGTTCAGCGCCCGTCCGACGTCCTGCGCGACGACGTGGGCAAGCAGCGTGACCGCGCCCGTGTCGGGATCGACGCGGACGTGCGACAGGTGGGCGGCGGACTGGGGCGCCGGCGGCAGGGCCACGCGCCCGTGGCCCTCGACCGGCGGGTACTTGCCTCCGAAGCTCAGGATCTTGGGCGCCAGCTCGTCGATCGGCAGCGCCTTCGCGGGCACGCCCGCCGGCTGGATCGCGCCGTTGACGATCTCCAGGTCCTCGGGCGCGATCTCGAGCTCCTCGGCCGCGATCTCCAGAAGTCGCTCGCGCGCCTCGCTCGCTGCGCGTTCGACGGCTCGTCCGACGGTGTAGGTGACCTTGCTGCCGCCGCTGGTGCCGGCATAGGGGGCGCTCGAGGTGTCGGCGCGGACGACGCGAACGCGGTCGGGGTCGACGCCGAACGCCTCGGCGGCGATCGTCGCAAAGCCCGACTCAACGCCGCTCATGTCCGCGGCGCCGGTGATGATCGTCAGGTTGCCGTCGGCATCGAGCCGGCAGACCGCCGCCGCGGGCTCGTAGCCACCCGGCCACCAGCCGATTGCAGCGCCGATCCCCTCGCCGTCGGGCAGGTCCTGGCGGCGCGACCACAGCGGGTGCTCGCGGATCCGCTCCAGGCACTGGCGCGCGCCGAAGATCGGAAACGGCTGGCCGGCCGGGTTTGCATCGCCCTCGCCGACGACGTTGCGCAGCCGCAGGTCGAGCGGATCCATGTCGAGCCGGCGAGCGAGCTCGTCGATCAGCGACTCGACCGCGAACGCGGCCGGCGGCGCCGTCGGGGCCCGATAGGCGCCGAACGTCATCCGGTTGGTCGAGACTCCCAGCGCGGTGAGCTGGTGCGCCTGCCAGCGGTAGGGGCCGGCGCTGAGCAGCGCGGCGATCGACTCGACGCCGAAGTCGTCGGTGGAGCCGCGGTCGACGAGGATCCGCGTGCGGATCCCGGTCAGGTTTCCCTCCGCGTCAGCGCCGAGCTCGACGGTCATCATCTCGGCGCCGGCCGGATTGCTCGCGGCCATGTCCTCGCTGCGGGTCATCGCCAGGCGGACCGGCCGGCGCAGGACGACGGCCGCGCAAGCCACGAGCGGGTCGATGACCATGATCTTGCCGCCGAACGCCCCGCCCAGGGCCTCGCTTCGGACGCGGACCTGCCCGACGGGCATTCCGAGTAGCTTGGCCAGCGAGTCGCGAGTCGAGAACGGAGCCTGGGTGGCGCTGGACACGACGAGCTGGCCATCCGGATCGACCCACGCGGTCGCGGTCTGGGGCTCGATGTAGCCCTGGTACATCCACGGCGTGCTCAGGCGTCCTTTGACCACCACGTGGCTGGCGGCCAGGGCGGCGTCGACATCGCCGTTCTCCAGCCGTGCCGTGTCGAGCACGTTGTCGGAAAGCTCTTCCTCGTCCCCGACGCCACTCGTCGCGACCGACGCATGGGCGTCGCCGAGGTCGGAGCCGGCATCGTCGGCGGCGACCTTGACGCGAGCGCGCGGGGCTCCGGGCCTGGTGGCGGACTCCAGGTCGAGCACCGGCTCGAGCGGATCGAGGTCGACCTCCACGAGCTCGGCGCCGTCCTCAGCCGCCGCCTCGCTCTCGGCCACCACAAGCGCGACGGGCTGCCCCGCGTAGACGACCTCCTCACGGGCCAGCGGCTCGTAGGTGCGCCCGCGACCCGTCGCCACCAGCGGCAGATCGGCGGCGGTCAGGACCGCGACCACCCCGGGGACCTCCAGCGCCGCCTCGGTCGAGATCGAAGAGATCATCGCGTGGGCCTCGTGGGACATGACCAGCCGCGCGTGCAGCAGCCCCGGCACCGCGATGTCGGCCGCGAACCTCGTCGCGCCGCGCACCTTCGGTCCCGAGTCTCTACGCGGAGTGGAGACGCCGACCGCCATTTAAGGCAACGTAGCATTGCGAGCGTAGATGTCGGTCCCCGATTACACGCATGACACGCCGACGTTCACGGGCATGCCCCTGGACCGGGCGATGGACGAGCGCACGGACCCGGCAGTGATTGCGCGGCTGCTCGTCGATCCCCGCGCGAACGTGCTCGCGGCGTCCGAGCAGGGAGTGCTGATCGGCGACGGCGACAGGCCGGCGCTGCTGCGCCTTGCGCGCGGCTCACCAAGTCGGCGAGCGCGCCGCACAGACCGACGACCAGCCGATGCTGCTCGGGCTCGACGACGGGGCGCCGCTGTTCGCGCTGGACCTCGACGAGCTGCCGGAGAGCGAACGCGCCGGGCTCGTCGACGGAGGCAGGGTCGTCTCGCTGCGCGAAGCCGGCGAGATCCTGTCGCGGTCGCAGGCCGGGCTCGCCGCCTATCTGGCCGCGCTGCTCAACTGGCATCGCAGCCACCGCTACTGCGCCAACTGCGGCGCGCCGACGCTCGTCAAGGAAGCCGGGTACGCGCGGCGCTGCCCCCGGTGTCACACCACCCACTTCCCGCGCACCGACCCGGTGGTGATCATGACCGTCGCGCACGGCGACAGGCTGCTGCTCGGTCGCCGCCCCGGTTGGCCGCGCCGCCGCTACTCGACGCTCGCCGGATTCGTCTCGCCGGGCGAGGCTGCCGAGGAGGCCGTGATCCGCGAGGTTCAAGAGGAGTCCGGGATCGTGGCCCGCGACCCCGAGTTCGTCAGCTCCCAGCCGTGGCCGTTCCCGCGCTCGCTGATGCTCGGCTTCGCGGCGCGGGCTGACGGCGGTGAGCCCCGTGCGCGCGACGGCGAGCTCGAGGACGTGCGCTGGTTTGACTACGACTCACTTGTCGCTGCGAGAAACGGCGACAACCCCGAGCTGCTGCTCCCACCCCCGATCTCGATCGCGCGCTTTCTGATCGATCGGTGGATGGCCGCGCGCGGGTCCTAGTCGGCAACCAGGCGCTGCACAGTCGCGGCATCGACGCCGAGCGCGGTGACGTTCTCGGCGATCTGCTCGGGCGACGTGGCGCCGAACAGCGCGGTGGCGACAGCGGGGTTGGCGAGCGCGAACGCGATCGCCAGCGCGCCCGCGCTGACGCCGACCTCTTGCGCGAGCGCGTGCAGGGCGAGCCCTTTCTCGCGTGCATCCGCGAACCGCGGGCTGAAGAGATCCGACGCGGCGCGGCCGGTCTGGCCGGCGTCGTACTTGCCGGTCAGCACGCCGCCGGCCAGCACGAACGAGGCGACCACGCCGGCGCCTGACTGCTCGAGCGCCGCGGTCATCGCAAGCCCTTCGAGCCAGTCGCGCTGCACGAGGCTGTAGGGAAGCTGCGCCGCGCACGGCGCCGGAAGCCCCTGGTCGGCCGCGGCGGCGATCGCCTCGGAGAACAGCTCGGCCTCCCAGTTGACGATCGCCCAGGCCCGCGCCCTGCCCGACTCCAGCAGGCCGCCCACCTGGGCGACCATGTCGGAGACCGGGAGCCCCTCGGGCGGCGGGTTTGCATAGATCAGGTCGACGTGGTCGAACTGCATCCGCCCGAGCGAGCCCGCGAGCTCCTCGTCGGCGTCCTGGTCGGGCCAGAACTCCCACCACAGCTTGTTGGAGACGACCGTGTCGTCGCGATCCCAGCCGGCTGCGCGAAATAGCTCGCCGAACAGCACCTCGGAGTAGCCGCTGGGGATCGGCGCGGTGCCGGTTTCGTCGTTGTAGCGGGCGTCGTCGAGGAAGTTGATGCCGTGCTCGCGCGCCGCGCGCATCACCGCGAGCCCGGCGTCGCGCGGGATCCGCTCAAACGTGCGCCACGAACCGAGCGACAGCCGCGAGACCTCGAGGTCCGACGCGCCGAGCCGACGTCTGTCCATGCACTACATGCTGCCAGCTGCGGAGGTGATCGCCTCGCGAATACGGGGATAGGTCCCGCAACGGCACACGTTGCGGATCTGATCGAGGTCGTCGTCGGTGATCGTCCGCCCCGGCTGACCTGACGTCGTTGACGAGCGCCACCGCCTCCATGATCTGCCCAGGCTGGCAGTAGCCGCACTGGGCGACGTCGAAGTCGAGCCAGGCCTGCTGCATCGGGTGGAGGTCCTTGCCCACCGTCGCCGGCAGGCCCTCGATCGTGACGATCTCGTCGGTCGGCTTGATGTTCGAGACCGACACCGAGCACGGGTTGAAGGCCTTGCCGTTGATGTGGCTGGTGCAGGCCTTGCAGACGCCGAGCCCGCAACCGTACTTCGGCCCCGTGACCCCGAGCAGGTCCCGCAGCACCCACAGCAAGCGGACGTCGTCCTCGCAGTCGACGGAGACCTGCTTGCCGTTGAGGATGAACGTGTGAACTGGCATCGCGGCTCCTTAAGGCAGGTCGTCGGTCGGGGAGACGGGCAGCGGCGGGACGGTCGGGTAGGGGGTGAAGCCGAGTGGCTGGTTGTGATTGATCGGGAAGCTCGTGGGCAGCGTTCCGGTCGCCCGCGCGTACGCGCACGCCACGGCCGCCATCGAGGCGGCGACGCCGAACTCGCCCGCGCCGCCGGGACTGCTCGTCGTCGGCGGCATCACGATCACCTGCACGTCGAACGGGCAGTTCCACTGACGCGTGTAGTACGCGTTGTCCCAGCTGCCCTCGAGGAAGTGGCCGCGGTCCAGGTGCAGGCTGTAGGTGAGCGCCTGCGCGATCCCGTCCATGATCCCGCCCATCATCTGCGCCTCGAGACCGAGCGGATTGATCGGCAGGCCGACGTCGACCGCGTACACGACCTTGGTGACCCGCGGCCCGGTGAAACCGTCCTTGACCTTACGGTTGACGGTGGCCGGGGTGCAGTCGATCTCGACCAGGCACGCCGCGCGTCCCTTGTACTCGTTGTGGATCGCGATCGCCTGCGCCGTGCCCGACGGCATCGAGCGGCCCCAGTTCCCTGCCTGGGCGACCTTGTCGAGCACCGCGAGCATGCGGTCGTCGCGCACGAACGAGCGGCGGAACTTGTAGGGGTCCTGGCCCATCGCCTTGGCCGCCTGGTCGACCATCAGCTCGGTCGCCGTGCACACGTTGGGGCTGTAGATGTTGCGGACGCTGCCGGTGTTGAACGTGTCGTACGCGTAGACCTCGTTCAGCAGCTGCGTGACCGCGCCGAAGTTGTACGGCACGTTCTGGGTGAGGGTGAAGATCGTCTGCGAGTAGCCCAGCGAGTTGGCCTCGGGAAGCGTCGCGAGCGTCGCGGTCAACAGCTCGCCGAAGCCCATCGAGAAGTCCGTCGCGACGCTGGTGTGACGCTGGTCGAAGCTCACGACGTTGGCGCCGGCGTGTGCGATCCGCACGCGGCTGATCGACATCGGGTGCGAGCGGCCCTGGCGGAAGTTGTCGGTGCGATGCCACATCAGCTTCACCGGCTTGCCCAGCTTCTGCGAGACCGCCGCCGCCTCGAACGCGGCGTCGCTGAACAGGTGGCGCCCGAACGAGCCGCCGCCCTGGGCCACATGGACCTTGATGCTCGAGACCGGCATGCCGAGGATCGTCGCGAGCTGCTCCTGGGCCCAGATCGGCGACTTCAGGCTCGACCAAACCTCGGCGCTGCCGGCCTTGACGTCGGCGACGGCGCAGTTGGTCTCGAGCGGATCGCCCGGCCGGAAGTAGAACGTGAACGTCTGGTCGAGCACTTTGGTGAGCGGGACCGCGGGAGTCAGTGGCAGCTCGGCCTTGTGCAGGTCGGAGAGCACGTCGTCGTCGGACTTGCCGTCCGCGGTGCCGGGACCCCACACGACGTCGAGCGCGTCGATCGCGTCGATGCACTGGCCAAACGTCTTGCCCCGGACTGCGACGCCGCCGGCGACGAAGCTCGTGTGGGGGATGATCGCGACGTCGGTGATCCCGGGCATTGCCTGGACGGCTGCGAGGTTGCGCACGGACTGCGCGCTGCCGTTGATCGTCGGCGGGCGGCACAGCATCGTCGGCAGCGCGCCGGGGACGTCGAGGTCCATCGCGAACTGCTTGCGGCCGGTGACCGCGTCGAGCGCGTCGATCCGGCGCTGCGGGGTGCCGACGAGCTTGAGCTGTGATTGCGGCTTGAGCTTCGCGGTGGCGGGCTTGCTCTCGTTGACCGCCGCTTTTGACGCGAGCGAGCCGAACGTGACGCTGCGCCCATCGGGCGCGGTGATCACGCCGTCTGACACGCCGAGCATCGCCGGCAGTCCGCCGAGCTCGATCGCCGCGGCTCCGAGCAGCCGGCCCCGCGCGATCGCCGCCGCAACCCGGACCGGCGTGTAGATCGAGTGCATGGAGTTCGAGCCGCCCGTGAGCTGGTTCCAGATCAGCTCCGGCCGGGCGTCGGCGAGCGTGACCTGGACCTGGTCGATCGCCAGGTCCATCTCGTCGGCGATCGTCATCGCGACCGCCGTGGTGATCCCCTGTCCCACCTCCGCGCGCGGCAGCGCGAACGAGGCGGTGCCGTCGGGGTTGACGGTCACCGTGATCAGGCCGGACGTCGGAGCGGCCGCCTGGGTCAGGAGGTCGGTGAGGTCGTAGTCGTCGACTGGTTGATGGGTGGGGATCGCCGCGGACGCCGGCTGCACGCCGAGCTGTGCACCGGCGACGAGCGTGGGTCCGGCGATCAGGTAGCCGAGAAACCGTCGGCGGGAGATCCCGCGAGTGGCCGGCTGAACACCAAGCATTTATGAACCTCCCTGCCGAGGCCTTTGGATCCCGGCCATGCTGGATGACATGGCGCGCGCGGCGGGAGTCTACGCCGGTACCCTCGGCGCTGTGCCGGTCACCCTCTACTCGATGACGATCTCGCATCCCTCGCAGGCGGCCCGCCGGATGGTCGAGCTCAAGGGGGTCGACTACAAGCTGGTCACCGTGATGCCGATGGCGCAGAAGGCCCACCTGCGGGCGGCCGGCTTTCGCCAGGGCACGGTGCCCGCGATGAAGGTCGACGGCAAGCGCGTGCAGGGGTCGCGGCAGATCGCGCGTGCGCTCGACCAGCGGTGGCCCGAGCCCGCTCTGTTTCCGAGCGACCCGGAGCTGCGCGCCCGCGTCGAGGAGGCCGAGCACTGGGGCGAGCACGAACTGCAGCCGATCCCCCGGCGGATCTTCCGCTGGGCGGTTGCGAACGATCCGGAGTTTCGCCGTGGCGTGCTCGAGATGCAGTCGATGCCGGCCGTGGGGTTGATGTCGCGCGTGACCGCCCCGATCGTCAAGTACTACTCGAAGGCGCCCGAGCTCGACGGGCGCAACGGCGACGCCGACGGCGTGCGCGACAGCCTGGCGGCGCTGCCGGCGCTGCTCGACCACGCCGACGCGCTGATCGCCGACGGGACGCTGACCACCGACCCGCCGAACGCGGCGAGTCTCCAGATCCTCGCGACGATCCGGACGCTGGGCGTCTTCTCAGACCTTCATGAGCTGTTGGACGGGCGACCGAGCCTGACCGCGTCGCGCTCGATCGGGCTGTCGCCGAAGGAGCTGCGAACGGCGCCGCCGTTTCTGCCGCCGGAGTGGCTGCCGGCTCGCACCCGCGCCTAACTCGCCCTCGCGGACTCGCCCTCGCGGACGAAAACGACCCACCGGCGCGCGTCGTCGCGCCGCGCGGGTCCTATTCGTCGCTGACCGGGGCAAACGACCCACGCAGGCTGCCGAGTGCGCCGATTGGGTCGTTTTCGTTCGCGCGTAACGCCGGGCCGGAGCACCCCCCACTCGGGTGGTCCCACGCGCGCGCGACCCCCCAGCCGGGGGGAAACCCACTGGGACCCCGTGCATCGTCAGGCCATTGCGGTCAACTCCATAAGCAGCGATGCCATTCCCGCTCACACAGACCCGCGACCACCGCGGACGCGCCGCACCGGCGCGGACGGCCTCGATCACGGGGCTCGGGCACTACCTGCCGGAGGAGGTCGTGCCCAACGACCCGATCGCGGAGAGGATCGGTGTCGACGACGAGTGGATCGTGCGTCGCACGGGCATCCGGTCCCGGCGCCGGGCGGCCCCGGACGAGCGGCTGGTCGATCTCGCCGCCAACGCAGGTGCGCAAGCGCTGAAAGACGCGCAAACCGACCCCGACGAGATCGACCTCGTGCTGGTCGCAAGCCTCAGTCAGGACCAGCTCACCCCCAATGCCGCTCCCCTGGTCGCCCACGCGCTGGGTGCAGACCGAGCGGGGGCGCTGGATCTCGGCGCAGCGTGCAGCGGCTGGCTCAGTGGCCTGTCACTCGCCGCCGCGCAGGTTGAGATCGGCCGCGCCGACCGCGTGCTGCTGATCGGCGCCGAGATCCTCACGCGCCTCACCGACTACGAGGACCGCAAGACCGCCGCCCTGTGGGGCGACGGCGCCGGCGCCGTCGTGATCGGCGCCGATGGCGACGGCGCGATCGGTCCGGTCGTGCTGAGCGCCGACGGCGGCCTCGCCGACGTGATCACCGCATCCCACGAGGAGCGGCTGCTGCGAGTCGAGGGACACGAGACCTTCCAGACGGCCGTCAAGCGACTAAGCGAGGCGACGCTCGAAGCGCTCGAACGCGCCGAGCTGACCCTCGACGACATCGACCTCTTCGTCTACCACCAGGCCAACGCGCGGATCCTGCGCGCGGTCGGCGAGCGGCTCGACCTTGCCCCCGAGAAGGTCGCCGACTACATCGCCGAGGTCGGCAACACCTCGGCCGCGTCGATCCCGCTGACGCTCGCGCTGCTGCGCGACGACGGCCGGCTGCATGCCGGACAGCGCGTCCTGGTGTCCGCCATCGGCGCCGGCTTCACGTGGGGCGCCGGAACGATCGACTGGGAAATCGCCTGAAGCTTCACCCGACCTGAGCAAGCGAAACGAAGGAGAGAAACCAATGCCCGCAACAATCACCGCAGACGCTGTTGAGAAGACGATCCTCGAGGCCCTGCCGCAGTTCGGCGTCGAAGAGTCCGACATCTCGCGCGACTCCACGTTCGAGGACCTCGACATCGACTCGCTCGACCTCACCGAGCTGTCGCAGATCATCGAAGAGGAGTACGGCGTGACGATCAAGGGTGACGACGCCCGCAAGATCAAGACCGTCGGCGACGCGATCGACCTGGTGGTGAGCAAGGCCGGATGAAGCGCGAAGTCGTAGTCACCGGAATCGGCGCCGTCAGCCCGCTGGGCGTCGGCGCCAACACGCTGTACGAGCGGTGGCGCGACGGCTCCTCGGGCATCGAGAACGGGGAAGGCGCGGCCACCGAGTTCGATCCCACCGACCACCTGTCGGTGAAGGAAGCACGGCGTTCGGACCGCTTCGCCCAGTTCGCGATGGTGGCCGGCGACGAGGCGCTCGCGCAAGCGGGCTGGAATCGCGACGAGCTGCCGTACGACAGCAGCAACATCGGGTGCGTGTACGGGACGGGCATCGGCGGTATCGGCACGCTCGAGCGCGGCAAGGAGCTCCTGATCGAGCACGGCGAGAAGAAGGTCCCGCCGCTGTCGGTGCCGTTGATGATGAGCAACGCCGCCGCCGGCATGCTGGCCATGCGCTACGGGCTGCACGGCGATTCGTTCGGCACCGTCTCGGCGTGCGCCGCGAGCCTGCACGCGATCGCGCAGGCGACGCGGATGATCCAGTACGGCGACGCCGACGCGGTCATCACGGGCGGCGCGGAGGCGGCGCTGACGCCGCTGTCCAAGGCTGCGTTCGCGCGCCTGGAGGCGGTGTCGCCGCGAGGGATCTCGCAGCCGTTCGACGCCCGGCGCGACGGGTTCGTGATGGGCGAGGGCGGCGCGGTGCTCGTGCTCGAGGACGCCGAGAAGGCGGCCGAGCGCGGGGCGACCCCGCTGGCCAAGATCCTCGGATTCGGCGCGACGTCGGACGCCCACCACCTGACCGCGCCGCACCCGGAGGGCACAGGCGCCGCCGCGGCGATCCGCAAAGCGCTGCGCGACTCCGGCATCGAGCCGGGCCAGGTCGCCTACGTCAACGCCCACGGCACGTCGACGCCGCTGAACGACCGCGCCGAGACCAAGGCGATCAAGGATGCGCTGGGCGACCGTGCCATGCAGATCCCGGTGTCATCGACGAAGTCGGCGATCGGGCACCTGCTCGGCGCCGCCGGCGCCGTCGAGACGACGGCCACGATCCTCGCCCTGCGCGAGCGGATCGCGCCGCCGACCCTCAACTGGGAGGAGCGCGAGGAGGGCATGGACCTCGACTACGTGCCCGGTAAATCCAAGCCGCTGGACATCAACGGCGGACCGGCGATCGCGCTCACCAACGCGTTCGGATTCGGCGGCCACAACGTCGTCGTATGTCTGGAGGCCCTGTGATGCTCGATAACAAGAAGCTGCTGATCACCGGCGTGATCACCAAGGACTCGATCGCCTGGGAGGCCGCGCGTCGTGCCCAGGAGGCCGGCGCGGAGATCGTGCTGACGAGCTTCGGCCGGGCACGCCGCCTGACCGAGCGCGCGGCCAAGAGCCTCCCGGAGCCGGCCGACGTGCTCGAGCTCGACGTCAACGATCCCGAGCACCTCACCGCGGTGGCGGCAGAGCTCCAAACCCGCTGGGGCCGCGTCGACGGGATCCTGCACGCGATCGCGTTCGCGCCCGAGGACGCGCTCGGCGGTCGCTTCCTGGACACGCCCGCCGACAGCGCGATCACGGCGTTCCAGACGAGCGCGTTCTCGCTCAAGGCGCTGGGCGCCGCGCTCGCCGACCTGTACCCGGAGGAGGGAGCGAGCATCGTCGGCATGGACTTCGACGCATCGGTCGCGTGGCCCGTGTACGACTGGATGGGCGTCGCCAAGGCGGCGCTCGAGGCGACCGCTCGCTACCTGGCGCGCGACCTCGGTCCGCGCGGGGTCCGCGTGAACCTGGTTGCGGCCGGTCCGCTGGGCACGGTCGCGGCGCGCGGGATCCCCGGTTTCGAGGAGCTCGCGGAGATGTGGAGCAAGCAGGCGCCGATCGGCTGGAACGGCGAGGACGCCGGGCCGGTCGCCGACGCGGTCCTGTTCCTGCTGTCCGACCTCGCCCGAGGGATCACCGGCGAGATCATGCACGTCGACGGCGGCTTTCACGCCATGGGCGCGCCGATGACAGAAGCACGCGCGGAGCTCGCCGGCGCGGGAGCGCGATGACCCAGCGTCCCTTCCGCCGACTTGCGATCGTCAACCGCGGCGAGGCCGCGATGCGCGCGATCCGCGCTGTGCGCGAACTCAATTGGCAACACGATGAACCGATCCGGATCATCGCGCTTCACATCGAGGCCGAGCGCCACGCGCTGTTCGTCCGCCAGGCCGACGAGCGCCATTGCCTGGGCGAGGGCGGCTACCTCGATTACGACGAGCTCGAGCGGGCGCTGACCGAGACGCGCGCCGACGCGGCGTGGGTCGGCTGGGGCTTCGTCGCCGAGCACCCCGAGTTCGCCGAGCTCTGCGAGCGCCTCGGGATCGTGTTCGTCGGGCCTGACGCCGACGTGATGCGCGCGCTCGGCGACAAGGTCGAGGGCAAGCGGCTGGCGGAGAAGGCCGACGTGCCCGTCGCCGCCTGGAGCGGCGGCGCGGTCGAGAGCATCGAGGAGGCCAAGGGTCACGCCGACACGATCGGCTACCCGCTGATGATCAAGGCGGCGGCCGGAGGCGGCGGTCGCGGGATGCGCCGCGTCGACAACGCCGACGAGCTCGAGAACGCGTTCGATCGCGCCCGCGAGGAGGCCAAGCAGGCGTTCGGCGACTCGCGCGTGCTGATGGAGAAGGTCGTGGACTCCGCGCGCCACGTCGAGGTGCAGCTGATGGCAGACGGCCAGGGCGCCGTCTGGGCGCTCGGCGTGCGCGACTGCACGTACCAGCGCCGCCACCAGAAGGTCGTCGAGGAATCGGCAAGCCCCGCCCTGACCCCCGAGCAGGAGCGCGAGGTCGCGGACTCGGCAGTGGAGCTCGCAAGGCTCGCCGGGTACCGCGGCGCGGGGACGGTCGAGTTTCTGTACGAGCCCAACGAGCGCCGGTTCTCTTTCATGGAGGTCAACACCCGCCTGCAGGTCGAGCACCCGGTCACCGAGATGGTCACCGGCGCCGATCTCGTCAAGCTCCAGCTTCATGTCGCGGCCGGCGGCCGGCTCGAGGGCGATCCGCCCCCGCCGAGCGGCCACGCGATCGAAGCGCGCCTGAACGCCGAGGACCCGGGGCTCGGGTTCGCGCCCACGCCCGGGCGGATCTCGCTGTTGCGCCTGCCGGGTGGCCCCGGCGTGCGCGTCGACAGCGGCGTCGCCGAGGGCGACGTCGTGCCGCCGCAGTTCGACTCGATGATCGCCAAGATCATCGCCCACGGCAGCACGCGCGAGGAGGCCATCGCGCGCCTGCGACGGGCGATCGCCGACACCATGGTCGTGATCGACGACGGGGCGACCAATCAGGGCTTCCTGCTCGAGCTGCTCGGCCGCGACGAGCTGCGCACCGGCGACGTCGACACGGGCTGGCTGGACCGGCTGCATGGCCAGGGCGCGGTCCAGACCTGGCGCCACGCCGACGTAGCGCTGGTCCGCGCCGCGATCGAGCTGTGCGATGACGCAACCGCCAAGGAACGCAGCCGCTTCTATGCCTTTGCCCGCCGCGGCAGGCCCGAGGCGAGCGCCGAGGTCTGCCGCAACGTCGACCTTCGCTACCGCGGGACCGGCTACCGCTTCGCCGTCTCCCAGGTGGGGCCGCAGCGCTACCTGCTCGAGGTCGACGGCACTCGGATCGAGGCCGAGCTCGAGCAGGTCTCCGAGCACGAGCAGCTGATCCGCTACGGCGGCGGCTCGTATCGGACGCTGACCGCGCTGCAGGACGCGGACCTACTGGTTGAGGTCGACGGCGTGCCCCACCGCGTTTCGCGCGACGAGGGCGGCCTGATCCGCTGCCCCAGCCCCGGAGTCGTGGTCGCGATCCCCGTGTCACCCGGCGACGAGGTCAACGCCGGCGACGTGCTGGCGGTGACCGAGAGCATGAAGATGGAGTCCTCGCTGACCGCGCCCGTGCGTGGCCGCGTGCGCGAGGTGCTCGTCTCTACGAACACGCACGTTCCGGCGGGCAGGCCGCTGGTGCAGATCGAGCCGCTCGAGGACGGACAGGATGCCGCCGAGGGAGATCGGCTTCAGTTCGCCAATCCCGCCGATCCCGCCGACCCCGACCCCCCGACCCGGCGGGCAACGGTGAGCCGCCGCTGCTGGACCGCCTGCAGTGGCTCGTGCTCGGCTACGACGTGCCGCCGAAGGAGGCGCAGGCCATCCTCGACAGCGTGCTGGCCGCGCCGGGCGATCCGGACGGCGAGTTGCGCCTGCTGCGAGGTGTACGCGGACCTTCGCGCGGTCAGCCGGCCACACGGCGCCGACAGCGACGCGGGCGCCGACGCGCCCAGCCCGCAGCACTACCTGCAGGCGTTCCTGAGGTCGCTCGACCCGAGCTCCGAGGGCCTGCCCGACCGGTTCGTGGCGAGTCTGGAGCGCGCGCTGCGCCACTACGGCATCGATGGTCTGGAGCGCACCGCGGCGCTCGAGGCCGCCAGCTACCGCCTGTTCTTGGCGCGCCAGCGCGCGGCCACCGCGAGCGCGTCTGTGCGCGGGATCCTCGAGCGTCGCCTGGCTGACGGCGACGACCAGGTCGTCTGTGACGACGGGTTCCGCGTGGTGCTGGACCGGCTCGAAGCCGCGCTCGTCACCTCGGAGCCCGGGCTGGCAGAGCTGGCGCGCGAGGTGCGCTGGCGCCTCTGCGACCGCCCGCTGATCGAGCAGGCGCGCGAGGAGGACTACGCGGTCGTCGACGAGCACCTCGACGCGCTGGCCGATGATCCGTCCGGGGCTGATCGCGAGGCGCATGCGCGCGCACTCGTCGAGTGCGCGCAGCCGCTGGCGCCGCTGGTGTTCCGCCGAGTCGGCGACGCTGGGCCCGAGCTGCGCCGGGAGCTGCTCGAGGCGATGACCAAGCGTTACTACCGCGTCCGCGAGCTCGACTGGATCGAGCACCGCGAGCTGTCCGGCATGCCGTTCGCACTGACGTCGTTCGAGCACGCCGGCGTTCGCCACCGGGCCGCGTCCGTGTTCGCCGAGCCCGGTGAGCTCTCCGATGTGCTGCACGCGCTGCGCGAGTCCGGGCCGGAGCTCTCCGACGGAGGGGTGCTGCTGGCCGACGTGTACGCCTGGCGCCCGGACGATCGAGCAGTGCCCAGCGACAGCGAGCTGTCCGCACGGCTGAAGGAGCACCTTGACGCAGCCGACCTGCCGGCAGCGCTGAACCGGGTGACGTTCGTTGTGGCCGCGCCCGACGGTGAGGGCACCGACATCGTCACATTCCGACGCGATGACCACGGCGAGCTGGTCGAGGACCGCGGCGTGCGCGGTCTGCATCCGCTGATCGCCGAGCGGCTCGACCTGTGGCGGCTGACCAACTTCGAGCTCGAACGCCTGCCGGCCGACCAGGACGTCCACCTGTTCCGCGCCACCGCGCGCGAGAACGAACGCGACGAGCGTCTGGTCGCGGTGGCCGAGGTTCGGGACATGACCCCGGTGCGCGACGAGCGCGGCCGGATCATCGCCCTGCCCGCGCTCGAGCGCACGGCGCGCCAGGCGTTCGAGGCGATGCGCACGTTCCAGTCGCGGCGGCGTTCGCGCGAGCGACTGCAGTGGAACCGCGTGATGCTCTACGCGTGGCCGGCCGTGGACTTCGAGCCCGACGAGGCACGCGCCGTGATCGCGAGGATGGGCCGGATGTCGGCGGGGCTTGGACTCGAGATGGTGATGCTCCGGGTCACGCTGGGTTCCGGCGACGGCGCCGGCCACGAGGTCGTGCTGCGCTTCTTCAACCCTGCCGGCCGCGGCGTCGTCACGCAGGTCGATCCACTGCCGACCGAGCCGCTGCAGACGCTCGACGACGGCGCCCAGCGGATCGTGACCGCCCGCCGTCGCGGACAGGTGCACCCCGCAGAGATCCTGAAGCTGCTGGCGCCGTCGCGTCAGATGCCCGGCTCGGCGGTCCCGCCAGGGGAGTTCATCGAGTACGACTACGACGAGGAGGGTCGCTTTGCGCCGGTACAGCGGCCGGCCGCGACCAACACCGCGGGAATCGTCGTCGGGATGATCCGCAACCGCACCGAGCGCTACCCGGAGGGGATGGAGCGCGTGATCCTGCTCGGCGACCCGACTCGTTCGCTCGGATCGCTGGCCGAGCCTGAATGCATCCGGATCATCGACGCGCTCGACCTCGCCGAGCATCTGAAGGTCCCGTGCGAGTGGTTCGCGCTGTCGGCCGGAGCGAAGATCGCGATGGACTCGGGCACCGAGAACATGGACTGGGTCGCCGCGGTGCTGCGCAGGATCGTGCGCTTCACCCAGGCCGGCGGCGAGATCAACGTCGTCGTCAGCGGTATCAACGTCGGCGCGCAGCCGTACTGGAACGCCGAAGCGACGATGCTGATGCACACCAAGGGCATCCTCGTGATGACGCCGGAGAGCGCGATGGTGCTGACCGGCAAGCAGGCGCTCGACTATTCCGGCGGCGTGTCGGCCGAGGACAACTTCGGGATCGGCGGCCAGGAGCGGATCATGGGCCCCAACGGCCAGGCGCAGTACTCGGCGTCCGACATCGCGGGCGCCTGCGAGGTGCTGCTGCGCTACTACGAGCACGCCTACGTGGCACCCGGCGAGCGCTTCCCGCGCCGCGCCGAGACCACCGATCCCGGCGACCGCGACGTGAGGCCCTCACCGCACGAGATGCCGGGCTCAGACCTCGAGACGGTGGGGCAGATCTTCGCCCAGGAGACCAACCCGGGGCGCAAGAAGCCGTTTGACATCCGCTCGGTGATGGGCGCGGTGATTGACGCAGACCACCAGCCGCTCGAGCGCTGGAAGGGGATGCACGAGGCCGAGGTGGCGGTGTCGTGGGACGCGCATCTCGGCGGCTGGCCGGTCGCGCTGCTGGGGATCGAGTCACGGCCCGTCCCGCGCCATGGGCCGGTGCCCGCCGACGGCCCGGATCAGTGGACCTCGGGGACGTTGTTCCCGCTTGCTTCCAAGAAGATCGCGCGCGCAATCAACGCGGCGTCAGGGTCGAGGCCGCTGGTGATGCTGGCCAACCTCGCCGGATTCGACGGGTCCCCGGAGTCGATGCGCAGGCTGCAACTCGAATATGGCGCCGAGATCGCGCGCGCCGTCGTCAACTTCGACGGGCCGATCGCGTTCTGCGTGATCTCGCGCTTCCACGGCGGCGCGTTCGTGGTGTTCTCCCGGACGCTGAACGAGAACCTCGAATCGAGCGCGATCGAAGGCGCCTACGCCTCCGTGATCGGGGGCGCCCCGGCGGCCGCGGTCGTGTTCACGCGCGAGGTCGATCACCGGACGCGCACCGACCCGCAGATCGCGGCGCTCGACGAGCGCATCGAGCAGGCGGAGGATTCCGAGCGTCAGCGGTTGCGCGCCGAGCGCGACACCGTCTACACCGAGGTTCGATCGCGCAAGCTGGGCGAGTTCGCGGCCGAGTTCGACGCGGTCCACAGCATCGAGCGCGCCGTCGAGGTCGGCTCGGTCGAGCGGATCGTCAACCCGCGCGATCTGCGGCCGTACCTGATCGACGCCGTCGAGCGCGGTATGCGCCGGACGCTAGACCGACTGTCCGCCGGCAACGGGCGCGCGGCCGGCTCGCGAGTGCTGCTCGGCGAGCGCGTTTAGCTCGGCGTCGAGCAGTGCGGGCAGGTCGGTCACCTCTGGCAGCGCGATCGGGTCCGCGTAGCAGCCGATGAACAGCTCGCGCCGATAGCGGACCATCCCGATCGCCAGCGAGTGCTGCTCGGAGATCGGGACGACCGAATAGACCTCGTCCATCTCGCACCCGAGCACGCGGAGGTCGCCGCGAGGGCCAGGAGACTGGGAGATCGTCAGATTGAAGACTCGCGGCGATGCCAGGGCCTTGACCATCGGCGAGCGCAACGGCGCGGGCACGAAGCTGCTGACGGCATACAGCGTCTCGGTGCCCTCGGCGCGGCCGCTGTCCTTGAGCGCCTGCATCTCCCTGCGCACCGCGTCCAGGCGCTCGATCGGCGTACCGAGGTGAACCGGCAGCTGGATGTAGACCATCGAAATGCGATTGCCCGGGCCTGCCTCGCCCGCGGCGCGCATGCTGACCGGAACCATCACCTTGAGTGGCTGCGACGGCGTAACGCCGGTCCGGCTCGAAAGCTCCCGCAGCGCGCCGGCGACGATCGTCAGGCCGATGTCGTTGAGCGTGCCGCCGCGTGCCGCGCGGGCCTCTCGCAACAGCTCGCGCGTCGCCCGATAGCCGACCAGCGTGCGGTGCGCGCCGATCGGCGCGTTCAGCGGCGATCCGGGCGCGCGGGTGAGCAGGTCGGCGCGGGCGGCGGCGATCAGACGTCCCGAGTCACGAATCACGCTGCGGACGGCCACGTGCGGCCGTGCCGCGGCCGCGGCGGTCGCGTGGACTGCGTCGATGCCCGTGCGCGCCGCATGCCTGAGTTCGTCGAGCGCCCAGCCGACGGGGTCCTGCCGGTCGGTGGTCAAGAACCGCGGCCGGTCCTCGGGGGTTTTGTCGGGCTCGTCGACGATCAGGCCGACGATCTGAAGTGCCGCGATTCCATCTACGAGCGAGTGATGCACCTTGCCCAGCACGGCCATCCGGCCGTCCTCGAGCCGAGGCACCAGGTAGATCTCCCACGGCGCGCGCGAGTGGTCAAGCGGGCGCGACAGCAGCGAGTCCCGCATGCTTGCCAGCCGGTCGTAGCTGACCGTCTCGTCGACCTCAGACAAGGCGCGCACGTGGCTGGAGATGTCGAATCGGTCGTCGCGCACCCAGCGGGGCTCCGACAGGCCCAGCGGTGCCCGCTGCAGCCGCCACCGGCACCACTCGAGATCATCGAGCCTGCCGTTGACGCGGTCGCGCAGCGCCGCGACGGTCGGGCGCGGCTGACCATCGGGGACGGTGAACACGCCGCTCCAGCCGACGTGCATGTGCGCTTCGGTGGACTCGAGGCGCAGGAATGACCCGTCCAGCGCGGAGAGCCGCCGGGCCCCGGTGCTCAGCAAGGCGGCGGGTGAAAGCCTCATTGACTGAGGCTTCCCGCGATCGCGCCCTCCGAACATCTCGCTGTCAGCACGATTTGATCAGGGATAGGTAGCTCTCCAATTCCCGGTGTGACGAATGTCGTTGACTTTCCGTCTGCGCGGGCGAGAGACTTGTCAGCGGTAAAGGGCCACGTATTCGTTGGGGCAGATGGACCGATGAGGTCCTGTCGGCGCACTTATTCGCAGAGCCAGTCGGCGCACGGCTCGGCGGGGCGCGGCTCGAGCTGTGCAATCCACACCGGTTAGGAGCACACATATGGGGGTCATTCCGGAAAAGACGTCGCCGCTCACGAAGTTCATTCGGACCGGCGAGGGCGTCCTCGTGTTCGCGTTCAACCTCACGATGTTGATCGTGCCGATCGTGTCCAACTCGCTGTCGCCGGAGGATGCGGTCAAATGGGCCGGCATCGTCAACGGCGTCGCCGTGATCTGTCGGACCGGCCTGAAGGCCGTGGCCGAGTTCTCAAAGGCGACAGGGATCCAGCCGCAGCCGGTCGGCGACCTGAGCGCGTTGGTGGCCACTGCGGACTTGGCCGGCAACGGTGGCGCGCCCGATGTCGTGACAGGCCCGACCCAGCCGGTTGTGGTGATGGGCCCGACGGATCCCGTCGTGAGCGACGTGGTGTCGGGCGGCCCGTCGGACGACGAGGAGTTCGCAAGCACGCCGACAGCCGACGACGATGCCGTGGAGGCGCCGGCTCCGCTGGTGCCGTCAGCAAGCGGGGCGACCGCCGACGACGACGCCGTGGAGGTGCCGGCGCCGGCCGCGCCGAGCGCGGCCCAGGCGGCAGGCCCGGCGGATCCCGACGTGTCCGACGCGGAGGAGTTCGCGAGCGTGCCGCCGCCGGGCGACGACGATGACGACAGCATCGGCGTCGGACCACCGAACGGCGACCAGGCCGGCTCGCTCGTACCAGTCGGCGCGGGAGCGTCCGGCGTTCCCGAACCGATCGTCGTCAATGGAGGAGAACAGGAGTCATGAGCGCACGTCTTTCACAACCGATCTTCGGCCTCGACGCGGCCAGCCACATCTCGGTGGCACAACACCGGCAGGTCGGCTCGCGGTTTTCGCTTCGCTACCTCTCGCGGGCTCCCGCACACGTGCCAAGCCAGCAGGAGATCAACGACCTGAAGGCGGCCGGCATCGGACTCGCCATGGTGTACGAGAACAATCCACGCGATCCCCTGAAGGGCCACGAGCGGGGGCGTGAGGACGCGCAGTTCGCACTCGCGCAGGCGCGGTCGCTAGGGATGCCGGCGGGCCGGCCGATCTACTTCGCGGTCGACTTCGACGTCAGCCCGCAGCCGGACCAAACCGACAGCTACTTCGACGGCGTGGCCGAAGTGCTCGGCCACGGCGGCTCGGGTCCGTACGGCGGCATCGCCGTAGTCAGCCGGCAGCTCAACCGAGGGTTCAAATGGGCCTGGCAGACCTACGCCTGGTCTCGGAACCAGCTCGACGGTCGGGCCCAGATCCACCAATACTCCAACGGCCACTCGATCGGCGGTACCCCGGTCGATTACGACCATGCGTACTACGAGGACTACGGCCAGTGGTGGGGAGTCCCGGGCGGGGTGTCGACCGACGAGGCAAGCGGCCCGACCGATCCGCACCACTATCTGAGGTTTCCCGGTCAGCCGCTGCCGTGGCACGGCAAGGTGCTGCACGAGCGCTGGCTCGTCCAGGAGTACGACCGCTACCGGGCCGCGCCGCACGTGGGCGCCAACGAGGAGATGCTGGATCTGCTTCGCCTCGACCTGGCCAAGGCACGCAAGCGCGTGTGGTACGTGGCGCACTACGACCCCAAGACGGGTCAGCGGCACCCGAAGCCCACGTGGCAGAAGTACTACCGCGGCTGGCGCTGGCAGCAGCTGCTCAAGCGCAGTCGCGGCGAGCGGGTCGTGTAAGCCGCCGCATCAAAGCTGCCCCCCGGGAAGGCGTCCCGGCACCCGGTTCCCTTCGAGCCGGGACGCCTCTTCCGGGCGCGCCCACGACGGCGCTCGGGGCACCTTTCCAGGTGCGAGACAATGGACCCTCTTAGTGTCATCGACACGGAGGGAGAGACCATGTCCACAGCTGTTGCGACGCCGGTTGCGGCACAGGTGCAGGAGTGGCTGTCGCGGTTTGACCAGGCGCTGATCCAGGGCGAGACCGCGGCAGCGGCAGATCTGTTCGGCGAGCCGAGCTACTGGCGCGACCTCGTCTCGTTCACGTGGAACATCAAGACGGTCGAGGGCCGGGAGGGCGTCAAGGAGATGCTCGACCACACGCTTGCCAGGGTCAGGCCAAGCGGCTGGCACACGACCGAGGAGCCGACCGAGGCCGACGGCGTGATCGATGCCTGGATCGGGTTCGAGACAGGCGTGGGCCGCGGCTGGGGCCACCTGCGGCTCGTCGACGGCAAGGCGTTCACGCTGCTCACGACCCTCGACGAGCTCAAGGGCTACGAGCAGACGGCCGGCTCGCTGCGGCCAAAGGGCGTGGAGCACGGCATACAACCCGACCGCCGGACCTGGCTCGAGGAGCGCGAGCGAGAGTCCGAGGAGCTCGGCTACTCGACCCAGCCCTACGTGGTGATCATCGGCGGCGGTCAGGGCGGGATCGGGCTCGGGGCGCGCCTGCGCCAGCTTCGGATCCCGACGATCATCGTCGAGCGCAACGAGCGGCCCGGCGACTCGTGGCGCAAGCGCTACAAGTCCCTGTGCCTGCACGACCCGGTCTGGTACGACCACCTTCCGTACATCAAGTTCCCGCCGAACTGGCCGGTGTTCTCGCCGAAGGACAAGATCGGCGACTGGCTGGAGATGTACACGCGCGTGATGGAGCTCAACTACTGGAGCTCCACGACCGCCAAGAAGGCGACCTACGACGAGCAGGCCGGCGAATGGGCCGTGACCGTCGAGCGAGACGGCGAAGAGGTGACGCTGCGGCCCAAGCAGCTGGTGATGGCGACCGGCATGTCGGCGCGCCCGCACGTGCCGCAGTTCCCGGGCATGGACCAGTTCAAGGGCGACCAGCACCACTCCTCCAAGCACCCCGGGCCCGACCGCTACGCCGGCAAGCGCGCGGTTGTGATCGGCTCCAACAACTCCGCCCACGACATCTGCGCGGCGCTCTGGGAGCACGGGGCCGACGTCACCATGGTGCAGCGCTCGTCGACACACATAGTGCGCTCGGATTCGCTGATGGAGGTCGCACTCGCCGCGCTGTACTCCGAGGAGGCAGTGGCCGGCGGGATGACGACCGAGAAGGCCGACATGACGTTCGCGTCGCTCCCGTACGCGATCCTGGCCGACCTGCAGAAGCCGGTGTACGAGGAGATCGCGCGCCGCGACGCCGACTTCTACGACCGCCTCGAGAAGGCCGGCTTCCAGCACGACTGGGGCGAGGACGGCTCGGGCCTGTTCATGAAGTACCTGCGCCGCGCTTCGGGCTACTACATCGACGTGGGCGCGTCGGAGCTCGTCGCCAACGGTGACATCAAGCTCAAGGCCGGGCAGGTCGAGAGCTTGACCGAGGACTCGGTTGTGCTCGACGACGGAACCGAGCTGCCGGCCGATGTGGTCGTCTACGCCACCGGCTATGAGTCGATGAACGGGTTCGTCGCCGACCTGATCTCACCCGAGGTCGCAGACAAGGTCGGCAAGGTCTGGGGCCTGGGGTCCGGGACGCGGAAGGACCCCGGTCCGTGGGAGGGCGAGGAGCGCAACATGTGGAAGCCCACGCAGCAGGAGGCCCTGTGGTTCCACGGCGGCAACCTGCACCAGTCGCGCCACTACTCGCTTTACCTCGGGCTGCAGCTCAAGGCGCGGATGGAGGGGATCCCGACGCCGGTGTACGGCCTACAGGAGGTGTTCCACACGCATGACTAGGCCACCTCGACGACGACGCGGACGGTCCCGGGCGGCCGGTTCTCGGCAACCTCGAGTGCCTCGGCGAAGTCGTCGAGCGCCATCCGATGCGAGACCCAGCCGCTGGCGTCCAGACGGCCGCTCTGGGCGAGCTCGATCACGGCCGCGAGGTCGTCCATGCTGGACACGTAGGCACCGCGCACCTGCAGCTCATGGGCCATGAACGCGCTTGAGGCGCCGAGCGTGAGCTCGGTGTCGACGACCGATCCCAGCACGAGCCGGCCACCGCGCTTCAACATCCCGACGCCTTCGGCGGGCGCGCCCGGCTGGCCGCTGAAGTCGATCACGGCGTCCATGCGCCCGACGCTGTGTCGCAGCGAGCGGGCCGCGCCGACGAGGCCCCGATGCACCTCGATGCCAAGTCCGTGCAGGCGCTGGGCGCTCGAATCGCTGCGCACCACCGCGGCGAGGCGCACATCCGGGTCCAGGGCCCGCGCGACGGCGAGCGTGGCGGTCCCGAGGCCGCCCGCGCCGAGCACGCACAGCGAGCCGCCGGCCGGAACCTCGGCCAGCTTGAGCGCGTTGTGGCCGGTGGCGGCGGCGTCGGCCAGGAGCGACGCTGCGGTCGGCTCGAGCCCGTTGGCGGGGAGCATGCGCGAGGCGGGCCACACCACGACCTCGGCGAAGCCGCCGGCGTCGTGCATGCCGAGCGTCCGCAGCGATTCGCATCGCTGGTCCTCTCCGCGGAGGCACGCCTCGCAGTGTCCGCACGTCGCCAGCGGGTGCAGGATCGCGAGGTCGCCCTCTTTCACGCGCGCGCCGTCGCCGTTGACGTGCTCGACGATCCCCGCGATCTCGTGCCCGGGCCGCACCGGGTAGGCGGCGCCGCGGGGCAGCACCATCCCGTGCAGCAGGTGCAGGTCGGTGGCGCACACGCCGCAGGCCAGCACACGGACGCGCGCAAACCCGGGCGGGGTCTCGGGCTCAGCACCGTCGCGCAGCCGGGCTGCACCGAACTCCATCTCCGCGTAGCGCACTCAGTTTCCTCTCGGTAGGTCAGACTCGAATGGGGGGGACACCGCAGTGAGCCCGCCATCGACGACGAGCGTGGTCCCTGTCACGTACTCCGAAGCGGGAGATAGTAGGAACAGCACGCAGTCGGCGGCTTCCTGAACGGTTCCGAGGCGCTGCTTGGGAATCTTCGGCACGACCGTCTCGAGCGGCGCGACCAGTCCGGTCTGGTAGAAGAACGAGGAGGAGTCCGACCCGATGATCCCCGGGTTGACGGCGTTGACGTTGATCCCTCGCGGCGCCAGTTCGACCGCCATGTAGCGCGCCCACATCTCAAGCGCAGCCTTGTTGGACCCGAGATTGGCGTAGGTGGGGAACACGCGCACGCTGCCGTAGCTCGACAGCACGACGATCCGGCCGCCCTGGTCCATCAGTTGCGCGGCGCGCTGGGTGCCGACCACAAACGCGCGCACGTTGGTGTTGAAGGTCCGCTCGAGGTGGTGGGGCTTGAGCTCCATCAGCGGGCGGAAGTTGCTGGCGGAGGCGTTTGAGACGAAGAAGTCCAGGCGCCCGAACTGATCCGATACCTGATCAAACATCGCCTCGATTTGATCAACGCTCTCCAGATCGGCGCGGATCGCGACGGCCGGCACCCCGAGGCTCTCGATCTCGGCGACCGTGTCGTTGGCCGCGTCCTCGTTGCGGCGGTAATTGATGATCGGGGTGACGCCGCGAGCGGCGAGGCTCAGCGCGAGCGCCCGCCCGATGCCGCGGGAGGCGCCCGTGATCAGCGCGATCTTGCCCTCGAAACCCTCGCGCGGCGAGGGCGCCAGGTGACCTGGCGGCTGCGGTTCGCCGGAGGGTGGCGGAGCCGCCCAGGTGGGCGGCGGAGGCGGGCCCCTCTCTTCAGACTCGCTTGTCATCCGCGCAGCAGGTCCCGGGAGATCGTCATCTTCTGGACCTCGGCGGTGCCCTCCTCGAACAGCTGCGCCCGCGCGTCGCGGTACACGCGCTCGATCGGGGTGGGCGAGAAGTACCCGAGCCCACCGTGGATCTGAAGCGCCGCGTCGGTCACGCGCTGGAGCATGTCGGCCGCGAACAGCTTGGCCATCGACGCCTCGGTCACGGCAGCGCGGTCGTGCTCCCATTCGCCCGCGGCGTGCAGGACGAGCCTGCGCGCCGCTTCGATGTCGGTCGCCATCTCGGCCAGCCTGAACGAGATCGCCTGGCGCTGGGCCAGCGGCTTGCCAAACGTCTCGCGGCGGCGCGCGTAGTCGACGGAGAGCTCGAGCGCGCGCTGTGCGAGGCCGACGCAGCTCATCGCCAGCGAGATCCGGCTCGGCGCCAGAAAGCCGCCCATCGCGACCGCGAGGCCTTCGCCCTCCTCGCCGAGCCTGTTTGCGACGGGCACCGGCGCGCGGTCGAACACCAGGTGGGCGTGGTCGGTGCCGCGCACGCCGAGCGACTCCGCCATGACGTTGGCCTGCACGCCCTCGCCGTGCGGCGGCACCATCAGCGCGAGCGTGCCCTCGGCACCCTTCGACCCCTGGACCCGGGCGATCAGCAGCAGATAGTCGGCGATCGAGCCGAACGTGATCAGGTGCTTCTCGCCGCTGACGTAGTAGGTGTCGCCCTCGCGGACGGCCTCACAGCGCAGGTCGGCGCCGGTGCCGGCGGTCGGCTCGGTCAGCGCGAACGCGACCTTGGTCTCGCCGGCGACGAGCGGCAGCAGGAATCGCCGGCTCTGCTCCTCGGAAGCGTGCGCGGCGATCGGCCGCCAGATCCCGTTGCTCACGTGGACGATCATCCGCAGCGAGCCGTGGGACATCGCGAAGATCTCGAGCAGCTCCAGGTACCGCGACAGCGCGATCCCACGGCCGCCGTACTGCTCGGGTGCCGTCAGCCGCAGATATCCGCGGTCGCGCAGCTCGTCCCACAGCTCCATCGGCACCTGGCGCTCGTCCTCGATCCGCTGCGCCCAGCGCTCGCCTTCGTCCTCCACGTAGGCGCGGATCTCCCGCTCGAGCTCGGCGAGCTCGTCGGGCGTGGGGGATGTGCTCGTGCTGACCGTCGACAATGGGATCTCCGGGGTGGCGTCGTCCTGTAGCCACCCCGGAGTATCACGGATCAGGTCATGTCGGCACTGCTACGGCACGACCTCGATGCTGTCGCCGACGGCGCGGGGACCGGTCGCGTCCGACGTCCGGTTGATAGTCGTTCCGTCGACCACGAAGCTCGTGGATCCGCCTCCGTCGAGGTTCATCGCGTCGACCGCTCCGAGGCTTCGCATCAGCTCCGCCTCCTCGGTCAGCGTCAGGCCCTCGCTGACGCCGGGGATGCCGTCCGCGGTGACCAGCAGCAACCGGCCTCGGCGATCGATGCCGGCGATCGTCCGTGCGTGGCGATCGGCGCTGAAGCTGTAGTTGTTGAGGTCACGCGGATCGAGCACTCCCTCGGTCACCGCGTCGATCGCCAGGCGTCCGTCACGCAGCAGGACCGGCGCTGCGCTGACGATGTCGGTCTGCCTGTCGACCTGGAACTGCGCCCCATTGTGCTTGCGAAGTTGCTCTGTGATCAGCAGCCGCGCGCCTGGCTGCGCGTGGGCTCGCAGCCAGGTCGCGTCGGCGCCGATCGCCTGCACGGCGGAGTCGCCAGGCGGCAGCGCGCCGGCCGGCGCGCCGAGCGCCAGCACGCGCCCCTGCGGACTCAGCGTCGCCTGCACCGTTCCGGCGACTGTGGGGAGCGGCGCGCCGAACTCCGGCGTGAACAGCACCAGGTCATCGGACGCGGTGCAGACCGTGCCCTGGCGAGGCGAACTGGTGGGGCTGAATCCCGGTACGCCGCAATCCTCGGCGCTTCCTGGCTGCCGGTTGATGCCCACGATGCCGACCGTGCTGTGGCCGGAATGCAGCTGCGCTGTCGCGCGCAGGTTCTCGACCTGGGGCGTGCGGCGTCCGTCGAGCACAAGGTCGGCGCGAGTGCCGTTGGAGAGCGACTCGAGCTTGCCGTCGTAGACCCCGAGGCCGGTGGGCACGCCGCCGACAGCGGGCAGCGCCGCGTTGATCGTGAAGAAACCGGCGTTGACCGCGACGAGCGCGCCGAGCTTCTGCGCCTGCGCCGCCACCGTCTGCCGGCTCGCGACCGCGTTGCCGTGGGTCGCGATCACATGGCCGGCGAACCGCGGCAGGTCGACGATCGCCGCATGCAGCAGCTCGACATCCGGGCCGGGGCGGGGATCGAATCCCTCCCACTCGACCAGCGGTGAGAAGCCCGCGGCGCTGAGCGAGCTTGCCTGTGCTGCCGCGGCTGCCTGCGTCGGGAACTCGCCGACGCGAACTCGAACGCCGATCAAGCCGTGCGGATCATCGACGTACCGCGGCCAGCGGAGCGTGTCCTCGCTCGCGGTGAATCCTTTGGCGCCAAGCGCCGACACGGTCTGATCCGCCCACGCCGCGCTGCCTGCCTCGGCGAGCTCGGGCGTGCCGTCGAACGGGCTGCGCGTCGGTGCCTGGATCGTGACCGTCCACGACGGCTTGGCGGCGGGATCGGTGAAGCTGCCGGAAAGCAGCTGCACGCCCGGCGCAGGGGCGGAGGACGTCCAATTGATGTCGCGCACGAACGACGCGTGCGCCGAGGCTGGTAGCACCGCACAGGCCGCGATCGCGGCCAGCAAAAAACGACGAACTGATGTCCGCACGAGTCCCTCCTGTCTTGCCTGCCGGAGTCGGGTCGCAAGGCTAGGCGTCAGCGTCCAGACCCGTGTGAAGCGCTGGTGACCCCGCAAGGTTTGCGCGCACGGAGCGCTGGAAAGGATCGACGGCATGCGCCGCTTGGTGCTCATCGTCGTCGCGATCGTCGCGGCGATCTCGCTGGAGGGAGAAGCCGCCGGAGCAAGCCACTCGCACGCCCGCGCGCCGTCCAACGCGCCGTCGGGCACGCGGGGCGTGGCGCCAGGCGCCCCGGGAGCAACGGCCGACTGGGCACCAGCCGACAAGCACGGCTTCGGCACTTCGAGAACGGCCGCCAGCAAGGTCTGGTTCACGCTCGAGAGCGGTGAGCTGACCGAGGTCTACTACCCGCGGCTCGACACCCCGAGCTACCGCGATCTGCAGTTCGTCGTCACCGACGGGCACAGCTTCGCCGAGCGAGAGCAGGACTCGACGGTGCAGCGGACGACGCTGCTGGACCCGGACAGCCTGACCTACCGCCAGACCAACACCGACAAGCAGCACCGCTGGCGGCTGACCAAGACATACGTCACCGATCCCGGCCGCTCCACGGTCGCCATCGACGTCCGCTTCCAGTCGCTGACGGGTCGCCCCTATCAGCTGTACGTGCTCGCCGACCCGTCGCTGTCCAACACCGGCGACGACGACAGCGGCAACTGCTCGAACTCGGCGCTCGTCGCCCACGACGCGCAGTCCGCCGCCGCGCTGATCACCAGGCCGGGCCTCGTGCAGGCGTCGTGTGGCTTCAAGGGTGCGAGCGACGGGTGGACCGACCTCAGCGCTCACAAGCGCATGCTGTGGCACTACTCGTCCGCACCCAACGGCAACGTCGTCGAGACCGGCCGCACGCCGCTGACCGGCAAGCGCGGGCATCAGCGCCTGACCGTCGCCCTCGGCTTCGGAAGCACCAGTTCCGACGCGGTGTCGGCCGCCCGCGGGTCACTGTCCGACGGCTTCGGTGCACTCGCCGGCCGCTACGCCCGCGGCTGGCACTCCTACGTGAGCTCGCTCAAGGCGCCCCCGAGCAGCCTCGAGACCGCAGCCGAGCGCCGCGAGTACACGGTCTCGGCGATGGTGCTCGCTGCCAGCGAGGACAAGACGTTCCGCGGCGCCTTCGTGGCATCGCCGAGCATGCCGTGGGCTTGGGGCACCGGCCTTTCGACCCATCTGACGCATATCACCTGGTCTGGTCGCGCGACCTCTATGAGATCGCGACCGCGCTGATCGCAGACGGTGACGTCGCGGCGCGCAGCGTGCCCTGCACTTCCTCTGTATCGCCAGCAGAAGCCGGACGGCTCGTTCCCGCAGAACTCAGACGTGCACCGGCACGCCGAAGTGGACCAACCTCCAGCTCGACGAGGTCGCAGACCCGATCATCCTCGCCGATCAGCTCGGCGACCGCGATGCCGCCACCTGGTCGCATGTCAAGCGCGCGGCGGACTTCATCGTGAACTTCGACGACGGCCAGGGGCACACTGCTCCGTACACGCCCCAGGAGCGGTGGGAGAACCAGGCGGGCTACTCGCCGGCCACGATTGCCGCCGAGATCGCAGGATTGGTGTGCGCCGCGGACATCGCCTCCCACAACGGCGATTCAGCGTCGGCCAAGCGTTATCTGGCCACCGCCGACCTCTGGCAGTCCAAGCTGAATGCCTGGACTCTGACGACGAATGGTCCGTACAGCTCGCAGCCGTACTACCTGCGGCTGACCAAGGATGGAAACCCCGACGCCGGCACCACCTACAGCGTCGGCGACAGCGGTCCGGACGCGATCGACCAGCGCCGCGTGGTCGACCCGAGCTTCCTGGAAATGGTCCGCCTCGGGGTCAAGAGCCCGAGTGACCCGAACATCCTCAACACGATCAAGGTCGTCGACCAGCAGCTCTCGACGGTCACGCCGAACGGCCGCTTCTGGCATCGCTACACCGGCGACGGGTACGGCGAGCAGCGCAACGGCGGCCCCTGGGAGATCAACCAGCCGCCCGGCAGCCAGACCACGATCGGCCGCGTCTGGCCGATCTTCGCGGGCGAGCGCGGCGAGTACGAGCTGGCGGCCGGACACGGCGCCGCGCAGCAGCTTGCCTCGATCGCGGACGTCGCCAACGACGGCGGGATGCTGCCTGAGCAGGTCTGGGACCAGAATCCGCCCTCGGGCAGCGCCGGGTTTTCGCCGGGAACGCCGACGTTCTCGGCGACCCCGCTGGCGTGGACCCACGCGCAGTTCATCCGCCTCGCGTGGTCGATCCAGGCCGGACGCCCGATCGAGCAGCCCGCGATCGTGGCCTGCCGGTACGCCCGCAGCTGCTAGCGGCGTGCGGCGCTAGACCACGCGCGTCACGATCAGCAGCGCCAGCACGACGGCCAGCACCACGATGATCGCGATCGCGCGCTTGGTCCAGCCGGCATGGCGCCGGGCCGCACCCGAGGCGATCGTCGCGTTTCGCATCACCAGCTGGGCGCCGCGGGTGGCAAGGTCGTCCTCGTGCTGGTTGCGGAGCTGATCGGCCGCCTGGGCGAGGGTCTCGCGATCGGCGACGGCCCGGCCGCGCGCGGTGTCGGCGGCGTCGCGCTGGGCGAGCGCGTGGTCGCGCGCCAGTAGCGCGGCGTTGGCCGCGGCGTCGCTCTCGTCGCGGGCGTTGAGCGCCTCCTCACGCATCGCGACCGCGGAATCGCGCGACTCGACCGCGGCGTCGCGCGCGGCGACCGCCTCCTCTTGAGCCTGCACCGCGGCGTCGCGGTCGGCGAGGCTTCGCTCCGAAGTCTCCAGGGCCTGATCGCGTGCCGCGAGTGCGCTCGTGCGAGCGGCCACCGCGCGGTCCAGCTCGGCGGTGAGCTCCTCGACGCGTGCCCTCAGCTGGGCCTGCTCGGTCTGCGAGGCAGCCAGCTCGGCCTGCAGGCGCTCCTTCTCGGCGTCGGACTCCTGAAGCAGGCGCTCCTTGTCCGCGATCGCCGCGCCCATCGTCGTCTTGATCGCTGCGACCTCGCGGCGTGCGGTGCTCTCCTGCGAGGGTCTCGCGGCGCTGCGTCGAGGCGGCACCGGACGTTCCAGCAGCTCGCGCCGCACGCGCGGTTCTCGTCCAGGCCGCTCTCGCTTCGGACGCTTGGCGCCGGTAGCCGCGCCGCCACCCGGTGCGGGCAGCGTGATCGTGATGTCGGGCGCGACGTTGAGCTCAGCCTCGAGTGTGGTCGCGTCCTCAACCGTGCACGAGAACGCGGCCATCCACAGCTTCCCTTCCTCCGGCGCCCACGGCTTGTGCTCCAGATCGGCGAGCGCCCTGGACCCGCGGCCGCCGGTCATGACCGTCAGCGTGGGGCGGATGAAGCGCCGTCCGCGCACGCCGGACCAGCGGCCGCTGATCTCGACGCGGTCGTCGCCCTTGAACTCATAGCGTTCGAGCTCGAAGGCAATCTCGCCGGTGCCACCCTGGACTGGCTCGAGCGTCGCCATTGAACCAACGGTACCGAGAACTGCCATTCTCGTCGCTGGCGGCAATTGGGATTGCATTAGGTGCTACAGGTATGAGTCGGCCATGAGCCAGGAACTCGGAGCGGTGACCGAATTCGCGCCCATGAAGGCGGTGCTGGTCGACGCCCCGTTCTCGGACCCGGAGTGGATCTTCGAGCGAAAGCTCGACGGCGTCCGCTGCGGCGTGATCCGTCAAAACGGCGTGGCCCGGCTCGTCTCGCGCACCGGCGAGATCATGGATGGCACCTACCCCGAGATCGTCGAGGCACTGTCGGTCGACGGACCCGACGTGGTCGCGGACGGCGAGGTCGTCGCGTTCAAGGGCGGGCAGACCAGCTTCGAGCGCCTCCAGGGCCGCCTCGGGATCCATGATCCGCAACGCGCCCGCAAGACCGGCATCGCCGTGTTCCTGTACCTGTTCGACGTGCTGAGCGTCGACGGGGAGGACGTTCGACAGCGACCCCTGCGCGAGCGAAAGCGGCTGCTGAAGGACGCCGTGAAGTTCGGTGGCCCGCTGCGCTTTTCGACCCACCGCGTCGGCGACGGAGAGGCCTATTTCAAGCACGCGTGCGAGCGCGGGTGGGAGGGACTGGTCGCCAAGCGCGCCGACAGCCCCTACAAGAGCACACGCTCACGCGACTGGCTGAAGATCAAGTGCGGCCACGAGCAGGAGCTGGTGATCGGGGGTTGGACCGATCCCAAGGGCAGCCGGACGTGGTTTGGCGCGCTGCTGCTGGGCTACTGGGAGAAGGACAGGCTTCGCTTCGCCGGGAAGGTCGGCACCGGCTTCAACGGGGCGACGCTCGAGCGCGTGGGCAAGGAGCTCCAGCGGCTGGAGCAACCGGATCCGCCGTTCGCCGAGCGCCGCCTGCCGCGGGCTCACTGGGTCAAGCCGGAGCTGGTCGCCGAGATCGCGTTCACCGAGTGGACGCGTGACGGCAAGCTGCGCCATCCGCGCTACCTCGGCTTGCGCGAAGACAAGCCCGCGCGGGATGTCGTGCGCGAGCGGCCGTCCTGACGCTCAGGCGAGGTGCTCGTCGGCGGTGTCGACGATCAACTCGGCGAGCGCTAGGGACGACGTCGCTGCCGGAGAGGGGGCGTTGCGCACGTGCACGGCACGGGCCGTCCGCGAGATCACGAAGTCGTCGACGAGCTTGCCGTCTCGGGCCACCGCCTGGGCGCGCACCCCGGCGAATCCTGGCCTCATGTCGGCCGCGGTCAGCCCGGGGACGTAGCGGGCCGCGTGCGTCGCAAATGCCCGTCGGCTCGCCGCCAGGTGAAGCTCCTGCAGGCCGGTCTTCCACCACCGGCGCATCATGCGCCACGTTCCCGGCCAGGAAATGGTGTCGACGAGGTCGCCCCGGCGGACCGTCTTGAGGTCATACGCGTCGCGAGCGCCGACCAGCAGTGCCGACGGCCCGAGCACCACCTCGCCGCCGATCTGCGGCGTCAGGTGGACTCCGAGGAACGGCAGCGCGGGATCGGGGACCGGATAGATGAGCCCGTTGACGATGCCGCGCCGCTCGGCGCGCAGGCGCAGGTAACCCCCGCGAAACGGGACGATCCGCGGGTCGGGAGAGGCCCCGGCGCGGACCGCGAGGCGGTCGGCCCACAGGCCGGCGCAGAACACCGCCCCGGCCGCCTCGATGCCGTCGCCGTCGGGGCCGATCAGCCGGATCTTGCGGTCGTTGGAAAGCACGTCGCGGACCGGCCAGCCCAGCCTCAGTTCCGCTCCGGCCTGCGTGACGTCGGCCGCCAGCCGGTCGCACACCGTCCGGAAGTCCACTATCCCGGTGTTCGGGGAATGGAGCGCTGCGACGCCGATCGCGTGAGGCTCGATCTCCCGGATCTGCGGGCCTCCGATCCGGCGGATACCGGGGACCCCGTTCGCCCGCGCGCGACGCTCGAGCTCGTCCAGGCCGGGAAGTTCGCCGGCGCCGGTTGCGATGATCAGCTTGCCGATCCGGTTGACGTCGATGCCTTGGCGCTCGCAGTACTCGTACATCAGGGCTGCACCCTTGACGCAAAGTCTGGCCTTCAGCGAGCCAGGCGCGTAGTACACGCCGGCGTGGATCACGCCGCTGTTATGGGAGGTCTGATGAGCGGCAACGCGGTCGGCCTTGTCGACGACCGCGACCCGGGAGTCGGGGTGGCGTGCGAGCAACTCTCGCGCGACGGCGAGGCCAAGGATCCCCGCGCCGACAACGACGCGGTCATAGGAGGTGGGCATCAGTCTGAGCGTAGTCGGGGCGTCGGCGCGGGCGGTTTACCAACCCCTAACCAACGGATGGCCGAGAGCTTGCTTTCACCTGGGCGTCAGCTGGGGGGTCGTTGGCGATCCTGGCTGCAGTCAATTCCTTCAAGGAGGAGCCAATGAGAACCAAGACATTCCTCAGCATCGTCGGCGCCGCAGCGGCGCTCGGCACCGGAGCAGTCGCGGCGACGCGGCGCCACAGCGCAGTCGTCCTCCTCGCCGGCTTCAGCCGCGGCGCAGGCGGGCCGGTTCGTGCGCCACATCGAGGGTCCGATCGTCGCGATCGACCGCGCCTCACGCACGTTCACGGTCCGTGACCGCGAGCATCGCAACGCCCTGTCGACCGTCAAGGTCACGCCCAACACGCGGTTTGACAACGTCGCCGGGTTCGGCGCGCTGCACCGGGGTCAGAGCGTCGAGGTCAAGGCGGCTCGAGTCAACGGCGCCCTGTCGGCGACCAAGGTCGAGCGCGGTGGGCGCGAGGCCGAGGCCGGCGATGACCGCGGTGACCGCGGCGCCGAGGCGGGCGATGACCGCGGCCACGACGGGGCTGGCCACGACGCGGGCGACGACCGCGGCCACGACGGCCCTGGCCACGACGCGGGCGATGACCGTGGACACGGTGGACACGACGGCTGACACCTCGGCCGACCAGGCGACATCACGTTCGCCGGCGCAATTCCCGGAGCCGGGGCGAGAACCTCTCGTCCCGGCTTTGCCGTCGGATCGGCGTGACGGTCTGGAGCTTGCCTCGTCCTACGATGAGGCAATGGATTTTCAGCGGCGCACGGTGCTGATGATCGAGGACGAAGACGCGATCGTCGCACCCTTGACGGAATCGCTGGCGCGAGAGGGGTTCGCGCCGGTGGCCGTCGGCACGATCGCGGAAGGCCTGCAAATCGCGCGAAACGACAGCCCTGACCTGGTGCTGCTCGACGTGATGCTCCCCGACGGGTCTGGATTCGACGCGCTCAGGGAGCTGCGCTCGATGGGATCGACGCCGGTGATCATGCTGACGGCGCGAGGCGACGAAGCCGATCGGGTCGCGGGACTGGAGCTCGGGGCCGACGACTACGTGATCAAGCCGTTCAGCGCCCGCGAGCTCGTGGCGCGGATCCGGGCCGTCTTGCGGCGAGTGAGCACGGCGGCCGACCCGCCCAGCCGCGATGCGATCCGGATCGGCGGGGTCCAGCTCGACCCGGCGGCTCGGACCGCGACGTTCAACAGCGAGCCGCTCGAGCTCACGCGCAAGGAGTTCGATCTACTGGCGCTGCTGATGGGCCACGCGGGCAGCGTGGTCACCCGCGAGCGGCTGATCGACGAGGTTTGGGACGTCAACTGGTTCGGTTCGACCAAGACGCTCGACGTGCACGTCAGCGGTCTTCGCAAGAAGCTCGGCGACGACCCCGCCGAGCCCCGGTACCTGCACACGGTCCGCGGCGTCGGTTTCCGGTTTGCCCAGGCCGGCGAGGCAGACGGGCAATGAGCCTGCGGGTCAGGATGCTGGGCGCGTTCGGGTACGTGCTCGTGTTCACGCTGATCGCGCTCGAGATCCCCCTGACGCTGAACTTCTCGCGCCGGGTGGACTCCGAGATCCGCGCCGAGGCCGGCGCCGCGGCGCACGCGATCGCTGCGGCCGCTTCGGGCCGGCTGACGACGCAAACAGCCCTGGCGTCGCTCGCCGCCGACCAGGCGAACCGTCTGGACGGGAGGGTCCTGATCGTCGATCAGCGCGGCCGCGTGCTCGTCGACTCCGATCGCTCCGCCGCGCCCGGCTCCCCGTACGCGAGCCGGCCGGAGATCGCCAGTGCGCTTCGAGGCACCGAGACCCAGGGTGAACGCCACTCGAGCTCGCTGCATGCCGACCTGCTCTTCACCTCGGTTCCGATCGTCGACGCCGGGCACACGACGGGAGCGGTGCGGGTGACCCAGAGCGTGGACGGAGTCCACCATCAGGTCCGAAAGGACGTGCTCGGCCTGCTGGGACTGGGCGCCGCGGTACTGCTGCTCGGCCTCGGCCTGGCGTGGGCACTCGCCGGCTCGCTGTCGCGGCCACTGCAGAACCTGGCCAAGGCGGCGCGGCGCGTTGCCGGCGGCGACATGCAGGCGCGCGCGACGCCCGCGGGCTCGTCCGAGCAGGTCGAGGTGGCCAACGCGTTCAACGACATGACCGAGCGCCTCGGCCGGACGCTGGATGCGCAGCGCGACTTCGTCGCCAACGCCTCCCACCAGCTGCGCACGCCGCTAACTGGCCTGCGCCTGCGCCTGGAGTCAGCGAGCCTGAAGGCGTCGGATCCCGACCTCCAGCGCGACCTCGCCGCCGGCGAGCAGGAGACCGAGCGTCTCGCCAAGCTGCTCGCCAACCTCTTGAGGCTGGCTCAGGACGGGCAGCGGCCTGCGGCCGCGCGCGTCGGCTTGGGCTCCGCTGCCGGCCGCGCTGCCGAGCGCTGGGGCGAGCAGGCCGAGCGCGGCGGGCACACGATCGACCTCGCCGACGCCGACGAGGTCGAGATCGCGGCAACCAACGGCGACCTGGACACGATCCTCGACAACCTGCTCGAGAACGCCCTCAACTACACCCCCGACGGCGAGCCGATCACGGTGCAGTGGGGACGCGATCACGCCGAGGCGTTCATCGCGGTGCTCGACCGCGGGCCGGGGCTCGGCGAGGGCGAGGCCGACCACGTCTTCGACCGCTTCTACCGCGGGCGCTCGAGCCAGGGCGGCAGCGTCCCGGGCACCGGACTCGGTCTGGCGATCGTCGAGACGCTGGCGCGGAGATGGGGCGGTTCGGCCACGCTGGTCAACCGGCCCGACGGCGGCGCACGCGCGGAGGTGCGGTTCCCGATCGTGCCGGCCCGGAGCGCCAAGCGAACGGCGACGACGCGGGTGGCGACATGAGAAAGCTCGTGCTGCTGGGTGTTGCGGGCCTGGCTCTGGCGGTCGGGGTCGGGTTTGCCGCCAATGCGATCTCGCGTGACTCGATCGGGCTTGCGCCGACGCCGGCCGGGTCCGGGATCGAGCTGTCGCCGGCGAAGACGAACGGTGCGGCGGCGGCGCGGCACAGCTCCCCGGCGGCGCGCCGCAAGGCTTCGAAGCCGAAGGCCGCCCCGCGTCCGGGGAAAGGGACCCCGGCGACGGCGCCTACCCGGACGGGGACCACGACCTCCGCCACGGGCGCGCCCGCGCCGGCTGATGACCACGGTGGGCGGACCCGGGGCGGGAGTGGCGGCGGCTCAGGCGGCGGCGGCTCGGGTGGCGGTGGTGGCGGCTCAGGTGGCGGCGGTGGCTCGGGTGGGGGCCACGGCGGCGATGACTAGCGGGAAGTTCGTTCCGCCAGCCGCCCGCGACGCGATGGAGGGAACGTTGTTCCCGGTCAGCCGGCCAGGAAGCGCGCCAGGACCTCGCGCGCGCCCGCGTTCGTGCTGCGCAGCTGCACCGAGTGCCCGGCGCGCGGCACCACGACGAGCCGACCCTCCGGGGCCCTCGCCGCCTCCTCCCGGCCCCACGCGAGCGGCGTCGACAGATCGCGTTCGCCGGAGAACAGCAGCACCGGCACCCGTGGCAGATCGCCCGACACGTTCCCGGTCGGCACCGCCGGCGGCTTGGTCGCGGGCCATTGCTCGCAACCCACCGCCAGTCCGTTGCCCAGCGCCGTGGCGCGATCCCACGGGTACAGCTGGGCGGGCGTCAGCTGAGCGGCGGCGCGCGTGGCGGTGAGGCTCCGCGCCGCCGAAGACGACGCCGGATCCCACGGCGGCGCGAGTTCGGCGCACAGTGCCGACTCGTGCAGGCCCTGGCTCAGGATCGCCGCGGGTACGGCGTCGCCCCGGTGAACCGCCGCGAAGAACCGCTTGAGCGGCCCGAGGTTCCCGCGAGCGGCGTCGTGCAGCACGCCGAGCACGCCAGCGAACGACGGGAACCCGACGCTCTGGGCCACCAGCGCATCGAGCAGCTCGGGGCCGTCGCGCCGGGTGCGGACGATCGTCGCGACATCGCGCGCCGGATCGAACCCACAGTGCTGTTCGGCGCACGCCGAGCGCAGCACCCGCGCCGTCGCCTGCAGAGCTGCGAGGTAGGTGGCGTCGACGCCCTGCTGCGGTACGACCGAGTCGAGCACCAGCCGGGCGACGTGTTGCGGGTAGGCGAGCGCGTAGCGCTCGGCGACGAACGTCCCGTACGAGACACCGTCGAGCGTCAGCTTCGAGACGCCGAACGCCTTGCGCAGTGAGTCGATGTCGGCGGCCGTCTCGGAGGTCATGTAGTAGCGCTGCGAGGGACCAATCGCACGCGCACACGCCTGGATCGCGCCGGGCGGCGGCACGACCAGGTCCGACGCGCCCGCGGCGGTCTGGAGCACCGGGCACTTCAACGCGTCCGCGCCGGTCCCGCGCTGGTCGAACATCACCAAGCGGTACCCGCGCATGTCTGACCCCAGCCGCGACTGCACCCGCTCGAGGAACGGGACGCCCGGCTGCCCCGGGCCACCAGTGAGGAACACGAGCACCCCGTGCGGCGCGGTCGCGTCACGCGCGTAGCCGACGGCAAGCCGCAGCGAGCCCTTGGCCTGGCCGCCGTGATCGAGCGGCACGACCAGCGTCGCGCAGGTGAAGCCCGTCGCGTCCGGGCAACGGTGTGCTCCCGACAGGCGCGGATGCGCGAGCCCGCCTCCGCCCTGGCCCTCGCCGCCGGCGACGCCGGACGCGCCAGTGCCACTGTGGTGACGACCACCGCAAGCGCACACGGCCAAGCACACCGCGACCAGCGCAAGCCGCCTCATCCCGTTACCCACGTTATCGTGCGCCGCATGCCTCTGACAGACGTCGAGCGAAGCGTCTGCGAGGCGATCGAAACGCGCGGCGACGACCTCGTCTCGCTTGCGACGACGCTGATCGCGTTCGACACGACGGCCCGCAACGTCGGCGACCCGCCGCGCGATGAAGCCGCGCTGCAGGAGTACCTCGCCGAGCTGTTACGAGAGTCGGGCGCGAGCACCGACCTCTGGGAGCCCGACGGCGACGCAATGGCGGGCAAGCCGCTGGTCCCGCCTGGACTGGACTTCGTCGGCCGCCCCCAGCTGATCGCCAGGCAAGCGGGAGCGGGCGGCGGCCGGTCGCTGCTGTTCAACGGCCACATCGACGTCGTGTCTGTCGAGCCCCGCGACGCCTGGACGAGCGACCCGTTCGCCGCAAAGGTCCGCGACGGCAAGCTCTACGGACGCGGCGCCTGCGACATGAAGGGCGGGATCGCGGCGATGGTGTTCGCCACCCAGGTCCTCGCGCAGATGGGGATCGGCCTGGCCGGAGACCTGCTCGTGGCCACCAACACCGACGAGGAGTCCTCCGGCGCCGGCGGCACCGCGCTCGTCGAGCGCGGCCTCACGGCCGATGCCGGGATCGTCACCGAACCGACCGGGTTCGAGGCCTGGGTCGCCTGCCGCGGATCGGAGTACGGCGTGATCACCGTTCCCGGGCGACCCGGCCACGCCGAGGTCAACCAGCCAGACTGGCGCGCGGGCGGCGCGGTCAACGCGATCGAGAAGGCCGCGGTCGTGCTCGAGGCGATCGCCTCGCTGCGGCGCGAGTGGTCGCAGCGAGACGGCTTGCACCACCCGCTGCTGTCACGGCCGTCGCTGCTGCCGACGATGGCGCGCAGCGGCGAGTGGCCGGTCACCTATCCGGCCTCGTGCGAGCTCACGATCGCGGTGATGTACCTGCCGGCGCAGGCCGACTCCAACGGCTGGGGGACCAACGTCAGAGGCGAGGTCGAGGAGTGGATCGCGCGCGAGACCGCGCGCGACGAGTGGCTGGCGGAGCACCCGCCGGTGATCGAGTGGTGGCCGAACGGCGTGATGCCGTTCGAGATCAGCCCCGACGAGCCGATCGCCGCAGCCGTGCTCGACGCCGGCGCCGATGTCGGCCGGCCTGGGAAACGAGGCGGTCTGGACTCCTGGTACGACGGTGCGACGATCACCGAGCTCGCCGGCATCCCTTCGATCGGCTACGGGCCGCCCGGCTTTGACGCCGATGGCGTCAGCGTCGCGCACATGGTCGACGAGTTCGTCCCCGTCGACGGTCTGATCGCCTGCGCGCAGGTCCTCGCGGTGACCGCGATGCGATTCTGCGGAACGGCCTGATTAACCCTCGACCCGCTGCGCGAGCTCGACGCCCTTGCGCCCGATGTCGATCAGGTAGCCGCGCAAGATCCCGTGGTTCGCCTCGCTGCCCGGGTTGATGCACAGCGTCTTGCCGATCTTGCGCTCGCCGCCGGACTCGTGAATGTGGCCGTGGACCGACAGGACCGGCTGGTACTCCTCGATCAGCCGGCGCACCGCCGTTGAGCCGACAGGGCCGCGCAGCACATCGCCGGCCGAGACGGTCGGCCGCAGGTTCTCGTCCAGCAATGGAGCGGTGTCGAGCCCGGAGTCGTGCGGCGGGACGTGGATCATGAACACCGAGCGTCGCGGGTCGCTGACCTGCTTGGCGAGCGCATCGAGCCGCGCATACAACTCGTCCTCTGACTCCTCCCGCGGGGTCTGCCAGGGCGTGTGGTTGGACCAGCCGCAGGCGAGCAGCTGAAGATCGCCCGGCAGATCGACGACCTCGCCGTCGACATTGACCGGCGTCCACTCGGGACGGTCGAGGATCTCGTCGATCCCGAACTCGTCGTCGTTGCCCGGGATCAGGTACAGCGGCACGTCGCTGTCGGCGAGCCGCTCGGTGGCCAGCGCCATCCATGCCTCGACGCGCTCGTTCATCAGCCGCGCAAGCAGTTCGTCGCGGCCGGCTTCGTCGGTCGACAGCCGGCCTGCTTCCTCGGACGTGGTGATGAACGAGTAGTAGCCGACGTCGGCGATGTCGCGCTCCAGCGCCGCGAGCTCTGTATCGCCGCGCGCGGTCCGGTGCACCCCGAACAGCTCCGTCTCATACCGACCGTCGCGCTCGATGATCGGGACGATCGCCTTGCCTGTCAGATCTCCGGCCAGCAGCGCGGCGTCCGCCTTGTAGACGTTCAGCCGGATCGCGTTGACGAACTTGCGCCACGCCTTCTCGGCGGCATGCAGGTCGCTGGCTATGTACAGGCGCGTGGCCACTGAAACCCGCCCAGTCCTAGTCAGGGGGCAGCTCGGTGAACAACATCTTCTCGTCGACGCCGGCTTTGACAGCGCGGTTGCGCATCACGAAGTAGATGATGATCCCCAGCAGATAGAACAGGCCCGCGTCGATGATCCCGTTCGTCTCCAGGTAGGTCAGAGCGCTACCGCCCTTCAGCGCGTTCACGATCGGCTTGACCACGGCGAAGATGTAGATCCACAGCGGGAACACGATCCACGCGAGCCCGATCCACGGCAGCCGCTTGCCGTACGGGGCGTTGCGAACGAGGTCCGGGCGGCGCCAGCGCACGAGCATCGCGTTGACTCCGGGCAGCGTCCACGTCAGCACGGCCATCGTGATCGAGAACCACGCGGTGCCGGCGAGGTTGAGCTTGTGCCCGGTGGTCGCCAGGAACGTGGGCAACGTCTTGAAGCTCTGGAAGAACAGGAACAACGCGGTCAGTCCCAGCGTTGCGATGATCGCGTTGAGCGGGCCACGAATGCGCTCCGAGACCTGTCCGAACCACTCCGGCACCTGGCGGTCAAGGCTCCAGGCCAGCTGCATGCGGCTGATGAAGTTGATGTAGACCGGACACAGGAGGAACGGGAACAACACGCCGCCGAGGCTGATCAGCGCCCAGATCGGCCACAGCCCATGGTTGGCGATCACCGCCAGCAGCGGCATCGAGTTTGGCTGGCCGAGCGGCAGCACGGACAAGTTCTCGTTGAAGCCCCAGTAGCTCGCTCCCCAGCTCACCTGCGTGTTGAAGCCGAAGTGGCTCGAGATCGCGTCGACGTAGACGGAGTTGGCGAGCACGCCGATGCACAGCGCGCCGACCAGCGCGATCAGCACACCGCGGCGAACATTGCCGCGCACCTCGCCGGCGATGTAGGCCGAATACTGGAAGCCGATGAACTGGAACAGCAGCACCGACAGCATCAACGGGAACACCGTCGTCGAGAAGATGTCTGAGAGGAAGTTGTGGCTGGTGCCGGGGAGGAACGCCTCCTTGCCGCTCGCGGCGATCTTCGCCGCGGTGACGCCGCCGGTGTAGTGCGGCAGGTTCGCGTCGAAGCTGTGGCGGTGCGTGAAGAGCAGCCCGAACACGAACATGGCGATGAAGCACGCGACGCCAAAGCCCGCTAGCACCGTCACGACGCGGTGGAACGTGCGCGTCGGGAGCACGCATACGGCCCCGATCCCGAGCAGCACCACCAACGATGCGATGAACCCGGGCAAGCCGGTGATGGATCCACCATGGGTGAACCAGCTGTTGGCGTGGTTGAAGAAGTGCCCCCCGGCGCCGATGCCGATGATCCGCGCGGTGATCTGCAGGTTGCGCAGGACCAGCGGCACCTCGAAGGCGATGATCAGCACCGACGCGATCACGAGCGTCCACGACTCGAGCCAGCCGAGGAACGGATGCAGGATCCGGCTCGAGAACACGTAGTCGCCGCCGGACCGCGGCATCACCGACGTCAGCGACGCAAAGATCAGCGCCAGCAGGACGCAGAACAGTCCGGCGATGATGGCCGCCCAGCCGTACTCCGAGAACGGTCCCCACCGCCACACGGGGACGAATGCGAGCGAGTAGAAGATCGGGTAAAGCGTCAGCCCGACGCCGACGAACGCGGCGACGTTGAAGAACAGGGCGTTGGTAACGCTTACGTTGCGAACCAGTCCTGACGACTGGCGCACGAACAGCTTCGAGGTGGTGGTACTGCTAGCCGCGGTACCACCAGCGCCGGCATCAGCCATGTCCGAGCCTCCTCATCCCCATTTGAGAGCCACTCCCGGCGCGACAGTACCACCGCGTCCGGCGGCCAAAATGGCCCTCCCGTTGTCGCGAAATGCGCCGACCGGTACAGGGTTCAGTGGAGCACTAGCTTCAGCGCGATGACGAGCAGGCCAAGCGTCGCTCCGATCGCGATCTGGGCCAGCAGCTCCTTGGCCGACAGCTCGGCACGCAACCCGGCGACGACCTCGTAGACGACGACCGTCCCGGCCGCGGTCCAGACCGCGGCGGTGACGGCCCCCGACAGCGTGCCGCCCGCGATCCACCAGATCACCAGCGGCAGCACCGGCACCGCCGCGCCGAACAGGATCCACACCTCGTGACGCATGCTGTCGACCAAGGCCGTGGTGGTCAGTCGTCCCCGTTCCTCGATCCGCCGGGCGGTGACCTCGGCGTATGAGTGAGCCATCCAGTAGACCAGCAGCGCGATTCCCACCGACGCCAGGACCTCGGCGTAGGTCTCGCGCTCCGGAGCCTCGGCTGCCAGCAGCCCGCCTACGACTACTGTGCCGTAGATCAGGCGCGCGACGTTTACGGGCACGACGGCTTGCTCAGCCGAGCGCGAGCCTGAACTTCGACGCGACCGTGGCGGCGTAGCCGTTCCAGACGCTGATCGCCGACAGCGTGGCCTGGGCGCTGCGGCCATGGGCCGCGCGCGCTGCAGCAGCGCGGTTCACCTTCAGGGTGATCGTCGCGCTGTGGTTGCCGCGAACGGTGGCGCGCCCGGTCGCGACAGTGTTCTTGCCGATTTTCACGGCCAGCTTGACCGGACAGCTCGCGGAGCTGCGGCAGCGCAGCGATACCAGCAGCTGGTTGCCGTGCGCGGTGATCTTGCCGATGCTCACCGCAGAAGTCTTGACTCGGATCGTGCCGCTGCGCCGCGTGCCGCCGCCGTTGGCCGCGACCGCCTGCAGGTAGTAGACCTTGCCGGCGCGCAGCCCGCGCAGGTGCCAGGTGACCGTGCCGGACTTGGTGGACGTTGCCGCCGCGGTGCGTCGACCCAGCTTCGAACTGGTGCCGTACGCGAGGTAGTAGGTGGTGCCTGCGCCGCCGGTGGTGAGCGTCTCGGTCACGGTCGCCGATCCCGACGCCAGAGCCCGGATCCGGAGTTTCCCGAAAGATGGCGCGCTTAGCCTGGGCAGCGGCAGCGGCAGCGGCGCGCTTGTCACAGTCGGGGCCGTGGTGCCGCCGTTCGATCCCCCGGCGCCGGAGCCACCGTTCGAGCCCGTATTGGCGCCCGAACCGGAGCCAGAGCCGGATCCTGGGCCCGATCCCGAGGCCGGGCTGCCCGTGCTGCTGGTCGTCAGCTCGAAGTCGTATCCGTATTGGGTGAGGAACTGCCCCGGGTTGGCGGGGTCCGGGCTCAGGGCCACGAGCCGGTAGTGATATGTCGTGCCCGGCGAGAGCCCCGTGATCGTGTTGGTGACGGCGACGGGCGCGGTGCCCGAAGCGCTCCCGCTCGGCGTGGTCTGACCGTAGGACGTCGTCGTGCCGTACTGCCAGAAGTAAGTCGTGTTCCTGCCGTTGGGGTAGACGCCGCCCTGCAGCGTGGCGCTGGCGACCGTTACGTTCTTTGTGTAAGAGAAGTCGCCGCCGTCCCAGCTGTCGCCGAAGCCGGGAGTCGCAATGCCGGGAGCCCCGGGAAGGACTGCGCCGCTGATCGTGCCCAGACCGGTGGGACCGTCGTATCCAGTGGTGGCGTTGCAGATGTAGATGATCGGGGCTTGGCAGCTGCCGTTCGAGCCCGAGACGGGATCGTTGAAGATGCCGGGCTGCGCTGCCGCGGTGCTGTATGCCCACGACGGGTCGGTTCCTGCGCCGACCAGCGCGTAGTAGGCAGCGATCAGCGGCGAGGCCTCGCTGGTGCCGCCGACGATCTCCCAGCCGCCGTCGGCGGTGTTGTAGACGTACATCCCTGTCGCCGGGTCGGCATCTGCCGAGAGGTCGTTGTAAGAGCGGCCCTCGCAGCCGGCGTCTGTCTGCCACGAGGGTTTGGCTTCGGTCGTGTCACATCCGGAGCCGGTGCTAGACCACGCCACCTCGCCGACGCCGCGGGCGGCCTGCGTGCCGGTGCCGTTGGAAGGCACCATGCTCGTCCCGCCGGCCGCGGTCACGCCTGGCAGGGCCGCGGGATAGATGTTGCAGGTCTCCGCGGTCCAACCTTTCTTGCACTGCGAGTTCTGGCCGTTGCCGAGGTACCCAAAGTCCAGGGAGGCCGCGACGGTCGCGATTCCGGGGAACGTGAACGTGGCGGTGTTCTTCAGCCAGGTCTGCTCGCTGTTGGCGTTCTGCTGGCTGGTGGCGCTCGCGGGAACGGCGCCCCAGCTATCGGTGATCACGTTGGGAGTGGGGGTCATGTGCGCCGCCGTGTACTGCGCCACGGAGAGATCGCCGATCCCGTCGGTGAAAGCCTCGACCAGTTCGATCTTGCAGTTCGGGCACATCGCGGATACGGCATCGAGGTCAAGCGCGATCTCCTTCTGCCAGCCGCTGCCATCGGGTGGTGTTGATGGCAGCAGCCTCGGATCTGAGCTGCCCCACTGGTTGACCTTCTGAAAACAGCCTGTGGTGCAGGGCGGAAGGTTGAACGTGGAGCGGTAGGTCGCGAGGTCCGATTCGGCGGTCGGGCTGTCGTAGGCGTCCACGATCGCGATGGTCTGGTTGCCGCCAGCGATCTGGGCCAGCGCGGCCACGTCATAGGCCTGCTGCAGGTAGGCAGGTCCGCCCGGCTGCGGCGCCGGGACTGGGCTGGTGGCAGCGGCAACTGCTGCCGCTCGGGCGGTGGCGGCAGATCGCGCGCGCACGCGGCGCAAGCGGTTGGGCGAAGCGACCTGCTGCAACCGCGGATGCACGGGCGCTCCGGTTTGGCGCACCGCCAGAAACTGAGCCAGGCAGGCGGCGTGGCCGGGCTGGGGAACGCCGCAGGCCCTCCTCGCCACTAGCGACGAGGCATCCGACATGCCGGTCGTCGCATCGGTGATGCTCGCTTTCGCTTGCGTCGTGGTGATGGCGGAAGCGGACGCGGGCAGTGCTGCGGCGGCGACCGCGACGAGCAGCGCTGTGAACGCACGCGCATGACTACGGGATGTCGGGAAGGCCGCCATGAGGTCTACGTGCGGGGGCCCGGCACCCCCCGGGGGACTATCGGCAGATCCAGTGAGACCTTAGAGGGTTTTCTCAGGATTTCCACGCGTAGATGAGGGGCTATGCGTAGGTCTTGCGACGTATGTCCACTTTCGTTGCGGACTGCGCTCAACGGATCATCATGCCCTCTGGAAACAGAGTAGTGGCGAATGTCCCCGATGTCGGGTGTCCGCAACACGGATCCCGGCCGCCACGGCTCAGCCGGCCCCCCGTACAGCTGAGTCACTGTCCCCCGCGCGGGCCGGGTTGCCGAGGTACCCGGCCCGCGCAGGTTCCCCTCTATAGACTGCCGCGTCACCAGAGGAGAGACGGTGCAAGAACGCTTGCTGGGGAGCAGACGGGTGGTGGTTGCGGTTGCTTGCGCGGTCGTGGCCGCGCTGGCGCTTGCCGGCGGAATCGCGGCGGGCCGGCCCGCGTCGCCCGCGGCTCGCGCGCGCACGCCGGCACCGATCACGTCTCGCTATGCGCTAGCCGGCCGCTGCGTTGCGCTCGGGAGGCGGGCCGGCTCTTCGAGCTACTACTTCAAGGCGACCGGGCTCGGCACGTACATGCTCTACGGCGGCGACGGAAGGCTGCTCGGGGCAAGCCACCACCGGCTCATCAAGACCAGGACCGCCGGCCCCGCGACCGAATGGACGGCCGAGCTCGAAGGGCGGCAGCTGACGCTCCGCAGGCCTGGCGGGCCCACCCTCTCCCGGACGATCGCACCAGCCTCGGGATGCAAGCCGTTCCCCGAGGCCCAGGTCGACGCCACCGGCCAGACGTTCAAGGGCACCAACGGCCACGGAGCGGTGTTCGGGTTCGTCGACGACCACCTGCACATCACCGCGAACATGCGCGGCGGCGGCCTCGTCATCTCCGGCGAGCCGTTCGACCGCTTCGGGATCGCGGCGGCGCTCGGTCAGGACGCAAAGGTCCACGGCGCCAACGGCGCCCTCGACGTCACCGGCAACCTCCTGCGAAACGGCAACCCGGTCGGCACGCACGACACCCACGGCTGGCCGACGTTCACGGGCTGGCCGACGTTCGACACCCAGACCCACCAGCAGACCTACTACGTGTGGCTGCAGCGCGCCTGGGAGGCGGGCGAGCGACTCGTGGTCGCGCAGACCGTCGACGATCAGGCGCTGTGCCAGGTCGAGCCGCGCAAGCGCGGCCGCAGCTGCGACGAGACGGCATCGATCGTCGCCCAGATCCACACGCTGCGACAGATGCAGGACTACATCGACGCCCAGAGCGGAGGTCCAGGCCGCGGCTGGTTCCGTCTGGTCTACAGCCCGGCGCAGGCTCGCCGCGCGATCTCTCAGGGCAAGCTCGCGGTGATCATCGGAATCGAGTCGTCTGACCTGTTCGGCTGCAGCGAGCTGCGCGGCAGGCCGCAGTGCACGCGCGCCGACATCGTCCGCGGCATCCAGCACTACAAGCGCCTCGGGGTGCGCGGCATGTTCGTCGCCCACTGGTTCAACAACGCGCTGTCGGGCGCGGCGCTCGAGGAAGGCGACAAGGGCATCTTCATCAACCTCCTCAACCGCTTCCAGACCGGCAGCTACTTCAAGACCGCCGCCTGCCCCGGCCAGGACCGCGGCGTCCCGGTCGTGTCGCTTCCCACGAGCGTGCTCGTGGCGCTGTCGAAGTTCTTCCCGGCGACGAAGAAGATCGCCGCTCAGGGCATGCCCACGTATCCGTCGGGCCTGCAGTGCAATCCCCGCGGGCTGACCGCGCTCGGCCGCTTCGCGATCGAGCAGATGATCAAGGCCCACATGCTGATTGAGGTCGACCACCTCAGCCAGAAGGCCCGCGACACGGTCCTGTCGATCGCCGCCAAGGCTCACTACCCGCTGATCTCGAGCCACAACGGCACCGGCGGCGAGTGGAGCCCCGCCGAGCTGCTGGAGCTCTACAAGCTCGGTGGCTTCGCCGCGGTGACACCGACGGAGGCGCCGGAGCTCGCCACCAAGATCCTGACCATGGCCAAGTACCGCGACCGTTCGCGCTACTTCGGCGTCGGGATCGGCACCGACACGGGCGGCCTGTCGTCGCTGCCCGGCCCGCGCGCCGACGCGGTACAGGATCCACTGCGCTACCCGTTCAAGTCATACGACGGCAAGGTCACGTTCGCGCGCGAGGTCACGGGCACGCGCACGTTTGACCTGAACACCGACGGTGTCGCGCAGTACGGCCTGATGGCCGACTTGCTCGCCGACATGCAGCAGCAGCCGGGCGGCCGCCAGGCGCTGGCGCTTCTGTTCCGCTCGGCCGAGGCCTACCTCGAGACCTGGCAGCGGGCGTTCTCGCACCGCTAGGGGATCAGCAGCAGCTTTCCGGTCGTCCTGCGTGCCTCGAGGTCTTCGTGCGCTTGCGTCGCCTGGTCGAGCGGGTAGCGCGCACCGATCCGGACGTGCAGCTTGCCCTCGGCGATCAGCGCGCACACCTCGCCCGCGCGCTCGCGTAACAGCTCCGGCGTGCGCGCGTAGGTCATCAGCGTCGGGCGCTGGACGTACAGCGAACCCTTGGGGGCTAGCGTCGCCACCTCGAGCGGATCGGGCTGACCGCTGGCGGCGCCGTAGAGGATCATCCTCCCGAACGGCCGCAGCGCGTCCAAGCCCTCCAGGAACGTGGCCTTGCCGACGCCGTCGTACACGGCGGCGGCCCCCTCGCCGCTGATCTCCTTGACGCGCTGCGCGAATCCGACATAGCCGATCACCTCGTCGGCTCCGGCCTGGCGTGCGAGCGCCGCCTTCTCGTCGGTCGACGTGGTCGCGATCACCTGCCCTCCGCGCAGCTTGGCGAGCTGTGTCAGCAGCAGGCCGACACCGCCCGCCGCAGCGTGGACCACGACCCAGTCGCCGGACTCGATCGGATACGAGTCATACGCCAGGTAGTGAGCGGTCATCCCTTGCAGGATCGCCGCGGCCGCCACCTCCGTGTCGACGCCGTCGGGAAGCGCGACCAGTTGGTCGCGCTTGGCCGCCACTCGCTCGGCGTAGCTGCCGGGCACCGCGCTCCAGGCAACACGCTCTCCGGTGTCGGCGATCGTGCCGGCGCCCTCCACGCCGATGATCGCGGGCGGGCTCGCGCCGTAGCCACGGCCCTCGCGCTCGTACACGTCGCGGTAGTTGATCCCCACCGCATCGACGTCGACGATCACCTCGCCGTCGCCCGGCGTGGGATCGTCGACCTCCTTGGCCGTGAGCACCTCCGGGCCGCCGTTGCGCTCGAATACGACCGCGCGCACGGGGCTCAGGAAGACTTCGCGCGCGTGCGTGCGCCCTTCTTTGCGGCCGCGCTGCGGCGCTGGGCGTTGCGCTTGCGGGTGGCTGCCGCCTTCTTGGCCGCGGCCTGGCGCTTGGCCGGTCCGCCGGAGATGCGGTCCTCGACCTGCGCGACGGCGCGCTTGACGTCGTTCAGGGAGCGCTCAACCGCCTTGGCCGGCTTGCGGCGGCGATCGGTGGCCTGCGACAGCAGCTTTGCGGTGCGCTTGCGCAGGCCCTGCGCGTGCAGGCGGTCGAATAGGTCGTCAGTTCGGCTCTTTGCCATCGGATCTCCTCTGGTCGGTATAGAGGTCCGCTACCCCGAGACACCCTAGACCTACCGCGCATGCAACCCTGTACGCATGGACCTCGGACGAATCGGCGTCTGGACCTCGTATCGGCAGATCGGCGAGGAGAACGCCGGTGAAGCCGCCCGGCTGGTGCAAGACCTGGGCTTCGGGACGTTCTGGCTGGGCGGGTCGCCCAGGCTCGCGTCCGTGCGGCCGCTGCTCGAGGCGACAGACAGCCTGGTGGTCGCGACGGGCATCGTCAACGTGTGGAGCTACGACCCCGCCGAGCTTGCCGCCGAGTACGTGCAGTTGGCCGAGGAGTTCCCCGACCGGGTGCTGGTGGGCATCGGCATCGGCCACCCGGAGGCCACGAGCCAGTACGCCACACCGATGGCCGCGATGCGCGGGTTCCTGGACGGCCTGGACCAGGCCGACACGCCGCTGCCGCGCGACCGTCGCTGCCTGGCGGCGCTCGGACCGAAGATGCTGGAGCTCTGCAAGACGCGCTCGCGCGGGTCACACACCTACTTCGTTCCGGTCGCGCACACCCGTGCTGCGCGCGCGGAGCTGGGCGCGGATGCGCTGCTTGCCCCGGAGCTCGCGTGCGTGGTCGACGGCGACGTCGACAGCGCCAGGGCAAAGGCGCGCCGCTACGCCGAGCTGTACCTGGGCCTGCGCAACTACACGAGCAACCTGCTTCGCCACGGGTTCGTCGAGGACGACATCGCCGACGGCGGCTCTGACCGGCTGATCGACGCCGTCATCCCCCACGGCGGGGCGCAGGACATCGCCGCCGTGGCGCGCGAGCACCTCGACGCCGGCGCCGACCACGTGTGCCTGCAGCCGGTCGGAGTCCGTGGGATCCCGCGGGACGAATGGACCGCGCTCGCGGGAGCTTTGGTCAGCTCCGCTTGACCGCCTGCAGCGTGTAGGTCAGCGGCACCCGCTCAGGGTGATCGGCAAGGTGCCACTCGCTGTGCTCGTCCTTGACCATCTGTCCAGGCAGGGGCTCCCAGGGAACGCTTTGATGCTCGACGAGCATCGTCAGCTCCATGCCGGCGTCCAGCACCGCCGTGACGATCTCGCCGAGGCCGTGGTTCCACTCGTGCGTGGTGTTCTGCTCGAACACGACATCGGTCTGGACGTATGTGCCGGGGTCGTCCCAGACCAGCGGCTCCTTGCGCTCGAAGTAGGGGTACTCGAGCACGAGCAGCCGATCTGGCCGCTCATAGCCGAGCGACCACAGAACGGGATGTCCCTCGCGGATGAAAAGGCGGCCGCCGGGAACGAGCAGGTCGGCGACCACCTGCGCCCAGCGGCTGACCGATGGCAGCCAGCACAGCGCGCCGATGCCCGTGAACACAAGGTCGAACGCGCCGGCGCCAAGCACGGAGACCGCGTCGTAGAGCTCAGCCTCGACGAACTCGACGTGGGGGCCGGCGCGGCGCGAGAGCTCGCGCGCGTGCGCGAGCGATGCGGGGGAGAGATCCAAACCCGTCATCTGAGCGCCGAGTCGCGCGAGCGAGAGCGTGTCGGTGCCGATGTGGCATTGCAGGTGCACACCCCGGAGCCCGTTGATGTCACCCAGCCGCGGGAGGTCGAAGCGGACCACTTCGCTGAGGAACTCCGGATCCTCGACGAAGCGCTCGAACGCGTAGTCCGGCGACGCGGCGTGCGCGGGCGCGCGCTCGTCCCAACTGGCGCGGTTGAACTCGTAGTAGTGCTCCATGCGCGCCACGGTAGCGCGGCGCGGCTGATCAGAACACGTTGGTGACGCGAGCGACCTCGGCCAGCGACGTGAGACCTCGCCTGACCTTTTCGATCCCGTCGTCGCGCATCGTGCGCATGCCGGTTCGAGCGGCGGACGCCGCGATCTCCGAGACACTGCGGCGCTCGATCACCATCGCGCGGATCTCGTCGTTGAGGGGCATCACCTCGTAGAGCCCGAGGCGGCCCTGATAGCCGGTGTTGCCGCAGCGCATGCAGCCGATCGGCTCGTAGAGATCGACGCCCCACAGGTTGTCCGCCTCGCGGACGGCGTCGGGGACGTCGCCGACGCGCTTGCAGACAGCGCACAGCTGGCGCGCGAGACGCTGGGCGACGACGCAGTCGATCGCCGCCGAAACCATGAACGGCTCGATTCCCATGTCGGTGAGCCGGCCCAGCGCGCTGGCGGCGTCGCGCGTGTGCAGCGTGGACAGCACCAGGTGGCCGGTGAGCGCGGCCTGGATCGCGATCTCGGCGGTCTCGCGGTCGCGGATCTCGCCGACCATGATCACGTCGGGGTCGGCGCGCAACATCGAGCGAAGGCCGATCGCGAAAGTGACGCCGGTCTTGACCGACACCTGCATCTGCTTGATGCCCGCGATCTGCGACTCGACCGGATCCTCGATCGTGAGGATGCTCTTCTCGCCGTCGTTGACGACCGACAGCGCGCCATACAGCGTGGTCGACTTCCCCGAGCCGGTCGGGCCGGTGACGAGCACCGCGCCGTAGGGCTTGGTGACCGCCGACACGAACTTCTCGCGCTCCGAGTCCTGCATGCCCAGCGACTCAAGCTCGCGGACCACTGCACGGGTGTCGAGGATTCGCATGACCACACCCTCGCCCTTGACCAGCGGGAGCGTCACCACGCGGACGTCGATGCGGCCCCCCTCGATCGTCACCGCGAGGCGCCCGTCCTGCGGCATTCGCTTCTCGGCGATGTCGAGGTTGGCCATGATCTTGATCCGGGAGATCACGCCCGCAGACATGCGCCGGGCGATCGTCGCGGCCTGCGTGAGCACGCCGTCGATCCGGAACTGGACCTTCATGTCGCCGGCCTCGGGGTCGAAGTGGATGTCGGACGCGCCTCGCTCGACCGCCTGGCCGATGATCGAGTGAACGAGCTTGACGATCGGGGCGTCCGAGTCGGGAGCGTCGGCCAGCTTGAGCTCGGTGTCGGGCTCCTCCTCGACCTCGATCTCGGCGACGGTCTCGTCGAAGCGGTTCAGGCGGCTGATCAGCGCGGAGACGTCCTGGGCCCCCGCTGCCGCCGGCCTGACCTTCATGCCGGTGATCATCGAGATCTCGTCGATCGTCAGGACGTTGGTGGGGTCGGCCATCGCCAGGATCACCGTGCCGTCGTCGAAGAAACCGACGGGAACCGCCTGGTAGCGCTTGGCGACCTCGAGCGTGACCAAGTTCACCGCGCCCATGTCGACGTCGAACACAGACAGATCGACGTAGTCGAGGCCGAAGCGTTCGGCCAGCGCGCGGGCAAGCTGGTCCTGGCGGATGTGCCCCTGCTCGAGCAGCATCTGGCCGGTCGTCCGGCCCTGCTCTCGAGAGGCGCTGACGGCCGTGTCGACGTGGTCGCGGCGTGCGAATCCGAGGTCGACGACGATGTCGCCAATCAGGCTCTGCGAGCGGCCGCGCTTGGTGGGCGGGATCAGGCCGCGGGGGTATTCGACTTCGTCGCCGGCCGCGGAGCCGTCGACGGGCGCGGGAGCGGGCGGGGCCGCCGAGTCCTCGGCTGACGTGGGAATGAAACTCATCACCTGACCACATCGGCAGCGTGGCGCAGACCTTGACTACAGCGCGCGGCGCACTCCGACCTCGTCCAGGTGAGCGAGAAGGTCGGCGGGGTCTTCGTAGACCCGGAAGGCGCCCGAGTACAGCAGCTCCTCACGGCCGTATCCGCCCGACAGCAGGCCGATCCCGAGCGCGCGAGCCCGCCGGGCGGCGAGCAGGTCCCACACGCTGTCGCCGACCACGATGCTGTCCTCGATGTCGACGCCGATGCGGTCGGCGGCTGTGAGGAACAGGTCCGGATCGGGCTTGGCGTAACGGACCTGATCGCGCGTGATCATCGGCGTGTCCGCCGGCAGCCCGAGGAGGTCGAGCGCCAGGCGCGCGTAGCGCTCGGCGCCGCTCGTGGCGATCGCCCAAGGGACCTCGTTCTCGGTCAGCGTCGCCAGCAGCTGCGCCGATCCGGGCAGCGACCGCACGCTGTCGAACTTCTCGACGTATGCATCGGCGTGCAGGCCAGGGAGCCTGGCCAGCGTCTCACGATCGAGGTCTGTGTCGAGCTCGCGGGCAAGCGCCGCGACGAACAGGCCGCCGCTCATCCCGATGCGCCGGTGGATCTTCCACACGGCCAGGTTGATGCCGACCTGCTCGAGCGCCTCGCGCCACGCGATCACGTGCTGGTAGACGCTGTCGATCAGCGTCCCGTCGAGGTCGAACAGGAAGGCCGGCGTCCGGTGACGCTCTGGCGTCACGTGCGCGATGCTACCTCCGGCCCGGGGGCGGTTGCGGTCCTCCGTGCCACCTCCGCGCGAACGACGGGGGCGACCTCGGTGCCGAACAGCTCGATCGAGCGCATCACGTCGGCGTGGGAGACCGCTCCGACGCTCATCTGCGCGATGTAGCGGTCGTGGCCGAACAGCTCATGCTCGAACAGTAGTTTCTCGGCCACCTGTTCGGGCGATCCGACCGCCAGCGCGCCGCGCGGCGAGCGCAGCGCCTCGTACTGCTCGCGGCCGGCCGGCGGCCAGCCTCGCTCGCGCCCGATGCGGTTCATCATCTGCAGGTAGGAGTGCGCGAACGCCGAGTCGGCCTTCGCCGACGTCTCGGCCACGAACGCATGGGTGTTGATCCCGAGCTTGGAGTCGCCGAGGTCGTGCCCATGCGCGGTGAACGCGTTGCGATACAGCTTGACCAGCGGCGCGAAGCGCTCCGGCTGGCCGCCGATGATTGCGATCGTCAGGGGCAGGCCGAGCGACCCGGCGCGGATCACGGACTCGGGTGTGCCGCCGACCGCAACCCACACTGGCAGCGGATCCTGCACGGGCCGCGGCCACACGATCGCATCGTTCAGGGCGGGGCGGTGCCGCCCCGACCAGGTGACGCGTTCGCGCTCGCGGATCGCGAGCAGCAGCTCGAGCTTCTCCGCGAACAGCTCGTCGTAGTCGTCGAGGTCGTAGCCGAACAGCGGGAAGGACTCGATGAACGAGCCGCGCCCCGCCATGATCTCAGCCCGTCCGCCGGACAGCAGGTCGACGTGAGCGAAGTCCTGGAACACCCTGACCGGGTCATCGGAGCTGAGCACGGTGACCGCGCTCGACAGCCGGATCCGCTCGGTCCGGGCCGCGATCGCGGCCAGCACGACGGCCGGCGACGACACCAGGTAGTCGGGCCGGTGATGCTCGCCGATCGCGAACACGTCGAGGCCGAGCTGGTCGGCGAGCTCCGCCTCCTCGAGCAGCTGCGCCATGCGCTGCTGTGGGGTGACGCCGGGGTTGAGGTCGGCGAAGGTGGCGAGTCCGAGTTCCATGTGGGCTCAGGATAGCACGGTAGTTGTGGACACAACTGTCTAGGCCGCGCAAACTGCACACGGTCGCCGGGCGACCAGCGGCGAGTGCGGACTTGTCCGCGTTTCGCCAGGGCCGGTCCCCGGTTCGCCTCCAGAAACGAGTCGCGCCCCGTAACCGGCGGGGAGAAATGAGGCCGGTCTCTCGGGGCGCGCTCTGAGGGAGGAGAGGGTGTTGCAAGCGCAATGATGACGGCGCGAGCTTTATTTGTCCAAGACGAGTATTTGAAGAGATCTATACGATCTGCTTATGGATCTGCGACAGCTCAGGTACCTCGTCGCGCTCGCCGACGAGCGCCACTTCACCCGCGCCGCCGAGCGCGAGCACATCGCCCAGCCGGCGCTGTCGCAGCAGATCCGCCGGCTCGAGGAGGAGGTCGGCGTCGCGCTGGTCGAGCGGACCACGCGCCGGGTGGCGATCACCGAGGCCGGGGAGCTGCTGGTCGCGCGGGCGCGGCGGATCCTGTCCGAGTTGAGCGCCGCCGAGGCCGAGCTGGAGGCGCTGCGCGGCATCCTCACCGGCCACGTGTCGGTTGGCGCGATGCACACGATGGGGCCGGTCGACGTGTCGCTCGCGCTGGCTGTCTTCCACCAGCGCCACCCCGGCGTCGAGCTCACCGTGCTCGAACAGTCGAGCGAGGAACTCGCCGAGATGCTGCGCGACGACGTGCTCGACCTCGCCTTCCTGTCGGTGACCGAGCGGATCGAGAGCCACGGCCTTGGGCTGCACCAGCTCGTGTCCGAGGAGCTCGTCGTGATCCTGCCGCGAGCGCACCCGCTGGCCGAGCGATCGGGCGTGCGCATGAGCGAGCTCGCCGGCGAGCAGTTCATCAGCTACCGCGAGGGCTCGCGTCTGCGCGAGCTGCTCAACCGCGCCGCCCGCGAGGCGAAGTTCGATCCGCAGGTGATGCTCGAGTCAAACGAGAGCAGGCGGATCCGCCGCCTCGTCGCGCGAGGCATGGGCGTCGCGATCCTGCCTCGATCTGACAGCGAGGGGTCCGCCGGCGTGGAGATCGCCGTGGTCAACCTCGACCAGCCGGCGCTGACGCGCGACATCACGCTGGCCTGGCGTCAGGGCCGGCGCCACCCGCCCGCCGTCGCCGAGTTCATCGACCTGTCGCGCGAGCTGTTCTCAGCGGAGTGACTGCGACAGCAGCAGCGCCCGAGCCGCCTGGCGCCCGGCCTCGTACACGTGCGGAACGTCGGTCGGAAACGACGCGTAGTCGCCGGCGGTGAGCTCGGTGATCCGCTCGACCGGGCCGGCGATCAGCCTTCCCTCCAGCACGAGCACGTGGGCACGGGAGCCAACGGGCTTCGCCGCGAGCTCGCGAGCCTGACGGGCGGCCAGCGCGATCTCGGCCACGCGCAGCTCGCCGTCGACGTCGAGCTCGTCGAGACCGCGCTGCGGGATTCCGTCGAGCTCGCCGACGCGTGTCTGCGCTCCGCGCACGATCCGGATCTCGCCGAGTGGCGGCTCCTCGAGCAGCTCGGCAATCGAGACTCGCAACTCGCCGGCGAGCCCGGCCAGCGTGTCGACCGTGGGGTTCGCGCGGCCGTTCTCGATGCTCGACAGCGTCGCCTTGCTGATCCCGGTGGCGCGCCCCAGCTCCGACAGCGACAGGTGGCGGGCGATCCGCAGCCGGCGGAGGTTTGCGGCGAGCACGCCCTGGATTGCCTGATGGTCTACCATAGAAAACGAAGCGTTCAGTTTATCGAACGATGCCGACGCCTCCGATCACCTTCTATTTCGATCTCGGCTCCCCGTTCGCGTATCTCGCGGCCGAGCGCCTGCACACGCTGCTCCCCGAGCCCGTGCAGTGGCAGCCGGTCCTGCTCGGCGGACTGTTCAGGCTGACCGGCCGCAGCTCCTGGGCGCTCGGCGACTACCAGCGCCGACAGGCGGGGATGGCCGACATCGAGCGCCGCGCGCTTGCCTACGGCCTGCCGCCGATGCGCTGGCCGGACCCGTGGCCCGCCGACTACCTGACCGCGATGCGCGCGACCACGTACGCGTTCTCCGTCGGGCGCGGGCGCGACTTCACGATGCGGGCCTACCGCGACGCGTTCCAGCGCGGATCGGAGCTGAGCGTCGCCGAGAACGTGCTGCAGTCGGCGGCACGCGCGGGCCTCGATCCGGACGCTGTCCGGGCGGGGGCGAGCGACCCCGAGATCAAGCAGGCACTGCGCGATGCCACGGACGCGGCGTACGATCGGGGCGTGTTCGGCGTGCCCACGATCGCGATCGGCGACGAGCTGTTCTGGGGCGATGACCGGCTCGAGGACGCCGCCGCCCATCTGCAGGCCGCCAGCGACCGTGTTTGACCCCGGGGCGCTGGCGGAGCCGATCGTCCAGGCACCCCTCGCCGGCGGCCCGTCGACGCCCGAGCTCGCGATCGCCGTGTGCGAGGCGGGCGGCCTCGGGTTCCTCGCGGCGGGTTACAAGACCCCCGACGCGGTGCGAGGGCAGATTGACGCGCTGCGCGCGCACACCGACCGGCCGTTCGGAGTCAACGTCTTCATGCCGAGCCCCGAGCCCGCCGATCCCGCCGGCCTGCAGGCCTATCTTCGGCGCATCGAGTCCGAGGCCGCGCGCCACGGCGCCGACGTCGGAGAGCCGCGCTTCGAGGACGATCACTTTGACTCCAAGCTCGAGCTCGTCCACGAGAGCCGGCCGGCCGTCGTCTCGTTCACGTTCGGATGCCCGGCGCAACCCGTCTTCGAACGCCTGCACGAGCACGACATCGCCGCGTGGGTCACCGTCACCAGCGCTGCCGAAGCCGCCACGGCGACCACCGCCGGCGCGGACGCGCTGGTGGTCCAGGGAACCGAGGCCGGCGGCCACCGCGGCGCGTTCGTCGACGACGAGGACGCCGCCGGCATCGGCCTGCTGGCGCTCCTACAGCTCGTCCGCCGCACCTCTGAGCTGCCGCTGATCGCAAGCGGCGGGATCGCGACGGGAGCAGCCGTCGCCGCCGTGCTGTGCGCCGGCGCCGCCGCCGCCCAGATCGGGACGGCGCTGATGCTCACGCCCGAGGCCGAGACCGCCCAGGCGCAGCGCGAGATCCTGACCGAGCCGATCCCGACACGCCTGACCCGCGCGTTCTCCGGCCGGCTTGCCCGCGGGATGGTCAACAGGTTCATGACCGAGCACGGCGAAGCCGCCCCGGTCGGATATCCGGAGATCCACCACGCCACCTCGCCGCTGCGCGCGGCCGCGCGCGAGCGCGGCGACGCCGGCGGCTTCAACCTCTGGGCCGGACAGGCACACGAGCTCGCCCAGGCGCGCCCGGCGGCGGAGATCGTTCGCGAGCTCGGCGCCGACGCGCGGCGCACGATTCACGAGTTGGCACAGCGGCTGGACCAGACCGGCCGATAGAACTCAGTGCATGTCCGATGCCGAGCAGGTGCTCCGCCGCGCACAGCGGCCGCTGGTGCTCGGCATGGGTGGCGGCGGTGACATCGTCGGCGCGCTGGCGACCGCCGAGCACGCGCGAATCTACGACGGCGCCCAGCCGATCCTCGGCGGGGTCACGTGGGAGCGGCGGCCGATCGATCCCGTCCCGGGTCCGCGCGCCGCAGCGGAGATTGCCGGCGCCGACCAGATCGCGCCCGGCGTCCTGCTTGCCGGACCGCAGACGAAGGTCAGCGACCGCGACGTCTACTTCGCGGAGTCGCGAATGGCGCAGGTGCTCGGCGAGCGCACGGTGCTGGTGGACGTCAACGACGGCCCCCAGACCGTCGCCGACGGCCTCGCCTTCGCCGCCGACAAGCTCGACCGGGACCTGATCGTGTTCGTCGACGTCGGCGGCGACCTGCTCGCGCAGGGCGACGAGCCGGGGCTGCGCAGCCCGCTGTGCGACGCGCTGATGCTGGCGGCGGCCGCCCGCCTCGGCGACGCCGGCCGGCCGGTGCTGGCGGCGATCTTCGGGATCGGGTGCGACGCCGAGCTCACGCCGGACGAGGTGCTCGCGCGGCTGTCGGACGTCGCCGCGGCGGGCGGCTTGGGTGGCGCCAGAGGTTTGACCGAGCCGGTCGCGCAACGGCTCGAGCAGGCGATGGAGCTCGTACCCACCGAGGCCAGCGCGCAGGCGGTGCGTGCCTACCGGGGCGCCTCGGGTCAGGCGACGATTCGCGGCGGGACGAGGACGCTCGAGCTGAGCCCCGTGGCGGCGCTGACGTTCTACCTGGACGTCGGGGTGACGATGCGCACCTCGGGCAGGCTCGCCACCGCGCTCAGCGACGCCGCGACGCTCGAGGAGGCAAACGCCGCGCTGAACGCGCTCGGCGTGCGCACCGAGCTCGACCTGGAGTCCGAGGCCGTCAAACCGTGAAGACGATCTTGCCGACGACGTCGCCGGCGAGCATCGCCTCGAACCCCTGACGCGCGTCGGCGAGCGCCAGCGTCGAGTGGATCACCGGTCGCACGTCGCGATCCACGCACAGGCGCATGAGCCGCTCGAGCTCCTCGCGGGTGCCCATCGTCGAGCCGACGACCGACAGCTGCAGGAAGAAGATCCGGGTGAGCTCGGCGGGCTCCGCATCGCCGGTTGTGGCTCCGGAGACGACCACCGTCCCGCCGGGCTTCAGCGACCGGATCGAGTGGCCCCAGGTCGCCTTCCCGGTCGTCTCGAACACCGCGTCGACGCGCTCCGGCAGCCGCGCGCCGGACTCGAACGCCTGGTCGGCGCCGAGCTTGAGCGCCTGCTCGCGCTTGTCCTCCGAGCGCCCGGTGACCCACACGCGGACGCCGGCCGCGCTCGCCAGCACGGTCAGCGCGGTGGCCACGCCGCCGCTCGCGCCCTGTACGAGGATCGTCTGCCCGGGGACGACCTTGCCGCGCGTGAACAGCATCCGGTAGGCGGTCAGCCACGCCGTCGGCAGGCACGCCGCCTGCTCGAAGGACAGCTCCGGTGGCTTGGGCAGAACGTTTGTGCGCGGGACGGCGACCTTCTCGGCGAGCGCGCCCTGGTAGCGCTCCGACAGCAGCGAGCGGCGCGGGTCGAACGTCTCGTCGCCGCGCCAGCTGTCGGAGGAGATCACCGCGTGGACGACCACCTCGTTGCCGTCCTCGTCGAGGCCCGCCGCGTCGCAGCCGAGGATCATCGGCAGCTTGTCCTCGCCGAGGCCGACGCCGCGTAGCGACCACAGATCGTGGTGGTTGAGCGAGGCTGCCTTGACCGTCACCGTGGTCCATCCGTCGGGGACCTCCGGGTCGGGCCGGTCCCCGACCTCGAGGCCGCTCAGTGGGTCCTTCGGGTCGATCTTGGATGCGTAGACGGCGAGCATCGCTCCATCATGCCGAACCGCGCCGTCGCCCGTCTCGCGGGGCGCCCTGCCAGAATCAGGCCATGGCAAGGGTCAGAGCGCAGGCCACGCGGACCGTTGATGCGTCCCCGGAAAAGGTTCTGGACGTGCTTCGCGACTACCGCGACGCGCGGCCGCGCATCCTCACCGACAACTACTCCGCCTACCGGGTCGAGCAGGGCGGCAACGGCAACGGCACGGTGATCGGCTACCACTTCGCCGCCGGCGGCCGGGAGCGCGACTACCGCCTGCGCGTCGAGGAATCCACGGGCGAGCTGCGCGAACGCGACGAGCTTTCGTCGTTCGTATCCAGCTGGAGCGTGCAGCCCGCGGGCGCCGGCTCGAGCGTCTCGCTCGAGTCCTCCTGGGACGGCGCCGGTGGGATCGGCGGGTTCTTCGAGCGCACGTTCGCGCCGATGGGGTTGCGGCGGATCTACTCCCAGATGCTCGACAAGCTCGCCGCCGAAGTCAGCCGCTAGGCCCGCTCCCCCGAGCGGGCCGCCTCGCTGCCGCGAGGGCGAGCTGCTCCTCGATCAGCGCCCGAGCTCTTCGGCGACCGACCGCCACAGGGTCACGTGCACGGCCGGCCGCGAACGGGTCGACGCGGTGCCCGCGCGCCCGCTCGACATCGCCTGCGTGGCATCGGGCGTGGTAGCGAACCGCTGCAGCGCCAGCGCGGCCGGCAGCGCCCGGCCCAGGCCCAGCGTGCTGGCGTGCCACATCTCGTCGATCGGCGTCCCGCGGACGTCGAGGCGGACGAGCGAGCGGCGGCGCATCGCGTCGATGACCGCGTGGGCAAGCGCCAGCATGATCCCCTCGCCGGCCGCCGCGGCCGCGACCGCCGCCGCGTGGCTGGTGTAGGGAGCGATGTCGCGCGGCGCGAGCTCGGTGCGCGCGAAGAACAGGCCGACCGTGGTCGTCGGGTCGACCTCCTGAGGGCCCAATACCCACCGCTCGCGGGCCAGTGTCGCCGGAGCGATGTCGCGCACGCCGGCGAGGTGGTGCCCTGGGGCCGCGACGATCATCAGCCGCGAGCGCAGGAACGGAACCGACGCGATCGTCGTCGAGCGGTCAAGGCCGGGATGCGGGCCTAGCGCGATGTCGGCCCGGCGGTGCTCGAGCGAGTCGGCGAACGACCCGCCCTCGACGTCCTGCACGGAGATCTCGAGTTCCGAGCCGCTGCGGGCGGTGAACGCATCGATCAACGGCCCGATGTGCTCGGCGACGATGCTGGTGGCGGCGATCTGAAGCTGCCGCGTCTGTCCGGGTACCTCTTGCACCGAACGGCGGGCCTGCTCGGCGAGGCCGAGGATCTCGCCGGCCAGGGCCGCCAGCCGGCGGCCTCCGGGCGTCAGGGCGATGCCGCGGCCGTTTCGCACGAACAGCTCGTCCCCGAGCTCCTTGCGCAGCGCCGCCACCGCAACCGACACCGCCGGCTCGGTGACCTCGAGCTCCGCGGCGGCCGCCTTCACCGACCCGTGGCGCGCGACGAGGACAAATGACTGGAGCTGGGCGAGCGTCACGGCTCCGTTAAGCCTAAGTGATCGCTTAGGTCTCGCTTGACGGCCTGTGTCGCAAGCGCAAGAGTCCCCTCCGAGAGGAGAGACAACGGGGCCCGAAAGGAAGACAGGGCCCCGATTTTCAGGCCTCACGGAAGCAGCCTTTTGCAAGTTCCAGCACCTTTTGAATACGCACGGGCCACGAGCGTCGACAACGCGATCGAGCTGCTGTCGGAGCTCGGCCCCGAAGCGCGCCTGCTCGCCGGCGGCCACAGCCTGCTGCCGATGATGAAGCTGCGGCTCGCGTCGCCCGAGTACCTGATCGACATCGACCCGCTCGCCGACGAGCTCGGCTACCTGACCGAGGACGAGCACGAGGTCCGCATCGGCGCGATGACCCGGCATCGCGACCTGCTCGAGTCCGGCCTGCTGGCTCAGCGGCTGGCGATCTTCACCGACGCCGAGCGCGTGATCGCCGACCCCGTGGTTCGAAACAGGGGCACGATCGGCGGGGCCCTCTGCCAGGCCGATCCCTCCGAGGATCTCGTCGCCGTGTGCGCCGCGGTCGGCGCCCAGATGGTGATCCGCGGGCTGGCCGGCGACCGTGTGGTCGGGATGCGCGAGTTCTACCGGGGCCCGTACCGCACGGCGGTGGGCGCCGCCGAGATGCTCGTCGAGATCCGCGTCCCGCTGCGGGAGCAGTCGGGCAGCGCCTACGAGAAGGTCGATCGCCGGGTCGGCGACTGGGCCGTCGCCGCCGCCGGCGCCTCGATCGCGCTCGCGCAAGGCGCGATCGCCGCGGCCGGTATCGCGTTGGCGGCGGTCGGCGCGCGCGAGGTCACCTGCGCCGAGGCCGAGGAGGTGCTGCTGGGGCAGCCGCCCTCCGACGAGCTGTTCGCGCGCGCCGCACGCGCCGCGCAGGAGGCCTGTGAGCCGGTTGCCGACCAGCGCGGCTCAGCGGAGTACAAGCGCCACGTCGTCGGCGTCCTGACCGAGCGAACGCTGCGGCGCGCGGCTGAGCGCGCACGCGCGGAGCAGGGGTGATGCAGGTGACCGTCACGGTCAACGACACGGACTACACGCGCGACGTCGAGCCGCGGATGCTGCTCGTGCACTTCCTGCGCGACGAGCTCCGGTTGACCGGCACGCACTGGGGCTGCGACACGTCCAACTGCGGCACTTGCGTCGTATTGATGGATGGAGAGCCGGTCAAGTCGTGCACGGTCCTGGCCGCGACCGCGTCGAGATACGCGGTGCGCACGGTGGAGGGACTGGAGGTCGACGGCCGGCTCGACCCGGTGCAGCGTGGATTCACCGAGGAGCACGGGCTCCAGTGCGGGTTCTGCACGCCCGGGATGATGCTGACGGCGCGGGCGCTGCTGGACCGCAACCCGCACCCCACGGACGCCGAGATCCGCGAAGCGATCTCGGGCCAGATCTGCCGCTGCACCGGCTACGCGACGATCGTTCGCTCGATCCGCTGGGCGGCTGAGCATTCCAATCCGGAGGTGGGCAATTGATCTTGTCGACACCCACAAGGAGGTGCGACGTGACGGTGGTTGGTGCATCCACCGGCTGGTACATCGGTCTCGCAGTCGGGATCGTGGTGGTGGCAGTCGCCGCGGCGATCGTGATCACGATCGTGATGCTCGCGACCAGGATCTCCAAGCAGGCCAGGACGGCCGTGGCCGGAGTGGAGCAGGTCCGTGAGCAGACGACCGGGCTGGCCGGGATCGGCCGGATCAACGACTCGGGCGTGCGGATCCTGCACTCCGCTCGAGCGCTTCGAAAGGTGGCGGTCGGAAGATGATCGCCGTCGCAGCGCTCTCAAATCACGGCGCATGGTGGATCGGACTTGTGATCGCCCTGGTCGCCGCGCTCGCAGTCACGGCCCTGCTGGCCGTGCTCGTCGCCGCCGTGCAGGACATCAAGCAGTCCGTCAACGGCCTGCTGGACGTGGCGGGCAAGGTCGCCACGAACACGGCAAACATCCCCCAGCTAGAGGCCACGGCGCCCGTGCTGAGCCTGATCGTGGACGAAGCGGTGGTCCAGGACGGCTACATGAACGCGCTCACCGACGGGTTCGGTGATGCGGCATGACGCTGCTCGTGATTCTCACCGTGCTGCTGGCGCTCGTGGTTGTGATCGTGCTCGCCGGCGCGCTGACCAAGATCCGCGTGGATCTCGAGGAGGCCTCCCGCGGGCTGGCGACGCTCGCCACGGCGCTCGAGGGCGTCGAGTCCGAGCACCTTCGCCCGTTGGAACCCGCCGTCAAGGCGATCAACGCCCAGTTCGAGGTGATTACCGGCGCGCTGCCGGGGATCGCCAGGAAGGCCGCGGTCGTCGCAGAGAGGAGGCCGCAATGATCCTCGAGTGGATCGGAGCAGCGATCGTGCTGCTCGTCGTCCTGCCGGCCGTCGTGTACCTGTTGAGCGGCGTGCTCAACGCGGCAAACAGCATCGTGCCGAGCGTGCACAAGATCGCGGCCGTCGCGCACGCCGGGTCCGCCGACCTCGACGCCGTGCCGCTCCTGCTGACCACGCAGGACCAGGTAATAAAAACGATCGAGTCGGCCGCCAACTACGGCGGCTCGCTCGACACGATCGTCGACGACGCCTGAGAGGAGCAGCGATGCCTGCAGCTGGTGTAGTGCTACTGATTGCGGTGCTCCTGATCATCGTCGCGCTCGTCTACTACCTGGTGTCGACGATCGTGGCGCTGCAGAAGATCACCAAGGGTCTCGACGACGCGATCGCGGGCGTCGGCGGGATCATCCAGAAGACCGAGCCTGTCAACGAGGTCGTTGGGACGATCAACGCAAACCTCGACGCCGGAGTCGACCTGCTCGAGGGTCTGCTTGTCAAGAAGGCGGGCATGTCGGATGCCGTCGGCCTGGTCGACGGCCTGTACCCCGGCGCCGCGGCGGAGGGCTTCCGCAACTTCCCCGAGAGCAAGACGACGAAGGCACCGCGCATCTCCGAGGTCTACACGCGCGGGACGCTGACGCTCGCGCGCCTGGGCCGCGAGGCGCCGATCGCGGCGGCCAGCCCGGACGGGCCGGCGTTGCGAAACCCGGCTTACGGCAGCCTGGCCGCGCGTTTGCTGTACCCCGACGTCAGGCAGCAGCGGCCCTCGAACCTGCCGCGGTCGCCGATCATCGGTACCGATTCGCCGCCCCAGTACGAGCCCTCAGAGACCCCCGGTGTCCGCAAGCGGATGCCGGCGGCAGCGACCACAGAAAGGAGCGATGATGCAGACGCCGGCACCGTTTGAGTACGAGCGGGCGACCAGCGTCGAGGGAGCGATCGCCTCGCTGGTCAAGCACGACGGGGACGCCCGGATCATCGCCGGCGGACACAGCCTGTTACCGATGATGAAGCTCAGGCTCGCCAACCCCGAGCACCTGATCGACATCAACGACCTGACCGAGCTGTCCTACATCCGCCGGGAGGGCGACGAGGTCAGGATCGGCGCGATGACGCGTCACGCGGAGCTGCTGAGCTCCGAGTTGCTGGCCGAGCACATGCCGGTGTTTCGCGACGCCGAAGAGGTGATTGCCGATCCGGTCGTGCGCAACCGCGGCACGATCGGCGGCTCCCTGTGCCAGGCCGACGCGGCCGAGGACCTCAGCGCGGTGTGCGCCGCCTTGAAGGCCAAGGTCGTGATCCGCGGGCCCGAGGGCGAGCGCGTGGTCGGGATGGACGGCTTCTATATCGGCCCGTTCACGACCGCCGTCGGCGACAGCGACATCGTCACCGAGATCCGGATCCCGCTGCGCCCGAACAGCTCGAGCGCGCACGAGAAGGTCGAGCGCCGCGCCGGCGACTTCGCGATCGCCGCGGTATCGGCGGCCGTGTGGCTCGACGGCGGCGTGATCTCCGAGGCGGGCCTGGCCCTCAGCGCCGTCGGCCCCATAACGATTCAGGTCACGCGCGCCGAGGAGATGCTCGCGGGCAAGACGCCGTCGGAGGAGCTGTTCGTCGCTGCCGGCGAGATCGCCGCGGCCGACTGCGCCCCACTCGCCGACGGACGCGGGACCGTGGACTACAAGCGCCACCTGGCTGGCGTGCTCAGCAAACGCGCACTGCGCCGCGCCACCGCGCGCGCCCTGCACCAGGAGGTCTAACGGACTCATGCAAGTAACGATCACGATCAACGGCACGGAGGTCTCGCGCGACGTCGAGCCGCGGATGCTGCTCGTGCACTTCATTCGCGAGACCGAGGGGCTGACGGGAACCCACTGGGGCTGCGACACGTCCAACTGCGGCGCCTGCGTGGTGCTGATGGACGGCAAGCCCGTGAAGTCGTGCACGACCCTCGCCGCGATGGTCGAGGGACACGAGGTCAGCACCGTTGAGTCGCTCGAGGTCGACGGGCAGCTCGACCCGATCCAGCAGGGCTTTCACGAGAAGCACGCGCTGCATTGCGGCTTCTGCACGCCCGGGATGTTGATGACGACGCGTGCGCTGCTCGACGAGAACCCGAACCCGACCGACCACGAGATCCGCACCGCGATCTCAGGAGCGATCTGTCGCTGCACGGGCTACAAGAACATCGTCGCCGCGGTCCAGTGGGCGGCCGAACATGAAGCTGCAACCAGGCAGGAGGTCTGAGGATGGCCACAGTCAATCCGCCAAGCCCCGAGACGCGGCCGATCGGATTCGGGCGGCTGAAGCGCAAGGAGGACGCGCGGTTCATCCGCGGCAAGGGCACGTATCTCGACGACCTTCGCCTGCCCGGGATGGTGCACGGGGCGGTCCTGCGCAGCCCTTACGCGCACGCGAAGATCGTTTCGATCGACACGTCGGAGGCGCTCGCGCATCCGAACGTCGCCGCGGTCGTCACCGCGAAGGACCTCGAGACGCTCGGCCTCGCGTGGATGCCGACGATCTCCTACGACACCCAGGCCGTGCTCGCCGGCGACAAGGTCCGCTTCCAGGGCCAGGAGGTCGCGTTCGTGATCGCGACCGACGAGTACTCGGCGCGCGACGCGCTGCCGCTGATCGACGTCGAGTACGAGCCGCTGCCCGCGGTCGTCAACGCGCGCAAGGCACTCGATGACGACGCGCCGCTGATCCGCGACGACAAGGACGGGCAGGTCGACAACCTCGCCAGCCCCACCTGGGAAGCCGGCGACGCCGAGGCGACCGACCGCGTGTTCGCCGAGGCGGACACGATCGTCACGCGCGACATCATCTACCCCCGCTGTCACCCGGCGCCGCTGGAGACGTGCGGGATGATCGCGGACTTCAACCCGAAGACCGGCCAGCTCGACATCTACAACGGCAACCAGGCCCCGCACGCGCACCGCACCGTGTACGCGCACGTGGCCGGCCTGGCCGAGCACATGATCCGGATCCGCTGTAACGACATCGGCGGCGGCTTCGGGAACAAGGTTCCCGTGTACCCCGGCTACGTGTGCGCGATCGCCGGGTCGATCGTCGCCGGCGTGCCGGTCAAGTGGATCGAAGACCGCTCCGAGAACCTGATGTCGACCGGGTTCGCGCGCGACTACATCATGCACGCGGAGATGTGCGCCAAGGACGGCAAGATCACCGGCCTGCGAGTCGACGTGATCGCCGACCACGGTGCGTTTGACTCGACCGCGCAGCCGACCAAGTTCCCCGCCGGGTTCTTCCACATCTGCTGCGGGTCATACGACCTCGAGGCGTCGCACGTGAAGGTCAAGGCCGTCTACACCAACAAGGCGCCCGGCGGCGTCGCGTACCGCTGCTCGTTCCGGATCACCGAGGCGGTGTACCTGGTCGAGCGGATGGTTGGTGCGCTCGCCAACGAGATGGGCGTGGATCAGATCGATCTGCGGATGCGCAGCTTCATCAAGCCCGATCAGTTCCCATACGAGACCACCACCGGCTGGACCTACGACAGCGGCAACTACGCTGAAACCATGAAGGTGGCGATGGACATCGCCGGCTACGACGACCTCCTGCGCGAGCAGAGGGAGAAGCGCGAACGCGGCGAGCTGATGGGAATCGGCGTGTCGTTCTTCACCGAGGGCGTCGGCGCCGGACCGCGCAAGCACATGGACATCCTCGGCCTCGCGATGAACGACGGCGCCGACCTGCGGGTGCACCCGTCGGGCAAGGCGGTCGTCAGCCTCAGCTGCCAGACCCAGGGCCAGGGGCACGAGACGACGTTCGCGCAGATCGTCGCCGAGGAGCTCGGGATCCCGCCCGAGGACATCGAGGTGCGCCACGGCGACACCGACAAGTCGCCCTACGGCCTCGGGACCTACGGCTCGCGCTCGACGCCGGTCAGCGGCGCCGCGGTCGCGGTCGTCTCGCGCAAGGTCCGCGACAAGGCACGAGCGATCGCCGCGACGATGCTCGAGACGCGCCCCGAGGACCTGGCCTGGGAGAAGGGCCGCTGGTTCGTCAAGGGCGACCCCGAGAAGGGCGCGATGATCGAGGAGATCGCGGTCGCGCGCCTACAGCGGCGAGCCGATGCCCGAGGGCATGGAGGGCGGCCTCGACGCGCAGGTGATCTACGACCCGCCGAATCTGACCTACCCGTACGGCGCGTACATCGCGGTCGTCGACATCGACGCCGAGACCGCCGCGGTCAAGGTCCGCCGGTTCATCGCGGTCGACGATTGCGGCGTGCGGATCAACCCGATGATCGTCGACGGCCAGATCCATGGCGGCCTGGCCGAGGGGATCGGGATCGCGCTGATGGAGGTGATCACGTTCGACGAGGAGGGCAACTGCCTCAACGGCTCGTTCATGGACTACCTGATCCCGACCGCGCTGGAGTGCCCCGACTACGAGCTCGGCGCGACGGTCACGCCCTGCCCGCACCATCCGCTCGGTGCCAAGGGAGTGGGTGAGTCGCCGAACGTCGGCTCGCCGCCGGCGATCGTCAACGCCGTGATCGACGCGCTGCGTCAGACCCACGGGGTCGAGCACATCGACATGCCGTGCACCCCATCGCGCGTGTGGGAGGCGATGCAGGGCCGAGCCGTGCCGCCGCAGTGATGCAGGTAACCGGAGAGGCCTCAGGCGAGATCCGCCAGCTGGCGCCCGACGTCGAGACGTTGGGGCAGCGGCTGGCGGCCGTCGACTACCTCGTCGACGAGGGGCTTGCCACATCGATGTTCCTGAGCCTCCGGTTGCCGCAGCCGCTGCTGCTCGAAGGCGAGGCCGGCGTCGGCAAGACCGAGGCCGGCAAGTCGCTTGCGGCGGTGCTCGACACGCCGCTGATCCGCCTGCAGTGCTACGAGGGGATCGACGCCGCCGAATCGCTGTATGAGTGGAACTATCCGCGACAGCTGCTCAGCATCCGCCTGGCGGAGGCGCGCGGGAGCGAGTTGCGCGAAGAGGACCTGTTCGGTCCCGACTACCTGATCCGCAGGCCGCTGCTTCGGGCGCTCGAGCATCCGGGGCCGCGACCTGCGGTGCTGCTGATCGACGAGATCGACCGCGCCGACGACGACTTCGAGGCGTTCCTGCTGGAGCTGCTCGCCGAGGCGGCGGTCACGATCCCCGAGCTCGGCACCGTGCGGGCGACGCATCCGCCCGTGATCGTGCTCACCTCCAACCGCACTCGCGATCTGCACGACGCGGTCAAGCGGCGCTGCCTCTATCACTGGATCGACTACCCGACGCCGGAGCGCGAGCTCGACATCGTGCGCCGGCGCGTCAGCGGCGCCTCGGAGACGCTGGCCGTCCAGGTCGTCGGCGCGGTGGCTCGGATGCGCGACTCCGACGTGCAGAAGCCACCGGGGATCGCCGAGGCGATCGACTGGCTGTCGGCGCTGACGGTGCTCGGCATCGGCGAGCTCGACGAGTCCGCACTCGAGCGCACGCTCGGCTCGGTGCTCAAGTACGCAGAGGACCAGGAACTGATCCGCGCGGCCGGGTTCGAGTCGCTGCTTGCGGGGGCGAAGGGTGGCCGCGATGGCTGAGTTCACCGTCGACACGATCGAGCTTGACCTGCCGGCCGTCGCGGGCGCATTCAGCCGGCGACTGCACGACGCCGGCGTCCCGACGAGCGCCGAGCGGGCGGTCCGGTTCGCCGAGTCGCTGGCGCTCGTGCGACCGATCTCGCGGCGACGGTTGTACTGGACCGCGCGAGCGGTGTTCGTCTCCGACGCGTCGCAGGCGCGCGTGTTTGACTCGGTGTTCTTCGAGGTGTTCGGCGCTGGCGGGACCCACGAGATCGCGCTGGACAGCGAAGTGGAGGCGGTGCCTGCGCCGCCCCATGAACGGCGGCGCGGCGACCATAAGACCAACCCGGCTGGGCCGGTGTCGCTCGGCGCGGGCGCGACTTCGCCGCCCGGTGGCGACCGCGAGCCGGACCCCGACCGGGAGGTCGCGGTTCCGATGGCCGCCTCCGACGAGGAGCTTCTGCGCGACAAGCGCTTCGACGCGCTCGAGCCCGACGAGCTCGCACAGATCTACCGGCTGATGGCGCGCCTGCGGGTGGCCACGCCCGAGCGCCGCACCCGGCGCGCCCGGCGCGACCGCCACGGCGAGCGCATCGACATGCGCCGGACGCTGCGCGGCAGCCTGCGGACGGGCGGTGACCCGATCCGGCTTGCGCGCCGCCGCCGCCGCGTGGTCCGCAGGCGGATGGTGATGCTGTGCGACATCTCGGGCTCGATGGAGCCTTACGCGCGGGCGTATCTGCAGTTCCTGACGAGCGCCGCCGGCAGCCCCGGCCGCGCCGGCGAGAGATCGGCCGAGGCGTTCGTGTTCGCCACGCGGTTGACGCGCGTGACGCGGGCGCTGCAGTCGCGCAGCCCGGAGCGCGCGATCCAGCGCGCCGCCGCCGCCGCGCCCGACTGGTCCAGCGGAACCCGGATCGGCGACGCGCTGAAGGAGTTCAACGACCGCCACGGCCGCCGGGGGATGGCACGCGGGGCGGTGATCGTGATCCTGTCCGACGGCTGGGAGCGGGGCGCGCCCGAGCAGGTCGGCCGGCAGATGGAACGGCTGGCGCGGCTGGCGCACCGGATCGTGTGGGTCAACCCGCGCGTGGCGGCGAGCGGCTTTCATCCGCGGGCCGGCGGGATGGCGGCGGCGCTGCCCTATTGCGACGCGCTGGTCAGCGGCCACAGCCTGCGGGCGCTGGAGGAGGTGGCGACCGCGATCTCGGCGCCGCGCGGTGCAGAGCCGCAGCTGGCGACGAGCTACAAGCCCGACGGGGCGGTGTCGGCCGAGCCCGAGGACGAGCCATGGGCCAGCGCCACACCGGTTCCCGGCAGCTCGGTCGCGATGCCGAGCGGCTATGGCCCGAGCAGAGGACGCACGACTCCGGGATGGGGACTCGATGGCCGCTGAACCGACGGTTCGTGAACCGAAGCGCTGCATCTATCCCGGATGCGAGCGCCCCGCGGTGCCGCCGCATCCGCTTGGGGGACCGCAGCCCAGCTTCTGCGACCTCGAAGAGCACAACGCGTTGACCGCCCACCAGGAACGCCAGCGCCTCGCGCGCGACGCGGCCGAGGAGGAGCACAAACAGTGAGGAGGATCAGTCATGGCCAATGAGGCGTACCGGGCGGTGTTCCTGCGCGTGCACCCGACCGGCAAGATGGTGCTCAGCCTGACCACCGAGTCAGACGGGCAGGAGTCCACGTACGCGCACCTGGTCGCCGAGGAGCTCGGCGTTCCGGCGCTCGACGTCAAGGTCGTCCCCGCCGATACCAGCCGCTTCGGCGACGGTCACGGCTTCAACACCGCCCCTTCCGACGGGACCTCGGCGGCGGTCACGAGCGCCACCACCAAGATCCTCGACAAGGCGCGGCTGCTCGCCGGCGCGGCGCTCGACGCACCTGCCGACAGCCTGCAGTGGGACAACGGCGCGTTTGTCGCGGGCGGCGGCGACGGCGGCGACGCCAGGACGATCGCCGACATCGCCCTGTACGCGCACGGCACCGGTGTCCTGCCACCCGGCGTCGAGGGCGGCCTCGATGCGCAAACCGTCTACCGCGACTGATGGCACCCGCTTCCGGATCGCACATGGTCGGACCCGAGAACGGAAGGCTGACGGTCCACACGCGCAAGGGCGGGGCGGCTTCCAAGGCGGGCCACGACCTCGTGATCGAAGTGACGTCCTGGCAGGGCACGCTTCACCTGGGTGACGAGACGGCCGTGATGCTGCGCGCCGACGCGCGCTCGATGCGGGTGCGCGAGGGCAGCGGCGGCATGACCTCGCTCGGCGACGACGACAAGTCGAACATCGAGCAGACGATCGACGACGAGGTGCTCAAGGGCACGCCGATCGAGTTTCGCTCGACCTCGTGCGAGCTCAGCCCGGAGGGCGATCGCATGTCGGTGTCGGGCGAGCTGGAGCTGGCCGGCCGCCGTGCACCGATCAGGTTCGAGCTGTCGCTCAACGGCGCGCAGCTCAGCGGGTCAGCGACGGTCAAGCAGACCGACTTCGGAATGAAGCCGTACTCCGCGTTGTTCGGAACGCTCAAGGTCCTCGACGAGGTGCAGGTGGCCGTCGACGCGCGGCTCGACGGAGTGCAGTGAACGCGATGACAAACAGGAGACACACACATGGTTGAGCTGGATCACCCGTTTCAGACGGGGAAGCCGATCGACGAGAACTGGGAGGCGATCCTGGACCTGGAGCGCCTGGTCCCGTGCGTCGAAGGCGGGAGCGTGGTCGAGAAGGTCGATCCCGAGCAGGTCAAGGCGGAGATCAAGATCAAGATGGGGGCGATGTCCTTGAAGTTCAAGGGCACGGTCGCGGTCGTCGAGCAGGACCCCGAAGCGCACCGCGCGGTGCTGCGGGTCAAGTCCAAGGAGGCCGGTGGCCAGGGTCACGCCAATGCCGACGTGACGTTCTCGCTGTCTGACGGCGGCGGCACGATCCACACCGCGGCGCAGATCACCGGCAAGGCCGCGTCGATGGGCGAGGGCGTCGTGACGAGCGTGCTCGACGCGCTGATCAAGGACTTCACGGAGAAGCTCGCCAACATCTAAGTGAGAAGCGACTGATGGCGACCAAGACGATGCGACGAGTCAAGCCCGGGGAGATCCCGAAGGACGGCGGCACCGCCGTCCAGGAGAACCCCGACCGGCCGGTGTTCCGCGGCAACGGACCCGACGACCACGTATGCGTGGAGTGCGGCAACGTGCTGGCACAGTCGATGCCGCCCGAGTACATGAACCGCAAGGTGCGCGTGCGCTGCGGGCGCTGCAACACGGTCAACGTCGCTGTCGAGATCGAGGGCGTGGACTACGCGTCGGTATGGAAGCGAAAGCCGGTGAGCTGATGGCGATGCTCGAGCAGCCGCCGCGCACCGAAGCGCAGGCGCCGATCGGCTTCGGCCGCATGGCGCGCAAGGAGGATGCTCGCTTCATCCGTGGCCAGGGCACGTACGTCGACGACGTGCAGCTGCCTGGGATGCTGCACGGCGCGATCCTGCGAAGCCCGTACGCGCACGCCAGGATCGTCTCGATCGACACGACCGCCGCGCTCCAGCACCCGCGCGTCCACGCCGTGATCACCGGGTCCGACCTGGAGGCGCGTGGGCTTGCGTGGATGCCGACGATGTCTCACGACATCCAAGCCGTGCTCGCCACCGACAAGGTGCGCTACCAGGGCCAGGAGGTTGCGTTCGTGATCGCCGACGATCGCTACTGCGCGCGCGACGCGCTCGAGCTGATCGACGTCGAGTACGAGCCGCTGCCGGTGGTGGTCGACGCCGCCGCCGCGCTCGACCCCGACGCGCCACTGATCCGCGACGATCGCGATGGGCAGATCGACAACCACATCTTCGACTGGGAGGCCGGCGACGCGGCCGCCACCGACGACTTGTTCGCGCGCGCCGACGTCGTCGTCGAGCAGGACATGCGCTTCCCGCGCTCGCACCCGGCGCCGATGGAGACGTGCGGTGCGGTCGCGTCCTACGACAAGGTTGCCGAGAAGCTGACGCTGTGGTGCACGACGCAGGCGCCACACGCGCACCGGACGGTGTACGCGCTGCTGACGGGGATGCCCGAGCACAAGATCCGCGTGATCTCGCCCGACATCGGCGGCGGCTTTGGCAACAAGGTGCCGGTGTACCCGGGCTACGTGTGCGCGCTGGTCGGCTCGATCGTTACCGGCAAGCCGGTGAAGTGGATGGAGGATCGCTCGGAGAATCTGATGTCCACCGGGTTTGCGCGCGACTATGCGATGAAGGGCGCGATCGCGGCCACGGCACAGGGCAAGATCCTCGGCGTGCGCGTGGAGGTGCTTGCCGACCACGGCGCGTTCAACACGACCGCGCAGCCCACCAACTATCCGGCCGGGTTCTTTGGAGTGTTCACCGGCTCCTACGACCTGCAGGCCGCGCACTGCCGCGTGCGCGGCGTCTACACCAACAAGGCCCCTGGCGGCGTCGCGTACGCGTGCTCGTTCCGGATCGCCGAGGCGGTGTACCTCGTCGAGCGGATGGTCGACTGCCTGGCGCGTGAGCTCGACGTCGATCCCGCGCAGCTGCGGCTTGCAAATCTGCTTGCACCCGAGCAGTTCCCGTACCAGTGCAAGACCGGGTGGGTGTATGACTCAGGTGACTACGAGGTGACCCTGCGCAAGGCGATGGACCTGATCGGCTACGACGAACTGCGCGCCGAGCAGACGCAGCGGCGCGAGCGCGGCGAGCTGATGGGAATCGGCGTCGCGTTCTTCACCGAGGCGGTGGGCGCGGGACCTCGCCGGCACATGGACATCATGGGCCTGGGGATGAACGACGGCGCGACGCTGCGCGTGCATCCGACCGGCAAGGCGCAGCTCGGGATCAGCGTCCAGACCCAGGGCCAGGGACACGAGACCACGTTCGCGCAGATCGTCGCCGAGGAGCTCGGGATCCCGCCGCAGGACGTCGACGTGATCCACGGCGACACCGACAACACGCCCTACGGCCTCGGCACGTACGGGTCGCGCTCCACCCCGGTCAGCGGCGCCGCGACGGCGATCGTGGCCCGCAAGGTCCGCGACCGCGCGCGGATCGTCGCGTCGGCGATGCTCGAGGTGGCGCCCGAGGACCTCGCGTGGGAGAAAGGCCGCTGGTACGTCAAGGGCGACCCGGAGCAGGGCGCCACGATCCAGGAGATCGCGATGGCCGCGCGCGGATCGGTCCAGCTGCCCGAGGGCGTCGAAGCCGGGCTCGATGCCGAGACCGTCTACGACCCGCCGAACCTGACGTTCCCGTTCGGCGCGTACATCTGTGTGGTCGACATCGATCCGGGCACCGCCAAGGTCAAGGTCCGGCGGTTTGTCGCCGTCGACGACTGCGGCGTGCGGATCAACCCGATGATCGTCGAAGGACAGGTTCACGGCGGACTGACCGACGGTGTCGGCATGGCGCTGATGGAGCAGATCTCCTTCGACGAAGAGGGCAACTGCCTCAACGGGTCGCTGATGGACTACCTGATCCCGACGTCGCTCGAGGTGCCCGACTGGGAGACCGACTACACCGTCACGCCGTCACCGCACCATCCGATCGGCGCCAAGGGGATCGGCGAGTCGGCCACGGTCGGGTCGCCGCCCACGATCGTAAATGCCGTCTGCGACGCGCTCGCGCCCCGCGGCGTCAGGCACGTCGACATGCCCTGCACTCCCTCGCGGGTGTGGGACGCGATGCACTCCGAGCACTCAGGAGGCTCACCGCAATGATCAGAGGACAGCTGGCCCAGCGAGCCCAGCAACTCACCGCCGACCGCGTGCCGTTCGTGCTGGCGACCGTCGTCCGGGCCCGTCAGCCCACGAGCGTCCGCGCCGGTGACACCGCGATCGTGCTCGGCGACGGGACGATCGACGGGTTCGTGGGCGGGACCTGTGCGACTTCCTCGGTCCGATTGCATTCGCTGCGCGCGCTCGAGACCGGCGAGGCGGTGCTGCTGAGACTGGTGCCGGACGACGGTGGCTTCGATCCCGAGGCAGCCGACGGGACCGTCGTCGTCGAACACAACCCCTGTCTGAGCGGCGGCGCGCTCGAGATCTTCCTCGAGCCTCAGGTGCCCGCAGCGCGCTTTGTGGTGGTCGGCGAGACGCCGATCGCGCGGGCGTTTGCCGAGATTGCCTCGGCGGCCGGCTACGACGTGTCGCTTGCCGCCGCCGATCAAGCCGAGCCCAGGTCCAGCGACGCGGCGGTGATCGTCGCCTCGCATGGCACGGGGGAGGAGAGGGTGCTCGAAATGGCGCTGAGCGCCGGCGTTCCTTACGTCGCGCTCGTCGCCAGCCGGGTGCGCGGGGCCGCCGTTGCGGCGGCGCTCGACGTGCCCGACGAGCTCCGTCTACAGCTACACACGCCCGCCGGGATGGACATAGGCGCTCGGACTCCAGCTGAGATCGCAATCGCGATCCTGGCCCAGCTGGTCGCCGAGCACCATGCGCACCCAGTTCCCGCTCCGCCGGTCACCGTCAGGGCTGCTATGGCGACCGATCCGATCTGCGGGATGGAGGTGGCGGTCACGGATGCGACCCCGCATCTGGATGCCCCCGGCGGGCGGGTGTACTTCTGCTGTGCGGGATGCCGCGACAAGTACGCCGAGCGAGTGGCGGGTGATGTCGGCGGGCGGTGAGCCGTTCGTCACCGGCCTGGTGCTGGCGGCGGGCGGCTCCAAGCGGCTCGGCCGGCCCAAGCAGCTGTTGCGCTACGGGACCGGCACGCTGCTGGGGCACGTGCTCGACACGGCGCGCGCCGGCGGCTTCGATCAGACCCTGTGCGTGGTCGGCGGGAGCGCGGTCGACGTTCGTGGCGCCGTGGACTTCGCCGGGGTGGAGGTGGTGGAGAACCGTGAGTTCGGCGAGGGCTGCTCGTCGTCGATCGCGGCCGCGCTGGGCGCGGTGGACCCCCGCGCCGACGTGCTCGTGCTGATGCTCGGTGACCAACCGGGCGTGACGGCCGACACGGTCGCCGCGCTGTTGGCCGGGCGCGGAGACGCCCCGCTGGCGGTCTGCGCCTACGACGACGGCCGCGGCCATCCGCTGGCGTTCTCCCGGGGCATGTTCGAGGCCCTGTCTAACCTCCATGGAGACAAGGGAGTCTGGAAGCTCATGGATCGGTTCGCGGACCAGGTGGTCGACGTTTCGGTCGCGGGTCCGATTCCCCGAGATGTGGACACCTGGGAGGACTACGAAGCGTTGGTTGCGTCATGAATGTGGTACTGGAGACGATTGAGAACTGGATCGGGCGCGGCGAGCGCGTGGCCGTCGCGACGGTGGTCGACACCAAGAAGTCGGCGCCCCAACCGGCCGGCACGAAGATGGGCATCAACGAGCTCGGCGAGGTCGTCGGCGCGGTCTCGGGCGGCTGCGTCGAGGGCGCGGTCGTCGAGGTCGCCGAGCGGATCATCGACGGCGCGGCACCGCAGCTCTTGCACTACGGGATCGCCGACGACGACGCCTGGGACGTGGGGCTCCCGTGCGGCGGCGAGATCAGCGTCTGGGTGCAGAACTACGTCGCCGGCGAGGCACAGGCTCGCTTCACCGAACTGGCGAAGAGCGGCGCACGGGCGGCGCTCGTGACCGTCGTGGAGGACGCCAAGGCGACCGGGGCACGCATGCTGGTGCTGCCTGACGGCGAGCCCGAGGGCACGCTGGGCGACTCCGCTCTCGATTCGGCCGCCGTGGGATTTGCGCGCGACGCGTTGTGGAGCGAGCGCGCGGAGCTGCACGAGGTCGGCGAGTCAAAGCTGTTCGTCGACGTGGTGGCGCCGCCGCCGCGCCTGTTCATCGTCGGCGCCGTCGACTTTGCCGCGCAGCTGTGCGAGGTCGCGAAGATCGCCGGCTGGCGCCCCTTCGTGATCGACCCGCGGGCGCGGTTTGCGACGACCGCGCGGTTCCCGGCCGCCGAGCGCGTGATCGTCGCGTGGCCGGAGGAGGGCTTCGCGCAGCTCGATCCGATCGACCCCGCGACCGCGATCGCGGTGCTGACACACGACCCCAAGCTCGACGACGCGGCACTGCACGCGGCGCTGCACTCCGACGCGTTCTACATCGGCGCGATGGGCAGCCGCAGGGCGCAGGCCCGCCGGCGCGAGCGGTTGCTGGCCGCCGGGCTCGACGCGGACCTGCTGGACCGGGTGGCGGCGCCGATCGGACTCGACCTCGGTGCGCTGACGGCCGCCGAGACCGCGCTGTCGATCATGTCGGAGATCGTTGCCCTGCGCCACGGCCGCCCCGGTGGGCGGCTGATCGAGGCGCGCGGGCGGATTCACGACGTAGTCGCCGCGTAGCCCGCGCTGTCTGCGCAGCCCCGGGGGCCTGCGGGCGCGGTACGGGCCGAAAACGTCCCGCTGGAGGCTTCGACGACGGGCTCGGGGATGTTTGCCGCGCTGGGCGCGGCTTTAATCCCGCCCGCCGTGGCGCACGCGTCGAGTGGGATGTTTCGGGGCACGATCGCGACGATCCCACCCACGGGATAGATTCTGCGCGCATGCGCGTGTTCATCACCGGGGCATCCGGATTCATCGGCCGGGCGCTCTGCGAGCGCTACGCGGCCGACGGGCACGAGGTCCGAGGCTGTGACCTGGTCGGCGACCCGGCGCGACAGGTCGTGGCCGGGGATGTAGCCCAGCCGGGCCCATGGCAGGACTGGGCGGCGGGCAGCGAGCTCGTGATCCACACGGCCGCAACGGTGTCGCTGCGTCTCGAGCGCCGCGAAGACATCTGGCGCTCGAACGTCCTTGGGACCGCCAACGCGATCGATGCCGCACAGCGCGCGGGCGCGCAGCGGTTCGTGCACTTCTCGTCGGTCACGGTGTTCGGGCTCGAGTTCCCCGACGGCGTCGACGAGCGCTACCCGGTGCACAACACGTTCATCCCGTACCCGGATTCGAAGATCGCCGCCGAGCAGGTCGTGCTCCAGGCGCACCTCGACGACCGGGTGCAGTGCACCGTGGTGCGCCCGGGCGATGTCTACGGTCCGCGCTCGCGGGCGTGGGCCACCGTGCCGGCGGAGCTGATACGTCAGCGGCGGTTCGTGCTCCCGGGCTGGGGCCGCGGCATTCATTCACCCGTCTTCATCGACAACCTCGTCGACGGGGTCGTGCTCGCGGCAGCCTCCCCGGACGCGGCCGGCCAGGTGTTCACGCTGTCTGACGGGATCGGCGTGCCCTACCGCGAGTTCTTTGCGCCGTACGCAGAGCTGATCGGGCGCCGGCTGGTGCTGCTGCCCACGCCCGTCGCGCTGGGGGCGGCCGCCGTGGCGCAGCGGGTTGCGCGCCTGCAGCCGGGCGACAACGAGGTGAACCCGGGGTCCACGCGCTACCTGCTGCGCCGCGGGACCTATTCGATCGAAAAAGCGCGGAAGGTGCTGGGCTGGGAGCCGCGGGTCGGGCTGCAGGTAGGGCTCGAGCGAACCGTCGGGTGGCTGCGGCGAGCAGGGGTTCGGCGCACGATGACGGCGTCGCCACAACGAGCACGAGGCTGGCAGCAGGAGGCCGCGCTGCTGATGCTCGAGAACAACCTGCATCCCGACGTCGCCGAGAAGCCCTCGGAGCTGATCGTCTACGGCGGCATCGGCAAGGCCGCGCGCGACCAGTCCAGCTATCAGACGATCCGCCGCGAGCTGACCCGGCTGGCCGACGACGAGACGCTGCTCGTGCAGTCGGGCAAGCCGGTCGGCGTCTTCAACACGCACGAGTACGCGCCGCGGGTGCTGATCGCCAACACGAACCTGGTGCCCGAGTGGGCGACCTGGGAGCACTTCCGCAAGCTCGACGAGGCCGGGCTGATCATGTACGGCCAGATGACCGCCGGCTCCTGGATCTACATCGGCAGCCAGGGGATCCTGCAGGGGACCTACGAGACGTTCGCCGCGGCCGCGCGCAAGCGCTTTGGCGGGAGCCTGCGCGGCCGGCTGGTGGTGACCGCCGGTCTGGGCGGAATGGGCGGCGCGCAGCCGCTCGCGGTGACGATGTGCGGCGGCACCGCGCTGTGCGTCGAGGTCGATCTGCACCGCATCGAGCGCCGGCTTGCGACCGGCTACCTGGACGAGCGCGCGGCTGACCTCGACGACGCGCTCGCGCGACTGTCAAAGGCCGCCGCCGAAGGGCGCGCGCTGTCGATCGGGCTGCTTGGCAACGCGGCCGAGGTGCTGCCCGAGCTCGTGCGCCGCAACGTCGCCGTCGACGTCGTCACCGACCAGACCTCCGCCCACGACCCGCTCAACGGCTACGTCCCGCCGGGCCTGACGATCGAGCAGGCCGACGCGCTGCGCCAGAGCGACCCGGACGACTATCTGGCGCGCGTGGGCGAGGCCGTTCTCGGCCACGTCGGCGCGATCCGCGAGCTCGGGCGACGCGGCGCGGAGGCGTTTGACTACGGCAACGCGCTGCGCGGGCTGGCGGCCGAGCACGGCGACGCCGACGCGTTCGAATACCCCGGCTTCGTGCCGGCGTACATCCGGCCGCTGTTCTGCGAGGGCAAGGGGCCGTTTCGATGGGTCGCGCTGTCGGGCGACCCCGAGGACATCCACCGCACCGACGAGGCGATCCTCGACCTGTTCGGCGACCAGGAGCACGTGGCGAACTGGATCCGGCTGGCCCGCGAGAAGGTCCACTTCCAGGGCCTGCCGGCGCGGATCTGCTGGCTGGGCTACGGCGAGCGTCACCTGGCGGGGCTGCGGTTCAACGAGATGGTCGCCAGCGGCGAGCTCAAGGCCCCGATCGTGATCGGCCGCGACCACCTGGACTCGGGCTCGGTTGCCTCGCCCCAGCGCGAGACCGAGGCGATGCAGGACGGCTCGGATGCGGTCGCGGACTGGCCGATCCTCAACGCGCTCTTGAACACCGCCTGCGGCGCGAGCTGGGTGTCCGTGCACCACGGCGGTGGCGTCGGCATGGGCAAGTCGATCCACGCCGGCCAGGTCGTCGTGGCCGACGGCACCAAGGCCGGTGAGGAGCGGGTGCGCCGCGTGCTCGTGGCCGACCCGGGCCTGGGCGTCGTGCGCCACGCGGATGCCGGCTACGAGCAGGCGATCGAGTTCGCGAAGGGCTCGGACCTGCAGATGCCGATGCTCGACCCCGAGCGAGGGTGAGCACGATCGCGATCACCGGGGCGGCGCAGGTGCTGCGCCCGCAGGACGATGGGCACGAGTACCTGCGCCACGACTGCGCCGACGAACAGCTGGCGGGTCCCGGGTCGCTGCGGATCGAAGGCGAGACGATCGCCGGCTTTGACGGAGTCCGGGGCCGCCGACGTCCGGATCGACGCGACCGGATGCGCCGTGATCCCGGGCTTCGTCGACTGCCACACGCACCTTCCGTTCGCCGGCTGGCGCGAGCGCGAATACGAGCTCAAGATCGCGGGCGAGTCGTATGAGACGATCGCGCGCGCCGGCGGCGGGATCCGCTCGTCCGCCCGCTCGCTGGCGGAGTCCAGCGACGACGAGGTGCTGGCGCAGGCCCAGGGTCTGGCGCGCGAGATGCTCGCGCACGGGACCACGACGTTCGAGTGCAAGAGCGGCTACGGCCTGTCGCCCGACGGCGAGGTGCGCTCGGTCGCGCTCGCCGCAGCGTTGCGCGACCGCGTGACGCAGGCGACCCGGTCGACCGCGTTACTCGCGCATGCGGTGCCCGAGGGATATGACCCGGGGTCGTGGATGAGCGTGGTCGCCGAGATGCTGCCCGACGTGCTCGCGGCCGGTGACGTCAGCGCGCTCGACATCTACGTGGAGAGCGTGGCCTTCCGAAACGAGGACCTGCGCCGAATGGGCGAGCTCGCCGCCGAGCACGGACTCGATCTGCGCGCGCACGTCGAGCAGTTCAACTGGAACGGCTCGGTCCCGGTCGCGATCGAGATCGGCGCGCGGTCGGTCGACCACCTCGCGTGTCTGCCCGACGACGCGGTGGCCGATCTCGCCCGGTCGCAGACCGCCGCGGTGCTGCTGCCCGGCGCCGAGTTCCTCGGCGACGAGCGCCTGGCCCCGGGGCGAGCGCTGGCCGACGCCGGGGCGATCTGCGTGCTCGGGACCGACCTCAACCCGGGCACGTCCCCGGTCCTGTCGCTGCCGCTGGTGATCGGGCTGGCGGTCCGCCGGTATCGCTGGTCCGCGCTCGAGGCGCTGCTGGCCTGCACGCTGAACGCGGCTTGGGTGCTGCGGATGTCCGACACGATCGGCTCGCTCGAGGTCGGCAAGCGCGCCGACGTCGTCGTGATCGACGGTCCGATCGAGCGCATCGCCTACCAGTTCGGCCGAAACCCGGTGGTGGCCGTGATCGCCGGCGGCTCGCTCGCGTACGTGCGACCGGACTTCGTGCGGAGCGTCCGGTGATCACCTCCCAGGGCATCGCCGCGAGGCTCGCGCGCCTCGACGGCATCGGCACCGGCCAGCACGGTGTCACGCGACTGTCGTGGACGGAGGAGGACGCGGCTTGCAGGGCGTGGTTCGAGGATCAGGCGGTCCGGACCGGGTTACGCGTGGCGCGCGATCCGGCCGGGAACCTGTGGGCGTGCCCGGAGGCGGAGCCGCCGTGGTGGGGGGTCGGCTCGCACCTGGACAGCGTCCGCGGCGGCGGTCGCTACGACGGGCCGCTCGGCGTCGCGTGCGGGTTTGAGATCGCGGCGTCCTCGCCGCATCCGATCGCAGTGATCTCGTTCGCCGACGAGGAGGGCGCGCGCTTCAACACGCCGACGTTCGGCAGCAAGGCGCTCGCCGGAAAGCTCGACGTGACCGCGATCCTGTCGCGTCGCGACGACCACGGGGTCTCGGTCGCCGATGCGATGCGCGGCGCCGGAATCGATCCCGGCGGCGTCGTCGACGCGGCGGCCTGGCGCTCGCGCCTGTCGGGGCTGTTCGAGATCCACATCGACCAGAGCACCGACGTGGCCCGCGCCGGGACCGCGGTCGGGATCGTCAGCGCGCTCGCCGCGCGGGTTCGACTCGAGGTCGAGCTTCGCGGTCGCGCCGATCACTCCGGCACGACGCCGCCGGAGGAGCGCCGGGACGCCTTGGCCACCGCCGCGCGGCTGATCGTCGCGGCCGAGGAGCTCGCGCGCGGCGTGACCGTGACGACTTCGCGCCTGCTGATCGAGCCCAACGCCCCGACCACGATCCCCGCGCTCGTGAAGATGTGGGTCGACGTGCGCGCTTTGGATGGCGGCGAGATCGAGCGCTGGCTGGCGGAGTTCGCGCGGATCGCGCGCGAGCGCGCCGAACGCTCGGGCGTCGAGCTGACGATCGGGATCGCGTCGCACTCCGATGCGACGCCGTTCTCCGAGGACCTGCGCTCGCGGCTGTCGCTGGCCGGAGAGGCACTGCTTGCCGGCCCGGCGCCCCAGGTGGTGTGCTTCGCCGGCCACGACGCGGGCGTGCTCGCCGACAAGCTCCCGACGTCGATGGTGCTCGTTCGCAACCCCACGGGTGTCAGCCACTCGCCGCAGGAGCAGGTCAGCCTCGATGACGCCGCCGTCGCGGCGCGTGTGGTCGCGATCGCGATCGACGACATCGAGGTGATCGGTTGACGGCGCAGCGCGCCACCGTCGCCGCCATGCCCAACGCGCACTCGCACGCGTTCCAGCGGGGACTCCGCGGACGCGCCGAGCGGCTGGTTGCAGATCGCGACGATTTCTGGTCCTGGCGCACCGAGATGTACCGGCTGGCAGACGAGCTCGATCCCGACTCGATGCGCGCCGCGGCCGAGTCGACGTATCGCGAGATGGTGGGCGCGGGCTACGGCACCGTCGGCGAGTTTCACTACGTCCACCACCAGCCCGACGGGACTCCGTACGAGGACTCCAACGCGATGGCTGTGGCGGTCGCCGAGGCCGGCGTCGGGGCGGGGATCGAGGTCGTGATGCTGCCCGCCGCTTATTTTCGTGCGGGCTGGGACGGCCACGACCTGCCCCCGCTCGAGGGTCAGCGTCGCTTCTGCGATCCCGACGTCGAGACGTTCCTTTCGCGCGTCGAGGGATTGCGGACATGGGCCGCCGGGATCGAAGGCGTTTCCGTGGGGGTCGCCGCACACAGCGTTCGCGCGGTCCCGCGCAGCTGGCTCGAAGCGATCGCCGAATACTCCGAGCGCAACGAGGTCGTTCGCCACGTGCACGCGCATGAGCAGCGCCGCGAGCTCGACGAGTGCCGCGCCGAGCACGGCTGCTCGCCGATCGAGCTGCTCGAGCAGACCGGCTTCCTCGGGCCGCGCGCGAGCGTGATCCACGGAATTCACGTGTCGGCCGATGACGTGCGGCTGATGGCGGCGTCGGGGACCACGGTCGTGTCGTGTCCGTTGACCGAGGGCAACCTGGGCGACGGGATGTTTCCGGCGATGACCTACGCTGCCGCCGGCGTGCCGATCGCGATCGGCAGCGACTCACAGGTGCGGATCGATCCGTTCGAGGAGGCGCGCGAGCTCGAGACGCTGTCGCGGCGCGAGCGCGAGTTGCGCTCGGGGCTGCTGGCGGCGACCGGCGACCTGTGGCGAGAGCTGTGCCGGACCGGCTACCGCAGCCTCGGGCTGTCCGACGATCCCGCCGGCCACGCTCACGTGGAGGTGGACCTCGAGCATCCGGACCTCCGCGGCGTCGATCCGGGTGATCTCCCGCTGGCGCTCGTCACGTGCGCTTCGGCGGGGGTGGTTGCAGCTCGGGTGGGTGGGTCCGAGTAGCATCGTCTGACCGTGGTATTGCCTGCATTTGAGCGCATCGGGCACGGCGGTGCGAGCGCGCTCGCTCCGGCGAATACGCTGGCGTCATTCGACGCCGCGCACGACGTCGGCGTCGACGTCGTCGAGTTCGACGTGCGGGCCTGGCACGGTGAGCTGATGCTTGCTCACACCGTGCTCCACGCCCGCCGCGGCGGCAACCTGCGGCTGCACGACGCGCTCGCGTACCTCTCCCAGCGTCGCTTCGCCGACCTCGGATTGAACGTCGACCTCAAGCACCCCGGCTGCGAGCAGACCCTGCTCGACGGCCTGCGCGATGCCGGGCTGCTCGACAGGACGCTGATCTCCTCGCAGGTGACCACCGTGCTCGACCGAGTGCGTGCGCTCGAACCCCGCGCGCGCTTGGGCATCTCGGTCGGCGGCCGGGTCGCGCGCTTCAGCCGCCGCTGGAACGACTGGCGCGAGCAGGTGCTCGCCGGGCTGGAGAGCCGCCGCTGGGACGCGCTGATGGCACAGCATCGGCTCGTCGACCGCGGTCTGCTCGACGACGTCGTCGACCGGCGCGGTTTGCTGTACGCCTGGACCGTGAACGAGCGCGCCGCGATCGACCGGCTGCGAGCACTCGGCGTTCACGGCGTCGCCACCGCCGACCCCCGGCTGTTTGCCTGACGCTCGCGTGGATGTCGACGGGTTCACCGAGCTCGCCGCTCCGGCGCGGGGCGGACGGATCTTCAGCCGCGAGGTGGACCCGGGATTCTCGGACTCGGCGCCTTCGGGGCGCGTCCGCCTCGACGCGATCGCGCGGTGGCTCCAGGACGTCGCGTACGCCGACGTCGCGGACGCGGGACTGGCGCAGGCGGCGGTCTGGGTGGTGCGGCGTAGCCGGATCAGCGTTCTGCGCTTCCCGCGCTTCGCCGAGCGCTTTCATGTCGCCACGTTCTGCAGCGGCCTCGGGCGGATGTGGGCCGAGCGACGGACCACGGTAACCCGCGTGGGGGACGCCGAGCCGTGCGTCGAGGCCGTGTCGCTGTGGGTGCATCTGGATCCGGAGCGCTGGCGGCCGACGCCGCTCAGTGAAGAGGAGATCGAGCGGTACGGCGCCGCCGCGGCGGGGCGGCGAGTGACCGCACGCCTGCGCCATCCGCCGCCGTCCGACGTCAACGGCGACGGTCATGACCTGGGCGTTCCGGGCGACCGACTGCGACCTCGCCGACCACGTCAACAACGCGTCGTACTGGCAGCCGCTCGAGGAGGAATTGCTCGACGGACCCGATCCGGAGCGAATCGACGCCGAGATCGAGTACCGCACGCCCGCCCAGCCCGGCGAGGTGCGAATCGTGCGCAATGGATCGCGCAGGTGGATCGTCGGGGGCGACGGCGAGACGCTCGCGTCGATCCTCGTTGCGCATCGCTAGCGGTTCGTCATCGACGCGGCGCAGAAAAAACCCAACGTGCACGTCAGATTCGCGATATTTATCAGTCTGTAGATTCTGCAGTAGCGTGACGCGAGGGTGTCACTTATGGAGGGCGAGCTTCAGCGGACCCTTGGCCGAAATCTCCGGGCTTATCGGAAGGCGCACGATCTCAGCCAAGAAACATTTGCCGAGATCATGGGTGTTCACCGGACGTACATGGGCGGAGTCGAAAGAGGCGAGCGCAACCTCACGTTGCGCAGCCTCGAACGGATGGCCGGCCGGATCGAAATCGATCCGCTTGACCTGCTTCGGCCCTCGGACGAGAACGGCCAGGCTCCGCGGCCGGACCCTTAGCCAGACGCTCTGGGACCGACCGATCACAGCACCCAGTTGGGCTCCGCGAAACGGAAGTCGATTCCGTTGCGCCAGGCGCTGAGCGCTGCGTGCGTGTCGCCCGCGTAGCGGACGACCGACATCAGCGAGGTCGGCGGCCGGGCGCCGTCGGCGGTGATGCTGGCAGGGACGTCGAGCGTGCTGACCGGCTGCGTCAGGTATGGCGCGGCGACGCGCGGCCCGAACAGGACCACGTTGCGGGTGCCGGGCAGCGCTGCGCTGGGCACGATCACGCCCTCCATCTTTGTCCGCAGCGTCTCCGCGAGCGCCTGGCACGGACCGTAGTCGTCGCCGACCAGTTGCTCGGCGGTGATGCCGAAACGCTCGGCGGTCGCGAACGTGATCTCCGGGAGGTCGTGGACCGGAACCTCGAGCGCCCACGTGCGAGTGCTGATCACGCGCACCTGCTCGGGTGAGCGCAGCTCCGCGTTGCGCATCAGCTCGGCCAGCGGCCCCAGCGGATGCAGCGCCAGGTACTGCGTCGGCTCGTCCTCGTCGCCGCGGCTGAAGCGGGCCGGCTGCCAGGCGGGGACCGTCCGAAGCGGCGTCGCGTAGGCGGCGAAGCGGTAGCAGACCACCCGCGCTCAGAACGCCAGCGTGCTGCGCATCGCTCCGGCGATCATCAGCAGCCGCGGCTCCTCCATCGGGTCGTCGAGCAGCTCGATCGGCGCGCGCGAGCCGAGGTCGGTACGAGTCCAGTGAAACCACTCGACGGTGCCCGCGGGCGTCAGCGCGAATCGCAGCTGATTGACGATCCTGGCGACGAGGCGGACGCGGCGCGCGTCGTCGCCTTCGGGCTGTGAGCCCTGCGTCGTCGACAGCCAGCGCTGGAGCTGGCGCGCGCTGACGCCGAGCAGGTCGGCGAGCCGCGCCTGCGGGACCTCGGTGTGCGCCGCCAGCCACTGCACGATCTGCTTCGGGGTGCGCTCGGCGCTGACGGGCTCGCGCTCGGCGATCGCGGCCAGCGACTGCCGGATGCTCTCGAGCGCCACCCGCAGCTGGTCGCGCGCGGCGGGCGAGTCCGGGTCCTGCAGCGCGCGCTGCGCGCTGACCGCCGAGCGCAGCACGATCACCGCGTGGGTCGGGTCGACCGTCTCCCAGCGACGCAGGTTGGTGTCCTCGATACCGCCGGCGATCTCCCTGACGGCCGCCGCGATCGCCGGCGGAATCGTGCTCTCTGCGGCGAGCTGATCGTTCAGCCGCTGGATCTCCACCGCCGCCTCGGCGGGGTTGGACAGGTCGGTGATCGTGTCGAGCACGGCGCTCATGCCGGTTGATGTGTCGTCAGTCCTGGCGACTTCCTGTCGTCATTGTACGACGTCTGGACGACAGGATGGCTCGCCTCGGCCGCGATCAGAGGGGGTTGGATGCGAAAGACGTGAAATACCGCCGTTTAACGTCCAGCCCTCGTCAGCGGCTAGCGGCTCGGCGGCGGCGGCGGCTATCGGCGGGCGGCGAGCACGGCCCGCGCGGCGTTGTGCCCGGGGATTCCGCTGACGCCGCCACCGCGGCGCGCGCCCGCGCCGCAGATCCAGACATTGGGGTCCTCGGTCTCGACTCCCCACGTCCCCTCCTCGTCGGGCGACTGCGCGAACGGCCATGACAGGTCGCGGTGGAAGATGTGCCCGCCGGGCATGCCGAGCTCGGCTTCGAGCTCGACCGGCGTCAGCGCCTCGAGGTACGAGGTCCCGTTCTGCGCGTGCCACAGGCAGTCTTCGAGCGGCTCGGCCAGCACGGAGTCGACCGAGCGCAGCGTCCGCTCGACCGCCCACGCCTTGGCCGCGTTGGCGTCGGGTCCGGCGAACAGCCGCGCCGGCATGTGCAGGCCGAACAGCGTCAGCGTGTGCGCTCCGTACCCCTGCATCCGGGCGTCGAGGATGCTCGGATCGGTCAGCGAGTGGCAGTAGAGCTCGCACGGCGGCAGCGTCGGGATCGCGCCGGCGTGCGCCTCTTCGTAGGCGCGCTGCAGCTGCTCGTAGCCCTCGTTGACGTGAAACGTTCCGGCGAACGCGTCGGCCGGTGCGACGTCGGGATCGCGAAGCCGCGGCAGCCGGCGCAGCAGCATGTTGATCTTCAGCTGTGCGCCCTCGGGCGGCTCGCCGTCCGGTGCGCGCCCGAGCAGCTTGCAAAGCACCGCCGGGGCGACGTTGGCGAGCACGTCGGTCGCTTGATGGCGCTCCCCGTCGGCGCACGTGACCTCGGCCGAGACGCCGTCGGTGGCGATCGACGTCACCTCGGCCTCCGGCCCGGCCACGATCCGCGCACCGGCGCGACGCGCGACCTCCGCGAGCGCATCGCTCAGCGCTCCCATGCCGCCGACGGGTACGTCCCACCTCCCCGTCCCGTTGCCGATCACGTGGTACAGAAAGCAGCGGTTCTGGCGCAGCAGCGGGTCGTCGGCCGGCGCGAACGTGCCGATCGTCGCGTCGGTGAGCACCACGCCGCGCACCAGATCGGACGAGAACGTGGACTCGAGCGTCGCCGACAGCGGCTCCTCGAACAACAGCCGCCATACGGCCTCGTCGTCGACCAGCCTGCGGATCTCCTCGCGCGGGCGCAGCGGCTCGGTCATGGTGGCGAACAGTCGCGGCGCGACGCCGGCGATCGACGCGTAGAACCGCTCCCAGGCAGCGAACGCGCCGGGGTCGCCGGTGGCGCGCGTCATCGACTCGCGCGTGACGGCGTCGTCGCCGTCGACCAGCAGCCCGGTGTCCCCGGCCGGGGTGTACGACGCGACCCGGCGGCGGCGCAGCTCGACGTCGACGCCGAGCTCGCGCGCGAGCGAGGCCGGGAACAGGCTCACGAGGTACGCGTAGCGCGACACCCGTACGCCGACGCCGGGAAACATCGAAGCCGACACCGCCGCACCGCCGGGCTCGTCGCGCCGCTCGAGCACGAGCACAGAACGCCCTGCGCGGGCGAGCATCGCCGCCGCAACCAGCCCGTTGTGGCCGGCCCCGACGATCACCACGTCGGTGCTGCCGCCCGCCGGGCGGGCGGTCATTACCGAAACAGCGCGTCGACCGACACGCTGATCTTCCGCGGCGGATGATCGGGTCGTGCCGCAGCGATCCGTTCGCCGGATCTGATCAGCTCACAGGTGCGCCGCACCTCGTCGGTCAAAAACCGCGAGGGCTTGCCGTACCCGTGCGCGTCGTCGATTCCCCGTGGCCGGTGGTAGTAGCGCACCGGCACGTGCAGGTACAGGCGCCGCCGCGCGCGGGTCATCGCGACGTACAGCAGCCGGCGCTCCTCCTCGATGCTCTCGCTGGTGCCGGCCGACATGCAGGCCGGGAAGTTTCCGTCGTACAGAGCAAGCACGTGCACCGCGCCCCATTCGAGCCCCTTGGCGGAGTGGATCGTTGACAGCACCAGGTAATCCTCGTCTAGATGGGGCGGTCCCGCCAAGTCCGAACTGGATTGCGGCGGATCGAGCGCGAGCTCGGCCGCGAAGTGACCGAGGTTCGGAGCCTCGCGCGCCGCGGCCACGAGCTGCTCGAGGTCGGCGAGCCGCACGGCACCGTCGGGGTAGCGGGCGGCGACGAGCGGCGCCAGCGCGTCGCGCAGCGCCTCGGCGGCGACGCCGGTTGCGACCGGTCCGCGTGCGGTGCGCAGCGCACCGATCACGCTGTCGGCGGATTCGCGGACCGAGCCCGGCAGATGCTCGCGCGCGCGATCCCAGCCGGCGAGGCCGTCGGCGCCGCCCGCCTGGCCCGCGATCAGCGAGTCGAGCACGCGTCGTGCCGTGACCGGGCCGACGCCTTCGAGCAGCTGCAGGACGCGGAACCAGGACAGCTCGTTGGCCGGATTGTCGACCAGGCGAAACAGCGCGATCAGATCCTTGACGTGCGCGGCTTCGAGGTAGCGCAGGCCGCCGTACTTGACGAACGGGATCTGGCGCCTGGTGAGCTCGAGCTCGAGCAGGTCGCTGTCATGGGAGGCGCGCATCAGCACCGCTTGCGAGCGCAGCTCCATTCCCTGCTCGCGAGCCTGCAGAACCCGCTCGCACACCTCGACGGCCTGCGCGGACTCGTCGCGGCAGAAGATGAGCTCCGGGCGGGCGCCCTGCTCGAGCTCGGTGCGCAACTGCTTGCGATACGAGCGAGACGCCTGCGCCGCGAGCACGTTGGCGGTGTCGAGGATCGGCTGGCTCGAGCGGTAGTTGCGCTCGAGCGTGACCAGGGTTGCCTCGGGAAAGTGGTCGGCGAATTCGAGGATGTGCTGCGGAGACGCCGAGCGCCACCCGTAGATCGCCTGCAGGTCGTCGCCGACGGCGGTGACCTCGCGGCAGCGGCTGCGCAGGCCGAGCAGGATCTCGACCTGCAGGCCGTTGACGTCCTGGTACTCGTCGACGAGCACGTGGTCGAAGCCATCCTCCATGGCGGGCCCGAGCACCTCGTCGGCGGCCAGCGCGCGCCAGTACAGCAGCAGGTCGTCGAGGTCGATCACGCCCAAGGCGCGCTTGCGGGCGGTGTAGGCCTTGAGCAGCGAGGCGATGTCCTCGACGTGGTCCTCGCACCAAGGAAAGTTCTCGGCGACGACCTCCGACAGCGTCCGCTGCGCGTTGACGGTTCGCGAGTAGATGTCCAGCAGCGTGCTCTTCTTTGGAAACCGGCGCTGGCGCTGAGCGTGGCCGTGCTCCTCGCGGATCAAGTCGAGCAGGTCGGCCGCGTCGCCGGCGTCGAGCACGGCGAACCCGGGCGCGAGCCCGAGCGACGCCGCGTGCATGCGGACGAAGCGATGCGCGACCGAGTGAAACGTGCCGCCGAGCACGCCCCGCGAGCCCGACGGGATCGGAGCAAGCGCGCGTGCGCGCTGCAGCATCTCTCGCGCCGCCCGCCGCGTGAAGGTCAGCAGCAGGATCCGCTCCGGCGCCACGCCCTCGTTCACCAGCCAGGCAACTCGCGAGCACAGCGTCGTCGTCTTGCCGGTGCCCGCACCGGCCAGGATCAGCAGCGGTCCGCCGGGGTGGGTAGCGGCCGCTCGCTGTTCGGGGTTGAGCTGATCGAGCCACGGCACGGTCTCGGTGGCTGTTGCGGCTGCAGGGGCGAACACGTGTTCCGCCAAGCTAGGTGGCGCGCCGGACGGATTGCAAGCGCCCGACCGGCCCGGAGCGGTTAGCCTCCAGGGCGATGCACGCGAGGCGCCTGGCAGCCCTGATCCTGAGCGCCTCGGCCATCGCCGGGTGCGGCAGCAGGACGACGCTGCTGCACACGAGCTCATCCTCGTCCGCGTCCTCGTCGAGCACAAGCTCACAGTCGTCGGCGACCACCACGGGCACGGCGACGACCACGACGGCGCCGCCGGGCACGGTCAAGAGCGCCGACGGCCAGTTCGCGACCGTCATCCCCGACGGATTCGCCAACGAGCTCAGCCGCGTCCAGGGCGGCGCGATCAACATCCAGTACCTCGCGGTCGGTCCCGCGCACGACGGCTTCGCGACGAACATCAACGTCGTTCATGAGCCGAGCCACGGACAGACGAGCATCGACACGATCACCGGCCTGGAGATCGCCGGGATCAAACGACTCGAGCCGCAGGCGCACCAGTTTTCCCAGGTGCAGTCGCTGACCGTCGACGGTCAGCCCGCGCGCGCGATCGACTACCTGAGCCTGCCCGACAAGAAACGCCTGCTGCACCAGTACCAGGTGTTCGTCGTCAAGAACGGGACGATCTACACGATCACGTACTCGGCGCTTCCGACGTCCTACCGCGACAACCTCGCGTCGGTCAAGCAGGTCACCGACGGCTGGCACTGGCTCTCCTAGCGATCCGGCGGCGCCCGGGTCGGTCATTGGGCCTAGGACCAAGTGCGTCTGGAAACCGGGCGCAGACTTCTCCAGCATTGATCGCGTGGAAAAGATCGCCTGGACAATGAAGGAGCACGCGATGACCAACGCACACACAGCCAGCCGGCAGATCACCGACGAAGTCACCTCGTGGGAGGGCGTCGAGGCCGGCTACGGCCGCCGCGGCGAGTTCGCCTTCAAGGTGGGCCCGCGCGAGGTCGGGCACCTGCACGGCGACCACGCCGCGCATTTCTTCTTCCCAAAGGACGTCTGGCACCGCCTGTTCGACGAGGGCCGCGTCGTCCACCACCCGGTGTTCCCGGACAAGGAGGGTCCGGCCGCGCGCCGGATCGAGGACCAGTCCGACGTCGACGACGTGATCGAGCTGATGCGGCTCAACTACGACCGGATCGTCGAGCGCCGCGCCGCCGGACGGGCCGCCTCGTGACCCGCCTGGTCGGCATCAACCACATCGCGCTCGAGGTGGGCGACATCGACGACGCGCTCGCCTGGTACGGGCGGCTGTTCGAGATCGAGCTGCGCGGCCGGCACGGCTCGCGGATGGCGTTCGTCGACATGGGCGACCAGTTCATCGCGCTGTCGGCCGGACGCGAGCAGAGCCCCGACGAGAGCCGCCACTTCGGGCTGGTCGTCGACGACAAGGAGGCGGTGCGCGCCGCGCTGCACGAGGCCGGCGTGCCCGTCCGCCCCTCGGGCTCGCTGGACTTCAACGACCCGTGGGGCAACCACATCCAGGTCGTCGACTACCGCGACATCCAGTTCAGCAAGACCCCCGACGTGCTGAGCGGGATGGGTCTCGACGGGCTGGAGAAGAGCGACTCCGCGCGCGAGGAGCTGCGGCGCAAGGGACTCGCCGGCGCGCAGGGCTGAGCGCCGGCGCCCGCGCGTATGATGGGCGCCGATGAAGGAGCTGAACGGATCGGCGTACTCAGCCGTCGACGCCCCACCCGACAAGTGCATGGCCCTGCTCGAGGCCGTCGACAGGTATCCGGAGTGGCATCCGGAGGTCGTGAAGGAGGTCGAGCTGCTGGCCAGCAACGACGGCCATCCGACGCGCGTCCGGTGCAAGCTCCACGTCGCGCGCGGGCCGCTGGTCAAGGACTTCAACCTCGTGATGTCGGTCGCAACCGACGGACGGCGCCGGGTCAAGCTGACGAAGGTGCAGGACGCGCATTCGGGTCCCGAGCAGTTCGAGGTGACCTGGCTGGTGGAGGACACCGGCCCGACCCTGATCCGGCTCGACCTTGCGGCGAGCCTCGACGTGCCGCGCTTCCTGCCGGTCGGCGGCGTCGGCGACGGACTCGCCGAGGGGTTCGTAAGCGCTGCCGTGAAAGAGCTGTCGGGCGGTTAAGCCGCCTTCGCCGCGGGGAATCGCTGCGCGGCGTCCTCGCGCTCGACGCCGAGCGCGTTGGCCATGAACGAGACCGCGTGGTACTGGCCCGCGAGCGCGACCAGCTCGACGAGCTGGGCCTCGTCGTAGTGCTCTGTTAGCGCGGTCCAGGTGTGGTCGGAGACCGTGCTGGTGTCGTGGAGCTCGTCGACGAGCGCGACCAGCACTGCCTCCCGCGCGGTCCAGGGCGCAGCGTTGTCGTCGGGTGCTGCGGTGACGGTGGCGGCGAGCTTGTCTCCGGTGAGGCCGACCTGAGGGCCGAACACCGCGGCATGAACACCCCACTCGTACTCGCAGCCGCAGCGGGCGCAGGTCCGCTGGATCACGAGCTCGCGATCGGCGGGGTCAAGCGTGCCGAAGTTGAGCAGGTAGGACCCGGTGCTGCGGAGCTTGTCGAGGATGTGGCGGTTGTGCGCGACCGTCCGGAACAGCTTCAGCGGCTCCTGGCCCGGCGGCATCATGCGCGTCAGCGTGCGGGCTAGCTCCGGGTCGTAGGGAGGGTTCAGGGGCGCAAGGCGTTGCATGTGGGCTCTCCGAGGGTGCGCTTCGGTATCCGAAGCGCCCACGGTAGCGCTTCGGAACCCGAAGCGCAAGGACGTGGGGCGAGAAACGTCGATATATGACGCGTTTCTCGCCCCACCTCGAACGGTGGAGTTGCTAGGCCGTGGTGAGCGGCAGGACGCCGGACTCGAGGTCCAGCAGCAGGCGCTTGCGCTCGAGCCCGCCGCCGTACCCGGTCAAACCGCCGTCGGCCCCGATCACGCGGTGGCACGGCACGATCACCGCGACCGGGTTGCGGCCGTTGGCAAGGCCGACGGCGCGAGCGGCGCTGGGAGCGCCGATCTCCCGGGCGATCTCGCCGTAGCTGACGGTCTCGCCGTACGGGATCTGGCACAGCGCCTCCCATACGCGCAGCTCGAACGGGTTGCCGGCGAGGCCGAGCGCAACGTCGAACTCGCTCCGGCGGCCGTCGAAGTACTCAGCCAGCTGCGAGCGGACCTCCGCAAACGCGTCGTCGCGCCGCTCCCAGGCCGGGTCGATCGGCGTCGGCCGCCGGCCGCCCTGCATCGACAGGCGGTGCAGCCGCTCGCCGTCGCCGACGAGCAACAGCTCGCCGATCGGGCTGTCAATCGTTGTGTAGATCAGGTTCGTCATGTGAGTTAAAACGTCTCGCCCGGTGCGGACGTGAGAACGTCGCGCGGCTCCAGCCCCATCGCCTCGGCGAGCAGCTCGTAGGAATGACGGCGCGCCTGGTGATCGTGGGTGATCGTCACCGCGATCACCTCCTCGGCGCCGTATGCCACCGCAAGCTCCTCGACCCCCGCGCGGACCTTCTCCGGTGAGCCGACGATCGCCCGGCGACCCGGTACCGCGTTGTCGACCGTCTTGCCCTCCCGCGCGAGGAACTCGAGTGCCTTCTCCGGCGGCGGCACCGCGATCAGCTCGCCGCGCCGAAGCAGCGTCATCGTCATCCGGCTGCTCGACGCGAGCCGCTGTGCCTCCTCGGTCGTGTCGGCGCACAGGATCCACGCGGCAACCGCGGTTCGAGGTAGAGGCGAGTCGTCGGTCGCGACGAAGCGCGCCCGATATTCGGCAGCGATCTCGGCGCCACCCGGGTTGATGAAGTCAGCGAACGCGTATGGCAGCGCGAGCTGGCCGGCCCAGATCGCGCTCTGCAGCGACGATCCCAGCATCCACGGCACCGGCAGCTCGGGTCGCCCGGGCAACGTGCCCGCCAGCCGCGCGAACGGATGGTCTTCGGGGAGCGAGTCCCCAAAGTAGGCCAGCAACTCGCCGAGCTGCTGGGGGAAGTCGTCGGGCGCGGCCTGGCGCCGGTCGCGCTGCAGGGCGTACGTGGTCATCGGATCGGTGCCCGCGGCCCGTCCCAGTCCAAGGTCGATGCGGCCCGGGAACAGCCCCGCCAGGATCGTGAACGTCTCGGCGACCTTCAGCGGGCTGTAGTGAGGCAGCATCACGCCGCCGCTGCCGACGCGGATCTCGCTGGTGGCCGCGGCGATCGGGCCGATCAGGGCCTCGGGGCTGGCGCTGGCCAGCATCGGCCCGCCGTGGTGCTCGGCCACCCAGTAGCGGTGGTAGCCGAGGCTGTCGGCGAGCTGCGCGAGGTCGATCGTGTTGCGCAGCGCCTCGGCCCCCGTCGACCCCTCGGAGATCGGGGACTGGTCGAGCACGGAGAGCCGCATGCTCTTGATGGTAGGACGGGCGCTGAGCTAGGCCGGCGCGACCGCCCCGGGCGGGTCGGTCGACGCGATCGGCGATTCGCGCTCGGGCTGCGGCGAGCGCGGTTCGGAAAGCTCGGTCTTGTCGGCGTGCACGACGAGCACCGGGATCGGGCTGTGATTGAGCGCGTGGTGGCTGACGCTTCCGAGCAGGGAGGAGGTCCACGCTCCGCGACCGCGCGAGCCGATCACGAGCAGGTCGTGGTGGCCCTCCTCGATCCGCTTCTGGATCGCCTCGCGGATCGGCTTGCGCGTGAGGATCGTGGTGACCGGCACCGAATCGGGTACGCGGCGCTCCGCGGTTCGCAGGACCTGCTGGGACTCGCGCTCGAGCTCGCGGTCAAGCGGCGGCGGCGCGGGGACGGCCAGCGACGCGCACATCCAGGTGGGCGACTTGGGGATGGCCGTCAGGATCGTGAGCCGCGCCCGATCGGCGACCGCGATGTCGATCGCCTCGGAGAGGGCTCGCTCCGCGTGGACGGAGCCATCGACGCTGACAAGGATGTTGCGGAACATTGCTTGCCTCTCCGGGAAGCTTAGCATGCCAATCATTGGCAAGCCACGCTTAGCTGATAATCTGATTCTCATGGATGCGTCCGGGCGAGTGCAACCCCTGCCGCCTTTGCCGATCAACGAAGACGGCGACGCGTTCCTCGCGGCCTTCGATGCATTCGCCCAGGCGGTGCGGCGTGCGCGCGGCACCACCGCTCAGCAATCGGGCGACAACGGGACGCTGACGCTCTCGCAGTACGCCTTGCTGCAGGCGCTCGCGACGCGCGAGGAGGCCCGCGTCAGCGATCTCGCGGTGGAGGCGGGGATCACCGCGTCGACGGCGACGCGGATCCTCGACGCGCTGGAGCGCCGGGGAATCATCCAGCGCGAGCGCTCGCCGCACGACCGGCGCGGCGTCACCGTCACGCTCACCGAGTTCGGACGCCAGGCACTCGGCCACCAGGACGGGTGGTTGCGGGGCCGCCAGCGCGCGTTCTACGCGTCGCTGCCCGAGGTCGAACGGGAGCTGGCGCCGGACCTGCTGATGCGGCTGGCAGCGCTGATCGACGAGCTCGCCGTCGGCCCGGGCGGCCAGCCCGCCGTTCGCTGACCGGCGTCAGCTGATCCCCTGACCCGGTGGGCAGGGCGTCTTGGTCTTGAACAGATCTGCGAGCACCTTGTTCGGTGCGATCCCGCACCCGACCTCGGCGGTGCCGACGTCGACGACGACCCAGCTGGTCGTCCCGGCCGGCCTGATCGCGAGCACGGTCGCGTTCTGAAAGCTGTCCCTGAACGCCGGTGTCGCGACGAGCTGGGCGATCGCCCAGGACTTGCTGACCGTGGAGACGCGCTGACCGCTGACCCGGTAGTGGCTGCGGGGCACCTTGTTGATGCCGCCCACGGGCGAGGCGTGGACCGCCTGCGTCAGCGCACGGCGCTCCTTGGCATTTGCCGCGCGGCTGGCGCCGGCAGGCGCCGCGCAGACCATCGCAGCGGTGGCCACGAACACGGCGATCGATGTCGCGCGAATGCGAGCCTTTGGCATCGGGACGTCCTTTCAAGCGAGGGGCGGGCGGGCCGCTTAACCCTGCCAAACGGCGCAACGTTGAGTTAACCGCGCGTTACGCGCGTGCGCGCGTAACCCCCCGTCTGTCGGGTTTGCGGAGCGGCATCGTTGGCATCTCCCCATGCCTGGGCGAGCTTTACACCAGTGACGGTTACCACGCCCAGCACCGATCCGCGCTCGCACGAGCCCGTCCAGCCTCCGAGCCGCCTCGGTGCTTCGATCGACGCCGTCGCGGTCAGCCTGCCCCGGACGGTCGTCGGGAACGCCGAGATCGCGCCGCGGATCGGGGTCACCGACGAGTGGATCGTGCGCCGCACCGGCATCCACTCCCGCCACATCGCCGCCCCGCAGGAGCGGCTCGCCACGCACGCGATCGACGCCGGTTCGCTGGCGCTCGAGCGTGCCGGCGTCGCGCCGGCGGACGTCGATCTCGTGCTCGTGGCGACCACGACCCCCGACGAGGTGATGCCCAACTCCGCCCCGCTCGTTGCCCACGGCCTGGGCGCGCGGCGCGCGGGGGCGTTCGACATCGGCGCGGCCTGCAGCGGCTTTCTGTCGGCGCTGGCGGTCGGCGTGGCGCAGATCGAGTCCGGGCGCTGCGATTGCGCGCTCGTGATCGGCGCGGACTTCATGTCGCGGATCACCGATCCCGAGGACCGCTCCACGGCCGCGGTGTTCGCCGACGGCGCCGGCGCGGTGGTGCTTCGCGCGATGGGTTATCCCGGTCGCATCGGCCCGATCGTGCTGGGCTCCGACGGAGCCGGCGCCGACCACATCTTCGTCCCGCGTCTCGATGGGAAGATCCGCATGCAGGGCCACGAGACCTTCCGAGAGGCAGTCGCCAGGCTGACGCTCTCGACGCTGCAGGCGACGCGCGCCGCCCGGCTCGATCTCGCCGACATCGACCTGTTCGTCTACCACCAGGCCAACGGCCGGATCCTCAGCGCGGTCGGCGAGAAGCTAAACATCCCCCCAGAACGGGTAGTTGACTGCATCGGGCAATACGGCAACACATCGGCCGCGACGATTCCGCTCGCGCTCGCCTACAGCGAAGCAGAGGGCCGTCTCGCCCCCGGGCAACGTGTGCTGCTCGGCGCATTTGGCGCCGGCTTTACCTGGGGCGCTACCGTGGTGCAATGGGGTTCTCCGTGAAGGGCTCGGTTTTGATCACAGGCGCGACCGGCTTCGTCGGCATGGAGGTGCTGGCGCGCTACCTGGAACGCAGTGACCGGCACCTGTACGCGCTCGTGCGAGCATCCGACGACGACGCGGCTCGCGAGCGCATCGACGGTGTGCTCACGAACCTGTTCGGCTTGCGCGCCAGGCGCTACGCCGGTCGCGTGACGGCCGTGGCGGGCGAGCTCACCGCACCCGGGCTGGGCCTCGGAGACGAGCGCAGCCGCGCGCTGGCCGGCGAGATCACGACGATCGTCCACAGCGCCGCGTCGGTGTCGTTTGCGCTGCCGCTCGAGGAGGCCCGCGAGATCAATCTCGAGGGCACCCGGCGAATGCTGGAGTTCGCGGAGCTGGCGATGGAGCGGGGCGGGTTGGAGCGCTACGGCCACGTCTCCACCGCATACGTCGCGGGCACTCACGACGGACACTTCTGCGAATCGGATCTGGACGTCGGCCAGGACTTCAACAACTCCTATGAGCAATCGAAGTTCGAGGCCGAGAAGCTGGTCCGCGAGCGCCCGGACCTGCCCTTCACGATCATGCGCCCCAGCATCGTCGTCGGTGACCAGCGCAGCGGCTGGACGTCGGCCTTCAACGTCCTCTACTGGCCGCTGCGCGCGTTCGCGCGAGGCCTGTTCGAGTCGGTCCCGGCCGTGGCGTCGGCGCCGGTCGACGTCGTGTCGGTCGACTACGTGGCCGACGGGATCTACGAGCTGTGCGAGGGTCCCGGCGGCATCGGCGAGACCTACCACCTGACCGCCGGCGCGAGCGCGAGCACGATCGGCGAGATCGCCCAGATGGCGAGCGGCTACTTCCGCCGACCCGTACCGAAGGTGCTGCCGCCGGACGAGTTCGAGATCGATCCGGACTCTCGCGAGGGCCAGGCGCTGGAGGGCAGCCGCGTGTTCTTCCCGTACTTCTCGATCAAGGCGGTGTTCGACAACGCCGCCACGCGGTCGCGGCTGGACCCCGTCGGCATCGTTGCCGCGCCGCTGCGCGAGTACCTCGATCGGCTGCTGGACTTCGCCACGCGGACCCGCTGGGGCAAGCGTCCGATCGCCCGCGGCGAAGCGCTCGCCTCCTGATTTAGTTCACGCGCCCTAGGGAACCAGGCCGTAGGGGAACGAGCCCGTCAGGCGCTCGTTGCCGTCGTCGGTCACCAGCAGCAGATCCTCGACGCGGGTGCCGCCGAGCTCCCTGACGCTCGTCCCGGGCTCGACGGCGATCACGTCGCCTGCGATCAGCGACGACCGCCCGCTGCGGCCGAGCGCCGGATCCTCGTGAACCTCGAGCCCGACGCCGTGGCCCAGGCCGAAGAAGAAGCCCTCGCGCAGGATCTCGCCGGGCGCCTTGGTGCGCCCCGTCGGATGCCCGGCCGCCTCGAACACGTCGCACGCGATCCCATACAGCTCCGCGCATCGCGCGCCGGGCCTGGCGGCGGCGCAGACGCGCTCGTGGGCGTCGAGCACCAGGGCGTGGATCTCGGCGATCGGGTCGCTGATGTCGCCGCGCACGAACGTCCTGGTCATATCCGCCCAGCAGTCGGTGCGCTCGTCGCGCGGCCACAGGTCGAGCTCGATCGGCGTGTGCGGGGGCAGCGGGCCGGCGCCCGGATCGTGGCCGCCGGCTGGGTTTGGGCCCATCGGCTTGACCATGATGTCGGGCGGTGCCGGAGCTCCCGCCCGGGCGCAGACCTCTCGCATGCGCTCGCGCAAAGCCTCGGAGGTCAGCACCTCCCCCGACCAGATCAGTCGATCGCCGTCGATCTCGGCCTCGCGAAGCATCGCCGCCGCGGCGCCCATCGCCGCCAGCGCGGCCTCGGCGGCACGGCGGATGCCCTTCATCTCCGCCTCCGACTTCTGCCGCCGGCGGTCGATGAACACGTCCTCCTCGGCAGCCAGCGACACGCCGCCGTCGCGCAAGCGGTCCGCGAGCGCGATCGGGAAATCGGGAGGAACCACGGCCTGCGTGATCCCGAGCAGATCGACGGCGCGGACGCACACCTCGCGTTCGATCTCGCCGCGCGACAGGCCGGATCCGATCAGTTCGTCGCGCCCTAGGTGGTCCTCGAGCAGGCGCTCGATCTCGGGAGCGTCGCGGGCGATCCGCTCGTCCTCGAGCGCGTTGGTGAGCACCGCCCGGCGCCCGTCGGACTCCAGGTACAGGAAGGGATCGCCGATCGAGATCGGCACCTCGTGGCGCAGCGCCGGCGAGGTCAGGGTGTCGCCATAGATCAGGATGTTCACACCCCCAAGGCTCCCACATGAAACGCTGCGGCGACGGCGTGGAGGCCCCGAACCGCAACGGCTGCCATCGCCCGGCCCCCCACCCGGGGGGTTGTCCCGACGGCCCGCTTGTGAGGGCCTCGGGCTCGGGGCATGCTGAGCTTTGATGCTTGCCGATACAGCCCGATTTCGTCCGGACGACCCCGACGTGCTCGTCAGCGCGTCGCTGGCCTGCCCGTTCTGCCTACGCGGCGACGACGTCGAGTGGGAAGCGGCACTCGACGGGTACGATCCGTCTGTCGAATGCCGTTGCCAGAGCTGCGAGAACAGCTGGCGCGTATACCTCGCGCCATTCCAGGCCCTGAGACTGGGTCTGATGTTCGCGCGTGTCGACTGACGGCTCAAGCTCGCCATAGCCCCGAGTAGTCCCGATGGAGGCGTCCACCGATCCGGGTCGCAGCTCCGTTGGGATCGAGGCGCTCGAGCTGTTCGTGAGCGTGCTGTCGCAGTCGGAGGCGCCGGCCCCCAGCGGCGACGCCGTCTACGACCGCCTGTGCGAGGCGGTCTGCCGTCTGGCGAGGATGCGCCGGGCGATCATCTTCCGCTATGACCCGGCCCGGCGCCGCGTCCGCGCGGCGGGCGCCTACGGGCTGGATCTCGAGCAGTTCGCCGAGGCCTACGTGACCGTCGAGTCGGCGCCGATCGCGGCGCGCGCGCTGCGCGAGGACCGCGTGGTCGAGATCGCCGGCGACGTCAGCGACCAGTTCCCGTCCGAGTACGCGGGCCTGTTCCCCGAGCCGGTGCGCCTCGTGTGCGCGCCCATGTCCGCCGCCGGATGGGCGGTGGGCGTGATGCTCGCCGATCGCCTGCTGCCCGCGGCCGAGCTCTCAGACGCCGACCGCTACCTGCTGTGGACGCTCGGAAAGACGGCGGCGCTGGCGTCGGTCGCGCGGATCGTCGCGACCCAGGCGGAGACCGCGCGCCAGCTCGAGCAGCGGATCGACTTGGCGCGTGAGATCCACGAGGGCGTGATCCAGCGCCTGTTCGGCGTGTCGATGGCGCTCGACGGCGAGGGCGACCTTCCCGGAGACGCGCGCAAGCGCTGCGCCTCCGAGACCCAGGCCGCGCTCGTGGACCTGCGCGCGGCGCTGCAGCGGCCGCTGGGCCGCGCGCCGCGCGCGACCCAGACGACGTTGCGCGAGGAGGTCAAGCGGCTTGCGCGGATGTATCCGGAGCTGGGACTGACGCTGCGGCGGGGTGCCGATGACGAGGTCCCCGCGGCGCTGGAGCCGCTTGCCCAGTCGGTGCTGGCCGAGGCCGTGCGCAACGCGCACAAGCACGCCAACCCAACCAAGGTCGAGGTCCGGGTCGGCCGGCACGACGGCGCGTTCGTCCTTGAAGTCTCCAACGACGGCGTCAACGGGCGCCAGCGGCGGCCTGGGATGGGCTTGCGGCTGGCCGCGCTCGAGGCATTGAGCAGCGGGGGCGTGATCGAGTTCGGCGAGCGGGAGCCTGGCACGTGGAAGGTTCGCCTCGTCGTCCCGCACGATGGTTGACGAGACTCGCAGCCCCGAGCGTCTGCGCGTGCTCGTCGTCGACGATCACGATGTCGTGCACTGGGGCTTTCGGCTGATGCTCACCCAGCAGCCGTGGGTCGAGCGCTGTGTCAGCGCCCACTCGGGCGAGGAGGCAATGGCCATGGCGGAGCGGTATCGGCCGCACGTGGCGCTCGTCGACCTGTTCATCGGCGAGGAGTCCGGCGCTGAGATCTGCGAGCAGATCCGCGCGGCCGAGCCGAGCACGCGGGTGCTGCTGTTCTCGGGCGCGGGGGAGATCTCGCCGCACGCCGCACGCGCCGCGGGCGCGTCCGGGTTCGCGTACAAGGACTGGCCGGCGGCGCGGATCTCGGCGGCGGTGCGTGCGGTGGGCATGGGCAAGATGGTGTTCGGGCGACAGGACCGCCAGGGCGCCCTGGGCCTCACCGACCGCGAGCGCGCGGTCCTCGAGCTGATGGCCTCGGGCGCGACCAACCCGGAGATCGCCGAGCAGCTTCACCTCTCCAAGCACACCATCAAGGAGCACACGAGCTCCGTCTACAGAAAGCTCGGCGTGCGCAACCGCACCGAGGCCGTGCAGCGCGGGCAGCGGCTCGGTCTCCTGGCTTAGGGGACGAATTCGTACAGGCCGCGACGCGGGGTTGTAGCTTTCAAGAATGGAAGCCGGCCTCAGCGAGATTGCGCGGTTCCTGGCGCTGCGGCCGCCGTTTGACGCGCTCGCGCCGGAGGAGCTCGGTGAGCTCGTGGTCGACACCCAGCTCGAGTTCTACGCGGGCGGCGAGGTGATCCTGTCCGAGGACGGTGGGCCGGTCACGTTCCTGCGCGTGATCCACTCCGGGGCCGTCGACATCGTCCACGACGGCCGCCTCCTGGACATCCTCGGGCCTGGGGACACGTTCGGCCACGCCGCGATGCTGTCGGGACTGCCGCCCGGATTCGAAGCGCGCGCCGCCGAGGACACCCTCTGCTATCGGATCGCGGCGGCGGTCGCGCGTCCGCTGCTGGAGCGCGCACGCAGCCGGGAGCTGCGCGTCGGCGTTCACGAGCCCGCGCACCAGCCCGTCGCGACCCTGTTGCGCGCACCGACGATCAGGTGCGAGCCGATGACGAGCATCCGCGAGGTCGCCCGCCAGATGACCGCGGCGGGGGCAAACGCGGCGATCGTGGATCTGCGCGGCGGCGGCTTCGGGATCGTCACCGACCGCGACATCCGCACGCGGATTGTCGCCGCCGGGGTTCCGCTCAGCGCCCCCGTGGCCGGGGTGATGACGAACCCCGCTTTCTCGGTGTTGCCGGGGAGGCTCGGCGGCGAGGTTCTGTTCGAGCTGCTCGAACGCGGGATCCGTCACGCCCCGGTCGTCAACGAGCGCGGGCAGCTCGTCGGGGTAATCGAGGATCTCGACCTGTTCGCGGTCCAGCCGCGCTCCTGGTTCGGCGCGCGGCGAGCGATCGCGCGCGCGCAGAGCGTCGAGTCGCTGGCGACGGTGGCCGGACGGCTGCCGGAGATCGTGTCCGACCTGCACGCCGCGAATCTGCGCGCGCTGGAGGTCGCGCGTGTGCTGTCGGCGCTCGTCGACGCGCTGACCGTTCGCGCGATCGAGCTGGCCGGGGCGTCCTTCCAGCTTCCCGAGGACGGACTGGTATGGGTCGCGGTCGGCAGCCAGGCCCGGCGGGAGTTCACGCCGGCATCTCGGGCGCAGGGCGCGGTCGTGTGCAGTGAGCCCCCGCCCGACGGCTGGCTCGAGGCGGTGTCCGCCGCGCTGGCGAGCTGTGGCCTGACGGGCGCTGTCACTGCGCGCAGCGGACCGCAGTGGCTCCAAGCCGACGGCGCCGATGAGCTGTCGCTCACGGTGCTGATCGAGCGCCGGGTCCTGTGGGGCACGCCTCGGGATCCCTTGCCGCTCGCCGAGGGCGAGGAGCACGATCGCGTGGTGGGAGCACTGCTGCGCCGCGCGCTCGACTACAGCCCCCCGACGGGGTTTGACGCCGATCGCGTGCTCGAGCTCGACGGCACGCGCAGCGACGTCCTCGACATCCGCCGTGCCGCCGTGATCCCGATCGTCGAGCTGGCGCGCTGGGCAGGCGCGGCGGCAGGGGTGATCGAGGGATCGACACCGGACCGCCTGCGGGGCGCGGGCGCCGCGGGGGTACTCGACGACGGCGACGCGCAGACGCTCGTGGACGCGTTCGAGCTCGCGCTGGAGCTCCGGATCGACAACCACATGCGCCAGCTCGCGCGGGGCGCGGCGCCCGACGACCGCATCCAGACCGCCGCAATCAGCCCGCTGACCCGCGACTACCTGCGCGACGTGTTCCGCGCCGTGACGGCCGTGCAGCGGAGGCTGAGCGGGTGAGGCTGCGCACGCCCCGCTCCGACGCCGCCGCGGCGTTCGCGGCGGCCGGCCGGCCGGACTCCAAGACGCCGTGGCGAGAGGCGAGGTGGTGTGCGATCGACCTCGAGCTGACCGGCCTTGACCCGGACAACGACGAGATCATCGCGATCGGCGCGATGCCGATCGAGCAGGGGCGCCTGATCCTCGGCGAGAGCCGCTACACGCTGGTGCGAACGGCACGGCGATCCGAGCACAACGCCGTGCTGATGCACAAGCTGAGAGTCGTCGACCTCGCCGACGCGCCGCCGCTCGAACAGGCCGTCGAGCTGTTGCTCGAGCTGCTGAGCGGGCGCATCCCGGTGTTTCACACGGCGGCCGTCGAGCGGACGTTCCTGGCACCGCTGTTCGCGCAGCTGCGCGTGCGCCTGCCGGCAGCGGTCGACACCGAGATTCTCGGCCGCCTGTTCCTGCAGCAGCGCGATGGGACTGCGCCGCCCCGTCTGTCGCTCGCGACGCTGCTGAAACTGCTCGGCCAGTCGGGCGAGGCGCCGCACCACGCGCTCGCCGACGCACTCTGCACCGCGCAGGCGTTCATCGCGCTGGCCAGCCGCCTCGACGCCAAGCAGCCGCAGTCAGTCGGCTCGCTACTGCACGCCGACAGCTGGCTTGCGAGCGCCCGCCGGTTCGGAGTGGCTTAGTCGCTTAGTCGCGAGTCACGTGACTCGCGACACTCCAATTAGAACAGCGACAGGTAGCGGTCGAGCTCCCACTGCGTGATCTGCTCGTGCGCAGCCTGCCATTCGCCGCGCTTGACCTTGATGAAGTAGTCGACGTAATCGCCGTCGCGGGTCTTGCCCAGCGCCTTTCGCAGCACGTCATCCTTCTCGAGCTCGCGGGTCGCGTCGAGCAGATTGCCCGGCAGCAGGTCGATGCCCTCGGCGGCGCGCTCCTCGGCTGACAGCTCGTAGAGGTTGGCGGAGTTGGGCTTGCCGGCGTCGAGCTCACGCTCGATTCCGTCGAGTCCCGCCGCGAGCATCGCCGTCGCTCCCAGGTACGGGTTGCACGAGCCGTCGACCGTGCGGTCCTCGATCCGCCCGGCGTCCGGGATCCGGAGCATCTGGGTGCGGTTGTTGTAGCCGTAGCTGATGTACGCCGGCGCCCACGTGGCTCCACTGTTCGGCGCGCCCACCACGAGGCGCTTGTAGGAGTTGACCGTCGGTGCCGTCAGCGCGATGTATGCCTTTGCGTGGGCCTTGAGGCCGCCGATGAAGTTGTACGCCAGCGGCGACAACCCCAGCCCGCGCGGGTCGTCAGCGGGATCGCACTCGAACAGGTTCACGCCGTCGCGCCACAGGCTGAAGTGGAAGTGGCAACCGTTGCCGGTGAGGTTCGCAAACGGCTTTGGCATGAACGTCGCGAGCAGGCCGCGCTCCTGCGCGAGCGACTCGACCATGTAGCGGAAGAAGATCGCCCGGTCGCACGTCGTCAGCGCATCGGCGAACTGGAAGTTCTGCTCGAACTGCCCGTTCGCGTCCTCGTGGTCGGTCGCGTAGTTGTCCCACCCCAGCGATGTGACCGACTGCGACACCAGCGACACGAAGTCGAGGTTGCGCGTGAGCGCGCGCATGTCGTAGCAGGGGAGGTCGAGCGTGTCGAGCGGGTCGGCGGGCGCGATCCCGCCGTCCTCCGTGCGGCGCAGCAGGAAGTACTCGAGCTCGGCGCCGATCCGCGGCTCGAAACCGAGCTCCTTGGCGCGGGCGAGCGCGTTGCGCAGGATCGTGCGCGGGCAGAACGGCCACGCCTCACCCTCGACGGTGACGTCGCACGCGAACCGGGCGACGTTCGGTTTCCACGGCAGGATCGTCAGGCTGCTGGGGTCGGGGATCGCGATCATGTCGGGGTCGTGCGGCCCCTGGCCGATGTCGCCTGCCGCGAAGCCGGCAAACCCGGCGCCGTCGGTCAGCAGGTCGTCGATGTGGTGGGCCGGCACGAGCTTGGCGCTCGGCTTGCCGTGCATGTCGACGAACTGTGCGAAGAGGAACTGGATGCCCTGCTCGCTGACGACGCGGCGAACCTCGTCGGCGGCACTCTCGGGCGTGGTGGATTGCGCCTGCTCTGTGGTTGCCATAGCGCCATGTATATAGGTCCGCACGGTGCCTGGACAATGGCCGTCGCCACCCCTTGAAGGCCATTAGCATGTGCGTTGCGCACATAGGAGGTGCCGCGTGTCAGTGAGCGCTGGACCGGCGGTGCCTCGCAGCTCAGAGCTGCGAGGGCTGCGGGAGGAAAATCAAACGCTCTACGGCGTGATCAAGCTGGTCTCGTCGTCGCTCGAGATGCTGCCGATGCTCCAGGGCGTGGTCGACCTGGCCACCGAGGCGACCGGCTGCCACGCCTGCTTCATCTATCTGCTCGAGGGCGACCGCCTGACGATCCGGGCCGCCTCGCCGGTGTTCGCCGACGCCGTCGGCACAGTGCAGATGGGGCTCGACGAAGGGCTCACCGGATGGGTCGCGCGCCACGGGACCCCCGAGTTCATCCGGGACAAGGCGATGGCCGACCCGCGCATGAAGTACATCCCCGAGCTCGAGGAGGAGCGCTTCCAGTCGATGGTGGCGGTCCCGATCCTCGCGCGCGCGGGCGACACGATCGGGGTGATCGTGCTCCACACCAAGGCGCCGCATGAGTTCACCGAGGACACGCTGAAGCTGCTGGTGCACATCGCGTCGCTGGTCAGCGGCGCGATCGAGAACGCACAGCTGTATGACCAGCAGCGCCGCCGCGTCGACAGCCTCACGCGGCTGTCGGGGCTCGCGCGGGAGGTGTCGGCGGCGACGAACGCAACCGACTTGGGGCAGGTCGTCGTCGCCGGAACTCGCCTGCTGCTGGGAGCCGCCGTGTGCCAGCTGTACCGAGTGGACTCGGCGACCGCGGCGCTCGCGGCGGTCGCTCGCGACCCGGAGACGGAGTTGCCCGGGCCGGCGATGTCGGCGACCGGCCTGCTGCTCGCGGCGATCGACGGTGGCGGCGAGCGTCCTCCGGCGCGCACGCTGTGGCCGGAGCTCGATGTGGCCGACCTGTTGGTCGCTCCGCTGACCGCGGGCGGTGAGCGCGTCGGCCTGCTGTGCGCGGGAGCCCCGGCCGCGCGCCCGTTCACCGACGAGGACACGGAGTTGGCGCGCGCGATCGCCCACCTGACCGCGATCGCGTTCAAGCGCGCGGAGCTGATCGAGGGCCTCACCAACGCGAACATCGTCAAGGATCTGTTCGAGGCGCTCGCGGCCGGCGCGACCACGTTCGCGGCGGCCAAAGCCGCCGAGGTGCGCTGCGATCTCGGCGGGCCCTATCTGATGGTGTACGCGGAGCCCGCGGCGGCACAGGAGCAGGGCTCGGGCGAGTGGCGCGCGGCGGCCGAGGTGCTGGGTCGCGAGCTGTCGGGCCTCAGCTCCGACAACGCCGTCGATGCCGGTCCCGGCCCGGTCCGAGCTGTGCTCGCGCTGCGCTCACGCCAAGCGCAGCGGATCGAGCAACTGATGCGCGAGTGCCGCGAGCTCGGCGAGCGTGGCAACGCCGCGATCGGCATCAGCGAGCTTCACGAAGGCCCGGCCAACGCCTCGCGCGCCTACCGCGAGGCGGTCGACGCGGCGACGATCGGGCGGGCGCTGCTGGGGGAGGGAGGCGCGATCGCCTACTCACAGGTCGGCGCCTACCGCTACCTCGTCCACATCGCCGCCGAGGACGCGCCGCATGACCGGATGCGTGCCGCGGTCGACAGGCTGATCGAGTACGACCGCAAGCGGCGCACCGCGCTGCTGGACACGCTCGAGCGCTACCTGGCCGAGCGCCGCAGCGTGATCGAGAGTGCGCGCGCCCTGTTCATCCACCCGAACACCCTGCGCCAGCGGCTGGGCAGGATCGAGGAGCTGACGGGGCTGGCGCTGGACGAGGATGACCTGTTGTCGCTCGAGCTGGCGATCAAGCTCGCGCGCCTCCACGGGCGCCCGGGCGCCTGACTACTCGTCCTCGAAGACCAGGAACACCGGGATCTTCGCTCGCCGGCGAACCCGCTGTGGCTCCTGGGTCCAGAGCACGTTGCCGACCACGCGGTTGCGGTCGGGGTCGGCAGCCATCACGATGGCCTCGCAGTCGTGCTCGGTCGCCTCCTGAACGATCTTCTTCGCAGCGTTGCGAGTGCCGAGCACGTGGCCGTCGGCCTTGATGCCCTTGCGTTCGAGCCGCCCGATCGTCTTGTCGACGATGTTCCGCTGCTCGGCCCACTCGGCCTTCGTCGGTAGCAGGCCGGGGCTGGGGAGTCCGAACGCCACGCCGTGCACGCGCGCAACCGTGAACACATGTACGGACGCCCCCGGCGCGGCGAGCTCAATCGCCCGCGAAACCGCCGCGCCCGAGATCTGGCGTCCCTCCGACGCAAGCAGGATCCGCTTGAACCGCGGGGTTGCCTCCGGCTGCGGATCGCGCACTGCCGCGGTCGCCGCCGTCACGGACTGGCGCCCTCGGCGGTGCTCGCGGTGATCGTTCCCGCGCCCGGGCGCGCCGGCCGTGGCCGCAGATTCAACTGGAGCGGCGCGCTTGTCCTCCACGCGCTTGCGATACCAGTAGAAGCCCAGGTAGGACAGGAGCACCACCCAGCCGATGAAGTAGTAGGGCAAGGTCGTGCGTCCGGCGGCGTTACACGAGCACGAGGCGTACGTTGGCCCGCCGTAGAAGTAGATGACCGCGTAGACGGCGGCGATGAACAGCGCCACGTACTTCATCCACTCGGGCAGCCTGAACGGCCGCCGGACATTCGGACGGTGCTTTCGCAGCAGGTAGTAGCCGACCAGCACCGGGATGAACGCAGCCAGGTAGCCGACGTTCGAGAACGTGTAGATCTCGACGGCGCCGCCCATGAACACCACGACGATCGAGCAGGCCACGTTGAACCACATCGCCCGGTTCGGCACGCCGTGCTTGTTGACGCGCTGGAAGAAGCGCGGGAACTGCCCGTCGGTCGACATCTGGTGGAGCGAGCGAGCCGTCCCGGTGATCGCGTTCAGCGCCGACAGGATCAAGGCCAGGATCAGCATGCTCGCGATCAGCCACTCGAGGATGTTGCTTCCGGTCCCGGCCCCGAACACGTCCGCGGCGTAGTGGACGAAGATCGTCTGGGGATCGACGAGCGCGGGGTTGCCCAGCGCGGAGAGGCCGAGCACGATGATGAACGCGACGGGGATCATCGTGTAGATGAACAGGCCGTAGAGGCCTTCGAGGTTCATCGCGATCTTCGCGTCGCGGTCGGGGTTCTTGGTCTCGCCGATGTAGCAGGCGGCGGCCTCCATCGCGATCACGTTCCACGTCAGCAGGAACGAGAACGCGATGTACAAGCGTCAGCCAGCTGTGGCCGAACAGCGGGTGAAGAAGCCGCTGCCGTCGGTGTGGCGGAAATGCCACAGCTGGCCGAAGTCGACGACTGACGGGTGGAAGATCCAGGCGATCGCCAGGAACGTCAGCGGGATCATCGACAGCAGCGCCAGCGTAGTGGCGAAGGCCGTCCCGAACCGCAGTCCCCTCACCGCGGGAATCGCGAGGAGCAGGATGCCGACGATCGCGATGCCCAGCGTCCACCAGGCGATGAACGTGTGGATCGGCGTGATCCCGGCGGTGGCGTTGAGCTTGAAGCGGTCGACGATGTAGAACGACGCCAGGATCATGTTCAGCGGGGCGACCGGGAACCATCCCAGCCAGTAGGCCCACGCCGAGAAGCCATTGACATGCTCCGCAAACCGCGGCCACTTTTCCTTGTAGGCCGGATACGCATAGGCGGGCAGCCCGCCGGAGCGGTCGGGCATCATCGCCGACAGCTCGGCCAGCAGCAGGCACACGATGTAGCCGCTGATCGTGATGACGACAATCACGGGCACGGACGCGGCCCCCAGCTCGGTGACCATCACCGGCGCGATTCCGGTGACCAGGATCGTCCCCGCGAGGCCGATTACGAATGCGCCCCACCAGTTGGTGGTCTTCGGTAGCCCAGCGGACTCGTAGACGAGCTCGTCGTGCTGCGGTCCAGGAACGTCGGCCATGCTCCCTCCAGGTACGTTGTGCTGAGGAGCACTAGGCTCGCATGTCGCCGTAGCCCGTCACAGACGCGATGCGAACACAATTGCGGCCTCCGACATGGAGAACTTTTACACACTCCTGGCGCGCCACCCGCCGTTCGACGGGATCCGTCCGGAGGAGGTCCGAGCGGCGCTCGAGGGGGCGTCGGAGCACGCTTTCGACACCGGTGAGACGGCCCTCGTCGAGGACGGATCCCCGGCACTGGGCCTGTGGGTGATCCTCGGCGGCTCGATGGACATCGTCCACGAGGGCGAGGTCATCCAGGTGCTCGAACCGGGCGAGTGCTTCGGCCATCCGTCGCTGCTGACCGGGATGGCGCCCGCGTTCACCGTGCGCGCGCGCGAGCCCTCGCGCTGCCTGCTGTTCTCCGCTGACGCGTCGCGGCGGCTGCTCGGGACGGTCGCCGGCGCCACCTACGTGGCGGCGTCGATGCGCAAGCGGCTGACCGGTGCCGGCCACACGGTCCACGCGCTGCGCGACGTCGGTACCACGCCCGTCTCGGCGATCATGCGGGCGGCGACGTTCTGCGACCCCGACGAGCCGCTGCGCCAGGCCGCCGGACGCCTGGGGCAGAACGCCACCTCGGCGCTGCTCGTCCGGCTCGGCGACGATCGGCTCGGCATCCTCACCGACGCCGACGTGCGCGCTTCGGTGACGGGCGGCGACGTCGCCCTGGACGCTCCTGTCAGGGAGATCGCGCGCACCCCGGTTCCGACCGTTCCGGTCGCACAGCTCGCCGTCGAGGCGGCCGTCGACATGGTCGCGGCCGGGGCCGAGCACCTCGCCGTGACCGACGCCGGCGGGGTGTGCGGGATCGTGTCGGCGACCGACCTGCTGGGGTTGGATGCGCGCAGCCCGATCGCGCTGCGGCACATGATCCTGGGGGCGCCCGACGAGGACGCGCTCGTGCGCGCCACGCAGGAGCTGCCGAGGCTGTTCCTGCTGCTGGTGCGGGCGGGTGTGCCCGCGCGCGAGCTCGGCCGGGTGCTGAGCCTTCAACACGACACGATCGTCGCCCGGCTGGTCGACTTCTCGATCTGGCGGGCGGGACCGGCGCCGCTCGCCTGGGCCTGGCTGGACCTCGGCAGCGCCGCCCGGCGCGAGTTCACGCTGGCATCGGATCAGGACAACGCGCTCGCCTACGCCGATCCCGAGCCGGGCGAGGAGGAGGCCGCCGACGCCTACTTCGAGCGGCTCGGATCAGACGTCAACGACGGCCTGGCCAGGTGCGGGATCGGCGTCGACAACAACGGCGTGCTCGCCGGCAAGCGGCTTTGGCGGATGTCCAAGGGCGCCTGGTTGCGGACGTTCGGAGAGTGCCTGACCGAGCCCGACGAGTCGCACCTGATCCGCGCGTCGGTGGCGTTCGACTTCCGCCCGGCGGCGGGCGGTCTGCTGCTGGTCTCCGAGCTCACCGACTACATCCGCGACGCGCGGCGCCACCCGCAGTTCATGCGCCTGATGGCCAGGACCGCCAACGGCTACCCGGTGGCGCTGGGCTTCCGCGGCCAGCTCGCGACCGGCCGCGAGGGAGACCCGCCCGACCGGCTGGACCTCAAGCGCGGAGGGATCATCCCGCTCGTCAACCTCGTGCGCTTCCACGCGCTGGCGCACGGGATCACGATCTCGCCGACGCTTGATCGGATCGAGGCCGTGGCCAACGTCGGGGGGCTGGAGCACGACGTCGCCGACGGGCTCAGCGAGGCGTGGTCGGTGATCACGCGCCTGCGTTTCGAGCACCACGCGACACAGATCGCCGCGGGCAGCGCCCCCGACAATCTGGTCGATCCCGGCGCGATGCCGCCGATCGCCCGCGCGGACCTGAAGGAGGCTCTGCACGTGGTGCGCCGGGCTCAGAAGCGGCTCGGCGCGTGGTCGCCGCCGGCGGATTAAGCGCCTCGCCGGGCTCCGAGCCGATTCTCGGCTGTAGTACCACCGACCACATTCGGGCTCCAAAGTGTGCCCGTGTACGCCATTGGAGCCATTTATCCAAATGTCTAATGTGGCTCGCATGTGTGGCATTGCTGGGCTTTTCACAAAATCGCCGGCGCTGCGGGCGCAGCTCGGCGGTCATCTGTCGGCGATGCTGCTGCAGCTGTCTGACCGGGGGCCCGACAGCGCCGGGGTGGCGTTCTACCGCGATCCGGCTCCGCTGCACTGCTGCAAGGTGTCGCTGCATTCGGCCGCGCCCGACCCCAACTGGGAGATGCTCGGTGCCGAGCTCGAGCGGCAATTCGGGGGCGCCTCGCTGCCCAGCGTCCGCGCCAGCCACTGCACGTTCATCATCGAGGCTGAGGCCCCCGATGCCCAGGCGTGGCTCGCCGAGCACCATCCGGAGCTGACGCTGATGAGCGCCGGGCAGACGATCGAGATCTTCAAGGAGGCCGGCCCGCCGCGGGAGTTCGTGAACAACTTCAAGCTGAGCGAGATCGATGGAAGCCACGCGCTCGGCCACACGCGGATGGCCACCGAGAGCCGCGTCACCACCGAGCACTCGCATCCGTTCTCGACCGGACTGGACCTGTGCCTGGTGCACAACGGGTCGCTGTCCAACCACAACCGCCTGCGGCGCACGCTGCAGCGCGAGGGGATCCGGTTTCAGACCGACAACGACTCCGAGGTCGCCGCGGGCTATCTGACCTGGCGGCTGCGCGAGGGTGCGTCGCTCGAGCAGGCGCTCGAAGGCTGCCTCGACGACCTCGATGGCTTTTACACGTTTGCGGTCGGGACCGCGGACGGGTTCGCGGTCCTGCGCGATCCGATCGCATGCAAGCCCGCCGTGATGGCCGAGACCGACGAGTGGGTCGCGATGGCCTCGGAATATCGGGCAATCGCAGTCCTACCGGGCGCGGAGGACGCAGTCATGTGGGAGCCGGCGCCGGGGCACGTCTACAGCTGGGGTCTGGCCTCGGTCGCGTAATGGCCACAGCCGACGTCACCCAGGACGCGGTCCTGTCGTTCGACCTTGCGACCGATTCCGTCCGCGACCTCAACCAGCGCCTGCACCAGGTCGACCCCGACCGCCCCGGCGGCCGCGTGGTCGTGCGCAACCCCGGCGGCCGCCACGCGATCGCGGTCGGCCTCGACGCGCCCTACGAAGTCGAGATCGAGGGTCACGTCGGCTACTACTGCGCCGGCATGAACAAGCACGCGACGATCCGCGTGCATGGCAACTGCGGCGTCGGCGTGGCCGAGAACATGATGTCGGGCGCGGTGATCGTCGACGGCAGCGCCTCCCAGTCTGCGGGTGCCACTGCGCGTGGAGGATTGCTCGTGATCCGCGGCGACGCCTCGGCTCGGTGTGGGATCTCGCTCAAGGGCGCCGACATCGTCGTGCGCGGATCGGTCGGCCACATGGCGGCGTTCATGGCGCAGCGCGGGGCGCTGCTGGTCTGTGGCGACGCGGGCGACGCGCTCGGCGATTCGCTGTACGAGGCGCGGCTGTACGTGCGCGGCTCGGTCGCCGGCCTGGGCGCCGACTGCATCGAGAAGGAGATGCGCGACGAGCACCTCGGGCAGGTGCACGACCTGCTCGAGCGCGCGGGGATCGACGACGTCGCGGCCGCCGAGTTCCGGCGCTACGGCTCGGCACGGAGGCTCTACAACTTCAAGATCGAGAACGTGGGCGCGTACTGATGTCCGCTTCTGCCCGATAACGGCTGGCATCCGGGGCTGCGCGAGTCGGCCACGTTTGACCGCAACGCGATCGCCGAGATCCAGCGGGCGGCGCGCGAGGGTCTCTACTCGATCAAGGGATTCGGCGCCAAGCGGGCCGTGCCCCACTTCGACGATCTGCTGTTCCTGGGAGCGAGCGTGTCGCGCTATCCGCTGGAGGGCTACCGGGAGCGTTGCGACACCGACGTGACGATCGGCACCAGGTTCGCGCGCGAGCCGATCCACCTCGACATCCCGATCACGATCGCCGGCATGAGCTTCGGCGCGCTGTCGGCGCAGGCCAAGGAGGCGCTCGGGCGGGGAGCGACCGAGGTCGGCACGAGCACGACGACCGGCGACGGCGGCATGACCCCCGAGGAGCGCGAGCACTCAAACGTGCTCGTCTACCAGCTGCTCCCGTCGCGCTACGGGATGAACCCGGACGATCTGCGGCGCGCCGACGCGATCGAGGTCGTGATCGGTCAGGGCGCCAAGCCCGGCGGCGGCGGGATGCTGCTCGGGCACAAGATCTCCGACCGCGTCGCCGAGATGCGCGACCTGCCCCAGGGCATCGACCAGCGCAGCGCCTGCCGTCACCCCGACTGGACCGGTCCCGACGACCTCGAGATCAAGATCGAGGAGCTGCGCGAGATCACCGACTGGCGGATCCCGATCTACATCAAGATCGGCGCCTCTCGCACGTACTACGACGTCGCGCTCGCGGTCAAGGCGGGCGCCGACGCGATCGTGCTCGACGGGATGCAGGGCGGCACAGCCGCGACCCAGGAGGTGTTCATCGAGCACGTGGGGATCCCGATCCTGGCCGCGATCCCGCAGGCCGTGGAGTCGCTGGTCGACCTGGGGATGCACCGCGAAGTCCAATTGATTGTGTCCGGGGGAATCCGCACCGGCGCCGACGTCGCGAAGGCACTCGCGCTCGGCGCCGATGCGGTGTCCATCGGCGTCGCCGCGCTGATCGCGCTCGGCGACAACGCGCCCGAGCACGACGAGGGCTACCGCGCGATCGGATCGGCGGCGGGCTACTACGACGACTATCAGGCGGGCCTGGATCCCGCCGGGATCTCGACCCAGGATCCGGAGCTGGCGACCCGCCTGGATCCGGAGGTGGGCGGCCGACGGCTGGCCAACTATCTGCGGACGATGACGCTCGAGGCGCAGACTCTGGCCCGCGCGTGCGGCAAGTCCCACGTCCACAACCTCGAGCCCGAGGATCTTGTTGCGCTCACGATCGAGGCGGCCGCGATGGCGCGCGTGCCGCTCGCCGGTACCAGTTGGATACCGGGTACGATCAGCGCTACATGACCTATGTGATTGCTGAGCCCTGCATCGACCTCAAGGACCTCTCGTGTGTGGAGGTCTGCCCGGTCGACTGCATTCATCCGACAGAAGACGAGCCCGGCTTCGCCGACGTGAAGCAGCTCTTCATCGATCCCGAAGAGTGCATCGACTGCGACGCCTGCGTCGAGGCCTGTCCGGTGGACGCGATCTTCGCCGAGGATCAGCTGCCGGACGAGTGGAAGCACTTCACCAAGATCAACGCCGACTACTTCGCCAACGGCTAGTGCGTGAGACCCTCGAGATCGGGGGCCGCAGGATCGAGATCGAGCAGAGCGGCCCGGACGGCGCCGATTCCGTCGTGTTCTTTCACACCGGCACGCCCAGCGCCGGGATCATGTTCGAGCCGATGGTCGCGGCCGGCGCCGCCCGTGGGCTGCGCCATGTCGCCTACTCGCGACCCGGGTACGCCCACAGCGACCGCCGGCCTGGCCGCACCGTCGCTGATTGCGCCGCCGATGTCGCGGCGATCGCCGATCAGCTTGGGATCGGCCGCTTTTACACCGTCGGCTGGTCGGGCGGCGGCCCACACGCGCTGGCGTGCGCGGCACTGCTGAGCGACCGGGTGATCGCGGCCGCGACGCTCGCGGCGGTCGCGCCGCGCGACGCTGAGGGCCTGGACTGGCTCGCGGGCATGGGCGAGGAGAACGTCCAGGAGTTTGCGGCCGCGGACTCGGGGCAGCTGATCGGGTTCCTCGACCACATGGCGGCTGGTTACGCCCGGGTCACCCCCGAGCAGCTTCACGAGGCGTTCGGGGACCTGGTCTCGCCCGTCGACGTCGCGTCGATGACGGGCGAGTTTGCGCAGTACCTGACCGACGCCGTCAAGCTGGCCGTCGGCAGGGGCATCTGGGGCTGGTTGGACGACGACCTGGCGATGCTGCACGACTGGGGGTTCTCGCTCGACGAGATCGACCGGCCGGTGACGATCTGGCAGGGCGGTCAGGACCGGATGGTGCCCTTCGACCATGGCCGCTGGCTCGCCGATCACGTCGCCGGCGCCAAGGCGCAACTGCTGCCCGACGAAGGGCACCTGTCGCTCACAGTCGGGTCCTACGGGCGCGTGCTCGACGAGCTCCTCGCCGCCGAGCACTGAGGGGATCGTCCTCGCGCTACGGTGCGGGTATGAACCTACGAGAGCTCGGCAGCACCGGAGTCAAAGTCAGTCCTCTGTGCCTGGGCGCGATGATGTTCGGCGCCTGGGGCAACCCCGACCACGACGAGAGCATCGCGATCATCCATCGCGCTCTGGATGCGGGGATCAACTTCATCGACACGGCGGACGTCTACTCGCGCGGGGAGTCGGAGGAGATCGTCGGCAAGGCGCTGGCGGGCGGCCGCCGCGACAACGTCATCCTCGCCACCAAGATCCACGGCACGATGGGCGACGACCCCAACGAGTTCGGCAACTCCCGGCGCTGGATCGTGCGCGAGGTCGAGAACAGCCTGCGGCGGCTGGGCACCGACTGGATCGACCTCTACCAGATCCACCGCCCCGAGTCCGACACCGACATCGACGAGACGCTCGGTGCGCTCACCGACCTGGTGCGCGCCGGAAAGGTCCGCTACATCGGCTCCTCGACGTTCCCGCCGAGCCGGATCGTGGAGGCGCAATGGGTCGCGCGCGAGCGTGGGCGCGAGCGCTTCGTCTGCGAGCAGCCGCCGTACTCGATGCTCGTGCGCGGGGTCGAGAACGACGTGCTGCCGACGTGCCGGCGCCACCGCATGGGCGTGATCCCGTGGAGCCCGCTCGCCGGCGGATGGCTGACCGGGCGCTACCGCCTCGGCCAGGATCTGCCGTCCTCGCACCGTGCCGAGCGGATCCCCGGGCGCTACGACATGTCGATCCCCGGAAACCAGCGCAAGCTCGAGGCGGCCGACGCGCTGGCCAAGCTCGCCGACGAAGCCGGGATCAGCATGATCGAGATGGCGCTCGCGTTCGTCATCCGCCATCCGGCGGTCACGGCCGCGATCATCGGCCCGCGGACGATGGAGCAGCTCGAGTCCCAGCTCAGCGCGGCCGACGTCGAGCTGTCCGACGAGGTCCTGGACCGGATCGACGAGATCGTCCCGCCGGGCGTCAACCTGAATCCGGCCGACGGCGGTTGGCAGAACCCGGACCTGGAGCCGGCGGCGCGGCGGCGGTAGGGCCGGCGCGGGCGGGCGGCGGCTCCCGGCGCGGGCGGGCGGCGCGGTAACGCCCCACTCGATCCCTGCCAATCCTCGAGTGGGGCAATAGCCGCGCTGGGCGCTGCTTTTGCCCCAAAGCGCCCCGGACCACGATCGAGTGGGTCGATTTACACGTTGGCGGACCCGCGTCCGGACGGACCCAGACCAGCCCCTGCTCCGACAGACCAGTGCCCCCGCCCCGGGGGCCAAAAAACGTACTAGACCGCGTCATTTGTGACGGGTTTGTGCGTTGATCGTGTAGGAACATTCTCTGGCGACAAGGAACTGTCCGGGACGAGGTTCATTCTGTGCCCCGTCCCAAGAGGGGGTATGAGCATGTTGAACTCGAACTCAACCGGGACCGCAGCGACGACGGAGCTGCTGACCGATCTCGTGTACGAGCTGTTGGATGCTCACTGCGACACGATCAGCCTGGCCGACGAGGCCGATGACAACGTCGTGTGGGCCGCGCACCTCTCGTACCTGCGCGACCTGCAGCGGGTCGGCCGCGAGACGCTCGCGCGCGTTCCGGTAGGCGCCGCTTAGGCGCCACAGCGCCCGCTGATCAGCGGGCGCCGCGATTCATCCACCCACCGGCCCGGCAGGGCCGGATAGGGTTGGCCGGTGGCGAACGTCGAGGGGAAGGCGACGGCGATCACCGTGCTCACGCCAGTGCGGCGCGGCGGACCACTGCTGCTCTGGCTGGTGTTCTGGGCCGGGCGCAACATCTCCGAGACGCTGAAGAAGCTCCAGACGCTCTCGTTCATCCACTACGCCCGCTGGGCGGTGATCGAGCGCTTCCCCGACGAGGGCGAGGGCGAGCGCCTGCAGTACAGCTATCTGCTGTTCGAGAGCAACTTCAACGGGACCTGGGACCAGTACATCGACGCGTTCTCCGAGGTTGTCGCGTTGCGGATGAAGGCGATCTGGGGGACCTCGTTCGGGTTCCCCGGCCCGCTCCCGGTGGAGCCGTTCAAGCAGTACATCCGCCGCAACGAGTTCGTCGCCAACCACTACTGGTCGGCATATCCCGGCGCGACGACGACCGAGATCGTGTCGGCGCAACGGGTTGAGGCGGCGCTGGAGCAGCTGCGCCGGCGGGCGGCCACGCTTGGGCCCGAGGCGTTCAAGGCCGAGTACGAGTCGTTTCTCACGAGCGTGCAGCGAGACCTGTGAACGACGCACACAACACGTCCGGTCAGGCCTACGGGCTCACCGTGCTCACCCCGATCCGCGACGGGCACGAGACGCAGCTCGCGCGTGACCTGGATCTGCTGCAGGGCGGCGACGACAGTCCGCTCGCGCGCGTGCCCGGGACGCACTTCGCCCGATGGGTCGTGATCGGCGACGTCGTCTACGAGGGACCGCGTCAGCGCCGCGACCGCCTCAGCCTCGGGCGGCTGCTGTTCACCAGCAACTTCGACGGGCCGGTCGCGCCGTACCTCGAGGCGCTGCGAACGGGCCTCGGCGAGGCCGCCGACGCGGTCTGGGATCACTGCGAGGGATATCCGGGCCGCGATGACCCGGCGGCGTTTGCCGCCTACATCCGACGCCACCAGATCGAGAACGCGCTGTTCTTCGCCGCCTACGGCGACCGCACCGTGGAGCAGGTCAAGCGCAGCCTGGGGGTGCGCCGCGACGTGATCGACTTCGCGCTGTCGGCGCAGGGGATGGGCGCCGACGCGCTGCAGGCCGCCTTCCGGGAGCGCTTCGGGCAATGACCACGCTCGACCTGGCGCGCATCCAGGGGTTCGTCGTGCGCGGCTACCGGCTGCCGTTCGCCCGCTACCTGTTCCTGCGCGTCGACGACGTCGCGCGCGCGGCGGCCTGGGTCGCCGAGGCGACGGCGGAGGTGCTGACCGCGGCGCCGTGGGACAACAAGCCCGACTCGGGCGTCAACGTCGCCTTCAGCTACTCGGGCCTGCGTGCGCTCCAGCTGCCCGACGCGTCGCTGGCGGGGTTCCCGGAGGAGTTCCGCCAGGGGATGGCGGCCCGCGCAAACCTGCTCGGCGACTACGGCGACAGCGACCCGTCCACGTGGGAGGGCGGATTCGGCGGCCCCGACATCCACGCGCTGGTGATGATCAGCGCCAAGCACCAGCAGGCGATGGACGCACACGACGCGCGGGTTCGCGCCGCGCTGGAGGCAAACGGTGGGCTGTCGATCGTCCACGAGGACGTCGGCGCGGCGCTGCCCGACGGGGTCGAGCACTTCGGCTATGCCGACGGCTTCGCGCAGCCGTCGATCGAGGGCAGCACGATCGCGCCGACGCCCGGACAGGGAGCGCCCTCTGCCAACGGCGATTGGCGCCCGATCCGCGCGGGCGAGTTCATCCTCGGCTACACGGACGAGGAGGGAGTGCTGCCCCCGGCGCCACCGCCCGTCGAGCTGAGCATCAACGGCTCGTACATGGTCTACCGCAAGCTCCGCCAGGACGTTGCGGCGTTCAGGGCGCGGCTCGCGGAGTCCGCCGCCCTGTATCCGGGCGGCGAAGAGCAGCTCGCCGCCAAGGTCATCGGGAGGTGGCGGGACGGCACACCGGTCGCGCTGTCGCCCGCGTCCGCCGACGCTGCGCTTGCCGCAGACGGGCAGCGCAACAATGCGTTCGACTACGGCAACGACCCCGACGGGCTGCGGTGTCCGATCGGCGCCCACGTGCGGCGCGCGAATCCGCGGCTCAGTCTCCCGTTCGACGGCAAGCTGGTCAACCGCCACCGGCTGATCCGGCGAGGGATCCCGTACGGGCCGGCGCTGGCGCCGGAAGCAGCGGACGACGGCCAGGACCGGGGCGTGATCTTCGCGTGCCTGCAGGCGAGCATCGCGCGGCAGTTCGAGTTCATCCAGTCGCAGTGGCTGAACGCGGGCAACACGTTCGGCCTGGGCGAGGACCAGGACCTGATGCTCGGGCCGCAGGACGGCACGGCGCCCAACAAGATGACCGTTCCCGGCAGCCCGCCGTTCTTCGTGGGGCCGTTGTCGCGGGTGGTGACCGTCAGGGGCGGTGAGTACTTCTTCGTGCCCGGCATCAACGGGCTGCGGTTCATCGCTGCGGCCGCCGGGGGAGGGGCCGCGTGAGAGGTCAGTTGAGCCGCACCTGAAGCGTGCGCAGCTCGGTCTCGAGCGTCTCGCGCAACTGCTCGGGCGCAGGGAGGAGCACGCGGAGCTCAGCCGCGCGGATCGCGTGCGCCAGGTGACCGCGCCGGGTGTAGGAGGAGACGAGGTTGTTGAGCATGCGCATCGCGATCTCGTCGGGCAGCCACGGCCGCAGCGCATCGGGCGCTCCCGACACGCTGATCGGACGGCCGCCGTCGAAAGGATCGAGCAGCAGCGGCTCGCCCGCGCCGAAGTACCCGACGACGAAGTGGCCGGGCAGGCCGACGCCCGACAGCGCGATCCCCGCGCGGCGCGCGGCCTCGATGTAGACGACCGACAGCAGGATCGGCAGTCCTCGCCGCCTCTCCAGCACTACGTCGAGCATCGAGTTCTGCGGGTCGTCGTAGTGCTTGCGGTCGCCCTCGAATCGGTGCACGCCGCCGAGGATCTCTTTGCAAACGGCCGCCACCTCCTCCGGCGAGCCGCTTGTTCGCTCCGCCGCCACCGACAGGTCGGCGCCCAGCGTGTCGAGGCTCGCCATCGCAGTGGGCACGTCGACCGCGCGGAACTCCGCCGCCATCGCCAGCGCCAGGCGATCGATCGTCGCATCGGGCGCCGCGGCGAGCTCTTCGAATGCGGTCACAGCGGCTTGACCAGGCGGCGCGGCCGCTCCGCGAAGCCGCACGCCTCATAGAAGCGCAGCGCGTCGTCGCGATCGGGTCGGGTAGTCAGCTCGAGGCGGAAGCACGCGCGGCCGCGGGCGATTGCCTCGACTGCTTCCAGCAGCGCACGCGCGACGCCCTGGCGGCGCCGGTCGGCACGCACGGCCAATGCCGTGATCCGGCACTGCGGGCGCGGTCGGTAGATGAGATCGAACACGTGGTAGCTGATCAGCCCGACCGGCTCGCCGTCGTCCACGTACACGAGCACGCCGGTGTCGTCGCGATCGAGCAGCGGTTCGAGTTGCGTGGCGGCGGCGTCGGCATCGGTCGGATATCCGAGCGCGCCGAGCAGGCCCGCGACTGCGCCCGCATCGGTTGATCGCGCGGGGCGTATGTGGGATTGCCTGGCGCGGGCGAGGATCGCCTCGATCACCGGCCCCTTGGCATCGGCGTAGTGATTCATGTCGCTCCACTCGCGCTGGGCGAGGGAGCGCTTGAGGCGTTCGTACTCGCTGCGGTCGTCCGGCGACGCGCGCAGGCGATCGCGGAAAGCGAGGTGGCGATCGATCTCCGGGTCGCCGTCTCCCCACACGTGCAGGTGGACGTCGTGCTCCGGCGTCCGGAACATCCGATGCTCGGGCTCGCGGACGCGCAGCTCATATCCCGCCCGCTCGAGCGCGGGGCCGTAGGACGGCTCGTCGCCGACGTCTGCCACGGTGACGAGCACGTCGACGATCGGCTTGGCGGCGAGGCCGGGGACCGCGGTTGACCCGATGTGCTCGATCGTCAGCGCCGCGCCGCCCAGCGCCTGCTCGATCCGCTCGCGCTCGGCATCGAACCGGCGAGGCCATCCCGCGTCGTAGTCGGCGATCACGATCTCGCGGCGTTCGCGTCCGCCGATCAGCACGCTGTCGAGGTACGCGTCGAGCTGCTCTTCGGGCACTTGGGCCAGTGTCGCAAGCTGGCGCCACCGGCGCGGGCGCGTTAGGGTCGGGCCCGTGTTTCCGCAGCGCCGGATGTACTACACCGCTCCCTCCAGGGCGCTGCGCGAGCTGCCGGGGATGCGGATCCTGATAACCGGCGCCGCCCGCGGGATCGGCGCGGCGTCGGCGAAGCGACTGCACGGGCGCGGCGCGAAGGTGGTGCTGGCCGGGATCGAGCCCGACCTGCTCGCGCAGGTCGCGGCCGAGTGCTGTGACTCGCTCGCGGTGCCCTGCGACGTGCGCGACCGCCGACAGGTCGAGGCCGCCGTCGACGCTGCGGTGGGCCACCTCGGCGGACTCGACGTGGTGATCGCCAATGCGGGCGTGGCCGCGCTCATGCCGATCGCGGGCGGCGATCCCGAGACCTTCGAGCGAACGATCGCCGTGAACTTGATCGGCGTCTACAACACGTTTCGGGCGGCGGCGCCCCACATCTCCCACGACCGGGGATATGCGCTGGCGATCGCGTCGCTCGCCGCTGCCGTCCAGCCACCGCTGATGGGCGCCTACAGCGCCGCGAAGGCGGGCGTCGAGGCGCTGTCCAACACGCTTCGGATCGAGCTTGCCCCGACCGGCGCACGCGTCGGTGTCGCCTACTTCGGCGAGCTCGACACCGACATGGTCAGCCGCGGCTTTGGCACCAGGTCGGCGGCCGCCCTGCGGTTCTTCAACAAGGGCCCGTTCACCGGCGTCTCGCCGCTGGAGGTCGGGATCGAGGCGATCGAGCGAGGGGTCGGCATGCGCTCGCGGATCGTGGTCGCCCCGCGTTCGGTCGCGTTCGTGTTGCACACGCGGATGTTCGCCCAGCGCGTCGTGGATCGTGCGGCCCGGCGTGGTCTCGAGGACGCGCTGGCGATCGCACGCGAGGAACAAGCGCCGCTGACGACCGAGCTGCCGATCCGTTAGCGCTATCCCGAGCGCGCCGGGCTCGCGCGCAGCCGCGGGCGCAACGCTCGCAGGCGACCCTGCGAGATCGCGATCCCGGTGAGCAGCACGGCAGCGCCGACGGGCTGGTTCCAGTGCACGGTCTCGCTCAACACGACCGCGCCGAGGACGGTCGAGAACACCGGCACCAGATACGTGACGGTCGCGGCGGTGGTCGCGCCGGCGGCGCGAAGGATCGCGTAGTTGAGCACGTAGGCCACGCCGGTCCCGAGGATGCCGAGCACGAGGATGCCGAGCACGCCGCCGGCGCCGATGTGGAGCGTGGGGGCCCTGGTGAACGGCGCGAACACGGCCAGCACTGCCGTCGCACATAGGAGCTGGGCGGCGGCGAGCACCACGCCGCTCTCGGGCCGGCTTGCGACATAGCGCCGGGCGTAGGGAAAGCCGATGCCGTAGCAGACCGCTGCGCCGGCGCAGGCGAGATGGCCGATCGCCTCGCCACCGCCGAGGCCGCGCCAGGGCCCGAGCAGGAGCACGACCCCCGCGAACCCGAACGCGAGGCCGGCGGCGCGCGTGCCGGTGAGCTGCTCGTCGCCGAACACGAGCAGGACGAACGCGAGCACCCAAAGCGGCGCGCTTGCGTTCCACAGACCGGCCACGACTGATGACACGTGGTGCTCGCCGTAGGCGAACAGCGTGAACGGGATCGCGTTCAAGAACAGCGCCGCGATCAGGAGGTGCGGCCACGCCGAGCGCGGCACCCGCAATCGCTCGCCGCGTGCGTACACGAGCACGACCAGCGTGGCCGCTCCCAGCGCGACGCGCCCGAGCGCGACCCAGGTCGGCGACCAGTGGCGGTCGAGCACCTTGATGAACAGGAAGCTCGATCCCCAGATCGCCGCGAGCGCGACGAATTGCGTGCGCCATCCGGCGGCTATGTGCATCGATGGATGAACGCGGGTCCGCGCCGGTTCGTGAGATCGATCAGCTGAACTGGATCACGCTGCGGATCCCGTCCTGGCGCTCCATCAGCTCGAACCCTTCGTTGACGTCGTCGAGCGTGAGCCGGTGCGAGATCAGCGAGTCGACATCGAGCTTGCCGTCGAGATAGAGCTGCACGAACTGGGGGACCTGGTCGCGTCCCTTGACCCCACCGAACGAGCTGCCGCACACGCGCCGGCCCGTGATCAGGTACCGCGGCACGACCTCGAGCACCTCGCCCCTGCCGGCGACGCCGGCGACCGTGCACAGCCCCCAGCCCATGCGCGCCGACTCGACCGCCTGGCGCATGACCGAGACCAGCCCGGTGGCCTCGAACGTGTAGTCGGCGCCGAAGCCGCCGGTCTCCTCGAGCACCCGGGCCACCGTGTCGTCGCCTCCGGTCCACACGTCGGTCGCGCCCTGGCCGCGCGCGAGCTCGAGTCGCTCCGGCGACAGGTCAACGCAGATGATCCGCTCGGCTCCCTGCAGGCGGCACCCGGCGACCGCGCCGAGACCCACCAGCCCGGCGCCGAACACCACGCAGGTGGAGCCGGGCTCGACCTTGGCGGTGTTGATCGCCGCACCCATCCCGGTCGACAGCCCGCAGGCGAACGGCGCGGCGCGGTCCGGCGGGGCGTCCGCCGGGATCTTGGCGAGCGCGATCTGGGGCATCACGGTGTACTCGGCGAACGTGCTCGTGCCCATGAAGTGGCGGATCCGCTCACCGTCGCGCGACAGGCGCGTGCTGCCGTCGGGCAGGTGGCCGAGATTCTGCTGCTCGCGGATCGCCAGGCACAGGTTCGTCTTCGGGCTGCGGCAGTGCTCGCACTCCCGGCATTGCGGTGAGAACAAGGTCACCACGCGATCGCCGGGCGCAACACTGGTCACGCCTTCGCCCAGTCGTTCCACGATCCCGCACCCCTCGTGCCCGAGCACCGCCGGCGCGTACCCGGACGGGTCGGCTCCGGAGGCGGTGTACATATCGGTGTGGCAGACGCCGCAAGCCTCCAGCCGGACGAGCACCTCGCCGGCACGCGGTTCGTCGAGCTCGACCTCTGTGACGTTGAGCGGCTTTCCGAACTCCTCGAGCACCGCGGCGCGCATCTTCACAGCGATCGTCTCCTCTCCATCGACTGGGCGTTGGCGGAGAGCGTAGTGGGAGTCAGTAGGATCGCGTTGGCCGCGTCAGGCGAGCGCGGGGGATTGGGCATTGAAACGAACCTTCGGAGGGTGGAGGACCGGTGACATCTACCAGGAGCAACCTTGATGACGTCCGTGTCGGCGAGCGCAAGTACTGGATTGACGGCCCTCCGCACGAGCTGTTCGCGCAGCTGCGCAGCGAGTGCCCGGTGCACTGGACGGACAAGGTCACCGAGTACCCCAGGGAGAAGGGCTTCTGGTCGGTCACCCGCGCCGACGACATCCACGCCGTAAGCCGCGACTTCAAGACGTACTCGTCTGAGCTCGGCGGCGTCACCGCCGTCACCGAGGGCTTTCCGGTCGAGCTCGTGCGCGCGATGTTCATCGGCATGGACCCGCCCAAGCACGATCGCCTCAAGATGCTGTTCCAGGCCGGCTTCACGCCCAAGCGCATCGCCGCGCACGAGCCCGCGATCCGCAAGATCGTCATCGACGTGCTCGAGCGGCTCGAGGGTCGCGAGACGTGCGACCTGGTCAGCGATGTCGCCCAGCCGGTCGTGTCGCGGGTGATCGGCAGCTTCATGGGGATCCCGCCCGAGGACGACGCGGTGTGGGCGGCCCTGATGAACTCCGCGCTGGGCGCCGGCGATCCCGACCTCAACCCGGGCGGCATCGAGAGCGTCGCCCAGAAGGACATCCCCGAGATCTTCGAGCGCTGCCGGCGGATGATCGCCGAGCGCCGCGACAATCCCACCGATGACCTCACGAGTGTGCTCGTGCACGCCGAGATCGACGGTCAGCGCCTCGAGGAGCACGAGATCGTGATGGGGTTCTTCCTGCTGGTCGCGGCGGGCAACGACAGCACCAAGGCGACGTATTGCAGCGGGATGCTGGCGCTGATGCAGCATCCCGATGAGCGTCAGCTGCTGCTCGACGATCCGTCGCTGATCCCGAGCGCCGTCGAGGAGTCGTTGCGGATGTTCCCCGCGTTCGCCCACTTCCGCCGCACTGCGACGTGCGACGCCGAGCTGGCCGGAGTGCCGATCCGCAAGGGCGACAAGGTCGTCATGTGGTACGCCTCCTCCAACCGCGACGAGTCGCGCTACGAGGACCCCGACCGCTTCGACGTGCGCCGCAACCCCGAGCATCAGGCGTTCGGCGCCGGCGGACGGCACTTCTGCCTGGGGACGGCGCTGGCGCGCCTGGAGCTCAACGTCATGTTCGAGGAGACGCTGAAGCGCTATCCGGCGATGGAGCTGACCGGACGGGCGACGATGGCCGAGTCCGCGTTCATCAACCAGCACAAGAAGCTGCCTGTGCGGTTGACGTCGTGAGCTAGTTGCATACACAATAATTAGTGCCGCGCACGATTGTCCTGTACAATCCTCTGTGTGCAACCGATCTCGCACAAGAACAGGGTTACGGGGTCGGTGGAGACTGCCGAGCAGCGCCCCGTGGAGCCGCAGCAGCCTGCCGTGGAACACGCCGGCGAGGACGACAGCAGCGCCGAGGGCGACGCGCATCGTCTGCGCAACGGCGTCATCTGGACGGTCGCGCTCGGCGTGATGTTCCTTGCGATCGGGTTTGCGGTGCCCGATCTGCGCGACGTGCTCGACCGGGTCGCGCACGCGCACGCTGGCTGGCTGGTGCTGGCCGTAGGTCTCGAGGTCGCGTCGTGCCTTGGCTACGTGGCCGTCGTCAGGCTGGTCATCCGTGACGCGCGCCCGCGCGACGTGCGCCGGCTGGCGTGGGCCGAGCAGGCGTTCGGCGCGGTCGTTCCCGTCGGCGGCGCCGGCGGACTCGCGGTCGGTGCCTGGGCGATGCGCGCCTGGGGCTTCTCCTGGCCGCGGATCGTCAACCGCTCCGCAGTGATCTTCCTGCTGACCAGCGCCGTCAACGGCGCCGTGATGGTCCTCGCCGGGCTCGGCGTGTGGGCCGGCATCGGCACGCACCGCGCCGGTGCGCTGTACGGCCTGGTTCCGGCAGGGGCGACGGCATTGGCCCTCGGCGCCTTCTGCATCACCCCGGTGCTGGCCCGGCGGGTCGGACCCGAGCCGGGTCCGATCGGGTCGCTCGTCGTTCGGATCGCATCCTGGGTTCGCAATACGGCGTCGGTCGCGATCGAGCGCAACTGGCGGGTGCTGGGATCGATCACCTACCTCCTGTTCGACATCGCCGTGCTGTGGGCGTGCCTGCGGGCCGTCGGCGCGAGCGTTCCGCTGCTGGCGCTGGTTGTCGGCTATCAGGTCGGCTACCTGGCCAACCTCGTGCCGATCCCCGGCGCGATCGGAGTGCTGGAGGGCGGCCTGCTCGGGGCGCTCGTGCTCTACGGGCTGCCCGCCGAGCCCGCCGCGGCTGCCGTGGTCATGTACCACGCGATCGCTCTGTGGGTGCCGACGCTCGGCGGGACGGTCAGCTTCGTGCGCCTGCGAAAGACGGTGCCGGCTCGAGCTCGCGAGCTGGCGGCCGTGGCTGCCGAGAAGGCCGGCGAGCCCGGGGAGCCCGCGGAGGCCGCGGCCCGGGATAACGTGGCCAGGCTTCCGAGCGGCCCGCGCGAGCTCGCAGCTTAGAGCTCCGCCCGCCGTCATAAATAGACCAGAAAATGGTTACGGGGCGAATTGCAGGGTAAAACGTGTTTAGCCGGAACAGGCAAACCGGCACGACAACATGTTGAAATTCCTGCAAATACGCAGTTCGGCGGCTCCTCCCAGGGCCAAGCGCTCAGCGCGCATCGCAGCGGACAAGCGGTTCGAGCCCGACCGCCCGGTGCGCCTGTACTCGCTGCTGCTGCCGCCGACGCTCCCTGACGACCGCAAGTAGCCGCGGCCGCGCACGCGGCAGCTTACGGCTCCCCCGGCTCCGCGAGCTCGACGCCGAAGCTCTGCTTCAGGCCCTCTCGACCATCGTCTGAGAGCTGCACCGCGCGGCTGTTGCGGGCCCGGCTCAACCACCCCAGCTCGAACATCCGCGTTGACAGCGCCGCCCCGAGCGAGCCGGCGAGATGGTGTCGCTGCTCGCTCCAATCGACGCAGTAGCGAATCAGCGGCCGCCTTTGCGGCAGGGACTCGAAGTCGATCCCGAACTCGCGCAGGTGCTGTGCTCCCTCCGCCGTGAGCCGGTAGTCGGAGTCAAAGCCCGGCGACGAGAGCCGGTCAATGTCCGCGGTGCCGGGTTCGAACACCCCGTCGCCGCCGGTCAGCAGCTCGCGCTCGAGCATCGCTGACATCAGCTCAGTGCCCAGCATCCCGGCGAGATGGTCGTAGCACGTGCGCGCGAACCTCACGGCCTGCGCCTGGGTCCCCTGACGCAAGGAACGCACGGGCTCCGGCGGTGACAGCCGCGCGAGCGCCTCGATCAGGTCTGAGACCTCGGGACCGGCGAGCCTGAAGTAGCGATGCCGGCCGTGGCGCTCGACGACGAGCAGTCCGCCCTTGACGAGCTTTCCGAGGTGGGCGCTCGCAGTGGACGCCGCAACCCCGGCCTCCCCGGCGAGCACCGTCGCCGGCAGCGCGCGGCCGTCGCCGAGCGCGAGCAGTACCCGTGCGCGAGCCGGATCGGCGACCAGGGCGCCGACGCGAGCGATATCGGCATCTCCGCGCATCCCCTCACGGTAGCGCAGCGATTATTCGCTGCCCGACGAATTATCAAACGCGGTGTACGCCGGCGAGCAGTCCGGCGTACGACCGCACCAGGGCGGCGCGCTCTTCGTCGATCAGCGGGCTGGCGAGGTCCCGGCCCTCCCCGACCCACTGGTCGGAGTAGCGCATCGCCAGCGCCCGTTGCTCGGCTGCCAGGCGCACGTCCGCGTCCGGCGCGCCGTAGACGTACGCGTACAGGGCCGCGAGCGCGTCGACCAGCGGACCTTCGCCGTCGTCCTGCTCGGCATGCTGGTGCTCGCGGTGAACCCGCCACCATTCCACCTCGAGCCTGGCGGCCGTGGCGGGATCGAACGCCTCTCCGTGACGCCGCTTGAGCAGTGCGTAGAAGCGCTCCATCGTCCGGCGCGCTCCGTCGGGATCGTTGTCGGGAAACGGCGCCCACAACTGGTTGGCCCGGAGCACGAGCCAGGAGCCGTACAACGTCTCGTGCCACGGGAGGCCGAACGTGTGGCGCGTCAATCCGACCGCCGCACGCAGGAACCGCAGCCACTCGCGGCGGTAGTACGTCACCCACGCGTCGGTTTCGAGCGATCCGACACGGCGCGGGTCAAACGCCCGGTAGGCCTTGATCGGCGGCGCTCTACGCGCCCGCTTGGAGCGGTTGCCCAGCTTCGCCCTCGCCATCTCCGGGCGACCCTAACCGATCGATCAGCCACTCGGTGAAGGCATCCGCGGGCACCGGTCGGCTGACGTGATAGCCCTGGATCAGGTCACAGCCAAGCGCCGCGAGCCGGTCGAGCGTGCCCTGGTCCTCGACGCCTTCGCCGATCACCTTCATGCCGAGGTCGTGCCCGAGGTGGATCGTGGAGCGAACGATGATCATGTCGCTCTCGTCGTGCATCATCGGCGAGACGAACGAGCGGTCGATCTTCAGCTCGTCGACGGGGAGCCGCTTGAGCATCGACAGCGACGAGTAGCCGGTCCCGAAGTCGTCGATCGACACGTGCACGCCGAGTGCGCTCAGAGCCAGCACGGTCTGCAGCGAGCGATCCGGGTCGGCCATGATCATGCTCTCGGTGATCTCGACGCGTAGCGCGCTGGCGGGGAGGTCGTGACGCTTGAGGCGCTCCTCGATCTGGCGCGGGAGGTCCTGGTCGAGCAGGTTGCGGACCGAGAGGTTGACCGCCACCGACAGAGCGTGGCCGGCGCGGTGCCAGGCGCCGCATTGCGCCAGCGCGCCTTCGAGCACCACCCACGTCAGCGGGCCGATCAGGCCGGTCTGCTCGGCGACCGGGATGAACGAGCCCGGGGGGATCATCCCGAGCTCGGGGTGCTGCCAGCGGGCCAGCGCCTCGGCGCTGACGACGGCGCCCGTGTGCGCGTCGACGATCGGCTGGTAGTGGATCAGGATCTCGTCGCTGTCGAGCGCATGGCGCAGGTCTGAGAGCACGGTCAGGCGGTCGCGGGAGTGGCGGTCGAGCTCGGCGGCGTAGAGCCTGTGGCCGGCGCGCGCCTCCTTGGCGGCGTACATCGCGACGTCGGCGCCGCGCAGCAGCGCTCCCGAGTCATCGCCGTCGTGCGGGAAGCGCGCGATCCCGAGGCTGGCCCCGATCTGCAGGATCATCTGCTCGACGGCAAACGGACGCTGCACCTCGTCGATCAGCGCGATCGCGATCCTGTGCAGGCGGTCCGGGTCGTCGGTCCGCTCGCCGGGGAACACGGCGAACTCATCGCCGCCGAGCCTTGCCACGAGCCCGTCGGGCCCGACCGTGCGCGCCAGCCGCGGGCCCAGCTCGCGCAGCAGCTGGTCGCCGTAGTGATGGCCGAGCGTGTCGTTGATCTCCTTGAAGTGGTCGAGGTCGAGCAGCATCACCGGGAAGCTGCCGCCGGACTCGCGCGCCAGCGCGATCTCCTGCTCAAGCCGCGCCTGAAAGCGCTCGCGGTTTGCCACGCCGGTCAGCTCGTCGGTGGTGGCGATCTGCGCGAGCCGGTAGCCGCGGCGCTTGGACGTCAGCAGCTCTCCGACCAGGTACTGGAAGATCACGATCATCACGCCGGTGACGGCGAGGCCGACGGTCCCGGTGCGCAGCACGACGTACGCAGAGATCATCGTCAGCAGGCCCGAGAACAGCTGCGCCGACAGCAACGGCAGCAGCGCCCGGCGCACCTCGTCGCTCATTCGCCCGCGCTCGACGTAGCAGCGGTACGCGGTCGTCCACAGGAAGTGCAGGGCCAGTGCCCACAGGAACGCGACGAACACCAGCAGGCAGTAGCCCAGCGCCCATCGGTTGAGGTGGGTGGCGCGCGTGGCCGCGCTGAGTCCGAATCCCGTCGCCAACAGCAGCCACGCATAGCTCGCCGCGTCGTTGCGCAGGTAGTGCACGGGCCGGCGCGGCGAGGACACGAGCCATCGCACCAACATCACGCCGGCCCCGATGACGGCCGCCGGGCCGGCGCCCAGGACGACGATCGCGAGCATCAGCCCCGGCGCGGCTCCGGACACCTTCAGGCGGGTCATGCCGGCGTCCAGCGTGGTCAGGTCGCTGGCCACGGTCAGCGCCGCGATCACCAGCAGCGGCCATAGGCTCCAGCGCATCGAGTGCGCCGTCAGGGCGATCGTCGCGGCGGCCCCGATCAGCGCGAACGCCTGCGCGACCGCGATGCCGCGGCCGGGGCGCTGCGGCGTGGCGTCAGGTGCAGGGGCCGCGTCGATACCCATCCCCTGGGTGATCGGCGCTCCTCGCTACTTCTTCAAGGCGCGTCCACGGGAGTTGGACGCGCCTCGGCGGCGCTGCGGTGCCGTCGGGACGAAGCGGGCGCTAGCTCTTGCTGACCGTCGGCGACTCGTGCTCGCCCTTGCCGCGCACGAGCGGGCCGTCGTATGCGCCCGGCTTCGCACGCTGCTTGCCACCCGGGAACGCCAGCCGCAGGATCGTGCGCTGCACCATTCCGAGCTGCTGGTGGAAGGGCCCGGAGTTGTACGGCAGCCCGTAGCGCATGCAGATCTCGCGGACCTTCGGAGCGATCTCGCCGTAGCGGGTGCTCGGCATGTCGGGGAACAGGTGATGCTCGACCTGGTAGCCGAGGTTGCCGCTCATCACGTGGAACAGCGGCCCGCCGTCGATGTTCGCCGCGCCTGTCAGCTGGCGCACGTACCAGCCGCCGCGCGTCTCGTCGTCGGTCTCCTCCTGCGTGAACGTGTACGTCTGGTCGGGGAAGTGGCCGCAGAAGATGATCGCGTAGGACCACACGTTACGGATCACGTTGGCGAGCGCGTTTGCCTGCAGCGTGCGGACGAACGGCTCGCGGAACGAGCGCCGCTCGACGAGCCGCTTGACGATCGCCTTGCGTGCGCGCGGTCCGCCATGGCGCCACGCGACCTTCGCCGCGGTTCGCTTCGCCGCACGCTTGGCGGGGCTCTCGGAGCGCTCCCTGGCGGCGATCACGCCGACGTCGATGAGCGTCATCACGAGCCCGCTGATGAACGGCCACGCGATGTAGTCCTTGACGATCTGGGTACGGGCCTTGCCGCCGATCCCCTTGAGCTCTGAGAGCAGCTCCTCCTTGCTCTTCTCGCCCTTGCGGATCGCCTCGAGGTCGAGGTCGTGGACGGCGACGCCCCACTCGAACAGGAACGCCAACAGGACGTTGTAGAACGGCTGCGCGAGATAGACCGGATGCCACTTCTGGCTGGGGTCGATCCGCATGATCTCGTAGCCGAGATCGCGGTCCTTGCCCAGGATGTTCGTGTAGGTGTGGTGGATGAAGTTGTGGGAATGGCGCCACGCCTCGGCGGTCGAGGCGGTGTCCCAATCCCACGCCCGTGAGTTGATCACCGGGTCGTTCATCCAGTCCCACTGCCCGTGCAGGACGTTGTGGCCGATCTCCATGTTCTCGAGGATCTTCGCGAGGCCGAGGGTCGAGGCTCCGACGATCCAGGGGATGCGCCAGCGGGAGGCGACGAGCTCGGCGCGGCCGAGCAGCGCCAGCCGACGCTGCAGCCCGATGATCGAGCGGATGTATTTCGCATCTCGGTCTCCGAGGTCGGCCTTGACCTGCTCGTGGAGCTCGTCGAACTCGCGCCCTATCTCCTCGATCTGCTCGGGGGTCAGGCGGTGCAGCGGGTTATCCGCCGTGTCGACGGGTGCGCTGCCGTTCGATCGGTGGCCATCCTGACTGACGGTCGCCATATTGCCTTCTCCTGAGTCGTTTTCGGAGTGTGTTTCAAAGATCGATTTCGACCGGCCCCTCGGGCGCGCTGATGCACGTCCGGATTACTTCGCCTTCCTGCCCGTACACCTTCCCGTTACGCAGGTCGCGAACCCTCCCGGAGCGAAGCTCGCCCACGCACGTGTGGCAGATCCCCTCGCGACAGCCGTACGGAAGATCCAGACCAGCCTCCTCGCCCGCGACGAGGATCGGCACGCTGCCGTCGGACTCCGTCTCGCAGTCGGACTTGCAGAACTTGATCGGGCCGCCCTCGCCCTCCTCGCCTTCGCCGAGACCGAGCTTGGGCTGGAAACGCTCCATGTGCAGGCGATCGCACTCGCCGTGCTCGTCCCAGTGCTCGCTGAGCGCTTCGAGCATGTCGCTCGGTCCCGAGATGTAGGCCTCGCGCTCGCGCCAGTCGGGGCACAGCTGCTCGAGATCGTGCGGGGTCATGCGGCCGTTGTCGCCGGTGAGCTGCTCGTGCAGCTTGAAGCCTTCATGCCGGCGGTCCAACGACCGCAGCTCATCGCCGAAGATCACCTCGTCGGTCTCGCGCGCCGAATGCAGGATCACCACGTCGCGGATCTCGTCCGCGCGGTCGAGGTGGCGCAGCATGGACATGATCGGGGTGATGCCGCTGCCGGCCGTGATGAACAGCAGCTTTCCCGGGGTCTCGTCGGGAAGCACGAAGTCGCCCTCGACGCCGCCCAGCGAGACGATCGCCCCCGGCTTTGTCTTGCGGACCAGGAACGGTGACACCTGCCCCTCGTCGACGTTCTTGACCGTGACGCTGATCAGCCCGTCGGGCTGAAACGGGTCCGACGTCAGCGAGTAGGCGCGCCAGTGACGGACGCCGTCGATGTCGACGCCGATGCGCAGGTACTGGCCGGGCTGATGGCCGGGCCAGCGGTAGCCGGGCTTGATCGAGATCGTCGCCGCGTCGCGGGTCTCGCGCTTGACGTGCTTGACGCGCCCGCGCAGCTCGCGCGTCGACCACAAGGGGTTGACGAGCTCCAGGTAGTCGTCCGGGAGCAGGGGGGAGCTCAGCGAGCTGAGTGCCTTCAGCACACGTCGCTGGATCGGATGGACGTTGGGGGGTGCGCCTCGTTCCGGCATCTACTCAGGAGTAATATACATTTCAGTAGATTTCCAAACACGTCTTGACTTCATATCGAGCCAAATCCCGAAGCCGCCGCCACCGGCCCCGCAAGGCCGGCACGCGCGGTATGCCTCGCAGAGATCGCGAACAGTCGATCCTCGACGCCGCCGGCCAGGTGTTTGCGCGTGGCTACCACGGGGCCTCGATGGACCAGATCGCCGGCCTGGCGGATGTGTCAAAGCCGATGCTGTACGCATATTTCGGCTCCAAGGAGGGCCTCTACGTAGCGTACGTCGATCGCACCGGGCGTGAGCTACTTGCCCGGCTGGCCGGGGCGACGACGCCCGACGATCAGCCCTCGGTTCGATTGCGCGCCGGGATCCTGGAGTTCCTCGCGTTCATCGAGGAGCACCGCGACGGCTGGCAGGTGTTGTTCGGCGAGCTCACGTCGATCGGCCCGGTGGTCGACGAGGTCGCGGTGCTTCGCCGCCGGATCGCCGAGTGGATCATGGCCGTGCTCGCGGGCGCCACGCGGGCGCAGGGACACGTGCCCGACATCTCCGTGGAGGCGACCGCCCACGCGATCGTCGGGGCCGGGGAATCACTGGCGAACTGGTGGCTGGAGCACCCTCACGTGCGACGCGATCAGGTGGCTGAGTGGTACATGGGGATGATCCTCGCGGCCGCCTCGGCGGCTACCGGCGAGGGCGACCCGCCGGGTTAAGGCAACGGGTGAGTCATCATGGATGTAGATGAGCTCATTTCGAGACATGCACGGGCTGCGCGCCGCTACCGGCGACGGAGGCTCTGGACGTGGCGGCAGACGCCGCGGCGAGCCGCCGTCGCTGATGGATCCTGAGCGCAGGCGCGATCCGCATCGGATCCTGGCGCTGTTCGCCCCCTACCGGGTGCGGCTGGCGGCGGTCATGGGCCTGATCGTGTTCGCCTCAGGGTTGGGCGTCATCTCGCCGTTCCTGCTGAAGGCGGTCCTCGACACCGCGCTGCCCGAGCGCAACGGCCCACTGCTGACCGAGCTTGTTCTGGGGATGATCGGGATCTCGATCGCCACCGCCGCGATCACCGTCTGGCAGACATACATCTCCAACGTCGTCGGCCAGCGCGTCATGCACGACCTGCGCGCGGCGGTCTACCGGCACCTGCAGCGGATGTCGCTCGCGTTCTTCACGCGGACGCGGACCGGGGAGGTCCAGTCGCGCATCGCCAACGACATCGGTGGCATCGACAGCGTGGTGACGACGACGGCGACCTCGATCGCGCAGAACGTGACCACCGTGATCGCGACGCTCGTCGCGATGGTGCTGCTCGACTGGCGGCTGGCGGCGCTGTCGCTGATCTTCGTCCCCGCGTTCGTGTACCTGACCCGCCGGGTCGGGCAGGTCCGCCGGCGGATCACCACCGAGCGCCAGAAGCGCCTGGCCGATCTGTCGGCGCTCGTCAACGAGTCGCTGTCGGTCTCGGGGATCATGCTCGGCAAGACGATGGGCCGGGGCCGCGACCTGGCCGACCGCTTCACCACCGAATCCGGCGATATCGCCGATATCGAGGTGCGCTCGCGGATGGCGGGCCGCTGGATGATGTCGACGATCCAGATGGTGTTCGCGATCCAGCCGGCGCTGGTCTACTGGATCGCCGGGCAGAGCTTCGTGCACGGCAACACCGCGATCTCGATCGGCACCGTCGTCGCCTTCACGCAGCTGCAGACGCGGCTGCTGTTCCCGATCCAGAGCCTGCTCTCGACCGGCGCCGACGTCGAGGCGTCGCTGGCCCTGTTCGACCGCATCTTCGAGTACCTCGACCTGCCCGTCGACATCGTCGAGAAGCCCGATCCCGTCCAGCTTCGTCCCAGCGAGGTGCTCGGCGAGGTCCGCTTCAACGACGTCTCGTTCCGCTACGGCGACGGGGATGAGACGCCCTGGACGCTCCACGACATCGACCTGGTGGTACCGGCCGGGACGCGGACCGCGATCGTCGGCGAGACCGGAGCGGGAAAGACGACGCTCGGCTACCTCGCGGCGCGCCTGTATGAGCCACAGCGCGGCCGGGTCACGATCGACGGCGTCGACGTCCGCGACGCCAGCCTGGAGTCGCTCGCGGCGACCGTCGGCGTCGTCTCGCAGGAGACGTATCTGTTCCACGCGAGCGTGCGCGAGAACCTGCGCTTCGCGCGGCCCGACGCAACCGACGAGGAGATCGACGAGGCCGTGCGCACCGCTCGGATCGCCGATCTGATCGCGTCGCTTCCCGAGGGCTATGACACGGTCGTCGGCGAACGCGGCTATCGCTTCTCGGGCGGCGAGAAGCAGCGCATGGCGATCGCCCGCACGATCCTGAGAAACCCGCCGGTGCTCGTGCTCGACGAGGCCACCAGCTCGCTCGACACGCAGACCGAGGCCGCGCTACAGGCCGAGCTCGAGCGACTCGCTCAGGGGCGCACCACGATCACAATTGCGCATCGCCTCTCGACCGTCCGCGATGCCGACCAGATAGTGGTTTTAGACCGAGGGCAGATTGCCGAACGCGGCACACACGAGGAGCTGATGGATCGCAACGGGCTCTACGCGGCGCTGGTTGCGCGAGACGTGACCGAGGAGCCGGTCGAGGGCTGACCACGCAGCGCCGCCGGGGAGTCATTTGATCTCCATGTACTGCATCACGATGGGGCCCACCCGGATCACGTCGCCGTCCTGGATGTTGGTGGCGATGACGCGCCGGCCGTTGACGTAGGTGCCGGCCGTGCTGCGGTTGTCCAGGACGCGCACCACGCGGCCGTGGCGCACGACAAGCGCATGCGTCCGCGACACGTGCTGGTGCTCGAACCGCAGGTCGGAGGTCAGGCCCCGGCCGAGATGCGTGATGTTGGTCTCCAGGCGGATCAGCCGCGTGTCCTCTCCGTCTGCAAGTGCGAGGTAGCGGCCGCGAGGGGCCAGCCGCGGGCTGATGGCGCGGCTGCGCGAACGGTGGTCGAGCAGCGGCAGCGAGTCGACGATCGGTTCGTCGGTGCCGGGCTCGATCAGGGCGGTGGGCTGCTCGTGCGCCGGAAGCCCTGTCGCCTGGTCGAGCTGGTGAGGGGGCGCTTGAGTGGTCATGGCGGCATTGGACCATCCGCGCGCGAGAGTCAGGTGAAGGATCTCTAAGAGGAGCTGAAGACCTCGAGGCTCTAGGTAGGCTTCCGGTGCATGGCCAAACGGCCGACATTGCGGCTCGTCGGCGGCCCGACGGCGCTGATCACCTACGGCGGCCTGCGGCTGCTCACCGACCCGACGTTCGATCCGCCCGGCGAGTACCCGCGGCCCGGCACCGACATCGTCCTTTCAAAGCTCGACGGCCCGGCGGTGGAGCTGGAGGATGTGATGCCCGTCGACGCCGTGCTCGTCTCCCATGACCACCACTCCGACAACCTCGACCACTCCGGTCGCGAGATGCTCACGCGCGCGGGACGCGTGCTCACGACCGGCGCGGGTGCGGAGCGGCTCGGCGGCAACGCCGTGGGCATGGAGCCCGGCGATGTCGTCGGGTTAGAACGTCCGGACGGCGCGGGATCGGTGAGCGTTACGGCCGTGCGGGCCGATCACGGGCCGCCCGAGGTGGCCGCCAAGAACGGGCCGGTGATCGGCTTCGTGCTCAGCGGCGACGGGCTGCCAACTTTGTATGTGAGCGGCGACAACGCGTCGGTCGACGTGGTGCGTGGCATCGTCGCCGATCACGGCCCGTTCGACGCCGTGGTGCTGTTCATCGGCGGCGCGCAGGTCCCGGAGGCGTGGGGCGACGCGCATCTGACGCTGACCGCGCAGACGGCCGTCGAGGCGGCGCGCGAGCTGGGCGACGCGCCGATCGCGCCGATCCACCAGGACGGATGGGCGCACTTCACGTCCAGCGCCGAGGATGTCCAGCGCGAGTTCACCGACGCGGGCCTGATGCATCGGCTGCTGCCGCTGTCCCCGGGTCAGGAGATCCCGCTCACGTAGCGTCTTCGGAGCCGAACCAGCCGCGGTGCTTGAAGAAGATCCCGAGCGCCACCAGCGAAACGATCAGGGTTCCGATGCCCCAGATCAAGAATGTCGCCTCCGACTGGTCGTGGCTGGTCAGCCATTCGAAGTTCATCCCGAAGAAGCCGGTGATGAACGTCAGCGGCAGGAAGATGGTGGCGATCACAGTCAGCTGCTTGGAGGTCTCGTTCTGGCGGACGCTGATGTCGTTCTGCTGCAGCGAGATCGCCGCGAGGTTCGCCTGGAGCATCACGCCCAGGAGCTCGCGCTGTGACGCGATCTCCTCCTCTGTGAGTTTCAGGTGGTCGTTGATGTCGCGGAAGAACGGGCGCAGCTTGTGGCTGACATCGAGCTGGGTGCCGCGGGCGATGGCGTCTACCGGCGCCAGCAGCGGGTGCACCGCGCGATAGAACTCGTTCGCCTCCCGCCTGAGCTTGTAGATCCGCTCGCTCGGGGCGACCGATCCGGTGAACACAGTCGCCTCCAGCTCTGAGATGTCGGTGTCCAGGCACTGCACGACCGGGGCGTAGTCGTCGACGATCTTGTCCATGATCGCCCAGAGTGCCGCGTCCGGTCCTTCGGCAAGCAGGTCTGGCCGCTGCTCGAGCCGGTTGCGGGCGTCGTGCAGCTCGCTGGCATCTCCCTGTCGGACCGTGATCACGAACTGGTCGCCGATGAACACGCTCACCTCGCCGAACTCGACGTCGTCGGTCTCGTCGATGTACTGCGCGGTGCGGATCACGACGAACGAGATCGCGCCGTCGTTGTACTGCTCGACCTTCGGGCGCAGGTGCAGGTTCTGCGCGTCCTCGACCGCCAGGTCGTGCAGCCCGAAGCGGGCCTGCACCTTCTGCAGCTCCTCGAGGGTCGGCTCGAACAGGCCGAGCCACACGAAGCCGGCGTCGGTGTCCTTGTAGACAGTCGCAGCCCGATCCAGATCCATCGGCCCATCCTGTTGCCGCCGCCCGTCGCAGTAGTGGGCGCAATCGACGATCACTGGTTCCTCCTCCAGTCGTACCGGCCTGTGAGGAGGCGATTCTGACGTGCGCGGTACCCGGAACCAAGCCGGAGTCGCGCCCGTTGGCCGGGCGGCGCTAGCCGCCCGGGCTGTCAGCCGACGGGCTCGGGAATCGGCTCGCGCCGAGGCTCGTCGCCCGCCGGGAGGCGCTCGACGCTGCCCTCGATGTTGACCTGCGGCAGGATGCGGTCCAGGAACGCCGGAAGCTTCCAGTTGCGGTCGCCGAGCATCAGCATCACGGCCGGCACGAGCACCGAGCGCACAATCGCGGCGTCGATCAGCACCGCGCCGCCGAGCCCGATGCCGAACAGCTTGATGATGCGCTCGCCGCCGAGCACGAACGCCCCGAACACGAGGACCATGATCGCCGCCGCCGCGGTGATCGTGCGCCCGGTCGCCGCGAGGCCGTGAGCGACCGCCTCGCTGTTGTTGCGCCGGCGGTGCCACTCCTCGTAGATACGGCTGACGAGGAACACCTCGTAGTCCATCGACAGGCCGAACAGGATCGGGAACATCAGCACGGGCAGGAACGCCTCGATCGGTCCCGTCTTGTCGACGCCGATCAGCGACGCGCCCCAACCGTTCTGGAAGATCGCCGTGACCAAGCCGAACGCCGCGCCGGCCGACAGCAGGTTCATGATCGCCGCCGTGAGCGGGATCGCGATGCTGCGGAACACGATCATCAGCAGCAGGAAGCTGAGCAGCACGACGACGCCGATGAACAGCGGCAGCTTGCCGGCGAGCACGTGGCTGAAGTCGTCGAAGATCGCCGTCTGACCGCCGGTGAGCACCGTCAGGCCCGTGCCCTTCTCGGCGGCCGGGACCACCTCGTTGCGCACCTTGTGCAGCAGGTCGGCTGTCGACTGGTCCTGCGGCGACCCCTTGGGGTAGAGGTCGGCGATCGCCACGTCGGGCCTTCCGTTCGCGCCCGGGATGAAGTGCGGATCGGCCGCACCCACGATCCCTGGCGTCTTGGCGACGGCCTGTTGCACGCGCAGGAACGCCGCCTTCTGCTGGGGCGAGTTCACCTCGGCGACGAGCTGCAGCGGGCCGTTGTAGCCGGGGCCAAAGCCCTTGGCCAGCAGGTCGTAGGCCTTACGCGTGGTCGTGTTGGCAGGGTCTGAGCCCGCGTCCGCCGAGCCGAGCCGGATCGATAGGAACGGGATCGCGAGGATCACCAGGAGCGCTGTCGCACCCACGGCGAACACCGCCGGGCGCTTCTGCATCCAGCCGGTCCAGCGTGACCACGCGGCCGACTCGTCGGTGGTGCTCAACCGCCCCTCGCGCAGCGCGCGTCGCTCGCGGCGCCGCAGCACGCGGGGGCCGAAGAAGCCCAGCAGCGCCGGCAGCAGCGTCAGCGCCGATAGCACCGTGAACGCCACCGCGATCGCTGCCGCGACGGCCACGCCGTACAGGAAGCTGACGCCCAGCGCGAACATGCCGAGCATCGCGATGCACACGATCAGTCCCGCGAACAGCACCGCGCGGCCGGACGTGTCCAGCGACTCGGTCACCGCCTGCTTCGGCGCTGAGGCCGCGCAGGACGCCCTGCTTGTAGCGGGTGACGATGAACAGCGCATAGTCGACGCCCACGCCCAGGCCGATCAGCAGTGCGAGCTCGCTCGAGAACGAGGCCATGCTGAACACGTTCGAGAGCAGGCCGACGACGCCGATGCCGACGCCGAGCGAGAGGCCGGCGGTGAGCAGCGGCAGGAGCGTCGCCAGCAGCGAGCCGAACACGATGAACAGGACCACTGCCGCGGCGAGGAACCCGAACAGCAGGCCGCTCGAGTCGCCGCCCTGGCTGGCCGACTGCGCGACTTGCCCGCCGACCTCGAACTGGACCGCGTCGGTCGACGCCGACGTGATCTTGTCGACGAACTCCTTGGCCTCGCTGGTGGAGACCTTGTTGGACTGGGCGTCGAACGTGACGTTGGCGAACGCAACGTCGCCGTTGGGGGAGATCTGCGCCTTGCCGGCGGGGTCGTACGGCGACGCGACCGACGAGACGTGCGGCAGCTTGGCGACCTGCGCGAACAGCGCCTCGGCCTTGGCGCGGGTGGCGGGGTCGGTGACCTTGCCCTGGCGGGCGCCGATCACCAGCTGGTCGGTGTCGCCCGAGGCCTTCGGGGCGTTGCGCTGCAGCAGCCGGATCGCGTCAAAGCTCTGCGTGTGCGGGAGCTTGAAGTTGTCGGAGTACGAGCTTCCGACGGCACCATGGATCAGCGTCACACCGACGATCGCGACGATCCAGCCAAGGACCACCAGGCGTCTGTGGACAAAGCAAGTTCTTGCAAGTGTTCGCATACGAGCGTGAGCCCCTCTGTTCGGCTGTGAACAGGCCTCCGGCCACATTGTGCATCCGGTGCTTGAAAAATCCCTGAAAGCGGAGGCCCCTTCGCAGAGTAGCGAGTAGCACTCGCGGGCTCCGGGCGGCTGCGAAACCGTCGTCTGGCGCCGACTTCGTTCCGCGCGCACGTTGACCATTGGCGCGGGGTACGAAGTTCCCGCGCCGCCGGGATGCTTCGAGGATGCGGCATGTCCGCGCCGGGAAGTTCGTCGCATGCGCGGCGAACGTCTTCGCGCGTGCGACGTTCATCCCGCTCACCGGGAACAACGTCGAACGCGGCGCGGCGAACGCGGCGCATGTAACGAACTTCCCGGCGCTTCGGGCCCTGCGCGGGCGCAGGCTACACCCGCGCGTCGTCGCTAGCCGGCGACGAGCTCCGGCACCCGCTCGAACTCGGCCTCTTCCTCGAGCAGCTCGGCGAGCTTCTCGGCGGTCCCCGAATCGGCGACCGGCGAGTACAGCGTCAGGCGCTGCTCGGGAAACTCGACCGGCTGGAACACCGCGTGCTCGAACATCAGCTTGCCGGCCACCGGGTGGTGCAGCGTCCTGGTGCCCACGCCCACGCGCGCGACCTCGTGGCGCTTCCACGCCTTGCAGAAGTCGGGGCTCGACTGTCTGAGCGCTTGGATCAGCTCCTCGAAGGAGGGATCGCCGAGGTGCTCGGCGTGGTCGGCGCGGAACTTGGCCGCGGCCAGCCGGCTGGACTGCTCCCATTCCGCGAACAGCTCCCGGCGCCCCGGGTCCATGAACAGCTGCCAGAGGTGGTTGCGGGCCGCTTTGGGGATCGCGCCGATATCACCGAACACCACGCAAGCGGCGCGATTCCAGGCCAGGTAGTCCCAGCGGCGCCCGAGCACCATCGCGGGATTGGCGCCGAGGTTCTCGACGAGCCGACGGAGCGTGGGGGAGACTCGCTCGACCGGTGGCTTGCCGGCCGGCGCCTCCTCGCCGCGCCCCAACAGGATCAGGTGGGTGCGCTCGGCGGGCGTCAGCCGCAACGCCTTGGCGATCGCCTCGAACACGTCCATTGAGGCGCGCACGTCGCGGCCCTGCTCGAGCCACGTGTACCACGTGGTGCCCACACCCGCCAACGAGGCGACCTCCTCGCGACGCAGGCCCGGAGTGCGGCGGCGACCGCCGCTTGGGAGCCCCACGTCCTCGGGCTGGATGCTCGCGCGGCGCCTGCGCAGGAAGTCGGCGAGCTCGGCCCGCCGGCGCTCGCCGTTGCCGTTCTCACGTTTCGGCGGACTCGATCCGTTGGAGGCCTGGAAGGTTTCAGTGCTCTTGGGTGTCATGTCTACTACCAGGATAAACCCCTCTCTTGTACCTGGATACGAATTGTCGCACACTGATCATCGTGAACTCAACAATCGCTCTTAGAACTCGCATCGAGGCGCGTCGGCCCTCCTCCACCGGCGCGCTCCTGTTCGTCGTCCTGCTCGCGCAGTTCATGGTCATCCTCGACATCGCGGTCGTCAACGTGGCGCTGCCAGACATGCGCACCGGGCTCCACTTCTCGACCACCGGCCTGCAATGGGTCGTCAACGCCTACACGCTGACGTTCGCCGGCTTTCTGATGCTGGGCGGCCGCTCCGCGGACATCCTCGGACGCAGGCGCGTGTTCCTGGTCGGCGTTGCGCTGTTCTCGCTGTCGTCGCTCGTGTGCGCGCTGGCCGACTCGCGCGGACTGCTGATCGGCGCACGCGCATTGCAGGGCCTCGGCGGCGCCGTCCTCTCGCCCGCCACGCTGTCGATCATCACCTCGTCGCTGCCCGAGGGTCCGGAGCGCAACCGCGGCCTTGGCCTGTGGGGCGCGATCGGCGGCCTCGGTGCGTCGTCGGGCGCGCTGCTTGGCGGCATCCTCACGCAGACGCTCGGCTGGCCGGCGATCTTCGCGATCAACGTCCCGATCGGCGTGCTCGTCCTGGTGCTCGGGCTGCGCGTCCTCCCCGCCGACGTCCGCCAGGTGGGCCGCCGCCACTTCGACGCCACCGGCGCGATGCTCGTGACCGCGGGCCTCGTCGGCCTGACCTACGGGATCGTTCAGACCGACACGCTCGGCTGGGGATCGCCGCGGGTGCTGGTGCCACTGGCAGCCGCCGTCGCACTGCTCGCCGCGTTCGTCTACGTCGAGGCGCGGGTGGCGCCCGCTCCGCTGGTGCCGCTGTCGATCTTCAAGCTGTCGGCGCTGCGCGCGGCCAACCTAGTCGTCGTGCTCATGTACGCGGCGCTGTTCTCGATGTTCTTCTTCGTGACCCTGTACCTCCAGCAGGTGCTCGGCGACGACGCGCTGCAGGCGGGGCTGTCGTTCCTGCCGACGACGCTGGCGGTGTTCACTGCCTCGTCGCTGGCGCCGCGGCTGGTTGCGCGGCTCGGTGTGCGCAGGGTGGTGACGATCGGGATGCTGTTCGCCACCGCCGGCCTGCTGATCCTCACCGGCGTGCGCCCCGGCGGCAGCTACTTCACGGTCGTGCTCCCCGGCGGCGTGCTCGCGGGGCTGGGTATGGGCCTCGGGCTCGTGCCGTCCACGATCGCGGCCACCCAGGGCGTGCCACGGAGCCAGAGCGGATTGGCGTCGGGGCTGTTGAATACCTCGCGGCTGGTCGGCGGCGCGCTCGGGCTCGCGGTACTCAGCACGATCGCCGCGTCGAGCACGAGTCACGCGATTGGCGCCAGCCCCGCAGAGGCCCTCACCAACGGCTTCGCGCTGGCGTTCCAGATCGGCGCCGCGCTCACGATCGTCGCCGCGATCGTGGCGGCGGTGATGCTGCGGCCGGTCGAGCGCGAGCCCGACGAGATCCCCGTGATCGACGAATCGGAAGCGCTGGCCGCCTAGCGCGGCAGCTGCGCCGCCACGAACTCGACGAACGCCTGCGCGGCGGGGGACAGCCGGCGCCCCTGCCGCCACCACAGCACGACGGCCATTCGCAGCGGCGGCGCCAGCGGGCGAAACGCGATCCGCGGACCGGGTCGCTCGAGGAACGACCGCGGAAGGATCGCCACGCCGATGCCACGCGCGACGAGCGATCGCAGCAGCGCGAAGTCGTTGGCCTCGAGCGCGATCTCGGGCCGCACGCCGGCGCCGGCGAGGGCGGCGTCGACCACCTGCCGGGTCGAGGAGCCGCGCTGGAACGCGATCAGCCGGGTCCCCGCCAAAGACCGGATCGGCAACGGCTCGTCGCCGGCCAGCGGATGGCCGGTGCTCGTCGCCACCGCCAGCTCCTCCTCGGAGAGCTCGAGCCGCTGCACGCCGTCGGGTGGCCGCACCTCGAGTGCGAACGCGACGTCGAGGCTCCCATCGGACAGCATCTCGAGCATCCGTTGCGCCGTGCCCTCGCGCAGTCCCACCTCGACGTCGGGAAAGCTGGAGGTGAAGCGGGCGATCACCGCCGGGATGTCGAGCTCGCCGCCGAACAGCATCGCTCCGACGTTCACGTGCCCGCGCGTGAGGCCACGCAGCTCGTCGATGTCGCCGCGCAGCGCGTCCGTCTCGGCGAGCACTGCGCGGGCTCTGGCTGCCACGAGCTCGCCCGCTTCGGTCGGCACCACCGATCGCGTCGTGCGCCGCAGCAGCTCCATTCCGAGCTCCTGCTCGAGCCTGCGCACCTGATGCGACAGGGCCGACTGCGCGACGCGCAGCTCGTCGGCGGCGCGCGTGAAGTGGCGGTGCCGCGCGACCGCCTCGAAGTAGCGGAGCTGACGTAGCTCGATCGATACATCGTATATCGCGATAAGTCACATGACATATCTGTGTTGCACAGATGAATGCCGCGGACCACACTTCGGACATGAGCGCCGGGACCACCAACGACATCACGATCCGCCGGCGCCTCCGAGACGGCGACGCCGATGCGATCGCCGACCTTCACCGCCGCGTGTACGCGTCGGAGTACGGGCTCGACGAGCGGTTCGTGGAGGGCGTGCGCCGCGGCCTCGACGCGGCCGTGTCGAACGGCTGGCCGCACCGCGGCGGCGGCGTGTGGCTGGTCGACGGCGACGACCGGCTGCTGGGAGCGCTGGGGCTGACGGACGAGGCTGATGGCGCCGGTCGCCTGCGGTGGCTGGTGCTGGATCCGGCCCTGCGCGGCCGCGGGCTGGCACGCTCGCTCGTCGCCGAACTGATCGAGGAGGCGAGGGCCGCGAACCTGCGAACGCTGACGCTCGAGACGTACGCCGACCTGACGGCCGCAGCGAAGATCTACCGCGCCGCGGGCTTCCGCGTGGAGTGGGAGCGGGTTCGCGACGACTGGGGGCCGACAATCACCTACCAGGGGTACAGGCTCGACCTTTAGAGTCCCCGGGGATGGTGCCAGTGCACAATCTCCCCGAGTTCCTGGTCACCGTCTATGTGCTGATCCTGATCCCCGGCCCGAGCGTGCTGTTCGTGATCAGCCGCGGCGTGGCGCTCGGACGCCGAGCGGCGCTCGCGACGGTGCTCGGAAACGAAACCGGCTTCATGCTGCAGCTGACGCTCGTCGCGATCGGGGTGGGGTCGCTGGTGGCGCGTTCGGACGCGGTGTTCAGCGCGCTGAGGCTGATCGGCGCCGCCTACCTGGTGCTGCTCGGCGTCCGCAAGATCCGCGAGCGCAAGTCGCTGGCGGAGTTCGGCGCCGCCGCGGCGACGCCGAGGTCGCTCGGCCGGATCTATCGCGAGGGCTTCTACGTCGGCGCCACAAACCCCAAGGGCCTGGTGATCTTCACCGTCGTGCTGCCGCAGTTCGTCGACCGCTCGCAGGGCCACGTGACCGCGCAGCTGGCGGTGCTCGGACTGATCTGCATCGCGATCGCGCTGCTGTCCGACGCCGCGTGGGCGTTTGCGTCGGGCACCGCGCGCGAGTGGCTGGGAAGCTCGCCGCGACGGCTCGAGCGTCTGACCGCCGGCGGCGGCGTGGCGCTGATCGGCCTCGGCGTCGGGCTGGCGATCACCGGCCGCAAGCAATAGCCGGTGGCGAGCTCCAGTCGTCGTAGCGCCGGGCTGCTGGTGCACCGTCAGCGCGGCCCGGAGCGAGAGGTGCTGCTCGTGCACCCGGGCGGGCCGATGTGGGCCAAGCGCGACGCCGGAGCCTGGTCGATTCCAAAGGGCGAGTACGAGGCCGCCGAGGATCCGCTCGCCGCAGCGAAAAGAGAGTTCGAAGAGGAGCTCGGGACGCCGGCCCCGGACGGGCCGATGACCGACCTCGGCGAGGTCAAGCAGAAGAGCGGCAAGATCGTGTCCGCATGGTCGGTTGCCGGCGATCTCGACGTGACCGAGATCACGAGCAACACGATCGAGGTTCAATGGCCCCCGCGGTCGGGAAAGATGCTCGAGATCCCCGAGGTCGATCGGGCGCAGTGGTTCGGACTGCAGGCGGCGCGCGAGAAGATCAATCCCGCCCAGGCCGAGCTGCTCGATCGCCTCGCCGAGATCCTCGACACCGCATGAGCCCTTCGGAGACGATCAGCCCCACTGCGCACTACACGGGTTACGTATGGGCGCGCAACGGCCTCTCGCATCCGCGCCTGGAGACGCTCGAGGGCCGCGTCATGTTCGAGTCGCTGCGCCCGATCAACGCCGTCAGCTCGACGCTCGGTGGACCGTCGCTCGAGTCCTACCTGCTCGCGCGCCACCGCGCGATCGACGCACTGCTCGACAAGGCCATCGACGAGCACGGCGTAACCCAGGTGATCGAGGTCGCGGCCGGCCTGTCGCCGCGCGGCTGGCGGTTTACGCAGCGCTACGGCGACCGCCTCACCTACATCGAGGCCGACCTCCCGGGCATGACCGCGCGCAAGCGCCGCGCGCTGCAGCAGATGGGTTCGCTCAACGAGCGACATCGCGTCGTCGAGGTCGACGCGCTGCGCGACAGCGGCCCTGACAGCATCTCCGCGCTGGCGGCCGAGCTCGACCGCGAATCGGGGCTGGCGATCATCACCGAGGGCCTGCTCGGCTACCTGGACACCGACGCGGTCGACGGGATCTGGCGCCGCTTCGCGCGGACGCTGTCGGGGTTCGCCAGCGGCCGCTACATCTCCGACCTGCACCTCGGCTCCGTGCAGAACGCGCAGATACGCGCGTTTCGGGCTGCGCTGTCGGTGTTCGTGCGCGGCCAGGTGCACCTGCATTTCGACAACGCCCAGCAGGCGGAGGGCGCGCTGCGGGACGCGGGTTTTGCCTGGGCCAAGCTGTACCGCGCGGCCGACGTCCCGGGCACCGAGCCGTCGAGCGACCGCGGAGGACGGCTTGCGCATATACTTGAGGCATCAACCAGGTGATCTCGGCAACTCTCTTCAGCGATCCGGCTTGCCCGTGGGCCTACTCCGAGAGCCCGGCCCTACGGGTGCTCGAATGGCGCTACGACTCCCAGCTCGACTGGCGCCTGGTGCTGATCGGCCTGACCGAGCACGCCTCGCAGTACGAGGAGCGCGGCTACACGCCCCTGCGCGGCGCCCTGGGCCAGGTGCGCTTCCGCCGCTACGGGATGCCGTTCGCACCCAACCCGAAGGACCGCGTCAGCGCCACCGCGCGCGCCTGCCGCGCGATCGTCGCGACCAGACTCGCCCACCCCGGCAGCGAATGGGCCGCGTTCCGCGCGCTTCAGTTCGCGAACTTCACGACGCCGCTGCTGCTCGACGACGACGAGGGGCTGCGCGACGTGCTTTCGACAGTCCCCGGGATCGACGCCGACGCGATCGTCTCGAGCCTCGACTCGCCCGAGGTGAACGACGCCTACAACAGCGACCGCGCCGAAACCCGTGAGGCGGAGGGCTCGGCGGCCGAGCTGCAGGGAAAGACGGCCACCAGCGACGGACCGGTGCGCTTCACCGCGCCGTCGATCGTGTTCCAGTCAAACGGGACGCGGCTCGTTGCCGGCGGGTTCCAGCCCGTGGAGGCATACGACGTGCTGGTCGCCAACCTGGACCCGACGCTGGACCGCAAGCCGCCGCCGGAGACCCCCGAGCCGCTGCTGCACCACTTCCGTGGCGGCGTCACGACCCAGGAGGTCGCGGCGCTGATGACGCCTAACAACGGCACGCCCAATCGCGAGGCTGCCGAGGCGGCGATGGTCGAGCTCGTCGCCGCGGGCAAGGCCGTGCGCGAGCCGCTGGGCGACGACGCGCTCTGGAAGCCCGCCGAGTAGCTCGGCGCGGCTAGACGCGGGTCAGCACGACGGGCAGCCGCTCGAGCCCGTAGATCCCCGACGGCGTTCCGAACTCCGGCTCCCCGTCGAGCTCGATCGTGCGCACGCGCTCCGCCAGGAACGCCAAGCCCTCCTGCATCTCGAGCCGCGCCAGGTTGGCGCCCACGCAGTAGTGGATCCCGGCACCGAACGTCAGCACGCGGGCGCCGGCGCGTGACGCGGTGATGTCGAACTCATCGGCGCCGTCGAAACCGTCGCGGTTTGCGTGCCAGGCCGACACGAGCACGACCGAACCCGTCGGGAACGTGACGCCGCGATACTCGACGTCCGAGATCAAGATCCGCGCACTGAACGGTGTGATCGGCTCGTAGCGGACGGCCTCGTCGACCGCCGCCAGCGCCAGCCCCTGTGGGTCGGCGTGCAGCGCCTGCCACTGATCGGGATGCTCGGCGAGCAGCCTGACCGCGTGCGCGAGCTGGCTCTGGCTGGTGTCGACGCCGCCGACGAGGATGTTCAGGATCAGGTTGCGAAGCTCTGAGTCAGAGAGCTTGTCGCCGCCCTCCTCGGCTTCGATCAGCGCCGAGATCAGGTCGTCTCCCGGCGCCGCGCGGCGGCTCGGGATCAGCTCGTCCTCGTAGGCATAGAACTCGGCCACGGCCTGCTCGATCTGCTCGCGGTCGGTCATCAGGCTGGCGGCGTCGAACTGACGCTGGATCATGTTCGACCAGTAGTGCAGGCGCGGGGCGTCGCTCAGCGGCGCGCCCATCACCTCGGCGATCACGAGCGACGGGTAGGGCTTGGCGAACGCCTCGATGAACTCGCAGCGCCCGTCGTCTCCGACCTCGTCGAGCAGCTCCCCGAGGAAGCGCTGCATCGCCGGCCGGTAGCGCTGGACCGCGCGCGGCGACAGCGCCGGGTTGACGAGGTTGCGCAGCCGCCGGTGATCGTCGCCGTTGACGCTGATGATGTTGTTGACGATCTCCTCGTACAGCGGCCCGTCGCTGATCTGGAAGATCTCCGCGATCGTCAGCCCGGGGAAGATCGCCTGCTTGGTGCGAAGGAAGAACTCGCCCGCCTCGCGCTCGGTCACGATGTAGCCGAACGGGCCCGACGCCAGCCATCCGTCGTGAGCGTCGAGCTTGGCCATCGTGTCGCGATACACGTCGCCGCGCAGCGCGGTGTCGGTGTAGTCAAGCGACGGGAGCTCGAGCTCGGTGGCCAGCATCAGCGGGGGGCGAGCTTAGAGCGTCGCGGGGAGGAACTCGTCATCCGGCGCGGAACCGGAACGCCGATGAGCCGTCCGGTCGCCGTGATCTGTGTGCTGCTCGTCGGGATCCTCGCAGCGTTGCAGCCGGCCGCCAACGCGTCGTTCTCGAAGCTCGTCGGCGACCTCGGCGCGGCGTTCTCGAGCCTTGTGATCTCGGCGATCTTCATCGGTGTGTTGCTGGTCGCCGTCGGACACCCGGGACGTCTTTCGGGGCTCAGCTCGATCAAGCCCGAGCATGTGCTCGGAGGTGTCGCCGGCGCCGCGATCGTGACGGTCACGCTCGTCGCAGTCCGCTCGCTCGGGGCCGGATCGCTGGTGTCACTGTTCGTGACCGCGCAGCTGATGACGGCGGTGGCGGCGGATCGGTTCGGCTGGCTCGGCCTTCATCGCCACGCGATCAGCGGGACGCGGCTGCTCGGGATCGCGCTTGCGATCGTCGCGACGATCCTCGTCACGCGGACATGACGCCGCGCGGACCAAGATCACAACTGGGCAACAACTAAGTCACAAGCAGGCAACCCGCTGGCTCGCACGGCTCGCGAAAGTGACGGGCGCCGGCGCGGGACGCGCCGAGCAGCAACTTCAACGCGAGCAGAGGAGACATAGATGGCGCGGAAGCGCATCGCTTCGTTGGTTGTGGCCGCACTTGCGGTGGGCGCGGTGAGCGTCGGCGTCGCGCAGGCGTCGAGCGCGGGCGCCCGGCACCGGTCACACAGCCGACACACGGCGTCGGGTGCGCAGCAGCGGCGCATCGTCGACCCCGATCAAGCACCTGGTCGTGATCTTCCAGGAGAACGTGTCCTTCGACCACTACTTCGGCACCTATCCGAACGCCACCAACCCGTCGGGCGAGCCGGCGTTCCACGCGTCGCCGGACACCCCGTCGGTGAACGGCCTGACGAGTGCGCTGCTCACGAACAACCCCAACACCGCCAACCCGCAGCGGCTCGACCGCTCGCAGGCCGTGACCTGCGATCAGGACCATGGCTACACGGACGAGCAGAGCGCGTTCGATCACGGGTTGATGGACCAGTTCGTGCAGCACACAGCAGGAGGTTCTTGCACCGACAAGAGCATCGTCATGGACTACTACGACGGGAACACCGTCACCGGTCTGTGGAACTACGCCCAGCACTTCGCGATGAGCGACAACTCCTACAGCGACACCTTTGGGCCGTCCACGCCGGGAGCGATCAACGTCACGTCCGGTAACACCGGGGGCGAGATCTGTGGGCCGGCGAGCTCCGGTTACAACGTGCCGCTCTGCCCGACCACAGCTCCGGGCAGCACCCCGTCGACCCCGGGCTCGTCCCAGGGCCAGGGACCGGGCACCAACTACAGCGACTCCGACCCGTTCTACGACGTCTGCTCGGCTACCGAGGACGGCAACGCGACCGGCGACAAGACGATCCAGATGGGCGGGCGCAACGTCGGCGACCTGCTGAGCAGCGCCGGGGTCAGCTGGGGATGGTTCCAGGGCGGTTTCGCCAGCCCCAACTACGTCTCCGGAAATCCGAGCACCGATGACCTGAGCGCGGTTTGCACGGGTAAGTCCACAAACATCGCCGGAGCGTCGGTCACGGACTACAACGTCCATCACGAGCCGTTCCAGTACTACCGCTCGACGTCGAACCCCAAGCACCTGCCGCCGACCTCGATTGCGATGATCGGCCGTCAGGACCAGGCCAACCACCAGTACGACCTGAGGGACTTCTGGGCATCGGCCGATCACAACAACATGCCGGCCGTGTCCTACCTGAAGGCTCCCGCCTACCAGGATGGGCACGCCGGGTACTCGGACCCGATCGACGAGCAGACGTTCCTCACTCAGACGATCAACCACCTGCAGAGGCTGTCGAGCTGGAAGAGCACTGCCGTGGTCATCCTCTACGACGACAGTGACGGCTGGTATGACCACCAGATGGGGCCGATCCTCACCCAGTCGCAGACCCCGCTCGACACGCTCTCGGCTCCGGGCCAATGCGGCGCAAACCCCGCCAAGGTCCCGGACGGCCAACAGGCCCGTTGTGGGGTCGGCATGCGGCAGCCGCTGCTCGTCATCTCCCCGTTCAGCCGGCACAACTTCGTCGACAGCGCGTTGACGATGCAGAGCTCGGTGGTGCGGTTCATCGAGGACAACTGGCTCGGCAGCCAGCGGATCGGCGCCGGGTCAAACGACGCTATCGCCGGGACGCTCGGGAACATGCTCCAGTTCAACCACCCGAGCGACCGGCCACTGTTCCTCGACCCGAGCACAGGGGAACCGACCGGCCATGGGGGCCATGGGGGCCATGGGCACCACGGTGACTACGGAAGGCATCGCCGCTAGCGCCAGCGCCCAGCGAACACCTGGTCTGAACCCGAAGCCGTCGCGGCCACCCCGCGGCGGCTTCGGGCCGTCAGGAGCCGAGCGTCGACTGAAGCCACTCGATCGCGCGCGGAAGGTCGCGCGGATCGACGTTGTGGCCGCCCTCGAACTCGCGGTAGTCGACCGGCAGGCCGGCCGCTTCGAGCGTCGCGCGAGCCTGCTGTCCGAACTGGACTCCGATCACCGGATCGAGCCGGCCGTGTGAGATCAGCACCCGCATCGACGTGCGATCTGAGAACTGCGGCTCCCATCCGGGCACCGACGGGATAAAGCCCGACAGTGCGAGCACGCCGGCCGGAGCGGGGCGGTCGGCGCTGAGCGCCATCGTGTAGCTCATCACGGTCCCCTGCGAGAAGCCCCCGAGCACGGTCTGCTCGGGGCTCAGGCCGGTCCGGGCCCAGAGTTCGTCGTGAAACGACGACAGCAGTGCACGCGACTCCTCGAACGTCTTGGGCTCCGGATAGCCGACCCGTGGCACCACGTACCAGTGATAGCCGGGCGCCCCCGGCAGGCGCAGCGGCGCCTGCGGCGTGACGACGTGCAGCCGGCGCTCGGGATCGAACACGTCCGCGAGCGGCAGCAGGTCGTGCTGATCCGCTCCGCGGCCGTGATGCAGCACGAGCAGCCCCTGGGGTTGGCCCGCCGCCGGACGCTCCTGGTACTCGAGCGCTGCCATCAGCCCAGATACTCCACGATCTCGGCGACCGGCGCGCGCTCGGGCGCCTCCTTGTGCTGGCGCGGCCGGCCCAGGTGCACCAGCCCCACGAATCGCTCGTCGCGCCCGATCCCGAGGGCCTCCAGCCCGGCGTCGCTGCGCAGCACGCCCGGCGTGCGCCAGTAGCCCGCCAGCCCGCGCGCATGCGCCGCGAGCAGCAGCGCGTACGTAGCGCTTGCGGTCGCCAGCAGGTCCTCCTCGTCCTGCACCGGGTCCTCGGAGCGGACCGTGGTGACCGCCACCAGCGTCGGTGCGCGATCGAGCTTGCCGGCCGCCTCGGGGCCGGCGGCCTGCTTGAGGCGCTCGAGCGACTCGGGTCCGAGGACCCGGAAGCGCCAGGGGTTGGTCAGGTGATGGTTGGGCGCCCACCTGGCGAGCTCGAACAGCTCGTCGAGCAGCTCACGCGGGACCGGCTCGGGCGCGAACACCTTGTGGGTGCGCCGCGTGCGGATCGCCTCCTCGACGTCCATCTGGTCCGCGCTCACGCGGTGATCGGCACGTGGCCGGGCTGGCCCATGACCCTCTGGATCCAGGCCCTGATCGCCGGGTAGGGCTCGAGCTCGAACCCGCCCTCCGGCGCCACGTGCGTGTACGCATACAGCGCGATGTCGGCGATCGTGTAGCGCTCGCCGACGATGTACGGCTGGTCGGTGAGGTGCGCATCCATCGCCTGGAGCGCGGCCCGGCCGGCCTTCATCTTGAGCTCGTAGTCGGCGGTCGACGGCGGGCTGACGTCAAACAGCGCCCAGAAGCGCGCGACCGCGATGTTGGGCTCGTGGCTGTACTGCTCGAAGAACAGCCACTGGAGCACCTGCGCGCGCTCGAACGAGTCCTCGGGCAGGTACTGCGTGCCCTCGGCGAAGTGGAAGATGATCGCGTTGGACTCGGCGAGCGCGCGGCCGTCGTCGAGCACCAGCGTCGGCACGCGCAGCGCGGGGTTGAGCTCGCCGAGCACCTCGCGGCGGTTGGAGCGGTCGAGCACGTCCATCTCGAGCCGGTCGTACTCGATGCCGAGGTGGGCGAACAGGAGCCGGACCTTGTAGCAGTTGCCGCTGACCTGGGAGTTGTAGAGAAGCATCCGGCGTGGAACGGTACAGATACGCTTCCAGCGGCCATGACGGAAGGGCCGCTGGTCACACCGCAGGAGCTGATCGACCGGCTCGAGCAGACGACGCTGCTCGACGTCCGCTGGAGCCTCAACGGGCCGCCGGGAATCGACGACTACCTGAAGGGGCACATTCCCGGGGCCGTGTTCGTCGATCTCGACAGCGAGCTGTCGGCGCCGCCCGGACCCGGCGGGCGTCACCCGCTCCCCGACGCGTGGTCATTCACCGCGGCGATGCGCCACGCCGGCGTGTCCCGCAGCCGGCCGGTGGTCGTCTACGACGCCGGCAACTCGATGGCGGCCGCCCGCGCCTGGTGGCTGCTTCGCTATTTCGGACACGGGCATGCTGCGGTGCTCGACGGTGGGCTGGCGGCATGGACGGCGGCCGGATATCCGGTCGCGACGCAGCCAGTCGTCGCGGGCCATGGCGACTTCGTCGCGACTCCCGGCGGGATGCCGCTGATCGACGCCGCGGGCGCCGCCAAGCTCGCCGAGGCCGGCGTCCTGCTCGACTCACGCGCGCCCGAGCGCTACCGCGGAGACAGCGAGCCCGTAGATCCCGTGGCCGGCCACATCCCGGGCGCGCGCAACCGCGCCACCGGCGACAACGTCGACGAACAGGGGCGGTTCTTGGATCCCGATGACCTAAAGCGGGCGTTCAGCGAGCTCGGCATCGACGGCGGCGAGCAGGTCGGCGCCTATTGCGGGTCGGGCGTGTCCGCGGCCCACCAGGTGCTCGCGCTCGAGCTCGCGGGCTATCCGGCGGCGCTGTACGCAGGCTCGTGGAGCGAGTGGATCACTGATCCGAGCCGGCCCGTGGCGCGCGGTCCTGAATAGCCAGCGCGCCGTTGCGGGGGGCCTGCGTGATTCCTCGGAAGTGGATCTCGGAGAGCTTTGGGTCACCGGGCCGCAGCACGCAGCGCTCGAGCACACGGCGCAGCACGATCCGCATCTCCACCTGTGCAAAGCTCGCGCCGAGGCAGCGTCTGGTCCCGCCGCCGAACGGGATCCACGTGTACGTGTCGGGCGCGTCGGGGCCGAGGAAGCGCTCGGGGCGAAACGCGGCGGGTTCGGGATACAGGTCGGCTCGCCGGTGGATCATCCGGATCGACGGGTTGATCTCGACGCCGGGCGGGATCACATAGCCGTCGAGCACCAGCGGCTCCTCGCGAACGACCCTGCCAACGCCCGGGATCACCGGCCGCAGCCGCAGCGTCTCCTTGACGACCGCGTCGAGGTACTCGGCGTCGCCTTCCGAAGCGCGCTTGTGCACGGCGGGCGCGTGCAGCAGCAGGTCAAACGCCCATGCCAGCCCGGTGGCGGTCGTCTCGTGACCGGCCAGCAGCAGCGTCACCAGCTCGTCACGAACCTCGGCGTCCGACAGCCGGCTGCCGTCCTCGTCCTCGGCCAACAGCAGGGCCGAGAACACATCCTCACGATCGGCGAGCGACGGGTCCGATCGCCGCCGGGCGATCTCGTCGAACAGGATCTCGTCGACCGCGCGCCGGCTGTTCTCAAAGCGCGCCGCGGCCGCACGGTCGCCGCCGCGGCGGGTGAGCAGGTACATCAGCATCAGGCCGCGGGGCTGCGCCATCGGCTCGATCATCGCCCGCAGCCTGTCGCGCAGCTCCAGCTCGGCGGGCCCGGGCTCGAAGCCGAACACCGCCCTCATGATCACCCGCAACGTGAGCGACTGCATGCTTGGCATCAACTCGAACGGCTCACCGACCGGCCAGGAGTCGATCTCGAGATCGGCCGACTCGCGCATCACGTCCGCGTAGGCCTGCATCCGCTGGCCGTGGAACGGCGGCAGCAGCAGGCGGCGGTGGCGCAGGTGCTCGGCGCCGTCGAGCAGCAGCACCGAGCGCTGGCCGACGATCGGCCCGAGCATCGCGTTGGCCTCTCCGGCCCGCAGGCGCGTGCCCGAGCCCTGGAACACCTGCTTGACCAGCGCCGGGTGAAAGACCATCACGAACTTGCTGTCAAACAGCGTCCCGAACGTGACCGCATCGCCGTAGCGGCGGCGGCACGCCTCGATGAAGCGCGGTCCGCCGAGCATGAAGCCGGCCGTCTGCAGCGCCCGAGGCAGCCGCGGACCCGGCGGCATGCGCAGGCCCGGGGTCGTCGAAGTCTCAGCCATTTCTCAGGGGATGGTGGCACAACCCTAACCATCCACTGACGTCTGGCTCAGCGGGACGGGCAGGCTAGCCCCGCGGGTCGGAGGTCCACACGTCGGGGCAGTCAGGAGCAGGTTGTTGCGCGACAGTTTCTTAGTGTTCGGCAAGCCGATGATCGGCGAGGAAGAGATCGCCGAGGTCGTCGATTCGCTGCGTTCCGGATGGGTGGGGACCGGGCCGAAGGTCCATCGCTTCGAGACGCAGCTTTCCGACTACCTGGGCGTCGAGCACTGCAGATGCGTGTCGTCGTGCACAGCGGCGCTGACCCTGTCGCTGCAGGTGCTCGGTGTGGGGCCCGGTGACGAGGTGCTCGTCCCCGCGATGACGTTCGTGGCTTCCGCCAACGCGGTCGAGCACGCGGGGGCCACGCCGGTGCTGGTCGAGTCGGTGCCGGGAACCGGCCTCATCGACTTCGAGCAGGCGGAGGCAGCGATCACCCCACGCACGCGGGCGATCATGCCCGTTCACCTGGCGGGTCGGCCTGTGGACATGGACCGGCTGGACACGCTCGCCAAGGCCCACGGCCTGGCGGTCGTCGAGGACGCCGCGCACGCGATCGGCGCCGTGTGGCGCGGACGCAAGATCGGCGCATTCGGCAACTTGACCGCGTTCTCTTTCTACGTGACGAAGAACATCTCGACGATCGAAGGCGGCGCGCTGGTCACCGATGATCCGGACGTGGCTGCCGAGGTCGAGCGGCTCGCGCTTCACGGACTCAGCCTCGGCGCCTGGCAACGGTTCTCAGACGAAGGCTTTCGCCACTACGAAGTCGTCCGGCCCGGGTTCAAATACAACATGACCGACGTCCAGGCGTCCGTGGGACTGCATCAGCTCCCCCGTCTGGATCCGTGGATCGAGCGCCGCGCACAGCTGTGGTCGCGCTACGACGAGATGCTGGCCGGCCTACCTCTCGAGACCCCTCCGCCGGCCGAGCCGCACACCAGGCACGCCCGCCACCTCTACCAGGTGCTGGTCGAGCCCTCCTCACCGCTGTCGCGCGACAAGCTGCTGGATGGGTTGACCGCGCACAACATCGGGGCGGGCGTCCACTATCGCGGCGTGCACCTGCACCCGTACTACCGCGACAAGTACCGCCTATCGCCGGGCGACTTCCCCGTCGCCAGCTCGATCTCGGAGCGGACGCTGAGCCTGCCGCTGGGACCCAACGTGACCGAGGCCGATCAGGACGACGTCGTCCAGGCGCTGGTGGAGCTTCTGCGTTGAGCACCTCGGAATACCGGGCTCCGCAGCTCGGCACAAGGGCGGCGCGGCTCGGCTGGATCAGCGTCAGGGAAATACCGGCCGACACCTGGGCGCTGATCGGCCTCACCGCCCTGGCTGCGCTGATCCGGCTGTTGGTGATCAACAACCAGAGCCTCTGGATGGACGAGGCCCTGACCGCGTACGAGACCCATTCGAGCTTCGGTGGGATGCTCGGAACCGTCGCGCACGTGGAGACCACGCCGCCGTTGTATTTCGTGCTGATCTGGGCGTGGGCCCACGTGTTCGGCAGCGGCGAGGTCGGACTTCGGTCCCTGTCCACGCTCGCGGGAATCGCGCTCGTGCCGATCGCCTTCGTCAGCGCCCGCGAGCTCTTCTCGCGCTGGGCGGGAGTCCTGGCCGCCGCGTTCGTCGCCGTGAACCCGTTCCTGGTCTGGTATTCGCAGGAAGCGCGGGCGTACATGCTTCTGGCGGCGCTCAGCGGCGCCTCGTTCTTGTGGTTCAACCGGGCTCGCGAGAATCCGACCGGCCGAACCCTCGCGTGGTGGACGGCGTGCTCGTCGCTCGCGGTGATGACACACTTCTTCGCCGGGTTCCTCGTCGCCCCCGAGGCGCTGTGGCTGCTGTGGGTGTCGCGCAGCCGCGCGGCGATCGGCTGCGTCGCCGATCGTGGCGAGCGGTCCAGGCGGCGATGCTCCCACTGGCGCTCGACGGACACCTCACACGGCACGAGCTGGATCGCCCACGTGCCGAGGACGAGCCGGCTGTCGACGATGGTCGTCGAGTGGTCGGTCAGCCTGCTGAACCGGCGGGTGATCGGTCCCCGCGGGTCTCGCCGCCGGCGCCGCCTTCGTGGCGCTGATCGCCCTGCTGATCGCGGTCGGGGCCGATCGCCGGACGCGCGCCGGGGTCAAGGTCGCCGCGTCGATCGCCGGCTTCGTGGTGCTGGCACCGCTCTTGCTCGGGGTGCTCGGGCACGACTACTTCCTGTCTCGCAACGAGATCCCGGCCGTCGTGCCGATCGCGGCGCTCGTGGCCGGCGCGTGTGCGGCGACCACGCGCACGGGTTCTCGGCACAGGGGTCGCGATCGGGCTGCTGATCCTGTTCTCGTGGGCGACGCTCCAGGTCCAGACGCACCCGTATCTCCAACGGCCGGATTGGCGCAACGTCGCGCGCGCGCTCGGGCCGGCCCAGACGACGCGGGCGATCTACGCCGCGGATGGAACGACGGCCGATCCGCTGAAGATCTACATGCCACACGTGGCCTGGGTGCAACCGCAGCGGCGGATCGTGCGGATAGACGAGATCGACGTGGTCGGCGCGACCAAGCGGCTCGCCCTCGCGGTCGACCGGACCCCCGCCGCGACGGCGACGACGCCGCCTCGCGCCACGCGCGCAAGCCCCTTGCCGGTGTCGGTCTCGCCGCCCGGAGCGCGGCTGCTTGCGCGCTTTCGCGTGGACAACTGGGTCGTTGCCCGCTTCGTCCTGGCCCATCCGATCCGGGTCAGCATCAAGCAGCTGATCTCGCGTGCGCCGCGCTACTTCCGCGCAACGCCCCGGTCGCTGCTGCTGTTCTTCCAGCAGCCCGGCCGCTGACCGAGTCGCCGAGCAGTAAGCCGGGCGGCCGCACGGCACGGCGCGCTCGCCAACCGCTACCCTCGCGAGCCGCTGGTGTTGGGAAAGACGATGCTCATGGAGTCGATGCGCGGGGCGCGGAGCTGTGCGACGGGGGCCGCCGTCGTGCTCGTTGCGCTGTGGTCGCCGGCGATCGCGCAGGCGCGACTGTCGACCCGCAACATCACTCCGCTCCCTTCCAGCACGGCGATCGTGGGGGTCACGTGGACGAGCCCGCGGTATGACCCGCCCTCAAATCAGCGCGGTGACATCCTCCCGACCGTCTGGGCCGACGACGACGACCAGTACACGATGATGGATGACGGCGGCACCGACCTGCCGCCGTCGGGCGGTCTGTGGCGCCAGTCGATGGCTCGGATCACTGGAGCCCCTCCGCACATTCGCATCGCGCACGTCGGCGATCCCGACAAGCCCCCGCCACACACGTTCGGCCAGATCCACCGCAATCCCAAGCTCTGGGCGGGTCCGCTCGGGCCTTACTACTCCAGCGGTCTGGTCGCCGCCAACCACGTGTTCTACGCGACCCAGGAGGTTGACTGGCGGTGGGGCTCCAACGCCCTGTTCGCGGGCCTGCAGGGGATCGCTTATTCGCGCGACCGAGGCCGCACCTGGCAGTTCGCCAACAAACCGTTCCCCGCGCCCCTGGGCAATCTGAACTGGGTGATTCGCGGCAAGGGCGGCTTCTACGCCGACGGCTACGTGTACGCGATCGCCACCGAGCGGGAGTTCAACGCCGACACGCTGATCATCGGCCGCAGCCGGCCCGACGTCGCCGACATGACGGATCCGTCGCGGTGGCAGTGGCTGTCGGGCTGGACCGATCGCGACGGCCTGAACTGGCCGGCGCATCCCGACCCCGACACGATGCGTTGGCCCGTTTTCTCGAGCTCGTTCGAGCACGCCGAGTCGATCCTTTCGTGGAAGGGCCATCTGACGTATCCCCAGATGGCGTACGACTCGCCGCTGCACCGCTACCTGTTGACGTTCACCTATTCCTACGGCCAGACGACGCCCGGCGTCTGGCGGAACGGTGCAGAACTCGTGATCCTGGAGGCCAAGCATCCATGGGGCCCGTTCTCGTTCGTCGCGCACGAGTCCAACTTCGGGCCGTCCAACGGCTACGACCCAGGCTTCCCGATCAAGTGGATCAGCCGCGACGGCCGCGACCTGTGGATGAAGTGGGCGGCCAACTTCAACGGATGCGCCGCCGGCCTGGATTGCGACGGGAAGTACGGCTTCAACTACCGCCGCCTGCACCTGACGCTCGGGCCTGGGTAAACCGGCCGCTAAAGCGAATCCAACACAACGTACGCACGGTTTAGCGCGCTTGCGGTGAGAATCGCCTCGCGATGACCGCTGGGTCTCCAGGCGCACGCGGGGTTGGCGATGTCCAGCTGAGCGTGGTCGTGCCGGTGTATGGCTGCGCCGAATGCCTTGTGACGCTCCACCAGCGGCTCACTCTGACGCTCGGGCCGATGATCGACAGCTACGAGCTCGTGTTCGTCGACGACCGAAGCGTCGACGACGGCTGGGCGGTGCTGCAGCGGCTCGCGGGCCGCGACCCCCACGTGACCGCGTTCCGGCTGAGTCGCAACTTCGGCCAGGACGCCGCGATCACCGCGGGACTGGCCCAGGCGCGCGGCGACTGGGCGCTCGTGATGGACTGCGACCTCCAAGAGGCGCCCGAGGACATCCCCCGGTTATGGGCGGCCGCACAGGACGGCTACGACATCGTGCGCACGACACGCCGCGGGTGGCGCCACTCCGCCTTCCGCCGGTGGACGAGCCGCGTCTACAGGCGGCTGACGCTCGAGACCGACGTCCGGCCCGACTACAGCAACCTCAGCCTGCTGTCGCGGCGCGTCGTCGACGCGTTCCTGCGCCTGCACGATCGCGACCGCGAGTACATGATCGCGCTCGACTGGCTGGGTTTTCACTCCACCTCGATCGAAATCGAGCACCACGAACGACACGCTGGAAAGAGCGGCTACACGCTCAGGCGACTGGTGCAGGTTGCGCTCGACGGCATGTTCTTCCGCAGCACTGTGCTGCTGCGGCTGGTCGTGCTCCTCGGCTTCGTGATCGCGGTGATCGGCGTGGTGGTCGCGGCGTTCGAGGTCGTCGACTACTTCGCCGAGCCCCACAAGACGGTCCCGGGATACACGAGCCTCGCCGTGCTGCTGCTCGTGCTCGCCGGGTTCATCATCGTCAGCGTCGGCGTTGTCGGGCTGTACGTCGGGCGGATCTTCGAACAGGTCAAGAACCGGCCTTTGTTCCTGATCGACGATCAGACGGGCGGATCGACGGCCGATAGCACGAACACGCGCTCGCGGCCGCCCGGGATCTCAAACGACTTGACGACCCGCTCGCCATAGGCGCTCCATCAGTGCTGCGAGCGAGCGCTCGTCAAAGCGCGTTGCGTGACCGCCGGTTCCGGGGTCGGCGGCGCGCCTGCCGATCAGCCCTACGACCGGCAGGCCGCTCGAGGCCAGATTGCGAACCGGCTCGGCCACGATCACCCGCTCCCGCGCCGCAGCGAGCATCCGATCGACGATGCGCTCGGCATGCGGGAGGAAGTGGTAGAGGCTCGCCTGGATGATCGCCACGTCCGCGCCTGGCAGTTCGCCATCGGGTGCGGCCAGGTCGAGCTCGCGGGCGTCGATCCCGCGGCGGCGCAGCATCGACACGAAGCCCGCGTTGACGTCGATGCCGACGTAGCCGCTGACTCGGCCGCGCAGGCAGCGCCGGTAGAGCGTTGCCGGCCCGCAGCACAGCTCGAGCACCGAGGCCCCGGGCGGCACCTCGGCGGCAACCGCCCGCATCCGGGACGAGTAGTGCCGGCCGTACAGGGCTCGCATCACCAGCTCGTAGCCCGTCGCGCTGCGGTAGATCAGGCTGGCCGTCACCCGACGGCTGTCTTCTCGGCCTGCGAGCTCGCCGCCTTCCCGGTGAGGTCCTCGAGCGACAGCTGGTGGGCCGGCGGGCGATCGAACGGGATCGTGGAGCTGACGTTGAGGTCGCCGTCGACGTGCAGCAGCTCTCCGGGCTCGAGCAGTCGCCAGCCCGCGTCCTCGTCCATGCGCTCGCTCGCGATCACGACGCACGGCTTGCGCGCGAGCTCGCCCGAGCGGACGCGCATGCCGCGGGCGCTTGAGTGCTCGAGGTGGCGCCCACCGCTGGGGCCGCCGGCCGCCCGCTCGAGCACGTACAGCTCGTGCACGTCCGGATAGCGCAGGGCCCACACGTCGGAGGCCGTGATCAGGACGAAGTTGACCGCGAACACGGGCAGGTTCTCCGCCACCCACTCGACGGCGCTGACGATCCCGCGGCCGACGTCGCCGGCGCGCTCGATCTCGCGCGTGATCAGCGCGAAGCACCGCTCGGAGTCGGTGTCGCCCTGCACGAGTGACATCTGTCCGCCGAGCTCACGCTCGAGCGCCGGCAGGTCTTCGATCACGCCGTTGTGCGCGAACAGCCGGTCGTGTTGCTCGAACGGGTGCGTGTTCTGAGGTGCGATCGCGCCGGTCGACGCGTAGCGGATGTGGGCGACGAACGTTCGCGAGGACAGCTCGCGAGCCTCCTGCGCGAACGACTGGTCCTCGTAGGCCGCGAGCGGTTGCTTGTAGACGACCGGCCGGTCGTGCTCGTCGAAGCACCCCACGCCGGTGCCGTCGGGCTCGCGCCGGCTCTGCTCTGCCAGCGAATCGGGCGCCTCGAGCAGCCAGAATGTGGCACGCACCCTGTGCGCTCCGCCGCTCATGCCAAACAGGCGACACATCTGTCGATCCGACGGTACCGGATAGATTTGCGACCGATGACTCAGCTCAGACCGATTTTCGAAAACTCACTCCAGCTCGCCCGCCGCGGCGCCGTGGAGGCACGCTCAGCGACCCACGCCTGGCGCGCCGGGATGCTCACGCTCGAATCGCCCGCCCGGACAAGTGCAATTCTCCGCGCGATGGACCGGCTCGGCCAGATCGGCGCCGCGATCGAGATCCCGGCGGTGCGCTACGCCGACCGGCCCGGGCTGATCGACGAGCTCGGAATGCTGACGTTCGCCCAGCTCAGGGATCGCTCGATCGCGCTCGCGTCCGCGCTTCGGGCTCGTGGCCTTCGCGAGGGTGACACGGTCGGGATCCTGTGCCGCAACCACCGCGGGTTCATCGACGTGACATTCGCCGCCGGCCGGCTGGGGACCCGGATGCTGTACCTGAACACGGACTTCGCCGGGCCGCAGCTCACAGACGTGTGCGAGCGCGAGGGCGTGGCGCTGCTCGTCCACGACGCCGAGTACGAAAATCTGGTCGGGACGATTGAGCCGCGTCTGGGGCGCGTGCTGGCGTGGACCGACGACGACGTCGACGGCGACACCCTCGAGAAGCTGATCGCCCGCCACGCGGGCGAGGTTCCGCCGGACCCGACCCAGCCGTCGGACGTCGTGCTGCTGACCAGCGGCACGACCGGCACCCCGAAGGGCGCCCCGCGCCATCAGGGGCGTTCCCTGCATCCGCTGGGTGCGCTGCTGTCCAAGGTGCCCTACCGGTCGGCGGAGTCGACGTACGTCGCCGCCCCGATGTTCCACGGCCTGGGCTTCACGCAGATGGTCCTGTCGATGATCCTCGGCTGCACGACGATCGTGCAGCGGCGCTTCAAGCCCGACGCGGTGCTCGACGCGATCGCTCGCGAGCGGCCGACCGCACTCGTCGTTGTGCCCGTGATGCTCTCGCGGATCGTGTCCTTGCTCGAGGCCGAGCCCGGCCGCTGGGACACGAGCTCGCTGCGGATCGTGTTCCTGTCGGGGTCCCAGCTCGAGGCAGAGCTGGTCCGCCGCGCGCAGCGCACGATCGGGGACAAGCTCTACAACTTCTACGGATCGACCGAGGTCGCATGGGCGACGTTCGCCACGCCCGAGGACCTGCGCGCCGCGCCCGGAACCGCCGGGCGCCCACCGTTCGGGACGATCGTGCGGCTCGTCGACGACCAGGGCCGGACGGTCTCCGGCCCCGGCCAGGTCGGGCGCATCTTCGTCGGCAACGGGTTCCAGTTCGACGGCTACACCGGAGGCGGCAACAAGGAGATGATCGACGGGCTGATGAGCACCGGCGACGTCGGCCACTTCGACCATGACGGCCGGCTGTTCATCGACGGCCGCGACGACGACATGATCGTGTCGGGAGGCGAGAACCTGTTCCCGGGGGAGATTGAGGAGCTGCTGATCACGCATCCGGCGATCGACGAGGCCGCGGTCATCGGCGTCGACGACGAGGAATTCGGCAAGCGGCTGGCGGCGTTCGTGGTGGTCGCTCCTGGCCAGACGATCTCCGAGGACGAGGTCAGAGAGCACGTCAAGCGCAACCTGGCGCGCTTCAAGATCCCGCGCGACGTCCACTTCCTCGACGAGCTGCCGCGCAATCCCACCGGCAAGGTGCTCAAGCGCGCGCTGCGCGAGACGTACGCGCCCGCCTGACCCGGTTTGTCAAACTAATTTCAAGCTCGTGGCCTACCGTGACTGTTGTCAGTCACCAGGAAGGTCGATAGCCATGAGATATCTACGCACAGTTTCAACCCGCCGTCTGCTGGCGATGATCGCCGGTGTAGTGGCGGTGATCGCCGGGGGAACCGCGATCGCGGTCGCCGCGGCCGGGTCCGGTCCCAAGCCGCCGCCTGAGTCGCTGGCGCGGGCGGTCCACGGCGCGCTGACCGCGCCCGACGTACAGGGCATCTCCGCGCGGATCAGCTTCACCAATCACCTGATCGGCTCGACCAACCTGCAGGGCACCGACCCCATCCTCAGCGGTGCGACCGGACGCCTGTGGATCTCAAACGACGGCCGGATGCGGCTTGAGCTGCAGTCCGACAACGGCCAGGACGCCCAGGTGCTCGTCTCAAAGAGCGGCTTCTGGATCTACGACCCGTCCTCGAACACGCAATACCGAGGCACACTGCCCGCCGACCAAGGCAAGCAGTCGTCGGCCTCCGACAAGGTTCCGACGATCGCGCAGATCCAGCAGCGGGTCAACGAGCTCATCCGGCACGCCAACCTGAGCGGCGCGATCCCGTCCGACGTCGCCGGCCAGGCCGCCTACACCGTCCGCGTGTCGCCCAAGCACGACGGCGGCCTGCTCGGGTCCGCCGAGATCGCCTGGGACGCTGCCCGCGGCGTGCCGCTGAAGTTCGCGATCTACGCCCGCGGCCAGGACAAGCCCGTGATCCAGCTCAAGGTGACCGACATCTCCTACGGCAAGGTGCCGGCCTCCGACTTCGCGGTGTCGCCGCCGTCGGGTGCCAAGGTCGTGACCGTCAACGTCCCGGCGGGCAACGCCAACGCCAAAGCTGCCGGCAAGCACGGGCGCGCGCATCGCGAGGTCACGGGCGCTGCCGCCGTCGCCAAGAAGGTGCCGTTCGCTTTGACGGCGCCCAAGACCCTGGTGGGACTCCCGCGGCGGTCGGTGTCGCTGATTGACATGAGCGGAACCCCGGCCGCGCTGGTCACCTACGGACAGAACCTCGGCGGGATCGCGGTGATCGAGCAGGCCACAAAGCCAGGCGCCTCCCCCCAGGCGGCCACCGGCGGTGACAACCGCGGCCTCAGCCTGCCGCCCGTGACGATCAACGGCGCCACCGGCCATGAGCTCGACACGGCGCTCGGCACGGTCGTGCAGTTCAGCCGCGGCGGTGTCGACTACACCGTGCTCGGCTCGGTGCCGGCGGCGGCTGCGGACGCGGCGGCGCGCGCGCTATGACGGCCGAAGCGGTTGACGGCCCGCCGCCCGTAGAGGTGCGCGGGCTCGTCAAGCGCTACGGCGACCTGACCGCGGTCGGGGGCGTCGACCTGACCGTCAACGCGGGCGACGTCTATGGGTACCTCGGACCCAACGGCGCCGGGAAGACCACCTCGCTGCGGATGATGCTCGGCCTGATCCGGCCCACGGAGGGATCGGTGCGGCTGTTCGGGCGCGACCCGCAGATGACCGTGCGCGCGCTCGCGGGCGTGGCCGGATTCGTCGAGGCGCCGACGTTCTACCCATACCTGACGGGCCGGCGCAACCTGGAGCTGCTCGCCGCGTTCGACGGCGGCGAGGCGCGCGGGCGGATCGACACCGCCCTGGACACGGTCGAGCTCGCAGACCGAGCCGGAGATCGCGTCGGCGGCTACTCGCACGGGATGCGCCAGCGGCTGGGGATCGCCGCGGCGCTGCTGCGCGAGCCCAAGCTGCTGCTGCTCGACGAACCGGCCACCGGGCTTGACCCGGGCGGCATGCGCGACATGCGCCTGCTGATCCGCCGGCTGGCGGGGGAGGGGATGACGGTGCTGCTCTCCAGCCACCTGATGACCGAGGTCGAGGAGGTCTGCAACCGGGTCGGGATCGTGCGCTCGGGCAAGATCGTCTACGAGGGCGCGATCGCCGAGCTCAAGAGCAGCGCCGGGACCACCTACCGGCTGTCGACCACCGACGACGAGCGCGCGCTCGCGGTGTGCCGAGCGCAGCCGGGGATCACCAACGAGCGCGTCGAGTCGGGGCGGATCTCCTTCACCGCCGACGAGTCGGCGGTCGCCGAGCTGTCGCAGGCGCTGATCGAGGCGGGCGCGCTGATCCGGTCGCTGGCGCCGCAGACGGTCACGCTCGAGGACCTGTTCTTCTCGCTCACCGAGGACGGTGACTCGCGGCAGTCCGAGCGCGGCGGCACCGGCGCCGCAGCCGGCGGAGGCGGCCCGGTGAATCCCGGCATTGCGACCGTCTACCGGTGGGAGCTGACCAAGCTTCGCTATCAGAAGCGCACCTACCTGGGCCTCGGCGCGGCGATCGCGGTCCCGATCATCTTCGTGCTGGCGATCCACTTCCGGCCCGACCGGCGCGGCGGCGGCGACTTCGCGTTTTCGTCCTACCTGACGCGCAGCGGGCTGGCGGTGCCGCTGGTGCTGATGCTGTTCGGGGCCGTGTGGCTGTTTCCGCTGATCACGGCGCTCGTCGCCGGCGACATCTTCGCGTCAGAGGACCACAACGGCACGCTGAAGACGATCTTCACGCGTTCGCTCGAGCGCGGGCAGATCTTCACCGGCAAGGCGTTCGCCGCCGCCACCTACGCCGTGGTAGCGATCATGCTGTCGGGGACCGTGGCGGTCGTCGCCGGCAGCATCCAGTCGGGGTTCAACTCGCTGCAGACGCTGTCGGGGACGGTCGTGTCGGCGCCCAAGGCGCTCGAGCTCGTGTACGTCGGCCTGCTCGTCTATCTGATCCCGATCGCCACGGTGGTCGCGATCGGGCTGCTGCTGTCGACCATCACCCGCAACAGCGCCGCGGCCGTCGTCGGCACGCTGATGGTCTCGCTGCTGTTCCAGCTGATCGGGATCCTGCCGGGGCTCGGCGGCACCGTGCCGTACCTGTTGAGCACGCAGTTCAACGCCTGGCAGGGACTGCTGCGCGAGCCGATCGACTGGGCGCCGGTGGTGAGGGCGGCATGGGTGTGCGCGATGTACGGCGTGCCCGCGCTGGCGGCCGCGTACCTGGTGTTCCTGCGTCGCGACGTCGCGGGTGGCTGAGCGCGAGCGCGTACTCGTCGTCGACGACGATCCGCCGCTGCGGCGGATGCTCGAGCGCACGCTCGCGGCCGAGGGCTTCGAGGTCACGGTTGCGGCGGACGGCGGCGGCGCGCTGGCAGCGGCGGAGCGTTACGCGCCGGACGTGATCGTGCTCGATGTGGCGATTCCCGCGCCCGATGGCCTGGCGGTCGCCCGCCGGATGCGAGCCAAGGGACTGCCGACGCCGATCCTCATGCTCACCGCACGCGACGCGGTGCCCGATCGCGTCGCCGGGCTCGAGGCCGGCGCCGATGATTACCTCGTCAAGCCGTTCGCCGTGGCTGAGCTGGTGGCGCGCCTGCGGGCTCTGACACGCCGTCGCGACTCGCAGCCCGTGCTGTCCTACGCGGACCTGGTGCTCGACCTCGAGGTGCACCGCGCCACGCGCGCCGGCCGGTCGATCGAGCTGACCGGCCGCGAGGTGGGCCTGCTCGAGCTGCTGCTGCGCGAGCCCGGCCGGGTGATCACGCGCGAGCGAGCGCTGGCGGAGATCTGGGACGACGCCGCGCAGGACAACGTGGTCGACCGCTACGTGACGCGTCTGCGCCGCAAGCTCGGAGATCCGCCGCTGATCAGGACGGTCCGCGGCGCGGGCTTTGCGCTTCGGGCTTAGTGTCCGCCTCTCATGGAGTGGGCACACACACTCCGCGCACGCCTGATCGCCGCAGCCGGGGGCTCGATCGTGGTCGCCGTCGCCCTGTTCGGGGTGGCGACCGTGCTGCTCGTGCGCGGAGAGCTGCGCAGCTCGCTGGATAGCGCCCTGCGCCAGCGCGCCCAGGACGTCGCGCAGCTGGCGGTGTCGGCGCCGGCGGTGCTGACCGATCCCGGCGCGCTCGAGGGACCCGGATCGGGGCGACAGCTCGCGGTTCAGGTGGTCGACTCGCGCGGGCGGATCCTCGCCCGCTCGCTCACGCTCGGCGCGCAGCTGCTACCCGAAGACCGGCTCGAGACGCGGGCCCGCGTCAACGGCTCGCCCGGGTTCGAGGACATCACGGTCGCCGGGCGGCCGTATCGCGTGTACGCGGCCCCGATCGCCCAGGCCGGCGGTCCGGCCGCGGGAGGCGCGGTGCTGGTCGCGTCGGACACGAGCGACATCTCCGACACCGTCTCGCATCTGGGCGTCGTGCTGGCCCTGAGCGGACTCGGCGCGGCGCTGCTCGCGGTCGCGGCTGCGGCGCTGCTGACGCGCCGGGGGCTGCGGCCGCTGCGCCGGCTCGCGGACGCGGCCGGGGAGATCGAGCGAACCGCGGACCCCAGCCGCCGCCTGCCCGTCACCGGGGTGGCCGACGAGATCGGACGGCTCACGGGCGTTCTGAACCGGATGCTGTCGTCGCTCGAGACGGCGCGCGCCAGCGAGCGGCGGTTTCTCGCCGACGCCTCGCATGAGCTGCGAACGCCGGTCACCGCGCTGCTCGGCAACGTCGAGTACGCGGCGCGTCACGGCGCCGACGAGGAGGTGATCGCCGACCTGCAGCGTGACGCCGCGCGGCTCGCACGCCTGGTCGACGACCTGCTGGTGCTCGAGCGCTCCGGCGCCGCGCAACAGGACCTCGGGCCCGTCGACCTGGCGCGGCTCGTCAGCGACGTGATCGCCGCCCACCCCGACGAACGGGTCGTGGCCGGTGTCGTCGAGCCGGTCGAGGTCCAGGGCGAGGCCGACGCGCTACGGCGAGTGCTCGAGAACCTGATCGAGAACGGCCTCGTGCACGGGCCGCCTGGCGGTCGCGTGACGGTTTCGGCGAGACGGCGCGACGACGTGGCGCTGCTGACCGTCAGCGACGACGGCCGGGGGCCAGGTCCAGAGCAGCGCGACCGGATGTTCGAGCGCTTCTGGCGCGGACCGGACTCGGCCGAGCGCCCCGGTTCGGGTCTGGGGCTGTCGATCGTCTCGGCGATCGTCGAGCGCCACGGTGGCCGGGTGACGGTCGAGGGCTCGGCGTTTACGGTGGAGCTGGGGGTCCGCCGCGCCGCGGCGGCGAGATCCTGAAGCGAACTGTCTTCGTCCGGCCGACGTTGCCGAAGAAGTCGGTGGGCGTGAGGTAGGCGATGTAGCTTCCCGGGCGCGGGTTGAAATGCCGGTGACGCGACGCGAAGCGGACCTGGTTGAAGCCGATGTGCCCGCGCCACTGCTGCCACCCGGCATAGGTGCCGCGCCGCCCATGCGAGCTGTGCCAGATCTCGGCGTCGATCGTCGACGAGTCGTCGAGCGCGTAGTGGAGCGTCGTCCCGTCGAGCGAGAAGCGCCGCGGTTGCAGTGTGATGCCGCTGACGGTGGGCCGCATCAGGTCGACGTTCGGAGGCGGGATCGGATCCGGATCGTCGGCGGGGTCCCCGGGTGTGTCGGACACGATCACCTCGCCGTGGACGACGGGGTGGAGCTTGCACTGGAACTCGTAGACGCCTGGCTGGCTGAACGTCAGCTTGAACGTGTCGCCGACGCGGTGGTCGGGTTCGGGGTTGTTCGGGTCGGAGTCGAGCGTCAGGTCGTTGACCGAGATGCCGGTGACCGAGTGCATCGTGTCGGGCCCGACCCAGTACCAGGTGACGCGCTGTCCGAGGTCGACGTGCACGACCGGGTGCGACCACTTGTAGTGACCGAGCGCAACCTTGGCGTCAGCTGCGCGTGCGACCGCCGGCGCGGCCGCCGGGAGTGCCGCGCACAGCGCGGCCAGGATCAGGCGCTGACGAGGTACCACCCGTTCATCCCCATGTGCAGATGGGAGAACACGTGGCAGTGGTAGAACCAGCGTCCCGGGTTGTCCTCCGTGAACTTCACCGTGATGATGTCGCCGGGCCCGAGCGTCTTGTTGTCGATCAACATGCCGCCGCCGGGATCGATCCAGCGGTGTCCGTGCACGTGGAAAGTGTGAAAGTCGTCGTCGAGCGCGAACACGTAGAACGCCACGGTTTCGCCGACCTTGGAACGCAGCGTCGGCGTGTTGCCCGCGTACGCGCGGCCGTTGATGCAGGAGAAGCTGTTGTCCAGGTTCGTCGCCAGCGGCGTGAACGAGTGAAACGCGAGGAAGAACTCGCGGTCGGGGATCGGGTCGCCCGGCTTGCGGATGATCAGGTGGCCGAACAGGCCCTTGAACACCGGGATCGGATCCATCGGCCCGTGGTCGTGGTAGAGCCACGCGCCCTCGGTGCCGGGCCTCGCCTCCCACACGTACCTGAACGTGTGGCCGGACTGGACGAACCCGCTCGGATCGGTGTACTTCCCCTTGTATGAGCCGTCCATGTCTTGCGTGTAGAAGATCCCGTGCGGGTGGATCGTCGCCGGGGTGCCGGTCTCGTTGCGGAAGTTGACGATCACCGTGTCGCCCGTCTGGGCCTCGATCAGCGGCCCGGGGATCTGCGGCGGCCCCAGCGGCTTGGCGAAGTTCGGGCTGAAGCTGCGGTAGGCGAGCGCATGGAACTTCGTCTTGCCGTGCACGCGCGTGTCCATCATCCCGTCGTGGTGGGTGGGGACGATGTTCCACGGCGTCTTCACGGCCTTGATCCAGTACTCGCGAACCTGGCCGGCGGCCGCGTGTGCCTTGGCATCACTGATGAACACGGGCGACGACCCCCCGTCCTGTGCCGCCCGGACCTTGGGCGGCACAGGCACCTGGCTGCCCAGGTGATCGAGGTCGACCTTGGAGTCGGCGGTCAGCCGGTGGCCGGCGAGCGTGCAGAACAGCATGCCGCCGGCATTGACCACGAACTGGCGTCGGCCGATGGGTGGGGTCGGCACGGCGGCGCTACCTCTTGACGACCACCGTGAGGTTCATCGTCCCCGGGTGGATCGTGCACACGAAGTGGTACGTCCCGGGCGTCAGGAAGGTCCGCTTGAAGTGGATCCCGCGGACCGCGTTGATCGAGGTGAACTGGCTGTGCTTGACGCCCTTGGGGCCCTTGCGCAGCGTCACGTTGTGGGTGTCGTAGTTGGTGTTCTGCCAGACGAAGTTGATCTGGTTGCCCTTCTTGATCGTCAGCTTCGTCGGGGCGAAGAAGTCGTCGGCGACCTGGACCTTCTTGACCACCACCTTCGCCGAGTGCGCCGTCGACGCCCCGGCCGAGATCGGGACGACGACGGCGCCGCATACCACGGCGGCGACTACTGCTGCGATGGGTCCGTTGCGCTTGATCGTGTTCATGATCAACCCTCGAAGGGCTTGCGGCCCTTGCGCTTCGGATGCGTGTGGACGTGCCAGTAGTTCTCCTGCGAGGTGGGCGGGTCAGCCAGCACGATCGCCGCGAGCTTGCCGAACTGGGTCGGGTCGGCGGTCGTGGTGCCGGTGCCGAAGTTGCTCGGACAGCTCGGGTAGAGCTGCGAGGTCGGCTCGGTCGAGCTCGTGTCGAACGTCGCGCCCGCGCCGTTGTTCTCGAAGCAGGTGCCCCTGCCGGATCCGTCGTTGTAGAAGTCGGAACCGTTTGCGTCGTTGAACGGCGCGCCCATCTTGTTGTCGATGAACTTGTTGGCGTTGTTCTCGGCCTTGCCGGTCGTGTTCGTGGGATCGGAGAACGCCGCGCCGCCCCATAGGAAGTTGCCGAAGATCGAGTTGTTCTTGACCACCCAGCCGGTGCTGCCGAACAGGATCACTCCGGCCCCGATCGGGTAGTTGGCGCGCTTCGATCCGACACCGCCGGAGACGGTCGAGACAGGCGAGCCCGGGCGGTAGTAGTCGAAGTTGTTCCAGTAGATGAGGTTGTGCTCGATGACTCCGGAGGTGGCCGGCTCGTCAGGCTCTGACGCCAGCGTGTTCGGCACCACGCCGGCACCGTTGTTGTAGAACTCGGAATCGCGGATCAGGATGTACTTCGAGTTCGTGCCGGAGTACCCGAGGACGTTCTCGTAGCCCGTGAGGTGGTCCAGCGTCGTGGTGACCGGGTGCTTCTCGAACGGGGTCCCGCCGACGTAGAAGGCTGAGTCGCCGTTGCCGTAGCCGACGGACTTCGTCATCCGGCCGCCCACGCACTTGAAGACGTAGAGGCCGTAGGAGTGGTTGAAGCCGGCCACGAGGTTCTTCATCAGGTAGCCGTGGCAGGTGTTGATGAAGACGCCGTTGGCGGCGAAGTGCTCGGCCTTGAAGTTCTCGAGGTCGAGGTTGTTGACGTTCTCGCCGTCGATTCCGTTCTGCGCGGCGCCGCCGGGCCCACGCGCGTGCCGGCCCTCGAGGACGACGTCCGACGGCTTCTTGCCGACGCCGATGATGTGCAGCCCGTCGTACTTGTGGCCGCTGACGATCACGCCCTCGACGTACTTGCCCGGCTTGACCTTGATCGTGGCCTTGCGGCCCGCCGCGTTGACGGCCTTCTGGATGGTGGTGTAGACGCAGCCGTGCTTGCACACGGTCAGCACCTTCGGTGCGGCCTTCTTGGCCTGTGCGACGGGGGCCGCAATCGCAACGGCGACGGCGAGAGCGACCATGGGCAGGGTCCACCGGCGAACCGAGCTCGATCCCACGTATTCCTCCTTGATGGCTTCAGTTGACGCAACCCGGCGCCGGCCGCGCCAGAAAAACGGCTAGCGACCCTAGCAGGCGTTTTTCACACGAGGAACCGATGACCCCGTGCATCCCGCAACGGGATTAGGACGACGCGCTGTGTCCTACTGCCAGGTGACGGTGAGCTGATCGCGACGGCCGAACCGCTCCAGATGACTGCCCACCACGTCCTTCAGGCGCTGCACTTGGTCGGACTCGGCGGCGGAGTCCTCGATAGCTGATCTCCTTCTTCGCACTCACGTCGCGGCCGAGTGTATTAGGGTGCCCTAATTAGTAGCTCTGATGGGGCTGACGGAGCTCGGGGACAGCAACGCCAGCACCTCCTCCTCCGGCACGGGCCTGCCCAGCAGGAAGCCATGGGCGCCGTCGCAGCCCAGCGCGCGCAGCTGGTCGAGCTGAGCGTCGTTTTCGACGCCCTCGGCGACGACCTCGACGCCGAGCGCGTGACCGAGCTCGATCACTGCGCGAACGAGCGGCGCATCACCTGGATCGCGCCCGAGGCCTCCGACCAGGCTCTCGTGGATTTTGATCGAGTCGATCGCCAGCTGCTTGAGGTTGGACAGCGATGACGACCCCGTGCCGAAGTCGTCGATCGCGATCTTCACGCCGAGCGCCTTCAGCGCCTGGACCGCGCGGACCGACACATCCGGGTTGCGCGACGCGGCTCGCTCGGTGATGTCGAGGCAGACCGCGTGGGGGTCGACGCCCGCCGCGGTGAGCTGGCCGGCCAGCAGCGTCACGAAGCTCATGTCCTCGAGCTGACGCGCGGAGACGTTGATCGTGATCGTCAGGTCCGGCCGGTGCTCGCGCCAGATCAGCAGCTGGTGCAGCGAGTGCGCGAGGACGTACTGGCCGATCTCGAGCATCAGCCCGCTGTCCTCGGCGAGCTGCAGGAACTCGCTCGGCGCGAGCATCCCGCGCGAGGGGTGCTGCCAGCGCAACAGCGCCTCGAGGCCGGTGACGCGCAGCGCGCCGGCCTCGAACGAGAGCTTGGGCTGGAAGTGCACGCGCAGCTCGGACCGCTCGAGCGCCTGGCGCAGCGCGCCCTCGAGCTCGAGCCGGTCGACGGCGCGCTGCCGCGAGGTCTCGTCGAACAGCTCGTAGCGCGAGCGGCCCAGCTGCTTGGCGCGGTACATCGCCGAGTCGGCTTCCCGGATCACCGTCTCCGCGGGCATCGTCGGGTCGGTGACGATCGAGATGCCGATGCTGACCGTCACCGTGGTGTCGGCCTCCTCGAGGTGGATCGGCAGTCGCACCGCCCGGCCGATCCGCTCGGCGATCAGGATCACCTCTCGCTCGCTCGTCAGCTCTTCGAACAGGAACGTGAACTCGTCGCCACCGAACCGGGCGACCGTGTCCATCGGGCGCAGCATCGACTGCAGCCGATCCGCCAGCCCCGTCAGCAGGCGGTCGCCGGCGGCGTGCCCGAGCGAGTCGTTGGTCTGCTTGAAGTTGTCGACGTCGAGGAACAGGACCGCGATCGAGGCGTTGTTGCGGCGCGAGCGGTCCAGAGCGACGCCGAGGCGGTCGAGGAACAGCGCCCGGTTGGGGAGCCCCGTGAGCGGGTCGTGGAGCGCGCGGTGCGCGAGCTGCGCCTCCAGGCGCTTTCGCTCGATCGCGTACATCACCGCGCGTCGCAGCAGCGCCGGCGACAGCTCGGACCTGATCAGGTAGTCCTGCGCGCCGGCCTTGACGACCGTCACGGCCTCGTCTTCGTCGGCATGCTCGGCGAGCACGACGATCGGCACGTCGGGGGCGGCTGTGCGGATCTGCTCAACCGCCGCGATCCGGTCCTCCTGCTCGGACAGGTCGAGCAGCACGCAGCTCGCCGCGTGCTCCAGCAGCTCGTGCGTGGCGTCGGTCAGCTGTCCGGCGTGCGCGACCACCAGCCCGTTGCTCCAGCTCGCCTGCAGCATCTCGCCGATCAGCGCCGCCGTCCGGCGGTCGCCGGTCACGATCAGGGCCCGGACGAGCGTCGGCGCGTCGACCTGGTCGCCCTCCTGGCTAGCCCCAAACTTGGCCAAAACTCACATCCTTGCTCAAAAGGCCAACTTCTCTTGTAAAGGATCAACGAAACTCACGTCCCCAAACTGCTGCCCTGACGGGGAATCGAGGCCCGGCCAAGGCCGGCGCCGGCACCCGCGGCGCCTACTGTGCCGCCGCCGCTTAGCGGCCCGCTGCTCGCCGAAAACGACCCGCGCGACGCTGACGCGCCGCCGCGTGGGTCAAAACCATCGCTGAGCGGCGAAAAGGACCCGTGCCAGCCCGCGCGAGCGTCGATTGGGTCCTTTTCGCGGCGCTGCGACGGGGCGTGTCGATCCGGGTCGCGCGGGACGTTCGCGCCGCGCGCGAACTTACGGCGCTGCGCCGCAATTCTCACGGTTCTCTTACCGCCGGATGATTCTGTTTGCAGCGATGGATGACGCTCGCAACCCCAGCCCGTCTCCCGACGACCGGTCCGACGCACGGCTTCGACGCGACCAGGCGCTCCGCCGCGTCGGTCACATGCGCCGCTGGGTGATCGGCTCGAGCGCGGCGCTCACGGCCGGCTTCGCCGTGTTCGTCGCCGAAGTCGCACACGGCCGTTCGTCCACGGCCACTCCACGCTCGAGCTCCGCGACGGCCCGGCCGGCCGCGCAATCAGAGCCGGCGCTGCCGGCGGTCGCCAGCCCGGGCGACCTCGGTCTGCAGTCCCCGGCTCAGGCGCCGCAGCCCTCGCCGAGCACGGCGCAGTCGAGCCCAGCACCGCAATCTTCCCCAGCTCCGTCGGATTCGTCCGGCGGTGGCGGTGGCCCCGCGGTCTCCGGGGGCTCTTGAGCCGATCGGCTGATGAGATGGCGGGTCGCGAGGAGCATGCGCGCTTCCAGGCGTTTGGAAGCACAGCGGTAGTCGGGGTCACTGACCTGCGGCGGATGGCGGCCGCCCGAGCGGCGGTCACCGAGATCGTCGAGGCGTTCGACCTCGCCTGCTCGCGCTTCCGGGACGACTCCGAGCTGTCGATGATCAACGCCGCCGACGGCGAGGCCGTCCCCGTCAGCCCGTTGCTGATCGAGGCGGTTGCGGCGTCGCTGCGCGCGGCGCGGTTGACCGACGGCGACGTCGATCCCACCGTCGGCGAGGCGCTGATGGCGCTCGGATACGACCGCGACTACGCGCTGGTCGGCGCCGCCGGGCCGCCGCGAATCCAGATCGTCCCGGTCCCGGGCTGGCGCACGATCAAGCTCGATGCCGAGGCCGGCACGATCCGCCTGGCTCGCGGCGTGCGCCTGGACCTGGGTGCGACCGCGAAGGCATTGGCCGCCGATCGCGCCGCCGAGGCCGCACGGCGCGCCGCCGGCTGCGGCGTGCTGGTCTCGTTCGGGGGCGACATCGCCCTGTCGGGGCCGCCTCCGAACGGCGGATGGCGCGTCCGCGTCACCGACGACCACCGCTCCGACGTCGTTGCTCCCGGTCAGTGGATCACGCTCGAGTCCGGCGGACTGGCCAGCTCGAGCACGACCGTGCGCAAGTGGGCGACCGACGACGGCTTCGCGCATCACCTGGTCGATCCCGCCACGGGCCGGCCCGCGGGTGGCCTCTGGCGGACCGTGAGCGTGGCCGCGGGGATCTTGCCTGGATGCGAACATCGCCAGCACGGCTTCGATCATCCGCGGCGATCGCGCCCTCGCGTGGCTTCAGTCGCTGCGGCTGCCCAGCCGTCTCGTCTCCACCGACGGGGTCGCCCGCCACGTGGCCGGCTGGCCCGAGGAAGGCGACGACCTGGCGTGAGCGCACTCGTCCCGGCAGCCGCGGGCCCAAGCGCCTACTGGTATCTGACTCGCGGCACCGGCGCGGTGGCGCTGCTGCTGCTGACCGGAAGCGTCGTGCTGGGCGTGCTGGGCTCCGTGCGATTCGAGGCGGGGCCGAGGTGGCCGCGGTTCACGATCGACGCGCTGCATCGCGACGTCTCGCTGCTGGTGATGGTCTTCCTCGTACTGCACGTGCTGACGAGCGTGCTCGACAGCTTTGCTCCGATCTCGCTGCTCGACGCCGTGATCCCGTTTCGCGCCACCTATAGGCCCTTCTGGCTGGGCCTCGGAGCGTTGTCGTTCGACGTGCTGATCGCACTGACCGTCACCAGCCTGATACGGCGGCGGCTCGGCTACCGGTCGTGGCGCGCCATCCACTGGCTTGCGTACGCCAGCTGGCCCGTCGCGGTGTTCCACGGGCTCGGCACAGGCAGCGACACGCGGTCCTGGTGGATGCTTGCGCTGACCGGCGCGTGCATTGCGGCGGTGCTGTTCGCCGTGTTCGCAAGAATCGCGAGCGCCGGATCACAGGCGCCGGAGTGGCTGCGGCCGGGCGCGATCGCCGCATCGGCCGCCGTCGCGGCCGGCCTCGTCGTGTTCACCGCCGAAGGTCCGCTCCAACACGGTTGGGCACGTCGCTCCGGCACGCCGGCCTCGCTGCTCGCCCCGCATGTGGCCGCCTCGGCCGTGAGGGTCTCGACCGCGGGTGCATCGGCGGGCCACGCGCCGCGCCCGTTCTCAGCGACCATCTCAGGGACGATCTCCCAGACGGGCGTGACCGGCGGCGCGGTCGTCGACCTGGCGCTCAATTTCACCGGCGGCGAGCGCGGGATTCTGCGCGTCCGCCTGGCCGGCGCGCCCGAGGACGGTGGCCTGTCGATGACCGGCAGCCAGGTCGACCTCACAGCGGTCGGTCTTCGCTCGGCGATGGCGGGCCAGATCGTGTCGCTCGACGGCTCGCGGTTCGACGCGCGCGTCAGGGACAGCTCCGGAGCGCAGCTGCTGCTGCGCGCCAACCTGAACATCGACAGCCAGGGCGGGACGGTCACGGGCTCGCTGGTGGCGAGGCGGGCATGAGCGCGCGCGAAGGTCATCACGGGCTGCCGCGCCTGCTTGCCGGGCTGGACTCGACGCAGGCGGCGATGTCGTTGCGCGAGCACGAGCGCTTCCACGGCCCGCTGCCGCTCGCCGGTCGCGCGCTGATCGACGAGATCGGCCGAAGCGGTCTGCGCGGTCGCGGCGGCGCCGACTTCCCGACGGCGGTCAAGCTCGACGCGGTCGCGCGGCGGCGACGGGCCAGTGCGGTCGTCGTCAATGCTTCGGAGACCGAGCCGGCGAGCGCCAAGGACCGGCTGCTGATCTCGCGCCTGCCGCACCTCGTGCTCGACGGCGCCGTGCTCGCCGCCGAGGTCTGCGGCGCGCGAGAGGTGATCGTCAAGCTCGGCCCCGGCATGTCGTCGGCGCCGGTCGAGGCGGCGATCTCGGTGCGCTCGGGAGAGACGATTCCGATCGGTGTGTTCGCGGGCGCCGAGGGCTACGTGACCGGCGAGGAGAGCGCCGTGATCAACGCGCTGAACGGCGGACCGGCGATTCCGGTGCTGGTGCCGCCGCGCCCGTTCGAACGCGGCTTTCGCGGGCGGCCGACGCTGATCCAGAACCCGGAGACGCTCGCGCAGATCGCGCTGATCGCCCGCTTTGGGGCGGACTGGTTCCGGGAGCTCGGGACCGACGCCGACCCGGGGTCGGCGCTGGTGACGATCTCCGGGGCGGTCGCCTCGCCCGGGGTCTACGAGCTCGCCTTCGGCACGCCGATGACCGACCTGCTCGCGGCGGCCGGCGGTCCCACGGAGGGCCTGCGCGCGCTGCTCGTGGGCGGCTACTTCGGCACCTGGGTCGAGGTGGAGCGCGCGGTGAACCTGCGCTTGGCGCGTGAGGACCTGCGCTCGGTGGGATGCACGCTGGGCTCCGGCGTGCTGATCGCGCTTGGGCGAGTCGGCGTGCGGGCTGCACGAGAGCGCGCGCGTGATCGACTACCTGGCGCGCGAGTCGGCGGGCCAGTGCGGGCCGTGCGTGTACGGCCTGCGCGCGATCGCGGACGGGGTCATCGCGATGGCGGAGGGCACCGCGTCGCGCGGCGAGCGCGAGCGCGTGCTGCGGTGGACGCGCGACGTGCGCGGCCGTGGCGCCTGCCACCACCCCGACGGCGCCGTGCGGTTCGTGCAGAGCGTGCTCGACGTGTTCGACGAGGAGATCGAGGGGCACCTGAGCGCCCGCTGCCGGGCGCTGCCCGCCGGGCTGCCGGTCGGCGAGGACGTGGCGCTGGCGGCCGCGGCCGCCGCCGGGGCCGGCGCGGCTCGAGAGTCTCGAGGCGGGTCGCTGTGGCAATGAGCCAGCGGGTTCGCGTCAACCCGATCGCGTGCGACGCCCACGGGCTGTGCGTCGAACTGCTGCCCGAGCTGATCCGGCTCGACGACTGGGGCTATCCGATCATCGACGACTCGCGGGTGCCGCCGGAGCTGGTGGGACTGGCGAAGATGGCGGCGGACGCCTGTCCGACGCTGGCCCTGGTGCTCGAGCGGGAGTGCGGCTCCAGGAAAGTCCCGTCATTGGGGCCTTTCCTGGAACTCAGGAGCGATCAGCTGCCGGCCCTCGACGCTGCGCCGGCGGGCCGAGCTCCTCGGGCGCGTCGACGCTCGGCTCGACGAGCTGCAGCTGCCACCAGCCGACGTCGTGCCAGGAGCCGAACTTCCAGGCCACGCGCCTGTAGACCCCGACCGGGAGGAAGCCCATCGACTCGTGCAGTCCGACGCTGGCTTCGTTGGGGAGCGTGACGCCCGCGCACACCACATACACGCCCTGGAACACGAGCAGGTCGAACAGCGCCGTGTAGAGGGCGCTGCCGATCCCGCGCCGGAAGTACGCGGGGGAGAGGTACACCGTCACGTCCGACGCCCAGCGGTAGGCGGCGCGCTCGCGGTGCGGGCCCGCGTAGGCGTAGCCGGCGATCTCGCCGTCGTCCTCGGCGACCAGCCATGGGTAGCGCTCGGTGATGCGGGCGATCCGGTGGCCCATCTGCTCGGTGGTCGGCGGCACCTCCTCGAGCGAGATCACCGTGTCGTTGATGTACGGCGCGTAGATCGCCGCGCACGCGGCGGCGTCGGCGGCGGGGTCTGCGTGTCTGATGAGCACTGCCCGCCAATGTAATACTCGGGAGCATGCTGACCTTGACCGACGAGCAGGCCGCCTTCGTTGAGGCGATCCGCGACTTCGCCAGGCGCGAGTGCGGGACGCGCGAGCAGCGCGAGGCGCTCACCGACCACGGCCACGAGCCGCACAACCAGGAGCTGTACGAGCGCATCGCCGAGCTCGGCTGGGTGGGGGTTTCGATCCCCGAGGAGTACGGCGGCAGCGGCGGCGGTCACGTCGACATGTGCCTGCTGTGCGAGGAGTTCGCGCGCGGCCAGATCCCGATGGGGTTCTTCCCGATCACGATGATGGCCGCGCGGCCCGTGCAGCGGTTCGCGACCGACGAGCTCAAGCAGGAGATCCTCACCGGGATCGTGCGCGGGAACGTCGAGGCGATCGCGATGTCAGAGCCCGAGGCGGGCTCCGACGTGGGAAGCCTCACCTGCCGGGCGGAGCGCTCGAACGGCAGCTACGTGATCAACGGCCAGAAGACCTGGATCACCGGCGTGCACGTCGCGACGCACACGCTGCTGGTCTGCCGCACGAGTCGCTCGGACGACAAGCACCACGGCCTGTCGATGATCTCGGTGCCGGCGGGCACGGACGGGATGGAGGTCCGGCCGATCGAGACGATGGGCGGCCGCGAGGTCAACGACATCTACTTCACCGACTGCCAGGTGCCCGCCGACCGGCTGATCGGCCGCGAGGACCACGCGTGGACGCAGCTGATGGCCGGGCTCAACAACGAGCGGCTGATCATCGCCGCGCAGTCGCTGGGGATGGCCCAGCGCGCGTTCGACGACGTGCTGGCCTACGTCAAGGAGCGCAAGCAGTTCGGCCGGCCAATCGGGAGCTTCCAGACGATCAAGCACCGCCTCGCCGATCTCGCGACCGAGCTGGAGGTGACGAGACTGCTCGTGTACTCGGTTGCCGCGCGAGCGGACGCTCAGCCCGAGGCGATGCTGCCGCGCGAGGCCTCGATGGCGAAGCTGAAGTCGACCGAGCTGGCCAAGCGCATGACGCTCGAGGGGATGCAGATGATGGGCGGCGCCGGCTACGCGGTCGAGTACGACATGGAGCGCCAGGTCCGCAACGCGCTGGTGACGACGATCTACGGCGGGACCAGCGAGATTCAGCGCGAGATCATCTCGAAGACTTTGGGGCTGTAGGCGGACTCACCGCCGGCAGGTAGTCATCCCTGAACGGGGTCGGCGCGGCGTCAGGGAACGGCGCGTAGGCCTCGGGCGGCTTCGTGGTCTCGTGCTCCACGCCGGCCTTGTGCGCGAGCGCAGCCGGATCGACCGGGTACACGATCCCGCCCTCGCCGGTCCTGCCGCCGACGGCGATCAGGAACGCGGGGCCGTCGCCGGCGCCGATGATGATGTGATCGGTCTCAGCGGGGCAGTGGAGGTAGTCCCACTGCTTCATCGGATGCTCCTCGCCCTCGACGATCGCCAGGCATTCGCCGGCGAGCACGAGGAAGCCCTCCTGGTTGGCCTCGCGGTGGTACATGGCCACCGGCTGGCCCGGCCAGACGACCGCGAAGTTGAAGCCGAACTCGTCGAAGTGCTCGTCGCGCTGGAAGTTGCCCGAGACGCCGAACGGCCCCTCGTCATACCAGTTGGCGTCGCGGATGTTTGCGATGTGCCAGGTCATGCGGCCTAGGCTACGCCGCGTCCGCTCACGCAGTCGACAGGTACGCCTGCACCGCGGCGGCGTCACGCCGCAGCGCCGCCGCGGCGGTGCGGCTCGGCTGCTCCCACAGCGACAGCTCGACCTGACCGCCCGGCATCGACCACGTGCCCGCGGCGCGTCCACCGACCAGTGCGATCGGCTTGAAGATGCCGTTGATCGTGACGACGCCCTGGGCGTCGCCGAGGACGAGCTCGCGCGAGCGCCAGCCGAGCAGCAGCGGATCGAACGGCCCCAGCAACCGGGGCGATGGCAACGGTCCGGGATCTGGGTCGCCGCGACGCACGTCCACCAGCCCGTCCGGTCGCTCCTCCAACTCGGACGCGATCGCGCCAAGAGCGGCCCGCGCATCGCGCAGCGGCAGCTGTGCCCACTTGGCCAGATCGCGGTCGTCGGCCGGCCCGTGGCCGACGAGGTAGCGGCGCGCGAGCTCGGCGAGCGCCCGATCACGATCGACCGCCGGGCGCTCGCCGAGCCAGTCGGCGCGCAGCACGAACACGTGCTCGGAGCCGACCATCGGCCCGCGCACGATCAGCCCGTCGAGCGTGGCGCGGTAGAGGATGTGCACGAGCGCCTGCCCGGCCGTCGGGACGCCGATCGCGTCGAGCACCCCGCGAAGCCGGTCGCGGGTCATCGGCCCCTCGGCCCCGAGCGCCGCGACGATCGCGTCGATGCCGCGGTCCAGCGCGGCCGGGCTCACGCCCTCCTGCGCGAGGCGACGATCGCTGCCCGTGCGCAGCTGCGGCGTCGTCAGCGCATGCAGCAACGGCTCATCCTCGGCGGCGACGAGGTGAAGCGTCCCGCGGTTTACCCACGTGATCACGAGCGAGCGCTCGTCGGTCAGGGCGCGATCGAGATCGGAGGCGTGCGTGCTCGCGCTGCGCGCCCGGACGGCGAGCCTGGCGCCGCGCGGATCCTGCGCCTGCACCGCGAGCAGCCTCCGCGTCGCCTCGAGCGGACCGGCGGCAGGGCCTCCGGACAGGCCCTGCGCGGCCAACCGCGCCGCCAACAGCGAGCGTTCCGCGGGTCGCAGCCGATTCACCGATCCGACTCTGTCACGCGGCCGGCGGTGCGACGACCTGCTGGATCGACCAGCCGTTGCCGTCGGGGTCTGAGAAGAACACGAACCGGCCCCACGGGAACTCCTGGACCTCAGTCGCCTCGATGCCCTGCGCCGCCAGGTGCGCACGCGCCGCGTCGGCGTCGTCGACGACCACCTGCAGACCACGCATCGAGCCGGGCTCCATGTCCGACACGCCGTTGCCGAGCGCGATCGAGCACGCCGAGCCCGGCGGCGTCAGCTGCACGAAGCGAATCTCGTCGCTGACTTGGTGATCGTGGTCGGCGTTGAACCCGACACGCTCGTAGAACGCCTTCGCGCGGTCGACGTCGCTGACCGGAATCGCGACCAATTCGAGCTTCCAATCCATGCTGTGCTCCTTCAATCGGAACGGACGGTACGGTTCCGAATACTATCAGACGGAACGGAATACTTCGTTCCGAAATGTGTTAGGATGGTGCCCAGATGAAGTCGGACGATCAGGCGGAGGGGTGGATACGGGGGCTGCCGCGGACACGACGCGGGGCGGCTGGCGCGGGCGCGCCGCGCCCGAAGCTCGCCGGACGCAAGGCTGAGGCGGCCGTCAACGACGGCCTGATCCTCAAGGCCGCTCGCGAGGTTCTCACGACCGCGCCCGACACCCCGATGGCCGAGATCGCCGCGCGGGCGGGCGTCGGCGTCGGCTCGCTCTACCGCCGCTTTGAGAGCAAGGAGGCGCTCGCCTATCGCCTCTGCTTCGACGGGATGAACGCGCTCACGGACTTGGCGCGCCGCACGCTCGAGGTGCTCGACGACGACCCGTGGAACCACTTCGTCGCGTTCGTCGGCGATGCGATCGACGCGGGCGCGGGCTCGCTTCGGGGCCTCGCGGGGTCGTTCGAGCCCGATGCGGACCTCAACCGGGTCGCGCAGGAGATGTCGGCGCTGATCCAGCAGGTCGTCGAGCGCGCCCAGGCGGCGGGCGCGGTGCGCGACGACATCAACGCCAACGACGTCGGCCGCTTCTGGGAGATGCTGCGCGCGATCCGCATCGCCGACCCTGATCGAAGCGACGCGCTGCGCAAGCGATACATCGCTCTGTTCGTTCCCGCGTTTCGAGCGCCGGGTAACGGGCCGCTGCCCGGCCCGCCGCCCACGTGGCAGGAGATCGCCGCCGCCTGGAACCCGTAAGACCGCTCCGGGACGCCGGGCACTATCGTGCGCGATCGATGACGGCGACCCTGATCGACGGCAAGGCGATTGCGCAGCAGGTGCGGAGCGAGGTCCGCGCCGAGGTCCAGGAGTGGACGGCGGGCGGCCATCATTCGCCCGGCCTTGCGACGATCCTCGTCGGCGACGACCCCGCATCGGCGGTGTACGTGGCCAACAAGCAGAAGGCATGCGTCGAGGTGGGGATGGGCGGGTTCTCGCACGACCTCCCAGCTGACACATCGCAGGCCGAGGTCGAGCGGCTGATCGGCGAGCTCGGCGCCGATGCCCGCGTGTCCGGGATCCTCCTGCAGCTGCCCACGCCCGACCACATCGACGGCCCGCATCTCACGACGTTGATCCCACCCGGCAAGGACGTCGACGGGCTCACGCCGGTGTCGGCGGGGCTGCTCGCCAAGGGCCTGCCGGGATTGCGACCGGCCACGCCGTCGGGCGTGATGGAGCTTCTGCGACGCCACGACGTCGACCTCGTCGGCGCAGAGGCGGTCGTCGTCGGCCGCTCTGATCTCGTCGGCAAGCCGGTCGCGGCGCTGCTGCTCGCCGAGCACTGCACGGTCACGATCTGCCACTCGCGCACTCGCGACCTGCCCGCGGTGTGCCGGCGCGCCGACATCCTCGTCGCGGCCGTCGGGCGGCCGGAGATGGTCAAGGGCGACTGGATCAAGCCGGGCGCGACGGTGATCGACGTCGGCATCAACCGCACCGATGCAGGGCTGGTGGGCGACGTCGAGTTCGAGTCCGCTTCAGAGGTTGCGGGGCTGATCACGCCCGTGCCCGGAGGCGTCGGCCCGATGACGATCGCGATGCTGCTGCGCAACACGCTCGAGGCAGCGAAGGCGGCGGCAGGCGCTTAGCCCGCTGCGTGCGCCATGAACGCACGCACCAATGGAGAGTCGTCGTCGGCGCGGGTGACCGCGATCAGCTCGGAGTGGGGCGCGCCGCTGACCGGCCGGTAGGTAACGCCCTCGAGCGCCAGCCGCGTGACCGACGCCGGCACCAGGGACGCGCCGATGCCGGCCGCGACCAGGCCGATGATCGTCAGCATCTCGGGCGCGTACTGAACGACGCGCGGGTGGGCGCCGAGCGAGACCATGCTCGAGATCAGCAGGTCGTGGAAGCCTGGCGCCTGGTCGCGGGGAAACAGCACGAGCGGCTCGGCCGCGAGCCGCTTCAGCGGAACCCGGCGCAGCGACGCGAGCTTATGGGCGCTGGGCAGCGCGGCGACCGTGCGCTCCCGCAACACCACCACCGAGTCGAGCTCCGGAACATCTTCGATCGGCGGGCGAACCAGGCCGACGTCGACGACGCCGGCGCTGATCAGGCGCAGCTGCTCGGCGGTCGGGCGTTCGTGCAGCTCGATCTCGACGTCGGGCGCCGCGGCCCTGAACCGCTGCACGATCCCGGGCACGACCGAGAACAGCGCCGAGCCGACGAAGTTGATGCGCAGGTGGCCGGTCTGACCGGCGTCGATCCGGCGCGCGGTGGCGACCGCGCCGTCGAGCTCTCCCAGCAGCTGGCGCGCGTCGCGCAGGAACGCCTGGCCGGCCGGCGTCAGCTCGACGCGGCGGCGGGTCCGCGTCAGCAGCCGGCAGCCGAGCTCGTCCTCGAGTGCGCGGATCTGCTGGCTGAGCGGAGGCTGGGAGATGTGCAGCCGAGCGGCGGCGCGGCGGAAATGAAGCTCCTCCGCGACGGCGACGAAATATCGCAACTGACGCAGTTCCACGGCCGATTCTGTGATTCAGAATACAAATCAGTGCTACCGGATTCGATATTGGACACGATCACACAGCGGGCGTAGCGTTGACGCCCAGGAGAGATGTCCTACCTATTGACGTGCCCAAACTGCGGTGTGCGCGAAGTCAACGACTTCGCGTTCGGCGGCGAGGTGTCGGCCCGGCCCAAGTCGCGGCCGACGTTTCGTGAGCTGAACACCTACAACTACTTCCGCCGCAACGTGGCCGGAGTCCAGCGTGAGTGGTGGTTTCACCGTTCGGGTTGCAGGGCCTGGTTCATCGCCGAGCGCGACACACGCACCAATGAGGTGCTGTCGATCGCGCGTCCGGGGGACGGGGCGGCGCGATCGTGAGCCGTCTCGGAGAGCAGCCCGGCGAGCGGATCAACCGCAACCGGGTGATCAGCTTCACGTTCGACGGCAAGCGCGTCGAGGCGTTCGAGGGCGACACGGTCGGGTCGGCGCTGTACGCGGCCGGCCGGCGCACGTTCTCGCGAAGCTTCAAGTACCACCGGCGCCGAGGGCTGATGTGCTGCGCCGGCAACTGCCCCAACTGCATCGTCGCCGTCGACGGGGCGCCCGGAGCGCGCGCCTGCATCGAGCCGGTGCGAGCGGGCATGCGCGTCGAGCACGTCAACGCGTTCCCGTCACTCGAGGTCGACGTGATGAGCGTGACCGACGCGGCAGGCCCGTTCACCCCGCCCGGCTTCTACTACAAGACCTTCATCCGCCCGCGGCGGCTGTGGCCGCTGTACGAGAAGGTGCTGCGCCACGCCGCCGGTCTGGGCCGCCTCGCAGAGGAGCAGCCCGAGCGCGAGTGGCGCACCGAGTACCGCCGGCGCCATGCCGACGTGCTCGTCATCGGCGGCGGCGCGGCGGGGCTCAGCGCCGCGTCCGCGGCGGCGCAGCTCGGGGCCGACGTGGTGCTCGTCGACGAGGGGCCCGAGCCGGGCGGCCGGCTGCTGGTCGAGGAGTCGCGCGAGGAGGTCCGGACGATGGTCCAGGCTGCGCGCGAGGCGGGTGCGGAGATCATCGAGCGCGGCTCCGCGCTGGGCTTCTTCGACGGGCTCGTCCCCGTCTGGCAGGGCGACACCCTGCACCAGATCCGGGCCCGCCGTCACGTGCTGGCGACCGGCACGATCGAGCAGCCGCTGGTGTTCGCGGGCAACGATCTGCCCGGCGTGATGCTGTCGGACGGAGTACGCCGGCTGGCCGCGATGTACGCCGTCCAGCCCGGGACCCGGGCGGTGGTGGCGACGACTTCTGACCGGGGGCTCGAGGCGGCGATCGCGCTGCACCACGCGAACGTGTCGGTTGCAGCCGTCGCCGACCTGCGGCCGACCCCGGGCGCGCAGGCGCAGGCGCTCGCCCAGCTTGGGATCGAGGTCCTGTCGCGCCACACGATCATCGAAGCGCGCGGCAAGAAGGCGGTCAGCCAGGCGGTGCTCGCTCCCGTCGACGGCGGGCAGGAGCGCACCTTGGACTGCGACCTGATCGTCGTCTCGGGCGGTGCGATCCCCGCGAGCTCGCTGCTGCTGCAGGCCGGCGCACAGACGGCCTACGACGAGGCGCGGGGGAACTTCGCGATCACCGACACGCCCGAGCACGTCGCCGCCGCCGGCGAGGTCGTCGGCGCGGAGTCGCGCGACGCGGCCGCCGACTCGGGCCGGATCGCCGGGCTCGCGGCGGCCCACGCGCTCGGGTTCGGCGATCATCACTCGCGCGCCGCCGAGCACGCGTTACGCGAGGCCGTCGCGCGCGCCGGTGATCAGCGCACGCCGGTGGCGGTCCCGCCGGCGGCGACCGGCGCCGAGCGCGGCAAGTGCTTTGCGTGCCTGTGCGAGGACGTCACCAGCAAGGACATCGGGATCAGCATCGGCGAGGGCTACGACTCGATCGAGCTCGCCAAGCGCTACACGACGGTGACGATGGGCCCGTGCCAGGGCCGCATGTGCCAGGTGCCGTCGGTCAGGGTGATGGCCCAGCAGACGGGCCAGTCGCTCGGCGACGTCGGCACCACCACGGCGCGCCCGCCGTGGGTGTCGGTGCCGATGGGGATCCTCGGCGGCCCCACGTACGAGCCCGCCAAGCGGTCATCGATCCACGGCCGCCACCGCGAGCTCGGTGGCGACGTCAAGTGGGCCGGCGACTGGCGCAGGCCGTATGACTACGGCGACCCGCAGGCCGAGGCGCTCGCCGTCCACCAGGCCGCGGGCCTGATCGACGTGTCGACGCTCGGCAAGCTGCTGGTCGGAGGGCCCGACGCAGGCGAGTTCCTCGACCGCCTGTACCCCAACCGCTTCTCGAACCTCGCGCCCGGCCGGATCCGCTACGGCGTGATCAGCTCGGACGCGGGGCGGATCGTCGACGACGGCACGATCTGCCGGCTCGACGACGAGTCGTTCTACGTGACGACTACCTCGAGCGGCGCCGGCGCGGTCGAGGAGTGGTTCTCCTGGTGGCTGGCCGACTGGGGCATGAGCGTGCGTCTGACCGACGTCACCCAGGGCCTGTCGGCGGTCAATCTTGCGGGTCCCAAGGCACGCGAGATCATGGCCAAGGTCACCGATCTGGACTGCTCCAACGAGGCGTTCAAGTACCTCGACGGCAAGCACGCGCAGATCGCCGGGGTTCCGTGCCTCGTGCTGCGGATCGGATTCGTCGGCGAGGTCGGCTACGAGATCCACTTCCCGGCGGCGCACGGCGAGCACCTGTGGGATGCGTTGCTGGAAGCGGGCAAGCCCCACGGGCTGCGGCCGTTCGGCCTCGAGCCACAGCGGATCCTGCGCCTGCAGAAGATGCACATCCTCGTCGGCCAGGACACCGACTCGGAGTCGACGCCGTTCGGCGCGGCGATGCCGTGGATCGTCAAGCTCGACAAGGAGCAGGACTTCATCGGCAAGTGGGCGCTCGAGCACTACGACGAGGAGACCCCGGCGACCTCGCTGGTCGGCTTCACGATGGCCGACGGCTACGTGCCGACCGAGGGCGCGGTCGTGACCGACGCCAACGGCACTCCCGCCGGCCAGGTCACGAGCTCGCGCTATTCGCCGGTGCTCGACCGCGTGATCGGGATGGCCTGGGTGCCGGCCGCCCTGGCCAAGGACGGCGCGCGGATCACGATCTCCGACGAGGGCCGCACGACGCAGGGCCTGGTGCAGACCAAGCCGTTCTATGACCCCGAGGGCGAGGTGCTGCGCTCGTGAGCCTCGAGTTCCTCAGCGCCGGCGCAGCCGCCGCCGACGCGGTCGCGCGCAGCCCGATGGAGCGCCAGGCGCGCGCGGCGGGCGCGCAGCTCGAAGTTCGCGACGGATGGAGCGTCGCGATCTCATACGGCTCGCCCGAGCAGGAGCGACACGCGTGCGCGAGCACGGCCGGGTGGGTCGACGTCTCGCACCTGGGCAAGCTCGAGCTGCAGGGGAAAGGCATCACCAAGCGCGCGGGCTTGGAGCTCGGGCGCGCCACCCGCCGCGACGGAGCCTGGTGGTGTCCGCTGACGCCGGACCGCGCGCTCGTGATCGGCGACCGGCCGGACCGTATCCCGGACGAGACCAGCGTCGTCGACGTCGGCACCGTGTTCGCGGCGATGACCCTCGTAGGCCCGCTCGCGCGCGAGGTGTTCGCGCGCTTCTGCGCCGCCGACCTGCGCCCGAAGGTGACGCCGGTCACCGGGTTGCGGCCGGTCTCGATTGCGCGCCAGCCGGGCCTGATCGTGTGCGAGGCCGACGACCGCTACCTGTTCCTGTTCGGCTGGGCGGTCGGCCAGTACATGTGGACGGTCGTCGAGGACGCGGCAGTGCACCTCGGTGGACGGCCCGTGGGCCTCGCCACGCTGGATTCGCTGGCAGCGCCGCTTCCGGAGGAAGCTGCGCGTGCTTGAAATATTCAGAAAAAAGAGGATGTGGCGGCGCCAGCGCGACCTCAAGGGGTCCTACGACGTCGTGATCATCGGCGGGGGCTCGCATGGCCTCGCGACCGCGTACTACCTGCAGAAGGAGCACGGGATCCGCGACGTCGCGATCCTCGAGGCGCGGTACATCGGGTCGGGCGCCGCGGGGCGCAACACGACGATCCTGCGCTCGAACTACAAGACGCCCGAGGGCGCGCGCTTCTACGACGCGAGCGTGAAGCTGTACGAGGGCCTGTCGCAGGAGCTGAACTTCAACCTGCTGTTCTCGCAGTGCGGCCATCTGACGCTCGCGCACTCCGACCGGGCGATGTTCGTGATGGCCAACCGCGCCGAGGTCAACCGGCTGCAGGGGATCGACTCGCGCCTGATCTACCCCGACGAGATCAAGCAGCTCGCGCCGGCGATGCAGGTCGACAACCCCGACATGACCTATCCGGTGCTGGGCGCCCTGTATCACCCGCCGGGCGGGATCATCCGCCACGACGCGGTCGTCTGGGGGCTCGCGCGCGGCGCCGATCGCGGCGGCGCCGAGATCCACCAGAACACCGAGGTCACAGGGCTGACGCGGTCAAACGGGCGCGTCACCGAGGTTCAGACCAACCGCGGCACGATCAAGGCCGGCCAGGTGCTCAACTGCACCGCCGGGTGGAGCGACGCTGATCAGCGACATGGCCAGCGTGCCGATGCCGATCACCACGCACATCCTGCAGGCGTGCGTGACCGAGCCGATGAAGCCGCTGCTCGACGTCGTGATCGTGTCCTCGCAGATGCACGTCTACATCAGCCAGACCGATCGCGGCGAGTTCCTGATGGGCGCCGAGATCGAGCCGTGGACCACGTACCGGATGCAGGGCACGCTGAACTTCCTGCAGGAGGTCTGCCGCCACTCGATGGAGCTGTTCCCGCAGCTCGAGCGGGCGCGCCTGCTGCGCAGCTGGGCCGGGCTGTGCGATCTGAGCCCCGACTACAGCCCGATCCTCGGCAAGACCGAGGTCGACAACTTCCACGTCAGCGCCGGCTGGGGCACGTATGGCTTCAAGGCTGCGCCGATCGTCGGCAAGACGCTCGCCGAGCTGGTCGCGACGGGTCGCACGCCCGACCTGATCGCCCCGTTCGCGCTCGAGCGGTTCTACGAGGACAAGCTCGTCTCGGAGCTTGCCGCCGCGGCCGTGAGCCACTAGAGGGAGAAGAACGATGAAGAGCAGTCTTGAGATCGCCCAGGACCACCAGCTGATTCCGATCGAGACGATCGCCGAGCGGATCGGGCTGCTGCCCGACGAGGTCGAGCCCTACGGCCGCTACAAGGCGAAGGTGTCGCTGTCGGTGACCGACAGGCTGCGCGACGTGCCCGACGCGAAGGTCGTGTGCGTCACCGGGATGACCCCGACCAAGGCCGGCGAAGGCAAGACCACGACGCTCGTCGGCCTCACCCAGGGCCTCGGCGTGATCGGCAAGAACCCGGTGGCGTGCCTGCGCGAGGCATCGGTCGGCCCGGTGTTCGGGATCAAGGGCGGCGCGGCCGGCGGCGGCATGACGCAGGTCGTGCCGATGGAGGACCTGAACCTGCACTTCACCGGCGACATCCACGCGATCGGCGCCGCCAACAACCTGCTCGCCGCGATGATCGACGCGTCGATCCTGCACGGCAACCCCCACAAGATCGACGCGCTGCGGATCGGCTGGCGCCGTGCCGTGGACATGAACGACCGGGCGCTTCGCCAGATCGTCGTCGGGCTCGGCGGCCGCGTCAACGGCTACCCGCGCGAGACCGGCTTCGACATCACGGCCGCGTCGGAGGTCATGGCGATCATGGCCGTCGCGACCGACCTCCAGGACCTGCGCCGGCGGATCGCGAACATCACCGCCGCCTACTCGTTCGACGGCGGCAAGCCCGTGACCGCTGAGGACCTCGGCGCCGCGGGCGCGATGACGGTGCTTTTGAAAGACGCCTTGAAGCCGAACCTCGTGCAGACGCTCGAGGGCCAGCCGGTGATGATGCACGCGGGCCCGTTCGCCAACATCGCGCACGGCAACAACTCGCTGATCGCCGACAAGGTCGGGATGAAGCTCGGCGACTACGTCGTGACCGAGTCGGGCTTCGGCTCCGACATGGGGATGGAGAAGTTCTTCGACATCGTCTGCCGGTTCGGCAAGCTGACGCCGTCGGCGGCGGTGCTCGTGACGACCGTGCGCGCGATCAAGCACCACGGCGGCGTCGAGGACGACCCGCGCGTGGACCGCGACGCGAGCATCAAGGCGATCGAATCCGGCATGGCCAACGTGCGCCGTCACCTCGGGATCATCAAGACGTTCGGGGTGCCCGCGGTCGTCGCGGTGAATCGCCGCCCGGGGGACACCGACGAAGAGGTCGAGCTGGTTCGAAAGCTCGCGATCGAGGCGGGCGCATTCGACGCGCAGATCAACGAGGGCTTCGCGCGGGGCGGGGCCGGCGCGGCGGACCTCGCCGAGGCCGTCGTCGAGGCGTGCGAGCAGCCCAGCAACTTCCACCACCTGTACCCCGACGAGGCTCCGATCCGCGACAAGATCGAGGTCATCGCAAAACGGGTATACGGGGCCAAGGACGTGTTCTTCTACCCGGCAGCCGAGCAGAAGATCGAACAGTTCACGCGAGAAGGACTCGAGCACTATCCGCTATGCATGGCCAAGACGCACCTGTCGCTGTCGGCGGATCCGACACTGCTCAACGCGCCCGAAGGATTCACGTTGTCCGTGCGCGACATCCGCGCGTACACGGGCGCCGGCTGGCTGGTCCCGTTGTGCGGCGACATCCAGCAGATGCCGGGGCTCGGCAAGACCCCGGCGGCGCTGAACGTGGACATCGACGCGGACGGTAGGACGGTCGGCCTGTTCTGAGGGTGCCCGCGATGGGGTCGATGGTCGTTGCATTTCTCAGCACGGGGCGTTGCGGCACCCAATGGCTGGCTTCGGGGTTTGCGACGCACCACCCCGACGTCGCGGTCGAGCACGAGCCGATTGGTGTGTCGTACAAGCCACGGCGCTACTTCCGTGGCTATGACGATCCTCAGGCAGCCTTGGCCGAGCGAGCCGTGCGTCACCACGTCGCTCGCATTGCGGCCACGTCACGGCCGTACGTCGAGACCGGGTGGCCGCTGTATGCGGCTCTGCCGCTGTTTGCCGCTCGCTTTCCGAACCGCCTGCGCGTTGTGCACCTCACTCGCGATCCGGTTCGCTGCGCGCTCTCGCACATGTCCCACCGGTCGTATGCCGGGAGCCCGCTGCGGTCTCCGGTCTCGCGCTCCGGCACGCTCGGGCCGACGGATCGTGGGGTCTTTCATCCGGAGTACTCCAAGCGCTGGAGCAAGCTCAGTGCATACGAGAAGTGTCTGTACTTCTGGACTGAGGTGAGTTTGTACGGACTCGAGTTCCCGCGCGTCTTTCCGAGCATCCCATTCCTGCGGCTGAAGTCCGAGGACCTGCTCGCGGGCGAACGTTCCGCGATCGAGCAGCTTCTGGGCTTTCTCGATTTGCCGTGGACCGACGGGTGGCTCGAGCACGTCGGCAAGTCGGTGGACAAGTGGCACTTTCACACTGACGAGGAGGTGGAGCCGGCCCGGGTGTTTCGACACCAGGCGACGCTCGAGGTCGCCCGGGAATTCGGATACGACTTCGATCGGCTGGACATGGACGCGTTGAGGGCCCGCTACACGGGAGAGTTCTCGGTTGCCCGGCGCACCAGCGCCCGGAGGCTTATGTTCCGCCGACGGCAGCGGGGATCGAGGTCGCCGCAAAGCGGGTATACGGGGTGATGATGTCGCCGGTGGGATCGTGTCGGAAGACCCTCGCCGACCAATCGGTCCGCGAGCTGCTCGAGGCGGTCGGCGCGCAGACGCCGGCGCCGGGAGGAGGTGCGGCGGCGGCCTTGACGGCGTCGATGGCGGCGGGGCTGGTGCAGATGGCGGCACGGTTCACACGCGCGCGCGACGACTACGCACAGGTGCATGAGCGCATGGACGAGGTCGCCGAGGAGGCCGGCACGCTGCGTGAGCGGCTGCTCGAGTTGGGCGAGCGTGAGCTGTCCGCCTATGAGCCGGTGCTCGAAGCGTTTGCACTCGAGGGCGGCGATCCCGACCATGAGGCGCGGTTGCGCGCGGCTCTGTCGGACGCCGCGGACTCGCCGCTCGAGATCGCGCGTGCGGCTGCGGTTGTCGCGTCGCTGGGCGCCGAGCTGGCGCTGACCGGGAACACGAATCTGACCGGTGACGCGATCACCGGAGCGCTGCTGGCCGAGGCCGCGTGTTGCGCGGCCGCCCGGCTGACGGAGATCAATCTTGCGCGGGTGCCGAGCGACCCGCGGTTGGACGAGGCCGCCGAGCTGACCAGGCAGGCGTCGGCGGCTCGTGCGAAGGCGCTCGGAGGCAAGGACGGGACACAGTGATCGAAGGGAGTTCGTAATGGGCAGGTTGCGGTCGTGGTTTAGGCAGATGGGACCGGAGGCGCCGCGCCGGGAGCCGGTGAGACCGGCGGAGAGGCGGCAGCCTTCCGCGTCCGCTCGCCCGCGCAAGCGCAGCTTCAACGAAGCCGCGCACAAGCTGGGCCGATAGGCGATTTAGTACGGTTTAGTACGGGACCGGGGAGGAAGCTCGCGGCCCTAACCGGTCGCGAGCACCTCCGGATTAACTGCAGTAGGTGGCTTTTCGCCGCTAAGCACGGCGAGCGCGTTCTCGGCTGCGAGCACGGCCATCGCGGTGCGCGTCTCGATCGTCGCTGATCCGAGGTGCGGGATCAGCACGACGTTGTCGAGCTCTCGGAGGTCTGGGTGGACGTCGGGCTCGTTCTCGAACACGTCGAGCGCGGCACCTGCGATCTTGTCGCCGCGCAGCGCCTTGACCAGTGCGGCTTCGTCGACGATCGGGCCTCGGGAGGTGTTCACGAGGTAGGCGTCGGAGCGCATCTGGCGCAGCGCGGCGGAGTCGATCAGGTGCCGCGTCTCGGGCGTGAGGGGCGTATGCAGGGTGACGACGTCGGCGGTTGCCAGTAGCTGCATCAACGGCACCCGGCGGGCGCCCCCGAGCTCGGCCTCCGTCTCCTCGGATGCGCGTCGAGGAGCCGCGTAGATGATCTCCATCCCGAACGCGCGTGCCCGTTGCGCGGTAGCCCGGCCGATCGCGCCCAGGCCGATCACGCCGAGCGTCTTGCCCGCCAGGCTCGAGCCGAGCATGAAGAACATGTGCCACGACCACGGCTCGCCGGAGCGGATCAGGCGCTCGCCTTCGCCCAGGCGGCGGGTCACCATCAGGATCAGCGCCATCGCCAGGTCGGCGGTCGAGTCGGTCAGCACGCCGGGGGTGTTGGTGACCACGACCCCGCGCTCGGTCGCGGCGGCGACGTCGATGTTGTCGTAGCCGACGGCGACGTTGGCGATGCATTTGAGCTGCGGTCCGGCGGCGTCGAGGAGCGCGGCGTCGACGGGGTCGTGCAGCAGCGTGATCACGGCGTCCGCGCCGGCGACGGCTTCATGGAGCTCGTCGCGCGTCAGCGGCCGGTCATGCGGCGAGAGCCACACCTCTCCGGCGTCCCGCAGCAGTTCCAACGCCGGCTCCGGGATCCGCCGCGTGACCACGATCACCGCGGGGAGTCTAGGCGTACGATGTCGGCGTGGGACAGCTGCTGCGGCGCACGCCCGAGGGAGACCAGCTGCTGGCGGAGTGGACGCCGTCGGATCGCGAGTCGGTGCAGGCGGCGCAGTCGGAGTATCGGTCCTGGCTGGCCCAGGAGCACCAGGCGGTCCAGAGCGACGGCGTGCACTATGAGCCGCTGACCGGCGACGAGCTGCCCGTCGACGCCGAGCAGGTGATCGTCAGCACCGCGATGGGCGGCGGCTGATCAGCGGATCCGCCGGCCCGTCTCGGCGGTGTCGTAGCCGCCGAGCGTCTCGACGGAGCGCCTGAAGCCCGGGTCCTCGAGCAGCGCCCAGAAGGGCTGGAGCAGCGGCAGCTCGAGCGACTCACGCTCGAGCACGAGGTCATATGGCTCCTGGGCCACGGGGACGAAGTCGAGCCCGAACGCGCGGGCGGCGGCGCGCACGCCCATACCCGCGTCCGAGCGGCCGGCGGCGATCGCCGCCGCGACCGCCAGGTGCGTTGGCTCCTCGCGCTCGTAGCCGGTGATCGACTCCGGATCGATCCCGGCACGGCCGAGCTCGTAGTCGAGCAGGACGCGGGTGCCGGCGCCTGGCTGGCGGTTGACGTAGCGCAGCCCGTCGCGCGAGAGATCGCCGATCCCGTTGACGGCCAGTGGATTGCCGGGCGCGACGATCAGGCCCTGCTCGCGGTGCACGAGCCGGACGACGGCGACGTCCCGCTCGGCGAGGATGCGATCGACGTAGGGGAGGGTGTAGGCGCCGGTGTCGGGATCCAACAGGTGCGATCCCGCGATGTGGCAGAGGCCGTCGCGCAGCGCGATCAACCCGCCCATCGAGCCGACATTGCCCGACACGAGCGTGACCTCCGGGTCCCGGGCGCGCAGCGTCGACGCCGCAAGGTCGAGGATCAGATCGTGTGAGCCGATCGCCACGATCGTGTGCTCGATCTGGCGCAGGTCGCGCAGCAGCTCGATCTCCACGTCCTCGCCGGCGTGGTGGCCCTCGGCGTCGGCCGGAACGATCAGCAGTCCGTCGGCGCGCACCAGCGAGGTGAGGACGCCGGCACCGCGCGGCAGTGGCGAGGCCACGAGCGAACCGCCGACCCTGCCGAGCCGGACGCGCACCCAGTCGTCTGAGCCGATCGTCGAGGCGAGCTTGCGGGCGAGCCGGGCGCGCGTGACCGGGCGGGGCGCCATCGCGACGCCCTCGAGCTCGGCCAGCAGAGGGGCGGCGAAGATGTCGAACGTCAGCGAGGCGGACACCGGATACCCGGGTGCCCCGAGCACCGGCGTCGACTCGATTGCGCCGAGCACGACGGGGTGTCCCGGCTTCACCGCCACGCCGTGCACCGCCAGCTCCCCGAGCCGGTCGACGAGCGCCGCGGTGTAGTCATCGCGGCCGGCGCTCGATCCCGCCAGGATGATCAACAGGTCGCACGCTTCGACGGCGGGGCGGATTGCCGCCGTGAGACGCTCTTGGTCGTCGGGCTCGATCGGCAACACGAGCGGCTCGCATCCCGCCTCGCGCGCCTGGCCGGCGAGCATCAGCGAGTTGGTCTCGAGCAGCTCGCCCGGCTCGAGCTCGGATCCGATCGGGCGCATCTCGTCGCCGGTCGGCAGGATCGCCACGACCGGCCGGCGGCTCACGCGTATCTCGGTCGCCCCGGCCGCGGCGGCGGCAGCCGCGTCAACCGGACGGATGCGGTGACCGGCGGGCAGCAGAAGCTCGGTCGCGCTGATGTCCTCGCCGATCGAGCGCACGTGCTGGTAGGGCGCGACGGCCGCGCGGAGCTCGGCGCGTCCCTCGTCATAGTGGACGTGCTCGCGCATGACCACGGCATCGAAACCGTCCGGGAGCGGATCGCCGGTGTCCACGACCGCGAACGCACCGGGGTCGAGCAGCAGCGGCCTGCTTTCGCTCGCGCCGACGGTCTCGGCGGCGCGCACGGCAATCCCGTCCATCGCTGAGCAATCGAACGGCGGCGAGGAGCGCAGCGCCCAGATCGGCGCGGCCGTGACACGGCCGATCGCCAGGTCAACCGGCACGGTCTCGGGCTGCAGTCGCGCCGGGCATCCAGCCGCCGCGCAGCACTTGCGCCACTCGCTCTGCGCGACCTGCAGCGGCACGTCGCGCAGGAACGGGCTGGTGCGGGCGGCCGGACTATCCATACGGGAACACGTCCACCGCGTCGCCGGCCGAGAGGCCGTTGGCATCCTCGGGGACGATCACGTAGCCGTCGGCCGCGGTCAGCACCGACAGCAGCGCCGAGGGGCCGAAGATCGGTTCGGCTTCGTCGTCGCGCAGCCGCACCTGGACGATGTCCAGCCGCCCCGCCGCCGACGGCAGATCGCGGCTCAGGCGGGCGCGGATCGAGCCTCGGCGCGGGTCGACGGTCCAGCCGCCGACGCGACGCAGCAGCGGCATCCCGATCGTCCTGAAGATCACCAGTGCCGAGCGTGGATTGCCTGGCAGACCGATGATCGGGATATCGCCGCTGCGAGCGAGCAGCGTCGGCTTGCCGGGCTTGATCGCCAGGCCGTGGCACCAGATCTCGGAGTCGGGGAGCGCGGCGACCGCCGCCGCGGTCTCGTCGCGGCCGCCAACCGACGACCCGGCGCAGATCACCACGCAGTCGCTCGTGGCGACCGCATCGGAGAGCGCGTCGCGCAGCCGTTGGCGATCGTCGGGGATGATCGCCGCGGGCGCGGGGACGCCGCCGGCCTCGCACACAAGCACGCCGATCGACGTGCTGAGCGCGTCGCGCACCTGCCCGGGTGCGAGCGCCTTCGTATCCGGAGTCACCACCTCATCACCGGTCGCGAGGATCGTCACCCGCGGGGCGGCATGGACGGCGATCTCGGTCACGCCCGCCGCCGCCAGCATCGCCACGTCCTGCGCGCGAAGCGGTCGGCCCGGCGAGACGAGCGGGGCGCCGGGCGCCGCGTCCTCGTCGCTTCGCACGACGTTCTCGCCCGGCGCGACGGGGCGCACGACCTCAACCGTCCCCGTCATCGCCTCCTGGGTGTGCTCGATCATCACGACGGCGTCGGCGCCCGCCGGAAGCATGCCGCCGGTCGGGATCGCGACGGTGGTCTGCGCGACGACCTCATCGTCGGCGCTGGTGCCCATCCGCACGGCGCCGGTCACGCGCAGGTAGGCGGGGATGCCCTCGGAGGCGCCGAACGTGTCGCGGGCGCGGACGGCATATCCGTCGACGCTCGAGCGGTCGAAGCCAGGCAGTGCCTCGGGCGCGGCTATCGGGGCGGTCGGAACGCGGCCGCCCGCCTGCGCCAGCGGCACGGTCTCGACCCGCGTGCGATGGGATGGCCGGAACTCGGCGAGCGCCTCCGAGACGGCCTTGACCGTAAAGAATTCCCGACCCGTCGTGGCCATCGGCGGATCAGCCGGAAGCGGGCGTGCGCTGAAGGCGAAGCACGCTCATCACCGGCCCGAGCGCAACCTGACCCAGCCCGCAGATCGAGGTCAGGCGCAGCGTCTCCTCGAGCTTGTCGATGCGCTCGTCGATCCCGTCCGCTCCGGCACCGTTCTCGAGCGCCTCGGTCAAGATGATGTGCGCCTTGTTGGAGCCGACGCGGCACGGCACGCACTTGCCGCACGACTCGTTGCGGAAGAAGCGCAGCACGTTCGTCGCGGCGGCCAGCAGATTGGTCTGATCGCCGATCACGACCACGGCTCCGGAGCCGAGCATCGAGCCGGCATCGGCGAGTGGCTTGAAGTCCAGGGCTACGTCGAGCCGGTCGGGACCGAGGAAGTTCGACGACGCGCCGCCCGGCTGGAATGCCTGCAGCTCTAGACCCTCGGGGAGCCCTCCGGCTCGCTCGATCAGCTCGCGTGCCGAGGTGCCCATCGGCACGCAGTAGACGTCGGGGTTGACGATGTCGCCGGACACCGCGAAGAACTTCAGGCCGACGCTGTCGCCGACCCCCTGGTCCTTCCACCATTGCGCTCCGCGCTGCAGGATGACCGGGATCGCCGCGAACGTCTCGACGGAGTTCATCAGCGTCGGCTTGCCCCACAGCCCGTACACGCCCGGGAACGGCGGCTTGTTGCGTGGCTCGCCGCGGTGGCCCTCCATGCACTCGATCAGCGCCGACTCCTCACCGAGGATGTAGCCGCCCGGGGAGGTGAAGATGTCGATGTCCAGCCGCCGGCCGGAGCCCAGCGCGTCGTCTCCGAGCACGCCCGTTTCCCGCGCGACCTCCAGCTCGGCGCGGATCGCGTCCTCCTCGGGCCCGTACTCGTGGCGGACGAAGATCCATCCCTGCTCGATGCCGGTGGCGAGCATGCCGGCGAGCATGCCCTCGATCACGAGGTGCGGCTGCTCGGCGAGGATCTGGCGATCCTTGAACGTGCCCGGCTCGGATTCGTCGGCGTTGCAGATCGCGTACTTGAGCTCGTCGGTCTGATTGGCGACGAGCTCCCACTTGGCGCCGGCCGGGAACCCGGCTCCGCCCATCCCGCGCAGCCCCGAGTCCTTGACGGTCTCGATCACCCGCTCCGCGGTGAGCTCTCCCGCGAGGATCTCCTTCACCGAGGCGTAGCGCTCGCCGTCGTCGGCGCCGCCGGCGTACGGGTCGTTCGGCCAGCTGCGCTTCTCGAGCTTCGCGCGGGCGGGGGGCTCTTCGCCTCTGCGCGCGGCCTCGACGGCTTGCGGGAGCTCGGCAATCGGCAGCGGCTGCTCGTGGACGGTCGCCGCCGGAGCCACGTCACATCGCCCGATGCACGACACCTCGCGCACCTCGATCTCGACGTCGTCGCCGAAGCGCTCGCGGATCTCTGCGATCCGCTCGTCAGCGCCGTGCAGCCAGCACGTGAGGTCGTGACAGACCGTCACCTCCACCTTGGGCGGGGCGGCCGTGCGGAAGTGCGGGTAGAACGAGATCAGCCCTTCGATCTCGTACAGCGGGCGGCGCGTCTCGCGCGACAGGCGCACGAGCTCCTCGCGCGGCAGCCATCCGTGCTCGCGCTGGATCGCGTTGAGCGACGGGATCAGGCTGGGACCGGGGAACTTTCCGGCGCGCGCCTCGACGCCGGGGACGCGGCCGTTGGTGACCGCCATCAGCCGGCCGCCTCCACACTGACGGCGCAGAACTTGAACTCAGGGATCTTCCCGAACGGGTCGATCTCGTCGATCGTGAGCAGGTTCGCGGCGGCCTCCCGGAAGTGGAACGGGATGAAGCAGCTGCCAGGCGTCTCGCGGTGGGATACCCGCGCCTCGAGCTCGATCGAGCCGCGACGCGACGTGACACGTGCGAATTCCCCGTCGGCGATCCCCAGCCGCTCGGCGTCGCGGGGGTGCAAGAACACCGTCGCTTTGGGGGAGATGCTGTCCAGCGCAAACGAGCGCCTGGTCATCGATCCTGTGTGCCAGTGCTCGAGCAACCTGCCGGTGTTCAGCACGAACGGGAACTCCTCGTTGGGCAGCTCCCGCGCGGGCATCCATTCCGCGGGCTTGAGGTGCGCGAGTCCGTCGTCTGTGTTGAACGACTCCTGGAACAACACCACAGTCCCGTCTGACTCGAGCGGGTCGGGGTTGGGGTAGAGCTTGCCGGTCGGGCCAAGGACGTCGTAGCTGAGGTTGGTGTAGTTGGGCATCAGCGAGACGAGCTCGTCGAAGATCTCGCTCGCCGATTCGTAGTGCATCGGCAGCCCGACCCGGTTGGAGATGTCCTGGATCACCTCCCAGTCGACCCGGGCCTGCCCGGGCGGATCGAGCACCTTGCGCCCCTGCTGCACGCGCCTATCGGTGTTGGTGTAGGAGCCGTCCTTCTCCAGATACGAGGACGCCGGCAGGATCACGTCCGCAAACTCGGCCGTCTCGGTCAGGAAGATGTCCTGGACGGCGAGGAAGTCGAGCGCACTCAGCGCCTTGCGGACCTTGTTGATGTTCGGGTCTGACAGGAACGGGTTCTCGCCCATCATGTACATGCCGCGGACCCCGCCGGTCAGCGCGGACGCCACGATCTCGGTGACGGTCAGGCCGCGCTTGGGATCGAGCTCGCGCCCCCACGCGCTCTCGAAGCGCTCTCGGACCGCCGGCTTGTCCACCGGCTGATAGTCGGGATAGAACATCGGGATCAGGCCCGCGTCGGACGCCCCCTGCACGTTGTTCTGCCCGCGCAGCGGGTGCAGCCCGCTGCCCGGCCGGCCTACGTTGCCGGTGATCGAGCACAGCGCGATCAGGCAGCGCGCGTTGTCTGTGCCGGTGGTGTGCTGCGAGATCCCCATGCCCCAGTACACGACGGCCGCGTCTGCCTCGCCCCAGATCTGCGCGACCTCGCGCAGCACGGTCGGCGAGATCCCACAGATCTGTCCTGCGCGCTCGGGCGTGTACTCCTCGAGCAGCTTCGCGAGCGCTTCGTAGTTGCTGGTCCGCTTGGCGATGAAGTCGTGGTCGACGAGGTCGCGGGCGATGATCTCGTGCATCACGCCGTTGTAGAACGCGACGTCGGTGCCGGGCTTGATCTGGCAGTAGATGTCGGCATGGTCGGCGACGCGCTCGCGGCGGGGATCGACCACGATCAGCTTGGTCCCGCGGCGGTGTGCCTGCTTGAAGAACGAGGAGGCGACAGGGTGATTGGCGGTGGTGTTGGTGCCGGCGAGGATCGCCACATCGGCGTTGATCACATCGCCGTAGGTGGTCGACACCGCCGCCGAGCCGACGCCCTCGAACAGCGCCGCGACGCTCGACGCGTGACACAACCGCGTGCAGTGATCGACGTTGTTGGTGCCAAAGCCGGCGCGGATCAGCTTCTGGAACAGGTACGCCTCTTCGTTGGAGCACTTAGCCGAGCCAAAGCCAGCGATCGCACCCGGTCCGTGCTGGTCACGGATCGCAACGAGTCGAGTCGCTATCAGGTCGAGCGCCTCTTCCCAGCTGGCTTCGCGGAAGTGCGGCATGACCTCGTCGTAGTCGACCAAGCCGCCGGGCTTGCGCCGTCCGTTGCCCTCGCCGCGGACGTCGCCCGACAACGGGCCCTTGGGATATGAGTCGTCGCGGCGGACCAGGGGGGTGGTGAGCCGCTGGGAGGATGCGGCGTAGTCCCAGCCGTAGCGCCCCTTCACGCACAGGCGTCCTTTACTGCCGGGCTGGTCGCGGCCCTCGGCGAACGAGATCGCCTTGCGCTCGTCGTCGACGTGATAGGTCAGCGCGCAGCCCACGCCGCAGTACGGGCAGACGGTGTCGACCTGTCGCAGCGTCTCGCGGGGCTGGATCGGCACCTTGTTGATCGGCTTGTTGGTCAGCGCGCCCGTCGGGCACGCGGCCACGCACTCGCCGCAGGTCACGCATGAGGACTCGCCCATCGGCTGATTGAGGTCGAACGCGATCCTCGTCGTGTAGCCCTTGCCGCTGCGGCCGATGACGTCGTTGCCCTGGATGTCGTCGCAGGCGCGCACGCAGCGGTCGCAGAGGATGCACGCGTCGTGGTTGACGGAGATCACGGGGTTGGAGTCGTCGATCCCGCGCCCCTGCGCTTGCGGGATGCCGTCGTCCTGCTTGACGCCGTACTTGCGCACCAGCAGCAGCAGCTCGTTGTCGGCTGTGGTCGTCTCCTTGGGGTCCTGCGCCGGGTCGGGCTGGTCGGCGAGCAGCAGCTCGGTCAGCATCGCGCGGTTTTGCTCGACGCGCTCGGTGTTGGTCTTGACGTCCATGCCCTCCTCGCACGGACGCACGCACGCCGCCGCATAGACCCGCGCGCCGACGTCGACGACGCACATGCGGCACACCCCGACCGGGTCGTATCGATCGTCGTGACAGAGGACGGGAATCTCGATCCCGAGCTGCTTGGCGGCGTCGAGGATCGTGGTGCCGTCCCGGACCGTGACCTCACGGCCGTCGATCTTCAGGCTGACGTTCTTGGTGACCTCGGTGGGAGTGGCTTCAGAAGCTGTTGCCATGGGCCTATGTTCCCCTTTTTGAATCTACTTGTCCAAGCGCCTGGAGCTCGAGTCGCTCCACGGTTGACGGCTCCGGCACCCCGCTCGGCTCGAGGCCGCGTCCTCGGTAGTAGGAGCTGATCATCGCGTCCAGGCGGTCGGCGGTGAGCGTGGCCTTGCGACCGGACTCGAGCTCGAGCGACTCCGACAGGAAGCGGTCGGGAAGCCAGTCCTCCGCTCGCGTCCATCCCTCCCTCAGGTTGAACATCCGCTTGGCGAGCACGATACGGCCCGCCGTTCGCTCGAGCTCGCCGGCGTCGACGTCCCACCCGGTCACCAGGCTGAGCAGGCTGGCCCATTCGGCGTACGGATCGGCGAACACCTTTCGCAGGAACTTGCACAGGATCAGCGAGTCCATGATCGCCGCGCGGTTCTCGCTTTCGATCGCACCGGCGACGTGCGATTCGCCTCCGTTGAGGCGGTCGTGGTCGCCGGACAGGTCGGCCTCGTAGGCGCCGCTGCGGTTGTGATCGGCGCCGCGCGCGTTGACCGCGAGGCCGAGCGCCATCGACTGCAGGGTGCGCGGCTCATACCCGGGGAGCTCCAGACCCTTGACGTGCGCGGCGAACGCCTCGGATCCTCCGCCGACCGTGCTCGCGGCAGCCCGTGATCCCTGGGCGAGCAGGTCACCGATCCCTTCGCGCGCGCCGATCTGCTCGATCGCTTGCAGCAGCGCGTCGGCATCCCCGAACCGCAGCCAAGGGGCGTCGATCAAGCCTCGCTCGGCGCATTCCATCGCCCAGGCGACGGTCCCGCCGGTCGAGATCGTGTCCAGCCCGAGCTCGTCGCACCGCGAGCTGGCGGCGACAACCGCTTCGGCGTCGCTGATCCCGCACAGGGGTCCCAGGGCGAACAGGTTCTCGTACTCCATCCGAGTCTTCTTACCCCCCGGACCCTTGACCAGATGTTCGCATCCGATCGAGCACGACGCACAGGAGCTGCGCGCCACCTGTTTCAGCGCTGACACCTCGCCGACGTCGAGCGCCGGCGCGCCTTCGAATCTCGCGGCGGAGAAGTTCCTGGTCGGAAGCGTCGAGATCGCGTTGAACGTCAGCAGGTTGGACATCGTTCCCAGCTCGCGGTACTTCGCCGTCGCGGGGCCGAACGAACGCTCGCGCAGGTCCTTGGCCGCGGTCAGGACTCCCGCCGCGTCTGCGGATGCGACCCTGCCGCGCCCCCGTACGGCGATCGCCTTGCAGAGCTTGGATCCCATCACGGCGCCCAGCCCGCCCCTGCCTGCATGACGGCCGTCGTGGGAGATGGTCGCGTAGCGCACGCCGCGCTCGCCCGCTGGACCGATCGCCGCCACCCGCCACGCCGGACCCATCCGCTCGCGCAGCGTTGTTTCGGTGTGTTCGGCTGATGAGCCCCACAGGTCGTCGGCGGGGGCGATCGACACGTCGCCCTGATCGATCACGAGCACCGACGGCTGCTCGCACGCGCCAAGCACGACGATCGCGTCGTGGCCGGTCAGCTTGCCGGCGATCGCGAAATGGCTCGAGGCGAGCGCGTCGGTGAGGCGGCCGGTGAGGGGGGACTTGCCGACCACGGCGAACTTCGCGCTCGTCGTCAGCGGGGTGCCGACCAGCGGCGAGAACACGAAGATCAAGGGCGCTTGCGGATCGAGCGGCTCGATCCCGGCCGGGCAGTACCTGTGCATCAGCCACGTGCCAAGCCCGGCGCCGCCGATGTAGGAGCGGAGCACCGATTCCTCCAGCGGTGCCGTCCGCCCTGAACCGGTGCTCAGATCCACGATCAGCACCTTCCCGAAATACCCACCGGGCGGGGACCGTCGCATTCTCCGATCGTACTCGACGCCCTGGTGGATCCCGGCTATCCCCCGGCGTCGGCGGCCATGAACGCGACGGCATCCCCGGCGACCAGCGGTAGGTGCGGATCGCGGGTGATCTGGTCGCCGTTCAGTGCCGCGACGACGTGCTCGTCGAGGGCCAGCCCCACGGCCGCGGCTGCGTCGCCGAGGCTCCAGGCGCGGACGGTCGTCAGACGCGGTGTGTCTGGCCGCGCGAGCGGCCCGAATCGCCTGATCTGGACCTCCGGCCCCGGAAGCGCATGCGCGCGCTCATAGTCGGCCGGTTCGTTGAGGTTGCTGACTGACTCCAGATCAGGATCCAACGCTGCCAGGGTCCGATCCTCGAGCATCGCCTCGCCGCTCAGATGCAGGACGCGACAGCGCTCGAACAGGAATGCGGGGCGCATCCTGTCGGCCGCGATGAGCTGATCGACGGTGTCGAGGAGGTCGACCCGGTACGCCGCGGAGAGTGGCTGGCGGTAGCCGCCGATCTCCGGCAGCACGACGTCGACGTCGTCGCCGAGGCGGCGCAGGACGTGCTCGACGAACCGGGGGTGCAGCAAGGGGACATCCGTGGATGACACATACGCGATCTGGGCGCGGTCGCCAATCGCCGCCAGGCCCGCGGCGAGACCCTGGAGCGGGCCGCGGCCCTCGCGTGCGTCGGTCACAAGCTCCACCGACGGGGCGAGTTCGGGAAGCGACTGGCCGGGCGCCGAGACCACCACCACCGGGCCCGTCACGACGCGGCCCGCGATGCCCGTCACGCGCCGCAAAAGCGTCGACCCGTGCCAATCCAGCGCCGCCTTCGGCGAGCCCATTCGCGAGGACCGGCCACCCGCGAGAACGATCGCTGCCGAGTCGGCCATGCCGCCGATGGTAGATCGCGCTCACGGTCGATCTCTAAGATTCGGGGCGTGGGCGACCGTCGGATACCGCAGGATCAAGCGCTGGCGATGACCGTGGGCGAGGTGATGATCGCCAAGCCCAAGACGCTGCCCGCCGACACGACGGTCGGCGACGTCCGGCGCGTATTCGAAAACCCCAGCGTGCGCACGGTGCTGCTCGCCGAAAACGGGACGTTTCGCGGGGCGATCGAGCGCGACCTGGTGCCCGCCGACGCGCCCGCCGAAGGTGCGGCGCGTCCCTACGCGCAGGTCGAACCGGTCACAGTGACGCCGGCGATGTCGATCCCCGAGGCGATCGACCTGCTCGACAGCCGCGAGGAGCCGCGGCTGATCGTGCTCGACGAGGACGGGACCACGCTGCGTGGATTGCTGTGCTTCAACCGCTCCTCAAGCGGGTTCTGCGTCAAGTGACTGTCGGTCCCGGCAGGGGCCGCCTCGACGTGCGCTCGGCATCAGGAGCGACCGGCGACTGAACCAATTGCTGCATAACCGGCCGCGGCGACCGATTGTGTGACATCTGCCGCACGAGCGGCGATGATTCGGTGACAGAATCGCCTTCGCCCGGTGCCCGGCCACGGCGCCCCGCACAGTCGATCACGTCTCATACGTGCTCTAGAGATGGCGCGACGAACAAATTCACGCAGGCGGCCGAATGGCCTCGGGGGCGACTCCCAGTCGGCCGATCAGGCCGCGCCGTCGCTCGTCGACAGCGCCGAGCAGGCGCTCCACAATTGGCTTGCGGCGGGTCGCTACCGCCAGGGCGACCGGCTTCCGCCCGAGCACGAGGTCGCAGCGATGCTCGGCGTCTCGCGGGGAACTCTGCGCAGCGCGCTGCAGCGCCTGGAGGAGAGCGGCGAGATCATCCGCCGCCAGGGGAGCGGCACGTTCGTGGGCCGGGTGTCGGTGCCCACCGCGCTCGACGAGCGCCTGGAGCGGCTCGAGCCGTACTCGTCGCTGGCCGCGCGGCGCGGGCTGACACTGTCATCGGTCGACCTTCGGATCGAACGTCGGCCCGTGGGCAGCGAGGTCGGCGACGCGCTGGGGCTGGCGCCGATCGCGGCCGCCACGACGGTTTCGCGCACGCTCGTCGCCAACGACGCGCCGGTGGCGGTGATGTTCGACGTCGTGCATCCCAGCGTCGAGCTGCCGGGCGAGGACGACCTGCGGGCGGCTTTGGAGCGCGGGCAGATGGTGCTCGACATCCTGATCGAGCTCGGCGTGCCGGTGACGTTCGCCCGCACGCGCGTGATCCCGGCGCTGCTCAGCCCGCGCGAGCGCGCCGGCAAGCTGCTGGGCGTGCGCCGCACGACGGCGGTGATGGAGCTCGAGGAGCTGATCTATTCCGGCCGCGACGAGCGCGTCGCGTACTCGCGCGACATGTTCGCGCCGGGCGGGATCGACGTGATGGTGATGCGGTCGCTCGAATCCACGCGCCCGGCTCCCGTCGCGAACCTGCGCAACACCCGCGGGCCTGCTCCGCGCAAGCCGCGTAGCCGGCGCGCGAGCAACGGCGCGAAGTGACTTCCGGCCGCGCCGCGGGACCCCGGCGAGAGGTCGGCTCGGTCGCGCGCGCGATCGCGCTGCTGGATGCGCTGGCCGAGAGCGACTCGGGTCTCGGCGTCAACGAGCTCGCCCGGCGGATCGGCGTCAACGCGAGCACGGCGTCCCGGCTGCTGGCGACGCTCGAAGCCGGCGGCCTGGTCGAGCGGTCGGCGGGCGGCCCGTATCGGCTGGGGTTGAAGCTGGTCTCTCTGTCCGATCGCGTGCTGGCCGGAGTGGACGTGCGCGACCGGGCGCGGCCGTGGCTGCTGACGCTGGTCGACGAGACGGGTGAGACCGCGACGCTGTCGGTGCCCGGCGCCGGTGCCGCGATCACCGTGGACTTCGTGCCGGCGCCCTCGAGCGTGGTCAGCATGGCCCGGCTGGGACGGCCGAGCGTGCCGCACGCGACCGCCGCCGGCAAGGTGATGCTCGCGTACGGCGGCGACGCCGCGCTGTCGCGGGGGTCCGAGCTGACCGCCTACACCGAGCGGACGATCACCGACCCCGACGCCCTGGTGCGCGAGCTGGCTCTGGTTCGTGAGCGCGGAATCGCCGAGGCGATCGGCGAGCGCGAGCCCGATCTCGCGGGGATGGCCGCGCCGGTGATCGGACGGGGCGACGAGCTCGTCGCGATCATCGGGCTGCAGGGGCCGGCGAGCCGCCTGCCGGTGGCCAAGCGGCGGACGCTCGAGCGGCCGCTGCGGCGAGCCGCCGGCGAGGTCGGGCGCCTGCTCGGCGGGCCCGGCGCCGTTTAGCTCCAGGGGTACGGGCTGTGCGAGACGGGGTGCAGGTCCCCGGTCTGGAAGCGCTCGTAGCGGAACGGGTGCAGCAGGCTGGAGTGCTCGCCCTGCAGGACCCGGGCGACCTCGCGGCCGACGGCGATCATCTTGTAGCCGTGGTTTGAGTCGGCGGCGACGAACACGTTCGGGCGCATGTAGTCGAGCACCGGGAAGTTGTCGACGGTGAACGCCCCGACGCCACCCGACCGGACCGAGCGGAACTTCTCGCGGCAGCCCTCGAAGCGCTCGAGGCAGTGCGAGAGGGCAGCGGACCACATGTCGGGGAAGCCCGGCTCGACGCTGCCGGTGGGGTAGGGGTCGACCTCGAACTCCGGCCCGACGGTCAGCGGCTGGGCGCCGCCCTGGACGGTCGTGCGGTCGGGCTTGAAGTACACGCCCCAGGGCTCGGTCGTGAGCAGCCGGCCGGCGTCATCGCGCAACGGCTGGTCTGAGTCGACGTGCAGCACCGGCGACGAGCGGCCGTCGGCGGTGACGAACACGGCCGGGTCGACGTCGACCTCGCCCTCCTGGAGATACCAGTACGTCCACATCGGCAGGTTCTCGTGGACCGAGCCGTCGGGCTGGCGCACGTCGAGGTGGTCGGGAAGGCCGAGCATCTCCCACAGCGACGCGATCCACGGGCCGACGGCGACCACGACCTGCTCGACGTCGATGGGGCCTTTCGTGGTGTGCACTCTTGTTGCCGCCCCGGAGCCGTCGAACTCGAATCCCGTGACCTCGACGCCTGTCTCGATGCGAGCGCCCGCCGCGCGGGCCTTGTCGGCGAGGCCGAGCATCGACTCGCGGTTGAACGCGTAGCCGCCGGCGCGCTCGTGCAGGCAGACGGTCAGGCCGGGCGCGCGCCAGTCGGGGTACAGGCCGCGCATGTGCGCCTCGACGTCCTGCTCTCCGACGATCAGCTCGGAGGGGTAGCCGATCCGCTGCTGGCGCTCGTGTACCGCGACCAGGTCCTCCTCCTGGGCGGGTGGTCCGAGCGCGATGTAGCCGCTGCCGTGGTAGTGGAACGCCTCCGGGTCGGACTCCCACACCTCGACGCACGCCGCCATCAGCTCCTGCATCGCCGGCTGGAAGTAGTTGTTGCGGATCACGCCGCAGGCGATGCCCGACGCGCCGGCCGCGACGTCGGTCTTGTCGACGACGAGCACGTCGGTGCCGTTCTGGGCGGCGTGCCAGGCGGTCGACAGGCCGTGGACTCCGGCGCCGATGACGAGGAGGGGCGTGGAGGAGGGGAGGGATTCGGGCATGTGGTCCGCCTCTGCTGTTCGTGTCCGCCGGTTGGTGCTCGGGTGCGTTGCGTCCTGGGCAATGCTATTGGCGTATGGGCACCGAGGATCGTAATTCCATTGAAGGAGGACGTCAAGGTGGGCGTCTGTGGCCGCGCCGCGGGTGCGGCCTCTCCGATAGCCCGCGAGCGGGTGCCAGATCGAGCACCCGGCTCGTTCGGGCGTGAGGTCCGCTCGATGCTTGCTCGCCGACGGTCCCGATCCAGCGGACCTCGACCCGCTTTCCGGCCCGCGCTCGGTTTTGCACGCCCCGGGACGCCCCCGGCGCGCCCGCCACGCGGAAAAGTGCACACACGTTTCGATCCCGGCGAAGGTGCGGGCACTTTCCACTGCTATACGGGGCAAATCGCACACACCTTGGGCCTCCCGATGCCGCGTGGGCACTTTTCCGTGCTCGCGGGGTGCCCCCGGGTCTGGGCCAGAGCGTTCACGGCCAGCCGCTCCCCTGACGAACGCTCTTCCTTCAATGGCCCGGCCCCAGGCGAGCTTGCATCCAAGACGCCATCATGGCCGCCGAACCAGCCTTGCATGCCACCCCACCCAGATGCTATAAACGCGCTGTACCAATTTGTACAGCGGAGGTGGGCTGCCGCCACGGCGGCGACCACTTGGGAGAGGGTTGACAGTCAGTCCCATCGCCTGGCTCGCGGCGCTTGGGAGTGGGAGCACGAAAGGAGCCGAGCATGGCGATTGTGGACAGGCCCGGGGTGGATGGGAGTGAGCACATCGCTCCGGAGCAGATTTTCGGCGGTCGCGTCGACGATGTCCTGAAAAGCTCCCGCATCGCGCCGCCACCGGCGACCCTCGAGGAGGCGCGCAAGGCTCCCGGGCGCGCCGAGAAGATCGAGCAGCTGACCCGGCTCATCGAAGCCGAGGGCATCAAGTACGTCTTCTTCCAGCAGGTCTCGATCACCGGCCGCGTGATGGGCAAGGGCGTCGTCGCGTCGTTCTTCCCGCAGGTCGCCGAGAAGGGCTACCAGCTCGTCTACGGCGCCACCGCCAACCTGTTCACCGACCGCGCCGGCAACTACATCGGCTTCGGGCCGGAGGAGTCCGAGCTCGCGGCCGTCGCCGACCTCGACACGTTCGCGGTCCTCCCGTGGGACAACAGGGTCGCGCGCGTGTACTGCGACTGCTACGACACCGAGACCGGCGAGCTGCTCGACGCCGACCCGCGCCAGAACCTGAAGAAGGTGGCCCACGAGTTCGAGCAGGAGCTCGGCTATCAGTTCCTGATCGGGATCGAGCCCGAGATGATGTGGCTCAAGCGCCCGATCGACGGCTCCCCGCCCGAGGGCGTCACCAAGCCCTACTGCTACCACATCCACCAGTTCGAGGAGCTCCGTCCGGTGCTGCTCGACGTCGTCGACTGGGGCCAGAAGCTGGGCCTGGACATGAGCTACGGCGACCACGAGGACGCGCCCGGCCAGCTCGAGCTGAACTTCCGCTTCGACCGGCCGGTACGCACCGCCGACAACATCACCACCTACCGCCAGGTGTGCGCGGCGGTCGCCCGCAAGCACGGGCTGCTCGCGAGCTTCATGCCCAAGCCGTTCACCGGCGTGTCGGCCAACGGCCATCACCACCACTTCACGCTGATGGACGACAAGGGCAACAACGTCTTCCACGACCCCGACGGACCCGCCCAGCTGTCCGAGTTCGCCCGCCACTTCCTCGGCGGGATGCTCGAGCACTTCCCGGCACTGATGTGCGTCGGCAATCCGACCGTCAACTCCTACTGCCGCATGTGGGACACCGGCTTCTGGGCCCCGATCTACAAGAACTGGGGCTGGCAGAACCGCACCACGACCGTCCGCGTCGCCTCCGGCGGCCGCTTCGAGTACCGCGGCGTCGACTCGTCCTGTAACCCGTACCTCACCGTGGCAACGCTGCTCAGGGCAGGGCTCGACGGCGTCCGGCGCAAGCTCGACCCAGGACCTCCGCAGCAGGGCAACACGTATGAGCTCCTGCAGGAAGGGGCCGAGATCGAGAAGGTGCCCGACAGCCTCGGCGCGGCGCTCGACGCGCTGGCCAAGGACGAGGTCATCCGCAGCGCGATGCCGGGCCGCCTGTACAAGGTCTTCAACCACTACAAGCGCGACGAGTGGGAGCGCTACCTGGCGGCGGTGACCGACTGGGAGCGTGACGAGTACCTCGAGGTCCTCCCCTAGCGGGTTCCGCGAACCGCGAACCGCGAACGCGAACCCGAACCCGAACCGACCCAGGACAAAGACCATGTGCGGAATCGCAGGGATCATCTACCGCAACGGCAACGGGGCGCACCGGATCGGCCGTGACATCACCGCCATGCTTCAGTCGATGAAGCACCGCGGGCCCGACTCGACCGGCGTGGCCCTGTACCGGGCTCCCACCAACGACCTGATCCTCCGGGTCAAGCTCGCCGATGCCTCCGACCTCGACGACATCACGGGCGCCGCCGACGTCAGGCGCCGCCGGCGTGAGACCGAGTCCCGCATCAAGGCGGCGGGCGCTCAGATCCTGAACACCGAGGACACCAACGCCTACACGTTCACCGCGACCCTGAACTACGACGGCGACCTCAAGCACCTCGCAGACCACGTCGAGTCGGTCCCGCGCGTCGAGGTGCTGTCGCTCGGACACGCGCTGGAGATCATCAAGGACCTCGGCGACGCGAACACGGTCGCCGCCGACTACCACCTCGACGACTACTTCGGCAGCCACGGCATCGGCCACGTCCGGATGGCGACCGAGTCAGACGTCGACATCTCAAACGCGCACCCCTACTGGGCGTACCCGTTCTCCGACGTCGCCGTCGTCCACAACGGCCAGCTGACCAACTACCACCAGTGGCGCCGGCGGCTCGAGGCGGCCGGCCACCGCTTCGCGTCTGACTGCGACTCGGAGATCATCGCCGTGTATCTCGCCGAGCGGATGGCCAAGGGCGACGAACTCGAGGACGCCATGCGGCGCAGCCTCGAGGAGCTCGACGGCGTGTTCACCTACATCTGCGTGTCCGAGGACGCGCTGGGGATGGCCAAGGACGAGCTCGCGGCCAAGCCGCTCGTGCTCTACGAGGGCGATGACATGGTCGCGCTGGCCTCCGAGGAGATCGCGATCCGCGCCGTGATCGACCGGGAGATCGAGACCTACGACCCGTACGAGAGCAAGGTGATGGTATGGAAGCGGTGACTGCGCAGCAGCAGGACGGCACGCCGCGGTTCGATCCGCGCGGTCTCGTCGAGCTCGACGAACGGGTCCCCCGGGTCGCCGAGATCGACGGCGACAAGGCCACGTTCGACGCTCACAGCCTCACCACTCGCCAGATCAACCTGGAGCTGCGGCGCCTGGTCTACGAGGAGGGCATCCACGACGTCACCGTGAACAACCCGGGCGCGAAGCACTCGCTCGGCGTCGGGATCCTCACCCGCTGCCGGATCACGTTCAACGGCAGCCTCGGCTACTTCGCCTGCGGGATGATCGACGGCCCGGAGGTCCACATCACCGGCCGCGTCGGATGGTCGATGGGCGAGAACATGATGTCCGGGGTGATCGTCGTCGAAAGCAACGCCGGCTCGCTCACGGGCGCGGCGCTGCGAGGCGGCGACATCGTGGTCAAGGGCCAGGTCGGCGCGCGCAGCGGCATCGACCAGAAGGGCGGGACGATCATCTCGCTCGGCGACGCCGGCTCGATGACGGGCTTCATGATGCAGCGCGGACGCCAGATCATCTGCGGCGACGTCGGCCCTGGGCTGGGCGACAGCATGTATGACGGAATCCTGTACGTCGCGGGCAAGGTCAAGTCGCTCGGAATCGACTGCGTGCCAGGCGAGTTCAACGAGCAGGACACCGAGTTCATAGACCGCAAGTTCCGCATCTACAACCTTGGATCGCCGCCCGAGTTCCAGAAGTTCGTGTGCGGCAAGAAGCTCTACAACTACGACTCGCTCGAACCCTCCGAGCGCAAACTGGTCCTCTAGCCATGACAGACGAAAACGCCCCCAGCGCCCATAACCGCCTCGGCCAGAGCGCGATCTTCACCCCCGAGGTGATCGACGACATCCACGTCAAGTCCGAGCTCGGGCGCTACCGGATGCGCGGCTTCTCGATGTTCAAGAAGATCCCGCACTGGGACGAGCTGATGTTCCTGCCGGGCACGCTGACGCGCTTCGTGATCGAGGGCTACCGCGAGAAGTGCGTCACCAAGACCGTGCTCGGCGCGCGCTTTGCGAAGAAGCCGATCGAGCTCGACATCCCGATCTACATCACCGGGATGAGCTTCGGCGCGCTGTCGCTCGAGGCCAAGATGGCGCTCGCCAAGGGCGCGTCGATGGCGGGCACGGCGACGTGTTCCGGCGAGGGCGGGATGATCCCCCCGGAGCGGGATCTGAGCACCAAGTGGTACTACCAGGTGATCCAGAGCCGCTACGGCTTCAACCCTCACCACCTGATGCTCGCCGACGCCTGTGAGTTCTTCATCGGCCAGGGCTGCAAGGTCGGCCTCGGCGGCCACCTGATGGGCCAGAAGGTCACCGAGCAGGTCGCCGAGATGCGTTCGCTCCCCGCCGGGATCGACCAGCGCTCGCCGGCGCGCCACCCGGACTGGCTGGGCCCCGACGACCTCAGCCTGAAGATCCAGGAGGTTCGCGAGGCCACCAACTACGAGATCCCGATCCAGCTCAAGCTCGGCGCCGCGCGCGTGTATGACGACGTGCGGATGGCGGCCAAGTGCGGCCCGGACATCATCTATCTCGACGGCGCCGAGGGCGGCACCGGCGCGGGACCGCACGTCGCCGCCGAGGAGACCGGCATCCCGCTGATGGCCGCGATCCCCGAGGCGCGACGCGCGCTCGAGGACGTCGGCATGGCCGACGAGATCGATCTCGTCGTCGCCGGCGGGATCCGGAACGGCGGCGACGTCGCCAAGGCGCTCGCGCTCGGCGCAACCGCGATCGCGATCGGGCACTCGGCCCTGATGGCCTTGAATTGCAACAAGGAGATCCCGGGCGTCACCGACTACGAGGGCACCGTCGGCGTTCCCGCCGGCAAGTGCTACCACTGCCACACCGGTCGCTGCCCGGTCGGCGTCGCCACCCAGGACCCCGAGCTGCGAAAGCGCCTGGTCGTCGACGACGCCGCAAACCGCGTCTACAACTTCCTGCACACGCTGACGCTCGAGTGCCAGATGCTCGCGCGCGCGTGCGGCAAGACCAACGTGCACAACCTCGAGCCCGAGGACCTGTGCGCGCTGACCACCGAAGCCTCGGCGATGGCGCGGGTGCCACTGGCCGGGACCAACTACATTCCGGGCGTCTCCGAGGAAAAAACCCTGGATGAGATCAAGCGCCTGCTCGAGCGCCACATCGAGAACCCGATCGACTACCTGGCCACCGAGAGCGTCTCGGATCCGCGCATGAGCACGACCGAACAGCACCAGCTGCCAAGAGAGCCCGAGAAGATCTTCTCGATCGACTCCGAGTACCTCTCGGGCAAGCGGTTCCCCTACCAGGAGGACCTGTCGCTCGATCGAGGACGTCGATCTGATGGCCGCCACGCCCGGCGACGACCTGAACTGGCTCGAGGACATCGAGCTGCTCGAGGAGGAGGGGACGCCCGCGGTGTTCGACCGCTACTCCAACTCGTTCATCAAGATCTACTTCCCGATCCCCGACGGACGCGAGAACGAGGTCGCGCGCAAGGTCCTGATCAAGCACCTGCAGTCGGGCAACTCCTACGGGATCGCGCTCAAGGAGCGCCACTGCAAGTTCCCCCAGCCTGAGCTCGGCCCCTGGGTTGCGGGCTCGAAAACGGTCGGCACCGAATACAAGCCGTCCGTGCTCGAGGGCTGGGAGCCGCCCGAGCACTGAAGTCGACGACGAAGGCTCTGCCTCGATCGGTTCGACGCGGGCCGCCGATCACGGTGAGCTGCGAATGCGGCCAGAAACGCGAGCTCCGTTACGGCGAGCATGGCGTGCGAGAAGCTGCGGTCGCAGGTACGACACAAAGCGCATACCCGTCGAGGAATACGACTCGCTCCGCCGCAGCCGTCGTACACGATCGGATTCTCCCGACGGCGGTCTCCTGGTAGTCGCGGTCCTGGCGCTCGTCTTCGTCTTGGTGGGGCGCCCGTTTGGGGCGATTCTGATCGTTCCGCTCGTTGGGTTCCTCTGGGCGTCTACGTGCACCCGAGGCGACGGCGCCGCCAGGTTCAGGCGATCGCCGACCGTCCTCGCTGGAAGATCGGGCGGAGTAACCTCTCCGACCCAGATGAAGGCGATCATCGTCGGCGCCGGGTTCGCCGGTCTCGCGGCGGCCGACGAGTTCATCGCGCGCCGGCGCCGACGTCGAGGTGTTCGAGGCGCGCGACCGCGTCGGCGGAAGGGTGTGGTCGGTTCCGTTCGCGGGGGCGACGGCCGAGATGGGAGCGGAGTTCATCCTGCCGCACGACACTGAGCTGATCGAGACGGCCCGACGACTCGGGCTTCCGCTCGTTCGTAAGGGCACGCTGTACGGAGACCGGGAGCCACGCGGCGGCGAGCCCGTGTCGCGCGACCAGGTTGCCGAGGCGATCGAGCAGATCTGCGCGTTACCCGAGGCCGATGGAGAAACCGTTTATGGCGCGCTGACGCGCGCCCGTTTGCGAGAGCGGGCGTCGCGGACGTGATCGCCGCGCGATTGGAGGTGAGCTGTGCCTACCGCGCCGACGACCTCGATGCGTCTGTCCTGCGCGAGGGCGCGGGCGCGTTCGGCGACTTTCGACACCCACACGGTGCAGGGCGGCAACGATCGGATCGCCCGGCGTACTCGCCGGCGGCCTCGGCGATACGCTGTGCACCTGTCCTCGCAGGTGCGGTCGGTCCGCTGGCGCAGCGCGAGATGAGGGTGAGCACCGACGACGCGGAGGTCCAGCGCCGACGTCGCGGTGGTCGCGGTGCCGGCGAGCGTGATCGAGGACGATCAAGTTCGATCCGCCGCTCGGCGACCAGAAGGTCAGTGCATACCGCGCGGTCCGCTACGGGCAGGCGGCGAAGCTGTTCGTCCCGTTGCGCGCCGCGGCGCCGCCCGAGCGCCACGCTCTCGGTGCCGGGCCGATGGTGGTGCTACACGCAGCTCGGCGCCGACGGCGAGCCGCTGCCGTTCGTTGCCGCGTTCGCCGGGCAGCCCGCGCGCGATCGAGGCGCTCGACCTCGGCAACGGGCCGGGCCGGTGGCTCGACGCCGTCGAGCGAACTGCGACCCGACCTGGAGCTCGAACGAGACGACGGCGATGATCTCGACGTGGGAGCAGGACCCCTGGGTCCGGGGCGCATACTCGGCACGCTCGGCGTCGGGGTCGATCCTGGACCCGGAGCTCAGCCGCCCGCTCGGTCGACTTGCGTTCGCCGGCGAGCACACCGCGGGCCGCTGGCACGGCCTGATGGAGGGCGCGCTTCGCAGCGGGGTGCGCGCCGCGCGGCAGCTGCTGGGCGGCTAGTGCACGATCAGAACGTCGCAGTGCGCCTTGTGCGACACCGACTCGCTGACGCTCTGACCGAGTACGCGCGCGATGAAGTTCGGCTCTCGCGTGCCGACCACGATCAGATCTCGGCCACCGCGGTCCTGTGCCAGGTCCACGATCGTGTCGGCCGGATCTCCGACGGCGGGCGTCAATTCGGCCGAGATTCCTTGTGCCTCGAGGTACTCGTGGGCTCGCTTGAGCTCCTCGGCGTGCTTCGCCGGCGGATCGGTCGAATCGATCGGCCCGGCTGAGCGTCCGATGCCGATGATCAATGGGGCGACGCTGATCACCAGCAGCTTCGAGCCCGAACGCCTTGGCGAGCTGCGCCGCTCGCTCGAGCGCGCGCTGGGACGGCTCGGTGTCGTCATAGCCAAGAACAATCTTGTTCATGTTCTCTCCTTGGGAGATCGCGTCCCGCTAGCTGCGCATTAGGGTGGTTGGGGAGGTCGCTCGCTGGATCAGGTCGTCGCGTGAGCCACCGGGACATCCGCCTCGAACCCGCTCGGCCACTCGCCCTCCTCCGGCATCGTCGGCGTCTCCTCACGGAAGTGGATCGTTCTCGCCGTCCTGGACCACCCGCCGGAAGATGAACAGCAGCACGGACGCGGCGAGCACGCCGACGCCGATCGCGAAGTCCGTCCACGTGCCGTAACCGTTGAGGTGTGGTGAGCCGGCGCCGACGATCAGCAGGAACACGACGAAGATCGTCATGAGACCGGCGATCGGAATCCAGACCGGCCCGAGCTTGATCGGTCTCGGCCAGTTCGGACGGTCCTTTCGCAGCAGCAGGAACGCCGCTGACCGCCAGCACGTGCGCGAGGACGTAGCCGATGTTGCTCATGTAGAGGATCGCCAGGTTGCTTGTGATGAACAGCGACTAGCGCGACGTTGACGACCAGGTCGACGGTCATCGCCCAGCCCGGCACGTGGTAGCGGTTGAGCGTGCCGAGCTGCTTGATCGTCAGACCGGCCGTGGAGATCCCGTACAGCGCGCGGCTGCCGTCGGCGGTCGAAGCCGCCATCGACAGCACGAGGCTGGCGATCAGGCAGATCAGGAAGAACGTCCCGACGGTGTGTCCCGCGATCTGCTCAACGCCGCGGTGTAGAACTGGCCCTCGGCGGTGGCGGCCGACGGGACGCCGGTGACGCCGCCCAGCCCGAGCGGCACCAGGATGAATACGCCGACGACGAAGATCGCCGAGCTGCGCAACGCGATGCGCATGTCTCGCTCGGTCTTGTACTCGGGGGCAAACGTGGCGCACACCTCGCACGCCCAGGACGACCAGCCGAGGATGAACAGCCAGACGAACACCAGCTTCGTCCCGCCCCACGGTCCGGTGAAGGTCGCGTGAACGTTGCTCGAATGCCAGTCGCCGCTGATGTAGGGCACGAACATGAAGACGATCAGAACGAGGATCTCAGCAGCCCCGCGGTGATGTACGTGAATCCCTTCATCGGGCGTACGCCGAAGATGTTGAACGCCCACACCGCGATGATCACGCCGATTGCGATGAAGCTCGACAGGCTGAGGTGCACGACGCCGTCCCAGACGGTGAACGTCGTGTTTGGGAACCAGCGGGCCTGAATCAGGTCGCCGATGATCTTCCCGAAGATCGACAGTACGACCGACCAGCCGATCCAATAGCCGAACGTTGCGATCGGACCAACGAGCGTCGTGTACTTGCGCCAGGCCTCGTTCGCGTAGAGCGAGATGCCGCCAGATTTGTTGGGGAACATCGATGCCGGCTCGACGTAGATCCAGTCAAGACCATTCCGATGATCGCGGACAGCGCCCCACAGGATCATCGACCCAAGCACGCCAAAGACGCCCAGCGTGAACCCGAGCGACGCGAACAGGAAGCCCGGGTTGCACATGGCGATCGTAGAATCCGTCCCACCAGCGCAGAGACTTGATGAGATGACGTTCCTCAACGACTGCTTCGGCCATGCGCAACCTCTCCTGGTGGGTGCCCCGGACACCGGCTCCGGGCTCTGAGCCTTATACCAGTTTGTATAAAGACAATCAACACGCCCAACGGTCGCCGTTACACGGCGTTTTCCGCACGATGGACGTATTGGGACATGGACCCTCGGGCGCTTGGCGACGGGCGTAAGATCCGCGTCAGAGGCAATGGCGAGCCGGGCCCTTCAGAAGACGCCGCAAGCGGGTTCCCCGTCGACCATCTCGGCGGCCTCGGCCGGTGATGCTCGCGACCCTGTCGGTGCGTGTCGATGCGTCCGCCGAGGCGATGGCGATCGAGAGCGCGCTGGAGGCGGGCGTCACCCTGATCGTCGCGAACATGCTCATGCTCCAGCCGTATCCCGCCACTCTGATGCTCGCGCGCGAGACGTCAATCTTGCCCGCGCGAGGAGGATCTCGACGCGGTCCGCGCCACCGCGTCCCGCGCCGTCGCGCTCGGAATCCGGACCGAGCTGCTCCGGGTGTCCAGCCCGCGCCCGTGCGGGCGTTGCTCGAGCTCGCCGGCGAGCGACAGATTGGGCTGTTGGTGTTCGGGCCAGACCGGCCCGGCTTCCGCGCTACAGGTTCAGGTGGGCCGCCCGGGCGGTGCGTAGACACGCGCCGTGCCTGGTCTGGATCGCCGAGCCCTAGTCGCTCGTCTGCAGATCGCGCACGGTCCCGAAGCGGCCCGTGTAGAACAGCAGCGGCTCGCCCTCGACGTGGTCGAGATGCTCGACTTCGCCGATCCACAGCACGTGGTCACCGGCGGGGTGGACGTCGACGACGCGACAAGCCACGTGCGCTAGCGCGCCCTCCAGCAGCGGGAGCCCTTCGTGCCAGGCGAACGTGGGGGGCACCGGCGACTCTCGCTGGGCGGCGAAGTGCGCCGCGAAGTGCTCCTGGTCGTGCGCCAGCACGCTGACCCCGTAGCGGCCCGTCAACGGCAGCATCTCGGTCATCCGGCAGCGCCCGAGCGACACCAGCACCAGCGGCGGGCGCAGCGACACCGACAGGAACGCGTTTGCGGTCATCCCGTGGATCGTGTCCCGGTGCATCGTCGTCACGACCGTCACACCGGTGGCAAACCGGCCCATGACGTGGCGCAGATCCCGGGCCGCCTTCTCGGCGGCCGCCGAACGCGGCGTCAGCTTCGCCACGCCCGTCGGCGTCTGCAGTCCGACGCGCACGGTCGGCGACTTTCCGTGCGGCGGCTTCGAAGGCGGCGGCTGCCGAAGCGGCGGCATCAGCCCCTCGCTCTCGGTGGGCTGCGCCACCCGGGTCAGACGCGCGATGCCCTGCGGCTCGGTCACGACCGCGGCCGTGTCTTCTCCGGGTCGTAGAACGGGAACCGCACCACCCGCGCCGGGATCCGCTTCTGCAGCCCGTCGAGCTTGCCGACCTCGACCTCGGTGTCGATGTCGGCGTACTGGACGGCCATCCGGCACAGCGCGATCGACTTCTTCAAGAGCGGACTACGAGTGCCGCTGGTGACGACGCCGACACGGCGGCGCCCCACGTACACCTCGTCGCCGTGCCCGGCGCCCTCGTTGCCCTGCAGCTCGAGGCCGACGAGGCGGCGCTGCGGGTGCTCCTTGCGCTCGATAAGTGCTTCGCGGCCGACGAAGTCCTCGTCGCCGAGCACGACCGTGAACCCGATCCCCGCCTCGAACGGGTCGACCTGGTCGTCGAAGTCGTAGCCGGCGAAGATCAGCCCCGACTCGATCCGCAGGATGTCCAGCGCCTCCAGGCCGAGCGGCAGGCAGCCGCGTGGCTCGGCGACGGCCCAGATCGCGTCCCAGACCGCCGGTCCGTCCGACGGGTGGCACCAGATCTCGTAGCCGAGCTCGCCCGTGTAGCCGGTGCGCGAGATGAGGACGGGGATCCCGTCGTAGGAGCCGATCCGGCCGATCAGGAAGCGGAACCACTTGAGCTCGGCCAGGCTCGGCTGGGTGGGCGGCGTCCACACGATCTCGGCCAGGGCCTCGCGGCTCAACGGGCCCTGCAGCGCCAGGTTGTGTAGCTGGTCGGTGGACGGCTTGATCCATGCACGCAACGCGCCCCGATCTGCGACCTCGCGCAGCCACACGCCGTCGTATTCGTCGCCGCCGACAAACCGGAAGTTGTCCTGCCCGAGGCGGAACACGGTCGCGTCGTCGATCATCCCACCGGTCTCGTTGCACAGTGCCGTGTAGACCACCTGCCCGACGGCGAGCTTGCGCACGTCGCGCGTGATCACGCGCTGGATCAGCTGCTCGGCATCGGGCCCGAGCACCTCCCACTTGCGCAGCGGAGAGAGGTCCATCATCGCCAGGCGCTCACGGCAGGCCCAGTACTCGGCGATCCCGCCCTCGTTGTTGAAGCAGTGCGGCAGCCAGTAGCCGCGGTACTCGACGAAGCTCTTGGTCAGCTCGGAGGTACGCGGATGGAACGCGGTCTCGCGCGTCAGCACTGCGGGAGCGTCGGCGGTCACGCGGTGGGCGACGGCCATCGAGAAGCGATTCTCGGGCGAATACACGCGCACGTGGACATCTGTCACCTCCCAGGCATTCGATGGGTCGATGTCGTCGGGACACGCCGACGACGCGCACACCAGGTCGGTGTGCGCGCGCAGCATCACGTAGTCGCCGGGCCGCGACCACGGCTCGTCGAACACGAGCTGATGGTTGGAGTCAAAGCAGGTGTTGTAGAAGAAGTTGAGCGCCGGCCAGCCCTTGCGCGGAGCGATCTCATACCCCCGCAACGCTCCGTTGAAGTTGTCGGTGCAGTTGATGTGCCCGGGGTAGCCCATGTCCTCGTAGTACTTGGCCTGGCAGGCCAGCGCGAACGTGTCGTGGCGCCCGACGGTGTCACGCACGACCTCGACCAGCGGGTCCATGTCGAGGTCGTAGAACTTGCCGTACAGCCCGGGCGTCGGGTACGCGTTGCCCATCAGCGTCCGCGTCACGGTCGAGTCGAGCCCGCGCTCCAAACCGCCCTCGAGCTTGTGGGCATGGAACGCCAGGAAATCCGAGCACTGGCGCCCGCGCACGTCGATGATCTGGATGTACTCGCCGGCCCGGACCTCGTAGCTGGACGCCGTCGCCGCGTCGATCCGCATGTCCAGGCGCGGCTCGGCCAGCGGCGCCGGCAGCTCCACGTCCTCACGCGCTCGCGGGGTCGCCCGCTGGATCTCGAGCAGCAGCTCGGTGGCGGGCGCGTCCCCGTCGACGATCCGCCCTCCCGGGGCGGCGACCCGCAGCACGGCATCTCGGTCTGCGATCAGCTCCACCTGCTCGCCGGGACCGGAATCAGGGCCGAACAGCCGGACCGAGTCCGAGCGCGGGTCCTGCTTGAGTCCAAGCGCCTCCAGGCCGCCGGACAGCATCGCCACCTGGCCGCCGTGGCGGTCGATGATCCGGATCCGGTCATCGCCCGCCAGCCTGACCTCGGTGGCGCCCCCGGGCGACACCGGGTACGTCTCGCGCGCGGGATCCGGCGCGAGCAGCCCTCCCGGGAGGAGCACCGTTGTCGCCATCGGTCTAGGCGGGTGCTTCTGCCTTCTCGACCTGGGCCAGCAGCTCCTCGGCGAGCTTGCGCTTGCCGTCGGCGTCGAGCTTCTTGACCTCGTTCTCGACGGCCCGCCGGTTGTAGGTCTGGTTCCAGTAGTCGAGGCTGTCGAACCCGAGCAGCACCGCCTTGCCGACGAACTGGCGCAGGACCTCGTTGGTCGGGCCCATCACCCAGCCGGCCTTGGCGTCGCGCAGGTAGCGCTCGAGCTCCATGTCGCGCTTGTAGCCGGTGCCGCCGCACGCGTGCAGCATCTTGTCGACGACGTGGGCCGTGTTCTTGGCGGCCACGAACTTGATCTGCCACGCCCAGTGCAGGAAGTTCGCGCGCGCGAACTCACCGGGCGGGAGCTTGACCGTGTTGTTGTCGGTGGCGTTGTCCATCGCCTGCGCGACCGAGTACACGAACAGCCGTGACGCGTTGGTGTCCATCACGGCCTCGCCGACGTAGTCCTGGATCGTCGGGTAGTCGGCGACGCGCAGGCCCACGTCGACGTGGCGCTTGCGGGTCGTCTGGCGCTTGCCGATGTCGATCGCGCCCATTGCCAGCCCGTTCCACACCGACGCGGAGCCGATCAAAAACCACGGGTCGACGGATTCGTCGTTGGACGCCGCGCCGTCGCCCTCGGGGCCGACGATCTGATCGCCGGGGATCTCGACGTTCTCGACCTCGATCGGCCCGGACTGGTTTCCCCGCAGGCCCAGGGCATCCCAGGACGACGGGTGTGATTTCACGTGCTCGCCGTCGATCACGAACACCGACAGGTCGTCGTAGCCGGAGAAGTCGGGGCTGGTCGTCTGCACGACGTAGAAATCCGCAAACCCGCCCGAAGTCGTCCACGACGCCTTCTTGCGCACCTTGTAGCCGCCGTTGGCGCGCTCGGCTCCCGACGAGATCGGGTACCAGAAGTGCGAGCCTGTCTCGGGGTCGGAGTAGGAGAGGGTCCCGATCTTGCCGCTGTTGAGCGGGCGGATGTAGCGGTCGATCAGCTCGTCGGTGGCGCGCAGCATGATCGCGTTGACCGCGCCCATGTGCATCACGTAACACATCGCCGTCGATGCGCAGCCGTAGCGCGCGATCGTCTCGCACGTCATCGCGAACGCGATGTGGTCCTCGCCGAGGCCGCCGTACTCCGTCGGGACGGTCAGCGCGAGGAAGCCGTGCTCACCGAGCAGCTCGAGGTTGCGGCGGGGGAACTTGAGCTCGTCGTCGGAGACCTTGGCGTTGGCGCGCATCTCCTTCTCGCACAGCTCGATCAGCAGGTCGCGCAGCTCGCGCTGGCGATCGGTGAGCAGCCAGTCGGGATCCCACTCGTAGCCCAGGCCCCAGAAGGCCTCTCCGCCCCATGTCTTTTCGGACATCCACTCCCTCCAGGTGTTTGCTTGCACGGCGCCTTGGACCAGGCCAGGGCGGCTACTGAACTGCGTTGCGCAAGCGGCTAGGCTGCACAAATATGTTCAATGTGATTTCTAGCGGAGTGAGTGAGCTGTGTCCAGCACGCCGCCCCCGCCGGAGCGAGCTGGCTAGCTCGTCATCCCCGTGAACTGCCCGCCGGTGATGTTCAGCACCTGGCCGTGGACGAAGTTCGACCACGGGCTGCACAGGAAGAACACGCCGCCGGCGGCCTCTGACGGCTGACCCGGCCGCCCCAGCGGGATGATCATCGAGCCCATCGCGCGCATCTGCTCGGGGATCCCGAGCTGGACCTTCTCGCCGCCGATCTCGGCCACGTTCTGATCGTCCTTGACCGCGGTCAGCCGCGTCTCGATGAACCCGAACGCGACCGCGTTGACGTTGATCTTGAACTGACCCCACTCCTTGGCGAGCGTCTTGGTCAGGCCGACGACGGCGGACTTGCCCGACGAGTAGTTGGCCTGGCCGGCGTTGCCCATCGTCCCGGAGATCGACGAGACGTTGACGATCTTGCGGAACACCTCGACGCCCTCCTCGCGCTCCTTCTTGGCCGGCTCGCGCATGTGCGGCGCCACCGCCCGGCACATCCGGAACGGCACGATCGAGTGGATGTCGAGCATCTTCTGAAACCACTCGTCGCTCATCTTGTGGATCGGGGCGTCGAGGGTGTAGCCGGCGTTGTTGACGAGGATGTCGACCTTGCCCCACTCGTCGATCACCTTCTGGACGAGCTGGTCAGGCACTCCCTCTTGGGTCAGGTCGCCCGCGAACACGAGCGTGTCGCCGTCGATCTCCGAGGCGGTCTGCTCGGCGACGTCGCCGTCGAGGTCGTTGATCAGCACCTTGGCGCCTTGCTCGGAAAGCAGCTCCGCCGTGGCGCGGCCGATCCCTCGGGCAGAGCCGGTGACGATCGCCACCCTGTCTTCCAGAACCTTCATTGTTCGCAATTGCCTTTCAGTCGCTTGAGCGGGTGCGCGGCATCATGCCAGGGTAGAGTCGGGGCCGTGAACGCCAACGAATGGCTCGCTGCCTACGCCGAGAAGCTCGGCACCGACCCGCCGACCAAGGACGAGCTCAAGGCCGTGCTCGACCTCGCCGGCGAGGCCGCGCATGCGTCGCAGCGGATCGCCGCGCCCGTTGCGTGCTGGCTCGCCGCCCGCGCAGGAGTCGGCCTGGAGGAGGCAATGACGCTCGCCCGCCAGGTGCAATCCGATGGCTGAGCGCGAGTACGACGTCGTGGTGTTCGGCGCGACCGGGTTCACCGGGGCGCTGACGGCCGAATATCTCGCGCATCGCGCGCCCGCCACGACGCGCTGGGCGCTGGCGGGCCGCAACCGCGACAAGCTCGAGGCCGTCCGGCGCCGCCTGGCGGAGATCAGCCCGGCCTCCGCGCAGCTCCCTTTGCTCACCGCCGACACCGGCGACGCGTCGTCGATGCGCAAGCTGGCGGAGTCCACGCGCGTCGTGATCACGACCGTCGGGCCCTACATCAAGTACGGCGAGCCGGTGGTCGCGGCGTGCGCCGCCGCCGGCACCTCGTACGTCGACCTGACCGGCGAGCCGGAGTTCGTCGACCTGATGTGGCTGCGCTACCACGAGCAGGCGCAGCAGACCGGGGCGCGGCTGATCCACTCGTGCGGCTTTGACTCGATCCCCTACGACCTCGGTGCGCTGTTCGCGGTGCAGCATCTCCCCGAGGGCGCCCCGATCAAGCTCGAGGGCTTCGTCCGCGCCGGCGGCACGTTCTCGGGCGGGACCTACCACTCGGCGCTGCACATCATGGGCCGGCTGCGCCAGGGGATGAAGGTCGCCGCCGAGCGCAAGCGGCGCGAGCCGCGACCCGACGGGCGGCGCGTGCGCGGCGTCCAGGGCAAGCCGCACCGCGACGACGAGGCCGGAGGCTGGGTCGCGCCGTTTCCGACGATCGACCCGCAGACCGTGTTGCGCTCGGCGCGGGCGCTCGACCGCTACGGCCCGGACTTCTCCTACAGCCACTACGTCGTCGTCAAGCAGCTCCCGATCCTGGTGGGTATGGGGGTGGGCGCCGGCGCGGTGATCGCGCTCGCGCAGCTCAAGCCGACCCGTGACCTGCTGCTCAAGCTCAAGGACCCCGGCGAGGGGCCGACGCCCGAGCAGCGTGAGAAGGCGTGGTTCAAGGTCAAGATGGTCGGGGAGGGCGGCGGCAAGCGCGTCGTCGCCGAGGTGACCGGGGGAGACCCTGGCTACGGCGAGACCTCGAAGATGCTCGCCGAATCCGCGCTGTGCCTCGCCCACGACGACCTGCCCGACCGCGCCGGGCAGCTCACCCCGGCGGTCGCGATGGGCGACGCGCTCATCACCCGGCTGCAAGCGGCAGGGATCGGCTTTACGGCCAACGCCAGCTAGGTTCCGTCGATGGCCGCCAAGTGGACTGCGCGCGATATCTCCTCTCAGACCGGTCGCATCGCCGTCGTGACCGGCGCCAACAGCGGCCTCGGGAAGTCCATCGCGCGAGAGCTGGCGCGGGCCGGTGCATCGGTGACCATCGCCGTCCGCGACACCGACAAGGGCGAGCAGGCGGCCGCTGACATCCGCCGCGACGTCGCGTCGGCGGACCTCAGCGTGCAGCGGCTCGACCTCGCGGACCTGGCGTCCGTCCGATCGTTCGCGGAGGCGTTCGCCGCCGACCACGACCACGTCGACGTGCTCGTCAACAACGCCGGCATCATGGCCCCGCCACGGAGGCTCACCGCCGACGGGTTCGAGAGCCAGATCGGCACCAACCACCTCGGCCACTTCGCGCTGACCGGGCTGCTGCTGCCGACGCTGCTGGCGGCGCCGGCACCCCGGGTCGTGACGATGTCGAGCGAGGCGCACTGGATCGGCAAGATGCGCTTTGACGACCTGCAGTTCGAACGCGGCTACAACAACTGGCGCGCCTACGGCCAATCGAAGCTCGCCAACCTGATGTTCTGCTTCGAACTGGCGCGTCGGGCGACCGAGGCGGACACGGCTTTGGTCAGCGTCGCCGCGCACCCGGGCTACGCCGCGACGAACCTCCAGTTCGCCGGCCCGGCGCATTGGTATGAGCGAGCGTTCATGACGGTCGGCAACAAGGTCATCGCCCAGAGCGCCGACATGGGCGCGCTGCCGGCCCTGTACGCCGCGACGGTTCCCGACCTGCCGAGCGGATCCTTCGTCGGCCCCGACGGGTTGCTCGGCGGCCGCGGTCACCCGCACGTGGTCAGCGCCGCCGCCAAGGCGTACGACGGCGAGGCGTGGAACCGGCTGTGGGAGCTCTCCGAGCAGCTGACCGGCGTGACCTACGAGTTCACCGCCCCCGCACCCGCGTGACCGACCTGCGTTCCGACGGAGCCGCGGCGCTCGAGTGGGCCGCCAGTTACCTCGAACGCGTCGGCGAGCTGCCGGTCCTCGCCCAGGTCAAGCCTGGCGAGATCCGCGCGCAGCTGCCGCAGTCGCCGCCGGACGAGCCCGAGCCGTTCTCGGCGGTGCTGCGCGACCTCGACGAGGTGCTTCTGCCGGGCGTCACCCACTGGCAGCACCCGCGGTTCTTCGCCTACTTCGCCAATACCGCCGCCGAGCCGGCGATCCTCGCGGAGCTGCTGACGGCGACGCTCAACTCGGTCGCGTTCCTGTGGCGCACGGCGCCGGCCGCGACCGAGCTCGAGGCCGTCGTGCTCGATTGGACCGCGCAGCTGCTGGGGCTGCCGAGCGGCTGGCACGGGCACATCGAGGACACCGCGTCGACGTCGACGCTCGCGGCGATCATCGCCGCGCGCGCGACGACCGGGCGCGACCTGATCGTCTGCTCAGACCAGGCGCATTCGGCGGCGGACAAGGCGGCAAAGATGCTCGACATGCGGCTGCGCAAGGTGCGCAGCGACGACGCGTTTCGCCTGGACCTCGAGGCCCTCGGCGACCTCAGCGACGCCGCGGTGGTCGTTGCCACGGTGGGGACGACCGCGACGGCTTCGGTCGATCCGGTGCCGGCGATCGCCGACGCGTGCGAGCGCGACGGCGCCTGGCTGCACGTCGATGCCGCCTACGCGGGCTCGGCGATGGTGTGCCCCGAGCATCGCTGGGCGTTCGACGGCGTGCGACCGCGCCGACTCGCTCGTGGTCAACGCGCACAAGTGGATGCTCACGCCGGTGGACTGCTCGTTGCTGTGGACGCGGCGACCGGACGATTTCCGCCACGCCTTCAGCGTCGTGCCGGAATTCCTGCGCACCCCTTCCGAGGAGGACTCGTTCTCGCTCAGCGAGTACGGCCCGGCGCTCGGTCGGCGGTTTCGAGCTTTGAAGCTGTGGGCAGTTTTGCGGTGCTATGGACGAGTTGGGCTTCAGTCCTACATCCGCAGCGGCATCGCGCTGGCCGAGCGATTCGAGCGCTGGGTCGTCGACGAGCCCGGCTGGGAGCTCTGCGCGCCGCGCCGGTTCTCGCTCGTCTGCTTCCGGCTCGAGGGCGACGACGAGCGCAACCGCAAGCTGCTGGAACGAGTCAACGCCGGCGGCGAGATGTTCATCTCCCAGGCCGTGCTGAACGGACGCTACGTGCTCAGGCTGGCGATCGGAGCGTTGCGGACGACCGAGGCCGACGTCGAGCTGGCGTGGGACGTGCTGCGACGCGAGGCGGCCGCGCTGTGATCGCGGTCCCGCCCGTTCCGATCCCGTCCGTCCCCTTGCCGCCCGCGCCTCCGGCGTACATCGGCGCGCCGGCATCGGCGCACCCCATTCGCGGCGTTCCCCGCACGCCGCAGAACCCGCACATGTCGCCCAACGGGACGTCGAGCATCCACAACGACGGCTGGCAGACCAACGCATTCACATGGGGTGGCCCGCTCGGGCGCTCGCCACAGGAGCTCTCGACGATGATCATCCGCGACTGCGGCTCGATCACGTTCGACAGCCAGGGCCGCGTCGTTTCGGTGTGCGTCGGCGTGTCGGGACCGCAGCTGTACATGTTCGACCCCAACACGCTGGCGACGCTCGCGACGTTCTCGCTGCCTCCGCGCCAGAGCGTGCCGAGCAACCTGTTCCAGGACTACACCGGCGGCGGCTACTTCTACCTCGACAACCACGACGAGGTCGTCACCTCGACGACGACGCACCACATCTACGTGATCGCCGAGACGCCCGGATCCACGCCGGGTTTCGCGCTGCACCACGACTACGACCTGAGCAAGGTGGTGACCTCGAGCGAGGGGATCACCTCGGCGCTCCCGGCCCAGAACGGGTTGCTGTGGATCGTGACCAAGACCGACGGCGTCGTCCTGACTTTGAACATGAGCACCGGCGCGATCCGCTCGATGAAGCTCGGCGACGGCGCCACCGGCGAGATCGAGAACTCGTTCGCCACCGACCAGCACGGCGGCGTCTACATCGCGACCAACCGCAAGCTGTACCGCTTCACGGCCGGCCGTAACGGCGCGCCGAAGATCACCTGGCAGGTCACCTACCCCAATAGCGGCGAGCACAAGATCGGCCAGGTCGACGACGGCACCGGGACAACGCCGCTGGTGATGCCGGGCGGCTACGTCTCGATCACCGACAACGCCGACCCGATGGACATCGTCGTGTACAGGACGCGGGTCCGCCTGAAGCAGCATCAGCGCCGCTTGGTGTGCAGGGTCCCCGTGTTCTCCAAGGGCGCGAGCGCGACCGAGAACTCGCTGATCGGCGCGGGCCGCGCGATGATCGTCGAGAACAACTACGGCTACCAGGACCCGACCGACGTCGGCGAGGGCAAGCTGACCGCACCCGGGTTCACGCGCGTGGACCTGAACCGCAACGGCAAGGGCTGCCACGTCGTCTGGACCAACACGACCGAGCGCGCGCCGTCCGTCGTCCCGAAGGTGTCCTTGGCCAACGGGCTGATCTACACCTACACCAAGGAGCCGGGGATGTCGGATCCCTGGTACTGGACGACGCTCGACTTCCGCACCGGACGTGTCGTCTACCAGCAGTTCGCCGGCTCGAGCCCGTCGTCGTTCTACAACAACAACTACGCCGGGATCCAGCTCAGCCGCAGGGGCGTCGAGTACCTGGGCACGCTGGGCGGGCTGATCGCGCTGCGCGACAGCTGAGCGTGGCTCACTTCAGCTCGGCGGACGTCTTGCCGAGCAGCTGCCGGGCGATGATCAGCAGCTGGATCTGCTGGGTGCCCTCGAACAGGTCGAGGATCTTCGCGTCGCGCGCCCACTTCTCCAGCAGCTCGCCCTCGCCGTAGCCGACGCTCCCGCACAGCGCGACGCAGCGCAGCGCCACGTCGGTGCCGGTGCGCCCCGCCTTGGCCTTGGCCATCGACGCCTGCAGCGAGTTGGGCTTGCGGTTGTCGGCCATCCACGCGGCCTGGAGGGTGAGCAGCCGCGCCGCCTCCCAGTCTGACTCCATCGCGATGAACTCCGACGCCGCGGCGCTCTGCGAGTGCGGCGGCGCGTCGTAGTCGATCTCGATCCCGGCCTCCTCGAGCAGCTCGCGGGTGCGCTCCAGGCACGCCCGCGCCACGCCGATCGCCATGCCGGCGACCAGCGGGCGAGTGTTGTCGAACGTCTGCATGACGCCCGCGAAGCCGCGCTTGGGCTCGATGTCCGGGCTGCCGAGCAGGTTCTCCTTGGGGACGCGGCAGTCCTCGAGGCGGAAGTTGGCCGTGTCCGAGGCGCGGATCCCGAGCTTGTGCTCGAGGCGGTCGAGCTTCAGGCCGGGGTTGTCCCGCTCCACCACGAACGACTTGATCGCGGCGCGTCCCTGCTTGGGATCGAGCGTCGCCCACACGACGATCAGCTCGGCGCGGTCGCCCGAGGTGACGAAGATCTTCTCGCCGTTGAGGACGTACTCGTCGCCGTCGAGCCTCGCGGTCGTGCGAATCGCGGCCGAGTCCGAGCCCGCCTCGGGCTCGGTGATCGCCATCGCCGCCCACTTGCGGCCGAAGCGCTTGAGCTGCTCGTCGTCGGCGACGGCGGCGATCGCCGCCTGGCCGAGGCCCTGGCGCGGCATCGTCAGCAGCAGGCCGACGTCGCCCCAGCACAGCTCGGTCAGGCCGAGCAGGCTGGCCATGTTGCTGCCGTTGCGGTTGGCGTTGGGGTCGGCCTTCTTGGCGCTCGCGCCGTTGCCGTTGCCGTTGCCATTTCCGCCCACGCCGCCCGCGCCCGCGCCGCCGAGCGCGCCGCTCTCGTTCATGCCGTCGATCGCGGCGGCGAGCATGTCGAGCTCCTTCGGGTAGGAGTGCTCGGCATCGTCGTACTTGCGCGAGTTGGGGCGGAAGACCTCGGTCGCGACCATGTGGGCCTGGCTGACGAGGCCCGCGAACTTCTTTGGTGTCTCGAGATTGATTGGCATTAGACGATCAGCGCTCCTTCCATCAGACCAGCGGCGCGCAGGTCCCGGTACCAGCGCTCGACGGGGTGGTCCTTTACGTATCCGTGGCCGCCGAGCATCTGCACGCCGTCGGAGCCGATCGCCATCCCGTGCTCCGCGCACAGGCGGCGCGCGATCGACACCTCGCGGTTGAAGCTGAGGTCCTGGTCGACACGGCTTGCGGCGCGGTAGGTCGCCAGGCGCATGCCCTCGAGCTCGATCGCGATGTTGGCGACTGTGAACGCGACGGCCTGCCGGTTTGAGATCGGCTCGCCGAACGCCTTGCGCTCGTTGACATACGGGATCACGTAGTCGAGCACCGCCTGCGCGGTGCCGACGGCCAGCGCGCACCAGCCGAGGCGCGCCAGCGCGACGCACTCCGCGTACACGGCCGGGTCGCCGTCGCCCAGCAGCGCCGCCTCGGGCAGCTGCACGCCGTCGAATGTCAGCACGCCGGTTGCGGCGGCGCGAACGCCCATCGCCGGCTGCGCCTCGACGGCGATCCCGCCCGCCTTGGCTTCGACGACGAACAGCGCCGGGCCCCGGCCCTCGAGCTCCGCACCGACGATGAACAGCTCCCCGTCGGCGGCCCGGGGGACCAGCGACTTGGCGCCATCGAGGACGTAGCCGCCCTCGCGCGCGCGCGCCCGCGTCTGAAGGCTGAACGGATCGAACAGCGCGCGCGGCTCGAGCAGGGCGAGCGCCGCCGCGGGCACGTCCTCGCCCACGAACTCCGGCAGATACGTCGCCTGCTGGTCGGCGTCACCCCACAGGCTGAGCGCGGTCGACACGCCGGCGGGGGCGAGGCACGCGACCGCCATCCCCATGTCACCCTGCGCGAGCGCCTCGCTCATCAGCACCGACGTCACCGCCGACCGCTCCTCGACCGCGCCCCCGAGCTGCTCGGGCACGCCGACCATCGACAGCCCGAGCTCGTTGGCGGCCGACAGCAGCTCGGCCGGCATCTCGCACGCGTCGTCGGCTGCCTCAGCCACGGGCCGCAGCTTGGCCAGCGCGAACTCCCGGACCGAGTCGCGGAGCATCTGCTGCTCGTCGGTCGGGGTGAGGTCGAACAGGTCGCTGCGGCGGGCCTTGGGCTGCCGCGCGGGACGCGAGAGCTTCTGGGCGGCGGCAAACGTGCGCCCGGCAGTCGCGGCCGTGCGCATCGTGGTCTTCGTGGTCTCGTGCAGAAGCCGCTCGGCCTGATCGCGCAGCCCCAGACGATCGACGATGTCCGAGGAGGCGATCTTGTTCAGCGCGCGCAGGCCGACCGCCATGCCGCGCTCGGCGAGGTTCGTTTGCGATGACATTGGCCGAGGATACCATTGTTTGGTGTTACGTCGTTTCATGTAATCGTGGCTGAGCTCGCCCTTATGAAGTACTTATGTTGGCCCCGTCATGCTCCGAAGCGCAATGCGCGTGCTGATCGCAGAGGATGAGCGAAGGCTTGCCGAGGCGATCGCTCGGGGCCTGCGCCGTGAGGGGATGGCGGTTGACCTGGCGCCCGACGGAACCGATGCGCTGGTCAAGGCGCGCGTCGTCCGCTACGACGTGCTCGTGCTCGACCGCGACCTCCCCGGGATGCACGGCGACGACGTCTGCCGCGCCGTGCGTGGCGAGCGACCCGAGACCGGGATCCTGATGCTCACCGCGGCGGGGGCGCTCGAAGACCTGATCGAGGGGTTGTCGCTCGGCGCCGACGACTACCTGGCCAAGCCGTTCCGGTTCGCCGAGCTGGTCGCGCGCATCCACGCGCTGGCGCGCCGCTCGACGCCGTCGCGCCCGCCGGTCCTCACCCATGGAGACATCGAGCTTGACCCGGCCCGCCGCCAGGTGACTCGCGGCGGCCGGCCCGTCGAGCTCGCCCGCAAGGAGTTCGCCGTGCTGCAGGTGCTGATGAGCTCGGCCGGCGCGACCGTCTCGGCCGAGGACCTGCTCGAACGCGTGTGGGACGAGCACATCGACCCGTTCACCAACGTCGTGAGGATGACGATCATGACTTTGCGGCGTAAGCTCGGCGATCCACCCGTGGTGGAAACGGTGATCGGCGTCGGCTACAGGATGAAGTGATGGCGAAGCGTCCCAAGACAGCACAGGCCCGAGGCCTGCTGTCACGGCTGCGCTTGCCCGGGCCTGCGCCCACGATTCGCCTGCGCCTGACGCTGCTGTACGGGACCGTGTTCCTGATCACCGGCGCGGTGCTGCTGACGATCGGCTACGCGCTCGTGCGCCACAACATCGGCGGCGTCGCGCTGCGCGATCGCCTGCAGGAGCTGCACCTGTCGACTGCTTTCCAGCCCCGGTTTCCGGCCACCCAGCGTGAGCTGGCGATCGCGCGCGAGCTCCACAACCAGCTCGTGACCAGCGCGCTGCACCGGCTGCTCGCCGAGTACCTGCTCGCGCTCGGCGTGATGACGATGCTGTCGGTCGGCGCCGGCTGGCTGCTGGCCGGGCGGGCGCTGGCGCCGCTGCGCGAGATCACCGCGACAGCCCGGCGCGTCTCGGGGGAGAACCTGGGTGAGCGGATCAGCCTGAGCGGTCCCGCCGACGAGCTGAAGGAGCTCGCCGACACCTTCGACGGAATGCTCGGGCGGCTCGACGCCGCGTTTGCCAGCCAGCGCCACTTCGTGGCCAACGCCTCGCACGAGCTGCGAACGCCGCTGGCGATCATGCGCACCGAGGTCGACGTCGCAATGGCCGACCCGGACGCCAGCACAGGTGAGCTTCGCCAGATGGGCGAGGCGGTGAGGGAGACCGTCGACCGGTGCGAGCGGCTGATCGAGAGCCTGCTGATGCTGGCGCGAAGCGAAGCCGCCACCGGCCGCGACGAGCCGGTGGACCTGGCCTCGCTGGCAGCCGACTGCATCACCGACCTGATGCGACGTTCCCACGATGCGGGAGTCCGCGTCGTCGACGATCTCGACCCGGCGTGGGTTCGAGGCGAGCCGGGGCTGCTCGAGCGGATGATCGCCAATCTCCTCGACAACGGCATCCGCCACAACGAGCCCGGAGGCTTCCTCGAAGTGTCGACGCGAACCGACGGCCGCGCCGTCCGCCTGCTCGTCCGCAACGGCGGCGCCCGGATCGACCCGACGGTCGCGCAGTCTCTGACCGAGCCGTTTCGCCGGATCGACCGCTCCTACGGCGGTTTCGGGCTCGGCCTGTCGATCGTCCGCTCGGTGGCCGAGGTCCACGGCGGCACCGTTGAACTGGTGGCGCCGGAGGCGGGTGGCCTCGAGGTGCGCGTCCAGTTGCCGGCGATGCCGACAGTCGCCCGCATCGGCCCCGCGCCGGACACCGCTGCACAGCTAGCGAACACCTAACCTTCGTTTTTACGGAGACCTGACACGCGCCGACATAGGCTCGGCTCATGCCGAGAGGGTCCAGGGCTCAATGGCGTCGAACGTTGGGATCAGGCATTCCCCGCGCCGTCCTTAGCGTCTCGCCGTCGGTCAGGCACCAATCGGTTGCGACGAAGTGCGCCTCGTCGCTCGCGGGAGCCTCCCGCACCTAGAGGAACCGGCGGCGGCCGGGCCACGACTCCCGCCCGCGCCGCTCGCCGGTCCTCCTTATCTCCGCGAGATCAGGCTCGCGAGCGCGAATGCCGCCGCCGCCAGCCCGATGATCGCGCTGCTCGGCGGCAGCGACGAGATCTCGTAGCTGAGCGCCAGGCCGCCCCAGGTCGCCGCGACCGCGATCAGGCTCGAGATCGCCACGCCCGCGTAGGGGTTGGCGGTCAGGCGGTGAGCCGCGCCCGCCGGCGCGCTCAGCAGCCCCAGGATCAGGAGCGCGCCGACGGCCTGCGTGCCCTCCGCGGTCACTGCCGCGAGCGCCAGCAGGATGCCCAGGCCGAGCAGCTTCACCGGGACTCCGCGCGCCGCCGCCTGCTCGGCGTCGATCGTGGCCAGCAGCAGCGGCCTCGTCACCGCCGCGACCGCGATCGTCACCGCCAGCGCGATCGCCGCGGCGAGCCATGACGCGCCCGTGCTGAGCGAGTAGATCGAGCCGAACAGGGCGTTGGTCGTCGTCACTCCGGCGCCACCGCCCTCGCTGGTGGCAAGCACTGCGATCAGCAGAACCCCGATCCCGAGGATCCACGCGAACACGGTTCCGATCGCCGCGTCGTCTTGCCGCCCCCGTTCTCCCAGGGAGGCGAGCCCGGCTGCGACCGCGAGCGTCAGCGCGAACAACCCCACTCGCTCGTCGACGCCGACCACCGCCGCGGCGATCGCCCCGACGAACGCGACGTGGCTGAGCGCGTCCCCGGCGAACAGCTGCGCCCGGGCCACCACGAACCAGCCGACGAAGCCGCTGGCCAGCGCGATGAACGTGCCGGCCAGGTAGGCGTTGCGCACGAACGCGTGCGCGAACATCAGCGCCTGCTCCCGATCAGCCGCGCGATCACGTACACGGCGAACGCGAACGTCGTCGTGTAGAAGCCGACCGGCCACGGCGAGAAGTACGCAGCGGCCAGGCCCAGCCAGACCACCAGCAGCGCGAACAGGATCCCGAGCAACAGCCCGGCCAGCGGTCTGCTGGTGAGCTGCTGAGCGGCGGCCGGCGGGGCGACGAGGACCGCGAACACGAGCAGCACGCCGGTGATCTGGCTGGTCGCGGCGACCGCCAGCGCGAGCAGCAGCAGGAACATGACGTCGAGCACCGCCACCGGAATCCCGCTGGCGCGCGCGAGCTCACGGTCCACGGTGCTGAACAACAGCGGCCGTGCACCGAGAGCGAGCAGCGCCAGCGCGACGACGGCGATGATCAGCAGCGTCAGCGACCTGGCCCTGGGTGACCCCGAGGAACGTGCCGAACAGCAGCGTCTCGGTGCCCGACAGGATGCCGCTGTTGAGCGAGAGGAACAGATAGCCGGCAGCGAGACCGACGGTCTGGACCGTCCCGATCACGGCCGTCTCGGAGCCGAACCCGCGCGTGGAGGTGCGCGTGGTCTGACCCATCGCGATCGCGGCCGCGCCGCACGCGAGGTAGTACCCCAGCGACACCGGCAGGCCGATCAGGGCCGCGCCGGTCGCTCCGGGGAACGCCATCAGCGACAGCGTGTGGCCGGCGAAGCTCTGGCGGCGCAGCACCATGTACCAGCCGACGGCGGCCGCGAACACCGCGACGATCGTGCCTGCCTCGAGCGCATGAACCATGAACGGGAACGCGAACAGCTCACGCAGGTCGGCGATCAGGTCGAACTTCAGCGACGGGTTGACGTTCACGGCTCCTCGTCGTGGCGGTGGCCGTGGTGATGGGGCGCCTCGGGCAGGCCGACGACGACGAGCCTGCCGTCGTTCGTGCGCAGAACCTCGACGGGCGACCCGTAGAGCGCGGTCAGCTTCGTCGGGGTGATCACCTCGTCGACGGTCCCGGTCAGCGCGCGCCCGCCGCCCATATAGACCACGCGGTCCAGGTAGCCCAGCAGCGGGTTGACGTCGTGGGCCACGAGCATCACCGAGATCCGCTCCTCGGTCGCGATTCTGCGGATCAGCGCCGCGACCGCAACCTGGTTTGGGAGGTCGAGGCTGTCAAGCGGCTCGTCGAGGATCAGCAGCCGCGGGCTTCGCACGAGCGCCTGGGCGATCAGCAGCCGCTGCTGCTCGCCGCCCGACAGCTCGCCAATCGCGCGGCGAGCGTACGGTGCGGCGCCGACCATCTCGATCACGCGGTCTGCGCGCTCGCGCTCGCTGCGGCGACGCTCCCGAGCTGCGGTGGACAGTGCGAGCGGCACGCCCCAACGCGTGCCGTCGACGCCGAGCCGGACCAGGTCGACTCCGCGCAGCCGGGTGGCGCGGTCAAAGCCGCTTCGCTGCGGCAGGTATCCGATCCGTGATCGTGCCTGGGCGGACGTGCCTCCGAGCACGGTGGCGCTGCCGGCGGCGAGCGGGACGAGCCCGAGGATCGCGCGCATCAGCGTCGACTTGCCGGCGCCGTTGGGTCCGAGCACAGCGAGGAACTCGCCGGCGGCGACGGTGAGGTCGACGTCGTCGAACACCTGCCGGCCGCCGAGCCGCACGCCGGCGCCCCGCAGCTCGACGACGTTCATCGCCCGGTCGCCTGGTGCAGGGCCTGCGCGATGCGCTGCAGCTGCGCCGCCTGCCATTGCTCGAAGCTCGCGCTGGCGGGGGAGAGGGTCTCGGTGATCGTGGCGATCGGGATGTGCTCTGCGCGAGCCAGCGCGTTCAGCCGCTGGATCTCCGGCGTCGCGTTCTGCGAGTTGTAGATCCAGACCTTGACCTCGTGGTCCGACAGCTGGCGCTCGACGGTGAGCGTGTCCTGCGCGGACACCTCGGTCCCTTCGCTGATCGCCTTCAGGAAGCTGTAGGGCGTGGTCAGGTCCAGGCCGAGCGCCGGCGCCTGCAGCGCGAAGATGCTCTCCGACGCGCCGACCGGCGTGCCGCCGTACCTGGCTTTGATGTCTGCGATCAGGCGGTGATATGTCGCGAGTTCCTGGTTCTCGAACTCGCCGCGGCGCTGGTCGTAGTAGGACGCGTGCTTTGGGTCGAGCTTCTTCAGGTCTGCGGTGATCGCATTTGCGACCGCCTCGACGTCTGCGGGGTCATACCAGCGGTGCGGGTTGTCGCCTTCCTTGAGGCCGAACAGGTCTCCCACGGTCAGCACCGTTCGCCCGGACTCCGGATTTGCCGCCAGCAGCTTCGGTGCCCACGGGTCGTAGCCGACGCCGTTGTCGATCACGAGCTGCGCGCTCGCGAGCTGACGAGCGTCCGACGCGGTCGGCTCGTAGGAGTGAGGGTCCTCGTTGGGGTTGGTGATGATGCTGCCCACGGCCGCCCGGTCGCCCCCGAGCTGGGAGGCGATGCTCCCCCAGAAGTTCTCGGCCGCCACCACCCGCACGGTCCCGGAGCCCGGCTCGCCGTTCGCGACCGCGCCGCAACCGGCGAGCAGGACGCACGCCGCAATGATCGCTAGCCACCGCACGCCCCCACCTTACTACAAGGTGAGATTGAGTCTCATTACTGTTATGTCGCTGTGAGGCGCTAGCCTTGGTGATCGATGGCACAGACGGAGTGGAGCGAGCATGTCCACGCGGTGCTCTCGCGGGCGGGACTCAAGCGCGGCGCCTCTCGCGAGCGCGTCATCGAGCTGCTGGCGACGAAGCCGTGCGCGCTCAGCGCCGTCGAGATCGAGGACGAGCTGCGTGCCAACGGCCGCCCGACGGGCCGCGCCAGCGTCTACCGCGTGCTCGACCTGCTCGTGGAGCACGGGCTAGTCGAGCGGCTCGAAGTGGGCGACGGGCAAGCGCGGTTCGAGCGAAGCCATCCCGACGGCGAGCACCACCACCATCTCGTGTGCGACCGTTGCGGGCGGTTGGTGGCGTTCGACGATCCGGGGCTCGAGCGGGCGATCGGTCGCCTGTCAGAGCGTCTCGGCGTGCGGATCGACAGCCACGACGTGCTGCTGCGCGGCGCCTGTCAGCGCTGCGGCTGAAGGCCCGTTACCAGGCGTCGACGTTCGGGCGGCGCTTGCCGGGCCGCGTCCACCACTCGCCGGGGTGGTCTTGCAGCAGCGTGGCGATCCAGCGCCGGCTGTCGGCCGGGTCGATCACGTCGTCGATCTCCCCGTACGCCGCCATGTTGATCCCCTCGCCGCGCTCGTAGGCGGCCGCGACCGTCGCCTCGAACACGCGCTCCCGCTCGTCCAGGTCGGCGATCGCCTCGAGCTCGCGGCGCATCCCCAGCCGCACGGCTCCCTCCAGGCCCATCCCGCCGAACTCCGACGTCGGCCAGCCCACGACGAACAGCGGCGCCTTGAACCCGCCGGCCGCCATCGCCTGCGCGCCGAGGCCGTAGCCCTTGCGCAGCACGATCGTCCCGGTGGGGACTTGGAGGTTGGCGCCGGTCGTGAACATCCGCGCGAAGTGGCGAACGGTCGCGGTGCGCTCGGCCGCGGGGCCGACCATGAACCCCGGCGTGTCGCACAGGAACAGGATCGGCAGGTCGAACGCGTCGCACAGCTGCATGAACCGCGTTGCCTTGTCGGCGCCGTGCGCGTCGATCGCTCCGCCGAGGTGGGTCGGGTCGTTGGCGATCACGCCGAGCGGCTTGCCGTCCACGCGCGCGAGCGCCGTGACCATCCCGAGGCCGAAGCCGCGCCGCACCTCCAGCACGTCGTCGAGCAGTTGCTCGATCACCGCTCTGACGTCGTAGATGCGCTTGCGGTTGGTGGGGATCAGGTGGCGCAGCGCGCGCTGGTCTTTCGGCTGCGTCGGGTCGACTGAGCCCCGGAAGTACGACAGGTAGCGCTTCGTCGCCGCGACCGCCTCGGCGTCGTCGCGCACGCGGAGGTCGACGACCCCGTTGGCGTACTGCACGTCGATCGGCCCGACCTCGCCGGGCTCGAACACGCCGAGGCCGCCGCCCTCGATCATCGCCGGCCCGCCCATCCCGATGCTCGAGTCCTCGGTCGCGATCACCACGTCGCAGCAACCGAGCAGCGCCGCGTTGCCCGCAAAGCAATAGCCCGACGCGATCCCGACGAGCGGCACCAGCCCGCTCAGCCGCGCGAACAGGTTGAACGCGCGGCAGTCAAGGCCCGCGACGTGCGGCCAGTCGACGTCGCCGGGGCGCCCGCCGCCGCCCTCGGCGAACAGGACCACCGGCAGCCGGCGGCGCTCGGCGACTTCGAACAGCCTGTCCTTCTTCAGGTGGTTGCGCATCCCCTGCGTGCCTGCCAGCACCGTGTAGTCGTAGGACATCACGACCGACGGCCTGTGGTCGACGTCCCCGACGCCGGCGACCAGCCCGTCGGCGGGCGTGCGCTCGATCAGCTCCTGCTTGGAGCGTCGCTGCTCCTGGGCGGCGAAGATCAACGGCCCGTACTCGACGAACGTCCCCTCGTCGACGAGATCGTCGAGGTTCTCTCGGGCGGTCCGGTGCCCGCGCTCGTGGCGCTTTGCGACCGCGTCGGGCCGCGCCTCGTCGAGCCCGATCGCGTGGCGCTCGCGGACCGCTTTGAGGTCTTCGCGGAGCTCGTCGGGATCGGCCGGCGGCTCTTCGGCGCTCGCTCCGCCGCCGTCGTGGTCGCCCGGCTCGACGATCGCGAGCACCTGTCCCTCGGTCACCGTGTCGCCGACGCTCACGTCGACCCGGCGCACCACGCCGCCGTCCTGCGCAATCACCTCGTGCTCCATCTTCATCGCCTCGAGCACGACCAGCGCCGTCCCGGGAGCCACGGGCTCGTCGGGCTCGTGAGCGATCGCGATCACGGTCCCCGCAAACGGGGCGACAACGGCCTGCTCGGCGGTCAACCGATCGCCCGCACCGCCTCGAGGATCGCCTCGGGCGAAGCGTTGTCGCTTGCGTCGTGCGCGATGTGCGACCACGTCACGCGCCCGCCGGGCGCGATCACGAGCGTGCCGCCGAGCTGCGCCGTGTGCCCGTCGGTCTTGGTCTGCACCTTGCCCGTCTTGGCCGTCGCGACCAGCGAGCGGGCGACGACCTTGGGGCCGATCAATTCCCCTGCGGTGGCGACCTTGGTGCCGGCCAGCGCGTAGGTCTTGCGCTTTTCGTCGGCGAGGATCGTGAGCTCCAGACCCTGGCGGCGACGGAACTCCGCCGCATGGCTCGGTGTGCGCTGGCCGATCAGCACGATGTTCGCACCCGCGTCCCGGAACTCATCCCGAGCGCGGTGCAACTGCACCGCGTGAGCCTTGCAATAGATTCACCCGTAGTGCCGCAGCCACACCAGCACGGCGGGGCGGTCTTGCCAGAGATCACCGAGCCGGACCTCGTTGCCTTCGTGATCGGGCAGCACGATGTCGGCCAGCGCGTCGGCGCGGTCGGGCGGATTGGTCGCCTGCTTGGTCCTGGAGATGCCGAGCACCGGTGGCGAACCCTACATACTGAGCCGTGATGAGTGAGCCGGAGGTCCTGTGGACGCCTTCTGAGGAGCGGGTGAAGCGTGCCACTCTGACGCGGTACCAGGGATGGGTGGAGCAGCGGTACGGGCTGTCGTTTGACTCATACGAGGAGCTCTGGCGCTGGTCGGTGGACAACCTCGAGGACTTCTGGGCCTCGATCGTCGAGTTCTTCGACGTGCGGCTGGGCGGGGAGCCCGCCGGGGTGCTCGCCTCGCGGGAGATGCCCGGGGCGCAGTGGTTCCCGGGAGCCACGGTCAACTTCGCCGAGCACATCTTCCGCGGCAAGGACGACGACGCGCTGGCGCTGCAGCATGCGTCCGAGCTGCGGCCGCTCGCGTCCTGGGACTGGGGCCGCCTGCGTGCGGAGACGGGGCAGATCGCGGCGGGGCTGCGCGCGCTCGGCGTCGGCGAGGGCGACCGCGTCGCGGCGTACATGCCGAACATCCCCGAGACCGTCGCGGCCGTGCTCGCGTGCGCCTCGATCGGCGCGATCTGGTCCTCGGCCGCGCCCGAGTTCGGCGCGCGCAGCGTGATCGATCGCTTCGCCCAGATCGAGCCCAAGGTCCTGCTCGCTATTGACGGGTACCGCTACGGGGGGCGCGACTTCGACCGGCGGGCGGTGGTGGATGACATCGCCGGCGCGATCCCCTCTTTGGACCGCGTGGTGCGGCTCGGGTATCTGGACGGCTCCGGCTGGGAGGACGGCTTCCTGGTCGACGCGAACCTGACGTTCGCGCCGGTGTCGTTCGACCACCCGCTGTGGGTGCTCTACAGCTCCGGCACCACCGGGCTGCCCAAGCCGATCGTCCACAGCCAGGGCGGGATCCTGCTCGAGCAGGTCAAGAAGCAGCACCTGCACATCGACGCGCAGGCCGGCGACCGCCTGTTCTGGTTCTCGACGACCGGCTGGATGATGTGGAACTTCGTCGTCGGGATGCTCTTGACGGACGCGTCGGTTGTGTTGTTCGACGGCAACCCCGGCTATCCGGACCTCGGGACGCTGTGGTCTTTGGCGGCCGACACGGGGATGACGACGTTCGGCACCAGCGCCGCGTTCATCTCGGCTTGCATGAAGGCGGGTGTCCGGCCTGCTGAGGGCCGCGACCTGAGCGCTTTGCGCGCGGTTGGCTCCACAGGGTCGCCGTTGTCCGAGGACGGGTTTCGGTGGATCTACGACCAGCTCGGGTCCGACACGTGGCTGTTCTCGACGTCCGGCGGCACCGACATGTGCACCGCGTTCGTCGGCGGCGTCCCGACGCTGCCGGTGTACCTGGGCGAGCTCCAGGCCCGGGCGCTCGGGGCGTCGGTCGAGTCCTGGGACCCGGAGGGCCGGCCGTTGGTCGACGAGGTCGGCGAGCTGGTGATCACCGAGCCGATGCCGTCGATGCCGATCTACCTGTGGGGCGACCCCGAGGGGACTCGCCTGCGGGAGAGCTACTACGACTACTTCCCGGGCGTCTGGCGCCACGGCGACTGGATCAAGATCACCTCGCGCGGCACCGCGGTCATCTACGGCCGCTCCGATTCGACGATCAACCGCGGCGGCGTCCGCATGGGGACGAGCGAGATCTACAGCGCCGTGCTGTCGGTCGACTCCGTGGTGGACGCCCTGGTGATCGACCTGCCGCGGGAGGGGACCGACGGCTGGATGCCGCTGTTCGTGGTGCTGCGCGAGGGGGAGACGCTCACGGATTCGGTCACCGACACGATCCGGCGCCGCGTGCGCGAGTACTGCTCCCCGCGGCACGTGCCCGACGAAGTCCGCCAGATCGCCGAGGTGCCGCGGACGCTGTCCGGCAAGGTCCTCGAGGTCCCCGTGAAGCGCATCCTGATGGGCACGCCGGTCGAGCAAGCCGCCAGTCGCGAGTCCCTAGCGAACCCCCGGGCTCGCTCGACTACTTCGTCCGACCTGGCTGCAACTTAACTGCGCAAAACCGGGACGGCAGCGCCCTCGGGCTTCGAGACTGCTGAGTATGTGTCCCCACATGGACGGCAACTCAGGAGCCTCAGCGTCGTCCGAGCCGCCGTATGCCGCCCGATTGACGAGTCAATCGGGCGGCTGGCGGCGGAGGCAGCGGGGCTACGTGACCCGCGCGCAGCTGCTTGAGCTCGGGCTTGGGCCGAGGCGATCGATCGCGCATCGAGCTGCACACGGGCCGGCTGATTCGCGTTCACTACGGCGTGTTTATGCCCTTGGTCACGCGCCCGCGAGGCCGTCGGACCGGGCGTATGCGGCGTCTGCTGGCGTGCGGTCCGGGCGCGCTGCTCAGCCACGCGAGCGCGGCGTCGCTTTGGGGCATCTTCGACCGGTGGTGGACGCCGTTCGAGGTGATCGTGCCCACGGCGCGGCGGCGACCGGGGATCAGCGTCCATCGAGCGACGCTGACCGCAAGCGACGTGCGGCGGCATCTGGGGATTCGGGTCACCAGCCCGGCGCGCACCGTCTTCGACATCGCTCCACGGCTCACCGACAAGGCGCTGACCCGGGCGGTCAACGAGCTGCGGATCGAGCGGCTGCTGAAGCTCGAGCAACTCGCCGAGCTCACAGCCCGGCTCCCGCGCCACCGCGGCGCGTCGCGCGTCAAGCCGCTGATCGAGACCTCGAGAGGCCCCACGCGCTCGGAGCTCGAGGACCGGTTCGCCGCCTTCGCAGCGCGCTTTGACCTGCCGCCGTTTGAGTTCAACGCGCGCGTGGCCGGCTACGAGGTCGACGTGCTGTTCCCGGCCCAGCGCGTGATCGTGGAGCTCGACGGGTATCAGTTCCACGGGACGAGGCAGGCGTTCGAGAAGGACCGCGAGCGTGACGCGACGACACTGGCCGCGGGATACAGAACGGTCCGGATCACCTGGGAGCGCCTTACCGAAGCCGCGGAGAGGGAAGCCGCCCGCCTGAACGCGATCATCACCAGCCGGTCGTGACTTACGAACTTCTTACGACACTCTCAAACTCTCTTGCCAGATTCCCTTCCACGGGCGCCCTTCTGCATCCAAGGCGCCCGGCCAACTTAAGGAGTGGGAGCTTTGCAGGCATTTCCCAAGCGCAAGCTTGTAATCGGCAGCACAGTGGTGGCCGTCGCGGCATTTGCCGGCGGCGCGGTGGCCGCGACCCAAGGGTCGAGCAACCCGCGTCAGCAGTACCTCAACGACGTCGCCAAGCGTTTGAACGTCACCCCTGCACAGCTCAACTCCGCGCTTAACGGCGCGGCCCTCGATCAGCTCAACGCGGCCGTCAAGGCCGGGAAGCTCACCCAGGCTCAGGCCAACGCGCTCAAGCAGCGCATCCAGCAGGGAGCCCCCGGCGGCGCTCCGTTCATCGGACCGCCCGGCCCGGGCGGCCCCGGAGGCCCCGGCGGCCCCGGGCACGGCCCGTTCGGATTCGGCCTCGGCCGCGCGGTGTTCTTCGGACCCGACGCGCCGGCTGTGGCCGTCGCGAAGTACCTCGGGCTGACCGAGGCGCAGCTGCTCAAGCAGCTTCAGAGCGGCAAGTCGCTGGCCGACATCGCCAAGGCGCAGGGCAAGACGACCTCGGGGCTCGAGCAGGCGATCACCGCCGCCGCCAAGACGCGGCTGGACAAGGCGGTCGCCAACAAACGCCTCACCGCGGCACAGGAGCAGAAGCTCCTCAGCGGGCTGTCGGCCAGGATGAACGACCTGGTCAACAACACGCAGTTCAAGGGAGCGAGGCCCGGCCTCGGCTTCGTCCGTCCGGCGTTCGGCCTTGGCCCGCTCGCGGAGACCACGGCGGCTGCGAAGTACCTCGGACTGACCCAGGCCCAGCTGCGCACACAGCTCCAGAGCGGCAAGACGCTCGCGCAGATCGCCAAGGCCCAAGGCAAGTCGATCTCCGGGCTCGAGCAGGCGATCACCGCTTCGGTGAAGGCGCGCCTGGACAAGGCGGTCGCCAACAAGCGCATCACTTCGGCCCAGGAGCAGAAGCTGCTCAAGGCCCTGTCGACCGGCATCGACGCGATGGTCAACATCCCCGCGCCGAGGGGTCCGCGCTTCGGTGGACCCGGACCCGGGTATCAAAGGGCTTTCAAGGGCCGCTTCCCGCGGCCAGGGAGCTTTACCCCCGCAGCGCCTGCGCCCGGAGCGCCCGCGCTGGGAGCGCCTGCGCCTGCAGGCCCGTTTGCCTGAGCGGCCGCCCGACTCCAGCGCCTACAAACTTACGCGGCTCTCATCGAGCTCTCACGGGTTTCTGATCGACGGCTGCTGTACTGGGGAAGCATCCATATGAGATACGAGTCCTTTAGGAGCAACGTCCAATGAGTCGTCTGAGCCGTGTGATTCCGATCGTGGGAGGCGCCGTAGCCGGCGGGGCAATTGCCCTCGTCGTCGCAAGTGGCGGCGGCGGCACCTCCAACGTCACCACCCAGACCATCACGCAGCCCGCGAGCTCGGCCGCCGTGCCGACCGCGCTGAGCACGTCGCATGGTCTGACCATCAACCAGATTTATCGCGCTGCCAGCCCGGGCGTCGTCGACATCACGGTGTCGACCAGCCAGACATCGGGCGGCGGTTTCTTCGGCGGTAGCGGTGGCCAGCAGCAGGAGACCGGCGAGGGCGCCGGCGTCGTTTACGACACCAAGGGCAACATCCTCACCGACCAGCACGTAGTCGCCAACGCGAGCTCCGTGAAGGTCCACTTCCAGAACGGCCGCACCGCCGACGCGAAGGTGCTCGGCACCGACCCGTCGACCGACGTCGCCGTGATCCACGTCGACGTGCCCGCCTCGGAGCTTCACCCGATCCCGTTCGCAGACTCCTCGACCGCTCAGGTGGGCGACCCGGTCGTCGCAATCGGCAGCCCGTTCAGCCTGCCCGAGACGACGACCGCCGGAATCGTCAGCGCGGTCGGCCGCAGCATCACCGCGCCGAACAACTTCACGATCACCGGGGCGATCCAGACTGACGCGGCGATCAACCCAGGCAACTCCGGTGGCCCGCTGCTCGACGGCAACGGTCACGTGCTCGGGTCTCAACGACCAGATCCAGACCAACTCGGGCTCGAACGCAGGCGTCGGGTTCGCGACCCCGGCCAACACCGACGCGCGGATCGCCAACGCGATCATCGCCGGCAACCCGGTCAAGCACGCCTACGTCGGCGTCGAGCTGAACTCGGCCTCGACCAACGGCGCGCAGGTCACCCAGGTGCAGCCGTCCTCGCCTGGCGCGTCCGCCGGCCTGCAGACCAACGACGTGATCACAGCCGTCAACGGCAAGTCGGTCACCTCCACGCAGGGATTCATCGAGACCGTCGACAACTACGCCCCCGGGCAGACGGTCACGCTCACGGTCAAGCGCGGCGGGCAGCAGCAGAGCATCCAGCTCAAGCTTGGGACGAGGCCGCAGTCAGCGTCCCAGTCCCAGAACGGCGGCTGATAGCTCCATACCGCCGAACTCTCCGGAAGGACTCGGACTGCCAGGGCCTCGCGCCCTGGCAGTCTGCTTTAAGGCCTAGTTCGGCAGCGTGGAGATCTGCGCCAGCGCCCGCTCCATGAGCTCCCCGTGCACCGAGCGGGTCCGGCCCTCGCGGCGGCTCCAGGTCCCATCCGGGCCCAGCGTCCAGGCGAACGTGTCATCGGCCAGACAGCGCTCGAGCGTGTCGGCCAGCTCGGCGCGAAGCTCCTCTTTCTCGACCGGCGCCAGCAGCTCGACGCGGGTATCGAGATTGCGCGGCATCAGGTCGGCGGAGCCGATGTAGTAGCTGTGCTCGTCGCCGCGGTGGAACGCGTAGATCCGCGAGTGCTCGAGGAACCGTCCGACGACAGACACGACCCGGATCGTCTCGCTGACGCCCTCGATCCCCGGCATCAGACAGCAGATGCCGCGGATGTTCAGGTCGATCGGAACCCCGGCCTGAGAGGCGCGGTACAGCGCCTGGATGCATCGCCGGTCGACCAGCGAGTTCATCTTCATCTGGATGCTCGACGGCTCGCCGGCCTCGTGCGCGGCGGTGGTGCGCTCGATCTCCTCGATCAACGGGCCGCGCATCGACGACGGCGCGACGAGCACCTTGCGCTGGCGCTTGGGGTGTCCGTAGCCGGTCAGCGTGTTGAACAGGTTGGCGACCTCCTCGCCGAGCTCGCGATCGGTCGTGAACAGGCCGAAGTCCTCGTAGAGCCTGGCGTTCTTGGCGTGGAAGTTGCCGGTCCCGATCATCACGTAGTGGCGCACGCCGCCGCGCTCGCGGCGCACGACGAGGATCGCCTTGGCGTGGGTCTTCAGTCCGGGGATCCCGTGCACGACGTGGGCGCCGACCTCTTCCAGGGCTCTGGACCAGCGGATGTTCTGACGCTCGTCGAAGCGGGCCTTGAGCTCCACCAAGCAGACCGCCTGCTTGCCCTTCTCCGCGGCCTCGATCAGCGACGGCACCAGCGCCGAGTCGTCCGACGTCCGGTACACGGTCATCTTGATCGCGAGCACGTCGGGATCGTCGACCGCCTGCTGCACGAACCGCTCGACGCTGGTGGAGAACGACTGGTACGGGTAGTGGACGAGCACATCGTTGGCGCGCATCGCGGCGAGCACGTCGGGATGCTCGTCGTTATCTCCCGGCCCGGGGGCGAAGGCGGGGTGCGTGAGCGGCGTCCACGGCGGTTGATGCAGGTCGGGATGGCCGTCGAGCGCGGCGATCTCCCAGAGGTCACCGAGGTCGAGCATGCCCTCGACGTCGTAGACCTGGGTTTCGGTGACGCCGAGCCAGTCGATCAGGTGCGCCCGGAGCACCGGGTCCATCCGGGCACCCACCTCGAGGCGGACGACCTCGCCGAAGCGCCGGCGCCGAAGCTCGGCCTCCACGGCCTGGAGCAGGTCGTCGGCCTCGTCGGAGACCTCGAAGTCCGCGTCGCGCGTGACCCGGAACAGGTCGTAGCTGATGATCTCGATGCCCGGGAACAGCGCATCGAGGTGCTGGGCGATCACGTCCTCGAGCGGCACGAGCACGTCCTTGGAGATCTCGATGAACCTCGGCAGGACCTCCTTGGGCACCTTCACGCGCGCGAACACCTCGTGGTCGAGGTCGGGGTCGCGCATGCGCACGATCAGGCTCAGCGACAGGTTGGAGATGTACGGGAACGGGCGGCCAGGGCCGATCGCAAGCGGCGTCAGGACCGGGAAGATCTCCTCGCGAAAGCGATGCTCGATCGTGCTCGCCGACGCTCCGCACTCGTCGCAGCCGACGATCCGGATGCCGTGCTCCGCCAATGCCGGCATGACGTTGTCGGAGAACTCACGGGCCTGGCGGCGATCCTGGGCGCGGACGGTTTCGGAGATCCGCCGGAGCACGTCGCTGGGCGACAGATCGTCCGGACCACGCGCATCGATCCTCGCGTCGACCTGGTCGTGCACGCCGGCCACGCGCACCATGAAGAACTCGTCGAGGTTGGTCGTGAAGATCGCCAGGAACTTGCAGCGCTCGATCAGCGGCAGCGTCTCGTCCTGCGCCAGTTGGAGGACGCGGTCGTTGAAGTCCAGCCATGACAGTTCCCGGTTGAGGTACAGCTCGGGGTCGGCAAGCCGGTCGAGCTCCTCGGTTACGCGTACATCGGTCATCGACACCCCTTGTGCGGCTCCCGCCTCGACTGATTGATCCATCATCCCACCCCCGCGACGTCGAGGCGAGCGATTCCGGCCAGCTCGGCCGGCCGCAGCAGCGAGATCAGCTCGCCCTTGTTCACGCCGGCCAGTCCGCCCTTGCGCATCCGCGCCTGCGCGCCCGTCAGGTCGTGCAGCAGCATCGAGAAGCTGGGGTCATGGCCCACGAGGAGCACGTCCCCGAGGCCGGCGATGAGCTCGTCGACATCGAACGGCTCTCCGGCGAGCGCCCGCTCGACCCTGATCTCGACGCCGAGCGGCTCGCACGCACGTTGCGCGGTCTGCAGCGCGCGCAGCTTGGGGCTGGACAGACACAGATCGAGGTGCACCCCGAGCCGCGCGAGTGCGATCCCTGCGGCGTCAGCCTGTCGCATGCCCTTCTCGGTCAGCGGGCGCTCGTCGTCGGGGGCGCCGTCGGCTGCTTCGGCGTGTCGGAGCAACCAGAGCATGCGCAAACTGTACGCGGCACAAGCAAATCGAGTTTTGCGGGCGCCACTAAAGGACGGGGGCTCGGTCCGGGAGCCGGCGGCACCGCGAGCGCATCTGCTCAAACGCCTGTGGCAGGGTCCCGATGATCTGCTCGACGCTGTCGAGAAGATCCACGGCCCGCGCACGCTCGCCCCAGCGATCCTCCGCCTCAGCCATCACCAGCAGCGTGTCGATGGCCTGGCAGTGCTCGGGATCGGCAGGCCAGACTGGTGGCTCGGCGATCAACGTCACGCGACCAAGTTACGACCAACCCGCGGCACGTGTGTGACGTTCTGGTTAAGCGGCGCCTGCTGCTCTTGCCAACCTGGCACTCAGCCGATCAGCAGGCGGCGCCCGAACACGCGCTCGAAGATCTCGCCGTCTCCGTAGCGCTCGACGCTCCAGCGCGGGAGCGTCAGATCGCCGGCAGCCTTGAGGTGGAGGTCGACGCCGTCGCCGTTGCCGCGCAGCTCGGCGGCGCTGACCGACTGGTCGCGGCCGCGCTCGAGGTGCTCCGCAAGACGGAGGATCACCGCGCAGCGCTCGAGCAGCGCTTCGTCGCCGGCGTCGGCCAGCGAGGCGATCTCGCCGAGCTTCGGCGTGCCCTTGCGGTGATAGCGGCACATCTGGGCGATCAGGGCGCGTTCGCGGGGATCGAAGCCGGGCAGCTCGGCGCTGATGATCAGGTAGTACGAGTGCTTGTGGTGGTCGTCGTAGGAGATCGTCATGCCGACGTCGTGCAGCATCCCCGCCGCCCAGAGCAACTCGCGCTCGCCGTCCTTGGGCGTGAACTGGCCGCCGTCGACGAGCGAGTCGAACATCTCGAGCGCGAGCTCGGCGACGTGCGCGACGTGGGCGAGGTCAGACTCGTATTGGATCGCGAGGTTGCGCACAGCGGCCTGGCGGACGTTGTCGAACAGCGGCTCTTCTCCCGCCAGCAGCTCGCGCGCGAGAAACACGCCGTCGCGAAGGCTGGCCTCCGTGACCTCGATGCCCGCGAAGTCGCCGATCTCGAGCACCGTCTCGATCGTCAGCGCCGAGGCGAGGATGATGTCGCCGCGGCCGGGCTTGATGCCGGGGACGGTTCCTCGCTCGGACGGCGGCAGCGACGCGAGCGTGGAGACCAGGTCGCCGAGCGTCTTGCGCGTGATCACGAATCCCTGGACGCCGATGTCGATCTCATCGCGCTCGTGCAGAGCGGCCGAGGCGAGGTTTCGGACCGCGCCGCCGATTCCCACCAGGCGACCGCCGCTGTCGGCCAGCCAGGACAGTTCGGCGAGCGTGTCGCGGACGTGGTCCCGGACGCGGTTCAGGTCCCTCTTCCTCGCCGTGCCGCTCCCGGGGAGGAACTCCTCGGTGATGCGCACGGCACCCAGCTGGAACGACGTCAGCGCCCTCGCGCGCCGGTCGGCTACCTCGATCAGCTGCATGCTGCCGCCGCCGATCTCCAGCACCGCCCCGTCGGTGATCGTCGACGTGTTGACGGCGGCGATGTAGCCGAAGCGCGCCTCCTCCTCAGACGGCAGCACCTCGATCTTCAGGCCGGTGGCCTGCTCGGCGACGCGCACGAACTCAGGGCCGTTCTCCGCATCGCGGATCGCGCTGGTGGCGACCGCATGCACCTCGCCGGTGTCGATCTCGTTGGCGGCGCAGAAGCGCGCGAACACCCCGAGCGTCTCGAGGCCCCGCTGGATCGCATCATCGGCGAGCCGGCCGGTGGCGCCGAGCCCGGCGCCGATCCGCACCGTCTCGTAGAGCTCGTCGGTGCGCTTCCACCAGGAGTCCGGCGCGTAGGTGAAGACGACCAAGCGCCAGGAGTTCGATCCGAGGTCGATTACTGCGACCTGTCGATTCGGCTGCTCGGCGTCCCAGGCGGCGCGGGTCGATCGCCAGCTCACGCCTGAATCATGCGCGTTGCGCCGGACGCTCCGCGCCGGGCGTCCCCGCTAAATGGTGGATTCTCTAGGCGACCTCGTCGGGCAGCTCGTACCAGCGCTTGCGTTCCCCGACCCTCGCGCGGAGCTTCCAGCCCCGGCTCTTCGGGCGGGCCTCGATCCGCGCGAGCAGGTCGCCGAGCCGGTCGGAGATGCGTCGCGCATCCTCGTCGGGCAGCGAGTAGTCGCCCAGGTGCTCGCGGCAGCGCTCGAGGTTGTGCGTGATCGTCCGCCACAGTCCCCAGTCGCCGGCGCACAGCTCGGCGATGCGCTCGCCGTTGATCGCCTCGTCGTCGTGGTCTGAGACCTCGTGTCCATAGAACAGGAGCGCGGTGTCGCGCACGTCCTTCTCGTTGAGCTCGATGATCTGAAGCTTGGTGAGCACCAGCTCCGCGAGCGGAACCGTCTGCTGCCCGGGGGCGAGGCGCCCGTCGAACGGGATCTCATGGCACATCCGGAACGAGCCGACGAACACGTCGACCTGGCGGCCGTGCTCGGGATCCAGGTAGAGCAGCCGTTCGCGACCCTGGAGCGCATTGAACTCCTTCGCGGGGTCGTAGCCGAGTGAGTCGAGAAGGTCGCCCGCCGGCCGGCCCCTGCCCTTGGGGACGGCGAAGTCGATGTCGTGATATTCACGGGCCAGCGACGGCGGGATCTCGGAGGCGTGCAGTCGCACCGCGATGCCTCCGAGCAGCGCCAGCGTCGTGCCCTGGCGCTCCGCCTCGTCGAGCACCCGGCGAGCCTCGTCGACGATGTCGGGAAGGATCGCCGTCATCGGAGCATTATCGCTGCGAGCGCCGTCGCTGCCGGATCCGGATCGCGGAGCCGATCGCCGCGCCGAACAGCAGCGCGCTCACGTAGAAGGGAGTCACGAGCAGCGCCACCGCGATCCCCAGCATCGTCAGCCAGATCGCCGGCCGCCAGTCGCGCCAGTCCCCTCTCACAGCGTGCCTGCCTTCAGCTCCGCGGCGACGCGCTTCTGAACCGATGCCACCGCCCGGAACGCCTCCTTCAGGTGGCTGCGCGTGAGCCCGCTCAGCTCCGCGGGATCGACGTAGTCGTCGGGGGTGTCGCCGGCGCGCAGCTGGCGAACCTGATGCTGCATGCGCAGCGCGGCGATCAGCTCGAACGCGTCCTCCAGTGTCTGCGCGTCCGCCTCCGGCAGCGTGCCGGCGGCGCCGGCCGCACGCAGCCGCTCGATCGTGGATGCGTTCGTCACACCGGCCGCCATCCCCGCCCATCGTGCCAGGTCGACGATCGGGATCACGCCCCCGTGCTTGAGGTCGAGGCGGCCGCGGTGCTCGCCGCCGTGCTCGACGACGAGCCCGCGCAGGAAGCCGGTGGGCGGCCGGTGCGATAGAGCAAAGCGCGCGAGCATCCGCAGCAGCACCGAGCCGGGCTCGGCGAGCCGGAAGGTATCCGCGACCGGCGTGCCGGTGTGCACGCCCCAGACCGGCCGGCTGTCGACGAGCACGGAAGCGAGGATCAGCGCCTTTTCCTGCGTCGGGTCGTCGATCCAACTGCGCGCGGCGCCCTGCCAGGAGCTCACCGATCGCACGAATGCGGTGTTGGACGCGCACGCCCCGTGCGGGTCGGGTCGCATCCCGCACGCCTCGAGATCACCGACGACCTTGGCGGCGAGCGACTCCAGGGGCGGGCGGACCACCGCCTCGTCTGCGTCACCGAACCAGACCACCGCCGAGTCGATGTCCGAAGAGGGAACCATCTCGCGCCGCGCCTGGCTGCCGAGCGCGAGCCACGCAAACGAACCGACGGGCTGCTGCGCCGCACCGACCTCGAGCTCGAGCACGCGGCGGGTGAGGGCGTCGACGACGACCGAGTAGACGGCCATGATGTTGGTGGCGGCGACGCGAGCGTCGTGCATCGCGATCACCGTGGGCACCAGCTCGCGCCCGGCGGCAACGAGCTGCTCGATCGTCCGCGCGCTGCCGATGCGCTGGCGCAGGAAGAACGACGACCGCGAGTATGCGGCGACCAGGTCGAGGTCTTCGATCACTCCCAGGATCTTTCCCGTCGCCGACACGACCGGGAAATGGCGAAAGCCGCGGTCGAGCATCTCGAGCAGGATGTCGCCCCCAAGACGGTCTGGCCGACACACGTAAGCGGGGGCGGACATCGCCGCCGAGGCCGGGGCGTCGCCGCCCAGGCCGGCCGCGAGGACGCGCGTTCGCAGGTCGCGATCGGTCACGATGCCAAGCGTGCCGTCGCCAAGATCCACGACGGCACAGGTGGCACCGTCGGCGTTCATGCCGTCGACGACCTCACGGATCGGCGTCTGCGGAGCGCACACGACCGGTGGCGCGCGCAGCAGTGAGCCGACGGGCTCATGTGTGGGGTCGCGCGCGTCGACGTCGAGGTCGGCGACGGCCGCCCCGCCGGGCCGCTCGAGCAGCGAGCGTGCGACAAACCGCAGACCGGCCGGATCCGACAGCAGCCTCCGCGCGACCTCGGCGTCGATCCGATAGCAGCTGACGTCCTCGGCGGCACGAGCCTCGAAGCCGGTCGGCAGGCCGGAGAGCATCGATGCGTGACCGAACAGCTCCCCCTCCCCGAGCAGGTCGAGCACGATCCCGTCGTGGACGATCTCGATCGTGCCGGTGCGCACCACTCGCAGGTGCTGCACCGGGTCGGCGCCCTGGTTGATGATCGTCGCGCCGGCCGGGTGCTCCTCGAGCTCGACGGCGTCGGCGACGCCCCGGACCCTGTCTGCGCCGAGCGCGTCAAACGGAGGGTGGTCCAGCAGGAAGCGGACTATGTCGGGCGGCGCGGCGCGGGTTGCGCTCAAGCCACCGCCGGCGGGGCGGCGGCCTGCGCTCCCTGCCGAGCGTCCTCCTTGAGCAGGTCTGCGCACTTCTCGCCGACCATCATCGTCGTGATGCACGGGTTGATCGCTGGGAGGAACGGGAGGATGGATCCATCGGCGATGCGCAGCGAGCGCACGCCGCGCACGCGAAGGCGCGGGTCGACGACCGCCGTCGGGTCGGAGTCCGGTCCCATGTGGGCGGTGCACGCAGGGTGGTAGACGGTGTTGTGCGTCTTGTGCATGTAGTCGATCAGCTCGTCGTCGGTCTGAGCGTCGGGACCCGGCGCGAGTTCCGCTCCGGCCCACTCGGCCATCGGCGACTGCGAGACGATCTTGCGCGCGAGCCGCATGCCGAACGCCATCACGCGCTCGTCGTGCCCGTCGGGATCGGTGAAGTAGCGCGGATCAACGCGCGCGCGATCGCGGTAGTCGGACGAACGCAGGCGCACGGTTCCGCGCGATTGGCCGCGGCACACGTTCGGGGTCAGGCAGAACCCGTTCTCGGTGGTGGGGTAGCCCCAGCGCGCCGTGTTCATGTCGAACGGAACGGATCCGTAGTGCATCATCAGGTCGGGCCGGTCGAGGCCGTCCTCCGAGGTCGCGAACAGGCCGATCTCCCACCACTGCGTGGAGTGGCGGATCATCGGCTTCTTGGCGTCCCACTGCACGATGCCCTCGACGTGGTCGTCGAGGTTGGCGCCGACGCCCGGCGAGTCGACGAGCGTCTGGATCCCGAACTCCTGCAGGTGCTCGGCCGGGCCGACACCCGAGAGCATCAGCAGCTTGGGCGTGTCGATCGCGCCCGCCGACAGGATCACCTCGCGCCGCGCCCGCACCGAAGCCTGGGTCAGCAGGTCCGGGGTCAGGTACTCGACCGCCGTCGCCCGGCCGTCGTCGATCGCGACCCGCTTGACCCAGCAGTGGGTCCGGATCTCGAGGTTCTGCCGGCCGCCGATGACCGGGTGCAGGTACGCATGCGACGACGACATGCGGGTGTTGTCGGGCGCCGAGTTGATCTGGAACCAGCCGGCGCCGTTGGTGACCGTGTGGCCCTCGTTGTAGCGGGAGGTGGGTAGCCCCGCCTGCGCGGCGGCCTCGAGGATCGCGACGCCGCACGGGTCGTCCGGCGGGACCGTGCGGATGTTGACCGGGCCGTCGCGTCCGTGGTGGTCGCCGGGCCCGTCGTTGGTCTCAAGCCGCTTGATCAGCGGCCAGCAGTCCGCCGCGCTCCAGCCCTCGCAGCCCATCGCCGCCCACTCATCGAGGTCCTCCTTGGGCGTCCAGAACGCGATGCAGGAGTTGTGCGACGAGCAGCCTCCGAGCACCTTCGCGCGAGCGTGGCGCAGGAAGCTGTTGCCCTTCTCCTGCGGCTCGACCGGGTAGTCCCAGTCGTAGCCGGAGTCGAGCAGGTACATCCAGTCCTCGAGGCGCAGGATCGCGCCGTCGTTGACGTCGGAGGGGCCCGCCTCCAGCAGGCATACGGTGACGTTCGGGTCCTCGGACAGCCGGGCGGCGACGACGCATCCTGCCGTGCCGCCGCCGGCGATCACATAGTCGAATTCGCCGGCGTCGATCATGGCGCCATCTCACCCAGCGGCGGTGTCGCGATCGAGGGAATGTCGGCGCGGTGCTCGGCGAGCACCTCCGGCGGCTTCTTGGCCTGGACGGCGAAGTAGTAGATCGAGCCGATGATCACGACCCCGCCGATGAACAGGACGGGCGACCACTGCCAGTACCAGTGGGGCGTGCCGAGCGCGTTGTAGACCGAATTGCGCGGCCAGGCGATGTTGATCGCGACGAGCGTTCCGTACGCCACGGCGGCGATGTTCACCGGCAGGCCCCAGCGTCCGAGCGAGAAATAGGGGCCGTGGTCGGGCTTCGGCCAGTCGCCGCGCAGGCGCCGGACCAGCATCGGCGCGGTCACCCCGAGGTACGCGATGTAGAACATGATGATCGCGATCGAGGTGATCACGAGGAACGCGTTCTGGTTGCCGACGTTGATCAACATCAGCACGAGCGTCAGGGTTCCGGTCACCAGGGCCGGGACGATCGGAACCTTGCGGTGTCCCGAGACGCGCGCGACCGCGGACCCGGCCGGCAGGCGGTTGTCGCGCGCCATCGAGAAAATCATGCGGATCGTCGCGGCCTGAACCGCCAGGCAGCAGACGAAGATCGCGAGCGCCGTGTCGGCGAGGAACACGTTGCCGGTCGTGTTGCCGAACGCGTTCTTGATCACGTACGGGAGCCCGAGCAGCCCGATGTTCTTGTCGGCGATGTTCTTGTTGGACATGATCCCGAGCAGGATCACGAGGCCGCCGATCGTGGCGGCCGCCGCGATCGCGCGGATGATCGCCGGCGGCGCGTGCTTGCGGGGGTTGTTGGTCTCCTCCGCGAGCGTCCCGGCGGTGTCGAACCCGTACATCACGTACGCGCTCAGGAGACCGCCGATCAGCAGCGCGCCGAAGTAGCCCCACTTGGTGGCCGGCGCCGTAGCCGTGAGTGTGGGCGATGACCGACGGCGGCTGGTGCAGGTGGAACAGCAGCAGGATGATCAGCAGCACCGAGCCGATCAGCTCGGCAGCGACGCCGACGTTGTTGATGCGCGACATCAGCTTGACGCCGAGCATGTTGATCGTGGTCGTGATCGCGACGAGGATCGCGCCGAGCAGCAGCGCGTTCTGCGCGCCGCCCTTGGTCAGGAACGTGCCGGCGTCGGCGCTGGAGCCGAAGAACTGGAACTTCGTCGTGATCTGCGGGAGCACGACCTGCCAGTCGACGGCGACGGCGGCGATCGTCACGATCGCTCCGACGATGTAGATCCAGCCGGTCATCCACGACGTGTAGCCGCTGGAGAGCTGCTTGGACCACTGATAGACCGAGCCCGCGATCGGATACTGCGCGGCCATCTCCATGAAGCACAGCGCGACGAGGATCTGTCCGCCGACGACGACGGGCCACGTCCACCACACGCCCGGTCCGGCGTTCAGGTAGCCGAACGAGAACAGCGCGGTGACGCCGGTCAGGATCGAGATGTAGCTGAAGCCGGCCGCGAACGCCGAGAAGCTTCCCAGCGAGCGATCCAGCTCCTGCTTGTAGCCGAAACCCGCGAGCTCGGAGCTGTCGTTGTGAAGCCGAGCGCGTCGGCGACTCAACGGTTGCCATCAATCAACCTCCCCAGACGCGCGTAAGGCGCGCGCTTGTCGGAATACCACGGTCAGGCGCGGCATCACGCGCAACGCCCTCTCCTTGAACCCATTGACCCGATCCTGATCGCGCTGTTATATATCAGTTGTCTGACCAAAGTCAACGCGATCGGGGCCGGAGCTTCCTCGCGACCCCGGCGAGGAGGGACGGGGCAATGGCGACCACCACCGAGCAGCTGATGTTCGTCGGCGGCGACTGGCGCACAAGCGCCACCGGCGAGACGTTCGAGGCCACCAGCCCGGCCACCGGCGAGGTGATCGGGACGGTTCCGCAGGGCGATCGCGACGACGCCCGGCAGGCGATCGACGCCGCGCGCGCCGCGGCCGACGCGTGGGCGCGTCTGACCGCGTTCGAGCGGGCGGCGAAGATGGTCGCGGTCGCGGAGGTGATCGAGTCGCGTCGCGACGAGCTCGCGCGCACGCTGACCGTCGACCAGGGCAAGCCCCTGCGTGCCGAGGCATACGGCGAGGTCGACGAGCTCGTCGAGTACTGGCACATGGCCGCCGAGGACGCTAAGCGGCTGGGCGGCGAGCTCCCGAACTCGTTCTCGCCGGGCAAGCGCGTGTTCCTCGTCCGCCGTCCGCGCGGCGTGGTCGGCGTGATCAGCCCGTGGAACTGGCCGTACACGATGCCGGCCGAGCTCGTGGCGCCCGCGCTGGCGTGCGGCAACGCCGTCGTATGGACGCCCGCGCCTTCGACCGCGGTGTGCGCCGTCGCGCTCGCGCGCTGCATCGCCGACGCCGACCTGCCGCCGGGAGTCTTCAACCTGGTGACCGGGCCAGGACCCGTTGTCGGCGACGAGATCGCGCGCAACCCGGGCACCAACGGCGTCGCCTTCATCGGCTCGACCGCGACCGGCCGGCTTGTGGGGCAGGCCGCCGCCGGCAAGGCCGCGCTGCTCGAGATGGGTGGCAACGGGCCGCTGGTGGTGATGGATGACGCCGATGTCGAGGCGGCGGTCGACGCGACGCTGACCGCGTGCTACCTGTGCGCCGGCCAGAGCTGCACCGCGGGCGAGCGGCTGCTCGTGCATCGCGCGGTGCGCGACGAATTCGTCGAACTCCTAGCGCGGCGCGTCACCGAGCGGATCCTGCTCGGCGACCCGTTCGACGATGCGACGACGATGGGGCCGGTCAACAACGAGCCCGTGGCCCAGAAGATGGACGAGCACGTCGGCGACGCCGTGGAGCGCGGCGCCAGCGTGGTGACCGGCGGCGCACGGGCGACCGGATTCCCGACCAGCCTCTATTGGCAGCCGACCGTGCTGTCAGACGTCCCGCCCGACTCGCGCGTGGCGGTCGAGGAGACGTTTGGCCCGATCGCTCCGGTCGTCTCGATCGATTCGCTCGAGGACGCGATCACGATGGCCAACTCGTCCCCGTACGGCCTGCTGGCCGCGATCTTCACGGGCGACCTGGGCGCCGGGCTGGAGTTCGCCGACCGCGTCCGCACCGGCTGGGTGAACATCAACGAGTCCAGCAACTACTGGGAGGCTCACCTTCCGTTCGGCGGGCGCTCGGGTTCCGACAGCGGCATCGGTCGCGTCGGCGGCGCCCACGTGATGCACTCGTTCACCGAGCTGCAGACCGTCGTGCTCACGCCCCGCACCCGTTAGAGCACGGTGCGGATCTCGCGCTCGAACGTCGTGATGTGCTCGACGAGGATGTCGCTGGCGCGGGTCGCGTCGCCGCTGGCGATCGCGTGCAGCACGTCGTCGTGCTCGTGCACGCGCGCGAACAGGTGCGGCAGGCGGTCGATCACCAGGTGCCAGATGCGAAGCGAGAGGTTGAAGTAGCGGCCCAGCGTCTCCTCGAGGTACGGATTGCCGGTACAGCGATGGATGAACCGATGCACGCGGGCGTCCAGCGACATCAGCGCCTCGCCGTCGTCTGAGCCCTGGCTGCGCGAGAGCTCGTCGAGCAGCTCCGCCAGCTCGGCGCGTTGCGCGTCGGTGATCCGCTCGGCGGCGCGGTAGGCGGCGTGGGCCTCCAGCACCACTCGCACCTCCGAGATGTGCGTGAGGTCGGTGATGTTGATGTCTGACGCAAACGTGCCGCGCCGCGGGAACACCGTCACCAGGTTCTCGAGCGCGAGGCGCTTGACCGCCTCGCGCACCGGCGTGCGTCCCATCTGCAGCGCCTCGCCGAGGCGGTCCTCGTCGATCGGGTCACCCGGCCGGATCCGCAGCGTGATGATCAGGTCGCGCAGCTGCACGTAGGCGCGATCGGCGAGCAGCTCCCGGGGGGCACCGGCCTGCTGCGTGCTCACGGTTGGCCCCTCTCGATACGACTCGATCGGCGATCCCACACGCCTGATATATGAGTCATAGACTACTAGTCTAAACCGGCGCTACGGCGCCGTCCAGTTCGTCGCGAGGAGGGGCATGTCCGAAGAAGTCGACGCGATCATCATCGGGGCGGGGGTGATCGGAGCCTCGATCGCCTTTGAGCTCTGCAAGCGTGGATATCGCACGCTGAACATCGACAAGCTCCCGGCCGCGGGCTACGGGCCGACGAGCAACTCGTGCTCGATCGTGCGCGCCCACTACTCATCGCGCGAGGGCGTGGCGATGGCGTACGAGGGGTTCTTCTACTGGCAGGACTGGCCGCAGTACGTCGGCGATGACGACGAATCGGGGCTGGCGAAGTACATGCAGTCGGGCACCGTGCTGCTCGGGAGCGGCACCGGCCATCACGAGAAGGTGCTGCGCCACTATCGCGACCTGGGCGTCGAGCACGAGCTGTGGGACAACGCCGAGCTGCGCCGGCGGATCCCGATCTACGACACGGGCGCGTTCTGGCCGCCCAAGCGCCCGAGCGATCCGCACTTCTGGGACCAGCCCGCCGGCGAGCTCGACGGTGCGATCTACACGCCCGGCTCGGGCTACGTCAACGACCCGCAGCTGGCCACGCACAACCTGCAGCGCGCCAGCGAGGCGCGCGGCGGCAAGTTCATGTTCAAGGCGGAAATCGGCGAGATCCGCCAGGCCGACGGCCGCGTGCGCGGCGTCACCCTGACCACGGGACACCAGATCGACGCGCCGGTCGTGGTCAACGTCGCCGGACCGCACTCGTTCGTGATCAACCGCATGGCCGGCGTCGAGCAGACCATGAACGTCAAGACCCGGCCGTTGCGCCACGAGGTCCACCACGTCCCCTCGCCGCCTGACTTCGACTTCGAGGCCGACGGGTTCCACACCTCCGACGGCGACACCGGGATCTATTTCCGTCCGGAGTCGGGCAACCACATCCTGATCGGCTCCGAGGATCCCGACTGCGACCCGCGCATGTGGGTCGACGACCCGGACAGCTACGACCGCAACGTCACCGAGGCCCAGTGGGAGGCGCAGGTCTACCGGCTCGCGCGGCGGATCCCGAGCCTGCCGATCCCGCACGAGCGCAAGGGCGTCGTCGATCTCTACGACGTCTCGGACGACTGGATCCCGATCTACGACCGCTCCGACCTCGACGGCTTCTACATGGCGATCGGAACCAGCGGCAATCAGTTCAAGAACGCGCCGGTCGTGGGCCATCTGATGGCGGAGCTGATCGAGCGCGTCGAGGGCGGCCACGACCACGACCACGATCCGCTCAACGTCAAGGCGGCCTACACGGGCGTCGACCTGGACGCAGGGTTCTACTCGCGGCTTCGGGAGATCAACCCCGACTCGAGCTTCTCGGTCAATGGATGAGGCTCGGCTGGAGCGGACGGAGTACGGGACGTCGGCCGCGACCGAGGGCTGGTTTGCGGTCAACCTGCGCGACGCGGCGTGGGTCACCAACGACGACTTCGGCGCCGCCTGCATCTTCGAGGGCGACGCCGCGCCGTTTGCGCAGGTCGGCTACACGGTTGCGGTGCTGGAGCCCGGCCAGCCCAACGGGATGTACCACCGCGAGGACGACCAGGAGGACTTCCTCGTGCTGTCGGGTGAGTGCCTGCTGATCGTCGAAGGGGAGGAGCGACCGTTGCGCGCGTGGGACTTCGTGCACTGCCCCGCCGGAACCGAGCACATCTTCGTCGGCGCGGGCGACGGGCCGTGCGTGATCTTCATGGCCGGCGGCCGCGAGCACAGAGGCACCGCGGTGTATCCACGCGACGAGGTCGCGCTGCGCCACGGCGCCGGGGTGGAGACGAAGACCGCCTCGTCAAAGGAGGCGTACGCGCCGTTTGCGAAGTGGCAGCCCGGGCCACCGGCGCGTTTCGACGGGCTGCCGTTCGGCTAACGGCGGCCGCCGCGGATGCCGCTTTCAAAGCGAATCGTGACGGTGGTGAAGCGGTGGCGGCGAACGGAAACGGACTGCGACTTGGCTCGCGGGAAGGGCTTCCCATTGCGCGGTACGAGGAGGTAGTCGCCTGCGCGCAGACGAATCGAGAAACGTCCGTCGGCGCCTGCATGCACGCGCGCGACGACAGTTCCCTTCGGCTCGCGGCGGATCGTGATCCAGGCTGCGTAAGGTCGCACGCACGTCTGGCCCGGCCGCTGCACCGGGCAGGTGGGCCCATACAGGACGTGGCCGCGGACGCCCGAATCCGGACGAGACTGCGCCTCACTCGTCGCATCGACGGTTGCCACGGCCAGGACGACGATCAGGAACGCGCCGAGCAGCTTCAATCGCACGGTTGTGAATGTTGCACCCGAATACAACCTGACGCAACCTTGCGATGCGGTCCGGGATAGGCATAGGATCGCCTCGATCGGTCGCTGCCAAGGAGGTCGTCGTGCGGACAAGGACACGCTTTGTCTGGTCGTTGGCGTTGGTGCTATCCCTGGCTCTGCTGTTAGCGCCCGGGGCGTTGTCAACAGGCTCTGCCTCCCGCACTCAGACGAGCGCCACCGCCGGGACCGTCACCCCTGGGGGAGTCGTGGCCTCAGCCGGCGCACGATCTGTGTCTCCCGCGTTGTCGCCGATCCGCGGGGTCCGCCGGATTCCGCATAGTGCGTCCGCCGCCGCGCCGCTGGTGGCACGGACGCCGCAGGCGAGCGGGCAGGCCGTCGCCGCCGCCACCCCGTCGCTGCTGGCCAACTTCAATGGCACGAGCAGCCGCGACAGCGAGGTGACGAACTTCGGTCAGGAGTTCGAGCCGCCCGACCAGGGTCTGTGTGCCGGCAACGGGTTCGTCGTCGAGATGGTCAACTCCGCGTACACGGTCTACAAGCCCAACGGCACTGTGGTTACCGGGCCGTTCAACGTCAACGGCCCGTTTGACGAGGGGCTGACCGAGTTCACCAGCGACCCGCGGTGTCATTACGACGCGGCCACCAACACTTGGTTTGCGGTGATTCTGTTCATCAGCGCCGACAACACCACCTCGCGCATCGATCTGGCCGTCAACACATCTGGCGACCCGACAAAGCTGTGGACCGTCTACCGGATCGACACCACCGACGTTGGTGGGAAGACCGGCCCTAAGCATCCCGGTTGCCCGTGTTTCGGCGATCAGCCGCTGCTCGGTATCGACAAGTTCAACGTCTACGTCTCGACCAACGAGTTCTCGATCCTCGGCCCGCAGTTCAACGGCGCTCAGATCTACGCCATTGCCAAGAGCGATCTGACGAAGCCGGGTTTCCAGCCGCCTAGCAGCCCGGCGCACTTCGTCCACTTCGACAAGTTGACAAACAGCGACGGAAGCGTCGCCGCATCGGTCCAGCCGGCGCTCACCACGGGGGCTCCCAAGGCCGAGTTCTTCATGGACTCCCTGGACCCGAACGGCACGTTCGATCAGCGCCTGGGAGTCTGGGCGCTGACAAACCCACAGGTCGTGGCAACGGGTGGCACGCCCACCCTCTCGAACGTCGTGATCCCGTCCGAGGCGTACGGCATCCCGCCGGGAGCAGAGCAGAAGGGCACCACCAGCTTGCTCGACTCCGGCGACGACCGGATGCAGCAAGTCCAGTACATCAACGGAGAGCTGTGGGGTGCCCTCGACACGTCGGTCACGATCCCCAAGGACACTGAGGCCCGCGCCGGCGCCGCATGGTTTGACGTGCACCCAAACCTTTCCAACGGAGTCATCTCCGCGGCTCAGGTCCGCCACCAAGGCTATGTGTCACTCTCGGGCAACTACGTCTTGTACCCGGCCATCCAGGCCACGCCCGCCGGTGACGTCGGGATGGTGATGACCCTGTCCGGGGCACGCCGGTTCCCCAGTGCCGCGTACTCGGTACTTCCGAGCGGCGCCACCGCATTCGGCAACATCAACGTTGCCGCCGCCGGGACCACGAACTATGACCCGGACGCGACCAGGTGGGGCGACTACTCCTGGGCAGTCCTCGATCCCTCGGGAACATCCCTGTGGATGGCGACCGAATACATGCCACCGAAAGCCAGCCAGACAACCGACGGCGCCACGAACTGGGGGACCCGCGTCATGAATCTCGCCTTGCAATGACGGCCGGAGCGCCCCCATGACGAAGAAGCGTTCGACCTGGCGGCTGTGACTCAATCGCCGAGCTCGGCACGGCGGCGCACCACGAACTCCTCGAGCTCGGCGCGAATCGCGTCCTCGAGCGGCGGCTGCTCGTAGGACTCGAGCGTCTCGCGCCAGATCTCGCCGGCCCTGGTGGTCGTATCGCGGGCGCCCTTCTTGGTCCACCGGTCGAAGTTCTCCGTCGAGGACAGCAGCGGCCGGTAGAAGCACTCGCGGAAGCGCTCGAGCGTGTGGGCGGCGCCGAGGAAGTGCCCGCCGGCGCCGACCTCCTCGTGCGCGTCGAACGCGAGCGAAGCGTCGTCGATCTCAAGCGGCGTGAACTCGTGGCGCAGCTCGCGCAGCAGCTCGACGTCGACGATGAACTTCTCATAGCAGGAGACCAGCCCGCCCTCGAGCCAGCCCGCCGAGTGCATGACGAAGTTCGTGCCCGCGAGGAACGTCGGCAGCAATGTCATCAGCGATTCGTACGCCGCCTGGGCGTCCACGGTTTGCGACGCGTTCAAAGCGCCGCCGGCGCGGAACGGCAACCCGAAGTGCCGCGCGATCTGGCCGGTGCACAGCACGCCGATGCCCGACTCCGGCGTGCCGAACGACGGTGAGCCCGACTGCATGTCGGTGTTGGACAGGAACGACCCGAACACGACGGGGCACCCCGGGCGGATCAGCTGGGCGAGCGCGATCCCGGCGAGCGCCTCGGCGATCTGCTGCACGAGCGTTGCCGGCAGCGACACCGGCGACATCGCGCCCATCAGCAGAAACGGGGTGATCACGACCGCCTGGTTGGCCTTGCAGTACTCGAACATCGCGGCGAGCATGCGGTCGTCGTAGCGCAGCGGGGAGTTGACGTTGATCAGCGAGATCGACGCCGGGGTTCGCTCGATCGCCTCGCGGCCGCCGTAGAGGATCTCGCCCATCGCGATCGTGTCGGCCGCGTTCGGTCCCGAGGTGACCGAGCCCATGTAGGGCTTGTCGGAGAGCGTCTGCAGCGCGAACACCATGTCGAGGTGGCGAGAGTCCAGCGGCCTGTCCTCGGGCTCGCAGATCGTGCCGCCCGGTGAGTCGAGCTGGGGGAAGGTCTGCGCGAGCCGCACGAGGTTCTCGAAGTCGGCCATCTTGGCGTCGCGGCGGACGTCGCCTTCGCGGATGAACGGGCATCCGTAGACGGGGGCGAACACCATGTGGTCGCCGCCGATGTGGGCGATGTGGTCGGGGTTGCGCGCCAGCAGGTCGAACTCGCGGGGCGCCTTGGCGACCTGCTCGAGGATGAACTCCGGGTCAAACCTCACCCGGTTGTCGTCCTCGACGATCTGCCCCGCGGCGCGCAGCAGCTCGACGGCCTCGGGCAGCAGGAACTCGATCCCGAGCTCGGCGACGATCCGTCGCCAGCCACGGTCCAGCGTGGCCATTGCGTCCTCGCTCAAGATCTCGTAACGGGGCATCGCGTTGACGAACAAGATCGGCTCCTCGCGTTTGTCTTGACCTGGCGCCCGAGGCCCGTACTATATAAGCGTGGAACAAGAGTTCCAAGCACGGGAGAAGGGACGCGAAAAAGACCCGCGGAGCGACGGCCGCGACAACGGACCGCGCACGCAGGCGCACGGAGTCGCTGCGGTCGACCGCGGCGCCGAGCTGCTGGTCCGGGTGCTCGAGAGCAAGCAGCCGATCGCGCTGACCGAGCTGGCGTCGGCGAGCGGCATCCCGAAGAGCACCGCCTCGCGCCTGATGACGGCGCTCGAGCGCCGCGGGCTCGTGGAGCAGGATGGGCCGCGGGGCCGCCTTCGCCCCGGCCCGGCGATCCTGCGCGTCGCCGAGCGGGGCCTGCTCGAGCGCAACGTCGTGGAGATGTCCCGGGAGTCGCTGGACGCGCTCGGCGAGGCGACGGGGGAGACGATCAACCTCGCGGTCGCCGGACGCGACGGCGTCGAGCACGTGGCGCAGGTCGAGAGCCGCCACTTCGTCGGCGTCGGCCAGTGGCTTGGGCGCGCGGTCGAATACCACTGCACCGCCAACGGCAAGGTGTTCCTCGCGTTCGGGCGGGCGACGCTGCCCGAGCCGCCCCTGCGGCGCTTCACCCCGAAGACGATCACCGATCCGGCGCAGCTCGAGGCCGAGCTCGAGACCGTGCGCCGCCAGGGATTTGCGACGACCGTCGACGAGCTCGAGACCGGGCTGGCCGCGGTCGCAGCACCGGTTCGCGTCGCCGGCGGCGACGTGGTCGCCGCGCTGAGCATCTCCGGGCCGACGCTGCGGATGACGCCGCGGCGGATCCGCGAGCTCGAGCCGGTTCTGATCGAGGAGGCCCGCTCGCTCGAGCGGCGCCTGGGGCACATCCACGAAGGAGAGAACGCCGCATGACTCATGAGGAAATCCTGCAACTGCTCTACGACGAGACGCTCGTGGGCAACGCGCCCGTCGTCCGCGACGGCGTCAACGACGGCCTGGAGCAGGGGCTGGAGCCGGAAAGGATGCTCTACGACGCGCTGATCCCGTCGCTGGAGGAGGTCGGGGCGCGGTTTGAGCGCGGCGACTACTTCGTGCCCGAGATGCTGATCGCGGCGCGTGCGATGCAGGGCGCGCTGGACATCCTGCGCCCGCTGCTGGCCGAGACCGGCATCGCGACGGTCGGCACGTTTCTGATGGGGACGGTCAAGGGCGACGTCCACGACATCGGCAAGAACCTCTGCAACATCATGCTCGAGGGCGCGGGCTTCACCGTGATCGACCTCGGGGTCAACGTCGCGCCCGAGAAGTTCATCCAGCAGATCGAGGAGCACAAGCCGGACATCGTCGGCTTCTCCGCGTTCCTGACGACGACGATGCCGATGTTCAAGGCCAACATCAACGCGCTGGAGAAGGCGGGGATGCGCGACGACGTGATCGTGATGGTGGGCGGGGCTCCGGTCACCCAGGAGTACGCGGACGCGGTTGGGGCGGACGGCTATTCGGCCGACGCATCTTCGGCGGTCAAGAAGGCCAAGGAGCTGATCGAGCTGCGCCGGGAGAAGGTACCGGCGTGACCCGCGGGGCCGGGATCGTCGCTGCGGTCGAGCACGCGATCAAAGGCCCGGTGTGGGGCTGTCAGATGTGCGGCCAGTGCGTGCTGCACTCGACCGGGCTGACGTGTCCGATGACGTGTCCCAAGACGCTGCGCAACGGACCGTGCGGCGGCGTGCGCGCAAACGGCCACTGCGAGGTCAAGCCCGAGATGCGCTGCGTCTGGCTGCGAGCCTACGAGCGCTCCGAGGAGCTGCCGGTGTGGCGCCATCACATCGACGACATTCGCCCGCCGGTCGACAACAGTCTCAAGGGCACCTCGTCGTGGATCAACCTGGTCACCGGCCGAGACAAGCAGACCCCGGCCGGGTGGACGGCGGTCGCGGATGTCGAATCTTGAGCGAAAGCTCGAAGCGGGGGAATTCGTGGTCACCGCCGAGCTGCCGGTGATCGACGGCGGCGGACACGCCGAGATCATGCGCCAGCTGGCGCCGATGAAGGCATACGTCGACGCGTTCAACGCGACCGACAACCCGTCCGCGCACGCGCACGCGTCGCCGCTGGCGGTCGCGATCGCATTGATCCAGGCCGGCGTCGAGCCGGTGATGCAGCTGACCTGCCGCGACCGCAACCGGCTCGCGCTCGAGGCCGAGCTGATGGGTGCGGCGATGCACGGCGTGCAGAACATCTGCTGCCTGACCGGCGACGACGTGACCGCCGGCGACGAGCCCGAGGCCAGGCGCGTGTTCGATCTCGACTCGCCGCAGCTGATCGCGCTGACGCGCGTGCTCGAGGCCGGCCAATACCTGTCGGGCCGGAGCACCGGCCCGGCGCCGCACTTCCTCGTCGGCGGCGTCGAGAACCCGAGCGCGCCGCCGTTGCAATACAGGGTGCGGCGCGCGGCCAAGAAGGCGCAGGCCGGCGCGCGCTTCCTCCAGCTTCAGATCTGTTTCCGGACGGAGCTGCTCGAGGCGTTCATGCGCGACGCCCACGACAGCGGGCTCAGCAAGCGCTTGGCGCTGATCCCGTCGATCTGCATCCTGCGCACCGTCGGCGGCATGCGCTTCGTCGCCACCAAGGTGCCCGGCGTCGACGTCCCGGCCGAATACGTGCAGCGGGTCGAGCGCGCCGCCGACGCCGAGGCCGAGTGCTTCGAGATCGCCTACGAGCTGGCGTCGCACGCGCTCGCCCAGCCCGGCGTGGCGGGCCTTCACTTCATCTCGTTCCGCAAGGACGCAGGCATCGCAAAGCTCTGCACACGTCTGGGCATACCGCCCCGAGTCGAAAGGGAATCCAATGGATACAGTGCTCCGCTCGCGGTCTAACTCGGTCACGATCGGACGCCAGCAGCCGTTCTGCATCATCGGTGAGCGGATCAATCCGACGGGCCGCAAGAAGTTCGCCGAGGAGCTGCGAGGCGGGGACCTGTCGACGGTTTCCGTCGACGCCGTCGCACAGGTCGACGCCGGCGCCGACATGCTCGACATCAACGCCGGGATCCCGCTCGTTGACGAGCCGGAGCTGCTCAAGAGCATGCTGACCGCCGCGCAGAACGCGGTCGACGCGCCGATCTGCATCGACTCGTCGGTGATCGAGGCCTTGGAAGCCGGCCTGTCGGTCTACGAGGGCCGTGCGCTCGTCAACTCGGTCACGGCCGAGGACGACCGGCTGGAGGAGATCCTGCCGCTGGTGGCGCGCCACGGCGCCGCGGTGATCGGGCTGGCCAACGACGAGACGGGAATCCCGGAGACGCCGCAGAAGCGACTCGAGCTTGCGCGCAAGATCGTCAGCGCGGCGGGCGACCACGGGATCGCTGCCGAGGACGTCGTGATCGACCCGCTGGCGATGACGGTCGGCGCCGACACCGAGGCGGTGACGACGACGCTCGAGACGATCAGGCTGATCCGCGACGAGCTCGGCGTCAACATGTGCCTGGGCGCCTCGAACGTGTCGTTCGGCCTTCCGCAGCGCGCCGCGCTCAACGGCGCGTTCCTGCCGATGGCGATGGCGGCGGGGCTGACCAGCGCGATCATGTCCACGGCTCCGGTCGTCGTCGACTCGGTTCGCGCCGCGGACCTGCTGCTCGGCCACGACCCGTGGGGAGCGCGATGGATCGCCGCGCACCGTGCGCGGCAGGCGACGCTGGCTGAGCAGGGGGCGGCCACGGCCTGATGAGCCGGCCCGCTCCCCAGCGACGCGGCCTCGACCGCGACGAGCTGACCGGCCCCGCGCCAGCGCCCAACGACGGCGCCGGCCGGGTCAGGCTGCGCTTCCTGCCCGACGGCGCCGACGTGCGCGTGCCGAGCGGCACGCCGGTGTTCGACGCCGCGAGCTGGAACGGGATCGCGATCGACTCGACGTGCGGCGGCCACGGCACCTGCAAGAAGTGCAAGGTGCGAATCGTCTCGGGCGACGTGCCGGTGGGCCCGCTGGACCCGCGGGCGTTCACCGCCCAGGAGCTTCGCGACGGTTGGCGGCTGGCGTGCCGGGCCGGGGCGCGAGGTGACCTGGTCGTCGAGGTGCCGCCGCTTCAGACGCGTCCCAAGGCGGCGCTCGCCGGCGTCGGGCGGCACGTGATCCTGCGCCCGTCGGTGCAGAAGCGCCACCTGGTGATGGAGGAGCCGACGATGGAGGATCAGCGTTCGGACCTGCAGCGCGTGCTCGACGCGATCGACGACCTGGAGCCGACAACATCGATCGAAGTACTGCGAGAGCTCGGCGGGGTGCTGCGCAGCTCCAACTGGGATGTCACTGCCGTCGTCTGCGACGAGGAGCTGGTCGACGTCGAGCCCGGAGACACCACCGCGCGTCGTTATGCGATCGCGTTCGACCTCGGGACCACCACGGTGGTGGCCACGCTGCTGGACCTCGACAGCGGCCAGCCCGTCGCCGTTCGCTCAATCCTCAACCATCAGCAGCCGTTCGGCGCCGACGTGATCACGCGGATCTCGGCGACGATGATGGACGAGCAGGCGCTGCCGGCGCTTCGTCAGCGCGCGCACGAGACGATGGCCGAGCTCACCCACGAGGTGTGCGAAGAGGGCGAGGTGGACCCGCGCGAGGTCTACGAGATCACGGTCTGCGGCAACACGACGATGATGCACCTGGCGCTCGGCATCGACCCCGAGCCGCTGTCGATGGCGCCGTTCACGGTCTCCACCCACAGCATGCCGCCGGTCAACGCGCGCGAGTTCGGGATCGAGATCCACCCGCGCGCGCCGGCGTTCGTGTTCCCGTCGCTCGGCGCCTACGTGGGCGGCGACATCGTCGCCGGGATGCTCGCGACCGGGCTCACCCGCGACCGGCGCCTGCGGCTGTTCATCGACGTCGGGACCAACAGCGAGATCGCGCTTGGGTCCAGCGAGCGGGTGCTGGCGACGGCGGCGCCCGCCGGCCCTGCGTTCGAGGCCGCACAGATCAAGTGCGGGATGCGCGCGGCCGACGGCGCGATCGAGAGCCTGAAGATCGACGGCGACGCGCTCGAGCTGGCGGTGATCGGCGACACCGAGCCGGTGGGCATCTGCGGCTCGGGGCTCGTCGACGCGGTCGCCGAGCTCGTGCGCTGCGGGCTGCTGGACCATTCCGGGCGGTTCATCCCCGACGAGGAAGCGGCGAGCTCGCATCCCGGCCTGGTCGACAGGCTGACCATGATCGGCAAGGAGCGCGTGTTCGTGCTGCACTGGCGCGACGGGGACGGTGGGGGCGATCCGGAGTCGTCGGTGTTCCTCTCCCAGCGCGACGTCCGCGAGCTGCAGTTCGCCAAGGCGTCGATCGCGACCGGCTGGAACATCCTGCTGCGCGAGCTCGGCGTCGAGCCCGGCGACATCGCCCAGGTGCTGCTCGCCGGCAGCTTCGGCTCCTACCTGACGCCGCTCAGTGCGGTGCGGATCGGCCTGGTGCCGAAGCTGGCGCTGCCGCGCATCGTGTCGGCCGGCAACGTCGCCGGCGAGGGCGCGAAGATCGCCGCGCTCAGCCTGCGCGAGCGCGCCGAGGCGTACTCGATCCTGCGCGAGGTGGAGTACGTCGAGCTGTCGGGCCGGGCCGACTTCAACGACCTGTTCATCGATCAGCTCGCGTTCCCGGGATGAGCACCGCGGTGATCGCGTGCGGCGCGCTCGCCGCCGACGTACGGGCGATCGCCAGCCGGCGCGGCTGGGACGTCGACGTACATCCGATCGACGCACTGCTGCACAACCATCCCGACCGACTCGCTCCCTCGATAGAGCGCTCTATCGAGAGGCTGCTCGGGCGCTATGAGGCGGTGGCGGTGGCGTATGCGGACTGCGGCAGCTTCGGCGCGATCGACGAGGTGCTCGCTGCGCACGGGATCGCGCGACTCAATGGGGACCACTGCTATGACGTGTTCGGGCGCGAGGAGGTTCGCATCGCGCTCGAGGAGGAGCCGGGCACGTACTTCCTGACCGACTTTCTGGCGCGGACGTTCGAGCACACGGTCGTGCGCGAGCTCGGCCTCAACCGCCACCCCGAGTTGCGCGACGACTACTTCCGCAACTACACGCGCGTCCTGTGGCTGGCGCAGCGCCCCACGCCGGCCACGCGCGCGGCCGCGCAGCGAGCGGCCGCACGAATCGGCCTCCCGCTGTATGAGCGCACGGTGGGCAACGCCGGGCTCGAGCGACAGCTCGAGCGCCTGCTTGACGCTCCCGCCGCCGAGCAGGCAGCGGTCAGCGTCGCCCGCGCTTGAGGGCCACGGCCCTGGTCAGCGCGCGGTGGTGCCCGGCGCCGTCGACGGCGGCGAAGTGCAGGACAAGTTTGAGCGGGGCGGTGCCTTTCAGCCGACTCGCCGGCAGGCGAAGGAGGATCCGGCTGTGGGGCCTCGGGAGCTGCGTCTCGGTCTCGTAGAAGGAGGCGATCCGGGTCAGCCGGTGCGCGCGGTGCAGCCAGACCGTGATCGTCACGTCGGCCGCACGGCTCAGGTGGATCGCCACGGGGAGCCCGCGGCGCGCGGCCGTGACCGCCGTCGAGGTCTGCGAGCGAGCGTCGAACCGCAGCGCCGGTCCGGTGGGGCCGGTCGGCCACAGGCGTGCGACGCGTGCGGCGCGGGCGGCGCGCGTTCCGGTGCCGCTGCCGTGGCAGGCAGTCGTGCCGCTGTCCACGACGGATCCGTTGAGGCGCTTGAACGCCCAGTCGTAGCTCGAGGCATGCAGCGTCAGCACCAGGACTCCGAAGTCGTTCTGGTCCGACACCTGCAGGTTGGCCGGCTGAGTAAGCATCGTGAACAGGCTCTCGCCGCCCGTGCCGACGACGAACTGCCTCATGCCGTTGGTTGTCGCCGCTCCAGTCGGGTCCTGCTGGGCGTAGCGCTCATACACGTGGTCGTGCCCGCTGACGACGATGTCGGCGTGAGCGTTGTACAGCGCGGCGAACAGCGGGCCGGTGCCGGGGCTGTCGTTGCTCCAGCTCCCAGAGAAGCGTGGGTGGTGCCAGTAGGCCAGCGTGCAGGCGGCCGGGTGCGCGGCCAGATCGGACTGCAGCCACGAGGTCTGGGCGGACGAGGTTTGGCCGTTCACCACGTCGCTACAGCCGGAGTCGCTGCAGCTGGAGTCGAGCGAGATGAGGTGCCACGTGCCGAGGTTGTAGGAGTAATAGGGCGCGGAGGCGGTGGAGCCATGGAGCGCAGCTCCGAAGTAGCTGAAATAGCCAGATGCGGTCGCGCTCGCCGTGTACTCGTGGTTCCCCGTCGTCGGGTAGGCGAGTGGGTTGAGGATTCCCCAGGTCGCGTTGTAGGCGCCGGCGCCCGTGTACTCGCTGAGAAGACCTGAGTTGTACTGGTTGTCGCCGAGCGGCAGCACCGCATCGGGGTGCTGAGCCGCGGCGAGGCTCTCGGTCGCCGCCTGCTGGCAGCTGTTGCTGATGTCGCCGGGGGCGCACGCGATATCACCCACGGCCACCACAACCGGGTCGTGGGCGGCCGCCGTGACAACCGCTGTGGCGGCGGAAGTGGCGGATGTGGAACCGCCCGAGTTGGAGGCCGTCACCACCGCTCGAATGGTGTGGCCGACGTCGGTCGTGGTGAGCGTATAGGAGACGCCGGTGGCGCCGGAGATCGCGGCGCAGTTGGCGCCCGAACTGTCGCAGTCCTGCCATTGGTAGGCGAAGCCTGTGGGGTTGTTGTTCCAGGTTCCGTTGGAGGTACTAAGCGGCTGGCCCTGCTGCGTGGTGCCCGAGATGACCGGGAGCCCGGTACTCGCGGGAGGAGGCGGCGGCGCACTGCCGGTGAGCCCGAACGCGCTCTCCATCGGCGAGGCCGAGGCCGCGCCGCCAAGCGCCGGCAAGCTGAGAAGGTCCTCGGTTGTGCGAAGCAGCGAGTAGTGGTTGTAGGAGGTCGAGACCTTGACCGCGTTCGTGGACGGCGAGACCACGATCAACGGGACTTGATTGCTCCCGCCGAGGTCTTCGTCCTCGTCCCAGGTGATGAAGATCGCCGTGTTGCCGGCCTGGTACTGAGGGGTAGCCATCAGCGCGGGGACGTAGCTGGAAAGGAACGAGTCGCCCTGGGCGATCGTCCCGTCGTGCATGTCGTCGATTGCGTTCGGGGTGATGAACGTAAACGCGGCGCTCAGGTCCGGCGAAGAGCCGAATGGAACGTCGTAGTTGCTGCAGTCCGTGCCCAGATTCGTGTAGTACGCCATCGGGTTGTGACGAGTCAGATATTCCCCCGAGTCGGCTGCGAAGCAGTTGGACGGCATGCCCTCCTGCAGCGAGCGTGATTGCCCGCCGGGAAGCTGACTGAAGATCGACGGCACAGTCAGTGGGTGGCTCGAGGGGTCGTTGTCGTCGCTGATGCCCTGGGTACCCCCGCTGGTCAGACCAATGTAATTCGGCAAGCTGGGATGTGAAAGCGCGAAATAGTTGGTGGCCAGGCCGTAGGTATTGGCGAGCTGGTTGATGTAGGGAGCTTGGCTTGAGCCGATGATCGAGCTGTAACCATGGTTCTCCATCAAAACCCACACCACGTGGGTGATCTTGCCCGGGGGCGGGGGCGTAGTCACGGTTGCGGTCTTGGGTGATGTGGCGGTGGCGTTGCCGGCGGAGTTGGTGGCGGTGACGATTACGTCGATGGTGTCGCCGACGTCGCTGGTTGTGAGGGTGTAGGTGCTGGAGGTGGCGCCGGTGATGTTGGTGCAGGTGGTGGTGCAGCGCTGCCACTGGTAGGTGTATGTGATCGGCGTCGTGCCGTTCCAGGTGCCGGTGGTGGTGGAGAGCGTCTGGCCTTGCTGGGTGGTCCCGGTGATGGTGGGCAGGGCGGTGTTGGTGGGCGGTGATGGGGCGCCCGTCGTGCCGTTGACGTATGCGCTGGCTGGGCCGACGGGCCATGGACCGCCGGCGCTGCTCCAGGTGCTCGGCAGGCCGTTGGCGGCATAGCTGGCGGTGCCGCCGCTGGTGAGGTCGCGGAAGTTCAGCAGGCCGCTGCTGCCGGTTCCACCCACCGAGATCCAGTACTTCGTGCCGGACGTGATAGCGGGCGGCGAACCGCCAAGCTTCACGTCGTTCCAGGCGTTGGCGGTCGGCGCAGACAGCGTCCCGCTGGCGAGCAGACGACTTGGCGTGCCCGGCGAATCGCTGTAGACCCCGACCTGCAGCCCGCTGGCCGAGTTCGATGGCGCCGGTGATGTTGGTGCAGGTGGTGGTGCAGCGCTGCCACTGGTAGGTGTATGTGATCGGCGTCGTGCCGTTCCAGGTGCCGGTGGTGGTGGAGAGCGTCTGGCCTTGCTGGGTGGTCCCGGTGATGGTGGGCAGGGCGGTGTTGGTGGGCGGTGATGGGGAGCCCGTCGTGCCGTTGACGTATGCGCTGGCTGGGCCGACGGGCCATGGACCGCCGGCGCTGCTCCAGGTGCTCGGCAGGCCGTTGGCGGCATAGCTGGCGGTGCCGCCGCTGGTGAGGTCGCGGAAGTTCAGCAGGCCGCTGCTGCCGGTTCCACCCACCGAGATCCAGTACTTCGTGCCGGACGTGATAGCGGGCGGCGAACCGCCAAGCTTCGCGTCGTTCCAGGCGTTGGCGGTCGGCGCAGACAGCGTCCCGCTGGCGAGCAGACGACTTGGCGTGCCCGGCGAATCGCTGTAGACCCCGACCTGCAGCCCGCTGGCCGAGTTCGAGCCGACATACACCTCCACATCGGTCGGCGTCCCCGACGCCACCGCGGTATAGCTGAACGCCTGTGTGACCCCGTTTCCATTGGTATCCGAGCTGGCCTCAACCTTCTGATCCCCCAGCAAAACCGTCGCGCCGGCCGATTGCGCTGCTGCGCCGCAGACGGTGATCACAACCACGGCGACACTCAACAGTCGTCTCATCGCCGATCTCCATGCGCAGACCAGCTCATTCATCGATTGATTGAGCGATCGTCAATCACTGCCTCGGGCCCCCCGGAGCCGTTCGTGGCGCGCCGCGCGTTCGAGTCCATCTCGATCGTGCGCGTGTGCGCGACCGACGCGCTAACGGTCAGGGCACCGTACCAGCGATCCGCAGCATCGCCCAGGCTTTACCAGGTTTACGCAGCCGTGGGTGTGCGTCGGCAACGTCTCGTGCCTGCGTCAGCTCGAGGAGCTGATCAGGACGCCGGCACGTCCTGAAGCGGCGAGTTCCGACGCCGACACGCTGACGACCGGCGAGGACCCATGCAGGTCGGCGCGGCGGTAGGTCGCGCGCAACGTCTCCGACTCGCCCGGCCACAGCGTCACGTCGTTGTCTGACCAGGAGATCGGCAGCACCTCGTTGTCGCCTGCCGCCGGCGTCCCCGACCTGTTCCCGCGCCGGACGTCGGCGCGAAGGAAGAACGCGACCGTCGGCTTGTTCGACGTGTTGGTGATCCTCACCACCGTCTTCTCGAGGCCGCCACGCTCTGACACCGTGTCTGCTCGGACGCGCACCGCGGCGGCCGGCAGCGCCTGCAGCTGGCTCAGGTTCGCGAACTGCGTCATCGTCGCCTGCGGCTGGCCGATCGTGGCGTCCCAGTCGACGATGTCCTGCTGGGTCGAGAGCCAGTAGACGTTACGGTCGATGACCTTGCCGTGGCGCTCGAGCAGCAGCTCGACGAAGTACGTCTTTGACGGTGTCGGCGGGGTGGTGGCGGCGGGCACCGCGGGATGCAGCACGTCGCGCGCGACGCCCTGACCGCCGACCGACACGCTCGACGCGGTCTGGTGGTCGAGCAGGCGGCCGTCGACGCCGTAGACGTTGGACACGACCGACAGCCCGTGCCGGTCGCGTTCGCCGACGTTGTCGACCGACACCGTCCCATCGTCGTAGGTGTACAGGACGTGCAGCGGTTCGTTGGCCTTCTTGGCGCCGAAGTAGCTGCCGGCCTGGTCGAAGTCGTTGTTGTAGAGGTCCCACAGCAACGTCGGCCAGCCCTTGTTGAGCTGCCAGTAGACGACGCCCGTCGAGGGCGCGTCCTTGTTGGTCGAGTGGTCGATGTAGGCCTCGAACTCGGCCCGCTGGGTCTCGTAGTTCTGGACCTGGGCCTCCTGCACGTACTGGCTCAGGCTCGACCACGCGCCGTAGCGGTTGGAGATCGCGGCATCGAGGTCGTGAAGCGTGCCGAACGAGTAGCCGCCGTTGTCCGGTCCCGGCAGGTCGGGCTCGTAGTTGGCGTGGTACTGGTTGTAGTCGGGGTTCTGCCACAGCTGGTCCTGCTCGAACGGCGACAGGAACCGGTGGATCGAATCGAGCGTGGGAACGGTGTGACCGGCGCTCGCCTCGGACTCGAACGCCCAGGCGCCACCGACGTTGGTCCGGCTCGAGTCGCCCGGGTCGTAGTGACAGGTGTCGTACCAGTAGCTCGGCGGCACCCAGTCGTACGGGCCCTCCTTCTCACCAGACGGGCCGAGCACGCCAGCGGATCGGTCTTGTACTCAGCCGAGGCGATCAGCGGGTCCTGGAAGTCAGCCTGTTGGAAGCCCTGCAGCGAGACCGCCTCCTGGCGCCGGATCGGCAGGTTGTCGCTCCAGCTGAAGTTCAGCATGCTGGGGTGGTTGCGAAGGTTCTGGCCGATCGTCAGCGCTGAGACTGCAGGATCGCAAGCTCGGGTCTGAGGTCAGGCCGCTGGCCTGCAGCTGCCACGCGTCGCAGCACTGGAAGCCGCCGTCGACCAGGATCCCGGCGCGATCCATCTGCTCGTAGAAGTCGTCGGGCATCTGCTTGCCCTCGGTGCGAATGCCGTTGAATCCAAGGTTCTCGATCAGCGGTGATCTGATTGGCTGTGTCTGCCGAGGAGTAGCGCAGGAACAGGTCCTCGGACCAGCCGCCGGCACGGAACACGAACGGCACGCCGTTGACCGGCGAACTGGCGCGAGCCTTGCGGGGCGATCGGCGCCGGGCCGATCAGGCGCGTGGTGACCGTCCTGATGCCGAACGTCTCAGACTCGCAGTCGGGTTGCGCTGCCGGGCTGTGAGCGCCAGGTCTGGAGGCCGATACAGAGGCTGCGCTCCCATCCCGTGGGGCCACCAGACGCTCGGGTGGTGGATGCGTCAGGCGAGGATCGTCGCTGGGGCCAAACGCGAACGGTCTGCGTCTCGCCGGCCGCGACCTTCATGCGTCTGCGTCACGCGGATCACGGCACCGTTCGGGGCGAGGACGACGGCGGAGACGGTCACCCGTCGCGGGCGTGCTCGCGTGGTTGGTGACGTCGCGCCTTCAGCGTGAGCGCCGCGGTCGAGAGATCCGCGGCGTCGTCCTGGACGACGTGCGTGTGCTCAGAGCGCGAGCTGGCCCGAGGTGTGCAGCTGGATCGGGAACTGGAAGCCGGTGTTGTTGTCGGGCGGGATCTGCGTCCAGTCGACGTTGTCGAGCGTGAACATCGTGTTCGGGTTGTTCGGATAGACCTCGAGCGCGAGCGTGTTGGCGCCATGGCGCAGCAAGCCGCTGAGGTCGAACGTGTAGCGCGTGTACGTCGCCCTGGACTGTGTCGCGGGTCGCGACCTCGTGCCCGTTGACCCAGACGTCGGCCTCGCCGACGACGCCGTTGACGATCAGATCGGTGTTGTCGCCGTGACCCGGGATGCGCGGTGAAGTCGGTGCGAAACCACCACGGGACGGCGAACTGCGGGACCGGGTCACCGATCCCGGTCAGGTAGCCGAAGCACTGCTTCATGTTCGTCGAGAAGAACACGTTCGGGCAGTGGCCGGTCTGCACGAGCGCGCCGACCTCGGTGCCGGGCGCGCCCGCGTCGTCGGGCCGCACGTGCAGCCACGACGCGGTGCCGAAGCCCGGCGTCGAGATCGCCGCGGGCGACTGCGTCGCCTGCGCGGTGCTCTGAACCTGCCAACCGCCCAGGCCGACGGTCGTGACGTCCGCAGATGCGGTCGGGGCTGCGAGGGCCGCGATCGCGGCGGTGGCGACCAACGCGGCGATCGCCTTGCAAGTGGTGGGTTGAAGTGCTCTCACCGACTCCCTCCTCGCAGCGAGTTATTGGAAAATAACTGAACGAATAACTTATCCCGACTGTCAAGACTCGGAACTCACGGGATACAGGCGCTACGGGATTCGGCTGTCGTCTTTCTAATTTGACGGACCCCGCCAAATTCGCACCAGGGGGGCGGGGTCGGGCAAGATACGCGCGATGGTCCGGCCCAACCTGCTGCGGGAGCTGAGTGAGCAGGAGGTGCTCGACGAGATCTTTCGCGGCGGGCCGATCACGCGCCCGCAGATCGCCAGCGCCACCAACCTGTCCAAGGCGACGGTGGGCGCCGCGATCGAGCGCCTCGAGCGGGCCGGGATCATCCGCACCGCGGGGCAACAGCATGGACGTCGCGGCCGCAGCCCGGTCGCCTACGAGATTCGCGGCAATGCAGGCTTCGTGCTGGGCATCGACATCGGCGGCACCAACATCCGCGCGGGCGTCGCCGACATCTTCGGCGCTCCAATCCACGACGAGCATGTGCTGACGAGCCATGCCGGTGCGCGCGCCGTGTCGGCGCAGGTGATCGAGATCGCCGGCCGCATCGTCGAGCGCGCCCGGGCCACGCACGGACGGCTGCTGGCGGCCGCGGTCTCGACGCCCGGCGTCGTCGATCAGGTGACCCGCCGCGTGACCTCGCTGGCCTACAACGTCAGCCCTGACGGCGGCCTTGACCCGCTCGCCGCGCTGCGGGCGCGGTTCGACGTGCCGGTGCGGATCGAGAACAACGTGAACCTGGCCGCGCTCGGAGAGGCGTGGGAGGGACTCGCCCGCAACGTCGAGACGTTCGCGTTCGTGTCGATCGGCGCCGGCGTCGGGATGGGTCTGGTGGTCGGCGGCGAGCTCGTGCGCGGCGCTCACGGCGGGGCGGGCGAGATCGGATATCTGCCGTCGGCCCGCGACCCCTACAACGAGCGCCACCGCCTCCACGGCGGCCTCGAGGACGAAATCGGCGCGGCAGGGATCTTGGCCGCGCTGCGCGAGCGCTCGGGCAGGGATCTGGAGTCGGTGCACGAGGTCTTCACGCTCGCGCGCGACGGCGACGATGCCGCGCGCGTCGTCGTGCAAGTGGTCGCTCGCCGTCTCGGAGCTGCGATCGCGAGCGTGATCGCGGTGATCGACCCGCAGCTGATCGTGCTCGGCGGCGGCATCGGGAGCAACCCCGCACTGCTCGGGCCGGTCCGCGCGACCGTCGCCGAGCTGGTGCCGCTGACGGCCAGAATCGAGATCAGCCGGCTCGGCGATCAGGCCGCGCTGCACGGCGCGATCGCCGTCGCGCTGCGCGAGGCGCACGCGCTGCTGTTCACGCGCGCAACGCGCTGAGCAGGGCGACGCCGACGATCACGGTCGAGACGCCCGCCAGCTGGATGCGGCTGAGGCGATCCTTGAAGAGGAAGTACGCGATGACTGCGGCGATCGTCGCGAACTGCGAGGAGAGCACCGCCGCGACGGCGATCCCGTGCCGGGCGCCCGCCGTGTAGGAGTAGAAGCCGAGCACCTCGCAGATTCCGGCGGCGACCACGAGCGGCACCGCGCGGGCAACCACGTGCAGGCGACCGGCGAGGGCGAGCGGGATCGCCAGCGCGACCGTTCCGATCAGCCGAGCGGACAGGACGACCCATGACGAAGGCAGCGTCGTGGCGGCCCTGCCCGTCGCGTACAGACTGGTGCCGAACACCACCGCTGCGCCGAGCGCCAACGCGACGGCGGCCGGGTGGCGGCGCAGCAGCCGGCGCTCGGTGTCTGCAGACTCGGGCACCGCCGACAGGCACACCCCGATCGCGATGACCGCCAGCGCCACGCCGACGCCGGGCGAGAGGCTCTCGCCGGCGAGCAGGGCGATCAGCGCCGCGATCGCGCCCTCGGTCGACACGAGCGGCGCGACCAGCGCGACCTGCCCGATTCGAAGCGCGTTGTAGGTCAGCACCAGTCCCGCGACGTTGCCGGCGCCGGAGATCACCAGCCACGTCAACGACTCGGCGTCGAAGCTCGGCACTCCCTGGACGGCGGCGATCGGTGCGGTGATAACGAGGCCGACGACCATCACGAGCGCGACCACGGCCATCGGCTCCATCATCCGGCTCGAGCGCGACGAGCACAGCGTCGAAATGGCCCAGGCGGCGGCCGCGCCCAGCCCGCCCAGGACGGCGAGCATCAGTGTCCCGAGTCAGGGGTTCGCGTGCATTCGAGGCACCCCCGGCGGCGCCGGGCTTTGTCCTCGTCGCCTCGCGCAGCGCTGCTGCGCGTCGGCTCCTGCGTCCTCGCCCGGCATCCACCAGTGGCGCCTCTCGGTGCACCCGAACCCCTGATTCGCGACACTAGCTCTCGAGCCGTTCGCCGGTGGCGGGGTCGAACAGGTGGAGCTTGGTGGTGTCCAGCCACAGCTCCCCCTCCTTGCCCTCGTCTAGCCGGCTCGATGCGTCGACCCTGGCGATCACGTCGAGCGACGTGGGGGTGATGTCATCGCCGGACTCGATCGCCATCGCCTTGAGCTCGCGCAGCAGCGACTCGTCGAGCTCGTGGCTGCCGTTGTGCTCGCCGGTCGAGAGGTGGGCGTAGCGGTCCGATCCGGTCGACTCGAGCACGTCGATCAAGACCTTGATCCTGATTCCGTGGCCGCGGTCGCCCGCGAGGGCGGCGTCCTCGAAGTCCTCGGGGCGGATCCCGACGAGGACGCGACCGTCGGCCTGGATGACGCGTTCGCCGGCGTTGCGAACGTCGTCGAGCGGGATCGTCGCCAGCGCGAACTTCAGCGACCCGTTCGCGATCTCGCCGGGCAGGAAGTTCATCGCCGGGGCGCCGATGAAGCCGCCTACGAACACGTTACGGGGGTGGTTGTAGAGGTCGTCGGGCGTGCCCACCTGCAGCAGCACGCCGTCGCGCATCACCGCCAGCCGGTCGCCCAGCGTCATCGCCTCGGTCTGATCGTGGGTCACGTACACGGTTGTGGTCCGCAGCCTGCGCTGGATGCGAAGGATCTCCGCGCGCGTCTGGATCCGCAACTTGGCGTCGAGGTTGGACAGCGGCTCGTCCATCAGGAACGCGGTCGGGTCGCGGACGATCGCGCGTCCCATCGCGACGCGCTGGCGCTGACCGCCGGACAGGTTGGCGGGCTTGCGCTCCAGCTGGTCGGAGATGCCAAGCAGCGCGGCGGTCTCGCGCACCTTGCGCTGGATCTCCTCGGCGTCCACGCCCTGGCGGCGCAGGGCAAAGCCCATGTTCTTGGCCACCGTCATGTGCGGGTACAGCGCGTAGTTCTGGAACACCATCGCCATGTCGCGCTTGCGCGGTGTCAGGTCGTTGACGACATCGCCGTCGACGAGGATCTTGCCGTCGGTGATCGCCTCCAGCCCGGCGATCATGCGCAGCAAGGTCGTCTTGCCGCAGCCGGAAGGGCCGACCAGGATCATGAACTCCCCGTCGGCGATCTCGAGGTCGACGCCGCGTACCGCGAGCGTGCCGTCGCGGTAGCGCTTGGTGACCGAGTTGAGCGTGATCGAGGCCATCGCCTACGTGTTCGCCGCGGAGCGCATGCTGACGACATTCTTTCGCGCATCGGACCCACCGCCCTGGGTGAGCAACTGAGCCCGTGCAGCCTGCAGCGCGACCGCGATCGCTCCCTGAAGCGCCGCGCGGTCGCCGAGCAGGCTCGTCTCGATCCGAGCGGTGATCGGCACGAGCGCCGCCGCGGCTCCTCGCACGGGGCGCAGCAGCAGAGGGCTGGCGCCGATCCCGCCGCCGAGCACAACGAGCTCGGGATCGAGGATCGCGCACACCGTCGCGATCGCGGCGCCGAGCCGCGACGCGACGTGGTCGACCACTGCGCGCGCGATCGTGTCGCCCGAGCCGGCCAGCTCGAACACCTCGTGCGCGGTCGAGGCATCGCCGTCGGAGTCGCCGCGCCGCGACTTGAACGCGGCCAGGATCCCGGAGGCGGCGACCTCGTCTTCGAGGCCGCCGTGCAGGCGGTGGCGCGGGTCGAACGGGTCGCCGACGAGCGGCAGGTAGCCGATCTCGCCGGCGGCGCCGTGGGCGCCGCGTACGAGCTCGTCGTCGATGATCACGCCCATCCCGATTCCCGCGCCGATCCCGATGTACACCAGCGTCGAGATTCCGCGCGCCAGCCCGAACCACTTCTCTCCGACCGCGGCGAGGTTGACGTTGTTGTCGACGAGCACGGGCAGGTCAAAGCGGCCGCGGATCACCGCGAGCGGGTCAAAGCCGCCCTCGGGCGTGACGTTGTAGGCAAGCGACGTGACGCGACCGCTGCTTCGATCGATCACGCCGGGAGTCGACATCCCGAGCGCCAGCGGACGCCCGTGGGAGGCGCCGGCCTGATCGATGACCTCGCTGATCATCTCGAGGATCTGCACGCCGACGGCGCGGCTGCCGTCCTTGGTGGTGGGGCGCTTGAGGTCGCAGATCGGCTCGCCGAACAGGTCCGCGGCGGCCACGCGGACATTGGTGCCGCCGATGTCGGCGCCGAGTACAAAGCCAGCGCGCTTGGAGACCACATAGGCGACGGGCTTGCGGCCGCGCTGGCCCGGGCGCGTACCGGCAGCGCGCACCAGACCGGCGTGCTCGAGCCGCGACACGGCGGCCGAGACGGTCGGCTTGGAGAGGCTGATGGCCGTTGCGATCTCGGGGCGGGTGATCGGCCCTTCCCGGAAGATCGTCTCCAGCACGGCCTGCTCGCCGAGCTCGCGCAGCATGCCCAGGCGCGAGTCCGACGGCCTCCCGATCCTGCCCGCCCGACCTCGGCTGGTTACTCCCGTCTGGCACCGTGGTTAGGTTCCTTTACGAATGTGTTTGCACGCTTGACGCCCAAGAATAGGGACTGTATGTTCATTCGGGCAAGCTTCTTACAAAAGTTGCGTACGCCTGCCCGTCGTCGAGGAGGAGAGCATGGGGTCGGACCAGTCGCACACTCATGACCGGAGCTACACCCGCCGGAGGTTCTTCTCCGCCGGCCTCACCGGTAGCGCCGCGCTGTACCTCGCAGCCTGCGGCGGCTCGAGCTCCAGCTCCAGCAGCTCGAGCTCGACGGCCGCCGGCACCGGCGGCAGCGTCACGCTCAACAACCTCTTCCAGCAGCAGGCCGGCTACAGCGCGTCTGACCTGGCGGGGATGACGGCGGCGTTCGAGAAGGCCAACCCCAACATCAAGGTCAACAACACCCTGGTCGCCTACGAGGCGCTGCACGACAAGATCGTGTCCGCCGCCCCGGCCGGAACCTACGACGTGGTTCTCGGCGACGTGATCTGGCCGGCCGAGTTCGGGTCCAAGGGGATCGTCAAGAACATCACCGACCTCGTCAACACCCTGCCGACGAGGGAGATCTTCCCGGGCGCCCTGGTGATGGCCAACTACCAGAACAAGTACTACGGGATGCCGTGGATCCTCGACACCAAGTACATGTTCGCCAACGGCTCGATGCTGAAGAAGGCCGGCGTGTCGCCGTCGTCGCTGAGGACCTGGGACGGCGTCGTCGCGGGCCTCAAGCAGATCAAGGCCAAGGGCCTGGCCAAGTACCCGTGGCTGGGCAGCTGGGCGCAGGCCGAGGCAGTGATCTGCGACTACGCACAGTTGCTCGGGCGCGTTCGGCGGGAAGTTCCTGGACGCGTCGGGCAAGCCCGCGTTCCAGACCGGCGGCGGCCTGCAGGCGCTGCAGTTCATGAAGATGCTGCTCGACGAGGGCCTCGCCGACCCCGCGTCGACGAGCTCGCTCGAGGCCGACGTGCTGAAGGCGTTCCAACAGGGCCGGATCGCGATGAACCTCAACTGGACCTTCCAGCTCGCCGGAGCGCTCGATCCCAGCCAGAGCCGGGTGTCCAAGGACGACGTGATGATCCTCCACACGCCGGCCGGTGCGGTCGGCCGCGTCGCCCCTGGTTGCAACGGCGGCCAGCCGGTAATGATCACCTCGGGCTCCAAGCACCCCAACGAGGCGTGGACCTACATCAAGTTCATCACCAGCCAGTCGACGCAGAACGGCTACGTCAAGGACTCGCTGCCGATCTGGTCGGCGTCCTACAACGACCCGACAGTGGTCAACGACGCCGGCGCGCAGCTCGTCGACGTCGCCAAGACGCAGCTGCCGAACATGATCCTGCGCCCGCAGGTGACCAACTACAACGCGGCTTCACAGGCCCTTCAGGTGCAGATCCAGGACGCGCTGCTGGGCAAGAAGAGCCCGCAGGCCGCGCTCAACACCGCGGCTTCGGCATTCACGTCGGGCGCACCGCCGGCGTGATCAGCGGGCGGCGCTGATGGCCGTCGGCGCGTCCGCGGAGGCGGCCAGCCCTCCCGTCAGCGGGACGAGCTGGCGTGCGCGCACGCGCGAGGGCCGGTTCGCGCTGGCCCTGCTCGCGCCGAGCATCATCGTCGTCTTCGGGATCGTCATCTATCCGATCCTGAAGACGCTGTACACGTCGCTGTACTCGGTCAACACGCCGTTCCCGGGGCACTTCCCGTGGGTCGGCCTGCGCAACTACACGTTCGCGCTGTCGCAATCGGATTTCTGGTCGGCGGTTCTGCGGACGGCGTACTTCACAGTCGTGTCCACGGGCCTGGAGCTTGTGTTCGGGATGGCGATCGCGCTGCTGCTGATCGCGCCGCTGCGGGCCCGCTGGCTGTTTCGCACGATCATCGTGCTGCCGTGGGCGCTGCCCACGATCGTCAACGGCGCCATGTGGCGCTACTTCTTCAACGCCCAGTACGGCGTCGTCAACGCGGCGCTCACGCAGCTCGGGATCCAGTCGTCGTACCACGCCTGGCTGAGCTCTCCGTTCGGCGCGCTGAACATCGTGATCCTCGCCGACGTCTGGAAGAACACCTCGCTGGTCGCGTTCTTCCTGCTCGCCGGGCTGACCACGATCCCCGCCGACCTGTACGAGGCCGCCCGGGTCGACGGCTACGGCCGCTGGGGCTCGTTCGTGCACATCACGCTGCCGCTGCTGCGGCCGGTGATCGTCGTGGTGCTGGTGCTGCGCACGATCGAGGCGTTCAAGGTGTTCGACATCATCTACGTGATGACGGGCGGGGGCCCCGCCAACGGCACGCAGAGCATCGCCTTCTACACCTACCAGCGGGCGTTCTCGGACGAGTTCTTCGGCTACGGCTCGGCGCTGGCGTACCTGATCGTGCTGTTCATCCTGGGCTTCGCGGTCCTGTACATCCGGCTGCTGCGCTCCGACGCGTACGCGATGCCATGAGCATGGGGATCTGACAGTGCAGGACTCGAGGACCTACAGGATCTTCATTCACGTCGCGGCGATCTGCATCTCGCTGGTGATCCTCGCCCCGTTCGCGTGGCTGTTGATCGCGAGCCTCTCCTCGCAGGCATCGCTGCTGAAGATCCCGCTCAGCTGGATCCCGAGCCACCTCTCATTCAGCCGCTATCAGCAGATATTCACCTCCCCGCAGGGAACGATCTTCGGCAACTTCCGCGCCTCGCTGCTCAACAGCCTGATCGTCGCCACCGCCACGGTCGTGATCTCGATGGCGGTCGGGGTGTTCGGTGCGTACGCGTTCGCGCGGTTGCGATTTCGCGGCCAGCGCGTGGCGCTGCTGCTGTTCCTGTCGACGTACATGGTGCCGCCGATCGCGCTGGTGATCCCGCTGTACCTGATCATGGTCCGCCTGCACCTGCTGAACACGCGGCTGGGGCTGATCATCGTCTACTGCACGTTCGCCACGCCGTTCGTGCTGTGGATCATGGGCAACTTCTTCATGACGATCCCGCGCGAGCTCGAGGACGCCGCGTTGATGGATGGATGCACGCGGATCGAGGCGCTGTTCCGGGTGATCCTGCCGCTCGCGCGTCCGGGGCTGTTGTCGACGGCGCTGTTCGCATTCCTGATCGCATGGGACGAGTTCCTGTACGCGCTGATCTTCACGTCGACCACCGCGGCCAAGACGATCCCGGTCGCGATCGCCGAGTTCACCGGCCGATATACGACCGACTTCGGCCTGCAGGCCGCCGGCGGGATCCTCGCCGCGGTCCCGCCGGTGCTGATCGCGGTGGTGTTCCAGCGCTACATCGTGGGCGGCCTGGCCTCGGGAGCGGTGAAGGGATGAGCTCGCAGTTCAGGGAGGCGATCTTCCGCCAGCCCGAGAACCTGCGCGCCGCCGCGGCGGCGTTTCGCGAGGCGATCGGGGAGGTGGACGTCGGGGCGTTGTGCGGCGGGACGATCGTGCTGAGCGGGATCGGCGCCAGCGCGAGTGCCCTGATCCCCGCGATGGTCGCGCTGCGTGCTTCGGGACGCCGGGCGTTCGCGGTCTCGGCGCCCGAGCTGCGGGTCGACGGCGCCGCCCAGCTGGGCGACGCGTTCGTGCTGGTCTCGCAGTCGGGCGCCAGCGCCGAGACCGTCGACGCGCTGCGCTACATCGCGGGAGCGCCGGTGGTCGCGATCAGCGCGAAGGGCGACAGCCCGCTCGCGCAGGCCGCGGACGTGTGGCTGCCGCTCGGTCCGCTGCCCGACACGCCGGTCGCGACGCTGTCCTACACCGCGACGCTGCAGGCGCTGGGGATGCTTTGCGACTCGCTGCTGGGGACCGCTTCGGCGTGGGACCAGGTCCCGGAGCTCGCGGCCGAGGTGCTCGAGCGCACCGATCCGGTCGTCGAGCGGATCGCGCCGCAGTTCGCGCAGGTCCGCGCGCTCGACGCGGTCGGCGGCGGTCCCGCGCATGCGTCGGCCGCCGAGACCGCGCTGCTCGCGCGCGAGGGGCTGAGGCTGGCGGCGACCGGCATGGAGACCCGGGAGTATCTGCACGGGCCACTCGAGGCGGTGGCACCCGGGTTCGGTGCGATCGTGTTCGGTCGCGACCGCGAGCGCGCGCTGGCCGCGGAGATGGCGTCGTTCGGTGCGGTCGTCGCGCTGCTGACCGACACGGGCGCCGGCGGCGTCGGCGGCGTCGACGTGATCGACCTTCCGGAGGTTCCGTGGCTCGCGGCGCCGGTGCTGCAGATCCTCCCCGTGCAGCTGCTCGTCGAGCACACGGCCCGGCTGCGGGGACTGACCATCGGCGAGCTGCGGCGACAGCAGCACGACACCAAGGTGGCCTGATGGCCGGCGGTGGGGGCTCCGGGCCGGCGATCGCGGTGACCGTGATCGGCTGCGTGCAGGCCGACGTGCTGATGAGCCCCGTCTCGGAGCTGCCGGCCTCCGGCGCGACGCTGCTGATCGACGAGATGAGCATCCGCACGGGCGGCGCCGGCGCCAACGCGGCGCTGGCGTTCGCCGAGGCCGGACTGCCGGTGCGCCTGATGGGCGCCATCGGCAACGACCAGGTCGGCCGCTGGATGTCCGAGGAGCTCGAACCGTGGGGCCTTGGCCGACGAGCTCGTGGTGCTCGACTCAGAGCCCAGCGGCCTGACCGTCGCGCTCGAGTCGCCGGTGCGCGACCGCACGTTCCTCACCTACCTGGGCGTCAACAAGCTCTGGGAGCTGTCGATGATCCCGGCCGACGCGCTGTCGTGCGACTACCTGTTGTTCTGCGACTACTTCGTGGCGCCCGGCCTGCGCGGCGAGGCAGGGCGGGAGCTGCTGGAGACCGCGCGCGGCTCCGGCGCGCGGACGTTCTTCGACACGGCCTGGGATCCGGAGGGCTTTCCGGCCCACACGCGCGCCGAGGTGAGATCGCTGCTGCCCTGGGTCGACGTGTTCCTGCCCAACGAGGCGGAGGCGTGCGCGATCGCCGACGTCGAATCCGGCGACGCACTCGCCGCGGCGCGCAAGCTCCAGGCGGTCTCGGGCGGGTGGGTGGTCGTCAAGCTCGGCGCCCGCGGCTCGCTGGCGGTCGGGCCGGGCGGCGCGGAGCTGAGCGCGCCGGCGCCCGTGGTCGAGGCGGCGGACACGACCGGCGCCGGCGACGCGTTCAACGCGGGCCTGATCCGCGCTCTCTCAAACGACTCGCCGTGGCCCGACGCGCTCGACGCGGCGGCCCGGTTTGCGTCGTCGCTGATCTCGCGGCCGTCGGGCGACCGCCACCGCCTGGCTCAGCCCTCGGACTGAGGGATCGACTCGGCGAGCAGCGTCGCCACGTCGACCACGCGCAGCTGCTCGCCGGCGCCCTGGACGCCGTCGTCGAGCATCACCGTGCAGTAGGGGCACGCCACCGCCAGCGTGCCGGCGCCGGTGCCGGCGGCCTCGCGCACGCGCTCCTCGTTGATCGGCCTGCCGCGCTCCTCCATCCACATGTGCGCGCCGCCGGCGCCGCAGCAGAACGTCTGCTTGCCCGAGCGCTTCATCTCAACCGGCTCGCCGAGCGCGTGGATGAGCTCGCGGGGTGCGGCCAGCACGTCGTTGTGGCGGGCCAGGTAGCAGGAGTCGTGGTAGGTGATCGACAGGCCTTCGTCGCGCGCGGGCTGCAGCCGCCCGTCGCGCACGAGCCGCGCGAGCAGCTCCGTGTGATGGATCACCTCGTAGTTGCCGCCGAAGTCCGGGTACTCGTTGGCGAGCGTGTTGAAGCAGTGGGGGCAGTTGGCGACGATCTTGGTGGCGCCGGCCTCGTTGAGGGTCTCGACGTTCTGCTGGGCGAACGCCTGGAAGACGTACTCGTTGCCGATCCGCCTGGCGGGATCACCGGTGCAGCTCTCGCGCGGGCCGAGGATCGCGAAGTCGACGCCTGCTTGTTGGAGCAGCTTCGCCGTGGACTCGGCGGTCTTGCGGGCACGTTCGTCGAATGACGATGCGCACCCCACCCAGTACAGGTACTCGGGCGCGGGATCACCGGGCTCGAGGATCCTGACGCCGAGCTCGGCGGCCCAGTCGGCGCGCTCGGACTGGGGCTTGCCCCACGGGTTCGACGAGCGCTCGACGTCGCGGAGCATCGGCTCGGCCTCGGCGGGGAAGTTCGACTCGACCATCACCAGGTGGCGGCGCAGGTCGACGATGTGGTCGACGTGCTCGATCGAGACCGGGCAGACGTCGATGCAGGCGCCACAGGTGACGCAGTCCCAGACCGACTCCTCGGGCACCGCGCCCGGCACGAGCGGCTCCTGTTGCTCGGCGAGCACGAAGTCCCGAAGGCCCATGATCACGAGCTTGGGCGACAGCGACTTGCCCGTCGCCCAGGCGGGGCAGGCGTCCTGGCAGCGCCCGCACTCCGTGCACGAGTAGGTGTCGAGCACCTGCTTCCAGGTCAGGTCCTTCGCCGTGCCGGCGCCGAAGCGGAGGTCCTCTTCGGCGACGTTCTCGTCGTCGAACGACAGCGGCTCCAGGCGGCCGCCCGGCCCGGTGCGCCCGAACCACACGTTGATCGCGGCGGTGGCGATGTGCAGGTGCTTGGAGCGGGGGAGGTAGGCGAGGAACGCGAGGATCGTCAGCACGTGGCCCCACACGAACACGCGCTCCAGGACCTGCGTGGATTTGTCGTCGGCGAACAGATGCGAAAGCGCTTTGGCGACCGGCGACCACGCAGCCGGCCACTCGTTGTAGCCCAGCGCGATCTGGGTGGCGTGCCAGAACAGCAGCGTCAGCACGATCGTCGCGATCAGCGCGAGGATCAGGTCCGCCTCGCCGAGGTGGCTGCCGTCGAAGCGCCCCGGCTTGACGACCTTGCGGATGTACAGCGCGGCGATCACGCCGATCAGCACGAGCACCGCGAACACGTCGACGAGCAACGCGTACCAGCCCTGGTGCCCGAGCCACGGAAACGTGGCGTGCTTGTCGACGATCGAGATCATCGCGATCACGATCGTCGGCGCGAGCACCAGGAAGCCCCAGAAGATGAACGCATGCATCAGCCCCGGCCCGAGGCGCTTGAGCAGCTTTCGCTGGCCCAGGACGATCGTCGCCTCGTGCTCGACCCGCCTCGGGGTGTCGCCGGCGCGGGACACCGGCTGCGCCTGTCGGGCGAGCCGGACCAGCAGGCCGGCTCGGCGGCCGAACAGCGTGCCGCTGACCCCCAGAGCGACAGCCAGCGCGACCGCGGCGACTGGCGAGGCTATGCGCCCTTCGCCTTTCGGATCTCGGCGCTGATCGCGGGCAGGATCTCGTGCAGGTCGCCGATCACGGCGTAGTCGGCGCTGGCGAAGATCGACGCCTCGCCGTCCTCGTTGATCGCCAGCAGCTTCTTGGCGCCCTTGCAGCCGGCCATGTGCTGCGTCGCGCCGCTGATCCCGCACGCGATGTAGATCTCGGGCGCGATCTTGGTGCCGGTCTGCCCGACCTGGTCGGTGTGCGGTCGCCAGCCCGCGCTGGTCACGGCGCGCGAGCAGCCGACGGCGCCCCCGAGCAGCTGGGCGAGCTCTTCGATCACCTGGAAGCCCTCCGCCGAACCGACGCCGCGACCGCCGGAGACGACGACGTCCGCGTCGGCGAGCGAGACGCCCGCGGTGGTCGCGGTCACGTGCTCGCTGACCGCGACGGCGCCGTTGACGGCGGCCTGGACGGTCTCGACTTCGGGCGCTGCCGCCGCCGCGACGGCGTGCGGCGCCGCGGTGACCAGCAGCGGCGAGCCGTGAAGCCGGGCCTCCTCGAGCAGGCTGCCGCCCCAGCGCACGCGCACAACCGTGGCCGGGTCGCCGGGCGTCAGCGACACGCAGTTGGCCGCCATCGGCTGGTCGAGCTGCGCGGCGACGTGGGCCATGACCTCGTTACCGCGGTCTGAGCCTGGCGCCACCACGGCTGTGGGCGATCGCTGCGCGATCAGATCGACAAGCGTCTTGGCCCATGCGGCGGGCGCGTAGGCGTCGCCCGTGACCGTGACCGCTGCCGCGTCGGGCTCGATCGCCTGCGCGAACGCGTACGCCTGCAGCGAGAGCTCGTCCTCTGGGTGCTCGATCAGCGTCAGCACGGTCACAGCACGCCCACCTCCGTGAGCACCTCGACGACGGCGGGCGCTGCCTCCGGCCCGCGCCCGAGGATCTGCGCCTGCTTGCCCGATCCCTCCGGGAGCCTCAGCTTGACCATCTCCAGCCGCGGCTCGCGCGGGGTGGGGGAGATCGTGTCGACGGGCTTGCGCTTGGCGCGCAGCCGGCCGGGCACCGACGGGTAGCGCGGGAGGTTGATGCCCTCCTTGACGGTGACCACGGCCGGCATCGGGACGCGGTACACGTCGCGCCCCCCGGGGACCTCCTGCTCGCAGCGCAGCGTGCCGTCCTCTACTTCGATCGCCTTGATGCCCGTGACCACCGGCACGCCCAGCGCGTGCGCGACGCGGATCGCGACCTGGTAGTTGCCGGCGTCGGCGGACTCGTTTCCGAACAGGATCAGGTCCTGCTGCTCGGGCTGCTGTCTGATGGCGTCGACGATCGCCGCGGCGGTGGCCTGGGGATCCCATTCGGCGCCGTCAGTTACAAGGTGAACGCCGCGATCGACGCCGATCGCCATCAGGTCGCGCAGCTGCTCCTCGGCCTCGGGCGGCCCGAGCGTGAGCACCGCTGAGGCGCCGCCGTGCTTCTCGATCAGGCGGACCGCCTCCTCGGCGCCGCATTCCTCGTGCGGACTGACCGTGAAACCGAGGTGCCTGGTCTGGATCGCGCGCTCGTCGTCGGTCAGCACGATCTTGCCGCCCGTGAGCGGCACCCGCTTGACGCACACCAGGACGTTCATGCTTACGACCGCACTCGCGAGTTGTCGGGGTCGAACAGCGGCGTCGAGTCCGCGGTCGCGACCGTCACGGGGTAGCGCTCGCCCATGTACTCGACGGCAAGCTCCGTGCCGACGACGGCCTGCTCGGGCGGCAGGTAGGACATCAGGATGTGCTTGCCGACCGACGGCCCGGCGCCGGCGCTGGTCACGTACGAACGCCGGCCCTTGCGGTCCGTCAGCGGCTCGCCGGCCCGCGTCGTCACCGGCTCGCCGCCGAGCATGTAGCGCTTGACGCCCGAGGACGAGGTGTGGTCGTCGACGGTCAGCGTGCACATGACCGCGGCCGGCTCCTCCGCGCGGTGGCGCACGTGCGCCTCCTTGCCGATGAAGTCCTGGTCCTTGACCTTGCCCCACGCCATCCCCGCCTCGACGACGTTGAACTCGCTCTCGAGCTCGGCGCCGTAGGCGCGGTAGCACTTCTCCAGGCGCCCGGTCGTCCCGTAGACGCCGATGCCGATCGGAATCAGCCCGTGCGGCCGGCCGGCCTCCTCGACGATGTCCCACAACCGCGCGCCCTGCTCGATCGGCGCGTACAGCTCCCAGCCGAGGTCGCCGACATAGGAGATCCGCGAGGCGAGCACCTGGATCGTGTCGACCTCGAGCGTCTTGCAGGTGGCAAAGGGCATGGCTTCGTGGGAGACGTCGTCGCCGGTGATCGACTGCAGGATGTCCCGGGCTCTCGGTCCCCACAGTCCCAGGGTGGTCCAGGCGTTTGTCTGATCGTTGACCTGAGCCGTGCCGTCTTCGGGAAGGTTGTCGGCGAACCACTTGAGGTCCGACATGCCGTAGGCGCCGCCCGTCACGACGCGGAACCTGTCGTGACCGATGCGCATGATCGTCAGGTCCTGCTTGAAGCCGCCGCCCGGAGTGAGCAGCGGCGTGTACACCACGCGCCCGAGCGCGACGTCCATCTGGCGCATCGCCACGTGCTGGACGGTCTCGAGCGCGCCCGGACCCGTGACGTCGAAGATCGCGAACGCGGAGAGGTCGACCATGCCGGCGCGGTCGCGCATCGCGAGGTGCTCGGCGTTGATGATCGGCGACCACCAGCGCGACTCCCACTCGGCCTCGCGGCGGGTGACGCGGTCGCCGTACTCGTCGAGCAGACCGGCGTTTGACTCATACCACTGCGGGCGCTCCCAGCCGGCGGCCTCGAAGAACACGGCGCCAAGCGCGCGCTCGCGCTCGTAGAACGGAGCGAGGCGGACGCGGCGGTCGGACTCCCACTGCTCGCCCGGGTGGACGATCCCGTACATCTTGTTGAAGCCCTCGCACGCGCGCGCGACGACGTGTCCGCTGGTGCGCTGGTGGTCGTAGCTGCGAGCGATGTTGGAGCCGTAGACGTCGATCTCGGATTCGCCGTGCACGATCAGCTCGGCGACGGTCTTGCCGACGCCCGGGCCCTCCTTGATCCACACCGCGGCGGCCGACCACAGGCCCTCGACCTCGGGCGTCTCGCCGAGCAGCGGCATGCCGTCACCGGTCACCGACAAGAGCCCGTTGATCGCGTACTTCACGCCGACGGTCTCGTCGCCGACGATCTCGGGCATCAGCTCGAGCGCGAGCTCCATCTGCGGATCGAAGTCGGCCTGCGTGAACGGCAGCTCGGTGGGGGTGAGCGCGGACTCCTCGATCGACGGGATCTCGCGCGGGTCGACGGTGATCGGGCGGTGCGCGTAGGAGCCGATCTCAAGGCCCGTGCCCTCCTGGCGCTCGTACATGTTGACGTCCATGTCGCGGACGATCGGGTACTCGATCATCCCGGTGGTGTCGGCGAAGCGGGGCGCCGGGCCGATGTCGATCATCTGGTGGACCATCGGCGTCAGCGGGATCGACGCGCCGGCCTTCTGGGCGATCAGCGGGCTCCACACGCCGCACGCGATCACGACGAGGTCGGCGTCGAAGTCGCCGCGGTTCGTGCCGACGCGGCGTACACGGCCGTTATCGACGTCGATCCGCAGCACCTCTGTGTTGGCGGATACCTTCATCCCCGCCTCGATCGCGCGCTCGCGCATGAGCGTGCCGGCTCTCAGCGAGTCGACCACCCCCGCTCCGGGGGTGTAGAAGCCGCCGAGGATCAGCGACTCGTCGATGAACGGCACGAGCTCCTTTACCTCGGCGGGCGTCACCAGCGACACCGGCTCGATGCCCCACGACTTCGCCGAGGCCAGCCGCCGCCGGAGCTCCTCCATCCGCTCCTCGGTGCGGGCGATCTCGATCCCGCCGCTCTCGGTGAAGACGTCGAGCTCCTTGTACTGGCGCATGCTCTCGAGCGTCAGCGCCGTCATCTCCTTGGAGTGGTCGACCGGGAAGATGAAGTTCGAGGCGTGCCCGGTCGAGCCGCCGGGGTTGGGCAGCGGGCCCTTGTCGATCAGCGTCAGGTTGGTCTCGCCCAGCTGCGTGAGGTGGTAGGCGACGCTGTTGCCGACGATGCCCGCGCCGATCACGACGATCCGGCGCGATCCGGGTGCCGATCCGCTCATACGCCAACTGATATATCAGATGGCGTTCACGGTGTGGGAATGGGGCGGGAGGCGACCGCGAGAGTCAACGATCGCCGGGCTAATCGCGGGTCAACCGGCGGAGTCGGGTTCGGTGGCGGCCGCGGAACTCGAAAACGTCCCGCCCGAGCCCTCGCTTCGGTCGCATGGGATATCTGCCGCGCTGAGCGCGGCTAACGTCCCGCGCGAGCGGGGCGGGCGCGACCGGGACGTTTTCGTCGGCCCGCGTGGACTAAGCGGGACGGACCGGGGAGCAAACGTCCCACCCGGGCCCGCAGGGGCCTCGGGTGGGACGATCGCGCGCTCCGTTACCTCACCTCAGAGCAGCTTGGAGCGCCTGGCGAAGCTCGTTGACCCCGAACGCGCCCTCGAGCCGGGCGACGATCACGCCCTTCTTGTTGATCGCGAACAGCCACGGCTCGGTCTGCAGGTGGAAAGCCTTCATCTGCGGGCGCAGGCCCTTGTTGGGCTGGTTGTCGACGTAGACCTCCTGGTGGATGAAGGAGATCTTGTTGTCGAACTGCTTCTGCAGCGACACCGCGATGTCGGTCACGGGCCCGCAGACCTTCGAGATGCACAGCTGGGGGGTCGAGAACAGCAGCGCGACGGGGCGCTTGCCGAGCACCTGGTTGAGCGCCACCGAGTGCATCTGCTCGGCGGGCACGCGCGTGGTCAGCAGCGATGCATCGCCGTGGACGCTCGACAGCGTGTCGGTGGCGATCGACGGAGGCTTCTGGCCGACGTCAGGGATCGGCGAGGACTTTGCGACAGCCACCTCGCCGGTGCCTCCGACCAGCCCCGTCGGCAGCTCGCTCATCGACAGCACGTCGTAGGTGCCGGCGTGGGGCAACGGGACGTTGGCGGAGTAGATCGCCTGGATCCCGCCCGGTCCTGCGTTCTGCTTGCTGCGGTACTTCGGCGCCACGAGCATCGGGTCCGCGGGGGCCAGGAACGGGCCCTTCGCGGTGCTGGTCGGCGACTTTGCGATGTACACGACCGTGGGCGCGTATACGAACCCTCCGGAGCTCGAGTTCAGCGCAAACGCGACGCGTCGCGTGCCGGGCGTGAACGAGCCTGTCGCGGCGCCGAACTGAACCTCGCCGTGGACCAGAGTCGCCATCTCCTGAAGCGACCGCCCGTGCACCGGCGGGAAGCCCCTGTGCCAGCGGGCGCTCTGCGCCCGGAAGGTTGGAGAACGCCGTCGACGTTGAATTTGACTTGGAGCGCTCGGCGGCAGAGGATTGCGAGGTCGTCGACGTGGTCTTGGAGCTGGTCGACGACGACTTCGAAGAGGAGCCGCACCCGGCGAGCGAAATCGAGAGGCCGACGGCGGCCAGAAGGGCGAGCGTTCTGATCATGATCCTGATGATGTCCGATCGTGCACTCCCCTTCCCCACGATCGGAGCGCTCGACCTGTTGTAGCGGACCGGGCCCCGATTCTCGCTGTTTGCGTGTAAAGATCCTGTTACTGGAATCGGCGCCGCCGGATGGCGTCCGAAGGACCCCGATAGAGTGCTCCGCATGTCCGCCGAAACAAGCGAGGCGCAGGCAGGGGCGTCCCCGCAGCGGTCGCAGAACCGGCTCCGAGTAGCCGTGATCGACCGCGACCCAGGGTTCCTGCAGGTCCTCACAAACCGACTCGACGCGCTGCGCTGGGACCACCGCGCGCTGTCGAGCGCAGTGACCGCCGAAGTCCTGGTCGCAATGCGCCTGAATGCCCTCGTCGTCGACGTGGCCATCCTTGGTCCGGGGAGCTGGGAGTACCTGGAGCGCGTGTGCGCGCGCCTGCCCGGCCTCGCAGTGATCGTCTGCACCGGCCCCTCATCGGTCGTGCAGCGCGTCCGCGGCCTACGGCTCGGAGCCGACGCCTGGGTGACGAAGCCGTGCCACCCCGAGGAGCTGATCTGCGTGATGGAGGCGGCTGTCCGGCGCCACCGGCGCACCGAGATGCCGGCAATCGAAGCGGCCGCGAGCGTCGGGGAGATCACGATCCGCCCCGACCTGTACCAGGCCTACCGCGGTACGGCGAGCCTCGAGCTCACCGCTCGCGAGTTCGAGATCCTCCACCTGCTGGTGCAGTCCGACCGCGTTCTGCGCCGCGAGGAGATCTACGAACGCGTGTGGGGCTACGCGATGGCGCACGGCGACCGCTCGGTCGACGTGTTCGTCCGCAAGCTGCGCCAGAAGCTGCGTATGGCGTCTCCTGAGTGGAGCTACATCCACACGCACTTCGGCGTCGGCTACCGGTTCGCACCGGAGGCCGACAACGGGCGAGTGCACGAGGCCGACGAGCGTCAGGACGCCACGGTGCCCGGCGTCGACCTCGCGGACGATGTGATCGGCGAGGCCTCCGGCCTCGATCCCGCGCTGACCGGCTGACGCGCTTGCGCGCGGGCCGTCCGCGCAGACGCCGATCACAAGTTATTCACATCTTCGTTACGTGCTCGTAACGTCCTGCGGCGCCTGCCCCAGCAGCATTGGGGCGGATGGCGGCCACCGCTGACAGGGCGTCCCACGAGGTGATCGAGGTCGGACCTCTCGAGATCCTCCCCGAGGAGCATCTCGCGCGCGCCCGTGGCCGAGCCCTGATGCTCTCGATTCGGGAACTGCGCCTGCTGACGGAACTCGCACGGCGTGCGGACCGGATCATGGCGCGCGAGGAGCTCTTCCGGCTCGTCTGGGGAAGGGAGATGCGCCCAGGGGACAGGTCGGTTGACGTGTATGTCCGGAAGCTTCGCGTGAAGCTCGAGGAAGCGCTGCCGGGATGGCGGTTCATTCACACGCACTTCGGGTTCGGCTACCGCCTAGCCGCCGAGCACGAACCAAACCGTCACCAGCGGTTCACATCCGGTTAACAACTGGGCCGCCGGTCCACCCGAGACTACGGCGCACATCTAATGAAGGAGACGATCTTGAGAAAACGACAGATCACTGCGACAGCCGTCGCAATCGCTGCGGCGCTCGTAGTCGCCGCGTGCGGCAGCTCGAACTCGAGCTCGAGCGCACCTGCCCCGAGCGGGGGCTCATCAGGGTCCTCGGGTTCGAGCGGCGGGTCGGGCACGATCAACGGCGCCGGCTCGACGTTCGCGGCGCCCATCTACATGCAGTGGGGCTCGACGCTGAAGGGCCAGGGCCTGACGGTCAACTTCAACGCCGTCGGCTCGGGCGCGGGGGTCGCGGAGCTGCAATCGGCCACGGTCGACTTCGCCGGCTCAGACCCGGCGATGACGCCCGACGAGGTGAAGGCCGCCAAGGGCCCGGTCGCCCAATTCCCGATCGGGTTCGGAGCGATCACCGTCTCCTACAACCTGTCGGGTATCAAGAGCGGCATCAAGCTCGACGGCACGACGCTCGCCGACATCTTCCTCGGCAAGGTCAAGACCTGGAACGACCCCGAGATCACGGCGCTCAACCCCGGCCTGAGCCTCCCGAGCACGGCGATCACGGTCGTGCACCGTTCCGACTCGTCGGGCACCACCAAGGCGTTCGCCACCTACCTGTCGGACTACAGCCCGGCCTGGACGGCCGCCGCCGGGAAGCCCGACAAGATCGTCAAGTGGCCAGTCGGCACTGGCGCCAAGGGCAACTCCGGCGTCGCCGCGGCGATCAAGCAGACGGCCGGCGCGATCGGATACGTCGAGCAGGCCTACGCGCTGCAGAACGGCTTCACGTACGCGTCGGTCAAGAACAGCTCCGGCAAGTTCATCGCTCCGACGATCGCGGCCGCCTCCGCGGCGGCCGACGGGATCAAGGTCCCGCCGGACCTCGCGATCTCGACGATCAACTCGCCCAACCCGGCCGCGTACCCGATCACGTCGCAGACATTCGTGATCACCTACCAGGACATGTGCAAGGCCGGCATCAGCCAGGCCGCCGCGTCCGGCGTCAAGAAGTTCCTGGACTACGGCCTCGGAACGGCTGGCCAGGGCGTCGAGAAGCAGCTGTTCTACGCGCCGCTCCCCGCATCGCTGCTGAGCAAGGCCCAGGCCCAGCTCAAGACGCTGACCTGCAACGGATCGCCGCTGCAGTAGGCACGTGGACGCGAGCGTCTCATCGGTTCAAGGCGGCCGCTCAGTACTCGAGCGGTCGCCGCTGCACCGGCTGCCCGATCAGGTCCTGCAGTGGGGGTTGAGCGCGCTCGCGGCCGGGGTGCTGGTCCTGATTGCCTACTTCTTCATCCGGCTGATCGGGCAGTCGTCGACGGCGTTCAGCCACATCGGCTTCGTCAACTTCTTCGTGCGAGACAACTGGGACGTCTCCCAGCTGCAAGACGGGGCCGCGTGCTCGGCCGCCGGACACGGGGCATGCACGTTCGGCGCGTGGGCGCTACTCCTCGGGACGGTGATCACATCCGCGATCGCGCTGATCATCGGGGTCCCGGTCGCGATCGCGACCGCGCTGTTCGTCACCGAGCTGTGCCCACGGCGCTTCCGGGGATCGCTGTCGATCCTCGTCGACCTGCTTGCGGCGGTCCCTTCGGTCGTCTACGGGCTGTGGGGCGTGTTCGTGCTGATCCCCGACCTCAAGGGCTTTCAGCAGTTTCTTGCCGACACGTTCTCGTTCCTGCCGTTCGTCGGAGGGACGGTGGCGGGACCGAGCTACTTCATCGCCGGCCTGATCCTCGCGATCATGATCCTGCCGATCGTCTCGGCGATCGCACGAGAGGTGATCTCGACGGTGCCGTCCGAGCACAAGGAAGCGGCGTTGGCGCTGGGCGCGACGCGCTGGGAGATGATCCGCATCGCGGTGCTCCCGTACTCGCGGGCCGGCATCACCGGCGGCGCGATGCTCGGCCTGGGCCGCGCGATCGGCGAGACGATCGCCGTCGTGCTCGTCATCGGCAACTCGCCGAAGCTCGGAGAGCAGATCTTCTCCCAGGGCTACACGCTGTCGGCCGTGATCGCCAACGAGTTCGGCGAGGCCGCCTCCACGCCCGTGTACCGCTCCGCTCTGTTCGCGGCGGGGCTGGTGCTGTTCGTGCTGACGTTGCTCGTCAACATCATCGCGCGGCGCTACGTCGTGCGTTCGACGACCGGCAAGCGCATGGCCGGTGACGTGGTCGCCCCGGAGACGGCGGCGGCGGTGGCGGCGGCATGACCCAGCTCGCACCGATCAGCGGCAGGCGTCGGCGCACCGACGTCGTCATGCGCGGCCTGCTTGGCGCCGCGACGGTGCTGGCCCTGGTGCCGCTCGTGCTCGTCATCTACTACCTGTTCCACAAGGGCCTGTCCGCGTGGAGCAAGGACTTCTTCACCACCGACCCCAACGGCAACTTCCTCGGCTATCCCGGCGGGATCCGCTCGGCGATCCTGGGGACGATCGAGATCGTGGCGCTCGCCACCTTGATCTCGGTGCCGCTCGGGATCGGCGTGGCCCTGTACCTGACCGAGTACGGCAAGGACTCCAAGTTCGCAAACGTCGTGCGGTACTTCGTCGACGTGATGACCGGCGTTCCGTCGATCGTGTTCGGCCTGTTCATCTACATCGTGCTGGTGCTGGCGCGCACGGGCGGCAGCACGTTCGCCGGGTGGAAGGGCGCGATCGCGTTGTCGCTGCTGATGCTGCCGATCGTGGTGCGGTCGTCGGAGGTCGTGCTGCTGCTGGTTCCCGGGAGCCTGCGCGAGGCGGCGCTGGCATTGGGCGCGCCGCGATGGCGCGTCGTCACGCGCGTGGTGTTGCCGACGTCGCTTTCGGGGCTGGTGACGGGCGCGCTGCTGGCTGTGGCCCGCGGCGCCGGCGAGACCGCCCCGCTGCTGTTCACGGTCGCGTTCGCCCAGACGCTGACCGGGAACCTGAACGGGTCGATGAACTCGCTGCCGATCCAGATCTACAACGACATTCAGTCGCCGCGTGCCGAAGTTGTCACACGCGCCTGGGGCGCGGCGCTTACGCTGGTGCTGATGATTCTGCTTCTGAACCTGATCGCGCGCGCCGCCTCGCGAAGGAGCCGCCTAGGATGAACCCCGAAATCGACACCAAGAACAAGGACGCGATCGACGTGTCTTCCCCTGACCAGCCTGCCGGCCAGCCGCAACAGACCGCCGAGCCCGCCGCGCGAGCTCGATCAGAAACCAAACGTGCCGCGCACTCAGTGACCGTGGAGGACCTGCACGCCTACTACGGCGGCCAGGAGTCCATCAAGGGAATGAGCATCAAGTTCGCGGCCAACGAGGTCACGGCGCTGATCGGCCCGTCCGGCTCCGGAAAGTCGACGGTCGTGCGCTGCATCAACCGGATGCACGAGGAGATCCCCGGAGCTCGTGCCGAGGGCAAGGTGATGCTCGACGACCTCGACGTCTATGACGACAAGGTCGACATCACGGCGGTGCGGCGAGCGATTGGCATGGTCTTCCAGAAGCCGAACCCTTTCCCGACGATGTCGATCTTCGACAACGTGGCCGCGGGTCTGCGCCTGACCGGAACCAAGAGCGAGAACCTCCGCGAGACGGTCCACAAGGCGCTACGCGGCGTCGGCCTGTGGGGCGAGGTCAAGAACCGGCTAAACGAGCCGGGCATCGGCCTATCGGGCGGCCAGCAGCAGCGTCTGTGCATCGCCCGGACGATCGCCATCGAGCCGGAGGTGATCCTGATGGACGAGCCGGCGTCGGCGCTGGACCCGGTGTCGACGCTGAAGATCGAGGAGCTCGTCGAGGAGCTCAAAGCGCGCTACACGATCGTGATCGTCACGCACAACATGCAGCAGGCGGCGCGAATCGCCGACACCACGGCGTTCATGCTCGAGGGCGAGCTGATCGAGCACGGGCCGACCAACAAGATCTTCACGACCCCCGAAGACGAGCGGACCGAGCGCTACGTCACCGGCAAGTTCGGATAGTGGAGGAGGCCCGCTAGCCCATGCAGGAAACCCGTCACGCCTTTCGCGAAGCACTGAAGGACCTCGAGCGCCAGACGCTCGGCGGGATGGACCTGGTGCTCCAGCAGCTCGACCGGGCGCTGGAGGCGGTCAGCTACCAGGACATCGAGCTGGCCGGGATGGTCGTCGCCGACGACGACCGGATCGACGGTCGCTATCTGGAGGTCCACCAGGGGATCCTGTCGTTGCTGGCCAGGCAGGCGCCGGTGGCAGGCGACCTGCGAATCGTCGCGGCGCTGCTGCACATCATCCGTTGCATCGAGCGGATGGGCGACCAGTGCGTGAACATCGCCAAGCTGGTGCCGCTGTCGGGGCACGAGGCGCCGAAGGACAAGGACCTGCTCGACGCGATCGAGCGGATGGGTCAGCTGGCGCACTCTCAGGTATCCCAGGCCAAGGACGCGTTCGGCGGGCGCAACGTGGACCTCGCTCAGGACCTGGTGCGCCAGGACGAGGAGATCAACCGGCTCAACCGCGACATCTTCAGGCGCGCCGTCGACATCGGCGACGACGCCGAGCTGCGCGAATGGGCGATGTTCATGATCCTGGTCGCGCGCTGCCTGGAGCGCATCGGTGACAACACGGTCGACATCGCCGAGCAGACGGTGTTCGTGGTGACCGGCCTGTTCCGCGAGTTCGCCGACGCGTCGACGCCTCCGGAGACCGCCACCGCGGGCTGACATCCGGGCCAGTCGGCGGCCCGCAAGCTTGGCCGCAAGGCCAAAGACTGTCGTTCCCGCTGCGCATACGTTGCCCGCATGCCCGGGAGGCCACCCCAGATCGTGGCGTTTGGCGGCGGCGGCTTCTCGACCGAGTGGGGCAACACGCTGCTCGACGAGTACGTGCTGTCGCTGACAGGCGTGGAGCGCCCGCGCGTGTGCTTCCTGCCCACCGCCAGCGGCGACGCCGACCACTACGTCGTCCGCTTCTACCGTGCGTTTCCGGCGTCGCGCTGCGAGCCGTCCCACATCTCGCTGTTTCGCCGCGAGACCGGCGTGGGCGACCCGCTCGCGCACCTCATGGCCCAGGACCTCGTGTACGTCGGCGGTGGCAGTCTCGTGTCGCTGCTGGGCACCTGGCGCGCGCACGGAATCGACCATGCGCTCCGCGCGGCCTGGCAGGCCGGGGTGGTGATGTGCGGTGGTTCGGCGGGCTCGCTGTGCTGGTTCTCCCACGCCGTCTCGGGCTTCCACGAAGGTCCGTCTCGGATGATCGAGGCGATGGGCCTGCTGCCGTGGAGCAATGCCGTGCACTACGACGACGAGCCGGGGCGCCGGGAGGCGTTTCGCAAGGCCGTCGCCGGCGGGATCCCAGCCGGGTACGGCGCCGGTGACGCTGCGGGGCTGCATTTCGTCGGCACCGAGCTCGAGCGCGTGGTGAGCTCTCGGCCCGGCGCCCGGGCATTTCATGTCAGCCGCGATGCGCGAGGCGGAGTGCGAGAGCGCAAGCTGCCGGTCCGTTACCTTGGGGCGGTGACAGCAGGCGAGGCACTGGCAGCGTGACCACCGCGCATCGGGGGCGGATCCTCGCCATGGGCGGCGGCGGGTTCACGATGGACGACCCCAGTCACGCGCTGGACGCGTTCGTGCTGTCGCTGACGGGCAAGCCGGTACCGAAGGTGTGCTTCCTGCCCACCGCCAGCGGCGATCCCCGCGACCAGGTCACGCGCTTCTACGAGCGGTTCGGCAGCTGGCCTTGCGAGCCGAGCATCCTGTCGCTGTTTCATCTCGCCCGCGATCGGATCGATCCCGTCGCGCACCTCCTCGCTCAGGACGCGATCTACGTCGGCGGTGGATCGATGCGCAACCTGCTTGCGGTGTGGCGCGAGCACGGCGTCGACGAGGCGCTGCGCGGTGCCTGGGACGCCGGCGCGGTTCTCGCCGGGCTGAGCGCCGGGGCGATGTGCTGGTTCGGAGGCGGGATCAGCATGAGCGCGGGGACGCCGGAGGCGGTGCGCGGACTCGGGTTGCTGGACGGGAGCCTGTCGGTGCATCTCGACGGAGAGGCCCAGCGGCTGCCGGTGTACCGCGCGGCGGTGGCCGCCGGCGAGCTTGCGTCCGGCTATGCAGCCGATGACGGTGCGGCGCTGCTGTTCGAGGGGACCGAGCTTGCCGAGTGCGTGTCGTCGCGTGCGGGGGCGAGGGTGCTGCGCGTGCAGCCTGACGGCCGCGGTGGAGTGATCGAGCATGCGCTTGCCGTCCGGCTGCTGCCGGCCGCGGGCGAGGCCGCACATGCCGAGGACCGGGTCGTCGGCGAACTGCGTGATCTGCGTGCCGGCGGTAGCCGCTGGAAGTAGGTCCAGTGCGCCGTCAGCGCACTATGCTGGCGCCACCGTGGCGAGCCAGAAGTCAAAGCGCCGGTCGCGCAAGCGGCGGAATCCCGACTCGATCCCGCGAGCGGTTCCCTCACAGCGCCGGACGCAGCGACCCGAACCGCGCACCGGATCCGGTCCCTCAGCGAGCCCCGCGCAACCCGATGGGCGCCTATGGCGAGCGTCCGCCGAGCCCGTTCGGCGGCCTGCCGATCTCGGAGATCGCGATCGCGATCGGCGCCGTCGGCCTGATCGTCGGCATCATCCAGCAGGGCGGCCCCGCGCTGATCGCCGGCGTGGCGGTGTGCACGCTCGGGGTCGTCGAGATCACCGCGCGAGAGCACTTCTCGGGCTATCGCTCGCACACGATCCTGCTGGCGGCGCTGCCCGCGGTCGGCGCCGAGGTCGCGTTCGTGGCGCTCGTCGGGGAGCCGAACCCGCGCCTGTTACTGCTGCTTGTGATCGCCCCGGTGTTCTCGGTGATGTTCTGGTTTCTGCGAAAGCGCTTCCTGATCGCTAGACAGGCGCGCGTCGCTCGCCCGCCCACAGCCTGACGTCCTGCGCCTGGCTGTCGTCGGCGCCGACCGTCGGGACGTGCAGGGTGAAGATCGCGCCGCCGTCGGGAGCGTTTGACGCGTCCACCGAGCCGCCGAGCTGGACGGCGACCTGGCGCACGATCGCGAGGCCCAGTCCGCTGCCCTGGCGGCCGCGGCTGTTCTTGCCGCGGTAGAAGCGGTCGAACACGTACGGCAGGTCGGCCTCGTCCACGCCGGTGCCGTGGTCGCGCACGCGCAGCCCGTCGGCGTCGACGGTGACCTCGACGACGCCGTGCGGCGGCGAATGCCGCGCGGCGTTGTCGAGCAGGTTGTTGACGGCTCGCCCGAGCCGCTCCGGAACGCCCTCCACCGTGACGGGCTGCAGCGAGGCCTCGAACGCCACCTCCGGATGGTCGCGGCGCGCACGCGAGATCGAGTCCTCGAGGATGCGATCGAGCCGGATGTCCTCGACCATGTCGTGCGGAAGATCCCCTCGCGCGAGCTCGATCAGGTCGCCGATCAGCGCGCTCAGCTCTTCGCTCTGCTCCACGACGTCGGCCAGCAGCCGCCCGCGGTCCTCATCGGACAGCCGACCGCCCGCGAGCAGCACCTCGATGTTGGTGCGCAGGCTCGTGATCGGGGTGCGCAGCTCGTGCGAGGCATCGGCGACGAGCTGGCGTTGCGCGCGCACCGAGTCGTCGAGCTCCTCGCGGGAGCTCTGGAGGCGCTCCATCATCGCGTTGAAGCGGGTCGCGAGCTGGCCGACCTCGTCGTCTGCGTGGACGTGGATCCGGCTGGCGAGGTCCTCGGTCTTCGAGATGTGCTCCGCTGTCTGCGCCACCTCTGCGAGCGGCGCGAGCACCCGGCTGGCAGCGAGCCTTCCGAGCACGGCCGCCAGCGCGACGCCGCCGGCGCAGAGCACAAACAAGATCAGGCGCAGGCGCGAGAGGACGTGGTCGATGCCGTTGAGCGGGCGCGCGAGCTGGATCGCCACCGGCTCGCCCGCGGACACCAGCCCGGGGGCAAACACGATCTCTCGAAGGTGGCTGCCTCCCAGGCGGATGTCAGCCAGGTATGGCCCAGATCCTCCGGCAGCCACATTCCTCGCGCGAGCGATATCAGGAAAAGTGATCCCCCCCCGACTCGGAACAGTGGTGCCATCGGCCAGGACCGCCTGGACGTAAGGCGCCGGCCCTCCCGCGCTCGCCGGGAGTACCGGTAGCTGTTGGTCGAGCGAGTGGAAGTCGCCATGCTGAATCGCGGCCGCCTGCGCCTTCAGTTCGTTGTCGACCTCACCGCGCAGCTGCCCGCGCACCACCCAGTAACAGACGAGTGCCGCCAGCAGGATCGCTACCGCAACCGCCGCCGCGGCGACGTAGGAGATCCGGCGACGCAGTGACAAGCCCGGCCGCTCCGATCAGTCCCGGAGCACGTACCCGACGCCCCTGACCGTGTGCAGCAGGCGCGACTCTCCGCCGGCCTCGGTCTTTCGGCGCAGGTATCCCATGTACACGCCGAGCGCATTGGACGTAGGTCCGAAGTCGTATCCCCACACATGCTCGAAGATCGTGGACCGCGTCAGCACCTGTCGAGGGTGGCGCAGGAACAGTTCGAGCAGCAGAAACTCGGTCTTGGAGAGCTCGATCAGGCGATCGCCACGGTGGACCTCGTGGGCAACCGGGTCGAGCACCAGGTCGGCGTAGGACAGCGCTTCGCCTTGGGCGCCGTCGTCGGAGCGGCGCAGCAGCGCCCGCAGCCGGGCCTGCAGCTCGCGCAGCGCGAACGGCTTGACCAGGTAGTCGTCGGCGCCGACGTCGAGCCCCTCCACGCGGTCGTCGATCGCGTCGCGCGCGGTGAGCATCAGAATCGGCGTGCGGTCGCCGGCCTTGCGCATCCTGCGAGCCAGCTCGAGTCCGTCGAGGCGGGGCATCAGGACGTCGAGGATGATCGCGTCGGCGGGGCTTCGCGCGAGCACGTCGAGCGCCTCTTCGCCGTCGGCCGCGAGCTCGACCTCGTAGTTGTCGAGCTTGAGCGCGCGCTCGAGGGCCCGCCTTACAGCGGGCTCGTCGTCGACTACTAGTACGCGCGCCATGGTTTCTGATGATGGGCGGTTCATCTAAGGGTTCCTGAAGATTAGGGCCTCGAAGGGTCCCTTTCGGGCTGCCCGCTACCGCAAGGCAGCCCGAAAGGGACCCTTCGAGACCTTTAAGGGGCTCAGTTCGGGATCATCGCGTTCTGGATGTCGCTCAGCTCGTATCGTCAGAAGCGCGATTTCAAGCAGTCCCCCGAGCCCGGGGGGGAGCCGGTTGCCGCTCAACCCGACGGTCAGGCTCGGTTCGTCGTGCAGCAGCATGCGGCTACTCGGCTGCACTGGGACCTGCGGTTGGAGCACGAGGGGGTGCTGGCGTCGTGGGCGGTGCCGAACGGGATCCCGCCCGATCCGGCGGACAACCGGCTGGCGGTGCGCACCGAGGATCACCCGCTCGAGTATCTGGAGTTCCACGGCGAGATTCCCAAGGGCCAGTACGGCGCCGGGACGATGAAGATCTGGGACGCCGGCACGTTCGAGCTGCACAAGTGGGACGCGCGCAAGGTCGAGGTCACGTTCCATGGCGAGCGGTTGCATGGCCGCTATGGGCTGTTCGTGATCGGACGCGACGAGGCGACCAAGCAGGACTGGATGATCCACCGGATGGACCCGCCGGACGACCCGGACCGGGTCGCGATGCCCGAGCGGCTGGTGCCGATGATGGCGCGGCCCAGCGACAAGCTCCCGCGGCCCGAGCGGGGGTGGTCCTACGAGGTCAAGTGGGACGGCGTGCGCGCGATCGCCTACGTGCAGCCCGGCCGCCTGCGACTGGAGAGCCGCAACCTGAACGAGATCACCGACGCGTATCCCGAGGTCCGGGGCATCCTCACCGACCTCGGAATGCACGAGGCCGTGCTCGACGGCGAGATCGTCGCCTTCGACGACAACGGCCGCCCCAGCTTCGAGCGCCTGCAGAGCCGGATGCACGTCACCTCGCCCAACGCCGTGCGCAGGCTGATGGGCTCGACGCCCGTCGTCTACGCGATCTTCGACGTGCTGTATCTCGACGGGCACTCCTTGATGGACCTCCCGTACACGGAGCGGCGCGAGCGGCTCGAGCAGCTCGAGTTGGGCGGACCCGCCTGGCGCGTGCCCAGCGTGCACCGCGACGCCGGCAAGCGCCTGCTGGAGGCGACGGCGTCGCAGGGCCTGGAGGGGGTCGTCGCCAAGCGCCTGGATTCCCATTACGAGCCGGGCCGTCGCACCGGTGCGTGGCTGAAGATCAAGCACGTCCACCGTCAGGAGCTCGTGATCGGCGGCTGGATCCCCGGCGAGGGCCGCCGGGCGCGGCGGATTGGGGCGCTGCTGATGGGTTATCACCGCGACGGCACGTTCGTGTACGCGGGGCGCGTCGGCACCGGTTTCACCGAGAAGACACTCAACGAGCTGCTCGGCAAGCTCGAGCCGCTACGGCGCGACACCTCGCCGTTCGGATCCGCTCCGAAGCTGCCGCGCGAAGCGGTGTTCGTCGAGCCGTCGCTGGTGGCCGAGATCGAGTTTCGCGAGTGGACGAACGAGGGGGTGCTGCGCGCGCCCTCGTTCAAGGGGCTTCGCGAGGACAAGTCGCCGCGCGAGGTGGTCCTGGAGGGATCGGGGCAGGACGCCGCCGAGGGCGCCGACCCGAGCTCTCCGGAAGCGCTGTTCGATGAGGTCGAGGAGCTTCCCGAGGGCGCCGTGGCGGTGCTGACGCAGGGGCGGAGGCTGAAGATCTCGAACTGGGACAAGGTCCTATACCCCGAGACCGGGTTCACGAAGGGCGACCTGGTCGCCTACTACGGCCGGATCGCTCCGATCGTGCTCCCGCACCTGCACGACCGGCCGCTGACCTTGAAGCGCTACCCCAACGGCGTCGACAGCCAGTACTTCTACGAGAAGCAGTCGCCGTCGCACCGGCCCGAGTGGGTGCAGACCGTGAAGATCGGCTCGATCAACTACACCCTCGCCCAGGACCGGCCGACGCTGGTGTGGCTGGCCAACCTGGCCGACATCGAGCTGCACACGTCGCTCTCGCTCGCGCCGGCGCCCGAGCGGCCGACGATGCTCGTGTTCGACCTGGATCCTGGAGCGCCGGCCGGGATTGTCGAGTGCTGCCGCGTGGGGGCGGTGCTGCACGGCCTGTTCGATCAGATCGGCCTGCAGAGCTTCGCCAAGACGTCGGGCTCCAAGGGTCTGCAGGTGTACGTGCCGCTGAACGTTGACACCGACTATGAGCAGACCAAGTCGTTCGCGCGGCGGATCGCCGAGCTGCTCGAGCAGCGGATGCCGGAGCTCGTCGTGTCGCGGATGACCAAGCGGCTGCGGCCGGGCAAGGTCCTGGTCGACTGGAGCCAGAACGACATCCACAAGACCACCGTCAACGTGTACTCGGTGCGTGCCCGCGAGCGACCCACCGTGTCCACGCCGGTGAGCTGGGACGAGGTCGCCGACGTGCAGCGCAACGGTGACGGAGAGTCGCTGGCCTTCGACACCGACCAGGTGCTCGAGCGGGTGACCGAGCTCGGCGACCTGTTCGCTCCGGTCGCGAGCCTTCGGCAACGACTCCCGCCGGTCGGCTGAGGCCCGCGATGGCGCGAACGCTCAATCTGATCGTCGTCGCCGCCAGCGCCGCGGCGCTGACCGGCTGCGCGCGGACGACGCTGCTCATCAACCACAACGAATCCTCCAAGACGTCGTCCACATCCACGACCGGCACCTCGACCACGGGCACGTCGACCGCCACGACGACAACGCCCAGCCCGGCGGCCCTGTCGTATCTCGCGGCGCTCAGCCGCGAACAGGCCAAGCTCGCCGCCGCCGAGCGCAAGATCCCGCGGCGGCCTCGCACGCCCGCCGGACTGGCGCACTCGATCCGGCTGCTGCGCGCCGCGATCGTGCGGCTTGGGCAGGACCTGCAGGCGATCTCCCCGCCTGCCCAGGTGGCGTCGCAGCATGCACAGCTCGTGTCGATCATGCGGACGTACGCCGACCGGCTCGCCGCCGCGGCGGGCACGGCCGTGAAGCCCGGTGGCCAGCTGCGAGCAGCCAACATGCTGATCAGGGCCACGACCGCGGCGAGCTCGGCGTTCAGCTCGACGGTCAGCCAGATCAGCTCCGCGTTGCACTGAACACGCGACGCGCGCGCCGCCGCTTTAGGATGATGGCGGCATGGATCAGATCACGCTGCGAAACCGTCTTCTGGTCGCCACGAACATGTGGCGCGAGGCGACGGGCGACCCGCTCCCGAAGCTGCCGCCCGGCGACCCCGCCGACCAGATCCAGAGCTTCGAGCTGAAGATCGTCGACCGCCTGTGGGAAGGCGCGACGCCCGAAAACGCGCGCGAGGTGGCCGATCGCACGTGGGACCTGGTCCACGACCGCGAGGACTCAGATCCGGTCAAGCAGCGCGTCGTCGAGTGCCATCAGGCGCTGGCTCGGATGACGCGCCTGGGCGACTAGCCGCGGGCGGGTGCATGCACCATCAGCGCCACTACACGCTCGAGCAGGCCAGCGCCGTGCGCGGGTGGGTCGCGGAGCGGATCGACTCGATGCGCCGCTCGCAGGCGAGCCTCGTCGACCTCGGCGACCGCGCGCGCACGGCAATCAGCGCGCTCGACCCGCAGTCGGGTGGCTCGTATCCGGGCAGGGAGGTTGCGGCGGCGCTGGTCGCGCTGAGCCGGGCTCTGAACGAGCTCGACGCTGTCGACGTTGTCGTGCGCGACGTCGACCGCGGGCTGGTCGACTTCCCGACGCTTCGCGACGGCGAGGAGGTCTACCTGTGTTGGTTGGTCGACGAGGCCGAAATCCGCTTCTGGCACGCCCCCACCGCGGGCTTCGCGGGTCGCCGGCCGCTCTAGTGCACGAGGTCCGTCAGGTGATGATCGGGGCGACCGGCTCGGCGTGCACGAGCCGGTTGCGCGGCAGGCCGGCGGCGGCGTAGGCGTCGACCTCGTCGAGCGTCTCGCGATCGAGCAGGGCGGCGACCAGCGAGTCGAGGTTTGACCGATGCTCGCGCAACAGCTCGATGACCCCGTCGTGCGCTGTCTCGACGATGCGCTTGACCTCCGCGTCGATCACCCGCTGGGTCGCCTCCGAGGTCTCCGAGGCGCCGGGCAGCAACGGCCCCATGCCGTCACGGGGGATGACCGCGATCGGCCCGATCTCGCGGCTCATGCCCCACCGTCCGACCATGTGGCGCGCGATCTCCGTGAGCTGCTGAATGTCCGATTCGGCGCCCGTGGTCAGATCGCCGAGCACGATCTCCTCGGCGGCCCGACCGCCGAGCGCCACCTTGATCCGCGCCACCAGGTAGGCCTCGTCGAAGTTGAAGCGATCGGCGTCGGGCGCCGAGAACGTCACGCCCAGCGCCTGGCCGCGGGGGATGATCGACACCTTGCGCACGGGGTCGGCGCCGGGGGTGAGCATCCCGACGATCGCGTGGCCCGCCTCGTGGTAGGCGGTGCGCCGCCGGTCGTCCTCGGACAGCATCACCTTGCGCTCGGCCCCGAGCACGATCCGCTCGAGCGAGTCGGAGAAGTCCTCGCCGTTGACCTGCTTGTGGTTGCGCCGCGCGGCCAGCAACGCCGCCTCGTTGACCAGGTTGGCGAGATCGGCGCCGACCATCCCGGGAGTCGACGAAGCCAGCGAACCGAGCTTGACGCCGTCGTCGAGCGGAACCGAGCGCGTGTGCACACGGAGGATCGCCTCGCGGCCGGCGCGGTCGGGTGGCTGCACGGACACACGGCGATCGAAGCGGCCGGGGCGCAGCAGCGCCGGGTCGAGGATCTCGGGGCGGTTGGTCGCGGCGAGCACGATCACGCCGCTGCGCGGGTCAAAGCCGTCCATCTCGGTGAGGATCTGGTTGAGCGTCTGCTCGCGCTCGTCGTGGCCGCCCGAGATGTTCGAGCCGCCGCCCGCGCGCGAGCGCCCGATCGCGTCGAGCTCGTCGATGAAGATGATCGCGGGCGACGCGGTCTTGGCCTGCTGGAACAGATCACGCACGCGCGAGGCGCCGACCCCGACGATCATCTCGACGAACTCGGAGGCCGACATCTGAAAGAACGGGACGCCCGCCTCGCCGGCGACCGCGCGGGCGAGCAGCGTCTTGCCGGTCCCGGGCGCGCCGCTGAGCAGCACGCCGCGCGGGATCCGGCCGCCGAGCCTCAGGTACTTGTCGGGGTTCTTGAGGAAGTCGACGATCTCGGTGAGCTCGGCTTTGGCCTCGTCGATCCCCGCCACGTCGGCGAACGTCACCGGCTGCTCGGCGGCCTCCACGCGGCGCGCGCGTGAGCGCCCGAACGACATCAGGCCGCCGGCGCCGCCGCCGGCACTGGCCGCGCGCCTGATCAGGAACACGAACAGCAGCACGAGCAGCAGCGTCGGCCCGAATCCGAAGATCAGGCTGGTGAGGAACGAGGGCCCGGTGTCGGGGTTGTTGGCGTCGACCGTGACGTTGTTGCTCTCGAGCAGCGTCGACAGCTGGTGGCTGTCGGCAAACGACGGGACCTGCGTGGAGAACAACTTCGTCGCCTGAACGCCGTTCTCGTCCGGCGGGTATTTGACAGCGGCCTTGAACGTGCCCTGGATCGAGCCGCTCGTCGAGGAGATCTCGGTGACGTTGCCGGCCTTGATCTGGTCGAGGAATGTCGGGATGTAGGGGATCCGTACACGCGCGTTGGGCTTGAGGACCTGTGAGGAGATCCACAGGTTCAGGGCCAGTGCCCCGACGATCAGCCCCGCGATGATCCAGCGCTGATTGCGCCTGGGCGACGGCGTGCCCGGTTGCCCGCGGTTGGCCTGCCCGCGCGGCGGCGGCGTGACCCGCCAGCCAGGCCCCGGAGCCGGCGTGTTCCCGCGGTCTCGCTGAGCCGCGTCACGCGGGTCGGGGTCGTCGCTCATCCCCTGATTGTGGCAAGCACCTGCTGCGTCTTATAGAGGTCTTCAGTGAAGACTCAGAGCGTCTCGATGCGGCTGCGGAACGTGTCGGCGCCTTCGACGCTGGCGCCCGCGGCCCACGCCTGATCGGCGAGCCCGCGGTCGGAGGTGACCACCCTGACCCGGCTCGGGTCGGGTTCGGCGCGCAGGATCCGCACGATCTCATCGTCGGCGGCGTTGCGTTTGGGCCTGGGAGCGTGCGTCACGACGATCACGGTCGACCGGATCGGGGGCGACGGCGGCCGCTCGAACACGACGGTCACGTCCTCGCCATCGCTGGCGGCCCACCGCTCGAGCATGTCGACGAGCTTGAGCATGGCCGCGTCGCGGTCCTTCCACCAGGCGTCCGGCCGAGTCCCGATCACGTTCATGCCGTCGACGATCCAGCGCATGGGTTGCGTGTGAGGGTAGAGGGGCGCTTGGCCCCGGGAGAGCGAAGTGTCGCCTTTTAACCGCGACAGGCGCGGTCGGCGGGCGACACTTCTCAGTCGTCGGCCCCGGGATGACGGCGGTCGCGCTTGCGCGCGGCCTGGCGGCGCTTGCTGTCAAGCCGGCGCTGCACCGACGCACGGGTCGGCTTCGTCTCGTGACGCGGCCGCGCGACGCGCAGCGCGGACGTCAACCGGCGCTGTAGGCGCTGCAGGGCGAGCTCGCGGTTGCGGGTCTGGCTGCGCTCGTCCTGCGCCACGGCGACCACGCGGGGGCCGAGCCGGGCGATCACGCGGCGCTTCTGCTCCTCGGTCAGCGCGCTTGACGCCGCGACGTCGAAGATCGCCTCGATCCGGGAGGCGGTGACGTTGGCGTGCTGGCCGCCCGGGCCCGACGAGCGCGACGCGCGCAACGTGATCTCACGCAGCGGAATCGAGGCGTGACGTCCGATTGGCATGGGGTCTTCCATCGTCAGGAAAGGATGCCCTGATCCGTTAGCAGTCGACGCGACCAAACTGCGGGCGCCCATGATATTTTGCGCGCCTGTAAGGCCGTCCGAGTGTTCGGATGGCGAACACAGCTGGTGCAGGCCCCGGGGTACGTGTCGAACCGCAAAACCTCCGGCAGCAGCACTTCAAGCTACGGAGGAGTCAGTCATGCCTACTGGAACAGTCAAATGGTTCAGTGATGAGAAAGGGTTTGGCTTCATCACGCCAGACGAGGGAAGCCGCGACCTCTTCGTCCATCACTCGAACATCAACGTAGACGGCTACCGGTCGCTGGCCGAGGGCGCCAAGGTCTCTTACGAGGAAGAGGCCGGGCCCAAGGGTCCGAAGGCCATCAACGTCAACAAGGCCTAACGCCAACATAGAGGAGGGCCGGCCGGCCCTCCGTACTCCCAGGGCGCACCCGCACGAGCCGGTTTAGGATCGCCGGAATGGCGGACTGGGTAACGATCTCGTCGCTGGCGACCGCGGGCGGCACGCTCGTGCTCGCTCTCGCGACGTTCAGCTCGGTCAAGTCGGCCAACCGCTCGACGCGACTGGCCGAGCGGTCGCTGCTTGCCGGGCAGCGCCCGATCCTGATCCCGACGCACGAGGACGACCCGGCGCAGGCGATCCGGTTCGGCGACGGCGTCCTGATCCACGTTGCCGGACACGCCGGCACGATCGAACTGGAGCGCGAGAACCTGTACATGGCGATCAGCCTTCGCAACGGCGGCAACGGGCTGGCGCTGGTTCAGGGGTGGCGCGTCGAAGTCGCAGACCAGACGAGCAACCGGCCGCCCCCGACCGACGAATTCCGCAGGCAGCAGCGCGACATCTACATCCCACCCGGGGAGGTCGGCTTCTGGCAGGGCGCGATCCGCGACCGATCGGATCCCGCCTACGACGAGATCCGTGCAGCCATGCGGTCCGGCGCGCGGGTGTCGATCGACCTGATCTACGGCGACTACGAGGGCGGCCAGCGCACGATCGCCCGGATCGGGCTGACCAAGGACGGAGAGGTCGAACGCGACGACTACCGAGCCGAGGCCGGGCGCTACTGGAACGTCGACGGCATCGATCCACGCGATCGACCCGAGGCGCCGCCGGACCTGTCACCTTGAAGCCCCGCGCGTGTACCAATCACAGCCCGTCCAGCCACCCCCTTACAATCGGTAATCGGGTGAGTCAGGCGCAAGACGCGGAAGGTACGAGGGGATGAGCAAGACCATTGAGGAGCGCGAGCGGGTTGTGATCCGCTTCGCGGGAGACTCCGGCGACGGCATGCAGCTGGCCGGCAGCCGCTTCACCGACGCGACCGCGGTGCTCGGCAACGACCTGGCGACGCTGCCGAACTTCCCCGCCGAGATCCGCGCGCCCGCCGGCACGCTTGCCGGCGTGTCGGCATTCCAGATCCACTTCGCTTCGCGCGACATCCTGACGCCGGGCGACGCGCCGAACGTGCTGGTCGCGATGAACCCGGCCGCGCTGAAGGCCAACCTCCCCGAGCTCGAGCGCGGCGCGACGATCATCGTCAACGAGGACGCGTTCACGAAGCGCAACCTCGAGAAGGCCGGCTACAGCGCCAACCCGCTCGAGGACGGGTCGCTGAGCGCCTACCGGATTCACCGGATACCGATGACGAGCCTGACCACCAAGGCCGTCGAGGACGTCGAGGACGCGTCCACGCGCGACGCCGGCCGCGCCAAGAACCTGTTCGCACTCGGCGTGCTCTCGTGGCTCTACGGTCGGCCGACGGACGTCACCAAGCGCTGGATGGAGCAGAAGTTCGGGCGCAACCCCGCGGTGCTGGAAGCGAACCTCGCCGCGTTCAACGCGGGCTGGTCGTTCGGCGAGACCACCGAGCTGCTCGACGTGCAGTACCGGGTCAACCCCGCGACCGACGTGCGACCGGGCACCTACCGCAACGTCAACGGCACGACGGCGCTGGCGCTCGGCCTGGTCGCCGCGAGCGTGCGCAGCAGGCTGCCGCTGCTGCTGGCCAGCTACCCGATCACCCCCGCCTCCGAGCTGCTGCACGAGCTGTCGCGCCACACCAGCTTCGGCGTGCGCACGATCCAGGCCGAGGACGAGATCGCCGCCGCCGGGATGGCGCTCGGCGCCGCGTTCGGCGGCCGGCTCGGCGTCACCGCTACGAGCGGCCCGGGCATGGACCTGAAGTCCGAGACGATCGGCTTGGCGGTCGCGCTGGAGCTGCCGATGATCATCGTCGACGTCCAGCGCGCGGGGCCGTCGACCGGGATGCCCACAAAGACCGAGCAGTCCGACCTGCTGATGGCGCTGTACGGCCGCCATGGCGAGTCGCCGCTGCCGGTGATCGCGCCGAGCACGCCGGGCGGATGCTTCGACGCTGCGTTCGAGGCGGTCAGGGTGGCGGTCCGCTACCGCACGCCGGTGATCCTCTTGTCCGACACGTTCCTGGCGTCTTCGTCGGAGCCGTGGCAGGTTCCGGACGTCGCTGACCTGCCGGCGATCGACGCGGGCTTCGCGGCGGCTCGCGACGGCGAGGACGAGCCCGAGTTCCTTCCCTACGGCCGCGACGAGGACCTCGCGCGACCGTGGGCGATCCCGGGAACCCCGGGCCTGCAGCACCGCATCGGCGGCCTGGAGAAGACCGACGGCAGCGGCAACATCTCCTACGACGGCGCCAACCACCAGGTGATGACCGACCTGCGCGCGGCGAAGATCGATGGGGTCGAGGTGCCGGCGCTCGAGGTCGACGCCGATCCGGGCGCGACGCTGCTGGTGCTCGGCTGGGGATCGAGCGAGGGATCGATTCGCGCGGGCGTGCGGCGCGCGAGGCTCGCCGGTCACAAGGTGGCATGCGCGCACATCCGTCACCTGCACCCGCTGCCCTCGAACACAGGCGACGTGCTGCGGTCGTTTGACCGGGTGGTCGTCCCCGAGATGAACACCGGCCAGCTGGCGCAGGTCCTGCGCGCCAAGTACCTGGTCGACGTCGAGTCCTTCTGCAAGGTGCAGGGCCTGCCGCTGTACGCGGCGGAGATCGAACGCGAGATCGCGGAGCGTCAATGAGCGTCGTAACCAACGGCCACGCAGGCAACGGCGGAGCGGCCCCGCTCGGCAAGGCCGACTTCCAGTCAGACCAGGAGACGCGGTGGTGCCCCGGTTGTGGGGACTACGCGGTGCTGTCGGCCGTCCAGCAGTTCATGCCGGAGCTGGAGATCCCGCCGGAGCGGATCGTGTTCATCACCGGCATCGGCTGCGCGGGACGGTTCGCCTACTACATGAACACGTACGGGATGCACGGCATCCACGGCCGCGCGCCGGCGCTGGCCACCGGCCTGGCGTCGACCCGCCCGGACCTGTCGATCTGGGTCGTGTCCGGCGACGGCGACGCGCTGTCGATCGGCGGCAACCACCTGATCCACGCGCTGCGGCGCAACGTGCCGCTGAAGATCCTGCTGTTCAACAACCAGATCTACGGGCTCACGAAGGGACAGGCGTCCCCGACCTCCGAGCTCGGCAAGATCACCAAGTCCACGCCGTTCGGCGTCGCCGACCACCCGTTCAACCCGGTTGCGCTCGCGCTCGGCGCCGAGGCGTCGTTCGTGGCAAGGACGATCGACCGCGACCGCAAGCACCTGACCGAGGTGCTGCGCGCGGCGGCGACCCACGAGGGCGCCTCGCTGGTCGAGATCTACCAGAACTGCCCGGTGTTCAACGACGGCGCGTTCGCGGCGCTGACCGAGAAGGACGTCAAGGACGCAAACCAGATTCGCCTGCAAGCCGGCAAGCCGATCCGATTCGGCGTCGAGGGCGAGCGTGGGGTGGCGCGGGGCAACGACGGAGGCCTGGCGATCGTCGACGTGGCCGACGTCGGCGAGGACGCGCTGATCGTCCATGATCCCAACCGGGCCGACCCCGGCCTGGCGTTCTCGCTCGCGAGGCTTGCGGAGGACCCCACCGGCCCGACGCCGATCGGCATCTTCCGTGACGTCGACCGTCCGGTGTTCGGGCGTACGGGCCCAGCGGTCGCCGCTGGGGCCTCAGACGAGGAGCTGACCGAGCTTATGCTCGGTGGCGACAGCTGGTCGGTCGCTTAGCCCCTTTACAAAAGCTGGCGCGCCGCATATCCAGTCGGTTAGGATCGCCCTCGGACGCCCTAGGGGGCCGAGGTAATGTCCGAAATCGCAATCGCAGTAAGGCTCGAGGCCGACGCCGATAGCGCCGAGCTCGAGGACGCCACATCGCAGCTGCGCCGCGAGCTGCTCGAGCTCGACGTCGACGACGTGAAGGCGCCGGCCGTTGGGGAGGCGCCACCTGGCACTCGCGGAGCCGTGGGAGCCGAGATCGGGACGCTGCTGGTGGCCGCCGGCCGCGCGGCGATCGGCCCGGTCGTCGCCGCGATCCAGTCGTGGGTGGCGCGGCGCGCGAGCCGCAGCGTCAAGCTCACGATCGACGGCGACACGATCGAGGTCTCTAACGTCTCGCCCGAGGACCAGCGCGAGCTGATTGAGTCGTTCCTCGCCAGGCACGCGCCCGAATAGCCGTGACGACAACCAGGCTAACCCGTCACGCCCTGATCGTCGCCACCGCGAACTACAACGACTCCCGTCTGGCCCAGCTGCGTTCGCCCGCTGCCGATGCGCAGGCCCTGGCGGAGGTTTTGAGCGATCCGAGCAAGGGCGACTTCGACGTCCAGGTCGGGATCAACGAGAGCCACGCCGAGCTGACGCGAAGGATCGCGTTGTTCTTCCGCGACCGCATCCCCAACGATCTGCTGCTCCTGCACCTGTCGTGCCACGGCGTCAAGGACGAGAACGGCGAGCTGTATCTGGCGGCCGCGGACACCGACATGGACCTGCTGAGCGCCACCGGCATCTCGGCGGCGTGGCTGAATGAGCGCATCGACCGTACCCGGTCCCGGCGAACGGTCTTGCTGCTGGACTGCTGCTTCAGCGGCTCGTTTCCGGCGGGCGTGCGCCATCGAGCCGGCGATGCGATGGACGCGCCCAGCCAGCTTCAGGGGCGGGGCCGCGCGATCATCACCGCCTCGAACGCCATGGAGTACGCCTACGAGGGCGACGAGCTAACGGGGGAGGGACGCCCGTCGTACTTCACCGAGGCCGTCGTCGAGGGCCTTCGCACCGGCAAGGCCGACCTCGACATGGATCACCTCGTGTCGATCGACGATCTCTACCACTACGTCTACGACCGGGTGCGCGAGCGCACTCCCCACCAGACGCCGAGCATCAAGAGCGATGTCGAGGGGGTCCTGTATCTCGCGCGCAGCTCATACCGGGCTGCCGCCCCTCGGGCGACGCTCGACCCCGAGCTCGTGGCGCGGACCGAGGACCGCAATGCCGGGATTCGTGAGGGCGCAGTCCAGGAGCTCGCGAAGCTATTGGGCTCCAACGACGCATCGGTGGCGCAGGCAGCTCGCGAGCTGTTGATGCTGATGGCCTCAGACGACAGCCGGCGAGTGGCGACTGCCACACAGGTGGCACTCACGAGGGAGGCCCCCGAGCCACAGGCGGCCACGCCGCCCCTCGCGGAGGCGCCGAGGCCGGGCTCGCGACGTCCGGTCGCGATCGGCGCCGCGCTGGTCGCAGTCGCCGTCGTGGTCGTGCTCGTAATCGCGCTGAGTGCGGGCTCGAGCAAGAGCGGGTCCGCCGCGTCTTCCGCTGGCGGGTCGGGCGGCCAAGCCGCCACCCCCGCCGCGGCCAAGATCCCCGCCGGCAACCTCGTCAAAAACCCGTCTTTCGAGCAGGGCAAGCGGAACTGGGACATGTTCAACTCTCACTTGGCGGTCGAGCAGGCGCCCGACGCGCCCGACGGAACGCATGTCGTCCGGGTCGCAGCGACAAACGGTGTAGGCGAATGGGGGATCGACGACCTGGGCGACACCGTGTCGGATTCGGTCGCGGGCCGCCGCTACACCGCCGAGGCCTGGGTCAAGGGCAGCGACGCCACGGACGGCAAGCAGGTGTGCCTGACGGTGCGCGAGCGCCCGCAGCAGCAAGGTGACGCGCAGATCGTCGACACTGAAGGGGCAGGCGGTCTGCTGACGTCCGGTCGCTACACGGAGCTCCGCGTGCCGTACGTGGCGCAGGCGGACGGCGATCGGGTCGACGTGCACATCACGGCGAACGCCGCCGGGGCCAAACCCGGCGACGCGTTCCTTGCCGACGCGATCTCGCTGTCACCGAGCGATGGCGGCATGATTGGCGCGGGCTGCTGAGTACCCTCGGGATATGGGCATTGTGGACCTCGAGCTCCTGTGGTGGGAAGGCTGCCCCTCGACCGAGCGGGCGCTGACGGAGCTGCGCGACGCACTCGCGGACGTCGGTCTCGGCGACGCCGAGATCCGGATGCGCGAGATCGACACCGACGCCGAGGCCGAGCAGGCCGGTTTTCGAGGCTCACCCACGATCCTGATCGACGGCGAGGACTTCGCCGGCGCCGACGGCGACGACATCGGCCTGGGCTGTCGCGTCTACCGCCGCCGCGACGGCAGGATCTCGCCCACACCAGACCCTGACGACCTGCGCGAGGCGCTGAAGCAGGCGGCCGCGCGCGCGAGGTGACCACATGAGCGTTGCGATCGGAGACAAGGCCCCGGAGTTCCAACTGCCCGACACCGAGGGCGCACCCTGGTCGGCGCCCAACGGCGACGGCGCCACCACAGTAATGGTGTTCACGTGCAACCACTGCCCGTACGCCCTGGCGTGGCACGACCGCATCGCGCAGGCGGCGCGGGACTACGCAGACCGGGGCGTGCGCTTCCTGGCGATCAGCTCAAACGACGCCGAGCGCTACCCGCGTGACTCCTACGACGCGATGAAGGCGCGCGTGGCCAAGGAGGATTGGCCGATGCCCTACCTCTACGACCAGACGCAGGAGGTCGCGCGCGCGTACGGCGCCAAGACCACGCCGGACCTGTTCGTGGTCGATTCAGAGGGTCGCCTGCGCTACCGCGGCGCGCCCGACTCCGCCTATGACGACCCGGGCCAGCAGGCCCAGTGGCTGCGCGAAGCGCTCGACGCGGTGCTCAGCGGCGAACAGCCCGCCCGCGCTGAGACGAAGCCGGTCGGCTGCTCGATCAAATGGAAGGCCTAGCGGCTCGCTAGGCCACGTGGCCGTCGTCGGGCTCGAGCGGCAGCCCCGCGGCTGCCCAATCGAGCAGCCCGCCCTCCATGTTGTGGGCGTCATAACCGGCGCCACGGAAGGCCTGGGTCGCCATCGCCGAGCGGCTGCCTGAACGGCAGTAGAAGACGACGGGCCGGTCGCGATCGATGGACTCGGCCTGGGCTGCCAGCTCGGTGAGCACAATCAGGCGATCGCCGGCGATCCGCCCGGCTTCGTGCTCGTAGGGCTCGCGGACGTCGATTAACTGGATTTCGCCGCGCTGGTTCAGCTCTGAGACCTGCTGCGGGGTGTAGTCCGAGCTCATGTTTTGAGGGTATCGAGGGCTCGACATCCGTCCCGCGGGTTGTGTACTGTGCCGCGCGAGCGATACATCCATGCCGAGTCTCCGGTCCGCCCTGCGGCCGGGGAACGGGGGACCCACTGGGGGCCGGCCGGCCCCGGGGGCGAATCGCAGGATTTCCTGCGTAGCGCAAGCTCTTTCAGCGCGAGCCCGACAGCTAACCCCGTAGGCGCAAGAAAGAGAAAGGGCTCACTGTTGGCTTACCCAGTACTCGGACGCGTAATCCTCTCGGCGGGGATCGCGACCAGCGTCGCTGCGTTCTCACTCGCCGGGACCGCCTCCGCCGCCAGCGGCGGGGCGTCGGCCCGCGGCTCGGCGCCTGCCAAGCAGGTTTCCAAGCAGTTCGTCTACAAGGGGGACTCGAGGCACATGGGCGACCGCCTGCTCCGCGAGGGCATGAGCGGTCACGACGTGCGTGTGCTGCAGGACTTCCTCACGCGCGACGGCTTCCCCACCACCATCGACGGCTCGTTCGGCCCCGGCACGTTGCGCAACGTGGTCAAGTTCCAGCGCTCCGTGAACATGCGGCCCGACGGCGTCGTGACGTATGACGTCCAGAAGGCCCTGCGGCTCGCGGTCGCGGGCAACCCTCGGACGGTGGTCTCCACCGCTCCCGGCGCCAAGGCCGTGCTGAACTCCGACGGCACCGCCAGCGCGCCCGCCAGCGCGCCGACAGCGGTCAGGAACGCGATCGCCGCGGCGAACAAGATCGCGTTCACGCCGTACGTGTTCGGCGGCGGTCACGGCAGCTTCACCTCCAGCGGCTACGACTGCTCGGGCTCGGTCAGCTACGCGCTGCACGGCGGCGGCCTGCTGTCCTCGCCCGAGGACTCGAGCCAGCTCGAGTCCTACGGGAGCTCCGGACCCGGCCAGTGGATCACGATCTGGGCCAACTCCGGCCACACCTACATGCAGATCGCGGGTCTCTTCTACGACACGTCCGGCGCCACCGGCCGCAACGGCGACCGCTGGTCGCGGACGAACCCGTCGGGCACGAGCGGCTACGTCGTGCGCCACCCCTCGGGCTACTAGCCCCCCGCTCATCGACAAAGGCGTTTAGTGCCGATATATGCGGTACTAAGCGCCTTTGTCAGTTGAGCCGCTCGATCAGCATCGCCTGGCCCATCCCTCCGGCCACGCACATCGACTCGATGCCGTAGGTCCCGTCGAGCTTGCTCAGGCCGTTGAGCAGCGTGGTCATGATCCGCGCGCCGGTCATCCCGAACGGATGACCGAGTGCGATCGCCCCGCCAAACGGGTTGAGCTTCTCCTCGGGGATCCCGAGCTCGTCCTTGCAGGGCACGATCTGCGCTGCGAATGCCTCGTTGATCTCGACGATGTCGATGTCGTCGATCTTCATGCCGGTCTGCTCGAGCAGCGCCTGAATCGCCGGGATCGGGCCGAGGCCCATGATCTCGGGGCGGATCGCGGCGACGGTCGAAGCCAGGATCCGCGCCTTGGGCTTGAGGCCGAGCTCCTTGGCTCGGTCCTCTGACATCACGAGCACCGCGGCGGCGCCGTCGTTCAGGGGACAGGCGTTGCCCGCGGTCACGGTGCCGTCGGGCCTGAACGCGGGCTTGAGCTTGGCGAGCACCTCCATCGTCGTCCCGGCCCGCGGGCCGTCGTCCTTGGAGACGACTGCGTCGGGGACGTCGATCTCGTTGCCCTCCTTGTCGACGTCCTTGTGCGCGGGCACGGGCACCGGCACGATCTCGGCGTCGAAGTGGCCCGAATCGCGCGCGTCGACCGCGCGGGACTGGGAGATCACCGCCCACTCGTCCTGCTGCTCGCGCGTGACATTGCAGCGCTGGGCGACGTTCTCGGCGGTCATCCCCATCGGGATGTAGACGTCGTAGGCCGAGCCTTCGGAGCCGTCGAGCTGCGGGTGCTTGGTCTCCTCCATCATTCCCGCGCCCAGGCCGGCGCGCGAGACCGCCTCGACACCGGCGGCGATGTACTGGTCGCCCTCGCCGGCCTTGATCGCGTGAAACGCCATCCGCAGCGTCTGCAGCGAGGACGCACAGAAGCGGTTGACCGTGCAGGCGGGGACGTGGTGGTCCAGACCGGCGAGCAGCGAGGCGTTACGGCCGACGTTGTAGCCCTGCTCGCCGATGCTCGAGGCCGCGCCCATCATCACGTCCTTGGTCTGCGAGAAGTCGACGTCCGGGTTTCGCTCGATCAGCGTGCGGATCGGCAGAGCCGCCAGGTCGTCGGCGCGCACGGTCTTCAGTGAGCCCTTGCCGGCCCGGCCGATGGGGGTTCTGATGGCGTCGACGATGACGGCTTCTGGCATGTGAATCGCTCCTGCTCGGTTTCGGCGGTGGGGGCGGGATCGTAGTTGCCGCCGACCGTCGCCGCGCAGTACGCTGCGCGCGGGGCCAAGGAGGCACCAGGGAGTCGTTCAGAGGGGGCGGATGAGGATGAGGTACCGGGGAGCGCTTGGCTGGCTGCTTGGCATGACGGTGATGCTGGCGTGGCGCCGGGCGTGGCGCAGGCCGCGCAACCGTCACGAACACCAACGACAGCGGCACGGGTTCGCTGCGGCACGCGATCATCGACTCGGCGAGCGGAGACACGATCGACTTCGCCCCTGGCGTAAACGGTCAGACGATCACGCTGACCACCGGCGCGCTGATGATCACCCACAGCCTGACGATCTCCGGCCCGGCGCCGGGAGCCTCACGGTCGACGGCAACGCCACGGACAACGACACCGTGTTCGACATCGACATCGTGCCGCTCACCTCCACGTCGGTAACGATCTCCGGTCTCACGATCACGGGTGGCCACGCCAGGGACATGGGCGGGGGCGGGATCTCCGCGACCAGCGTCGCCACCCTCACGTTGGACGGCGACGTCATCACCGGCAATCAATCGACGCTCCGCACGAATGGCTCGTTCGGCGGCGGCGGAGTCTTCGTCAACGGCGGGACGGTGAACGTGTCCAACAGCACGATCACCAACAACATCGATCACGTTCACCGACGCCACTATGCCCGTCGGCGCCAACGATGACAGCGGTGGCGGTGGCATCTACTCCGGCGGCGGCGACGTCACCGTCACTGGCAGCGACGTCAGCCACAACACCGTGGAGATGGCGTCGAGCTCCGGCGACAACGGGGGCGGCGGCATCTACTCCAACGGCGGCGCGGTTGAGGTCGACACCAGCACCATGGTCGACAACTCCGTTCACATCACACTCGAGCTCCGGCGGCGACGACGGCGGCGGCGGGATCTACTCAGGTGGTGGAGGCGTTTCGCTTGGGCAGGCCACGATCGACGACAACTCATTCACGCTCGACAGCAGCACGGGCGGCGACAACGGCGGCGGCGGCGTGTACGAGGGGGGCGGCGGCGTGGCCGTCGTCTTCTCGACGGTCGATGGCAACAGCTTGACGATCGGGACCACAGGCGAGCGACACCGGCGGAGACGACGGCGGCGGTGGACTTGCCGAGCCAGGGTGGCACCATCGGCATCGACTTGTCGAGCATCTCGAACAACACCGTCAACATCACCGACAGCTGGGGGTGACGACGGCGGCGGAGCGATCCTCGACGAGGGCGGCGACGGCAACGTCTATCTGACCAGCACGATCTCCGGGAACTCGGTCGACCGTCTCGCAGGCCAGCACCGACAATGGCGGCGGCGCCATCTACAGCTTCGGCAACTCGCGATCAGCAACCTCACGATCGCCGGCAACAGCATCCAACACTTCCGGCGGCGCGATCCTGAACCGGGGCACAATCGAGTTCACGGACACGATCGTCGCTGGCAATACCGCGACGCCCACTGGCAACTGCGCCGGCAACGGCACGCTGCAGTCCGACGGGCTTCAACCTGGAGGAGCGCGAACACGTGTGGGTTCAACGCCGGCGGCGATCTGGTGAACACCGACCCGCATCTCGGACCGCTCCAGAACAACGGCGGACCGACGCTCGACGCAGGCGCTGCCGGCCGGGAGTCCGGCCGTCGACGCAGGCTCGTGCACCGATATCGCACAACAGCCGCTGACGATCGACCAGCGCGGCGTCGCGCGGCCGCAGCCGGCGGGTGGGAAGTGCGACATCGGCGCGTACGAGTTGATCCCAGGGGCACCACCGCCGCCGCCTCCACCACCGTCAAAGCCCGCGACGGTTCCGGGCAAGCCGGCCGCGATCAGCACCACCGGGGCGAGCTTCTCGAGCACGGTCAACCCCGAGGGCCAGACGACGACGGTCGTCTTCCAATACGGGATCGATGCGCGCTTCCGCCCCGGCGGCGGCTCGGGCATCGTCTATGACCAGAGCACCCAGCCTCAGACGCTCCCCGCCGACTCCGCCAACCACCCCGTAACGGCAGGCGTGACCGGCCTAGTGCCAAACGCGCTCTACCACATGCGAGTCGTCGCGACGAACGCGACCGGGACGACGGTGGGCCCCGATCAGACGTTCACCACGCCGGCCGATCCGGCGCCGCCGGCACCCGTACTCGCCAAGAACGTCGACGCCAAGCCGGTGAGCGGCAAGGTGTTCCTGCTCGTCGGTGGGAAGCTCGTGCCGCTGACCGAGGCCGATCAGCTTCGCACTGGCACGGTGGTCGACACGCGCAATGGCTCGTTGCAGCTGACTACGGCCTCATCCCAGAAGCACAAGCAGCAGACCGGCACGTTTGGCGGAGCGATCTTCAAGATCACGCAGGTCCGCTCTGGCCTGACCACGCTGTCGCTGGTCGAGAACGCGCTGAAGGGTGCACCGTCGTTTGCGAGCTGCAAGACGAAGGGCGCGCACGCGGCGGCTGTCAGCCAAGAAGCAGCTGCAGTTGCTGCACGCGAGCGCAAAGGGAAAGTTCAGGACCAAGGGCCGTTACGCGGCCGCGACCGTCCGCGGCACGAAGTGGACGATCGCCGATCGATGCGACGGCACGCTGACTCACGATCTCACCGACTCGGTGGTGGTCAACGACTTCGTCCGGCACAAAACGATCGTGCTGCACGCCGGGCACAGCTATCTCGCGCTGGCGCAGCCGCCCAAGAAGAAAAAGAAGTAACGCCCGACTAGAGCCCGAGCCGCCGGACGCCCTTCTCATCCCACCCGAGATGGTGGGCGAGCTCGTGGCGCACGGTGCGCGTGACCTGAGCCTTGAGCAGCTCGGGGTCGTGACCGAAGTCGCGCAGGAGGGTGTCGCGGAAGATCACGATCCGGTCGTGGAAGTAGTCCTGCGCGACCGTGTCCCCCTGGTAGAGGCCGTAGGCGCGCTGGCGCCGCCCGCCGTCGGAGACGACGATCGCGACGTGCTCGAGCGCCCGGTGAAACTCCAGCGGCAGCTCGTCGATCGCACTGCGGACGAGCGCCCTGAAGTCCTCATCCTCGTAGGGATCGAACAGGTCCTCGTCGTCGACGTCGTAATCGGTGTCGTCGAGCGCGTCACCGGCCGCGATCCGCTCGGCGCGCTGCACGATCGCCTCAAAGTCCATCTCGGACTCGGGCTCGCGCCAGCCGGCGAGCCGGATCATCGTGAGCACCACGGCGCCGCCGATGATCACCGCGCCCGCGCCGAACACGGCGAGCCCCTGGACCAGCCGGACGGGGAACGAGTCACTGAAGCCGGCGATCAGGCTGGCGGCACCCAGCGCCACGGTCAGCGCCGCCAGCGCCGAGATGAGGATCCTTCGCAAAGTTGGTTGCTGGCCCGGCATCCCTGGCACTGTCTCCTACCGCATGGTCCTGGCGATCACAAGTCGCTGGATCTCGTTGGTGCCCTCGTAGATCTGAGTGATCTTGGCGTCCCGCATCATCCGCTCGACGGGGTACTCCTTGACGTAGCCGTAGCCGCCGAGCACCTGCACCGCCTCGACGGTGACGCGCATCGCCACGTCGGAGCAGAACAGCTTGGCCATCGCCGAGTACTTGCCGACGTCGGGGTCGCCGCGGTCGATCTTCGCGCACGCCTGGTAGAGCAGCTCGCGGCCCGCCGCGCATTGCGTCTCCATGTCGGCGAGCTTGAACTGGATCGCCTGAAACGAGTTGATCGGCTGCCCGAACTGCTTGCGCTCGCCCGCGTACGCGGCCGCGTAGTCGGTCGCGCCCTGGGCGATCCCCAGCGCCTGCGCGGCAACTCCCAGCCGCGAGTGGTCGAGCGTGGCCATCGCGACCTTGAAGCCGCGGTTGACGTCGCCGACGATGTTCTCCTGGGGCACTCGCACCTCGTCGAAGATCGGCTGCCCGGTCGGGGAGCCGCGGATCCCGAGCTTGTGCTCGAGCTTTCCGACGCTGAAGCCGGGCCGGTCTGCCTCGACCACGAACGCCGTGATCCCGCGCGAGTGACCGGCCTGCGGGTCGGTCACCGCGAACACCACGTAGAAGTCGGCGATCCCGAGATTGGTGATCCAGTTCTTGGTGCCGTTGATCACCCACTCGTCGCCGTCCGGCACAGCCTTGGTCAGCATCCCTCCGGGGTCAGAGCCGGCGTCGGGCTCGGACAGGGCGAACGCCGGCGACCACTCGCCGCTGGCGCAACGCGGCAGGAGCCGCTGCTTGAGCTCGTCGGATCCGAACAGGCGGATCGGGAGGGTGCCGAGCTCCTGGATCATCAGGATCAGCGCGGTCGAGGCGCAGGCCTTGGCGATCTCCTCGACGGCCATGTTGAGCATCAACGCACCGGTGCCGGTTCCGCCGTACTCGGTCTCGAACGGCAGGCCGAGGATGTCCTGCTCGGCGAGCAGTTGGCGCAGGTCGTGCGGGTACTCGGCCTTCTCGTCGATCTCGGCGGCACGCGGCGCGATCCGCTCGCGCGCGATCTGGCGGATCGTGTCGCGGAAGTCGAGGTGCTCCTGCGGGATTGTGTAGAGATCGGCGAGCGCTGACATGGCTTAGAAGATGATCCTAGTCCAGCGGAGACGCCCGTTCAGCGCGGCGGCATCCGCAGCGCGCCGTCGAGCCGGATCACCTCGCCGTTGAGCATCTGGTTCTCGACGATGTGGACGGCGAGCGCCGCGTACTCCTCGGGCCGGCCCAGGCGGTTCGGGAACGGGATCGCCGCGCCGAGCGCCTCGCGAGTCGGCTCGGACAGGCCGCCGAGCAACGGCGTCTCGAACGTGCCCGGCGCGATCGTGCAAACGCGCACGCCGCCGACCGCGAGGTCGCGCGCCGCGGGCAGCGTCATGCCGACGATCGCGCCCTTGGATGCCGAGTACGCGATCTGGCCGATCTGGCCGTCGAACGCGGCGATCGAGGCAGTGTTGACGCAGACGCCACGCTCGCCCGAGTCGGTGGGATCGGTTGCGAGCATCGCTGCCGCCGCCAGACGCAGGACGTTGAAGGTGCCGATCAGGTTGACGCGGATCACGGTTTCGAACCGCTCCAGCGGGTGGGCGCCGCGCCGGCCGGCGACGCGCTCGGCCCCGCCTCCAATGCCTGCACAGCAGATCGCGATCCTCAGCCCACCGGGCAGCGCGGCCGCTGCGTCGACGGCCCCGGCAACCGCGTCCGGGTCGCTCACATCAGCCCTCATGAATTCGGCACGCTCACCGAGCTCGTCGACAAGCGCTTGGCCCCGGTCCGCGTTGAGGTCGGCGATCACCACGGAGGCGCCACGTGCGTGCAGCTCGCGTGCCGTGGCCTCGCCCAGGCCCGAGGCGCCGCCGGCGATCAGCGCGCCACTTCCGTCGATCCGCATGGCCGCAGCTTATGAGGCGGGGGACGCGAGTGACAGCGCGAACAGCTCGTCGGGGTCGGTGTACCAGCCCTCGAGCTGCAGGCCGGCGGCCCGGTAGTCGGCGGCCAGGCGCGCGCGTGTGAATTTCGCGCTGATCTCGGTGCGCAGCTCCTCGCCGGCGGCGAACTCGACGCGCAGCCCGATCGCCTCGATCATCACGCTGCAGGGGCGCTGTGCGCGCAGGCGCATCTCGACCCACTCGCGCTGGCGATCGAAGAACGCGATGTGCTCGAACGCCTCGGGTACGAAGTCGGCGCCGAGCTCGCGGTTGATGACGTGCAGGACGTTGCGGTTGAACTCCGCGGTGATGCCCTCGGGGTCGTCGTAGGCGGCCTCGATCACCGCCGGATCCTTGACCAGGTCGGTCCCGAGCAGCAGCCGGTCGTCGGGTCCGAGCAGCGCGCCGACCTTGCGCAGGAACCGCCGCCTGGTGCCCGGCGGGAAGTTGCCGACAGTGCCGCCGAGCAGGGCCACGATGCGCGCATCGCCGGAGGTTGGCGGCACCCGCTCGAGGTGGCGCTCGAAATCGCCGACCACGCCGTGGACGTGCAGGCCGTCGTACTCCTGCACAAGGTGCTCGGCAGCGTCGCGCACGACCTGCTCGGAGACGTCGAACGGGACGTAGCGCTCGAGCGTCCCCGCGGCGGCCATCGCGTCGAGCAGGATCCTGGCCTTGTCGGCCGCGCCGGAGCCCAGCTCGACGAGCTCGGTCGCGCCGGTCTCGTCGACGATCTCCTGGGCGCGCTCGGCGAGGATCGACAGCTCGGTGCGGGTCGGGTAGTACTCGGGCAGCGAGCAGATGCGATCGAACAGCTCCGAGCCGCGGGTGTCGTAGAAGTGCTTGGGCGGGATCTCCTTGAACGGCTTGGTGAGGCCGTCGAGGACGTCGTTGGCGAGGCTTCGGTCCTCGACCTCCGACAGCCACGATTCGATCCGGATCTCGTCGGTGTCCAGCAGTGCTCTCATAGGTCCCTCGCGATTCGCAGGCCGGCGAAGATCTGGCGGCGCTGGGGGAAATCCCAGTTACGGAAGGTCGGTGTGATGACGCGCGCTCGGGTCGCCCACGAGCCGCCGCGCAGGACCTTGTAGTCGCTGCCGAAGAAGACTTCCGAATACTCCTTGTAGGGATAGGCGGCAAAGCCCGGGTAGCCGCCGAAGTCGCTCGACGTCCACTCCCAGACGTCGCCGATCATCCCCACGCAGCCGTAAGGGGAGCGGCCCTCGGGATGGGCGCCGGCGGGATGTGGGCCGGCGCCGAGCTGGTCGACGTTCGCGTGCACGCCCGGCACGGGCGGCTCGTCGCCCCACGGGTAGGGGAGGGCCCGACCTTGCTCCTGGTCCCAGGTCGCCGCCTTCTCCCACTCGGCCTCGGTGGGGAGCCGGACGCCGTGCGCACGGGCGAAGGCGTCGGCCTCGAACCAGGAGATGTGGACGACGGGCCGGTCCGGCGCGAGAGGCTCGCACGATCCCAGACGCCACTCGGCGCTGAGGTCCGCCGTCCACGACGCAGGTCTCGTGATGTCGTACTCCTCCTTCCACGCCCAGCCCTCGTGCGACCACCATTCGCGGCGCTCGTAGCCTCCGCCCTCGACGAACGTGAGGTAGGTGGCGTTGGTGATCGGGGACTGGCCGATCAGGTAGCCGCGGACGTCGGTGCGGTGGCGCGGGCGTTCGTTGTCGTAGGCAAAGCCGCGCCCGGGTGCGCCGATGGTGATCGTCCCGGCCGGGACCTCGATCAGCTCGAGCCCGGTCAGTGCGGAGATCGGCGCGTGGGGAGCGGGCCGGCGATCGGGCAGCTCGTACCCGGAAAGGCGGGCCAGCTGGAGCGTCTGCAGCATCGTCTCGTTGTGCTGCTGCTCGTGGCGGAGCACCATCTCGTGGACGAGTCCGTCGCCGACGCCCTGTTCGTCGAGCACGTCGAGCATCGCGTCGCGAACCTCGGCGAGGTAGTCGCGCGCGGCGTCGGGGCGCAGGAACTCCAGGTCGCCGCGCTTGGCGCGGGGTGTCTCGAACGCGTCGTAGATCTCGGCGAGGTCCTCGCGGAGCAGGGGCCGCCCGCCGAAGCGGTGCACCAGCCACAGATCCTCGAACGCCGCGATGTGCCCCAGATCCCACACGAGCGGGCTCATCAAGGTCGAGTGGACGCGCTCGAGATCGTCGTCGGTCACCGACGAGACGAGCCCGAGGGTCCGGTCGCGTGCTTCTCGGAGGGCGTCTGCAACCTCCGCGGCGGTCGAAGTCGTCTCCGCTGTGCTCGGGAAACTCATCGGAGCCATTGTTTCATCCCGGGCATCTCGGCTCTGTGAAGCTGGTGAGAACAGGGTCATCTACTGACCGCATACCTCAGGAACATCGAGCCCTCGCGCTCGAGCGCCCATTGGAGCGTGAGCTGCAGAAGCTCGGGCAGGGCCGGTCCGTGGGTGATCCCGGCCTCCGAGCCGCCGCCGGCGAGTCTCGGGGAGAGCGTCAGGAACAGCTCGTCGGCGAGGTCCTCGTGCAGGAGCGCGCCGAACACGGTGGGGCCGCCCTCGCAGAGCAGCATGCGTACGCCGAAGTCGGATGTCAGTCGTCGCCATGCGGTGGTCATCGTCAACTGCCCCGGATCGAGCCGGATGACCTCGACCTGCGCGGAGCAACTCGAGGTGTCGACGTCGGTCGGACTGAAGATCACTACCCGGGCGTCGGGCTCGGCGAACAACGGGATCTCGAAGGGGACGTCGCCGCTGCGCGTGACGATCACGGCCAGCGGCTCTGGCGCCAGCCCGCGCTCTGTCCGGCGACGGCGGCGCTCGGGGTCGCGGACGATCCGCCCGTAGCGCTCCGTGCGCATCGTCGCGGTGCCGGCCATCACGGCGTCGACCCGTTCGCGCAGCCCGTGGAACATCTGCCGGTCGCCTTCGTCGCCGATCGGCCCGGAGCGTCCGAGGAACGAGGTCCGCCCGTCGACGGTGGCGACGAAGTTGACGAGCGTGTGCGGGCGGTCGCGGCCCGCGTGCTCGGCGGGGTCGAGCGCGCCCAGCAGGTCGCCGACGCTGACCGTCCGGTGCTCGGGCAGCAGCTGCTGGAGCTCGAGGTCCGGTCCTCGGGGAGTGCCTTCCATTGCCCGAACCTACCAACCGGTGCCTGGGGCCGGGTGCAGTCGTTAGGCTGCGAGCCGGATGCAGTTCAAGGCGCTCAACAGGGGGGAGCTGATCGCGATCGCGGGAGGCATCCTGCTCGGGATCTCGCTGTTTCTGGCGTGGTACACGCTCGGTAACGAGCACGCGCTGCTCAACAGCTGCAAGGGCCCCAACAGCAGGTGCAGCGGCTGGGATGCCCTGTCGATCGCGCGCTACGTGCTGCTGCTCGCCGCGGTGGCGCCGCTGATCCTGGCCTACATCATCCTCCGCGGGCACGCGCTGTCGTGGCCGCGCGGAGAACTGACGGCCGTGATCGCGCTGGTGGCGCTGACGCTGACGATCTTCCGCGGGGTGCTCGACAGGCCGGGGTCGCCGCCCGGGGAGATCGGCATCGCGATCGGCTGGTGGATCGGCCTGTTCGCCGGGCTGTTGATCCTCGTGGGCTCGGTGTGGCGCTCGCAGGAGAGCGCGGGCCGCCGCAAGCCACCCGGGGTATTGTGAGCCGATGAGCGTCCAGGTTCCCGGCCGGCCGGACCGAAACCTTGCCCTCGAACTGGTGCGCGTCACCGAGGCCGCGGCGCTGGCCGCCGCGCGGATGGTCGGGCGCGGCGACAAGGAGGGCGCCGACCAGGCCGCCGTCGACGCCATGCGCCACGTGCTCGACTCCGTGTCGATGGACGGGATCGTCGTGATTGGCGAGGGGGAGAAGGACGAGGCCCCGATGCTGTTCAACGGCGAGCAGATCGGCGACGGCACTCCGCCCCAGGTCGACGTTGCGGTCGATCCGCTCGAGGGCACTCGCTTGACTGCGCTTGGGATGCCCAGTGCCCTGGCGGTGATCGCGCTGTCCGAGCGCGGGACGATGTTCGACCCGGGCCCGTGCGTGTACATGGAGAAGATCGCGGGAGGCCCCGAGGTCGCCGACCTGCTCGATCTGGACCGGCCGCTGCCCGAGACGCTGGGGCTGGTGGCCGAGCGCAAGGGGATCGACATCCGCGACGTGATGGTCGTGATGCTCGACCGCGAGCGCCATCACGAGGCCATGGACCAGGTTCGCGAGGCGGGCGCGCGCGTGCGGCTGATCCTCGACGGCGACGTGTCGGCGGCGCTGCTGGCGGTCAGCGAGAACTCGCCGGTGGATTTGCTGTGGGGGATCGGCGGGACGCCCGAGGGCGTGATCTCGGCGGCCGCGATCAAGTGCATCGGCGGCCAGTTGCTGGGGCGGCTGTGGCCGCGCAACGACGACGAGCGCACGGCGGCTGTCGAGGCGGGCTATGACCTCTCGAAGATCTTGAACTGCGACGACCTCGTGCGTGGGGAGGACGTGTTCTTCTCGGCCACGGGCGTCACCGACGGCGACGTGCTGCAGGGCGTGCGCTATCAGGGCGACCGCGGCGCGACGACCGAGTCGCTGGTGATGCGGTCACGCTCGGGGACGGTGCGCCGCGTGTCTGCGCGCCACGACCGCGGCAAGCTGCGCGAGCTGACCGGCGTCCGCTACGGCTGATTCGAGGGGACCGTCTCGCGGTCGGGGGTCCCGTTGCCGGCCGGCTGCGAAGGCCTGAACCTGGCGGGCACGATCCTCGAGAGTCGTCCGATCTTCGAGGTCGCGAGGTTGAGCTTGGCGAGCGAGCGCAGGAAGGCGTGGGTGACCAGCACGTGGAGCGCAGACTGCGTCATTTCGTACACCGGGGTGCTGAAGCCGGCCGCGATCGACGGGTAGAAGTTGGCGACCTCGACCTCGATGCGGAGCTTGGCCTGCCCGTCCGGGGTCGCCTCCGGCGAGCGGCGCACGTCGAGCGACAGGTAGCCGCAGCCGCGCCGGCGTCCTCGGCGCGCGACGAGCAGGCCGCCGCGGATCTGCCAGCGGACATTGCCGTGGTCGGGCTCGAGCACGTATTCGGGCGCGTTGAAGCGCAGCAGCGTGAACGGCCGGGTCAGGAACACGACCGTGCGCTCGTTGCTGCCGTAGATCACGCGGATCAGGCCGAGCGTCACGCGGGTGAGGAAGCGCCAGTAGGTGCGGGCGAGGTTCTCGAGGTTGGTGGGCGTCCACAACCGGTCGAGCTCTTCCTTGGCCATCGTGATCTCCGCCGACTGGACCGAGCGCACCGCGCCGTCGGCCGAGATCGTGGTCGACTTGCGCGGGGAGACGATCACCGCGCGGGCCGGGAGCCGGCGGTGGCGCCGCTGGCGGGCCACGATCAGCGCCGCGAAGGCCGCGAGCAGGACGGCTAGTTCGCTCACGGCTCAATTGTGCCCAGTTTCTCGTCGGTCCAACGCTGTTTGTGCGCAAAGAAAGCGGTCTGACGTGCGATCTGCACGCGGCGGCGGCTCAGCGCGCGAGCGGCTGGAGGCGCACGCGGGTGCCGGCGGGCGCGTCGCCGTCGCCTGCGGGGATCAGCGCCAGGGCGTCGGCGCCGAGCAGCGAGGTGACGATGTGCGACGCCTGTGGGCCGTTCGGGAGCGCGACGGTGCTGCCGTCCAGGCGCTCCAAGCGGACGCGGATCGCCATCTCACGGCTGGGGTTGCGCCGCACTGCGGTCGCGAGCACGGCCTCGCTGTCGAGCAGGTGAGGTTCGGTGGAGCTCTGCAGCGCAAACAGCGCGGGGCGGGCGAACAGCGAGAACGTCACGAACGCCGACACCGGGTTGCCCGGCAGCCCGAACACGAGCTTGTCGCCGGCGGTGCCGAACCAGGTGGGCTTGCCGGGCTGCAGCGACACCCCCCAGAACACCTCGTTGACGCCGAGCGCGGCCAGCGCCGGCTTGACGTGGTCGTGGGGGCCGACCGACACGCCGCCCGAGACAATCGTCACATCCGCTTGCTCGAGCGCTTGGCCGAGCGCCTGCTCGGTGGCGGCGCGGTCGTCGCGCAGGCGCTGGGGCGGCAGGGGTGTGGCCCCGCAGCCGGTGCTGAGCGCGACCAGCATCGGGGCGTTGGAGTTGTGGATCTCCCCGGGGCCCAGCGGCTCGCCCGGTGCGCGGAGTTCATCTCCCGTGCTCAGCACCTGGACCGTCGGGCGGCGCGACACCGACAGCTCGCCCAGGCCGGCGGCGACGGCGGCGCCGAGCTCGGCGGCGTGCAGGACCACTCCGGCGGACAGCACCTCGGTGCCGGCCTGCATGTCCTCGCCGGCGTTGCGCACGTTCTCACCCGGCACCACGGCCTCGTTGATCGTGACGGTCCGGCCGTCGGTGTCGGTGTCGGTGTCCTCCTGGCGGATCACGGCGGTTGCGCCCTCGGGCACCGCCGCACCGGTTGAAATTCGGATCGCCTCGCCGTCGTCCAGCGTCTGGTCGGAGGGCGTCCCGGCGCGCGACTCGCCGACCACCTGCAGGGTGCGCCCGGACGGGCCGTCCTTGAGCGCGAACCCGTCCATCGCCGAGCACGCGAACGGCGGCACGTCACCGACCGCGCGCACATCCTCAGCAAGCACGCGGCCCAGGGCGTCCTGGATGTCGACGTGCTCGTGGCCGAGGGGGTGGGTGTGCGCCAGGACGAGGTCCCGCGCCCGCTCGATCGTGATCAGCGGTGCGGACATATCACGACCGGTGCGCCTGACATAACACCATTGTCCTCCCGATACTCATTGGTGCGTATTTAGGAGGTTTCAGTAGGTCTCGCGTGATAAAAGGATCCCGATGCAGGCAGGCCCACCACGGCGGCGGCCGGCACGTGCAGTAGCCGATGCGCCAATTAACCAATTACTGGCTCGTTTGGACGAGCTCACTAAGGGCTGGCTGCTCGCGTTGCTCGAGCACGCTTCGCTCGACGATGCGCCAGGGATCCTAGCCGCGGACCTGCCGCGCGACGGACCGCGCGTCTGCGAGGCAGTCGTCCGCGCGCTCGCCAACGACGCCGACCTGCGCCGGATCGAGCCCGACGGACAGCTCGAATTGCTGGTGGCGCGCACGGGGCAGCTTGCGGGGGCGACAACCCCCGAGGCGAGCATCGGCGCCGTCGACACGCTAGAGGCCGTGATCTGGAGCGCGATTCGCTCAGAGCTCCGCGACGACGATCCTGACCTGCTGGCCGAGATCTCCGAGCGGCTGTCGAGGATCATCGGGCAGGTGCGGTCCGCGGTGCTGCGCGGTGCGACGTCCAGCGCGCCGGCGAGCCAACCGGGGACGCATCTACGCCCGCTGCCCAATCCGCCGCAACCGCCCAGGGCTGCTGATCCGGGCGCGCCGGAGCCCATCGCGAGGCGTCCGGAGCCGCCGGAGCCGGAGCCGGAGCCGGAGACGCTGGCCGGCGACGGACAGGTATGGATCGGCGTGCTCGACCGCGAGCTGACCCGGGCACAGCGCTCGGGTTCGCCGCTGTCGCTGCTGTTGCTCGAGCTCGAAGAGGCCGAGCGGCTGCTGGCGGTTGAGCCGCCGACCGAGGCCGCCGCGACGTTCGGCCGGTTCGCCCAGACCGTGCGCGGCGTGATGCGCCGCCAGGACATCCTGGCCTGCGAGTCAGATGCCCGGGCGTGGATCATCGCGCGGGATACGAGCAGGGCGGGCGCGCAGGCGCTGGCCGCGCGCACGGCGGGCTCGGTCCGAATGGCGCAGGCCTGGCGCGGGGCGCCGTTGACCGTGAGCATCGGCGTGGCCGTGCTCGGCGAGGACGGCTCAGACAGCGAGGAGCTGATCGACAGCGCCGAGCAGTCGATGCTCGCCGCGGCGGCCGAGGGCGTTGGCGTACACCGGGGCGGACCGCGGGCTGAACCGCCGTTGGGCGGTAGGCCCGAGGCCAGCTAGAGCCCGCCGACGACGCGGCCGTGAGGCGGTCCGGCGGCGCTCAGCCGAGCGACGCGGGCGCCTGCGGTAGCGAGACGGCTCCGATCTGCTCGGTGCCGCCGATGCCTAGCGCGCGACCGGTTGCCATCGTCAGATCGAAGTCGGCCCCGTTGGCATAAGGGCCGCGATCGATCACGGGAACCGACAGCGTGCGGCCCTGGAAGTAGACCGAGACGTGCTCGCCGCAGCGCAGCGTGCGGTTTGCGAGTCCGATCGTGCTGCGGGTCAGCTTGACGCCGCAGGCCGTGCGCTTGCCGTAGAAGCCAGGGCCGTACAGGGTTGCCGTCGCCGAGCGGTACACGGTGACCGTGACGGTCGGCGACGCGCCGGCCGCCCGCAGGCCCGACGCGCTCTGGAGGATCGCCCTGAACGCGAAACGGCCGATGTGATTGGCCCGCCATACGATCGAGAAGGAGCCGTCAGACGCGATCGTCGAGTGTGCGGTGGCCGCCCAGGTCCAGTTGGTCTCATGGCCGCGACGCTCGATCTCGACGACCTGGCCGGCGTCACCCGCCGCGACCGAGCCGGTGAAGCTCACCTGGTTTCGCAGGAACCCCGAAGCGTGCGAGACGATCGTGATGCCCGAGCCGGTGGCGCTGACGGTCCGGTCGCCCGACTGCGTCGGGGGCGCGGTTGTGCCGGTTTGAGCCATCCCGGCGCCGCCCGACGGTCCTGCGCCGGGGGAGGCGAGGCCAAGGGTCGGCAGAGCGAGCGCGGCGATGCTCGCGCTCAGAGCCGAGACGACGTAGACGTTGACGCGACGAAACGCGATCAGCCGGTCCTTTCATTCGTGTTCGCCTACGGGGTGAGCTGACGGGCTCGCGCTTGCGGCGCTACGGGCCTTTACGGGCCCGATTCGCCCCTGCGGATCACTTCGATCCGCAAGTGGTTCCCCCGCCGCTCGTCCGCTGACGGACGAGCGCTCGGCGTGAACGGCGCGGAACTATACAAAACTCCGCTCCTTCTGCCCAAAACTCCGCTCGATCACACCCGAGCGGGTCGGCCGCTCAGGGCTTGGGCAGGCGGGCGACGGCGTTGCGCAGGGCGCGGGCGCCGGCCGTGAGGCCGATCTCGGCGAGCTCAGCCGCGGCGTGGACGGCGGTGCCGAGGACGTCGGCGCCGGTGTTGGGGACCGAGACGCGCGAGCGTGGAGATGGGGGTGCTCCGGCCGGCTGGGCCGGCTGGCGCAGCCGCTTGAGCGCGGGGCGGGTCGCCGGCGTGGGCTTGGTGGCCGGTCTGGTCGAGGTCGCCTTCGCTCGCGGCGCTTCCTGCTTAGCCCGCGGAGTTTCCTTCGCTCGCGGGGCTTCCTTCTTTGCGCGCGGAGCCGCGGTAGCTGCCTCGGTCTTGGCCGGCCGGGCGGCCCGCTTATCGCTGCGACGGTGCGGCCGGCGGTGCGGAAGCGCTGAGAGGACGTCCGATGAGGACGAGTTTTGGTCGGTCATTGCGAGATTTCGGAGATGTTGAGCGAAAAGTGGGCAGGATCTGAAACTGGAAGCCCGGTCCGACGTAGTAGTACTACTACTGAACGCCGTCAGCTCGGCGTTGGCCGGAAAATGGCCCTGCGCATACACCGCAGGCTGCCCCGAGGCCGATTGACTTCAAAAAATATAGCGCCTATACTCAAGGTAGATGGTTGAGTAGCGGGCGTGCGCCCTCAGCGGCTACGCTCGCTTTGTAGTCCTCCGTATCGGGAAGTGTCCAGCTACCGGTACATACGACGGAAACGGAATGAGATGTCAGTAGCGGACTTGCAGGAACTTGAAGAGATCAAGGGGCTCGTTACTCGTGGACAGCAGCTCGGCGTCCTGACTTATGCCGACATCGCCACCGCGGTTTCCGAACTGGATCTCGACGAGGCTGACGTAGAGGAGCTACACGGCTTCCTCGAGCGGGCCGAGATCGAGCTCGTCGAGGAAGTCGATCCCGCGATTGCCGCGACCGAGATGGAGCGTGCGCCCGACCGCCGCGGACGGCGCAAGGCGAAGACCGCGCTCGATCTCAAGCCGGACATGACGACCGATTCCCTTCAGTTGTTCTTGAAGGACATCGGCAAGGTGCGACTGCTGACCGCACAGGAAGAGGTCGATCTCGCCAAGCGGATCGAGCGTGGCGACCTCGACGCCAAGCAGAAGATGGTCGAGTCGAACCTACGACTGGTCGTCTCGATCGCCAAGAACTACCGCAACCAAGGCCTTCCGTTCCTGGACCTGATCCAGGAGGGAACGCTCGGCCTGGTCCGCGCGGCAGAGAAGTTTGACTACCGCAAGGGCTTCAAGTTCTCCACGTACGCAACCTGGTGGATCCGGCAAGCGATTGCTCGCGCCCTGGCAGACAAGGCCAGAACGATCCGGATCCCGGTGCACGTGGTCGAGAAGCTCAACAAGATCGGCCGTGCCGAGCGCAAGCTCGTCACCGAGCTCGGGCGCGAGCCGACGGCCGAGGAGATCGCCGAGGTGACCGGGATCGAGCCCGAGGAGGTCGAGTCGATCAAGCGCTCGGCGCAGGCTCCTGTCTCGCTCGAGAAGCCGGTCGGCGACGAGGAAGAGTCCGAGTTCGGGCAGTTCATCGCCGACGAGCGGGCCGAGTCCCCGTACGAGCGGGCCGCGGAGATCCTCACCAAAGAGGCACTCCGGGAAGCGCTCGAGAACCTCAGCTACCGCGAGCGCCGCGTGCTCGAACTGCGTTACGGCCTCGGCGGCGAGCACCCTCGCACGCTCGACGAGGTGGGTCGCACGTTCAACGTGACGCGCGAGCGGATCCGCCAGATCGAGAACCAGTCGCTGAAGAAGCTTCAGTCGCTCGCAGAGGCGCAGAAGCTTCGGGACGTGGCCTAGCAAGCATTTCGGTCGACGGCCGCCGGTGAGACGTTCGCCGGCGGTCGCTGGCCCCTGTCCAGAAGCCTGTGGACCAGTGTCCATGTTTGCTCAAGCGCCGGCCCCGACGCGCCGATCTTCAGGGAGATGTTCGATCTCGAAGAGGCGCTCACCTACGTCGTCAAGCGCGACGGCTCGGACCTTCACCTGAAGGTGCCCTCGCGTCCGCTCGCGCGAATCCACGGTCAGCTCGTTCCGCTGGAGTACTACGACCCGATGAAGCCGGAGGACACCGAGCGTGTCCTGCAGGAGATGCTGGCCGACCACCACGACCGGATGGTCGAGTTCGACCGCGAGAACGAGGTCGACTTCGCGTTCGCGGTGCCGGGCCTGGCGCGCTTTCGAATCAACGCCTTCCGCCAGCGCGGCTCGGTGTCGATCGCCGCGCGTGTGATCGCGCCGGTGGTTCGGACGATCGAGGAGCTAGGGCTGCCCAACGTGATCGGGGACATCGCCGACGAGGAGCGCGGGCTGATCCTGCTGACCGGCACGACCGGTTCCGGTAAGTCCACGACGCTCGCCGCGATCATCAACCGCATCAACGAGACCAAGTCTCGCCACATCGTCACGATCGAGGACCCGATCGAGTATCTGCACCCTGACAAGAAGTCGATCGTCAACCAGCGCGAGATCGGGATGGACACCGCGTCCTTCAGCCGGGCCATGCGCCGCGTGCTGCGCCAGGACCCCGATGTGATCCTGATCGGTGAGATGCGAGACGAGGAGACCGTCCGGACGGCCCTGTCGGCCGCCGAGACCGGCCACCTCGTGCTCTCCACCGTCCACACGCTCGACGCTCCCGAGAGCGTCAACCGCATCATCGACTTCTTCCAGCCGCACGAGCAGAACCAGGCCCGTGCGATGCTCGCCGGCACGCTCAAGGGCGTCGTCTCCCAGCGACTCGTCCCGACCCCCGACGGCGACAGCCGCGTGGCCGTCTGCGAGATCCTGCGGATGACCGGCCGCGCCCGCGACATGATCACCGACCCCGACCAGACCGGCCGTCTGCGCGAAGTGATCGCGGAGGGTGAGTTCTACGGGATGCAGACGTTCGACCAGGCGCTGCTGCGCCACTACCAGGCGGGCCGCGTCTCGCTCGAGGACGCCCTGCGCGTGTCCACCAGCCCGCACGACTTCAAGCTGCTGGTCGCCGGCGACGGCCGGACCGCAACGTCGATGGACGACATCGTCTCCGAGAAGTCGTCGCTGCGTCCGGTGGAGGTCCCCGCCGGCGGTGGCTCGCACGATGGCGACGGTGACGCCGCAGAACAGCCGCCGCAACGAGAGCACACGTCCCCTGCGGGCGGACCGGGCCGGCCGGCCACCTCGACGCCGCCGCCGTTCGCGGCATAGCAACGGGCCCGCCCATAGCTGGGCATCGCTTTGCTTCAGTTCGTAAAGCATTGCGCTAGACTGGACTTTCTGATGGCGTCACAAGACACATGTCCCGTCTGCGCGACCGCCGAGGTCGTGTGCGGCAAGTGGACCCTGCTGGTGATCCGTGACCTCGCCGAGGGCCGCTCGCGGTTCTGCGAGCTCGAGCGGTCGCTGCAGGGAATCAGCCCGCGCACGCTGTCGTTGCGCCTGCGCGCGCTCGAAGAGGAAGGCATCGTCGTGCGCCAGACGTTCCCCGAGGTCCCGCCGCGAGTCGAGTATGCCCTGACCGAGAAGGGCATGGCGCTCGTGCCGCTGATCGAGGACATGCGCGCGTACGGCCTGCAGTGGCTGCTGGGCGCCGGCTGCGACGACGACGATGCCCTTACGGCGAGCCGGCTGACGTTCGCGAGCCGCTCACCGCCGCCGGCGTCTGACCTCCGCCAGCGGTGCGAATCGCGCTTGCCGCGGATGAGCTGACCGGCATCGCCGAGGCGCTGCCCGACGAGCTGCGCCGCCGTGGCCACGAGCCGGTCCTCCACGGCGCATACGCCGAGAGCGAGCGCCCGGACTGGGCGTGGGCGAGCGAGGCGGCTGCGCGCGACGTCGCCGACGGTCGCGCCGACCAGGCGATCGTTGCTTGCTGGACGGGCACGGGCGCGTCGATCGCCGCCAATAAGGTCGCCGGGATCCGCGCGGCACTGTGCGTAGACGCTCCCACCGCGGACGGCGCGCGGCGCTGGAACGACGCGAACGTGCTCGCACTGAGCCTTCGCACAACCTCGCAGGCGGAGCTCTTGGAGATCCTCGACGCGTGGTTTGCGGGCAGTGCCAGCAGCGACAGCGACGACGTCGGCAACGTCGATCACCTGTCCGACATCGAGCGGTCGACGTAAGCGCCGCCGCTAGGAGCTGGGCATCACGAAGAACGTGCCCTGGCCGATCTCCCGGCCGTAGCGCGCCGCTGAGCGCTTGCCGAATCCCGGCCACACGTACCACGTGTAGCGGCCCGGTTTGAGGCGGTAGCGGTGACCCTCGAACCTCCAGGTGCCGCGCAGGTGGAAGGTTGCGTGCGTCGGCCAGGCGCTCAGCACCTTGCCGGAGCGATACAGCTGGACGTTGTAGTAGCTCGCGCCGCGGACCGGAGTCCAGCTCAGCAGCGGCGGCCTCGAGATGTGCGCGTTCGCCAGCGGCGCCAGCAGCCGTGGGTTCGGTGTCACCCCGATCGTCTTGGTTGACGTGTTGCCCGCCTGGTCGCGGGCGATGATCGTGTACTCGTAACGAACGCCGTTGCGAACTCGGCGGTCGCTGAATCCGCTCGAGTCGCCCTGATACACGACGCTCTTTTTCGAGCCGCTCAGCCCAGGGCTGCGCGTCACATCGAGTGACGCCATCGGCGCGACGTCGCCGACGTGCCACCGCAGCGAGGCGCTGCTGTCGGCGGCGTCGGCAGAAACCGAGATCGAAGGGCCGGCCGCGTCGTAGCGAAGCGGCACCATCTTCTGTGAGACGTTGCCCGCTCGGTCGCTGCAGGTGCCGGTGACAGTCGCGGAGCCGCTGGCGGGTCCGGAGTAGGTCACGGTCGAGCAACCCGCAATGCCGGACGTTGCATCCGTCCCCCCGAAGGCGAACGTCACGGGGTGGTTGTACCAGCCGTTGTGATCCGGGCTGCGCGAGGGAAGGGCGCTGACGGCCGGCGGGGTTGCGTCGTACGCGAACGGGGTGTTCGCGGAGACGGACTTGCCGGCGTTGTCCATGCAACTCCCACTCAGGCTCGCCGATGCGGAGTCGGGTCCGGCGTACGTGACGGGCGCCGTGCACGAGGCGATCCCGGAGAAGGAGCTGCCGCTGAAGGAGGCGGTGACCGGATGGTTGTACCAGCCGTTTGCGTCAGGAGGACGAGTCAGAGCGCCGCCGACGGTCGGGGTGGAGGCCTCTATGTGAAGCGTGTACGTGCGGGTGATGCTTTCCCCGGCCCAATTCGCGGTGCACCCAACCTGTGTGACGGTGTCGCTAAGGGCGAACGGGTAGACGATGCCGAGCGAGCAGGACGCGCTCATGGGTGCTGGGGACGCCTGCCAGACGAGGGACACGCCGCTCGTAAACCAATCGGAGCATGGTGCGGTTGCGCCGCTGGAAGAGCACGTCGCGGTGATGTCATCTGCCGACGCTGCGGACGCACCAACGAGGCCGCCGCCAAATGCGGCGACCACGATGGCCAACGACAGCCATCGCCTCATGCCCACCACCCGCCGTTCAGCTCGCTTCACCCGCCGCAGCAGCGTCAGGCTCGCGACCACGAGCAGCCCCAGCGATATGGAGCTGAGCAGCAGCAGGACACCATTCGGTGCGGGTTCGCGCCCCGAGGCGACGAGGGTCGGCAAGGCGGATGCGCGGCAAGGCCGAGATCCACGGAGACCGGACCGGTCGTGCGGTGGGGCGGTCGGCTGCCGGCGGATGGTGCTTACGCGCCGGCACGGAAGCTCGCCGGTCCGATTGCGCAGGCTCGACGAGGCCTGCGGTCGAGCGCACGACCGGCGTGCTCGCTGCGCGTTCGACCGATCGACCGCGGCTCGACGTAGTCGATGTGGAGTGACTGCTCGTCGTGGTGGGCGCAGTCGAGACGGGCGTGACCGTGACCGGTGGGGCTGACCTGTGGGTAGGCGACAGCCGAACCGGCTGGGGCTCGGGATCGGGCGCAGGTGAGGTGCCGACGGTTCCGGCGCCTTGTGATGGCGCACGGTCGGGCGTCGCGGCGGCCGCAACCCGCAGTCAGCGCGATCGTCACGAGCGCGACGCTTGTGACGAAGATCTCGCTGAATCTGCGAGGTTGCAAAACAAACCTTCCCCGATGCCCCATACGGTTGCGTCCCCCACTTTGCCCCAACCGACAAACGACCCGTGGGTGGCCAAACTTGTGTCGATTAATGACGAGGTTATCCGTGTTCGCGTTGCGATTCAACGCGTTCGCAGACGAATAGTTGTGAACAGCAGCAGTCCGAGCGCGAGCGCCACGAACGCCGGCGAGGACGACTTCGGTCGCGTGCTCTCGCCGTGCGCCGGCGTGTGGCCGGGAGACGAGATCGTCGCCGGCGTCGCCGCGAGACGTTCGACCTGCCACGCGCCGGACGACATCCGCTCCGGCGATCGGTGTTCGCGGTGGGTCCGTGTCGACAAGGTCGCGAGGCCTGCGACCGGCACGATCGTTGTGGCGACCGCAGGGCGCGCCGTGCGGCGCTGAGCCAATCGGGGTGCGCGCCGCCGACCGACGCTCGCCGATGCCCGCCGTCGGCGCCCACTGAGCCCCGGGGCCGCCCGACGGTGCGGTCCCAGCGGATGCCGGCGGCGCAGCGACCGCAACTGCGAGCGAGGGCTTCGGCGGGACGACCGCCGGACTCGCCGGGAGCGGCCCGAGATCGGTGGGTATCTGACCCGGATCGGTGGGCCCAGCAGCGGGACTGGGATCGGTGGGCTCAGCAGCGGGACCAGGATCACCGGTACCAACCACAGGGTCGGGGTCTCCTGGCGGCGTCGTCGGCGGAGGGTCGGAAGCCTGCGGCGGGGTCGTCACGACCACTCGTTGCTCTGCGAGGCCGATTGCTCCTGCGTCGTGTTCGAGCACCAAGCCAGGCAGCCGATCTGAAGCTGCCAGACGAACTGGTTGACGACGTGCGACGACGGTCGTCACCGGCGCCGTCGCCGCGCCACACCCTGGCCGACGACCTGCACCGCCGTGTTCGACTGCGAAGCCTGCTGCGTCTGGTGCGTGTCTGTGCAGTGGAAGAGGCACCCGATCTGCACCTGGACGATCGTCTGGGTCGTCTGGTTCACGACCTGGACCGTTTGGTCCACTGCCTGGGAGACCAGGCCCTGAACCGTCGCCGCTCCACTGGGACGCCGCCTGCGACTGATGCCGTCGGATCCGCCCTGCTGCGTCTGCTGCGACGTCTGTCGAACGCCGCTGTCAGCGCCGGGCACGACCGGCGGCTGGTCCGCACGGCCCCTGTGATCCCAGCGCCGCCAGGAGTTGGGAGAGCGTTCCCGGGCTGATCGGCGGAACGCCGTGGTATCGACGCCGGTACCAGAGCAATCGTGGACGCACCCGACCTGAATCTGCGTCACATGCGCCGAGCCCTGCGGCTGAGGGACTGTCGTCGCCTGACCGGTCGGCGGTCCGGCGGCGTCGCGGGCGGGCCACGCTCTGCACGGTCACGTTCTGCTGCTGGGCGGCCTGTGTCTGGCTCGTTCCCTGGCAGTGCGGTCAGACATCCTGAGACCTGAACCTGCACGATGATCTGGTTGGTGTCGGTCGACGGAGCCTCGGTCGTCATCGGTTGATCGCCGCTCGCCGGAGGGACAGGAACCTGATCCGGCGGTGACAGAATCCGAGGTGGAGCCGGGTGCCGGACCCGTCCGAGGCTGGTGGCCTGACCCGTGGGGAGTGGCGGGGGCCTGCAGCGACCGGCACAGGAGTCCGAATCCGACCGGCGGCGGATCCGAGGAGCGCGTCGCCACCGGCGTGCTGCCTTCCGTCGACCCCGGGCCGGAACGTTGGGCGAGCTCGTGCTCGTGGTCGACGCTGCTCGTGCCCGGTCACCGTGTGGTCACGGCGCTCGTGCCCGCGAGCGACGCCGCCGTCACGTCGGCGCGGGCCTCCGCGACGATCGCAAGCGCCATCACCAGGGCAACGAGGATCAGCGTCAGTCTGAGATGTGTCAGGTCCGCATCGGATTACGGCATCAGGCGGGCGACCCCGGCCCGGCCCCCGCGTGCGGGGGCCGGCCGGGGCGTCGTCCGTGCGTCAGCTGCTCGCCTGGTTCTGCCCTCCGTGTTGGCCGGTGCCGGCCGAGTTGCCTGCGCCGCTCAGAGCGCCGTTGACGGCGGTCTGGTTGGCGTTGTTGGCGCCGCCATAGATGTTGTAACCGGCGATGTTCACCGGCACGTTGGCGTTGACGGCGTTCTGCTTGGCATTGGCGGACGAGAGCGCGAGCTGAGCCGTCAGCGCCTGCTGATCGTTGATCTGCGCTTGGCCCGTTCCACCGCAACCGAGCAGACAGCCGGAGCCGCCGGCTGTCTGCGTCTGGGTGTTGCTCTGCTTGGTGCTGGCATCGTTGCCTGCGCCGCTCAGAGCGCCGTTGATGGCGGTCTGGTTGGCGCTGTTGGCGCCGCCCGTGACGTCACCGCCCGCGATGTTCACCGGGACGTTGGCGTTGACCGTGTTCTGCTTTGCGTTCGCGTCCGACAGCGCGGCCTGAAGCGTCAGCGCGTTCTGCGTCGACAGCTGGGCCTGGCCGGCGCCACCACACCCGATCTGGCAGCCGGAGCCGCCGGCTGTCTGCGTCTGGGTGTTGCTCTGCTTGGTGCTGGCGTCGTTGCCTGCGCCGCTTAGTGCGCCGTTCTTGGCCGTCTGGTTGGCGTTGTTGTCGCCGCCCGAGACGTCGCCGCCGGCGACGTTGACCGGGACGTTGGCGTTGACCGCGTTCTGGTCTGCCTTCGCGCCTGACACCGCGCCCTGCAGCGTCGCCGACTTCTGGTCAGACACCTGCGCCTGGCCGGAGCCGCCGCAGCCGATCTGGCAGCCGGAGCCGTCGGCTGTCTGCGTCTGATCGTTCTTCTGCTTGGTCTCGGCCTGGTTGCCAGCGCCGCTTGCGTGCGCCGTTCTTGGCCGTCTGGTTGGCGTTGTTGTCGCCGCCCGACACGTCGCCGCCGGCGACGTTGACCGGAGCGTTGGCGTTAGTGGCGTTCTGGTCGCCCTTGGCCTTCGAAGCGGCCAGCTGCGCGGTCCACGCCTGCTGCCCGTTGATCTGGGCCTGGCCAGTGCCGCCGGAACCCAGAGACGCACCCGTGCTCGGATCCTGCGACTGGTGGTTGCTCTGGTGGGTGTCGGCCGTGTTGCCTGCGCCGCTTGCGGCGCCGTTCTTGGCCGTCTGGTTGGCGTTGTTGTCGCCGCCCGACACGTCGCCGCCGGCGACATTGGTCGGAGCGTTGGTGTTGGTGGCGTTCTGGGCGCCCTTGGCCGTCGAGGCGGCCAGCTGCGCGACCCACGCCTGCTGCTGGTTGATCTGAGCCTGGCCGATGCTTCCGGCCCCTGCGTTGCCGCCAGCCATCGCCGTCGCCGGCACTGCCAGGGCGACGAGGCTGACTGCAGCAGCGATCAATTTAGATCTCATGCTGCTTTCTCCTTTAGTTGAGCTGATCGCCCCGCCCGCACTCGGGCAGGGACGACGAACCTGTCTTGGGCTCGTCAGCTCAACTAGCCAGGCCGTTCCAGCCTCAGGGCATAGACCGCCGATCTCCACGGACCGATCTCGAGTCCGAGCAGCCCCGGCCTCAGCGTCCCGAGCAGACACAGAGCCACCAGGGCCAGGAACGCGGCTGTCCCCGCGCCCATCCCAATGCCGATGCCGCCGGCGCCGGCTCCGGCCGGCGGCGAGGCATCAGGAGCGGACGCGAGCCCGCCCACGGGGGTCGAGACGTCCACGGTCGCCGGTTTCGGCGACCGCGATCGGCGATCCGCGCTGGCGCCCTTTTTCACGTCGGCTCTCGTGTTCGGGGTGCGCAGCGCAGGCTGGGAGACCTCGGGCCTGAGGACAAGTGTCGGCGCGCTCGAACGCGGCGCGGCGGGCGCTGTCACGCTCGCCGGCGGCGGAGGCTGGTGCCGACCAGTGGTCGTCGAACCTGAGGTCGAAGTCTTATGTCCGGCGCGTGCGTTCGTGGAGCCAGGCCTGTCGGGCTCAGGCGTGTTCGCGGCGGCGCCCGGCGCCGGGGCCGGGGCAGCCTGGGGTTGGGCGCCAACCGTCTGGCCGCTCGTGGGCACCGGCTGCGCTGCCGTCACGGGCACCGGGTCCGGTTGGGGCGCACCGGCCGCGGCGCCGGAGCCTCCTGAGGCCGCCGATGCGCTCGGCTGTGCATGGACCGCGGTCAGGACGTGGCTCGCGATCGCGCTCCCGTCGGCAGCGGCGGGGACCGCGGCGGAAGCGCTGCTTGGGACCGCGGCAGCGGCCGCGGCGGGCACGGCCGCGGCCGGGCTCTGTGGGATGGCAGCCGCGGCGCCCGCCGGCACCGCGCTCTGGACAGTGGGGATTACCGACGAGTCGAGCGCGGACGCCGGACCGGCCGCGATCAGGAGCGCTCCAATCGACGCCAGCATGCCCACGAGCCCCCGGAGCTTTGGCAATTTTGAAATAGCCATAAGCAACTTCCTGTCTGGTTAATCGCCAGGAAGTCGCGTGGTGATCCCTCACAAATCCAAGTTTTGGCGTGCTATCCCGGTTAATGTGTTGGTGGTATCGGTTCTACGGGGGTGTGGGCAAGATGGGCGCGAATGCGCATCTGATTGACAGCCATCTGCAGCTCGTACGCGCGGTCGCGCGCCGCTACGCAGGCCGTGGTGAGGAGCTCGACGACCTCGTTCAGGTCGGGGCCGTCGGGCTCGTGAAGGCTTCGGACCGGTTCGATCCGAGCCGCGGGGTCGCATTTGCGACGTTCGCGACACCCGCGATCGAAGGGGAGATCCGCCGGCATCTGGACGATCGTGCGCGGCCGGTGAGGGTCCCTCGAGACCTCCAGAAGACCAGCCGGAACGTACGCCGTCAGCAGGCTGAGTTGGCCGCCAGGCTTGGGCGTTTTCCCACTAACGCCGAGGTCGCGGAGGCGCTGAAGATCGAGGAGTCCGAGATCGAGCGTGCCATCACGGCCGAGCGTGCCGGCGATCGGGTCGCCGTCGCGCCCGGAGACGAGGCGTGGGATGCGGCGGCAACGTCCGAGCCGCTGGACGGCAGCGACAACAGGATGCTGCTGGCGGCGAGCATGCGAGGGCTGAACGAGCGCGAACGGAGGATCGTCTTTCTGCGCTTCCACGCGGATCTGACCGAACGCCAGATCGCTCGGACCGTCGGAATCTCTCAGGCGCACGTGTCGAGGCTGCTCGACGGCGCGCTCACGAAGCTGCGCGCCGAGCTGGCGGGAGGGGAGCCGCCGACCCGTCGCCGCAGCAGCGGTGATACCACGCCAAATCGTGTGATATCTCGCGTTTCCGACTCTAAAATGACCGCAGTGGACGCGCAGCAGGAGACCAGTTCGGGCCACCCGAGCAAGCAGAAGCAGACCTCCGGCTACAGCGGAAAGTTCCTCGTGCGCATGCCGAGCGAGCTACACGAACAGCTCGCGCATGCTGCTCAGCGCGAGGAGATGAGCCTGAACAGGTTCGTCACCGACGTGCTCGCCACCTCGGTCGGCGCACAGTCAGAGTCCGATCGGCAACTGGCGTCAGCCGAGCCGGAGCCTGCTCCCTCCCCGAGCCCGCGGCTGTCGCCGAGCGCGGTCCGTGTCGCGCTCGCGACGAACCTGGTCGTGGTCGTGGTGGCAGGGCTTGTTGCCGTGATCCTGCTCGTGCTCGCGCTTCAGCGCGGCATCTGACGCACCTGCAAGTTCGCGTTCGCCGTAGAGGATCGGCACTCGCCGGGACGAATCGGCGGGCGTGCACAACACCTCGCTCCACGCGACGCTCGAGGCGTTCGCAGCCGATGCGGCCGGGCAGCTCGCAGCCGAGACGGCAAGCGGCGCCGAGATCCCGTTCGAGGTCGTCGAGGAGCCGGGGGCGCGTACGTCGCTTTATTGCTACCGGCCGCTGACCGGCGCGTTCATCCGCGAGCGCCTGGGGCTGCTCGGCGCGCTGCCGACGTACGCACCAGCAGCCCGCGCACTGGCCGCGCTGGAAGGCGTCGATGCGTACCTGCGCCAGCGGGGCGAGGCCCGGATCCCGGGTGACGCGCGGGAGCGCGCCGACGCCGCGCTGCGCGCGTTCCTGTCGTGCGTGTTCGCCGAGCGCAGCGAGTTCGGGTTCGACCCGGCGAGGTTCGAAACCGCCTACGCCGAGCTCGAGCGCGCGCTATACGAGGGCCGTTGCGTCGCGACCGTGATCGCGCCGCTGCTCGGGATCGCGCTCGAGAGCTCGACCAACGAGCTCGCGCTCGGCGACGGGCTGTCGCTGATGCGCGGCGACGCGGTGCCGGACGCGCCCGCAGAGGCGGTCTGGGGCAACGGCGAGGAGCCCAACGTCCTGGCGGTCCTGACCGTGGCCCACGATCGCACCGCGCGCTCGCCGGTGTCGGCTGCGCGCGGGCGGTTCCGGCGGGTCCTGACGGCACTGCGCCTGTTCGAGCGCGGTGGCTATGCGCTCGGCCCGATCGGATGGACGCGCACCGACACGGGCGCGTGGCGGACGGTGGCGCTCGGCTCGAGCGGCAGGCCTCGGTTCGTGACGTTCATCAGCGCCGAGCACGAGGACGAGCTGCGTGCGTTCTGCAACCTGATCGCCCGGCGGGCACCCACCAGCGGCGAGGTCGCCTGGGCGCTGGCGCGGTTTGAGATGGGGTGCGAACGGCTGGCGCCGTTCGAGTCGCTTACCGATTACCTGTTGGCACTGCGTGCCCTGCTCGAGCCCGAGGGACCGGCCAGCGGCCGGTTGGCGCAGCGGCTGGCGGCGATCTGCGCCAAGCCCGAGGAGCGCGCCCATCTCGCCGAGCGCACCGCGCACGCGATCTCGCTGGAGCGGGCCGTGGTCGCGGGGCTGGCGCCGGCGCGAGGCGGGCGTCGACGCGCTCGTCGACGAGCTCGCCGAGCACCTGCGAGCGCTGCTGCGCGACGTGATCTGCGGGCATCTGCACGCCGATCTGCACTCGGTGGCCGACGAGCTGCTGGCCGAGGCGGCGGGCGCCCCGGTCGCATAGATACGGCGTTTCGGGACCGGATCTTAACCCACGGCTGAGCCCGAGCCGTTAGATTGACGTCAAGACCGCTCCCTACTCGGTCTCGTCCATGGGGCCGGGAATGTCGCAGCCGCCAGGCGACGACATGTAAGACCTGGTGCTCTAAGTAGTTAAGGGGGAGCGCGATCTCAGAAGCGAGCGGGCGACAGCCCGCTCGCTCTGTGTCTGGAGCCGCGGTCGATGGATTCCCAGGCGGTCCCGTGGGTATGCTGGCCCCGTGCCCAAGCGCGCACCGAATCCCTCGATCGCGCCGAACGTCCACCCGGACTGCGTCAACGCTCCGCGGATCAGCGACGACGGGTTCGAGGAGCTTTGCCACCTGGTCACCGACGAGGACCCGGACACCGCGCTTTGCGGCAAGGACGTCGCCGGGTACCCGTGGAACCCGCCGTGGCCGCACTGCGAGGCCTGCCTCGCGGTTTCGCGCAACGAGATGAACTAGCCGCTCCGCGGGCCGCCTGATGCACCCAGACTCGCTCCTCTGCGTCGTCGAGATTCCCAGAGGCGGCCGCAACAAGTACGAGTACGACCCCAAGCTCGGCGCGATCAAGCTCGACCGGTTCATCTCGGCGTCGGTCGTGTACCCGACGGAGTACGGCTATGTGCCCGAGACGATCGCCCCCGACGGCGACCCGCTCGACGTGCTGGTGTGCGTGTCGGAGCCCACGTTCCCCGGCTGCGTGGTCGAGACCAAGGTGATCGGGCTGTTCAGGATGGCCGACGAGAAGGGGCCCGACGACCACGTCGTGTGCGTACCGTGGAACGACCCCGGTTGGAACACGCTCAACGACATCGACGACCTCCACGAACAGCTCCGCAAGGAGATCGGCCACTTCTTCGAGATCTACAAGGACCTCGATCCGGACCGGTGCTCGGAGGTCATCGGGTGGGACAACCGCGTGGCCGCGTTCGAGGCGATCGACACCGCCCGCCGGGCGTTCCGCGACAACGGCGGCTATTAGCCCCGCTGCGGAGGCCACGACAGGTGTTCCACGTCGAGCTTCGACAGTTCCCCCACCAGGCGCGAGCGTTCAACCTCAGCCGCGAGGAGCTCGACGCCCGGATCCTGGGGCCGTGGGTCACAGGCTCGATCGACCTGCAGGACCGGCGATGGACGTCTGACAAGGCGAAGCTGACGGTCATCGAGGGCGCCGAGCTGCGCCCCGACGAGATCGGGATGGGACGAGGATGGAGCAACGCCACCAGGAGCGGCGAGGACGTCACCGCAAGGCTGCTCGACGAGCTGCGCCACGCCCAGGAGGCGCCGGCCGACGAGCTCAAGGAGGCGATCGTCGCCGCCTGCGCCGGGTCGCCGATCGCGCTGACCCAGGTCGTCGCCGTCGCCGCCGCGCGCGAGCCGCAGCGCCGGCCGAGCGAGCTGCTCGGAGCTGCCGAGCAGGCCGTCTGGGAGCTGCTGCACGCCGGCCGCCTGCGGCTGCTGCGCCACGGCGAGGAGGTGCCACGCGAGCGGTGGCAGCCGGTGGTGCTGTCGTGGTCGAGCTGGACCGGCACCGACGTGACGGTCGAGGCAGCCTGAGCGGTTAGGCGACGACCTTCTCGATCATCCGCGCCCGCTCGGCGTGCGACGCGAACAGATAGCGGTGGATCCGAAGCAGCCCGGCGATGTCGTGCACGTCGTCGTCGAAGTGGGGGACGAGCAGCAGCGGGCCGTCGCCGAACTCGGCCTCGAGGCGCGCGATGTTGGCGCTGTCGCGCCGGGCCAGCAGGTGGTAGTCGAGGAAGTTCGCCGTGACCTTCGCGGCGAGGTCCGGCCCCAGCCTCGAGGCCAGCGCCGTCTCGACGCCGTTGGGCTCCGCGTCGCCGAGCAGGTCATGGTGGACGCGGTTGACGAGCACGCCCGCGAACGGAAGCCGGCTCTCCTCGAGCGTCTGGCGAAACCACATCGCCTCGTCGATCCGCTCGCGCTGCGCCGAGGTCACCAGCAGAAAGGCGGTGCTGTCGGCGTGCAGCAGCTCCTGAACCTGCGCTGCCCGCGCACTGAAGTCCTTGGTCATGTCGCCGAGCAGACCGAAGAACGTGGTCAGGTCGGTGATCAGGTCGACGCCGGTCACCCGTCGCATCGCCGACAGCAGCGGGCTGGCGCCGCGCCCGAGGACGCGGACGCCGATGCCGGTGGGCCGCACGATCGCCTTTATCGCTGGGCCCTCGAGGAACGAGGTCAGCCGGCCGGGCGCGTCGAAGAAGTCAAGCGCGTTGCGCGACGGCGGCGTGTCGAGCACGAGCAGATCGAAATCGCCCTGCTGAGCGAGGTCGTACAGCTTGGCTACCGCCGTGAACTCCTGGGAGCCCGAGACGGCGGTGGACAGCTCGCGGTAGATCCGGTTTGCCTTGATCTCCTCGGCGCGCCCGGGCTCGGGCGCGATCCGTTCGATCAGGTCGTCGAACGTGCGCTTGGGGTCAAGCATCATCGCCCACAGCTCGCCGCGGATCTTCAGCTTCGAGCCGCTGAGGCGGCTCGGCTCCACGCGACGGGGCTCGTTCTGCAGCTCCTCCAACCCGAGCGCGTTGGCCAGCCTCCGAGCCGGATCGATCGTCACCACGGCGACCTTGGCGCCGCGAGCCGCCATCCCCAGCGCGATTGCAGCCGACGTGGTCGTCTTGCCCACGCCGCCCGAGCCGGCGCAGACGCACACGCGCTTACCCTCCAGCAGCTCCGCGACGCTCACGTCCAGGAAGTCTAGGAACCAGCGCCCGTGGGCACAGCGGGCGGCTCGGCCTGCTCGCGCTCCTCGGCGGGCGGACGCGGCGCGGTGTCCGACAGCACGCGCAGCGCATCCGGCGGCACTCGCACGCACACCGGGGTGCCCTGGGGGTAGTCCTCGGCGCCGCCGGTGTTGGCGATCGAGACCTGGATCGCCTCGCCGACCGGGAGCCGGACGATCACCTGCAGGCTGGCGCCGACGTAGACCGTGCGCTCGACCATCCCGACCAGGCAGTTGTCGCCCTGCGTGCCGTGCTCGAGCAACTCGAGCCGCTCGGGTCGCGCGACGATCCGCACGCGGCCGCGCGCCGCCACGTCACCACACCGGGCACGCAGTGTCGTCTCGCCGATGCGGACGCTGCACTCGCCGCTGCTCCAGCCGACGGGCTCGGCGTCCATCAGGTTCGAGACGCCGAGGAAGTCGGCCACGAATACGCTCGCGGGATCTTCGTAGACCTCGGCGGGCGTGCCCACCTGCTCGATCCGCCCGTCGCTCATCACGGCCACGCGGTCGCTCATGCTGAGCGCCTCCTCCTGGTCGTGTGTCACGAACACGAACGTGATCCCGACCTCCTCCTGGAGGGTCTTGAGCTCGATTCGCAGCTGCTTGCGGATCTTGGCGTCCAGCGCGCCAAGCGGCTCGTCGAGCAGCAGGACGGCCGGGCGCAGCACGAGCGCCCTGGCGAGCGCGACGCGCTGCTGCTGGCCGCCGGACAGCTGCTGGGGCTTGCGCGCGCCGAGGTCACCGAGTTCGACGAGCTCGAGCGACTCCTGGACGCGGCGGCGCACCTCGTTGCGCGCGACCTTGCGCCGGCGCAGGCCGAAGGCGACGTTGTCGAACACGTTCAGGTGCGGGAACAGCGCATAGTTCTGGAACACCGTGTGGACGTTGCGCTGGTGCGGCGGTACCGAGCTCACGTCGACGCCGTCGAGCAGGATCTCGCCCGCGGTCGGGCGTTCGAAGCCCGCGATCATCCGCAGCGTCGTCGTCTTCCCGCAGCCCGAAGGGCCCAGCAGCGAGAAGAACTCGCCGCCCTCGATCGTCGCGTCGATCCCGTCGACCGCGACATGCTCGTCGAAGCGCTTGGTCAGGCCGAGCAGCCGGACCTCGCCCGTTGCGGTCATGCGGTCGCCTCCAATCCTGATAGCTCGCGCACCATCGAAACGTCGCCGGTCGAAGCCCGGCGCCCGAACGCTGCGTACAGCGCATAGGCAATTGCGATCCCGAGCAACGTCGTCAGCACGAGCACGGTCGCGAGCGCGTTGAGCGCCGGTGTGGTCGTGCCACCGCGGGCATTGGCGTAGAGGTACATCGGGATCGTGGTCGTCGACGAGGTCGACGACATGTACTGCGTCACGACGAAATCGTCAATCGAAAGCGCGAACACGATCAACATGCTCGCGAGGATCGCCGGCATCAGCAACGGCAGCAGCACCAGGCGCAAGGCCTGAATCGGCGTCGCGCCGAGATCGCGCGCGGCCTCCTCGTACTCGCCGCCGATCACCGCCAGCCGCGCGCGGACGATCACCACCACGTAGGACAGCGAGAACGTCACCTGGCCGATCACCTGCGCGGGCGTGCCGAGGTGCACGAGCGTGAACGGGACGATCGCCAGCTGCGTGAACACCAGCAGCAGCGACACGGCCATCACGATCTCGGGCGTGATCAGCGGCACCAGCATCAGCCCGTTGGCGGCGCCCGACCCACGCCCCCGCCACCGTGCCAGCCCGATTGCGAGCAGGATGCCCAGCGGGACCGCGATCACGATGTCCAACGCGGCCAGCGTCAGGCTGTGGACGAGCGCGTGGGTGTAGTCGGGGTCGTGGAAGATCGACAGGTTCGGGTCGCCCCACCACCAGCGGATCGAGAACCCCTGCCAGACGCTGCGCGAACGGCCGTTGTTGAACGAGAACAGCATCGCGATCAGGACCGGTACGAGCGCCCAGACGATGTACAGCCACGTGACGACGACGAGGAAGCGCGGCTTGCCCCAAGGATTGCGCAGCTTCGCGCGCAGGGCGCTCATGCCAGCCTCCGCGCGTCGCGGGCGGTCTGGAACACGTAATACAGCGCCCCGATCGAGAGGATCACCATCAGCACGATCACCAGCGACGCGCCGAGGTTCTTCTGCGGGCCGCCCTGGATGAACAGGTTGATCTCGTTGCCGAGCATGTTGGTGCGAGGCGAGGCTGAGATCAGGTCGTTGGTGTAGTAGTCGCCGAACATCGGCAGCACGACCAGTGCCGACCCCGCCAGCAGCGCCGGCCGGCTGAGCGGCAGCGTCACGCGCATGAACGCCTGAAACGGCGTCGCGCCCAGGTCGCGGGCCGCCTCGATCTGGCTGCGGTCGATCCGGTCGAGCCCCGCGAACACCGGCAGGATGAAGTACGGGATGTAGCCGTACAGCAGCGCCAGGATCACCGAGTAGGCGTTGCCGTCGAGCCAGTTGGGCGGGTTTGAGATCCCGAGGTCGGTGAGCAGCTTGTTGATGTACCCGTCGGTCGACAGCAGCCCGATCCACGCCAGCATCCGCAGCAGGTAGCTGACCCAGAACGGGATCACGAGCAGCGTGATCAGCAGCTTCTTCGTGCGGCGCGCGTGGCGTGCGACGTAGTAGGCGACCGGGTAGCCGATCGCGAAGCACAAAAGCAGCGAGGCCCCCACGTAGACGAGCGTGTTGCGGACCGCCGACCAGTACTCGCCGCCGGGCAGCGACCCGGAGAACGCCTTGGACAGGTAGCCCGGGTTCCACGTGGCCGGATTCCACGCCGGCACCGGCGTCAGCAGCAGGTTGACCTTGCCCGTCGCCATCGCGAGCACCGCATACGCGGGCACGACGACGAACAGGCACAGCCACACGACGCCAGGCAACGCGAACCCGCGCCAGTACGAGCCGCTGGTGGCGGTGCGCTCGCTCACGTGTCGCTCACGTGGACTTGACGGCGGCCCAGGCGTTCTCCCACAGCACCTCGCCCTGCTGGCTGAGCGGGCCCTGCACGAGACCGTTCTTGAACTGGGACTCGCGGATGATCGTCGACTTCAGGTTGGGGGCGATGACGCCGCCGGACACGAGCGACTCGGGGGTCATCGCGTTGATCGGCTGCTGGTAGTAGGTGAAGTTGAAGTTGTTGAACACCTGCTTGGTGTCGAGCAGGTGGTTCAGGAACAGGTGGGCGAGGACCGGGCTCTTGGCGCCCTTGAGGACGGCGAACGTGTCGTTGTTGATCGGACCGCGCCCGTCCTCGGGCCACCAGTAGCGGAACACCGACGCCTTGGTGCCCTTCGGCGCGTAGAACGGCGTCGACGCCATGTCGCCCGACCACGCCTGGTGCAGCCACAGTGAGCCGTCGGCCAGGTGCTGGTACTCGTTGGTGTCGAACTTCAGGTTGGCGGTGTTGATCAGGTTGACGAGCGCGTTCTTGGAGGCGTTGATCAGCTTCGGGTCCTCGGTGTTGACGTCGGTGACGCCGTTGTGGAGCAGGCCCATCGCGAGGCCCTCGTGCTGGTCGTCGAGCAGCCCGACCTTGCCGGAGATCTTCGGGCCTTCCACCCAGAGAGCGCTCCAGGGGTTCTCCATCGTGGCCGGATTGAAGCCCGGCAGCTTGTCCGCGCGCCAGCCGATTCCGGTCGTGTAGACCGTGTAGGGAACCGTGTAGCGCGCGCCGACGTCGTACCAGGGGCTGTGCAGCGACGGCCACACGTTGGCCGTGAGGTTGGGGACGTAGCTGAGGTTCAGCGGCTGCAGGACCTTGCCGACGACGAGCCGCTCGAGGAACACCAGCTCGGGTACGAACACGTCGAACTGGACGGTGCCGCTCGAGATCTTCGCGACCGCCTCGTCGATCGTCGTGAACGTGCTGATCTGAACCTTGACGCCGTACTTCTTCTCGAACGCCTTGACGACGTCGGTGTTGATGTACTGGTCCCAGTTGTAGAACTGCAGCGGTCCCTTCTCGGGCGAGAGGCCGGAGGCGATCGCCTTGTTGTCGGCGTAGATCGGCAGCGTCACCGGATTGTCGGGACGCGCCAGCGGCAGGCCGCCGGGACCCTTGGGCGTCGTTGAGCTGCCGCTGCTGCTGCCGCCCGTCGGGGAGGTGGTCCCGCACGCGGCGAGCAGCCCCGGGACCGTGACGCCCGCGGCCGCGGTCGCGGCGCGCCGGATGAACGTGCGGCGGGTGGCGCCCGCGCCCCGTTCAGGGGGATTGATCGGATCAGATGTCACCCTTGGCTCCTCTCTTGCGCCGTCTCGGCGCAGCGCCGTTACGACTGAATGCGTATCCAAGCTCGGACTCCGCGAGCGCCAGGCAGCGGTCGACCATCCGCTCCGCGGTCACGTCGGGCTGCCCCAGCGTCACCTGAACGCCGAGCCCGTCCATCAGCCCGCTGAGCGTAAGCGCGAAGTCATCGGGGTCGGCCGCCGGGTCGAACTCTCCCTGGGTCTGGCCCTCGCGGACGATGTCGGCGATCAGCCCACGCTGGCGGCGGTCCAGGCGGAAGTAGGTCTCGCGGACTTTCTCGTCGCGCCGGGCGCGCACCCACATCTCCATCCACAGAGTCCAGTCCGTGATGCCCTGCGGACCGAGGCTCGTCTCCTCGATCAGATGCACGAGCTTGTCGCTCGCGCGGCTCTGGCGGGCCTGGCCTTCGACCACGCGCGCGTAGAACTCCTGGTCGGTGCGGTCGACGGCCTCTTCGAGCAGCCGGTCCTTGGACTCGAAGTAGTAGAGGATCGTCGGCGAGCTGGTCCCCGCACGCTGCGCGACGTCGCCGATGCGGGTGTCGAACAGTCCCCGCTCGTACAGGACCTCGGCGGCCGCTGCGACGATCTGCGGCTTGCGTAAATGCTCGATCTTGGGCCGTGGACTCACAACGGACGAATTCGTATACTGAACGGCGGTTCAGGAAACTACCGCCGCGGTGAACCGAATGTCAAGAGCCGGATGTGTAGAGCCTGTTAGGAGCCCGTCGAGTTGATCGACGTCGCGGTTCTGGGCGCCGGGCTGGGCGGCTTGTCGGCGGCGCGCGATCTGATGCGCGCCGGCGCCGAAGTCGTCGTGCTCGAGGCTCGCGGGCGCCCCGGTGGAAGGGTCGAGGCGGTGACGCTACCCGACGGCCGCGTCGTGCAGGCCGGAGGTGAGGTGTTCGGCCACGGGCACGAGTCCTATCGCGAGCTGGTGGCCGAGCTGGGGATGGAGGTCCAGCCCAGCTACGTCGCCGATCCCGGCGAGATGACCTGGGGACTGGTAGACGGCGTCCTGGTCGGTGACCAGCCGCCCTGGATGAGCGACGAGGAGCTGGCCGATCTCGCGCGGGTGGAGCGGGCGTTCGCGACGCTGTCGCAGGGGGTCGACCCCGACGACCCCTGGGCACATCCGCAGGCAGCGGCGCTCGACGCGACCAGCATTGGCGAGTGGCTTCGCTCCGAGGGCGCGGTCGCGGCTGTGCGCCGCCGCTACGAGCTCGCGTCGCTGTCGCTGTCGTGTGACGGGCCCGAGCGCACGTCGTTGCTGGCCGAGCTTCGCAAACACGCCGTGCTCGGCGGCGACCGCCTGTATGACCTCGAGCAGTGGGAGGGACTGCGCGTCAGCGAGGGCTCGGCGGCTGTCGCGCTGCGGATGGCGTCTGAGCTCGGTGCGCGGGTGCGGCTGAGCTCGGTGGTGCGGCGGCTCGCGGTCAAGCCCGGCCACGTGCGCGTGACGCTGGCGGACGGCGAGCTCGTCGAGGCCGAGGCGGTGGTGTGCGCGATCCCGGCGGGCCCGCTGCGCGAGATCGAGATCTCCGGGGTCTCCGATGCGCGGCTAACGTCCTTGCGAGCGCTGCGCCAGGCCCTCGCCGCAAAGGTCGTCGTCTCCTACGACTCGCCGTTCTGGCAGGAGAACGGGCAGAACGGGCTGGCCGAGACCGAGTGGCTGTTTGGCTCGACCTGGCCCCAGGGGCCGGGCGTGCTTTCGCTGCTCGTCCCGCCCGAGCGCCTGTCCGCGTTCCTTGCCGCTCCAGCCCCGGCCCGCGCCGAGGCGGTGCTCGACGGGCTTGCGCGGCTCTACGGCGAGGCCGCGCGCCTGCCCGGGGCGCTGCTCGAGCGCGCCTGGGGAGTGGACCCGTTCACGCGCGGCTACATCACGAGCTGGGCGCCGGGCGACGTGAGCCGTGTGGGGCCGCTGCACGGGACCCACGAGCCGCCGTTCTACGTGGCCGGCTCAGACCACTGGGTGGCGGGCTACATGGAGGGAGCGGTGCGCACGGGCCGCGCCGCGGCGCGCGCGGCGCTGGGTGCGGGCTCGCCGGTCTGAGCAGCGCTCTCGCCGACCAGCCATTCGCCCACTCCCAGGCCCGCCGCAAGTGCGGCGCCAACCTCGCGGCGCGCGCGCTCGATCGAGATCGCGGAGTCGCCGATCAGCGTCCTGATCCCGTAGCCGTCGATCAGCGCCAGTGCCAGATCGGCGACCTGGTCGGGATCGCAGGCCCCGAACTCGCCGCTGCCGACGCCGGCTGCGATCTCGCCGGCAAACCACGCGTGCAGCCGGGCGTAGAGCTCCTCGGCGACGGGGCGCAGGTCGGGATTGCGGACCGCTCGAAGCCACAGCTCCACCCACAGCACCCAGTCGTCCTGCAACGCCTCCGAGGTCGGAAGGCACTGGTCGATCATCGACTGAAGCCGCTCTGCATGGGAGCTCGCCGGCAGCTTGCCGCTGGAGATCCGCGCGTCGCCGGCGCGGGCGTAGGAGTAGTCCAGAGCCTCGGCCAGGAGCGCGTCGCGGCTGTCGAAGTGGTAGTGCACGAGCGAGGTCGAGACGCCAGCGGCCATCGCGATCCGCGCGATCCGCACGCCGTCGATCCCCTCGCGGGCGATCTGCCGCACAGCCGCGGCGAGGATGCGCTCACGAGCGCCGGGTTTGTCGCTCACGCGTCTGCCCCGAGCACGGGCGCCAGGTCCGAGCGCACTCGGTCGGCGAACCAGGCGACCGCGTCCTCGCGCCGCGACAGCGGCCCGCATTCGTAGCCGCGGGTCTGCAGCCCCTGCTGCACGTTGTCGACGAGGTCGATGTCCTCGTCGAGGACGAGGTTGTTGAGCTTCTGGTTGAGCCATTGGACCACGCGGGTTCGCGGGCTCGAGTTGGCCGGGCGAAACGAGCTGAACACGTCGCGGGTGCGGTCGACTCCGTGCGGGACCATCTGCCAGGTGTTGACCTGGTCGGGGTAGAGGTCGATCGTCGTGTTGGGATAGAGGAAGACGTAGCGCCACACGCGTACGTCCTCGGGCCCCAGCCCGGGCATCGGCGTCACGAGATCCGCGTACAGACGCTCGAGCCGGTTGCTGCTCGGCTTGGAGCGCATCGGCGCCTCGAACCACACGTAGTGCTCGTTGACCTCGACGTCGTAGCGCTTGTAGTCGAGCATCCGCATCAGCCCCGGATGCGCGATCGGGATGTGGTAGCCCTCGATGTAGTTGTCGGCGATCACCTTCCAGTTGGCGGGCTGGGTGCCGCTGCCCGGGGCAAAGGGCGTAAGCGTCGGGATCCGGTAGCGCTCGAGCCGCTGTGGGAGGTCGCCGACCAGGTCCGCCAGGGGCGTCGCGTCGGGGTCGAGGTTGAAGAACACCAGGCCGCACATCTCCTCGACTCCGACCGGCATCAGGCCGAGCGTGCTCTTGTCGAGCCTCTCGCCGAACGCGAGCCCTTCGGGCACGCCGATCAGCGTCCCGTCGAAGCGATAGGTCCAGCCGTGGTAGCGGCACCGGATCGCGCCCTTGCACTGGCCGTCGCCGCTGAGCAGCCGCGACGCGCGGTGGCGGCAGACGTTGCGGTAAGCCCGCAGGCGGCCGTCCTCGTCGCGCACGACGAGCACGGGCTGATTGCCCGCGACGGCGGTGATGTAACTGCCGGGCCGGGGGAGCGCGCTGACGTGGCCGGCGAGCTGCCAGGTGCGCTCGAAGATCAGCCGCTGCTCGGCCTCCTGGAGCGTCGGGTCGATGTACAGACGGGGGTGCAGCGCGCTGCCGGTGGGGGTGCTGGCGGTGACCAATGCCATGTCTCTCTTCCGATTCCTGACTTTGTGATCAGTTGCTGTTAGTCTACCGCCCATGGTCAAGCGTGCGTCGTGGCTGTCGGTGACGCCAGAGCCCGAACGTGAGCTTCCAGAGGCGGTTGCGGTGCTGCGCCACGGCCGCCGGCCATCGCCCGAAGCGGTCACCGCCGAGCGCGAGCGGATCGAGCGGCTCGTGCTGCACGGCCGCCAGCGCGAGTGGCTCTCGTACCTGCACGAGGTCGTCGAGCTGCTCGAGCGTCCGGTCAACGGCGACGAGCAGCTTGCGCGCGCCCGAACGCGCGCGACGATCGTCCTCGCAAACCACCACAACCTTCTCCTAGGTCTCCCTGGCCGTGCCGCGGAGCGAACCGCCTCCGACCGGGCGCGGCTCTCCAAGCTCGCCGCCGATCTCCCACGTCATCCCGAATAAAAGGAAGTCCATGAGCACGACAACCGCACCGACGACCGCCCCCGGCGAGCTGACCCCCGACCAGCTCGAGCTGCAGCGACGGGCGCGGGAATTCGTCGAGAACGTGCTGATCCCGCTCGAGCTCGAGGCCGAGGAGAGCGGCGGTGCGCTGCCCGAGGCGACGGTCGAGGAGATCAAACGCGAGGCGATCGCAGCACGTCTCAACGGCGGGCGGTTCGCTCCCGAGTACGGGGGCCAGGGCTGGTCGATGTTCGAGTGGTTCCTCGTCAACGAGCAGTTCGGGCGCGTGACCAACGGCCTGCACTGGCACGTCCCGAGCGCCTACAACGTGCTGATGCAGGGGACGCCCGAGCAGATCGAGCGCTACCTGCTGCCCGCGCTGCGCGGCGAGGGCGGCGACGCCTACGCGGTGACCGAGGCGGAGGCCGGGTCTGACCCCGGCGGGATTGCATCGACCGCGGTCGCGACCGACGCGGGCTGGCGCATCAACGGCGAGAAGTGGTTCGTGACCTCAGGCGACGTCGCCAGGGTGCTGATCGTCATGGCCAACGTCGTCGACGGCGCCGACCGCCTGCCGACGCTGTTTCTGATCGAGCCGTCGGCGCCCGGCGTCGAGTACGTCGACAACCCCCGGTTCACGCACAACTATCCGCACGGTCACCCCACGATCCGCTTCACCGACGTCGAGGTCGGTCCCGACGCGGCGATTGGGGGCATCGGCGAGGGCGAGGCGCTGCAGCGGGCATGGTTCACCGAGGAGCGGCTCGGGATCGCCACGCACGGCCTCGGCGCGATGTGGCGGCTGCTGGACGAGACGACCGCATGGACGCAGTCGCGCATGCAGGGCGGGCAGCGGATCCTCGACTACCAGGGAATCTCGTTCCCGCTGGCGGACTCGGCGACCGATGCGACGGTCGGCCGGCTGCTTGCGATCCACGTCGCGCGGATGGTCGACGCCGAGGCCGACCTCAAGCTCATCCACGCCAAGGCGTCGATGGCCAAGCTGTTCGTGTCCGAGGCCGCCGGCCGCTGCGCGGACCGCGCGGTGCAGGCATTCGGCGGTCGCGGCTATCTGCGATCGAACGTCGCCGAGCGGTTCAACCGCGAGCTGCGCGTGGACCGGATCTGGGAGGGGACCAGCGAGGTGCAGCGGCTGATCATCGCCCGCGCGCTCGAGCGCCGCGGGGTCGAGGCGACGATCCATTGACGATTGCGGAGCAACGGGCCTACAGCCTCGAGCGCCTCCTGCGACCCCGATCGGTCGCGGTCGTCGGCGCCACCGACCGGGACGGCAGCTACGGCGCGCAGGCGCTGATCAGCCTTCAGGCGATCGGCTACCCGGGTGAGGTGTGGGGGATCAACCCGGGCCGCAGCGAGGTGCTCGGCAGGCCGTGTGTGCCGTCGCTCGCCGACCTGCCCGTGGCGGTCGACGCCGTCGTCGTGGCGATCCCCGCCGCGGGCGTCCCGGACGTGATCGAGCAGGCGGGCGCGCTGGGCTGCGGGGGCGCCGTGGTGTTCAGCGCCGGGTTCGCCGAGGTGGTAGAGGGCGCCGGGCTGCAGGCGCAGCTGACGGCGGCGGCGCAGCGGCACGCGCTGCCCGTGTGCGGCCCCAATTGCAACGGGATCGTCGCGGCACACTCGGCGACGGCGCTGTGGGGCGACGCGCTCGAGCCGCACGAGCCGGGCGCGGTGGCGCTGATCTCGCAGAGTGGCAACGTGGCGGTCAACGCGCTGGCCACCCGCCGGGGCCTGCGTTTTCACACGGTGATCGCCAGCGGCAACCAGGCGGTCCTCGGTGCCGCCGACTACCTCGAGCTGCTGGCCGCAGAGGACGGCCTGCGCTCGGTCGCGCTGTACCTGGAGGACGACGGCGGCCCGCGACTGTGCGACGGACTGGCGGCGTGTGCGCAGGCCGGCGTGCGAGTGGCCGTGCTGAAGGTCGGAAGCTCCCCTGCCGGCGCGCGCGCCGCGGCGGCTCACAGCGCCGCGCTCGCCGGCGACCAGCGCGTGTTCCGGTCGCTGATCGAGGAGGCGGGCGCGATCTGGGCGGGCGACGTGCACGAGCTGCTCGAGCTCGCCAAGGCGCTGGCGGTGCCGGGCGCGACCCGGGCGCGCGACGGCCTGGCGATCGTCACCTGCTCGGGCGGCGATTCGGCGCAGGGGGCCGACGAGGCATCGAGCCGCGGGCTGGAGCTGCCGGCGCTGACGCCGTCGACACGCGATCGCCTGCGCGAGCAGCTGCCGCCCGCGGCAACCGTCGCCAACCCGCTCGACTACACCGCGATGATCTGGGGCGACAGCGACGCGCTGGGTGGCCTGGTCAGGACGATCGGCGAGGACCCGGACGTCGGCCAGGTGCTCGTGTTCTACGACCAGCCCGCGGGGCTGACCGGCGCCGTTGAGGAATCCTGGCGCGCGGTTCGCGACGGGATCATCGCCGGCGCCCGCGACAGTCCGGCGCCGACGATGGTCGCCTCGACGCTCCCCGAGCTGCTCGACGACGCGGCCGCCTGGCGGTTTGCCCAGTCGGGCGTGCCGGCGGTCGCCGGGCTTCGTACCGGCATCCGCTGTGCGTCGGCGATGCGCACGCCGGCGGGCGACCCCGGGCGGCTTCGGGAGATCGCGGCGTTCGCGCTCGCGGCCGCGAACCGGGGCGCCGGCGCGGGCGACAGCCGCTGGCTGGGCGAGCACGAGACCAAGGCGCTTCTGCGCGACGCCGGGGTGAACGTCGTCGACGGCCGCGTTGTCGCCGACGCCGACGACGCGGCTCTCGCCATGCGGGAGCTCGGCGGCCACATCGCGCTGAAACTGAGCGCGTCGTCGGTGCAACACAAGTCAGAGCTCGGCGGGGTGGTCCTGGGGCTCGCCGACGCGGCCGAGGTGCGCAGCGTGTACGCACGACTCGCGCAGCTCGCCGCGCGGCACGACGGGGTCGTCCTCGCCGAGCGGATGGCTGCGCCGGGGGTCGAGCTGTTGATCGCCGCCCGCACCGACGGCGTCGTGCCCGCGCTGATCCTCGGGCTGGGTGGCATCTGGACCGAGCTGCTGCACGACGTCGCCGTCGTTCCGCTGCCGGCCGGTGCGCATCGAATCGAGCGGGCGCTGCGGTCGCTTCGCGGCGCGCCGGTGCTGCTCGGTGGCCGCGGGCGCGCCGCCGTTGACCTGGCGGCGGCGTGCGAGCTCGCGAGTCGCGTCGGAGAGCTGCTGCTCGAGCGATCGCTTGCGCTGATCGAGCTCAACCCGGCGTTCGTGTCTGCGGACGGCGCGATCGTCGCCGACGCGAAGGCGCTCGAGCTGTGTACGACGTAGCGGTCATCGGCGGCGGCTTCGCGGGGGTGACCGCGGCGCGCGAGGCGGCGCTGCGCGGCCGGTCGGTGCTGCTGCTGGAGGCGCGCGATCGGCTGGGCGGGCGCACCTGGAGTACCGCCTGGGGACCGGCTCGAGTCGAGTACGGCGGCGCCTGGGTGCACTGGCACCAGCCGCACACCTGGTCTGAGCTCTCGCGCGCCGGGCTGGCGGTGACGCTCGGCGACGACGCCGAGGTAGCCGGCTGGTACGTGGACGGGCGGCGCCGCGAGGGCACCATCTCCGAGCGCGACGCGATCGCGAGGCGCGGCTGGGACGCGTTCGTCGACGGCGTACAGACCGCGCTGCCGTTGCCCCACGATCCGCTGTTCGCGATCGACGAGCTCAGCCGCTTTGACCGGCTGACGATCTCCGAGCGGGTGCAGCAGCTGGCTCTATCGCAGGAGGAGCGCGAGGTGCTGGTCGCCGAGCTGGAGTCGCTCGCCCACGCGCCGCTTGACGATGCCGGCGCCGTGTCGGTGCTGCGCTGGCACGCGCTGTCGGGCTACAGCCTCGCGCTCACCCAATTCACCGGCGGCCGCGTGACGATCGCGCGCGGAACCGGTGCGTTGCTGGCGTCGATCGCAGACGTGGTCCCGTTCGAGCGGCGCCTGGCAGCCGAGGTGGTGGCGGTCAGTCAGACCGACGGCCGGGTCGAGATCGAGACGGCCGACGGCAACGGTTGCGCTGCGCGGGCGGCCGTGGTCGCGGTTCCGGTCAACGCGCTGGGGGCGATCGAGTTCACCCCGGCACTGTCAGAGCAAAAGCGGGCCGCGATCAGGCTCGGACAGGCCTCGCGCGGGATCAAGATCTTCATCCACGCCCGCGGCGAGCCCGCGTGGCAGAACGCGATCCGTCCCGGTCATCCCTTCGGGTACCTCGACACCGAGGTGATCTTCGACGACGGGACGCAGCTGCTGATCGGGTTCGGCGTCGACGCCGCGCGCTGCGACGCCGGCGATCTGGCGGCGGTGCAGCGTCAGCTCGACGAGATCCTTCCGGGCTATCAGGTGCTCGCCGCGACCGCCCACGACTGGCTGGCCGACCGCTTCTCGGGCGGGACCTGGGCGATCCACCGCCCCGGCTGGTACGAGCACCACCACGGCGCGATGCAGACCGCCGAGGGCCGCGTCGTCCTGGCCGGATCCGACATCGCCAACGGCTGGTCGGGATTCATCGACGGCGCGATCGAATCGGGGTTGCGCGCCGGCGCGGCCGCGGTGGCGCTCAGCGGTTGACCGGCGCCCGCACGGCGGGCAGGCACGCCTCGAGCTCGTCGGCCAGTCCCGCGAGCTCCTCGAGGCCGAGGTGGTCGGCGAACACGTAGGGCAGCTGCACGATCGGCACGTCAAGCTCGTCGCGCAGGCGCTGGAACTGTTCGCGCTGCATCGCCACCCGGGCGTGCTCGGACAGGGCCGCCTTCAGGGCCGAGCGGACCAGTGGCGAGCGCGTTCTCGCCGCCGCCTTGTCGAGCTCGGCGATCTCGCCGGCGTCGAACCGCTCGCCGTACAGCGCGTTGACGACGACCAGCTCGAGCGTCAGGTCGTCGCGAGCGAGCGCGTCGCGCAGCGCCAGCGTCTCGTTGACCGCCATCTCCTCCGCCGTGGCCACGGCGACGATGCCGGTGAACTCGGGATCGGCGATCGTCGTCGCGATCCTCGAGCCCTGGCGGGCGATCGGCCCGACCATCGCGATCTCCGAGAACGTCTTCGGCGTGCGCAGGAGCCCCACGCCATGGCCGGTCGCCGGTGCGTCTACGACCACGAAGTCATACGGTGCGGCACCGCTCGTCTGGCGCTCGAGCTGCGCCAGCTCCCACACCTTGCCCATGCTGAGCAGCTCGCGCATGCCGGGCGTCGCCATCGCAAACGCGTTGAACATCTTGCTCGAGCCGAGCATCTGCCCGAGCGCGCCGGTCTTGACGGTCAGGTACTCCTCCATCGCGCCCTGCGGGTCGATCGAGATCGTGTACAGGCCCGGGGCGAGCTCGAGCTCGGAGAAGCGCTCGCCCTCCTGCTCGAACGCCCGCTGGACGTGCTCCTGGCTGGCCAGCTCGACGACGATCGTGCGCAGCCCCTGGCGGGCGGCGAGCATCCCGAGCGCGGTCGCGACGGTCGACTTGCCGACCCCGCCCTTGCCGGTGACGAACAGCAGCCGGTGATCGAGCGGTCCTGGCACGACCGCTGAACATAGCGACCACGAAGGATTTCCCCGCGTGCGTCCGAATACAGGCGCGTGATGAGTTCGACTCCGAAGGTGGTCGCGTTCGCCAACCAGAAGGGCGGCGTCGCCAAGACCACGACAACGCTGAACCTCGCCGTCGCCTTTGCCGAGGAGGGCCACCGCGTGTTGTGCGTCGACATGGACCCGCAGGGGAACCTGACGATGTCGCAGGGAATCGACCCCGACACCCTCGAGAAGTCGATGTACGACGTGCTCGTTCATCACACCTCGATCCGGGAGGTGGTCCGCAAGCGCGAGGTGGACGTCGCGTGCGCGTCGATCGACCTGGCCGGAGCCGAGATCGCGATGTCCACGATGATCGGCCGCGAGCGTCAGCTGCAGAAGGCGCTCAAGAAGGTCGAGGAGGACTACGACTTCGTTTTCATCGACACGCCGCCCAGCCTGGGGCTGCTGACGATCAACGCCCTGACCGCCGCGCACAAGGTGATCGTCCCCGTCCAATGCGAATATCTGTCGATGCGCGGGCTGATCCAGCTCCAGAACACGCTCGCGATGATCCGTGAGAACCTCAATCCCGACGTCGACATCGAGGGGATTCTGCCCACGCTTGTGGACACGCGGACGCTGCACGCCAAGGAGGCGATCGAGCTGTTGGAGGAGAACTTCGGCGACATGGTGTTCGCCTCGAGGATTCGCAAGACCGTGCGTTTTGCGGAGGCGCCCGTGAAAGGGATGTCCGTGCTGAAGTACGATCCCGACGGCTTGGCCGCACACGCCTACAGGCAGCTCGCGAAGGAGGTCCTCTCAAATGCCAACCGGTAAACGCGCGAGCATGCGCGAGGGACCGCTTGCCGCGCTCTTCCGTAAGACGGCCGAGGACACCGGACAGCCCGGGGGTCAGGCGTCGGGCGAGCAGCCGGCCGCCGCGCCGCAGACGCCCACCGCGCCGCAGACGCCCACTGCGTCGGAGCCGGCGGCTCCCGAGGCGCAGGCACCGCCTCCGCCTCCGCCCGCGCCGCCGGAGGAGCCCGAGCGCCGGATCCCATCCCCCCAGGAGCGGCTGCGCCACGCTTTCTCGGCAGACATTCCCGAGAACGTGATGGCCGCGCCCAAGGAGCCCGCGCTGCCGACGGAACCCGACGTGTACGCCAGGCCGCAGGTGGATGACTCGATGCGTTCCGCAGGCCCGGTCCTGACCGTGGTCGGCGTCGGCGGCGCCGGCGTCAATGCCGTCAACCGCATGGTCGAAGCCCAGATCGAGGGCGTCGAGTTCATCGCGATCAACACCGATCTGCAGTCGCTGCAGCAGTCCGCCGCCCATCAGACCCTGCACATCGGCGACGCCGTGACCCGCGGGCTCGGCTCGGGCTCGAACCCGGATCTCGGCCGCCAGGCGGCGCGCGAGGAGTACGACCGCATCAAGGCGCTGCTGCGAGGCTCGGACATGGTCTTCATCGCCGCCGGCGCGGGCGGCGGGACCGGCACCGGTGCCGCTCCGGTCGTCGCCCAGATCGCTCGTGAGCTCGGCGCGCTGACGGTCGGGATCGTCACCCGCCCGTTCCAGTTCGAAGGCTCGCGTCGTCGCGCGCAGGCCGAGGCGGGAATCACCGCGCTCGCCGACGAGGTCGACACGCTGATCGTCGTCCCCAACAATCGCCTGCTCACCGTGCTCGAGCGCAACACCTCGATGGTCGAGGCGTTCCGGGTTGCCGACGACGTCCTGCGCCAGGGCGTCCAGGGCATCTCTGACCTGGTCACGCTGCCCGGGCTGATCAACCTCGACTTCGCCGACGTCCGCACGATCATGTCCGGCGCGGGCAACGCGCTGCTCGGGATCGGCATGGGCGTGGGCGACCGCCGCGCGGTGGATGCCTCCGAGAAGGCCGTTGCATCGCCGCTGCTCGAGACCAGCATGGAGGGCGCCCGCTCGATCCTGCTGTCGATCACCGGCGGGCGCGACCTGTCGCTGTGGGAGGTCAACGAGGCGGCCAAGGCGGTCGCCGAGGCCGCCCACCCGGACGCGAACATCATCTTCGGCGCGATGCTCGACGAGAAGCTCGACGACCAGGTCTGGGTCACGGTTGTGGCGACCGGCTATGACAAGGGACAGCATCGCCGCCGCGACAGCGGCGAGCGCGGGGAGTCCCAGCAGCGCAACGCCACCGAGGGCCTGCGTGAACCCGCCGGCGAGCCTCGTGTGAGCCGCATGCGCGAGCGCAGGCCGTCGAGCATGGAGCTCGACGTGCCGGAGTTCATTCCCAGGAGATAGAGGCCGATGGCCGGGCAGCAGCTCGGCGTTGTGGCCGCAGGGCATCCGCGGACCGCACGCGCGGGCGCTGACGTGCTGCGCGACGGCGGCAACGCGGTGGATGCAGCGTTGGCGGCGATGGCCGTGTCGTTCGCGTGCGAGCCGCTGCTCACCGGCCTGGGCGCCGGCGGCTACATGCTGGTCGTCGCGCCCGACGACGCGCAGACGCTGCTGGACTTCTTCGTCGAGGCGCCCGGTCGCGGCATCGACCCCACGGCGCACGGCGAGCTCGAGCCGATCGACGTGTCGTTCGGCGACGCGATCCAGGTGTTCTACATCGGCGAGGCGTCGGTCGGGACCTACGGCGTCCCCGCCGGGCTGTGCGAGGCGGCCACCCGCTTCGGCAGCGTGCCCCTGGCCGACCTCGTGGCGCCCGGCGCGCGGCTCGCGCGCGACGGCGTCGAGCTGAACCCGGAGCAGGCGTACGTGATCGAGATCCTCGAGGGGATCGTCACCGCGACCCCCGAGAGCCGCGCGCTGTTTGCGCCCGAGGGCCGCGTGCTGCGGGCCGGGGAGCAGATCCGCCAGCCGGAGCTCGGCGACGCCCTGGAGCGGCTCGGCGCGGAAGGCTCGGCGCCGTTCTACACCGGCGACATCGCCGCCGCGATCGTCGAGTGGCTGGCCGGCGCGGGCGCGCTGCTCACGGCCGAGGACCTGGCCGCCTACGAGGTGGTGCAGCGCGAGCCGATCCGCGTCCGCTACCGCGATCGCGAGGTGCTGACCAACGCGCCGCCCTCGGCGGGGGGGATCCTGATCGCGCACGCGCTGGCGCTGCTCGACGCCGAGCCCGGGCCGCCCACGCTCGAAGCGATCGTGGAGGTCATGGAACGCACCCAGAACGAGCGCACGCCGGAGTTTCTCGAGGGGCTCGCCGACCCCGAGTTCGTCCGCCGCTTCATGGGCCGCAGCGGCAAGCTCGGATCTACCACCCACATCGCCGTGCTCGACCGCGAGGGCTGGGCGTGTTCGGTGACCTGCTCAAACGGCGAGGGCGCCGGGATCGTGGTCCCGGGCACCGGCGTGCACCTCAACAACATGCTCGGCGAGCAGGACCTCAACCCGCTCGGATTCCACCAGCACCCGCCCGGCCGGCGGCTGCCGAGCATGATGGCTCCGACGATGGCGCTGCGAGACAGCGTCCCCGAGCTGGCGCTTGGCAGCGCGGGGTCAAACAGAATCCGCTCGGCGATCCTGCAGACGATCGTGCGCGTCGTCGACGACGGGGTCCGTGCCGGCGACGCGGTGCGCGCGCCGCGCGTGCACTTCGAGGACGGAGTTGTCTACGCCGAGCCGGGGATCGACACCGCCGCGCTCGAGGCCGCGGGCCGTGACATCAGCCGCTTCCGCGACCTCAACCTGTTCTTCGGGGGCGCTCAGGCGGTCGAACGCGACGCCGAGGGGCGGTTCTGGGGCGGGGGCGATCCGCGCCGCGGAGGCGCGGCGATCGTCGTCGAGAGCTAGGCGCTCGGTTCGTTCTTCGAGGGCCCGGTCTGGAACCAGGCGAACACCAGGCACGCGAGGCCGAGCAGGAACGCGGCGATTCCGTGCTTGACGTGGTGTGTGCTCGATCCGGCCTGGTGGCCAGGGAAGAAGCTCGGCAGTCCGCTCGCGGTCGACGTCCAGTAGATGATCGCGATCACGATCAGGACGATCCCGAGAATCACCGCGGGAATGATGAGTTGCCTGCGCTTGGTCATGCTCAAGACGTAACCGCGAAGCCGATCGTGAGCGCGACGCCCACGACGACACAGTAGATCGCAAACGGCGTCAGCCGGTTGGACTCGAAGTACTTCATCAGAAAACGCACGGAGAAGTAGGCGGTGATCGCTGCGCAGATCGCCGCGACGAGCGCCGGTCCGCGGACGCCGTCTCCGTCCTGCCCGAACAATTCCGGGAGCTTGAGCGCGGCGGCGGCGCCGATCACCGGGGTCGCCATCAGGAAGCCGAACTTGGCGGCGTCCTGGTTGTTGAGCCCTACGAGCAGACCGCCGCCCATCGTCACGCCGGAACGCGAGATGCCCGGGATCAGCGCCAGCGCCTGAGAGGCTCCGACGGCCACGGACTGGCCCCAGCTGACGCGGTGGGCGATCCGGTTGTCCTCGTCGGCCTCGCTCTCGGGTGCGTTCGGTGCGCGCTTGCGCAGGCGCTCGGCGCCGAACAGCAGCAAGCCGTTGACGATCAGAAAGACCGCCGCGATCGTGGGTGAGGCGAACAGCTTGCGGATCGGGCCCTCGAGCGTGAGGCCCAGGAGCCCCGCCGGGATCGTCGCGACGACGAGCAGCCAGCCGAGCTTGGCGTCCGCGTCGCCGGGCGCGATCTCGCGGTCGCGCAGCGAGCGTCCCAGGCCCTTGACGATGCGCACCCAGTCGCGCCAGAAGAACCCGAGCAGCACGAGCGCGGTCGCCAGGTGCACCGCGATCAGGAACGTAAGGAAGAACTTGTCGTTCTGGTGGATGTCCCAGCCGAACACGCGCGGCAGCACCACGGCGTGCCCGAGGCTCGAAATCGGAAACAGCTCGGTGACGCCTTGAATCAGGCCGAGCACGATCGCCTGGAAGTACGTAATCGGGTGCATGACAAGGGGCTCGGCCGACGGCGCATCCGGCGCCCGGGACCGAGCAGGCTCGGGATGATAACTAGTGTCTCGGTGATCTCGCGGATCGTCGACAGCGCGCCGAAAACGGCCCATCCGGCTGCAACGGCCAGCCGTGTGGGTCTTTTCCCCCGCTGGGCGGTGCAAAGGACCCGCGCGCCGCGGCGCACCCGTCGAGTGGGTCGTTTTCGGAGTGTTGGGCGCCTGTTAGCGGCAGCTTTTGCTGTGGGCGCCGCGGCTGCCGCGATCGCCGGCTGCGGCCTCAACGTCCAATCGCCGGACCTGTTCACGCTCAGCCGCACAGGCCAGGGCAAGCCGCTGACGCTGCTGGTCAACGACAGCGGCACGATCCGCTGTGACGGCGGCAAGACCAAGTCGCTGCCCGATTCGCTGCTGCTCGACGCCCGCGACCTCGCCGACGACCTCAACAAGGACGCTCAGAGCAAGCTTCAGCTCCCACCGGCGACCTCCGACAGCGTGTTCCGCTACAGGATCACGCTCGAGGACGGGACCGTCGCGTTCAGCGACACCGCCGCGCGCAAGCATCCCGAGCTGGCGCGGGCCGAGCTGTTCGCGGTGCAAGCCGCCCAGGGGCCCTGCGGGCTGTCGGGCTGATCAGCGCAGGCGGACTGATCAGCGCAGGCGGACGCGTCCGTTCGAGCGCGCGCGTTCCTGTGCGCGGTCGACGAAGTCAAGCCGCTTGATCGCAGCTCGAAACAGGCGGGTGACGAGCCGTAGCCGTGCGTTCTCGGAGCGAAGATCGAGCAGCCCCTGCTTGGCGTCGAGGCCGAAGTCGACCGTCGCCGCCATCGCGTATGCGTCCAGCTCGGCGAGCTCCTCTGCAGTGGGGTCGCGGTCTGTCGCTCGCCTCACAAGGTCGGCGTAGGCCTCGTGGGCGGCTTGTGCGACGTCCGCGTCGATTTCGCCCTCTCGATCGTCGAGGAACTCGACCACACCGGCCGGATACGCGAGGTGGCCCTGGCGCTCGAGCACCCGAAACGGCCTCGTGCCCCGCGCCACCAGGTTCATGCGCCCGTCGTCCATGCGCTCGATCACCTCGGCGATCTCGCATGCACAGCCGATCTCGCGCAGCCCGTCGTCGGCGAGCCACAGGATCCCGAACTCGCGCTCGTCGCGCAGGCACTCGTTCATCATCGCCTTGTAGCGCTGCTCGAAGATGTGCAGCGGGATCAGCTCGCTCGGCAGCGCAACGAGCCCCAGCGGGAACAGCGGAAACTCGCGGACGAGCCGGTCTGGCATGCCGAGGCAGTTTATGGCCGTGTGGAGCGCTCGGCCCCGGATGGCCCACCTACGGCTTGCGCGCGCTGAGCAGCAGGTTGTAGAAGATCGCCGGCGGCAGCCGGGTCTCGAGCACGTGCGTGTCGAGGCGCTGCAGCAACAGGTAGCCGTTGAACGCGTAGCGCCGCCACAGCATCGGGACGTCGGCGGGCTCGGCGCTCGCCTCCAGCGAGCGGTTGAACCAGCCGAACCAGTTGGCGACGAGCTCCTCGCCGCGCACCGACACGTCCTCGAAGCCGGCGCGATGTGCGTGCCGGCTCAGGTCTCCGGGCGTGAACGCGTGGATGTCGACGAACGGCTCGAGCGCGTGGTCGTGGTCGTGCGACCCGCCGTTGTGCGACGAGGATGCTGCCGGGGCGGCGCCGAGCACCGTCCGCCAGGCGGGCGCGAGCGCGACCGCCGTGCGCTTTGGCACCGACGCCAGCCGGTCGCCCAGCCGCGACGGCTCGCCGGCGAACGCGAGCCTTCCTCCGGGCCGCAGCACGCGGTGAAACTCGTCGAACGCGCGGCGCAGGTCGGGGAGGTGGTGCAGCACCGCGTGGCCGAGCACGAGGTCGAAGCTCTCGTCGGCGAACGGCAGCGACTCGGCATCCGCGCGGGCCGTGCGGACATCGAGGCCCAGGCGCTCCGCATTGGCCGACAGCGTTCGGATCATCCCCGGCGAGATGTCGGTGCACGTCGCCTCGCGCACGGCCCCTGCCTGCAGCAGGTTCAGGCTGAAGTAGCCCGTGCCTGCACCGATCTCGAGCGACCTGCCGAAGCCACGGTCGAGCTCAGCTCCGAGCAGCTTGCGGAGCTTCCCGAGCACCTGTCCCTGTCCGACGGGACCGAAGTCGATTCCCCACTTGGAGTCGTAGCTCTCGGCTGCCACATCGTGGTAGCGAGTGTTGACGTCCCGGATCTCGTCGGCGCTGCGAAGTGCCTCCATGGCGGCGGTGACATTACCCTGTCGCCGTGCCAGTGAACCTCTACGTTCAGCAGAATCAACCGCCCGGGGTGCCGCCGCTGCAGCTCACCGGCGAGCGCACGCTGCCCGACGTCCCAGCCGAGAACTACTGGTATCGCCGCCATCTCGTCGTGTACGAGTGGATCGGGGCGCGCGTGATCGGGATGCGCGTGCTCGACATGGCGTGCGGTGAGGGCTACGGCTCGGAGGTGCTGTCGCGCTCCGCGCAGAGCGTGCTCGGCGTGGACGGAAATCCGGAGGCCCACGACCACGCCCGCCTGCGCTACGTGCGCCAGAACCTGCGATTCGAATGGGGGGCGGTCGAGACCTACGGCGAGCCCGGCGCCTTCGACGCGGTCGTGTTCCTGCAGACGATCGAGCACGTCCAGGACCCGGTGGCGGTCCTGGAGCACTTCCGGTCGCTGCTGGCTCCGGGCGGGACGGTGTACGTCTCGACCCCGAACCTGCTCACGCTCGCGCCGCCTGGCGCGACCAAGTCCGCGAATCCCTGGCATGTGCGCGAGTACCGGGTGAACGAGTTCCGCGAGCTGTGCGCCACGGTGTTCGGCGAGGTCGAGTTGCTCGGCCTGTTCCACGCTCGCAAGCTCGCGCTGCATGCCCGGGCGATCGAGCTCGGCTGGGACAGGGTCCACAAAACGCTGCGTCTTACCAAGCCCTTCTACGATTGGTTCACGCCAGCCATCGCCACAAGCGACTTCGCGCTGCGGGCCGACAAGCTCGACGCGGCGCTCGATTTCCTCGCGATATGCCGGGTGTGAGCCCCGGCGCCCGCGAGCAGGGCGAGCTCGCGCTCGTCCTGCACACGCACATGCCCTACGTCGAGGGCTTCGGCACGTGGCCGTTCGGCGAGGAGTGGTTGTGGGAAGCGATCGCAAGCTCCTACGTGCCATTGCTCGACGTGCTCGGCCGGGCGCCGATCACGCTGTCGCTGACGCCGGTCCTGTGCGATCAGCTCGAGGCGCCTGGCGTCGCCGAGCGCTGCCTGGCGTTCCTTCGCGAGATCCGCCCCGAGTCCCACTGGCGCGACATCGTGCTGATGCGCGAGCGCGGTGCCGATCTCCTCGTCACCGAGCTCGAGCGCTCCGCCGCCGAGTACGCGGCCGCGGCCGACCGCCTGGAGCGGCTCCCAGGGGGGCTGCTCCAGGCGCTCGCGCCGCACGTCACGTGGACGTCGGCGGCCACGCATGCGGTGCTGCCGCTGCTGGCCTCGGACGCGGGCGCCGCGCTGCAGGTGCAGACCGGCGTGGCGTCGCACCGCCGGCGCTTCGGCGACTGGGCCGGCGGCTTCTGGCTGCCTGAATGCGCGCATGCTCCGTGGCTTGACCAGACGCTCGAGGAGGCGGGCGTGCGCAGCACCTGCGTCGAGCTGACCGACACGTTCGGGCTCGGCGACCCCGCGCACCTGCACCCGATCGCAACCGATGAGGGGCCGGTGCTCTGGCCGCTTGACCGCCAGATCGTGTCGCTCGTCTGGGGCGACCGGGGCTACCCGTCCGCGGGGGCCTATCGCGATTACCACAACCTGACCGCCCACGATCACCGCGTGTGGCGCAACGACGGCGGTCCATACGATCTCGCGGCCGCGCTGGCGCAGGCGGCTCTGCACGCCGAGCACTTCGTGGCGCTCGTCCGCGGGCGAGTTGCGGCCGGCGGCGTCTGCGTCTGCGCGATGGACACGGAATTGCTCGGCCACTGGTGGTATGAGGGCGTGCACTGGCTCAACGCCGTCGTCGAGGAGGCGGCGCGACAGGGCCTGACCCTGACAACGCTCGACGACGCGCTCGAGCGCCACGACGTCAGGACGGCCGTGCCGGAGCTTCCCAACGGCGCGATCAGCTGGGGGAAGGGGGAGGGCCTCGAGACGTGGAGCGGCCCGGCCGTCGCCGACCTGGCGTGGCAGGTCCGGAGAGCCGAGTTGCGCGCACTCGCGCGCGGCTCCAAGCCCAGCGAGCGCGCGCTTCGCGAGCTGCTGGCGCTGCAGTCGAGCGACTGGGCGTTCCTGGCATCGACGGGGACGGCCGGCGACTATCCGCGAGAGCGCGCCGCGGGCCACGCCGAGGCGCTCGCCCGAGCGCTCGAGTCAGATGCGGCGCTCGAGCCGGCGCTTCGGAACCTCGCGCCGGAGCTCGCCGGCTGGGTCGACTGAACGCTCAGTCGGCCCAGCGAAACGTCTTCGGCGCGTCGCGCATCCGGATCAGCTTCGCCGGGATTCCGCCGACCACCGCGTTCGATGGGACGTCCGCGGTGACCACCGAGCTCGTGCCGACCACGGAGTTGTCGCCGACGGTGACCCCACGCAGGATGCAGGCGCCGTAGCCGATCCAGACGTTGTGGCCGACCTTCACGTCGCGCTTGTAGATCCCCTGCGCCCGGATCGGCCGCTCCACCTCGACCATCCCGTGGTCGAAGTCGATCATCATCACGCGGTCGGCGATGATGCACTCGCGGCCGATCGACACGTTCTGGTAGGCGGAGATCGTGCACTCCTGGCCGAGCACGCTCTTGGCCCCGATCGACACGTGGCCTTCGTGCGCGCGCACCTTGCAGCCGTGGCCGAGCCACGACCACCGGCCGAGGCTCACCGTCGCCGTCTTGCCGATCTCGAACTTCACGCCGGGGCAGACGAAGCACAGGCCATCGGTCTTCAGTCGCCCGCGCCAGCGCAGCTTCAGCCACCACCAGCGGGCGATCAGCGGCAGGTAGCCGAGGCGGAGCATGTTGTGCTCGCGCGCGAAGCGCAGGAAGGTCAGCAATCCGCCCCGAAGCGGGGGCGGCGGCGTGCGCACGATCTGCGGGACCGATGGAGGGCTCTTGAGCGTCCCCGATGCCACGGCGTGATCGTAGTGCTCCACGTCCCGACGCCCGGCGGTGGCATGATTGCTCGCCCTCGTGCCCTCGAACGACGACTCACTCGCCCAGCGCCTCCTGGCAGGCGACAAGCGTGCGCTGGCACGCGGGATCACGCTCGTCGAGAACGACGATCCGGCGGGTTGGGAGCTCGTGCGCGAGGTCTATCCCCACACGGGAAAGGCCGTGGTAATGGGCTTCACGGGTCCTCCGGGTGCCGGCAAGTCGACGCTGCTGGGGGCGCTCACCAAGCTCAGGCGCGAGCAGGAGCAGACGGTCGCCGTGCTGTCGATCGACCCCTCCTCGCCGTTCACCAAGGGCGCCCTGCTGGGGGATCGGATCCGTCTCACCGAGCACTTTCTCGACCCCGGTGTGTTCATACGATCGATGGCCAGCCGCGGCGCACTGGGCGGACTCAGCGAATCGACCCTCCAGGCCGCGCTGCTGATGGACGCCTCGGGACGGGACGTCGTGATGCTCGAGACCGTCGGCGTCGGGCAGGCCGAGGTCGATGTGATCGACCATGCGGACACGATCGTGCTCGTGTTGATGCCGGGCTCTGGTGATTCGATCCAGGCTCTGAAAGCGGGGGTGATGGAGATCCCCGACGTGATCGTGGTCAACAAGGCCGATCACCCGCTAACCGACACGATGGTCCGCGAGATCAAGGGCGTGCTGGCACTCGGTCCCCGGTTGGATTGGGAGGTCCCGATCGTCAGGACCGAGGCCATCAAGGGCGAGGGCGTGGCGGAGCTGTCGGCCAAGCTCGACGAGCACCGCGCGCACATCGAGGCGCAGGGCACCCTGTCTGAGCGCCGGCGCCGCAACCTGATGAGCGAGGTGCTGGGCCTGGCCACGTTCCGGATGCGGCGTGAGCTCGAGGAGTCGATCGCCGAGGATCAGGAGGTCCAGGAGCTGCTTGACCGGGTCGTCTCGCGCGAGCTCGATCCCGCGAGCGCCGCGGGCATCATCCTCGAACGCGCCGCCAACGGCCGGCATCAGGAGCGCTAGCCGGTGGCGGATGTCCTGACGGCTCCGTTTGCGGTCGCGGCACTCGTGCTGATCGTGGCCGGCGTCGCCAAGCTCCGCGCGCCGGCGCCCGCCGCAGCGGCGATGCGGGAGCTGGGTCTGCCGACGGCGGCGCTAGCGACTCGACTCTTCGCCGCATTCGAGATCGCGCTCGGCATCTGGGCGCTCGCAACGCCAACCAGCGTCGCGGCGATCGCACTGGCCTGCTGCTACGCGGCGTTCGCAGGGCTGGCGCTGCTGCTGGCCAGCCGACGGGCCGCCTGCGGATGCTTCGGCGAAGGCGACTTTCCCGCGTCCCGCGCGCAGGCGCTGCTCAGCGCGGTACTGGCAGTGGCGTCCGCGGCGGCGGCCGTGTGGCCCCCGCACGGGCTCCTGGAACGCCCCGCCGGTCAGGCCGTGGTCCTCATCATCGGGATCGCGGCATCCGCCTACGCCACGGTGCTCGCCTACACACAGCTGCCGGCCGCGTGGTCGGCGTGGAGCGCGCGATGACCGTCTCGGAGCGGTTTGCGGGCGCGGTCGGCCGGCTGCTCGAGCGCAAGGTCTCGCGCCGCACCGCGTTGTCACGAGCGGCGCTTGCGGGCTCGGCGTTCGCGGTTGCCCCGGTGCGCTACATGATCCGGCCCGGGACGGCCTGGGCCGTGCTGAGGCCGGAGAACTGCCGCACCGGTCTGTGCACGGATGGGTACACGGCGTTCTGCTGTGAGATCCAGCACGGCGACAACCGCTGCCCCGCGGGCACCTACGTCGCCGGCTGGTGGAAGTGCACCGCCTACAAGGGCCACGGGCTGTGCGCTGACGCCGGTGTCCGCTACTACATCGACTGCAACCGGGTGCCGGGAACCGTGTTCCCCGGCGGCTGCCAGTGCGCCAACGGGGATTGCAACCGCCGCAGCGTGGACTGCAACCACTTCCGCTACGGCCAATGCAACACGCAGGTCGCCGGGACCACCGAGGTGGTGTGCCGGCTGGTCATCTGCCAGCACCCCGCGACGGTGCCCGGCATGAACTGCAACGCCACCCAGAAGGTCGACGACCGCACCTGCGGGCACGAGGCGGACTGCCTGAAGGGTCTCGTCGTACAGCCGCCGGCGGAGGGCGGGGCGTGATGGTCGCGCTCGTGTCGGTCGAGACCGTGCTGCTGGTGCTGCTGCTGGTGCTGGTGGCGGGGCTGCTGCGCAGCCACGCCGAGATCATGCGCCGGCTCGGGCCTGCGGAGGAGGGCTCAGGCAGCGTTCCGCAGCCGGCTGGGCCGCAGCCCTCGGTGACCCGCGAGTCGGTCGTCGCCCCGGAGCTCGCCGGCGTCACGCCGGACGGCGACGCCGTCAAGCTCGCGTTCGAGGGGGCGGGGACGGCGCCGACGCTGCTTGCGTTCCTGACGAGCGGTTGTGGGACCTGCGCAGCGTTCTGGGAGACGCTCGGCGAACGTCGGCTGCCCGCGGAGGTGCGCACCGTGATCGTCACGCACGGCGCCGATCGCGAGCGTCCCGCGAAGCTTCGCTCGCTGGCCCCGGCGGGGATTCCGGTCGTGATGTCTTCTGAGGCATGGGCCGACTACGAGATCCCCGGGGCGCCGTACTTCGTGATGGTCGACCAGGCGATCCGCGGGGAGGGAGTGGCGACCACCTGGCGCGCGCTCGCGTCGCTCGTCTCGGACGCGATCGAGGATCAGCGCGACGCCGAGCGTCCGGGCGCCGGCGAGCGGCGCGCCGAGCGCATCGACGATACGTTCGCGGCCGCCGGCATCGGCCCGGGCCACCCGAGCCTGTACCCAGACCGGCAGACGTGAGCGCGCTGTTGATCGTCGGTTGCGGGGCGGCGGTCGTCGCCGCCGTCCGAGCGGCCTGGTCGCCCTGAGGCGAGTCGATGCTTGCGAGCATCACCCCGCTCGGGGAGCGGGGCCGCAACGCGACCTGGGCGATCACCGTGACGGCCTTCATCGTCGGCGCGACGCTTGCGGGCGCCGCACTGGGCGCGTTGCTCGGCGGGCTCGGGGCGGTTGTCGTTCCGAGCGGGTTCGGCACCCAGGCCCGGCTGGCCGTGCTGGCCGCGGCGGTCGCACTCGCGATCCTGTTCGACGCGATCCCGCGGCCCGTTCCCGGCCCGCACCGGCAGGTCAACGAGCGCTGGCTGGATGAGTACCGCGGCTGGGTGTACGGGCTCGGCTACGGCGCTCAGCTCGGCGTCGGCGTCACGACCGTGGTCTCGAGCGCGGGCACGTACGTGGCGATGGCCGCCGCGTTCCTCGTCGAGCGCCCCGTGGCGGGCGCCGTGATCGTCGGCTGCTTCGGCGCGATCCGCGGGCTGACGCTGCTGGCCGGCGCCGGGGTCCGCACGCCCAGGCAGCTGCTCGCAATGCACTCGGCGTTTAGGCAGTGGCAGCGACGCGCCCGCTGGGGCGGCGTCGCCGTGCTGGCCGCGATGCTGGCGGTGGCCCTGCTGGTGGCCACGTGATCCTGCACGCCCACGGCCTGCGGGTGGAGCTGCCGCGGGGCTGGAGCGGTCGCGTGTTTCGCGCCGGCGGCGGCCTCGCCACGCTGCACGCCGGCGACTTCCAGCTGCCGCTCGACGACGGCGAGTTCGGCGACCGCAGCACCGGGGCGATGCCGGGCGTGGCCACGTTCCTGGCGCTGACCGAATACGAGCCGGGGGACGGCTTGACCCCGGGTGTCGGGCTGTTCGCCGGCAAGCGGATCCCGCTGCCGCTCGATCCCACGGACTTCGGCTCGAGCCGCCTCCAGCATCCTCGCGCCGGTCAGGTCGGCGCGCAGCACTTCTTCACCGCGTCGGGCCGTCCGTTCTGCGTGTACGCGGTGATCGCCGGTCCGCGTCACGGCCGCCGCCACCAGCTGCTGGCGCTGGACCGCGTGCTTCGCTCGCTGCGGATCGACCCGCGTTCGGCCGCTTAGGTCGGCGCCAAATGACCGTGGTACGAGGCGGCGTCGTGGCCGAGCGCGGCGACGCATGGGGTGCGATTGATCCGCCGGCGGTTGACGTAGGTCGCGCTCACTCGCGTCGCGACCGACTGGTCGCCGAACGGCACCGCCAGCGTGATCCGGACGTTGATCGTGAACGGCACCGTCTCGCCCTGCGGATACAGGCGCCCCGCGCACCACAGCGGCAACGAGAAGCTGCCGTTGCCGCTGTAGCGGCCCGGCCCGGTCCGGCGCAGCGTCAGCGAGTCCGACGCGGCGCCCCGCGAGCGCACCAGCGCGATCTGGGTGCATTGCCCCGACGGGCAGGTCGAGTTGAACGACCACACCCGCGCGAGCGTCTGCCCGACGTGCTCGCCGTTGACGGCGTGAGCCGCGGTCACCCTGCCCGCGAGCTGGAACGTCCCCTGCAGGCGGGCGTCGGGGAACGGCGGCGCGGAAGCCGCGGAGGCCGCCGCCGGCAGCCACCAGGATCGCTCCCGCCATCCCCGCAAGCAGTGCCCGCCGCAACCTACATCCCCAGCGCGCGGCCGATCACCATTTCCTGCACCTCGTCGGTGCCCTCGCCGATCGTGAGGATCTTGGCGTCGCGGTAGAAACGGCAGACCGGATACTCCTCGATGTATCCGTAGCCCCCGTGCACCTGCACGGCCTCGTCGGCGGCATGGACGGCGAGCCGCCCGCTCTTGAGCTTGGCCTGCGCGGCGGTCAGCGTGAAGTTCTGCCCACGGTCCTTCTCCCACGCCGCCTTGTAGACGAGCAGACGGCACGCCTCGATCTCCGTCGACAGATCCGCGAGCTTGGCCTGGATCGTCTGAAAGCGCGAGATCGGCCGCCCGAACGCCCGGCGTTCCTTGGAGTACTCGAGTGCCTGATCGAGCGCGCCCTGCGCGAGGCCGACGCCCATCGCCGCGACCCCGATCCGGCCGATGTCGAGCACGTGGAAGAACTGGCGCAGCCCGGCGCCGCGACCGCCGACGAGATTCTCCTCGGGGACGCGGCAGTCGGCGAACGTCAGCGGCCGCGTGTCCGAGGCGTTCCACCCCATCTTGCGGTAGGGCTCGCCGGGCTCATAGCCGGCGGTCCCGTTGGGGACGAGCAGGTTCGAGATCTCGCGGCCGTCGCCGTTGCTCGAGCCGCCGGTGACGGCCGTGATCACGACCACGCCGGAGATGTCGGTGCCGGCGTTGGTGATGAACTGCTTGGACCCGTTGATCACCCATTCGCCGTCCTCGAGCACGGCTCGGGTCTTGGTGTTGCCGGCGTCCGAGCCGGCCTCGGGCTCGGTCAGCCCGAACGCGCCCAGGCGCTCGCCGCTGCAGAGCTTGGGCAGCCACTCCTGCTTCTGGGCATCGGAGCCGAACAGGTAGATCGGCTGGGTCCCGAGCGATGTGTGGGCGCACAGCGTGATCGCGACCGACGAGTCGACGCGGGTGAGCTCCTCGACCGCCAGCGCGTACGCCAGCGAGTCGCCGCCGCCGCCGCCGTACTCCTCCGGGAACGGGATCCCCATCAGGTCGAGCTCGCCCAACCGCTTGACGATCTCGTAGGGGAACGAATGCGTGCGGTCGAGCTCCTCGGCGACCGGCGCTATCTCCTGGCGCGCGAAGTCGCGAACGGTGTCGCGCAGCAGGCGATGGTCGTCTGACAGATCGAACTGCATCAGCTCGCCGGCGACGAGTCCTCGGCGAGCCGGCGCGCGATCTCCACCATCAGCCGCACCCCGAAGCCGGTCGCGTCACGGCCGATGTAGGAACGCCGGACGTCCCAGGCGGTCCCGGCGATGTCGAGGTGCGCCCACGGCACGTCGCCGGCGAAGTGGTGCAGCAGCTCGGCGGCTGTGATCGAGCTCGCCTCGCGGCGCTGGGTGAGGTTGGTCAGCTGGGCGTAGCGGCCCTTGACCATCTGCGCGTATTCGTCGTGCAGGGGCAGGCGCCACAGCAGCTCGCCCGTGTCGCGGCCGCAGGCCTCGACCGTGTGCGCCCACTCGTCGTCGTTGCTCATCAGCCCGGCGTACGTGCGGCCCAGCGCGGTCACCACCGCGCCTGTGAGGGTGGCGATGTCGACGAGACGCTCGCAGCCTTCGCGCAGCGCGTAGGTGATGCAGTCCGAGAGCACGAGCCGGCCCTCGGCGTCGGTGTTGTTGATCTCGATCGTGGTGCCGTCCATCGCCCGGATGATGTCGCCTGGCTTGACGGCAGACGGGCCGGGGAGGTTCTCGGTCGCGCCGACGATCCCCGTCACTCGCACCGGCGCCTGCAGCTCGGCCAGCGCTGCGACCGCCTCGATCACCGCGGCGCCCCCGCACATGTCGAACTTCATCTCGTACATCGACGCCGCCGGCTTCAGCGAAAGGCCGCCAGAGTCGAACGTCACGGCCTTGCCGATCAGGCCCAGCCGCGGTGTATCGGATGCTCCCGGGCCGTCGTAGTCGAGGCGGATCAGCCGTGCGCTCTGATCGGAGCCCTGGGCGACCGCGGCGAACGCTCCCATCCCGAGCTCGCGGATCGCGTCCTCGTCGAGGATCGTGGCCTGGATCCCGTGCTTGCTCGCCAGCTCGGCGGCATAGCCGGCCAGCGCCGATGGCGGCAGGTCGTTGGCGGGAAGGTTGCCCAGATCGCGGGCGCGGTTCTGCGCGCGCACCACGATCTCGGCGGTCCGCACCGGTTCCGATACGTCGTGGTGGGCGCTCAGGAGCAGGCGCTCGAACGGGTCGGGATCCTCGTCTGGCTTCTTGTAGCGGTCAAAGCGGTAGGCGTGCAGCGCGGTGCCCTCCACGAGGCCGGCGACGACGTCGTCGCCGACGTGGTGGGGCACCTCCCAGCAGAGCGTCTTGGTGGAGAGCTCGGCCGCGCGGGCCTGAACGAGGCCGGCCGCGACCCGGGCCCGCTCGGCGTCGAACTTCGTGCGGTCGCCCAGTCCGGCGAGGATGATCCGGCGGCCTCGGGAGTGCGTGACCGCCAGCCGCTTGAACTTGCGCTGGGCCTCGCCACTGTCCAGCAGCGCCATCAGCTCGTCGCCCGGGAGATCGTGGGCTACGCCCTCGTCCTCGAACACGCCGATTGCGACCGTGTCCGCGTCGGTCTCGAACGGGCTCTGGGTCGTGGCGATGGCCTCCACGGGGCGGGACCTTACTAGGATGAGAGACCCCGCCACCCGACCTGGAGAACGCCACCCAGATGCCCAAGACCGTGATCCTCTCGTCCGCTCGCACCCCGATCGGGAAGCTCGGCGGCGGCCTGTCGAGCCTCGACGCGACCGAGCTCGGCGGCATCGCAATCAAGGCCGCGCTCGAGCGCGCCGAGGTAGCGCCCGAGCAGGTGCAGCACGTGGTGATGGGTCAGGTGCTCCAGGCCGGGCAGGGCCAGATTCCCTCGCGCCAGGCGCAGATCAAGGCGGGAATCCCGAAGGAGGTCTCTTCGGAGACGATCAACAAGGTGTGCGCGTCGGGCATCCGCGCCGCGGGCCTGCTCGACGCCGCGATTCGCGCCGGCGACCTCGACGTCGCCGTCGGCGGCGGCATGGAGTCGATGTCCAACGCCCCGTACATGCTCAAGCAGGCTCGCTTCGGCTACCGCATGGGCGACGGCAAGGCGCTCGACGCGATGATCCACGACGGCCTCACCAACCCTTTCTCGGGCAAGCACATGGCTCAGGAGGCCTCGGAGGTTGCCGCCGAGCTCGAGATGACGCGGCCCGACATGGACCGCTGGGCGCTGCGCTCGCACCAGCTGGCGATCAAGGCGACCGACGAAGGCCGCCTGCCGGAGGAGATCGTGTCGGTCACGATCCCCTCCAAGAAGGGCGACACCGTCGTCGAGGTCGACGAGGCGCCGCGGCGCGAGAGCACCCTCGAGGCGCTGGCCAAGCTCCCACCGATCTTCCTCAAGGACGGCTCGCACACGGCCGGCAACTCGCCCGGCGTCAACGACGGCGGCGGCGCGTTCGTCGTCGCCAGCGATGAGTGGGCCAAGCGCAACGGCAAGCAGGTGCTGGCGACGATCGTCGCCCAGGCACAGGTCGCAGACGACTTCCCCTACCTGGCGCGGACACCCGCGAACGCCGCCAAGAAGGCGCTCGAGAAGGCCGGCTTGAAGGTTGAGGACATCGATCTGTGGGAGATCAACGAGGCGTTTGCGTCAGTGACGCTCAACTCGATGCGGATGCTCGGGATCGACGAGGACAGGGTCAATGTCAACGGCGGCGCCGTCGCGCTCGGTCACCCGATCGGTGCTTCCGGCGCCCGGATCCTCGGCACGCTCGTCCACGAGCTGCGGCGGCGGGGCGGCGGCCTGGGCTGCGCGGCGATCTGCTCGGGCGGTGGCCAGGGCGACGCCGTTATCGTCGAGGTGAATGCGGGCTGACGAAGCCCACAACGGCGACGGCAACGCTCCCGCGCTGAGCGCGGCGTTCTTCGATCTCGACCGGACCCTCATGGAAGGCTCGTCGGCCTTCCAGTTCGGGCGCGCCGCCTACCGGGCGGGTCTGATGCGCCGTCGGCAGCTGCTCGCCGACGGCTGGGCGAACCTGCGGTTCCGCCTCAAGGGCGCCAGCGACGACGAGACCAACGCGCTTCGCAACCGCGTGTCGGCGTCGATGCAGGGCATCCGCGTGCGCGACCTCGAGCGGCTCGGCGCTGACGTGCTCGCCGGCATCCTGCCGCGGATCTACCCCCAGGTCCTGGCGGTTGCCCACGAGCACCAGGACGCCGGGCGCCGGGTGTACATCGTCACGGCGGCCTCCCAGGAGCTCGCGCAGCTGCTCGCGGTGGTGCTTGCACTCGACGGTGCGATCGGCTCTGAGTTCTCGGCGGTGGCGGACGGGTACTACACGGGCGTCCCGACCGGGCTGTTCATCTACGGCGCCGCCAAGGCAACGGCAATCGAGGAGCTGGCACGGCGCGAGCAACTCGATCTGTCCAAGTCCTTCGCGTACTCGGACTCGGCGTCGGACCTGCCGATGCTGCGGGCGGTCGGCCATCCGGTCGCGGTCAACCCTGATGCGGCGCTGCTGCGGATTGCGCGCGAAGAGGGCTGGGACGTGCTGCGGTTCGAGCGTCTGGGCCGGCGGCTGAAGGCCGCCGTGGGCCTGGCGGCGGCCGGCGTCACCGGCGGCGTCGGCAGCGCTGCGTTGATCGCCCGCGGCAGGCGCAGGACGCTGACCGACTCGGTGCCCTCGGTGCGGCGCTCGCGCCGGCGCCGGATGGTGCCCGGGAAACGCCGCTAAGCGGCGCGGAAGCTGATCGCGCCCAGCCCGATGAAGCTGGTCGACCCGGCCACGAACACGACCGCGCAGTCCGTGTCTCACCGCTACGCCGGCAGCGGTGCCGTTCTCGCCGTAGGCGGGGAAGTTCTCGATCCCGCCGGCCGGGCAGTAGCCCGGAGGCAGCTGGAAGATCATGGCATCGGTGCCTGTGGTGCGCTAATCACGTCGCCCTGCAGGTGCACGGTGCCGAACGGGTCCTTGTAGAAGCCCGCGGGCTGGAAGGTCGTTCCATCCGCCGTCGTGCCGACGTTGGTCCACTGGACGTCGAACTGCACCTGGCCCGGCGCGCCCACCAGTGGACCGGCTCGGCTGGCGCGATGAACGGGTTCGGATACTTGCCCGCCAGCGCTCCGCCGGCGCGTCCAGTCGGCGCAGCGGTTTGAGCCTTGGGCACGGTTCCGAGCTTTTTGACGTTGATCTGGGCGCCGGTGAGCGAGTGGCGCTTGACCTTGGCCGCGGTGACGGCGCCGTTTTTCAGCTGCTTGGTGCCGACGCTGTTGCGCGGGAGCGTGAAGGCGGCGTAGCCCGTGCCTCCCATCGAGATGATCAGCGCGATGATCGCGACGATCAGCGCCGGCGAAGGCCGACTGAGCCGATGTATGAATCGGTTTTCATTCCGCGCGCCCATACCTACTCGCCACCTCCGAAACGTCGCCCTACCGCTGCCGGTTTCCTAACCGGTCAAGACACACGATAGTGCCGCCGAGTTGCGGTGATACTTAGACTTCGACGCAATGGCAACGCGTCCCAGGATGTCCGACGCCGAGCGCTGGGAGAGGGAGACGTTCTCGCGCACCCCTGAGCGCGACGCCCCGTTCTCGACGATGTCCGGCGAGCCGATCAGGCCGCTGTACACGGAGGCAGACCTGCCGGAGGGGCTCGGCGGGCCCGAGGACCCGATCGGCTTCCCCGGCGAGTTTCCCTACACGCGCGGCGTCTACGGCTCGATGTATCGCGGGCGGCTGTGGACGATGCGCCAGTTCGCGGGGTTCGGGACCGCGCAGGAGACCAACCGGCGCTTCCACTACCTGCTCGAGCACGGCCAGACGGGGTTGTCGACGGCGTTTGACATGCCGTCGTTGATGGGCCACGACTCAGACCACCCGCGGTCGCTGGGGGAGGTGGGCCGTGAGGGCGTGGCGGTCGACACGCTCGAGGACATGGAGATGCTGTTTGAGGGGATCCCGCTCGACCGCGTGAGCGTGTCGATGACGATCAACGCGCCGGCGGCGATCATGCTTGCCTTCTACGTCGTCGCCGCCGAGCGGCGCGGCATCGGCCCCGAGCAGTTGGCGGGCACGATTCAGACCGACATCCTCAAGGAGTACATCGCTCAGAAGGAGTGGTGCTTCCCGGTTGATCCGGCGATGCGGCTGGTGACCGACATGATCGAGTGGTGCGCGGGGCACATGCCGCGGTGGCACCCGATCAGCATTAGCGGGTACCACATTCGCGAGGCGGGGTCGACGGCTGCGCAGGAGCTTGCGTTTACGTTGAAGGACGGTCTGACGTACGTCGAGCAGGCGGTCGCGCGGGGCTTGGATGTTGATGAGTTCGCGCCGCGGCTGAGCTTCTTCTTTAACGCGCACATCGATTTCTTTGAGGAGATCGCGAAGTACCGCGCGGCGCGGCGGATCTGGGCGCGGGAGCTGCGGGACACGTTCGGTGCGCGCGATGAGCGGTCTTTGCTGATGCGTTTTCACACGCAGACGGCGGGTGTGTCGTTGACGGCTCAGCAGCCGTTGAACAACATCGTGCGCACGGCGATCGAGGCTCTGGCGGGTGTGCTGGGCGGGACCCAGTCGTTGCACACAAACAGCTTTGACGAGGCGTTGGCGCTGCCGACCGAGCAGGCGGTGCGGGTCGCGCTGCGCACCCAGCAGATCATCGCCGACGAGACGGGCGTTGCGAACACGATCGACCCGCTCGGCGGCAGCTACTTCATCGAGGCGCTGACCGATCGCATGGAGCAGCAGGCGTACGAGTACTTCGCCAAGATCGACGAGCTCGGCGGGATGGTCGAGGCCGTCAAGCGCGGGTTCCCACAGCGCGAGATCGCCGACGCGGCGTTCGAGTACCAGCGGGAGATCGAGGCAGGAATCCGCAAGATCGTCGGCGTCAACTCCTACACGGAGGGCGAGGACGAGCCGACGCCGATCCTGCGCATCGACCCCGCGTTCGAGGTCGATCAGGTCCGCCGCGTGCGCGAGGTCCGCGAGCGACGCGGATCACAGCGCGTCACCGAGGCGCTCGTGGCGGTGGAGCAGGCGGCGCACGATCCCGAGGAGAACCTGATGCCGTATCTGCTGGAGGCGACCCGGGCGCGGGCTACGGAGGGGGAGATGGTCCAGGCTCTGCAGAAGGTTTTCGGACGCTACACCGAGACTCCGGCGTTCTGAGCGTGTTAGACCGTCGGATGCGCAAGCTGATCCTGATCGCAGTCGTGGCCGCGTTCGCCGCGGTGCCCACCGTTTCGGCGCTGGCGTCGAGCCCGCCCAAGAAGGTCACCGTCGGCAACAACTTCTTCTCCAACAAGAAGATGACGGTCACCCGCGGGACCAAGGTCACTTGGGTCTGGCGCTCGTTCGGGCTCGCTCACAACGTCACCGTCAAGAGCGGGCCGGCCAAGTTCCACTCGAGCCGCCTGCAGGCCAATGGGTCGTTCAGCCACGTGTTCACGAAGAAGGGCACCTATAACCTCATCTGCACGCTGCACCCGACGCAGATGAAGGAAACGATCGTCGTCCGCTAGCCGGACCGCCGAAACGATCCCAGCCGCCCCCACGCGGCACGACAACAACCATCTAGAATCCGCGGCCGCTCGCGGTCGATCGCCCTTGCGGCCGCGTGCTCCCGTTGAGATGTCGTCCTCCACAGAGAAGAAGATCCGCGTCGTCGTCGCGAAGCCTGGCCTCGATGGCCACGACCGCGGCGCCAAGATCATTGCCCGCGCGCTTCGCGACGCCGGCATGGAGGTCATCTACACGGGCCTGCACCAGACGCCCGAGCAGATCGTCGAGACCGTCCTGCAGGAGGACGCCGACGCGGTGGGCCTGTCGATCCTGTCCGGCGCGCACATGACGCTCGTGCCGAAGGTCGTCGAATTGCTGCGCCAGCAGGGCGCCGACGACGTGATCGTCACGGTCGGGGGGACCATCCCCGACGACGACGTCGAGGAGCTCAAACGGCTCGGCGTCGCCGAGGTGTTCACGCCGGGAGCGTCGACGCAGGTCGCCGTCGACTTCATCCGCGGCGCCGTAAGGGCGTGAGCCGTCGGGCTCGCGGTCGTGCCACCTGATCGCCCCCACAGTTACTGATTGACTCGTCAGTCAACGCGGGTAAAATGCCGAAGCACTGAACTCTTAGGAGGCCTCACTTGAAGATTTGCGTCCTGGTCAAAGAGGTCCCGGACGCCGCCGTCGAGAAGCGAATCGACCCCTCGACGGGGCGAATGGACCGCTCAGGGGAGAAGAACCTCAACCCGTACGACACCCACGCCATCGAGGCGGCAATGCAGATCCGCGAGGGCGGCGCTGTGCAGGTCGACGAGATCGTCGCCGTGACGATGGGCCCGGAGTCCGCGGTCCGCGCGCTGCACAAGGCTGTGTCCCTCGGGGCCGACCGCTCGATGCACCTGACCGATGAGTCGCTGGCGGGCTCCGACGTGGCCGCAACGGGCTACGCGCTCGCCAAGGCGCTCGAGAAGGAGTCGCCCGACCTGGTTCTGCTCGGTCAGCAGTCAGACGACGGCGAGTGCTACACGATCGGCGCCGTGGTCGCCGACCACCTGAAGATGCCGTCGCTGACGCAGGTGATCAAGATCGACGTCGAGTCCGAGGCGCTGCGCTGCGAGCGCCAGGCCGAGTACGGCTACGACACCGTCCAGGTCAGGCTGCCGGCCGTGATCTCCGTCGGAGACGCGATCAACGAGCCGCGCTACCCGTCGCTGAAGGCGATCATGGGCGCCAAGAAGAAGCCGCTCGAGAGCGTCGGCGCGGGCGACGTCGGGATCGACGCCTCGCTGGTCGGCGCGGAGGGCTCGCGCGTGCAGTGCGGCGAGTTCAAGGACCCGCCGGCGAAGTCCGCCGGCCAGATCATCGAGGACGAGGACACCGACGACACCGTCGAGAAGATCGTCGCCTGGCTCGACGAAAGGAAGCTGATCTAAGGCACCTCCATCAGTCACAACTCGCTTCGCGGCTGCGAATCTTCGCATGGCTGCGTCCTCGGATCTCGACGTAGCGCTGCTACGTCTTCGGCTCGTTCTCGCTCGCGAATCGAGCCGCGACTTCCTGGAGGCACCACTGACATGGCACATGTTCTGACCTACGTCCTGCACTACGAGGGCCAGTTCAACAAGAACTCGCTCGGCGCCGTCTCCGAGGGCGCCGCTCGCGCATCGGAGATCGGCGGCGAATGCCACGCGGTCGTCGTCGGTGGCGACGACCTGACCGACGAGCTGTGCCAGTCGCTTGGCGCCTACGGCGCGACCAAGGTGTTCCGCGCCAAGGGCGAGGAGGGCCTCGCGCAGCCGGTGATCGACGTCATGGCCAAGGTGATCGACGACAACGGCCAGTCCTACGCGCTGTTCGGCGGCGGACTGCTGGGCTTCGAGATCGGAGCCGGGCTGGCCGCGCGCAAGCAGGCCGGCGTGACGATGGAGGTCACCGCGGTCCGGGCGCAGGACGGCAAGCTCGTGGCCGAGCGCCCGATCCTCGGAGACTCCAAGATCTCGACGTCGCACTACAAGGGCGACCTCGGGATCATCATCGGCCGGATCAACGCGTTTGAGATCCACCAGGGCGACGGCGCCTCGGCGGAGGTCGTCGACGTCGACATCGAGTACTCGCCGTGGTCCAACCAGGCCTCGATGGTCCAGCGCGGCGAGCAGCGCGGCGCGGACGTCGACATCGAGGGCGCCGACATCCTCGTCGCCGGTGGCCGCGGGCTGGGCAAGGCCGAAGGGTTCGAGCTCGCCGAGGCGCTGGCCAAGGCGTTCGGCGGCAACAGCGCCGTGGCCGCGACCCGCGCGGTCGTCGACGCCGGCTGGTACCCATACGCCGCGCAGATCGGCCAGACCGGCAAGACCGTGTCGCCCAAGCTCTACCTGGCGGCGGGCATCTCCGGCGCGATCCAGCACAAGGTCGGCATGCAGTCCTCGGAGAACATCGTGGCGATCAACAAGGACGCCAACGCTCCGATCTTCGAGTTCTCAGACCTCGGGATCGTCGGCGATCTGAACAAGATCCTGCCCAAGCTGACCGAGGCGATCAAGGCCAAGAAGGGCTGATCGGGCGATGAGCTCTCACAACGGCGCGGTCGCACCAAGCGAGTTCCCGCCCCCGGTCAACTCGACCGGGGAGTTCATCAAGCGTGAGCTCGACTCCGAGGACGATCGGATCGACGTCGGGGTGGCGATCGTCGGCGGCGGCACCGCCGGGTTGGCCTGTGCCAACCGCCTCCTGCAGCTGCTGGCCGACGACCCCGACCTGATGGAGAAGCTGGGCGAGGTCCCGGTGGCGGTCATCGAGAAGGCAAAGACGTGTGGTGGCCACAACCTCTCCGGTGCGGTGATGCGCCCCGGCCCGCTGCAGGAGCTGTTCCCGGACATGACCCGGGAGGACTGGCGCAAGGAGCGCTTCGCGTTCGGCGAGGTGACCAAGGAGTCGGTCTACCTGCTCACGAGCGCCAAGACGAAGGTCAAGGTGCCGATCCCGTTCGTGCCGAACTTCAAGAACCACGGCAACGAGGTCGTCTCGGTCGCGGCGCTCGCGCGCTATCAGCAGCGCCAGGCCGAGGACGGTGGCGCCTACGTGCTGACCGAGACCTCGGCAACCCAGCTGATCGTCGAGGACGGCGCCGTCGTCGGCGTGCGCTCCGGTGACAAGGGCCGCGGCAAGGACGGCGAGCCGCTTTCAAACTTCGAGCCCGGCACCGACATCAAGGCCAGGGTGACCGTGCTCGCGGAAGGCTGCTGGGGCCATCTCACTGGCGCCGCGATCCGTGAGTTCGATCTTGGCGAAGGGCGCGAGCCGCAGGTCTGGGAGCTCGGGGTCAAGGAGGTCTGGAAGGTCAAAAAGCCGCTTGACCGCGTGATCCACACGTTCGTGCAGCCGTGGCCGCTGAAGGTCGCTGCCAAGTACGGGCAGCTGGGCGGCACGTGGATCTACCCGATGAAGGACGAGAAGACGGGCGACGATCTCGTGTCGATCGGCTTCGTCGTCGACCTCAACTACCGCGACGCGACGACCTCGGCCCACGACCTCCTGCAGACGTTCAAGCAGCACCCGCTCGTCAAGGACATCCTCGAGGGCGGGGAGCGCGTGGCCTGGGGGGCGAAGGCCCTCCCGGGCGGGGGCTATTGGTCGATGCCCAAGCTGACGATGCCGGGCGCACTGCTCGTCGGCGACGCCGGCGGCATGGTCGACACGGCCGCGCTCAAGGGCGTGCACCACTGCATCAAGTCCGGCATGCTCGCCGCCGAGACGATCTACAAGTCGCTGAAGTCCGGCGACTCGCTGGAGTCCTACGAGCAGGCGGTCGACGACTCCTCGATCGGCAAGGAGCTCTACCAGGTCCGCAACACGCGACAGGCGTTTCAGAAGGGCTTTTTGGTCGGCAGCCTGCTGGCGGGCCCCTCGATCATGTCCAAGGGCAAGGTGCCGCCGGGCCGCCAGGCGTGGCATCGCGACGACGCCGAGCCGATGTTCGTCGGCGACACGCGCGAGCGCTACCCCAAGCCCGACGGCAAGTACACGTTCGACAAGCTCGGCTCGGTGTACATCTCGGGCAACGCCACCCGCGACGATGCGCCCAACCACATCCGCGTCCACAAGAAGGTCCCGCGGGAGATCGCCGAGACGTGGCGATGGATGTGCCCGGCGGGGGTGTACGAGATCCCCGACGACGCGCCGGAGTCCGGGCCCGTCGACGTGATCGTCAACTACACCAACTGCGTCCAGTGCGGCGCGATCACCGCCAAGGGCGGTCGCCTGACTCCGCCCGAGGGCGGCGACGGGCCTCTGTACCAGATCACCTGACCCTCGAAAATCCGGGAAACTTCCGGGGGACACGAGTGTTCAAAGGGTATGAAGCGGATCGCTCTAACGGCCTTTTGCACCCTTGCGATCGGGGTGATCGCGGCGACCGCGGTCAACGCCGACCCGCCGCGGTCGCAGCTGACCAAGCCGCTGTGCGTGACCGCGCTCGATCCTCCGTCGCGGGCGATGTCGATCACGGCGGTGATGCGACCGCTCACCGGCACGACGAAGCTGCAGATCAAGTTCCAGCTCTACTCGCGCACCTCGATCAGCCACCCGTTCACGCGCGTGCGTGGAGGCGACCTCAACCGCTGGGTGTCGCCGAGCGATCCGACGCTGGGTGAGCGCTCAGCCGACGTGTGGACCGTGATCAAGCAGGTCGTCGACCTCAAGGCGCCCGCCACCTACCGCCTGCGAGCGATCTTCCGCTGGATCGGCGCCCACAACAAGGTGCTGGGCACGACGGTGCGAACCAGCCCCAGCTGCTACCAGCCCGAGCTGCGTCCGGACCTCCAGGTCAAGACGATCGGCGTCGAGGCCGTTCCCGGCAACGCGAACGCCAACGAGTACGTCGCCGTGATCCACAATCGGGGCGCTACCGCGGCGGGGCCGTTCCAGGTCCAGTTCATCGACGGCTCGGTCGTCAAGTCGCACTCCGTGACCAGCCTGGCGGCGCACGCGACGATCCACCAGCGCTTCCTCGGGCCGCTCTGCACCAGCGGCCCAGCCACCGTGACGGCGGATCCCGTCGACGCCGTCGACGACTACGACCGCGCCAACAACTCTCTCAGCGTCACGTGCTCTTCGACCACATCCGCGACGCTACACTCAAGGGTGCAATGAAGACCGACATTCATCCTGAATACGTAGACGCTCACGTCCGCTGCACCTGCGGCAACGAGTTCATGACCCGTTCGACCCAGAACGAGATCCACGTCGAGATCTGCTCCGCCTGCCACCCGTTCTACACGGGCAAGCAGAAGCTGGTCGACACCGGTGGTCGCGTAGAGCGCTTCCAGCGGCGCGTGGCCAAGGGTCGCCGCGCTTCTCGCCCCACCGCCAGCACGGGCGCTTAGCCCAGCGGTGTAACTGATGGGGGGCGGGGAAGGACGCCTTACCGCCTCGCGCGACGCCCCCGTCGGCGGGCAGGCCGTGCTCGAGGGCGTGATGATGCGCGGCATCACGACGTGGGCCGTGGCCGTGCGCAAGCCCGCTGTCGAGGAGGGCTCGACCGAGCTGGGACCGATTGCCGTGCAGTCGTTCCCGCTCGTCTCGTGGACCAAGCGCCATCGCTTCTACCGCCTGCCGGTGATCCGCGGCGTCGTCGCGCTCGCCGAGTCGCTGGCGATCGGCCTGCGCGCGCTCGGCATCTCGGCGAACGCCCAGCTCCCCGAGGAGGAACAGGAGATCTCAAGCGGCGCCTGGGCGGGCACGGTTGTGGTCGCACTCGTGTTCGCGATCGGCCTGTTCTTCGTCGTGCCCGTCGGGCTGACGAGCCTGATCCGCCACCAGCTGAACTCGTCGATTCTGTTCTGGCTGGTTGAGGGGGTGGTGCGAACCTCGATCTTCCTCGGCTACCTGTGGGTGCTGTCGCGCCTGCCCGACCTCCGCCGTGTGTTCGAGTACCACGGCGCCGAGCACAAGACGATCTCGTGCTTTGAGGCAGACGACGAGCTCGTCCCCGAGCGTGCGGCGCTGTACTCGCGGCTGCACCCGCGGTGCGGCACGAGCTTTTTGCTGATCGTGATGATCATGGCGATCTTCGTGTTCGCCCCGATCGGGCTGCCCGCCTGGTGGATCCTGGTGCTGACGCGGATCCTCGGGGTGCCCGTGATCGCCGGCCTGTCGTTCGAGGTCATCAAGTGGGCCGGGCGCAACCGCCGGCGCCGCTGGGTGCAGTGGATCATGTACCCGGGGCTGCAGCTGCAGCGCCTGACCACGCGCGAGCCCGACCTCGACCAGCTCGCCGTCGCGATCGCCGCGATGAAGGCGGTGCCCGAGGTTCAGAACCCCGGCCAGCTCTCGGCCGATGATCTGCTCGGCGTCGAAGTCGTCGCCTGCATCGCGGTTCCGGGCTTCCGGGCCTACACTCGAAGGCATGATCGACGACCTGATCGCCCAGATCGAGGCACGTTTCGAGGAGCTGCAGACCGAGCTTTCCGATCCCGCGGTGATCGGCGACCGCGAGCGCTTCACCGCGACCAGCCGCACGTATCGCGAGCTCGAGCCGGCCGCCAAGCTCGCGACGGAGTACCGCCGTGTGGTCGACGACCTCGAGGGCGCGCGCGAGCTGCTCGAGGAGGACGGCGACGATCCCGAGCTGCGGGCGCTGCTGGAGTCCTCGCGCGAGCGCATCGACGCGCTCGAGGAGGAGATCCGCCTGGCGATGGTCGAGCGCGACCCCAACGACGACAAGAACGTGATCGTCGAGATCCGCCCGGGCGCGGGCGGCGACGAGGCCGGCCTGTGGGCCGGGGACCTCTACCGGATGCTCACCCGCTACGCCGAGCGGCGCGGATTCACCGTCGAGCCGCTGTCGGTCGGCGAAGGCACCTACACGTTCGGCGTCAAGGGCGACGGCGCCTACTCGGTGTTCAAGTTCGAGGGGGGCACGCACCGCGTCCAGCGGATCCCCGAGACCGAGTCCCAGGGGCGGATCCACACCTCCACCGCGACCGTTGCAGTGTTGCCCGAGGCCGAGGACGTCGAGGTCGACGTCGACCCCAACGACCTGCAGATCGACGTCTACCGAAGCTCCGGTCCCGGTGGCCAGTCGGTCAACACGACCGACTCGGCGGTGCGGATCACGCACAAGCCGTCGGGGATCGTGGTCTCGATGCAGGATGAGAAGTCCCAGCTTCAGAACCGCGAGCGCGCGATGCGCGTGCTGCGCGCGCGGCTGTACGAGCGCGCGCTGGCCGAGCAGCAGGCGGCGATCGCATCCTCGCGCCAGGCCCAGGTCGGAAGCGGCGAGCGCGCCGAGAAGATCCGCACCTACAACTTCCAGGAAAAGCGCGTCAAGGACCACCGCATCAACCTGCTCGTCCACAACCTCGACGGGATCCTGATGGGCGAGCTCGACGAGCTGACCTCGGCGCTGCAGGACGACGAGAAGCGGCGGCGCTTGCAGGAGCGTGCGGTTGCCTGAGGTCGCCCGCGGCGCGGCGACGCTTGCCGCGGCGGGCGTCGACACGCCCCGGCTCGACGCCGAGCTGCTGCTGGGATCGGTGCTGGGAGTCGACCGCACGCGGCTGCTGATCGACGGCAGTGATCCGGTGCCGGCCGCGGCGCGGGCGCAATACGACGAGCTGCTGGCGCGGCGGGCCGCGCGCGAGCCGGTCGCGTACATCCTCGGGCGTCGCGACTTTCGCCGGCTGACGCTGGCGGTCGACCGGCGGGTGCTGATCCCGCGGCCCGAGACCGAGCTGCTCGTCGAGGTGGGGCTGGGGTTTCCTGAGGGTTTTCGTGTGGCGGACGTGGGCACCGGCTCCGGGGCGGTCGCCTTGGCGTTGAAGGACGAGCGGCCGGATCTGGACGTTGTCGGAATTGATTTAAATGAAGATGCGGTCGCGGTGGCGCGGGCCAACGCGTCGCGACTGGGGCTCGCAGCTTCGTTTGTCGTGGGCGACCTGTTGGATGGGGTGGAGGGGCGGTTTGACGCCGTGCTCGCGAACCTGCCCTACGTGGCCTCGGGGGCGGCGCTGGCCCCGGAGATCGCTCTGTACGAGCCGGCCGACGCGCTGTTCGCCGGTCCGGACGGGCTCGATGTGATCCGGCGGCTGGTGTCGCAGGTGTCCGGTGTGCCGGTCGTCGCCTTGGAGATCGGGTTCGATCAGGCGGACGCCGTGGTTTCGCTGATGCGGGACGCCGGCTTTGCGTCGGTGCAACGACTGCGAGACCTCGCCGGGCACGAGCGGGTGGTCGTCGGGCGCCGGTGAGCTCCTCGGAGGCTTTCGACCGCTGCATGTCGGTCGGCGGGGTTGCGGTGTTCCCGGCCGACACGGTCTACGGCCTTGCGTGCGATCCCGACGACAAGGTCGCCGTCCAGCGCCTGTACACCCTGAAGCGGCGGCCTTTTGGGAAGCCGTCGGCGGTGATGTTCTTCGACGTCTCGCTTGCGCTCGCGGCCCTGCCCGAGCTGGGCGAGCGGACCCGCGAGGCCTTGCTGCGGCTTCTGCCCGGAGCGGTGAGCGTGCTGCTGCCCAACCCCGCCGGGCGCTTCCCGCTGGCGTGCGGCGACGACCCGTCGACGCTCGGGTTGCGGGTGCCGGAGGTGCCGCTGCTGGCCGGCGTCCGCTGGCCGGTGCTGCAGTCGAGCGCCAACCGCGCGGGCGGGCCTGATCCGCGTCGGCTCGAGGACGTCCCCGAGCTGCTTCGCCGCTCGGCGGACCTGGTGATCGATGGGGGCGAGCTGCCGGGGACGCCGTCGACGGTCGTCGACCTGCGGCGCTACGAGGACGACGGCTCGTGGGAGGTGGTCCGCGCCGGCGCGGTGAGCTACGACGAGCTCGGGCCCGCGCTCCAGGGCCAGTACCACTTCAACCCCGACACCTACGCGGACATGATCAGCGCCGACGTGCCCTTGTATGGGCGCCTCCAGGACGAGTTGACGGCGGCTTCCGGGTCCGGCGCCCGGCGCGTGCTCGAGCTGGGCACCGGGACGGGGGAGACCGCACGCCGGCTGCTCGAGGCGCACCCGGATGCGTTCCTGGTCGGCGTCGACGCAAGCGCCGCGATGCTCGCCGTCGCTGGGGCTGCGCTGCCGGCGGAGCGCGTCGACCTGCGGGTCGGGTGCGATCGAGGAGCCGCTGCCGGAGGGGCCGTTCGATCTCGTGGCGAGCGCGCTGTGCGTCCATCACCTGAGCGGTCCGGAGAAGGCCGACCTGTTCGCGCGCGTGCTGTCTGTTCTTCGACCCGGCGGGCGGTTCGTGCTGGCCGACGTGGTCGTGCCCGTCGATCCGGCCGACGCGACGACCTCCCTGACGCCCGGGTTTGACCGCCCGAGTCCGCTGTCTGACCAGGTCGCATGGCTTCTCGATGCCGGCTTCGAGGTCCGCGTCTGCTGGTCATCCGGAGACCTCGCGGTCGTCGCCGCAGACGCGCCCGGGTGATGCCGCGGCGATTGCTATCGTCGCGCCCGTGAGCGCCGACCTGCCCCCGGACTTCTTCAACCGGCCGCTGGCCGACGTCGACCCGGAGATCGCCGAGGTGCTCGCTTTGGAGCTCGAGCGTCAGCAGAACACGCTCGAGATGATCGCCTCGGAGAACTTCGTCCCGGTCTCGGTGCTCGAGTGCCAGGGCTCGGTCCTCACCAACAAGTACGCCGAGGGCTATCCGGGCAAGCGCTACTACGGCGGCTGCGAGTTCGTCGACATCGCCGAGCAGCTGGCGATCGACCGCGCCAAGTCGCTGTTCGGCGCCGATCACGCCAACGTCCAGCCGCACGCGGGCGCCCAGGCCAACACCGCCGTCTACCAGGCGCTGCTCGATCCCGGCGACTCGATGATGGGACTCGAGCTGTCGCACGGCGGCCACCTCACCCACGGGATGCGCATCAACGTCTCCGGCAAGCTCTACGAGATCATCCCCTACCACGTCGATCGCGAGACCAGCCTGATCGACATGGACGAGGTCGACCGGATCGCGCACGAGTGCCGGCCGAAGCTGATCCTCGCGGGCTGGTCGGCGTACCCGCGGATCCTCGACTTCGAGCGCTTCCGGGCGATCGCCGACGACGTCGGCGCCTACCTGGTCGTCGACATGGCGCACTTCGCCGGGCTGGTTGCGGCGGGCCTGCACCCGAACCCGGTGCCGTACGCCGACGTGGTCACCACCACGATCCACAAGACCATCGGCGGCGCCCGCGGCGGCATGATCCTGTGCCGCGAGGAGTTCGCCAAGCGGATCGACTCCGCCGTCTTCCCGGGCCAGCAGGGCGGCCCGCTCGAGCACATCATCGCCGGCAAGGCGGTGGCGCTGCGGATCGCGGCGTCGGAGCCGTTCCGCGAGCGCCAGGAGCGGACGCTGGCGGGCGCGCAGGCTGTGGCTGCGGAGCTGTTGTCGGCGGGTCATGGGATCAGCGTTCTGACCGGCGGCACCGACGTGCACCTGGTGCTCTGCGACCTGCGCGAGTCAGAGCTCGACGGCAAGCAGGCCGAGGACCGGCTTGCGATGGTCGGCATCACCGTCAACCGCAACGCCGTCCCGTTCGACCCACGGCCCCCGGCCGTGTCCTCGGGCCTGCGGATCGGCACCCCGGCCCTCGCCACGCGCGGCCTGCAGGCCGACGACTTCGTCGAGGTCGGCCGGATCATCGCCGAGGCGCTGGCGGCCGACGACTTCGAGGCGCAGCGCGCCGACCTCGCCGACCGCGCGGCGGCAGTCGCGGAGCGCTACCCGCTGTACAGCACGCTCGCCGCGGGCACAGCCGTCACAACTCTGTAGCGCCCCGGCTTCAACTCCGTTCCGGCGGGCGCTTTCGGCTGGTCGCGGGGTGATACTGGCCGTCGATGACCGTCGAGAGGCCCGCATTTCACGACAACCATCGAGCGAATGGGGAGGCGTGTCGTGGGTACGACCCATAGGGCGCAGAACACGGCAACGCTAGGACGAGGGTCGGCGATTGACGCGATATGCGGCCTGGGAGCGACGAGATTGCCGAGATCGCAGGCGGCCAGGACAACCTGATCACGCACGACCAGCTGTTCGCCCTCGGGGTGGGACGCAGATGCGATCGGGCACCGGCTGGCGACTCGTCGCTGGCAACGCCTCCATAACGGTGTCTATCTCATTGGTCCGGCCCCGCCGACGCTCTGCGGCAAGGGCGCGAGCGGCCGCATTGCTCACCTGTGGCGAGGGGGCCGTGGTCAGCCACCGCACCGCCGCGCAGCTATGTGGAGCTCGATGCCATGCCGGCGAGCCGAGGTGCACGTGACGGTCTCAGGCCGAAACCCAGGCGTGCGACGGGCCTTCACATCCACCGCGTTCGACGAGCTCCCCGAAGAGGAGGTGACCATCAAGCACGGCATCCCCCTCACCACCCCCGCCCGCACCATCTGCGACCTCGCCGCCACGGAACCCCTGCGCGACGTCGAATCCGCCCTCGCCGAAGCGCGCATCCACCGCCTCGCCACCGACCGCCAGATCAACGCCGTCATCCAACGAGCCCCGACCCGCCCCGGCGCCCCCATCATCCGCAGGCTCCTCGAAGCCGAGGACGACTCCGGCTACACCCGGTCCAAAGCAGAGCGCCGCCTACGCGACCTGATCAACGCCGCCAACCTCGAGCGTCCGCTCTTCAATGAGCCGTTGCTCGGATACGTAGTCGACGCACTGTGGCCAAAGCAGCGCCTGATCGTCGAGGTAGACGGCTACACGTACCACAGCCACCGCGCCGCCTTCGAGCGAGACCGACGGCGCGATCAGCAGCTGATCGCGGCCGGCTATCGCGTGATCCGCGTGACCTGGATCCAGCTCCGCGACCGCCCGATTGAGACGATCACAGCCATCGTCAAAGCACTCGCACAGCACTGAGATCCTCCGTGGCTGCAATCCTTCGCTCGAGCCCATGCGCCTAGACGCATTGTTCGCATTCCTTGTGGCGATGGTGGTCGCCGCCCTGCTGACGCCGCTCGCCGCCCGCTTTGCGCGCCGGATCGGTGCCGTATCGCAGGTCCGCGAGCGCGGCCTCGGCAAGCATCCGACGCCGCTGCTCGGCGGGCTCGCGATCCTGGCCGGGGTGCTGGTCGCGGCGGCGTTGTGGATGCCCTCCACGGTCCACCTGCCGCGGCTGGTGCACTCAAACGAGACCCACGGCGGCGTCGTGCACACCTGGGCGATGCTCGGCGGCGCCGTCCTGATCGCCATCGTCGGCGCGCTCGACGACATCTTCGACCTGCGGCCGCAGTGGAAGCTCCTGGGGCAGATCGCGGCGGCGTTCGTCGCCGTCGAGGCCGGCGTCGTCGTGACCGACGTGACGATCCCGTTCATCGGCGCGCTCCAGTTCCCGAACGCGGGCCCGTACCTGACGATCATCTGGCTCGTCGGGCTGATGAACGTCGTCAACTTCTCAGACGGCGTCGACGGGCTCGCCGCGGGGCTGTGCACGATCGACGGGATCGCGTTCTCGATCATCGCGTTCGACCTGAACGTCGGCGCGGCGGCGATTCTGGCTGCGCTGACGGCGGGCGCGGCGCTCGGATTCTTGTTCTACAACTTCCACCCGGCATCGGTCTACATGGGCGACTCCGGCGCGAACCTGCTCGGCTATCTGCTCGGCGTGGCGGCTGTGATCGGGTCGCTGAAGACCAACGCGGTCGTCGCCCTGGTCGTGCCGCTGTTCATCCTCGCGGTGCCGTTCCTTGACACGAGCTTCGTCGTCGCCAAGCGCCTGAAGTACCGCCGCAAGCCGTGGGCGGCCGACGCCAACCACTTCCACCACCGGATGGCCCGGATCGGCTTCAGCGAGCGCAAGACCGTGGCCTACCTGTATGCGTGGTCAGTGCTCCTGGCCGGGGTCGCCGTGGCGCTCAGATACATCCCGTACCACCACCACAACCCGGCCTACTTCCGCCTCGGCTGGACGATCGTGATGGTGCTGATCGTGCTGATCGCGCTGGCCGCTAGCGTCTACCTGATCTACGTACTCGAGATACTGAAGTTCAGGAGCCGCCGCAGCAGCGAGATGCGCGAGGCAGACCCCAGCACCAGCGAGGACGAGATCGATGAGCGCGTGCGCCGCGACGTGGAGACCGGTGAGTTCGAGAGGGTGGGCTAGCTGGCCGCCCCCGAAGGCGACGCGCGCGACGGGGCCGAGCTAGCGGGCATGAACCGCGCCGAGCGCATCTTGCTCGGCGTGATCACGCTGCTGACCGTCGCCGCGGGGGTCGCACGCTACGCCAGCGGCGTCCCAGAGGTTGCCGCGTTCATCCTGGCCGGCCTTGCGCTGGCGGGCTTGGCATGGGTGGTGTCGTTTGCGACCGAGCAGGTCGGCGGCCGTTTCGGGCCTGCCATAACGGGCCTGCTTCAGTCCACGCTCGGAAACCTGCCCGAGTTCTTCGTCGTCATCTTCGCCCTCCAAGCGGGCGAGGTGATCGTTGCCGAGACGGCGATCCTCGGCTCGATCCTGGTCAATGCGCTGCTCGTGCTGGGCCTGGCGATCATCGTCGGCGCGCGGCGCGAGAAGGACGGGATCATGCGCTTCAGCCCGCGGCTGCCCAACGACACGGCGACGCTCCTCCTGATCGCCTCGTTCATCATCGTGCTCGTCGGCTTGGCCACCCAATCCCACGACCCGGCCAGCCATCACATCCGCACGATCTCGATCATCGGGGCGATCGCGATCCTGGTCGTGTACGGGGTGTGGGTACGTCAGTACCTGAGCACGCCCGAGACGGTCGACCAGCACCACGAGGCGCCGCGCCTGTCGACGCGCCACGCGCTGGTCCTGCTCGCGATCGGCGGCGCGGCTTCGGCGTTCGTCTCTGACTGGTTCGTGCACGCGCTCGAGCCGACGATCCACACGCTGCACATCTCCCGGGCGTTCGCGGGCCTGGTGATTGTGGCGATCGCGGGCAATGCGGTCGAGCACGTGGTCGGGATCGTGCTCGCCGCCAAGGGTCAGTACGAGCTCGCGATCTCGGTGATCAAGAACTCGGTCGCGCAGATCGCCGCGTTCCTGTATCCGGTGCTGGTCCTGGTCTCGCTGCTCACCGCCTCGACGCTGACGTTCGCGATCGCGCCCGTGTACATCGGCGCGCTGTTCGGCACCGCGATTCTCGTCTGGCAGATCACCGGAGACGGCGAGGCGACGGTGTTCGAGGGCACCGCTCTCGTCGCCACGTTCGTGATCCTCGCCACCGTCGCCGCCTTCGAATAAGGGGCCAGCCCCGAAAGGGCCCAAAGGCGACGTGTTTTCTGCTATCTTACGTTTACGTAAGCTTCAATTTTGAGTATTCGAGAGGAAGATTTACCCTGACCACGTTGCAAGCGAAGCCAAACCGATTTGGGTCGCGCATCGGCGTCAACGCTGAGCACGACAACTACAAGTGGTGGGCGTTGTCGTGCACCAGCCTCGGAATGCTGCTGGCGACGATCAACTCCGGCACGCTGATCATCGCGCTGCCCGATCTCGAGCGCAGCCTCCACACGAGCCTGCTCGAGCTGGTGTGGGTCATCCTCGTCTACATGATCGCCTCGACCGTGCTGGTGCTCAGCGCCGGTCGGCTGTCTGACCAGTTCGGGCGAAAGAAGGCGTATATCGGTGGCTTCATCGCGTTCGCGCTGGCATCGCTAGGCGCCGGCTTTGCCGGCAACGGCACGGAGCTGATCGTGTGGCGGATCCTCCAGGGGATCGGCGGTTCGTTCCTGTTCGCGAACGCGGCCGCGATCGTCACCGACGCATTCCCGCGCAACCAGCTGGGGATGGCGATGGGGACCAACACGATGGTCGCCGCGGTCGGCTTGGTGATCGGTCCGGTGCTCGGCGGCGCGCTCGTGTTGATCTCGTGGCACTGGGTGTTCTGGTTCAACGTCCCGTTCGCACTGGCCGGCAGCGCCTGGGCGTGGCTCGTCCTGCGCGAGCTCAGCGGTCGCTCGGAGGACAGAAGCTTTGACTTCGCCGGCACGCTCACATTCCTGATCGGGCTCACCGGACTCGTACTCGGAATCTCCAAGGGCGGCATCTCCGGTTGGACCGAGCCGCTCGTGGTCGCCAGCCTGATCGCCGCGGCCGTGTTCCTGCCTCTGTTCGTGCTGATCGAGCGCCACAGCCGCGCGCCGATGCTCGACGTGACGATCTTCTCCAACCGTCTCTTCTCGGCGGCCGCAGCCGCCGCGTTCATCAACGGGCTCGCGCGGTTCGCGCTGATGTTTCTGTTCGTCTTCTACTTCCAAGGAGTCCAGGGCAACTCGCCGATCGTCGCCGGCATCAAGCTCGCGCCGCTCGCGATCGGGATGCTGATCTCCTCGCCGCTAGCCGGCATCTGGGCAGACCGCCGAGGTTCGCGCATGCTGGCCGTGTCGGGCATGCTCGTCCAGGCCGTTGGCCTGGCGCTGATGACCACGCTGCAGCGAGACACGGCCTACGTTGCGCCGGGGATTTACATGCTCATCGTCGGGATCGGCTCGGGAATGTTCAACTCGCCCAACACCGCGGCGATGATGGGAACCGTGCCGACGCACCGCCGCGGGATCGCTGCCGGCGTGCGGGTGCTCGTCCAGAACACCGGCGCGGTCATCTCAATCGCGTTCGTGCTCGCCGTGGTGACATCGTCTGTTCCGAAGAACGTGCTGTTCAGCGTGTTCTCGGGACTGGCCAACCACATCTCGACCGCGCAGCTTGATCCGTTCATCTCCAACATGCACACCGCGCTCTGGACGCTGTCGGCGGTTTCGATCCTCGGAGCGTTCGTGGCCGCGGCGCGGCCCAAGCACGTGAGCGTCGAGGCCGAGGACGAGCGCCCGGCCCGCACCGAGGTACAGGCAGCGGCATGAGCGCGGTAGCCGCAAAGGCACTGCGGATCGGCGAGGTCGCCGAGCTCACCGGGACCACCCCGCGCACGATCCGCTACTACGAAGAGATCGGGCTGCTGCCCGGGGCGGTCGACCGCGCCCAGGGCAGCCACCGTAGCTACACCGAGGCCGACGTCGAGCGCGTGCGCGAGATCATCCGGTTGCGCGACCTGCTCGGCCTGTCGCTCGACCAGCTCTCGGAGCTGCTCGAGGCCGAGACCGCGCGGGCCGAGCTTCGCAAGGAGTTCGCGCACACCGACGACCCCGAGCGGCAGCGGCGGATCCTCGACCAGGCGCTCGGCCACATCGCCACGCAGCTGTCGCTGGTCAGGGAGCGGCGCCGTGAGCTCGAGCAGCTCGAGCGCGAGCTCGTCGAGAAACGCAAGGCAGTACAGAAGCGTCGGTCAGAATTACAGGAGTGAAACCTGGGGCAGCCGGCGTGGACCGCCGGGCGATGGCGACGCTGTCGGCCGGCCACCTGTTCACCGACATCGCGCAGGGCTCGATCCCCGCGCTGCTGCCGTTCCTGATCGCGCAGGACCACCTCAACTACGCCGCGGCATCGGCGCTGGTGCTCGCCGCGACGATCTCGTCGTCGATCATCCAGCCGGCGTTCGGTCACATCTCCGACCGCCACTCGCTGCCGTGGTTGATGCCGCTCGGGCCGGCGCTCGGTGGGCTCGGCGTGGCGCTCGCCGGCCTGGCGCCGACGTATCCGCTGACTTTCGCGGCGGTCGTGCTCAGCGGGATCGGCGTCGCGGCCTTCCACCCCGAAGGCTCGAGGTTCGCCAACTACGTGTCGGGCGCCAGGCGCGCGAGCGGCATGAGCCTGTTCAGCGTCGGCGGCAACGTCGGCTTCGCGCTGGGCCCGATCCTGGTCACGCCGCTGGTGGTCCTGTTCGGGCTGCACGGCACCGTGTTCGTGCTGGTGCCGACGTGGCTGATGGCGGGCGTGCTGATCCACGAGCTCCCGCGCCTCAAGCGGTTCCGCACCGACGTCGTCGGCGGACGCGTGCATCGCGGCGACGAGCCCGAGGCATGGGGGCCGTTCGCGCTGCTGGCGTCGGTGATCGCGCTTCGCTCGTTCGTGTACTTCGGCCTGGTCACGTTCATCCCGCTCTACTACGTCGGCATCCTGCACACGAGCAAGGCGGCCGGCAACGCGGCGCTGTCGGCGATGCTGCTCGGCGGCGCCGCGGGCACGCTCGTCGGCGGCCCGCTGGCCGACCGGTTCGGGCGCCGCACGGTCCTGATCGGGTCGATGTCGCTGCTGCCGCCGCTGATCGCGGGCTTTTTGCTGTCCGGCCCCGTGCTGGCGGTCGTATTCGCGGCGCTCGCCGGCGCCGCCACGATCGCCACGTTCGCGGTGACGATCGTGATGGGCCAGGAGTACCTGCCCGGCCGCCTCGGTGTTGCCGCCGGGGTGACGATCGGCCTGTCGATCGGGCTCGGCGGCGTGGGCGCGCCGCTGCTGGGCGTGCTCGCCGACGCCCACGGCCTCACGGCGGTGTTCGAGACGATCGCGGTGCTGCCGCTGCTGGCGCTGGGGCTGACGCTGGCGCTGCCGACCCGCGCGCCCGGCCCCGTGCAGGCCAAGAGCCCAGGGCGCCCCGACGTAACTGCCGGCAGCCGTAGACGTACATTTGGCGAAGCATCAGTCGATTAGACCTCACAGGAGACGGATATCCGCATTAGCGACCGTGAGCGTCCGCAGACTGAGATTTCGTCGATCCAGGTGAACAAACCCCCGCAAAGCCAACAGATCTGGCTGCCGCGCCTTGCCGCGGTCGGCTGCGCGATGGTCGGCCTGATCAACATCGCCTCGGCGCTGACGCCCGACATCCGGTGGCGAGGCCACCTGCTGCTGGCATTCGAGCCGGTCGAGGCAATCCGCCTGTTTCACGCGATGGCGCTGCCGTTCGGGACCGCGCTGCTGCTCGTCTCGCCCTACCTGCTCAAGCGACGCCGCCGCGCCATGCAGGCCGCGATCGGGCTGATGCTCGCACTGGGGCTGTTCGACCTGCTCAAGGGCCTGGACTTCGAGGAGACGGTGATCACCTGGACGGCCGCCGCCGTCCTGTACGCCGGCCGCAGCGCGTTCGCGGTGCGCCATGACCCGATCACGCTGCGATCGGCCGTCTGGCGGGTGCCGCTGCTGAGCGCCGGAGTGCTGGCGCTGGCCGCCGTCGCCGCGTGGGTCTCGGCGGGCCATCCCTCGCTCGCGACGATCATGCGCGAGACCGGCGACCTGTTGGCCTGGCAGCGCGGGCCGCTTGCGTTCGAGGCTCACACCGCTCTGCACCACCAATTCGCCTGGATTCCGCTGGGCGTCCACATGGTCGAGATCGCGACGTTGCTGGTCGCCGCCTACGTGATCTTCCGCCCGATCGCAGCACCGCGGCGGCTGCCCGACCACGCCGCGCGCCAGCGGGCCGCAACGCTCGTGCGCGAGCACGGCTCCGACACGCTGTCGTTCTTCAAGCTGCGGGGCGACAAGCAGTACTTCTTCTCCGAGGACCAGCGCGCGTTCGTCGGCTACCGGATCGAGAACGGGGTGCTGCTGCTGTCGGGCGACCCGGTCGGACCCGACGATGCGATCAGGCCGCTGCTCGCCCAGCTGGGCATGTTCAGCGCCAGGCGCGGGCTCAAGCTCGGCGCCGTCGGGGCCAGCGAAGGCATCTGCCCGCTGTATGAGCGGATGGGCCTGCGCACCCTGTATCTGGGCGACGAGGCAATCGTCGATCTGACTAAGTTCTCCCTGCAGGGCCGGCCGATTCGCAAGGTGCGCCAATCGGTGACGCGGCTGCAGAAGGCCGGCTACGAAGCCGAGCTCCACGACCTGCGAAGCCCTCGACCCGGGCACGATCGCCGAGATTGAGACGGTCATCGAGGTCGGTCGTCAGGGCGCCCCCGAGCGCGGCTTCTCGATGGCGATGGACTCGATCGGCGGTGCGGCCGGCCGCGACACGATGGTGGTCCTCGCGCGCGATGATCAGGGGGCGATTCGCGGCGTGCTTCATTTCGTGCCGTGCTACGGCCGCGATGCCGTGTCGTTGTCGTTCATGCGCCGTGACCCGGACACGCCCAACGGGCTTACCGAGTTCCTGGTGGCCAGAGCGGCGGAGCTGCTGCGCGATCGCGGCCTCCACGAGATGTCGCTGAACTTCGCGGCCTTCGCGAAGTGGTTGCACAGCCCCTCGGGGTGGCTCGAGCGCACGCTCGGCCGAATCGTTGCGCTGGGCAACCCGTTCTTCCAGATCGAGAGCCTGTATCGCTTCAACGCGAAGTTCTTTCCGCGCTGGGAGCCTCGCTACCTGGTGTACGAGGGGACGCTCGGATTGCCGCGCGCCGGGATCGCCGCGATGTGGGCCGAGGGGCAGCTCCCCAAGCCCTCGCTGCCGAGCCGGCGAGAGCTCACGCGTCGCGCCGCTTAGGCCCCGCCGGACCGGGGGCCAGGACGGGCCGCCACCGACGGCGTCTCGGCGCTACCCTTCGCGGGGCGCACGGCCGAGCCGTTCGGGTATCGGCAACATGGTGTAGGTAGCGACAGTCCGCGAGTACGGTTTTCTCTCGCGACGCTAGGGTACGCCGCGTCTGACCCCTTTTTCGGGCTTGAAAAGCTTCCATCGACATGACCAACAGCCGTCCCCCGACCACTGGCAGGGACGTCGCCGGAGCGGGAATGCTGCTGCTCTCGGTGAACCTCGTCTGCGCGGGCATCGGCGCGGGCATCGGCGCGCTGGTCGGAGCCATAGTGCCGCTGTTCCTGCTGGGCTTCTTCGTGGGTTTCTTCCTGGGGATATATGTCGTCTCTAACCGCTTCCGCCACATCTGAGGCCCCGGTGGCGGCCCTGCTGCGCTACTTCGACGTTGCGGTGCTGGTCATCGCGGCGCCGATCATGCTGTTGATCGGCGTCCCCGCCGGCGGCTACCTGCTTGGCGCCGGCGCGTGGATCGTGCTGCGCGCGATCGGGGTCGGCATCGAACACGCCGCGGTATCCGTGCCCGAGGCCTCGCAGCAGATCGGGCTGCGGCTTGCGTACATGCTCGGCCGGCTGTTCCTGCTTGCGCTGGCCGTGATCGTGGCCCGGCAGGCGTACGGCCGCGATGCGGGGATCACCGCCCTCGCGGTGGTCGTGTTCGCATTCACCATGCAGCTCGCCATGTCCGCCTTCACCCACGGGAGGTCGCGATGAGTGACCGCGCAAAGGTGCTGTGGGGGATCACCGCGTTCTACGTGTTCGGCCTGATCGCGCTCGCCGTGATCTTCGGCATCAGCACCCACATGAACCACGAGTTCCTGCCGCAGAATGAGTTCAAGCTCGTCAACTGGGTCGACCTCGGCGTCTTCAGCATCAACCGCGCGGTGCTGTACCTGATCATCGCGGCGCTGCTGACGATCTTCACGATGCTCTTCGTCGCGCGCCGGATGGAGGCCCGCCCCAACCGCGTGCAAACCGCGGTCGAGGTCCTTTTCTCCCTGATGCGAGACAACATCACTCGCGGAAACATGCCCGACGAGATGGCCGCCAAGTGGTTTCCATACATCGGGGCGCTGTTCTTGTTCATCTGGTACTGCAACCTGATCGGCTACCTGCCGCTGCCGACGAACACCGAGGAGAAATTCACGATCTTCGGCGCCCACATCCCGACGTTCGCGCTGTACGCCGCGACGGCGAACGTGTCGGTGCCGCTCGCGCTCGCGTTGGTCACGTTCATCGGCTTCAACTGGGCGGGGGTCCGAGCGCAGGGCCCGGTCGGCTACATCAAGAGCCTGATCCCGTCCGGTATCCACGGCCCGATCCTCATCCTGATCGCGCCGCTCGAGGTGATCTCGACGTTCATGCGGCTGATCTCGCTGACCGTGCGATTGTTCGCGAACATCCTCGCCGGCCACTTGATCATCCTGTTCATGGCCGGTGGACTCGGCGTGATCCTCGGCGCGAGCTGGCTGGGGTGGTTCACACTGCCGTTCGGGGTCTTGATCTACCTGTTCGAGTTGGGCCTCGTGGCCACGCTTCAGGCATTCATCTTCGCCACGCTGTCCGCGATCTACCTCGGTGGCGCGGTCTCCCACCACTAACCCAAAGGAGCCTTCGAAGTGCTAACCCCCATCTTTCACATCGCGGCCGGTGTCAGCGCCGGCCTTGGAATCGGGATCGGCGGCGGCTTGGGCGCCCTCGGGGCCGGCGTCGGCATCGGGATCATCTTCGGAAAGGTGATCGAGGCCGTTACACGCCAGCCAGAGATGCGCGACGAGATCACGAGCATCCAGTGGCTCGGATTCGCACTGACCGAGGCTGTGTTCTTCTACGGCTTGGTCGCAGGCCTGCTCTCCTGGGTCCTGAAGTAGTTCGATGGCTACTACGGCAGCCTCAAGCGGTTCGTTTCTGATCACGCCCAACGTCGGGCTGATGATCTGGACGCTGCTTCTGTTCGGCATCTCGATGTACGTCCTGTGGAAGCTGGCGTTCCCCCGGATCGCGCAGGCGCTCGAGCGGCGCCAGCACGCGATCGAGGAGTCGATCGACCACGCCGAGCACATCCGCAAGGAGGCCGACGACGTCCTGGCGGAGTACCGCGAGCGTCTCCGCGAGGCCCGCGAGCAGGCGGACGAGATCATCGACCGGGCCCGCAAGGCGGCGGATGCGCACGAGGCTCGCGCCAAGGACGACGCGAAGGCCACCCGCGAGCAACTGATGGAGCAGACCCGCCGCGACATCGAGGTCGAGACGCGCCGCGCGATCGACGAGATCCGCAACGAGGTGGCCGACCTCACGGTGATGGCGACCGAGAAGCTGACCCGCAAGACCCTCACCGAGGAGGACCAGCGGCGACTGCTCGAGGACGCGCTCGGCGAGCTGGACTTCAGCGCACTCGCGCCCGCAGAGGACTCACGCTAGATGGAAGAGATCGCCGAGGTCTACGCGCGGGCGTTGTTCGAGGTCGCCAAGGAGCACGACATCCTCGACGAGATCCACGACGATCTCGGCGCGTTCGCCACGGCGCTGGAGGAAAACCGCGAGCTTGCGGTCTTCTTCTTCTCGCCCTATTTCTCGAGCGAGGAGAAGAAGGACGGCCTCAAGCGTGCGGTCACGGGCGCGGACCCGATCTTCATGAACTTCCTCGAGGCGCTGCTGGAACGGCATCGCATGCCGGTGATCTTCCGCATGAGGACGCGGTTCGAGCAGCTGTGGGACGAGGAGAAGAAATTGCTGCCGGTCGAAATCACGAGCTCGGTCCAGCTGGACAAGGCGATCGTGCAATCGATCGGAGAGCGGATCGGAGAGCAGACCGGTCAGAAGGTCGAGCTCTCCAGCAAGGTCGACCCGGAAATCCTCGGCGGACTCGTCGTGCGCGTGGGCAACTTCGTGCTCGACGCCTCGATTCGCAACCGTCTCAATCAACTTCGCAAGCAAGTCGCGCGGGCGTAGCACCAGGACTAGGACCGCGGCGCCAAGGAGCCACTTCATGCAGATCAATCCAGACGAGATCACTTCCATCCTCAAGAGCCGTATCGAGGGCCTCGACACCTCCAGCGCCGACCTCACCGAGGTCGGGACCGTGCTGTCGGTGGCCGACGGCATCGCCCGCGTCCACGGCCTCGAGAACTGCATGTCGTTCGAGATGCTCGACCTGCCCCACGGCGTGACCGCACTGGCGCTGAACCTCGAGTCCGACAACGTCGGCGCCGTGCTGTTCGGCGAGTGGGAGAGGATCGTCGAGGGCGACACGGTGCGGCGGACCAAGCGTCTGCTCGACATCCCCGTCGGCGAGGGGCTGCTGGGCCGGATCGTCGATCCGCTGGGCAACCCGCTCGACGGCAAGGGCGCGATCGACTCGACCGAGACCCGGCCCGCGGAGCACAAGGCCCCGGGCGTGGTCCAGCGCCAGCCGGTCAAGGAGCCGATGCTGACCGGGCTGAAGGCGATCGATTCGATGATCCCGATCGGCCGGGGCCAGCGCGAGCTGATCATCGGCGACCGTCAGACCGGGAAGACGGCGATCGCGATCGACACGATCATCAACAACAAGGATCGCGACCTGATCTGCGTGTACGTCGCGATCGGGCAGCGCAAGTCGACGGTCGTGCAGCTCGCGAACACGCTCGAGGACGCCGGCGCGCTGGACAACACGATCATCGTCATGGCGGCAGCCGACGAGGCCGCGCCGATCAAGTTCCTGGCGCCCTACGCGGGCTGCGCGATGGCCGAGTACTTCCTCTACAACGGAAAGGCCGCGCTGGCGGTCTACGACGACCTCACCAAGCACGCCTACGCCTACCGCCAGATGTCGCTGCTGCTGCGCCGTCCGCCGGGCCGCGAGGCCTATCCGGGTGACGTCTTCTACCTGCACTCGCGGCTGCTCGAGCGCGCCGTCAAGCTGTCTGACGACCTCGTCGACCCGCGCACCGGAGACAAGCTCCCAGGCGGTGGCTCGCTGACCGCGCTGCCGGTGATCGAGACACAGGCCGGCGACGTGTCGGCGTATATCCCGACGAACGTGATCTCGATCACCGACGGGCAGATCTTCCTCGAGCCGAAGCTGTTCTACTCGGGCGTGCGCCCGGCGATCAACGTCGGGATCTCGGTATCGCGAGTGGGCGGCAACGCCCAGATCACGCCGATGCGCAAGGTCGCCGGCCGCCTGAAGCTCGAGCTCTCCCAGTACCGCGAGCTCGAGGCGTTCTCGCAGTTCGGATCCGAGCTCGACGCCGAGACGCAGCGGACGCTGGCCCGTGGTGAGCGGCTGGTGAAGACGCTCAACCAGGCCGAGCGCCACCCGATCGCGGTCGAGGACCAGGTCATCCAGATCTACGCGGCCACCAACGGCTACCTGGACCGCATCGTGGTCGACAAGGTCGAGCGCTTCCTGGCCGACCTCACCGACTCGGTGCGCGGCAATGAGCCCGAGCTTCTGCAGAAGATCGCCGAGAGCGACTGGAGCGACGAGACCCAGGGCCAGGTCGAGAAGGCCGTCGAGCGGTTCGCAGACGACTTCGGCTTCGACCTCGACGAGGAGGGCCACCCGCTCGACGAGGGCGGCGACGACGACGCCGGCGGGCGCCGCACCGACGAGGCGTCGAGCAACGGCCAGGGCGACGAGGACCAGGAGGAATCGGAGTCCGAGAAGGAGGAGGCGGGAGCCCCGGCGTAGCCGGATCCTGCGCAGCAGTCGATGGCCGCCACCCAGCGAGACGTTCGAAACCGCATCGACGCGGTCAAGAACATCCAGAAGATCACCGGCGCGATGCAGCTGGTCGCTGCCGCCCGGCTGCGCCGCGCCGAGCAGCGGATCGAGGCGCTGCGTCCGTACGCCACGGCGATCCGCCGGATGACCCGCCAGGCGGCCGAGGCGGCCGGCAACGTCCCGAACCTGCCGATCCTGGCCGAGCGCGAGAACGTGTCGAACGTCGGCCTGCTGCTGATCGCCGGCGACCGCGGCCTCGCGGGCGCGTTCAACTCCAACATCGTCCGGCGCGGCGTCGCGGCGGGGCGCGAGCACGATTCACAGGGCCACAATCCGGTGTACTTCGCCTCGGGCCGCCGGCCGGCCTCGTCGCTGGCGTTTCGCGGCCTGGAGCCGGCCGCGACCTTCACCGGCTTCACCGACCGGCCCTCGTATGCCGACGCCAGGCGCATCGCCGAGCGCCTGATCGCCGCCTACGTCGACGAGGAGGTCGACCAGGTGGAGATCTTCTACAACGGCTACATCTCGCCGATCAACCAGGTCGTCCGCCGCGAGACGCTGCTGCCGCTGCAGCAGGCGACCGTGCTCGAGGAGGACGACGAGGACGAGAAGGACGAGGAGAAGCACTCCGGGCCGCGTGCGCTCGTCGAATACGAGCCCGACCCCGAGGAGATCCTCAAGCGCCTCGTGCCCGATTACGTGGAGATTTCGATCTATCGCGCGCTGCTCGAGTCGACCGCATCCGAGCACGGCGCGCGGATGACCGCGATGCGCAACGCCTCGGACAACGCCGGCACGTTGATCGAAGACCTTACGCTCGAGATGAACCGGGCCCGCCAGGCCGAGATCACCCAGGAGATCTTGGAGGTCGTCGGCGGTGCTGAAGGGCTTTCCGGATAGCTCCGGTTCGCCCGCGGGGACACTAACCTAGGAGACAAATGGCAACCACAGCAGAAACCCAGCAGGCAGAGGGGGAGCGCACCGAGAACGTCGGCCGGGTCGAAGAGGTCCAGGGCGTCGTGATCGAGGCCGTGTTCCCCGACAAGCTGCCCGAGATCTACCACGCGATCAAGATCCGCCGGCCCGAGGCCGCGCGCGCCGAGGAGGACATCGACACCGCCGCGGCAGTCGACGAGTGGCTCATCTGCGAGGTCCAGCAGCACCTGGGCGACGACCGCGTCCGCGCGGTCGCGATGGACACCACGGACGGCCTGGCCCGTGGCACCGAGGTCATCGATACCGGTGCCCCGATTATCGGTCCCGGTCGGGCGCGAGACGCTCGGGCGCATCTTCAACCTCCTCGGCGAGCCGATCGACCTGGGCGAGCCGCTCGGCGACGACGTCGAGCGCTGGCCGATCCACCGCGCGGCGCCGACGATCGAGGCGCTCACGCCGACGACCGAGATGTTCGAGACCGGGATCAAGGTGATCGACCTCCTGGCGCCCTACGCGAAGGGCGGCAAGGTCGGCCTGTTCGGCGGCGCCGGCGTCGGCAAGACCGTGATCATCCAGGAGCTGATCCACAACCTCGCGCAGGAGCACGGCGGCCTTTCGGCGTTCTGCGGCGTCGGCGAGCGCTCTCGCGAGGGCAACGACCTGTGGCTGGAGATGAAGGAATCGGGCGTGCTCGACAAGACCATGCTCGTGTTCGGCCAGATGAACGAGCCCCCCGGAGCGCGCATGCGTGTAGCACTGTCCGGACTGACGATGGCGGAGTACTTCCGCGACCACGAGGAGCAGGACGTGCTCCTGTTCATCGACAACATCTTCCGCTTCGTCCAGGCCGGCTCCGAGGTTTCCGCGCTGCTGGGCCGGATGCCGTCGCAGGTCGGCTACCAGCCGACGCTCGAGTCCGAGATGGGCGAGCTGCAGGAGCGGATCACCTCGACGCGCAGCGGCTCGGTCACGTCGATCCAGGCGATCTACGTGCCCGCCGACGACCTGACGGACCCGGCGCCGGCGTCCGCGTTCGCGCACCTCAACGCGACCACGACGTTGTCGCGATCGATCGCCGAGAAGGGGATCTACCCAGCGGTTGACCCGCTGGACTCGACCTCGACGATCCTCAAGGCCGAGATCCTCGGCGACGAGCACTTCAACGTCGCCAACGAGGTCAAGCAGGTGCTCCAGCGCTACCGCGACCTCCAGGACATCATCGCGATCCTCGGAATCGAGGAGCTGTCCGACGACGACCGCCTGACGGTCAACCGGGCTCGCAAGCTCGAGCGCTTCCTGTCCCAGCCGTTCTTCGTTGCCGAGCAGTTCACGGGTACGCCGGGTGTGTACGTACCGGTTGAGGAGTCGATTCGCGGCTTCAAGGAGATCCTCGAGGGCAAGCACGACGACCTGCCCGAGCGCGCCTTCTTCCTCAAGGGCACGATCGACGATGTGGTCAAGGAGGCCCGCGGCGACAGCGGCGAGGACGAGAAGCAGTCCGAGGAGGACAAGGGCGACGACGAGGGCAACGGCGACGAGTAATGGCCCACGAGAAGTTCCCGGTTGAGGTCCTGACGCCCGAAGGCGAGGTCTTCAACGACGAGGTCGAGATGGTCTCGACTCGGACGACGGTCGGCTCGATCGGAATCCTGGCGCACCACGCGCCGCTGCTGGCGATGCTCGATCCGACCGAGCTGCGTCTGTACAAGACCGAATCCGAGATCGTGAGCTTCGCCCAGGCGGAGGGTTACCTGCAGGTCGCGAACAACCGCGCCCTGATCCTCGTCGAGGAGGCCCACACCCCGAGCGAGCTCAACGCCGGCGACCTGCGCGATCGCCTCAAGCAGGCAGAGCACGAGCTCGATCAGGCCGAGGGCGACTCAGAGCGGCGGCGCGTGGCGGAGCGCGACAAGCACCGCCTCGAGCGCTTCCTTGCAATAGCTGAAGGCTCGTAGCCGCTCGGGATGGTCGACGAGCGGATCCTTGCAGAGCGGCTGATCTCCTACGACACGTCGCGCGCCGAGGAACTCGTCGCGGCAGCAGGATTTGTCAAGGGTTGGCTTGAATCCCGCGACATCGAAGTCCTGCATCACGATCACAACGGGCTGCCGGTGCTGGTGGCCGAGGTCGGACCTGCGCGCAAGGACCTGCCGTGCGTGGTCTTCCACGGCCATCTCGACGTGGTCCCAGGGCGCCAGGAGCAGTACGAACCGCGGATCGAGGGCGACAAGCTGTTCGGCCGCGGCGCCTACGACATGAAGGGCGCGCTGGCGGCGATGATGTGCGCGCTCAAGGACGTCGAGCGCCAGGAGCGGGTGCGCGTCAGGCTCGTGTGCGTCCCCGACGAGGAGTCCGAGGAGCTCGACGAGCGCGCCACCGAGGGCGTCGTCAAACGCGGGCTCGGCGGCAACTTCGCGATCACCGGCGAGCCGACCAACCTGCACATCGGCGTCGAGGCCAAGGGCGTGCTGGCGATGAGCATCGAAGTCCATGGGCGCGCGGCCCACAGCTCCACCCCGTGGCTGGGAGACAACGCCGTGCTGAAGGCGATCGACGTGTTCCGCGCGATCGAGACGCTTCCGTTCTCGCGCGAGTCCTCGGAGATGTTCGATCGCCCCTCGATCAACCTGGGGCGGATCAAGGGGGGCGACGCGCTCAACAAGGTGCCCGACGAGTGCACGATGGCGGTGGACATCCGCTACCTGCCCGGCCAGGATCCGGCCGAGATCCTGACGCAGGTCGAGTCGATCCCCGAGATCGACGTGACCCGCACGTTCATCTGGCCACCCGTGTCGGTGGCGCGCACCGATCCCTACGTCCGCGCGCTGCGCGAGGCGGTGGCGCGCTCGATCCGCGGTGAGGCGATGAGTGTCGGGCGCGACGGCGCCTCCGACGCCGCGTCGTTCCTCGGCGCCGGGATCCCGGCCGTCGAGTTCGGCCCCGGCGGCGCCGGGCACCACGGGCCGGAGGAGTGGGTGTCGGTGAGCTCGATGGCGCGCTACCGGCGGGCGCTGGGCGACTTCATCCGGGCGCTGCCGATGTGGCTCGAGGAGACCGATGTCTCCGAGCGCGGGCTCAAGGCGATCGAGGGAGGGCTGGCGTGAGACGGCTGATCCCGCGCTCGCGACGAGGCTCGCTGGTGCGATTTTCGATCGCGGCCGTGATCGTGATCGCGTTCACCGCGACCACCACGGCGGTGGCGGGGCTGCTGCAGTTCAAGCAGCTCGTCGCCGACATCTCGGTGTCGGCTCCGATCAGCCACGCAAAGATCACGATCCCGAAGCCCGGCCACCCGCAGACGATCCTGCTGATCGGGTCCGATCACCGCATCGGCGAGCCGTTTCGCCAGTCCAACACCGACACGATGATGCTCGTACACCTCGACGGGGACTCGTCGACGATCAACGTGATGTCGGTGCCGCGCGACCTCAAGGTGGAGATTCCCGAGGGTGGTGGCTTTGCGACCGACAAGATCAACGCGGCGTACTCGATCGGGGGGCCCAACCTGCTGGTGAAGGTGCTCAAGGGCGTGTTCCCCGGGCTTCAGATCAACCACATCATCGACGTCAACTTCGGCGGCTTCGAGGATCTCGTCAACGCCGTCGGCTGCGTGTACACCGACGTCGATCACCGCTACTACAACAACACCCAGTTCACCGACTATTCGAGCATCGACCTGCAGCCCGGCTACCAGCGCCTGTGTGGTTCGGACGCCCTGTCGTTCGTGCGATTCCGCCACACCGACTCCGATCTGGTGCGAAACGCGCGCCAGCAGGACTTCCTGCGCTGGGCCAAGGCGCAGTACAGCATCGGACAGCTCGTCTCCAACCGAGACAAGCTGCTGCGGATCTTCGGCAAGCACACGCAGACCGACTCCAATCTGCACTCGCTTGACGGGCTCTTGAACCTGTTCAACCTGGTCGCGTTCTCGCAGGGCCACTCGATCAAGCAGATCCCGTTCCCCGCGATCTTCCTGCCGTGCGCCTCCGGTGCAACCACGACCAACGCCTTCGGCCAGACCACGCAGATCGGCGCCGTGACCCCGTGCTACGTGACCGCGACGGAAGCCGGCGAAGCGGAGGCGTACAGGGCATTCATGCGACCCACCAAGGCGGCGGCACACCCCGCCTCCAAGGGTAAGAAGCCCCGCAGCAGGCAACCGTCGGCGCAGTCGCTGGCAGACGCCAACCTGACGGGCGACGTCAGCGACGGCCAGGCCCAGGCGGCCAAGATCTCGACTTCCCCGTCGCTGCCGGTCTACTACCCGCGGGTGATCGCGACGGGGAGCAGATACTGCACCGACGGCACCTGCACCGAGGGCCCGATCGCCAACTCGTATCCGCGCGCCTACCGGATCCGCGCCCGCAACGGCGTGCGCTTCCCGGCCTACCGGATGACGATCGTGCTCAATTCGCTGCTCGGGCAGTACTACGGGGTGCAGGGCACGACCTGGGCGAAGGCGCCGATCCTTTCCAACCCCGGGGCGACGCGCACCGTCCACGGCAAGCGCCTGATGGAGTACTTCGACGGCTCGAAGATCACGATGGTGGCGTGGGAGACCGGCGGCGCCGCCTACTGGATCTCCAACACGCTGACTTCCAACCTCTCAAACGCCCAGATGGTGGCGATCGCGGCCTCTCTGACCCGGGCGCACGGCTAGCCGAAAGATCCGCTTCGCGGGTCCCGTTGTACCCTCAGGCGCTTATGGCGGGACGCGAACCGATTGCAGTCATCGGCACCGGCTACGTGGGATTGGTCACCGCGGCGGGCTTTGCGGAGCTCGGCAGCGAGGTCTGGTGCGTCGACGTCGATGCCGACAAGATCGCCAGGCTCGAACGCGGCGAGATCCCGATCTACGAGCCGGGGCTGGCCGAGTGCGTGGCCCGAAACCGCCAGCGCCTGCACTTCGGAACCGAGATCGCGCCCGCGCTCGAGCACTCGCGGCTGCTGTTCGTCGCCGTCGGCACGCCGCCGACCTACTCGGGCGACGCGGACCTGTCGGCGGTCTACGCCGTGGTCGGCGCGATGCCGGCGTCAGACCATCATGCGCTGGTGATGAAGTCGACCGTACCGGTGGGCACGGGCGCCTCGATCAGGCGTGCGTTCGAGGAGCACGGCAAGTCGGGCTTCGCGTACGTGTCCTGCCCCGAGTTCCTCAAGGAGGGCTCGGCCCTCAAGGACTTCCTGAACCCCGACCGCGTGGTGGTGGGTGACGAGGGCGACTGGGCCGGAGATGCCGTCGTCGAGCTGTACAGGCCGCTGGACGCTCCGCTCGTGCGGACCGACATCGCCAGCGCCGAGATGATCAAGCTCGCCGCCAACGCGTTCCTGGCGACGAAGATCTCGTTCATCAACGAGATCGCCAACGTCTGCGAGGAGACCGGGGCGGACGTGCTCGAGGTCGCGCGCGGGATGGGCCTCGATCGGCGGATCGGCACCCATTTCCTCAAGCCCGGCATCGGGTTCGGCGGCTCCTGCTTTCCAAAGGACGTCTCGGCGCTCAAGCAGCTCGCCGGCAACTCCGGGTACCACTTCCAGCTGCTGACCGCCGTGATCGAGGTCAACGAGCTTCAGAAGCGGCGCGTGATCGGCAAGCTCCAAAAGCATCTTGGCTCGCTCGTCGGCAAGACCGTGACGCTGCTGGGCCTTGCGTTCAAGCCCGACACCGACGACATGCGCGAGGCGGCCTCGCTGGTGCTGGCGGCCCGCCTGCAGGCCGACGGCGCCCGCGTCCGCGCCTACGACCCGATCGCCGAGGACGAAGCCCGCAAGCTGATGTTCGGGGTTGAGTTCGCCGACTCGGCGCTCGGTGCCCTGGCCGGCGCCGACGCCTGCATCATCGTCACCGAATGGCCCGAATTCGCCGAGCTCGACTGGGCGGCGGCGGCCGACGCGATGAAGGGGCGAGTCGTGATCGACGGTCGCAACTTCGTCGACAGCAAAGCGGTCCTCGGCTCCGGATTTGCATACGAGGGCATCGGCCGGTAGCCCACTAAATGCAAGCGCTGATCCTCGCCGGGGGCCAGGGCACGCGGTTGCGCCCGCTCACCTCGACGATCCCAAAGCCGGTGGTGCCGCTGGTCGGGCGCCCGTTCATCTCCTACATGCTGGAATGGCTGCGCAGCCACGGCGTCGACGACGTGATCCTCGGCTGCGGTCACATGGCCGACGGCGTGCGCGGCGTGCTCGGCGACGGCGAGTCGCTGGGCATTCGCCTGCGCTACATCGAGGAGCCCAAGCCGCTGGGGACCGGCGGCGCCCTGAAGTTCGCCGAGGACCTGCTCGACGAGCGTTTCTTCATGCTCAACGGCGATGTCCTGACGGACATCGACCTGACCGCCGAGCTCGCGCAGCACGAGCAGACTGGGGCGCTGGCGACGCTTGCGCTGATCGGAGTCGAGGATCCGTCGGCCTACGGGCTGGTGCCGCTGAACTCCGATAACTCGGTGCGGGAGTTCATCGAGAAGCCTGGCGCGGAACAGACCGAGACCGACCTGATCAACGCCGGCGCCTACATCATCGAGCGCCGCGTGCTCGACGGCATGGCGCCCGCCGGCACCAACATCTCAATCGAGCGCGAGGTGTTCCCGACGCTCGTGGGGCGCGGCTTGTACGGCTATCCGGCCGATGGCTACTGGCTGGACATCGGCACGCCCGAACGGTACCTCCAGGGCACGTTCGACATCCTCGAGGGCAACGTCAGCACCGAGATCGGCCGGCGGCTCGGTGAGGCCGGGCGGGCGCTCCAGGATGGCGCAGACGTGCAGGGCCGCGTGGTCGCCCCCGCCCTGGTGGGAGCCGGCTCGACCGTCGCGTTTGGGGCGATCGTGGGCGGGAGGACGGTGTTGGGCGAAAACGTGACCATCGGCGCCGGGGCGCACGTCGAGAGCTCGGTGCTGCTCGACGGCGCCAGCGTCGGACAGCGGAGCACCGTCCGGGGGTCGATCGTCGGCATCGATGCGCAGATCGGCGACCACTGCCACATCGAGGATCGCGTGGTCCTCGGCGAAGGCGTCAAGGTCGGTTCGGACAACGTCCTGACAGCGGGGGCGCGTATCTTCCCCGGGGTCCAGCTGCCAGAGGGAGCGATCAAGTTTTGACTACCAGTACCAGCGGGGACCTGACCCGGGACGCGGTCGCGGCAATCGACCGGGCAGGGCAGATGCAGGACATCCTGTCGTGGCCCGACCATCTGCGCGACGCGTTGTGGCGGGTTGAGTCGGCCAACCTCCAGGCGCGCGACGCCCCCGGAGGCCTGGTCGTCGCCGGGATGGGCGGGTCGTCGATCGGCGGCGCGCTGGCCCGAGAGGTGCTCGGCGACCGAGCCTCGCGCCCGATCCTGCTGGCGCGCGACTACGCGCTGCCGGCGTGGACGACGCCCGACACCACCGTGCTGTGCTCGAGCTACTCGGGCGAGACCGAGGAGACGCTCGCGATCTACGAGGCCGCCGGGGCGCTCGGGGCGCGCCGGGTCGTCGCCACCACCGGCGGCAAGCTGGCCGCTGCCGCGCGCGCCGATTCGGTCCCCGTGATCCCGCTGCCCGGCGGCTTTCAGCCGCGCGTCGCGGTCGCGTATCTGCTGGTGATCGCGCTCGAGGTGGCCGGTCTGTGCGGCGCGGGCGACCGCCTGCACTCAGAGATCGACGTCGCGGCCGCTCACGCCGAGGCGCTGGTGCGTAAGTGGGGACCGGACGGTCCCGACGACGCGCTCCCCAAGGAGCTCGCCCGGGGGCTGTACGGGACCGTGCCGCAGATCGCCGGCGCCGGCCTGACCGCGCCGATCGCCTACCGCTGGAAGTGCCAGATCAACGAGAACGCCAAGGCGCCGTGCTTCTCTGGCGAGTTGCCCGAGCTCGACCACAACGAGATTGCCGGATGGGCCGGAGCCAAGGGACTCGGACCGTTCAGCGCTGTGTTCCTCGACGACTCAGACCTGCACCCGCGCACCAGACAGCGGATCGAGTTGACCCGGGGACTGATCGACGCCGAGGCGGCCGTCACGTACCGGATCGAGTCGATCGGGGAGACGCGGACCGAGCGCCTCACTTCGCTGGTGCTGCTCGGAGACCTGCTGTCGCTCTACCTCGCGGTGCTACGAGGCGTCGATCCGACGCCGGTGGTGATGATCGACCGCCTAAAGGGCGCCCTAGCTCACGGTTAGGGGCCGCCTCGCGGCCGGGATCAGACGCGGGGGGCGGGCTCGCGGCGCAGCTCGATGCCGCGCTGCTCGTACAGGCGGCGGTCGGCCGTCGCCAGCAGCTCGTTGAAGGTCTCGCCGTCCTCGGGGTAGGCCGCGGTACCGATCGTCAAGCCCCAGGGCGTGGCCAGGCCAAGGCCGGCGCGGCGCTCGGGGATCAGCGACTGGATGCGGTCGGTGACCACCTCGGCGTGGTCGGCGGTCTGCTCGGCGAGCAGCAGGCCGAGCTCGTCGCCGCCGAGCCGGCCGACCACGTCGTCGGCGCGGGCGGAGTCGTGCAGCAGCCCCGCGACGCCCTTGAGCAGCTCGTCGCCGGCGAGGTGACCCTCGGTGTCGTTGACGGCCTTGAGGCCGCGGACGTCGACGTAGGCGAGCACGAACGGGCGGCCGTAGCGGCGGGCGCGGGCGAGCTCACGCTCCATGGCCTCGGTGAAGCCGCGGCGGTTCAGGACGCCGGTGAGCGGGTCGGTCAGGGCGGCGGCGCTGACCTCTGCGATCGCGCTGGCCTGAGCGCGGACGCGGCGTCCGTTGCGGAGCGCCACGCCGAGGCTGACGGCGGCGACGGTCGCGAGCGCCCCGAGCGCGATCCAGAGCCAGGCGGGGATGTGATTGACGAACTTGACGAGCGCCTGTGCCGCGACCGGCAGGGTGCTGATCGGGTCCGTGATCGAGGGCGAGTTGTGCTTGCGCTGGTCTGTGGAGTGCGAGCCGGCGCCGTTGCCGGTGCCCGTACTCGTGCTCGTGCCGTTGCCGGTCAGGCCGAGCGCCGTCGCCGCGGGGCTCACGCCGCCCAGGGTCGCGGTCGCGTTGGCCCCGGTGCGGGCCGCGCCGGTGCCGGCGTTTACGCTCGCGCCGACGCCGGAGGAGATCCGCGTCGCGGGTCCGCTCTGGAACGTCCCGGGTGAGTTGTTGTTCGAAGTCGGGTTGTTCGGGGGAGGCGGCGTCACGGGCGTGTTCGGGGCAGTCGGCGTCAAGGAGGGCGCCACCTCGGTGGGCGGCGGGATCGTGCCTGACCCAGTCGCGCCGTTGGTGAGCGCCGTGATGCTCGGCGAGCCGGTGCCGGTCGAGTTCGAGCCGCCCGAGGTCGAGCTGCCAGAGCCAGAGGAAGATCCACCGGCCGCGCCCGGAATCGCGCTGCCGCCGGGGCAGACCACGCCGGGGTTGGTCTCGGGAAGCTGGTCGGTCGTGCCGTTGCTGCCTGAGCTGTCGGTGCCGGAGCCGTCGCCGGTGCCGGAGCCGTCGCCGGAGCCGTCGGTAACGCACGTCGTGGTCCCTGTGCCCGAGCCGCTGCCGTCGGTGCCCGTGCCGGAGCCGGAGGTGCCGGAGCCGCTCGTGTCGGTGCCGGAGCCGGAGCCGGAGGTCCCGGAGCCGCTCGTGTCGGTGCCCGAGCCGCTCGTGTCGGTCCCAGAGCCGCTCGTGTCGGTGCCCGAGCCGCTGGTGTCCGTGCCCGACCCGTTGTTGCCCGGAGCGGTGTTGTCCTGGCCGTTGTTGGTCGTGCTCGTGTTGTCGGTGGGGTTCGTTGCCGTCCCTGTTGGAGCGCTACCGGTGTCCTGGCCGGGGCTCGAGTCGCTGGAGCACGTGTCCGAGCCGTTTGCGTTCGTGGGCGGCGTGGTCGCGGTGTCGCCGGAGCTCGTGGTCTGGGTCGAGCCGTCGGTGGGGCAAGCAGTGCCCTGCGTGTCCGCGGAGCCGGCGGCCGCGCCGAGCGCGCCGCTGGCGGCGCCGGCGGTGGAGGCGTCCGTGGTGTCGAAGCTGTCGCTTGAAGCGATGCGAATGCGCTTGGTCGCGTGTGTGCTCGCCGCCTTGTGCGCCGCAGCGGCTTGGTGGGTCGTAGCGGCGCGGTGGGTCGCACCGACGTGGTGGGTCGTAGCGGAAGCTGCGGTGCTCGCCGCGTGGGAGGCGCTGACCGTGTGCGACGGGGCCGGCGCGACGTGCGAGCTGAAGCTGACGCTGTGCGTTCGGACCGGAGCGACGTGCGAGCTGAAGCCGGACGCTGCGTGCACGACGCGCGCGTGTGTGGCTGCGTGCGCCTCAGCCCAATGCGAGCCGCCACGGCCGTCTGCGCCCGTGACGCCAAAGACTGCCGCACCAGCGGCGCTCATGAGCGCGACGGAGCACAACCACTTGCTGCGCTCGATGATCCTGTCTCGGCACCGTGTCATTGCCGTTCCCGACTCCATTCCGGTTCCCCCGGCTGTGGGCCCTCAATCGATCCCTGTTGGCGGAGGCTACTCGCCGGGTTGAGTCGATCGCTGGCCGCTGGACGAATCTCGTATCCCACATTTCGGCATGTTGGACCCGGAACTTGAGTCCTCTGGGAAAAAATTTGGCTCGGTCTGAGGGTGAACGTGCACCTGATTCTCAACGTGTCCGGGGCCAAACCTTGACACTCTCGTGCTAAGGTTTGCGCCGATGGATGGCCTGACTATCAACGAGGCGGCGCAGACGACCGGCTGGTCGGCGCGGATGCTTCGCTACGTGGAGCGGACCGGGCTGGTGACGCCGGCGCGCTCCGCATCCGGATACCGCCTCTACGGACCGCCCCAGCTACAGCGGCTGCGGACGCTCAAGGAGCTGTTGCAGCGGTTCGATCTCGGCCTCTCCGACATCGCGTTCGCGTCGCGTATGAACACCGATGCCGAGCTACGCGACGCCGTGCAGAGCTGGCTTGAGACCGAAGCGCAGCGGCCGGCCAACGTGGAGGCCGACGACTGGCTCAGCTTCGAGCAGGCCAAGCATCAGAAGCTGCTGGCCGTTGCCTGAGGGCGCGGCCCCGACCCCGAAAACCCGCACGCCTGGAGAATTGATGAGCACGACTGCCGCCAAGACCGACTTCAAGGTTGCCGATCTCGCACTGGCGGGGTTCGGCCGCAAGGAGATCCGACTCGCCGAGCACGAGATGCCGGGCCTGATGGCCACGCGCCGCGAGTACGCCGAGCGCCAGCCGCTGGCGGGCGCGCGGATCACGGGCTCGCTGCACATGACCATCCAGACCGCGGTGCTGATCGAGACGCTCGTGGCGCTCGGCGCCGAGGTGCGCTGGGCGTCGTGCAACATCTTCTCGACGCAGGACCACGCGGCGGCGGCGGTGGTCGTCGGACCGGAGGGGACGCCGGAGGACCCGCAGGGCGTGCCCGTGTACGCGTGGAAGGGCGAGACGCTCGAGGAGTACTGGTGGTGCACCGAGCAGGCGCTGACCTGGACGGACGGCAACACCCCGAACATGATCCTCGACGACGGTGGTGACGCCACGCTGCTCGTGCACAAGGGCGCCGAGTACGAGGCTGCGGGCGCGGTCCCGGACCCCTCGACGGCCGAGTCTGAGGAGTTCGGGATCATCCTGGGCGTCCTGCAGCGGTCGCTCGAGCAGGACGGGCAGCGCTGGACGAAGGTCGCCCAGTCGATCCAGGGCGTGACCGAGGAGACCACGACCGGCGTGCACCGGCTCTACCAGTTCGCCGAGCAGGGCACGCTGCTGTTCCCGGCGATCAACGTCAACGACTCGGTCACCAAGTCCAAGTTCGACAACAAGTACGGCTGCCGGCACTCGCTGATCGACGGCATCAACCGCGCCACCGACGTGCTGATCGGCGGCAAGGTCGCGGTCGTGTGCGGCTACGGCGACGTCGGCAAGGGCTGTGCGGAGTCGCTGCGGGGTCAGCGCGCGCGGGTGATCGTCACCGAGATCGACCCGATCTGCGCGCTGCAGGCCGCGATGGACGGCTACCAGGTCGCGACGATCGAGGACGTCGTCGAGACCGCCGACATCTTCATCACCACGACCGGCAACAAGGACGTGATCACCGCCGCGCACATGGCGCGCATGAAGCACCAGGCGATCGTCGGCAACATCGGCCACTTCGACAACGAGATCGACATGGCCGGCCTGGCGCGCACCCCGGGAATCAAGCGCGTCAACATCAAGCCCCAGGTCGACGAGTGGGTGTACGAGGACGGCCACGCGATCCTCGTGCTGTCCGAGGGCCGGCTGCTGAACCTCGGCAACGCGACCGGTCACCCCAGCTTCGTGATGTCCAACTCCTTCACCAACCAGGTGATCGCGCAGATCGAGTTGTTCGGGCACCCCGACTACTACGAGAAGCAGGTCTACACGCTTCCCAAGCACCTCGACGAGAAGGTCGCGCGGCTGCACCTCGCCGCGCTTGGGGTCAAGCTCACCGAGCTGACCCCGTCGCAGGCCTCCTACCTGGGCGTGCCGGTCGAAGGCCCGTACAAGTCCTCGCACTACCGCTACTGAGCAGCGGCGGATCCCGCCGCTCGGATCGCGATCCCGGATGGCTTCAGCCGCGATCCCGCCGCATGACGTCGCCGATCTGAGCCTTGCGCCCGAGGGCGCGGCTCAGATCGCGTGGGCCAGCGAGCAGATGCCGGTGCTGCGCCGGATCCGGGAGCGGTTCGAGCAGCAGCGCCCGCTCGAGGGCGTGCGGATCGCGGCGTGCCTGCACGTCACGGCCGAGACCGCCAACCTCGTGCTGGCGCTCGTCGCGGGCGGCGCCGAGGCGGCCCTGTGCTCGGCCAATCCGCTGTCGACCCAGGACGATGTCGCCGCGGCGCTTGTCTACAACCACGGCGTCGAGGTGCGGGCGATGTACGGCGAGGGGCTCAACACCTACGCGGAGCACATCCGCGCGCTGCTGTCGGGCTCGCCGCAGATCACGATCGACGACGGCGCCGACCTTCAGGTGACCGCGCACGAGCTGGGCGGCGACGTGCTCGGCGAGTTGATCGGCGGGACCGAGGAGACGACCACCGGGCTCGTGCGGCTGCGTCGCCTCGAGGAGCAGGGGAAGCTCGCCTGCCCGGTGCTCGCGGTCAACGAGGCGCGCGCCGAGCGTGCGCTCAACGACCGTCACGGCACCGGTCAGTCGGCGATCGACGGAATCGTGAGGGCCTCGCACGTGCTCCTGGCCGGCCAGACGGTCGTGATCGTCGGCTATGGGTGGGCCGGGCTGGGCATCGCCGAGCGCGCCCGGGGCGCGGGTGCTGCGGTGATCGTGTGCGAGGTCGACCCTTTGCGGGCGTTGGAGGCGCGGATGGCGGGCTACCAGGTGATGCCGGCGCTGGAGGCGGCCGCGCGCGGGGACATCTTCGTGACGGTCACCGGCTCGCGCCGCGTGCTGCACGGCGAGCACTTCGAGCGGATGAAGGACGGAGCGCTGCTGGCAAACGCCGGGCACTTCGACGTCGAGATCGATCTCGACGAGCTGCGCTCGCTGGCTACGGGCGTCCAGACGGTCCGCCCGCTGGTCGAGCAGTACCGCCTCGGTGACGGCCGCCGGCTGAACCTGCTGGCGCACGGCCGGGTCGTCAACCTCGCCGCCGCAGAAGGCCATCCGGCGGCGGTCATGGACGTCTCGTTCGCGCTGCAGGCGCTCAGCGTCGAGGAGCTCGTGCTGCGCCGGGGCGAGCTGCCGGCGGGCGTGCTTCCCGTGCCGGCGTCGATCGACCGCGAGGTCGCGCGGCTGAAGCTCGCGGCGCTCGACGTGCAGATCGACGAGCCGACGCCCGATCAGGCGCACTACCGGGAGTCCTGGACGTAGAGTCGGCCGGGCGTGCGGCCCGGGGCGGGCGAAAACTGCCCACCGGCCGTGCGAGGGGTCGAGGTCTGGGCGATCGAGCTCGCTATCCGGCGCCAATCGCCCACACCTCGGGTCGAGATCGAGCGCGGGGGCACTTTTGCACGCCTGTACGGACCGGGCGCTAACTGAGAGGATCCGCGCATGCCCAGCGCAACGAAACCACGAGCCGTACGCGGCGGGATCGACCTCGGCGGTACGAAGATCGAGGCGGCGATCGTCGACGCGCGCAACAACGTCCTCGGACAGGCGCGGCGTCCGACGCCGACCGAGGGCGGCCCGGAGGACGTCATCGCCCAGATGATCGGGGCGGTTCGGGAGGCCGCGGGCGCGGCCCATCTCGACACGCATGAGCTGATCGGGATCGGTGTCGGCTCGCCCGGGGTGATCGATCCGGTGAGCGGCTCGGTCTCGACCGCGCGCAACCTTCCCGGCTGGGAGGGCCTTTACCCGATGGCGTCGGCGCTGTCGACGGAGCTGAAGACTCCTGTGCACGTCGGCAACGACGTCTCGGTCGCGACCGATGCGGAGTTCAGGCTCGGAGCCGGCAAGCCGTACAAGTCGCTACTGGGCGTGTTCTGGGGCACCGGGGTCGGCGGCGGCCTGGTCCTCAACGGCAGGGATTGGACCGGACGCGGAGGCGCCGGTGAGATCGGCCACATGGTCGTCAAGGTTGGGGGCGCCCGCTGCCCGTGTGGGCGCAGGGGTTGCATGGAGGCCTACGCCGGCCGGGCGGCGATGGAGGCGCGCGCCCGCAAGCGCGCCAAGAAGGGCACCAAGACCGAGCTGTTCAAGATCATGGAGCAGCGAGGCCGGACGCGGCTTACGAGCGCCGTCTGGGAGCAGGCGCTGCACCGCGGCGACAAGCTCGCGATGCAGCTGATCGACGACGCGGTCACCGCGCTCGGGGCCGGCGTCGCGTCGGCCGTGAACCTGCTCGACGTCGAGGCCGTGATCATCGGCGGCGGGCTCGGGGTCCGTCTCGGAGAGCCGTTCGTCGAGCGAATCGGGTCCGCGATGGCACCGCATCTGTTCCACGACGCCGAGCCGCCGAAGATGCATCTCGCGGCGCTTGGCGACCTCGGCGGCGCCCTCGGAGCCGCGCTTTTGGTGCCGCGGCGCCGTACCCCAAGTTAACTTCGCCTAAACACGGGTCTCTGGCGCGCGGCCGCGCTCTCTGGCAGGATTCTGCCGGGCGCCGAATACGAGACGTAGAGGGGAGAGGGTTTCAAATTAAGGCTCCGGGAAGTACGGCACGAATGCCACGGACGGACTATGAGGTTGGACGTCCCGGGCAGCCACCCAAAGTCAGGGTCTCGACCACGGCATGATCGCTCGCATAGCTGCGGTCGCCGCGCTGGCAGGCGCGGTCGTGCTCGTGGTGCTGATCCTGTTCGGGGGAGGACCGAGCTACACAGTCACCGCCGACTTCCAGGATGCCGGCGGGCTGGTCCCTGGCAACCTGGTGCTGATCGGTCCCGCCCAGGTGGGATCGGTCCGGTCCATCGGGCTGGGCTCAAACGGCCAGGCGGTGGTCAAGTTCTCGGTCGACTCCGGCGTGGCGCCGCTGCACACAGGAACTGTCGCGCGCATCTACGAGAACTCCCTCTCGGGCATCGCGAACCGCTACATCGTGCTCGAACCCGGCCCTCAGAGCGCGCCGGAGATCCACGACGGCGGCGTCATCGATCAGACCCACACGTACTCGTTCGTGAGCCTCGACCAGCTGTTCGACTCGCTCGACGCCAAGACGCGCGCCGGCCTGAGCGGCTTTGTCCGCGGCCAGGCCCAGAGCATCGAGGGCAAGGCGGCGCAGGCCAATCAGACGCTTCAGTACTTCGCTCCGGCGTTGCTGAGCACGAGCAACGTCACCCAGGAGCTGACGCGTGACGAGCCCGCGTTCGACGGTCTGCTCGTACAGGGCGCGAAGGCGCTGCAGACGCTCGGCTCGCGAAGCCAGGAGCTCACTCAGCTGGTGGCGAACACCAACGCCACGACCGCGGCCATTGCCAGCCAGAGCACCGCGCTGGAGCAGGCGCTGTCACTGCTGCCACCGGCGCTGAACCACACGACCCGGACGTTTGCGGGACTCCGCAAGACGCTCGATTCGCTGGACCCGCTGGTCGCGGCGTCGAAGCCCGCGTCGCGCCGGCTCGCCCCGTTCGCAAAACAGCTCGACGAGCTGACCCGGGCATCGATCCCAACGATCGGGGCGCTGAACGATCTGATCCGCAATCCCAGCGGCTCAGGCGACCTGATCACGCTGCTGCAAGAGACGCCGGCGCTGGCCCGGGTCGCGCACACGGCGTTCCCCGAGCTGATCCGCCAGATGAACCAGTCGCAGAACCAGCTCGACTACCTCGTGGACTACGCCCCTGACATCGTTGCGGCGCTGACCAACCTGGGGCAGCTGGGCGGCTACTACGACGCCAACGGCCACTACGCCCGCACGCAGCCGTTCTTCGCCGCCTTCGGCCTGGACTCGTCCAACCAGCTGACGAGCAAGCCGCCCTCGCAGCGAGGCGACGGCGTAGCCGTGGTGCGGACTCGCTGTCCGGGCGGGGCCGTGCAGCCGTCCCCCGACGGCTCATCGCCGGTGAGCGTCCCGGGCTGCAATCCCTCGAACACGCCAGTGGGACCATGAGGCGGCTGGCGCTGATCGCGATCTCCCTGCTCGTTGCGCTCGGCGCCGTGGTGGCGGTGGCCGGTCCCGGCTCTTCGCGCGGTGCCGGCTCGCCGTACCTGGTCCGGGCGATCTTCGACAACGCAGCGTTTGCGGTCGACGGTGAGGACGTGCGGATCGCCGGCGCCGACGTCGGCAGCATCCAGTCGCTCGACGTGACCCCCGACCGGCGCCACGCGGCCGTGACGCTGTCGATCGACGACGCGCGCTTCACGCCGTTCTACGCCAACGCGACATGCTCGATCCGCCCGCAGTCGCTGATCGGCGAGCGCTACGTCGATTGCGACCCGGGCCGCTCGAGCTTGCCGCAGCTCCCGCAGATCAAGCGCGGTCCGGGTGCCGGAAGCCACTACCTGCCGGTGACCCGCACGACGTCGCCGGTGGACGCCGACATCGTCCAGGACATCTATCAGCAGCCGATCGCACAGCGCTTCTCGCTGATCCTCAACGAGCTCGGCACCGGCCTCGCGGCCCGCGGTTCAGACCTCAACAGCATCATCCATCGCGCCAACCCGGCGCTCGGCTACACCGACCAGGTGCTGAAGATCCTGGCGCGCCAGAACCGCCAGCTCGCCCAGCTCGCGACCAACTCCGACAAGGTGCTCGCGCCGCTGGCGAAGGTCAAGAGCCAGATCGCCGGGTTCGTCACGCACGCGAACACGACATCGGTCGCCAGCGCGGCCCGCGCCAAGGACATCTCGCGGTCGTTCCAGCTGTTCCCGCAGTTCCTGCGCCAGCTGCGGCCGCTGATGGTCTCGCTGGGCAATCTCGCCGACCAGGGAACGCCGCTGATGGCGTCGCTCGGCCAGAGCGCATCGGCGCTCGGACGCCAGTTCCAGAACCTGGTGCCGTTTGCCAAGCAGGCGCGGCCGGCCCTGATCGCACTGGGCAACTCCTCAGAGCAATCCCAGGCGGCGCTGGTCGCCACCGAGCCGCTCGCCCGCCAGCTCAAGAGTCTCGGCACGCAGGCGGTGCCGTCGTCGGCGTCGCTCGACAAGCTCACCGCCAGCCTCGACAACACGGGCGCGATCGAGCAGCTGATGTCGTTGCTGTTCGCCGGAACTTCGGCCGCCAACGGCTTTGACAGCTCCGGCCACTACGTCCGCGCCGAGCCGCTGGTTGGCGGCTGCACCACGTACGACATCAAGCCCATCCTGGGATGCTCGGCCAACTTCGGCGGGCCCGGGAGCGCGGCTGCGGCGAGCGCGAACAGCGTGATCCAGCAGGCCACGCGTCGCGCCACGAGCAAGAAGCCCGCTTCTGCGCTGCGCGGGCTGCTGAAGTACCTGACCGGGAGCGGCGGATGAACCTTCGCCGACGCGAGCGGGGCGCCCTGTCGAACCCGATCTTGATCGGCGCGCTCACCGTGCTCGTCGCGGTCGTCGCGGTGACGCTGGCGTACAACGCCAACAACGGTCTCCCGTTCGTGCCCAAGTACGACCTGCACCTGAAGGTCCGCGACGCGAGCGAGGTCACGCACGGCGCCGAGGTGCACATGGGAGGCGCGCTGATCGGGATCGTCGACAAGATCCAGCCGACGCCCGGCCCCGGCGGCGAGCCGATCGCGCTGATGGACCTCAAGCTCAACAAGGAGGTCCAGCCGCTCCCCGTCGATTCGACGTTCGACGTCCGGCTCAAGGGCGCGATCGGCCTCAAGTACATCGCGGTGACCCGCGGCACCTCGAGCCAGACCTGGCCCAACGGGGCCACGGTGCCGCTGTCGCAATCGGGCTCGGAGGTCGATCTCGACCAGTTCCTGTCGATGTTCGACCCGGCGACGCGGGTCGGCGTGGCGGAATCGACGATCGGCTTCAGCGACGCGCTGGCCGGACGCGGCAACGACATCAACGACGCGATCGGGGCCTTCAAGCCGCTGGTCACCCACCTCGGCCCGGTCGCCCGCAACCTGGCCTCGCCGCAAGACCGATTTCGGCGGCTTCTGGCGCGGCCTGGAGTCGTTCTCGCGGGCGCTGGTGCCGGTCGCCAAGGACCAGGCCGACCTGTACAGCAACCTCGACACCACGTTCACCGCGCTGTCGACCGTTGCGGTGCCGTTCCTGCAGGACTGGATCTCGACGACGCCGCCGGCGTTTGAGAGCGTGATCGACTCGAGCCCCCGGCTGCAGTCGTTCGTCAACGACACCGCCGGCGCTGTTCGGCGAGCTGCGGCCCGGGTTCGCGACGCTCCCGCAGAGCGCGCCAGTGCTCGCCGACGCGTTCGCCGCCGGGACCAAGAACCTTCCCGGCACGATCGCGCTCGACCAGCGCCTGACGTCGCTGGCGCAGTCCCTGCAGAACTACGGCGAGACCCCCGCGGTCATCGCCGGGCTCAAGCGGCTGACGCTCACCGCCCAGAGCCTGCGCTCGCCGCTGGCGTACCTGACGCCGGTCCAGTCCACGTGCAACTACGTGACGCTGTTCCTGCGCAACATCTCGAGCACGCTGTCAGAGCCGATCCTGTCGGGCACGGCGCTGCGCTTCAACCTCGTCGTGATCTCGGACACGCCGGGGAGCGAGGCCGTCCCGTCGCAGCGGCCGTACACGACGCCCCAGACCCGTAACGGGCAGCTGATCGGTCCGATCCACATGGATCCCTACCCGAACACCGACTCGCCGGGGCAGACGCCGGAGTGCTCGGCCGGCAACGAGACGTATTCCGGAGCCTCCGCCCGGATCGGCAACCCGCCGGGGAACGTCGGGCGCAAGACCGAGACGACCACGAGGCCCAAGCAATGAGACGCCGCCGCAACACGGGTCTCCAACCTCGCCGCGGGCCTGATCGCGATCGCCGTGATCGGGATCGCTTGCTACTACGTGTTCGGCGGCTCGTGGCCGTTTAGCGGGAAGCAATTCGTGCTGAAGGCGATGTTCACCTCCCAGACGCAGCTGCACATCCCGTCGCCGGTGCGGATCGCCGGGGTCGACGTTGGAGAGGTCGTGTCGGTGCAACGTGCCTCCGGCTCGTCCGACGCGGCCGTGGTCACGATGAATATCAACAAGAACGGGCTGCCGATCCACGCCAACGCAAACGCCAAGATCCGTCCCCGGCTGTTCGTCGAAGGCAACTTCTACGTCGACCTGTTCCCCGGCACGCCCAACGCGCCGATCGTGTCGTCGGGCGACACGCTGGCAGCCGGGCAGAACTCGGGGCCCGTGCAGCTCGACCGCGTGCTGGCGGCGCTGACCACTCCCGCGCGCACCAACCTGCAGACGCTGCTACAGGGGCTCGGCGCTTCGCTCGCCACTCGCGGAACGGCGGCGGCCAACGCGACCCAGGACCCCAGCGTGCGCGACCTCACCGGAGGGCAGGCGCTCAATCAGTCGCTGAACTACTCGGTCGGCGCGTTCAAGGCCTCGGCGATCGTCAACCAGGCCCTGCTCGGCTCAAAGCCCCACGACCTGACCGGCGTCGTCCAGGGCAACGAACAGGTGCTGCAGGGATTCGCGCAGAGCGGCAACGCGCTGTCGAGCCTCGTGCATACGTTCAACGCGACGATGGCGACGCTCGCGTCGCGCCAGCAGGAGCTGAGTCAGACGATCTCGCTGCTGCCGCCGTTGCTGCGGCGGACCGAAGCGGCCGATACGGCACTCGACAAGTCGTTCGGGCCGACACAGCAATTCGCCAAGGACTTCCTGCCGGGCGTCAAGCAGCTCGACCCGACGATCGGCGCGGCGCTCCCGTGGATCGCCCAGGCCAAGGCGCTGGTCTCCAAGCAGGAGCTGGGCGGGCTGCTGACCGACCTGACACCGGCCGTCCAGAACACCGGCTCAACGATCGTCGCCACGCGCCAGCTCGTTTCGTCGGCCAATCAGCTGGCGGAGTGCTTCACGCACACGCTGATCCCGACCGGCAACGAGTTCGTCCAGGATCCGCCCGACACGACCGGGCTGCAGCTCTACCAGGAGCTGTTCCAGAGCGCCGTCGGGATCGCCGGCGCGGCCGGCAACTTCGACGGCAACGGGCGGTACGTGCGGTCGTCGGCGGGCGGCGGCGACATCCAGGTTCAGACGCCGTCGATCCCGAACCTCGGTCCCCTGTACGGCAACGCGATCCTGCCCGTGCTTGGCACGCGCCCGGCGTACACGGGCAAGGCCCCGCCGGTGCGCCGTGACGTGGCCTGCTCCAAGAACGCCGCGCCGAACCTGAACAACGTCACGACCGGAGCCGGGCCGTGAAGCGCGCGATCGTCATCCACCGCACCGACTTCATCGCGATCGTCTCGCTCGTCGTGATCGCGCTGGCGGTCGTGATCTACATCCTCGAGCACCAGCCCTCGTTCACGCTCGACAAGAGCTACTACACGGTCTACGCCGAGTTCCAGACAGGGGCGGCGGTGACGGCGGGCCAGGGACAGACGGTCGACATCGCGGGCGTCGAGGTCGGCCAGGTGGGAGGCGTCAAGCTCGAGAACGGTCGCGCCGTCGTGACGATGAACATCTTCAAGAAGTACCGGCCGATCTACAAGGACGCGTCGGTGCTGCTGCGGCCGCGTACGCCGCTGAAGGACATGTACCTGGCGCTCGACCCCGGGACGCCCACGGCCGGGGAGGTGCCCAACGGCGGCATGCTCAGCGCGTCGGCGACAAGCCCCGACGTCAACGTCGACCAGATCCTGGCCTCGCTGGACACCGACACCCGCAACTACCTGCTGCTGCTGCTTTCGGGCGGCGCAGGTGCATTCCAGAACCCCGGGGCAAAGGGCGAGGCGCCCAGCCCCAGCGCGGTGCGCGACCTGCGGGGCGTGTTCAAGCGCTTCGCGCCCCTGAACCGCGAGACGCAGACGTTCACCAAGCTGCTGGCGCAGCGCCAGCGCAACATCAGGCGCTCGATCCACAACCTGGCGGTCGTGACCAAGTCGCTGGGCAGCGTCAACGGCCAGCTGACGTCGCTGATCAAGTCCTCGAACACGAACTTCTCGGCGATCTCCTCGCAGGACGCCAACCTGCAGCAGGCGCTGACGCTGTTGCCGGGGACCCTCCAGCAGACCTCGACGACCTTGGGCAAGGTCGAGACGTTCTCCAACCAGAGCGCGACCACGCTGCACGCGCTGATCCCGTTCGCCAACGCGTTCGGACCCGCGCTGCAGGCCTCGCGGCCGCTGTTCGAAGACACCACCCCGGTGATCAAGAACCAGTTGCGGCCGTTCTCGGTGGCGGTGCAGCCGGTCGCCAAGCTGCTCGCGCCCGCCAGCGCCGACCTGGCCAAGGCCACTCCGAATCTGGTGCGGTCCTTCAACGTGCTGAACGCTCTGTTCAACACGCTGGCCTACCAGCCCAAGGGCCAGAAGAGCTACCTGTTCTACGGCTCGTGGCTGGCCCACATCGCCGACAGCCTGACCAGCGGCCAGGACGCGCAGGGACCGGTCGTGCGCGGCTTGTTCATGGCCACGTGCGGCGGGCTGAACCTGTTCGAGGTCGGCCTCGCGAACGCGGATCCGCCGCTGAAGCCGCTGCTCCAACTGCTCAACGCGCCCGACTGGAGCAAGATCAAGTCCCCCTTCTGCCCGACGGTGAGCATCCCGTGAACAAACAGGCTCCGAGCGCCGGGAAGATCCTGACGATGGTCGCGTTTGCGGCCTCGTGCGTCGGCCTGCTGCTGTTCCTGTGGATCTCCTTCGGTGGCGTGGTGCCGTTCGCCGCCCAGGGCTATCGCATGAAGGTGGAGTTCCAGGACGCCGTTCAGCTCGGCGTGCAGTCAGACGTGCGGATCTCGGGCGTCAGCGTCGGCAAGGTCGTCGCGGTCTCGCTGGACACCCACACGGGGCTGACAAAGGCGGTCATCCAGATCGATCCCAAATACGCGCCGAGACCGTCGGACACGCGAGCGATCCTGCGGGCCAAGTCGCTGCTCGGTGAGACCTACGTCGAGCTCACGCCGGGCTCCAATAAGGTGCCCGCGTTGCCAGACGGAGGGACGCTGCCGCACGGCCAGGTGTCGGATGCCGTCAACCTCGACCAGATCCTGTCGACGTTCGACCCGGCCACCCGTAAGGCATTCCAGGTCTGGCAGCAGCAGTACGGCATTGCCGTCACCAACCGCGGCCAGGACTTCAACCAGGCGATCGCGGAGCTGTATCCATTCGCCACCAACGTCGACTCGGTGCTGGCAGTGCTCAACCGCGACAGCGCCGCGACGAGCACGCTACTGCGAAACGGCGGCAAGGTGTTCTCGGCGCTGAGCAGCTCGCCCAGCCAGCTGCAGGGCTTCATCAAGAACTCCAACGCCGTGTTCGCGGCGACGGCGAAGGAGGACACGGCGCTGGCCAACACGATCCGGGCGTTCCCGGCGTTCAACGTCGCCACCAAGCAGACGATCGACCGCGTCGACCGATTCGCGCAGACCACCCAGCCGCTGATCGACGAACTGCGCCCGGCGGCGCGCCAGCTCAGCCCGGCGTTGCAACAGGTCGCGATCTTCGCCCCCGAGCTGCGCGACCTGATGAACAACCTCGCGCCGCTCACGCAGGCGTCGAAGGCGGGCGTCCCGGCGTTCGAGCAGTTCCTGAAGGACTCCGTCCCGTGGCTGACGCGACTGAAGCCGTATCTAGGAGACATCGTGCCGGTGGTCGACTACATCAACACCTACCGTCGCGAGATCGCGGCGTTCTTCGCCAACAGCACGGCCACGACCCAGGCGAGCGGCCAGAACATCACGCAGACCAAGTCACTGCACTACCTGCGGATCTCCAACCCGGTCAATCCCGAGGTGCTGACGGCCTATCAGCACCGGCTGTCAAGCAACCGCGGTAACCCGTACCCTGCACCCGGGACCTCCGGCCAGCTGCTTGCCGGACTTCCTACGTTTGGAGGATATTTGTGCACGAGCACGCCGCAACCGACGATTGGTCCGACGGTACCGGCTAACCTCGCCACAACGCTGCGCAACGTGTACTACACGTCCAACCCGTCCGGGCCGCCGTGCAAGGCGCAAGCACCATTGGGCACGACAACCACCGGACAGCAACAAAGCTTTCCCACAACTCAAACCACTGCCATGAGTGCGGCCGGCTCGTGGTCATCCACAACCGCCTCACAAAGGAGACGTAACTTGCGACGAATCATCTTCATCGGCACCGCTGTCGTGGTGCTGATCGCGGCGTCTGTCGCCGTCGCGGCAACGCTCAACACGTACACCGCAAAGGTGGCGACGACGTCGAAGGCCGGGAGCAAGAGCCACCCGGTGGCCACCAGCATCGTCGAGACGCTGACGGCGAAGAACGCCGATTCAACGTTGAGAGCCGGCGCGCTGACCGACATCAAGACCACGATCTACGGCCTGGTGTCCAACGCCAAGAAGTTCCCGACCTGCGACGGCAACAAGATCTCGGCGATGAAGACCGACAGCTTCTGCCCGAAGAAGGCGCTGATCGCCACCGGGCCCGTGAACGCGATCCTCGGCGACAACACCCTCACCGGGGCGGGCACGCCCTGCAACCCGTTCCTCCACGTGTGGAACGGTGGCGGTGGCAAGCTGTGGTTCTTCTTCACCACCGGCGGCAAGTACCAGTGCGCCGGGCTGCACACCGGTGACACCAACGCGTACCCCGGATTCGTCAAGCAGCAGGGCAAGAACCAGATCACGGACGTGCCGCTGCCGCCGTTCGTGTCGACCAAGGTCGCGGGAGTCCCGAACTTCTACGGCTCCCTGATCAAGGAAGTCCTGACGTTCAAGAAGGGCTTCAACTCCTCGGTCGCCTGCAAGGGCGGCAAGCGCCCGTACAGCGTCGCCTTCACGGCGGTTGGTCCGTCGGGTAAGCAGACCAAGACGGTCACGGGCTCTTCCAAGTGCTCGTAGCCGTCTGAACCGTCATCCCGGGAGGCACGGCGCTGGCGCGCAAGTGCCTCCGGAATGACACTTCAGACTCACGAAAAGCGGCCCGCGATGTATGCGGGCCGTTCTTCGTTTAAGCGGTGGGTTGCCCCTCAAGCTACTTCGAAGCGTTCTTGGCGTTGCGCTTCGCGTTCGGATTCGGTGAGCATCTGGACGAACAGGAAGACGAGTGCGATGCCCATCACGATCGATTGCTCGAGCGCCATCACGAGTCCGGCGAGGTTTTGATCCTCTAGTGGCGTGAGGCCCCAGTAGTGGGGCTTGTGGGCGTAGAACGAGTACAGGACGGTGGGCGAGAACGCGAGGACTACGCCGAGCAGCCCGACCAGCAGCTTGCTGGCGGTCATGTAGCCGATCGATCCCAGCCCCCGGAAGCGGTAGCGGCTGCGGATCGGTGAGAGCACGTGCCACCAGTAGAGCAAGCCGACGCTGAAGAAGCACGCGTGCTCGAGGATGTGGACGACCCCGTTGCCCTGAGCGTGGTCGTACATCGCGGGGATGTGCCACAGCCACAGCAGCCCCGCGTACAGGAGCACCGCGAACGCGGGGTGCGCGGCGAATCCGGCCCGGCGCTCGATCGTCTGCACGCGGCGGGTCACGGGCCGCAGCAGCACCTTGGTCAGCCCCAGGATCAGCAGGATCGGAGCGATGTCCAGCAGCAGCATGTGCTGGACCATGTGCATGACCATCAGCTGGTCGCCGAGCGAATCCAGCGGCGACACGAGCGCCGCCAGGATCGTGATCAGACCCAGCGCGAACAGGGACAGGCGCCCAACGCCGGGCGGGTGGGAGGTGCCCGCGGCGCGGGCGCGCCGCCAGCCCATCCCGTAGATCACCGCCAGCGCCAGCACTCCCACCAGCACGATGGGGTCCCACGACCACGAAGTCTGGGGGCTCACAACCCCGGATTCTCCCCGATTCGCGAGCCGGTCGCTGATCGACAAATGTCCGGCGGAGGACTACCCTGAAGTGTTCAACGCACACCTATCCTTCCAGCAAGGAGGTCGGCCGATGCGCATCGAGGTCAAGGGCCGTAACCTGCCCGTCTCCGAGGACCTGAGGGAGCACGTGACAAAGCGCTTTCGCAAGGTCTCGCGGCAGGTGTCGGAGTTGGCCGAGCTTGAGGTTGAGGTGTTCGAGGAGCGCAACCCTGCGATCGCCGATTCACAGGTCGCCGAGGCGACGCTGCACCTCAAGGGAGTCACGCTGCGCGCACGCGATGCGTCACCCGATCTTGTCCACTCCATCAACTTGTGCGCCGATTCGCTGGCCGTCCAGGTCAAGCGCCATCGCGACAAGCGCCGTAAGCGCAGAGAAGCGCGCGCGGCAGCACTCGAACAGCCCGAGGCCACGCCGCCCGAGGTGTCGGGCGACGTCTCCTCGGCCGCGTAGCGGCACTCAGGTTTCCAGCGGCTCGAGCAGGCGGTGCGGCTCGCGTAGGGCGATCGACACCGGGTCGCGCCGCCCTCTGCCACGGCCCCGGCGGCGCTCGGTCACGATGTCCTCGGGGGCGGGGCTGACGTCGCATTGCGGGCAGTGGCCGGCGCCGTCGAGGCGAGTGCCGCAGGCGGCATGCCTGAACAGGCGGCTGTTGGTCTGACGGTGGCGATCGCCCCAGGCCAGCAGGGCGTTCATCGCGGGCCATAGATCGCGGCCCGCGGGCGTCAGCTCGTACAGATGACGGCCCGCGTGGCTGGGATCAGGCCTGCGCTCGAGAATGTCCTCGTCGACGAGGCCGGCGAGCCGGTCTGACAGGACCGCCTTGGGGATGTCCAGGTGGGCCTGGAAGTCGTTGAAGCGGCGCACGCCGTAGAACGCATCCCGGACGATCAGCAGCGTCCAGCGCTCTCCGACCACCTCCAGCGCTCGGGCCAGCGCGCAGTCCTGGTTTTCGTAGTCCTTGCCGAGCATGAACGGCAGTATATCGCCTATAGGTTCAATGACCGAACTCGATGTGGTACGGTGCCTCGGGTGCAATCATTGAACTCGACACGGTCGAGCCGAGCGTGGCTCCCGATCGCCGCGGTGCTGATGGGGACGGGCTGGGGCTCCAACCAGTTCACGCCGATGTTGCTCGTCTACAGCCACTCGCTGGGTCTGAGCACCGGAACCCTCGAGGCGCTGTTCGGCGCCTATGCGCTTGGGCTGATCCCGGGACTGCTGATCGCCGGTCCGCTGTCTGATGCCGTAGGGCGCCGGCCGGTCGTGATCCCGGCCGCGGCCCTGTCGCTGCTGGCGTCGGTGACCCTGGTCGCGGGCGCCCACACCGTCGCCCTGCTGTTCGCCGGGCGCCTGCTGGCGGGGGTCAGCAGCGGCGCCGTGTTCGGCGCCGGGACCGCCTGGCTGCGCGAGGCGTCGCTGCCGCCGGTCGGCGATGCCGGGCCGGCCACGGCCGCCCGCCGGGCCGCCGTGGCGATGACGATCGGGTTTGCGTTCGGACCGCTGGTCTCGGGCCTGGTGGCGCAGTGGGCGCCGCAGCCCCGGCTGACCGCGTATCTGCCGCACATCGCGCTGATGGTCGCGGTCCTGGCGGCGGCCGCGATCGCTCCGGAGACCGTCACGGCCACGTCGGGCCGGCGGCTGCGGCTGTCGGTGCCGGGCGTACGCCACCCGCGGTTCCGCCGGCACGTCGGCCCGATGGCCCCGTGGGTGTTCGCGGCCCCCGCGGTGGCGTTCGCGTTGCTGCCGAGCGTCGTCGGCGCCAATCACGCGACCGACGGCGTGGCGCTGACGGCTGCGATCACGGCGCTCGTGGCGCTCGCCGGCGTGCTGATTCAGCCGTTGGCGCGGCGACTCGAGGCCGTGGCGCGGGGCGCGAACGCCGGCACGGTCGGCCTGTTCGTTGCCTGCGCAGGGCTGCTGCTCAGCGCCGGCGCCGCGCAGGCCGGGCAGATCTGGATGCTGGTGCCGTGCGGACTCGTGCTCGGCGCGGCGTACGGCCTGATCCTCGTGGCCGGCCTGCTCGAGGTCCAGCGACTAGCCCAGGACGGTGGCCTGGCGGGCCTGACAGCCGCGTTCTACGTGCTGACGTACCTGGGGTTTGCCGCCCCGTACCTGCTGGTGCTGGCCTCGCATGTGGCGGGGTATCCGCTGCTGCTGACGATCACCGCGGCGCTTGCGGCAGTGACCGCGGCGCTCGTTCACCGCAACGCGCGTGCGCTCGCGGTGGCTTCACCCAAGCCCAGTGAGGCGATGTCCAGCAGCAGCGTGGCGACCTCGTCCTTTGTGCGCTCCGGGTGAGAGAGCCACCAGCCGGCAAGGCTCTCGCCCGCGCCGACGAACGCGTGGGCAAGCGCATCTCGGCCTCCGAACAGGCCGCTGAGCATGCCGGCGATCTGTTCGCGCAGATCGGCGACCTGCTGGGCGATCGGGCCTCCCTGGGTCGTCGTCTCGTGGTGCAGCACGGCCCAGCCGGCGCCGTGCTCCTCGACGTAGGTCAAGAACGCGAGCACGCCGGCTCGCAGGCGCAGCTCGGCGGGGGCGTCCGGGGAGGCCGCGTCGCGCATCTGCTGAAGCAGCGTCCGGCCTGAGCGCCGGACGTAGGCGACGTACAGCCCCTCCTTGGAGCCGAAGTAGTTGTAGAGCATCGGCTTGGAGATCCCGGCGGCTCGCGCGATCTCGTCCATCGACGCGTCGTGGTAGCCGTCGCGCGCGAACGCCCTGCCCGCCGCGTCGAGCATCCGTTGCTCGCGCTCTGCGCGCGGCATGCGCCGCCGGCCTGTGCTGCTGGGTGCGGGAACCATCGTTACAAGATCTTACTAGCGGGTAACATTACCGGCGAGTAACAATTGCAAATCGACTGGATGGAAGGCATGAGCCACAACTTCGTCGACGAGATGTTGACCAAGACCAAGGCCGGGGAATTGCGCTCGCCGGTGTCGGAGACGTTCGGCATGCATCTCGTGGAGTTCGAGCGCGGGGCGGCAACGTATGAGATGGAAGCCAGCGAGGCGCTCGGCAACCCGCTGGGAGTGATTCAGGGAGGCGTGGCGACAGCGCTCGCCGACGCGGCAATGGCGGCCGCGACGACGACGATGCTCGACGATGAGGAGATCCAGAAGAGCGCGATCACGACGATCGACATCTTCGCGCGGTTCATCCGGCCGGTCAGCGCCAAGAAGGTCGCGCGGCTGCGGGCGGAGGCTCGAGTCGTGCGGGCCGGCGGCCGCCTGGTGTGGGCCGAGGCCGACGTGCTGGCCGACGGCGAGGTCGTCGGCAAGTTCGCTTCGACCGGCATTCGGGTCGCGTTCGACCCGGCGTCGTACATCGCGCAGCGGGGAGCGTCCCATGAGTGAGCCTGGCGCCGAGGTCATGGCCCGGTTCCTCGGGCACGAGAACGTGGACGGCAGCCGCGCTTACCTCGAGGCGCTCGACCCCGAGATCCATCGGTACGTGATCGACTTCGTCTACGGCGAGGTATACGCGGGCGACACGCTCGATCCGAGGACCCGGGCGCTGTGCACCGTCGCGATGCTCGCCTGCCTTGGTCAACAGCTGCAGCTCGGCGTCTACGTTCGCAGCGCCCTGCGTCAGGGTGCCAGCGAGGAACAGATCCGCGAGGTTCTGCGCCAGGTCGCCGTGTACGCCGGGTTCCCCAGCGCCTGGAATGCGCTCGCGACGATGAATGCCGTGCTCGACCGATCCGACGATGACGAAGACGAAAGGGACGACCGATGAGCTTCTCGCTGGAGCTGACCGAAGAGCAGTCACAGCTACGGGACAAGACGCACCAGTTCGCACGCGATGTGATCCGTCCGGTGGCCGCCGAGTACGACCAGGCGCAGGAGTTTCCCTGGCCGGTGCTCGAGGAGGCGGCGAGACACGACCTCTACGGATGGGAGCTGTACGCGCAGCTGTCGGTCGACCCCACGGGGCTGTCGCTTCCGATCCTGATGGAGGAGCTGTTCTGGGGGTGTGCCGGGATCGGGTTGTCGATCGTGATGCCGGCGCTCGCGCTCGCGGCGATTCGGCAGGCCGCGACCGACGAGCAGCTGATCCGCTGGGCGCCCGAATGCTTCGGCACCCCGGGTGACATCAAGCTTGCGGCGCTGGCCGTGACCGAGCCGAGCGGGGGCTCGGACATCCGCTCGATCCAGACCCGGGCGCGGCGCGACGGCGACGATTGGGTGATCGACGGCCACAAGGTGTTCATCGGCAACGGCGGGATCGCCGACGTCCACGTCGTCGTGGCGACCGTCGATCCCGAGGCGGGCCATCGAGGCCAGGGCGTGTTCATCGTTCCCAAGGGGACGCCGGGACTGTCGATGCTGCGAAAGCTCGACAAGCTCGGCTGCCGCGCATCGCACACCGGCGAGATCGTGTTCGAGGAGTGCCGTGTGCCGGGCGATCAGCTGCTCGGCGGCTGGGAGCGTCTGCAGGAGCGGATCGCCAAGGGCCGCGAGTCGGAGCAGGGTCGCAAGCCGCTGACGCCCGAGGAGGAGGCGGGAGCCGCCGCGGCGGTGCAGCGGCGCAGCTCGGCTGCGCTCGGGGCGTTCGAGCGCACGCGGCCGATGGTCGCCGCCCAGGCGATCGGCATCGCACGCGCCGCACTCGAGTTCGCGCGCGACTACGCCTCCCACCGCGAGGCGTTCGGGCAGCCGATCATCGAGAACCAGGGGGTGGCGTTTCCGCTGGCCGACGTTGCCGCCGAGCTCGATGGAGCGCGGCTGCTGACGTGGCGAGCCGCGTGGATGGCCGCGCAGCGCAAGCCGTTCGAGAACGCCGAGGGATCGATGTCAAAGCTGAAGGCGTCCGAGCTCGCCGTGCGTGCCTGCGAGCAGGCGATCCAGACGATGGGCGGCTGGGGATACATCAAGGACTTCCCGGTCGAGAAGTGGTACCGCGACGCGAAGCTCTACACGATCTTCGAGGGCACGAGCGAGATCCAGCGGCTCGTGATCGGACGCGCTCTGCGGGCGCAGGCGAGCGCCGATCCGCTCGATCAGCGGATGCTCTCGCCGCGCTGATCAGGGCCCGGATCGGCCGCTCTGAGAGCCCATAGCCACTGCTACGCTAAGCCCATGTCCTTTCTCGACCGCGCGCTGCGCATGGGCGAGGCGAAGAAGTTCAAGACCTACGAACAGCGTGTGGGTCGTATCAATGGCTTCGAGCCCGAGCTCGAGACTTACACCGACGAGGAGCTGAGAGAGGCCGCCGACGCGCTGCGCGAGCGCGCGCGGGCCGGAGAGAAGCTCGACGACCTGCTGTTCGAGTGCTTCGCGCTCGTGCGCGAGGCCGGACGGCGCTCGATGGGCATGCGCCACTTCGACGTCCAGCTGATCGGCGGAATGGTGCTCCACGACGGCGCGATCGCCGAGATGAAGACCGGCGAGGGCAAGACGCTGACTGGCACGCTGCCCGTGATCCTCAACTCGCTCGCCGGCCGCGGCGTGCACGTCGTGACCGTCAACGACTATCTGGCGCGACGCGACGCGATGTGGATGAAGCCGATCTACGACCTGCTCGGCGTCTCGGTAGGGGTGCTTCAGAACATGCAGCCCTACGAGGAGAAGCGCGAGGCATACGCCGCCGACGTCACGTACGGCACCAACTCGGAGTTCGGCTTCGACTACCTGCGCGACAACATGGCGACGACGCTGGAGGAGAAGGTTCAGCACGGCGGTCGCGAGAAGCCCGAGGAGGGCAAGTCGCACTACCACACTTACGCGATCGTCGACGAGGTGGACAACATCCTGATCGACGAGGCGCGGACGCCGCTGATCATCTCCGGCGCCCCCGAGCAGGCGGCCGACCTGTACGCCAAGTTCGCGCGCCTGGCGCCGCAGATGAAGCCCGGCAAGACGCCCGAAGGCATGGACCCGAGGATGAAGCGGGAGTTCGTCGCGGACTTCGACTACGAGTTCGAGGAGAAGCACAAGACGGTCGCCATCACCGAGCAGGGCGTCGCCAAGGCCGAGCGCTTCCTCGGGATCGACCACCTCTACCGCGCCGAGAACGGCCACATGGTCAACCACCTGATCCAGTCGCTGAAGGCCGAGTCGCTGTACAAGCGCGACATCGACTACGCGGTGATCGACGGCGAGGTCAAGATCATCGACGAGTTCACGGGCCGCATCCTCGAGGGGCGGCGCTGGTCCGAAGGCCTGCACCAGGCGGTCGAGGCCAAGGAGGGCGTCCGCGTCCAGGAGGAGAACCAGACGCTCGCCACGATCACGCTGCAGAACTACTTCCGGATGTACGACAAGCTCGCCGGGATGACCGGTACGGCGATCACCGAAGCGACCGAGTTCATGAAGATCTACGAACTGCCCGTCGTCCAGGTCCCGACCAACCAGCCCATGGTCCGCAAGGACCAGAACGACCAGGTCTACAAGACCAAGGACGGCAAGCGCAGCGCCGTCGTGCGTGAGATCGAGTCGCGACACAAGGCCGGCCAGCCGGTCCTCGTCGGGACGATCTCCGTCGAGGAGTCAGAGACGCTCTCCAACGTGCTGACCCGCAGGGGGATCAGGCACACGGTGCTCAACGCCAAGCCCGAGCACGCCGAGCGGGAGGGCGAGACGATCGCCGAGGCGGGCTCGCCGGGCTCCGTCACGATCGCCACCAACATGGCCGGGCGCGGGGTCGACATCAAGCTCGGCGGCAACGAGGAGCACCTCGCCCAGCTCGAGGTCGCCAAGCTCGGGCTGCATCCCGGAGATCCCGACTACGAGGAGCACTACGCCAAGGTGCTCCCCGAGATCGAGCGCCGCGTCGACGGCCTGCGCGAGCAGGTGCTCGAGGCCGGCGGGTTGTTCATCCTCGGGACCGAGCGCCACGAGTCGCGGCGGATCGACAACCAGCTCCGCGGCCGCGCGGGCCGCCAGGGCGACCCCGGCGAGTCGCGCTTCTTCCTGTCGGCGCAGGACGACCTCGTGCGCCTGTTCGCCGGCGAGCGCATCTACAAGATCCTCGATCGCCTCGGGAGCACCGACGAGGAGGGCAACGAGGAGCCGATCGAGGCCGGGATGCTCTCCAAGCAGATCGAGAAGGCCCAGCGCAAGGTCGAGGAGCAGCACTTCCTGCAGCGCAAGCACACGCTCGAGTACGACGACGTGCTCAACCAGCAGCGCGAGGTGGTCTACCGCTATCGCGACGAGATCCTCGAGGGCCGCGACATGAGCACCGCCTCGCGCGACGAGATCTCGACGCTGATCGAGCGCCTGGTGCAGGAGTACACCGCAGGCGATTTCATCGAGGACTGGGACGTCGAGGGGCTGCTGCGACGCGTCCAGGAGATCTTCATCCCGAGCGTCGACCTCGGCGAGCTCGATCCCCACCAGATCGATCGCGAGGAGCTGACCCAGCACCTGCAGGACGAGGCATCTGAGCTCTACGACCAGCGCGAGGAGCAGCTCGGCGAGGAGCTGATGCGCGCGCTCGAGCGCTTCCTGCTGCTGCAGACGATCGACCAGCGCTGGCGCGAGCACCTGTACGACATGGACTACCTGCGCGAGGGGATCCACCTGCGCGGGTTCGCCCAGATCGAGCCGCTCGTCGCCTACAAGAACGAGGCCTTCGAGCTGTTCCGCGATCTGATGAACAGCATCTGGAGCGACTTCGCCCAGATGATCTTCCACGTCGAGGTCACCGTCGACCCGGGCCAGGCCGGTCCGCCCGCGCCGCCGTCGCGGCGCCCCAGCTCGCGCTCGAGCTCGACCGGCGGAAACCGAAACGTCACCTACTCGGGTGGCGGAGCGCAGTCGGGCGCGATGGCGATGGCCGCCGCGGCGGGTGGCGCCGGTGTCGAGGACTACGCCGAAGAGGAGCCGCTGCCGGTCGTCGAGCAGCGCCGCGTCGACGAGACCGACCAGATCGGGCGCAACGACCCGTGCTGGTGCGGCTCGGGCAAGAAGTTCAAGAAGTGTCACGGGCGTAGCCCCTGCCAGCCCCGCGGCGAAACGCATCGACCGACCGCGCACCCGCGTGCTTCGTCGTTGAGCGATGATTGGACCAGCGCCGTCGCGGACGTCGGTTTCGACAGCGTCCGCGGCGCTAGATTGCCGGACAAATGGCCGAAGGTCTCCGCGTATCCGATCAGCAGCGTGAGCAGGCCGCGGACGCGCTCCGCGACCACTTCGCGGCCGGGCGCCTGACCGAGGACGAGCTCAACGAGCGCCTCGACGCCGCGCTGGAGGCAAAGACCGAGCCCGAGCTCAACGCGCTCCTGGCCGATCTGCCGAAGCTGCCGGTCAGCCCTCGGCAGCGCAAGGCCGAGCTCGTGGCGCGGCGCAACGAGCTGCAGCGCCGCGTGATCCAGGAGGCGGGCGGCGGCGCCGCGCTGTTCGTGCTGTGCACGGGCATCTGGGCGGCGTCCGGCGCGAATGGGCAGTTCTGGCCGGTCTGGGTGCTGCTGGTCGTGCTGATCCCGGTGCTTCGCAACAGCTGGCGGCTGTACGGCCCCGCGCCCGAGCTCGACCGCGTCGAGCGTGAGCTCGAGCAGAAGGCCCGCCAGGATGAGAAGCGCCGCGGCCGCGAACGCGCTCGCCGCCGGCGCTAAGCGCTCTAGCCCTGCTTCTGGTGCCGGATGTGGTCCGGCGTGATCACGAACTTGATCCGCTGCTCGCCGGGCTGGCGAAAGGGGTACTCGTCCTGGTTGATGTACTTCTTCGTGAGCGCGTTGATGTGCTCGTCGGCGCCCTCTTCGGTGCCGGCGGCTGTGCCGCGGATCTCGACGTAGTTGTAGGGGTTGTTCTGCTCCATCACGAGCAGGGACGTGCGCGGGTCGCGCTCCAGGTTTGACGGCCACTTCCGGCCGACGGCGCTGTTGACGGCGACCGAACCGTTCTCGGTGTTGATCCACACGACGGTGTTGAGGATCGAGTCGTCCGGATTGTGGGTCGAGATGACCGCGTGATTGGGCTCCTCGAGGAGCTTTTTGACTTCTGGATCGTTGAGGTTGGCCATGGCCAGGACTGTACTCCTTGCGCAGTCAACAGACCCCGGCGCTGCTACCTTCAATCCCAATGACCACCGCCCCCTCAGAGCCGCTTTCGCAACGCCTCGCGGCCATCCGTGAACAGCTGACGCTGCTCGCGGACTATCTTTGACCCGGCGCAGCTGAACGAGCGCGTCGAGGCGCTCGAGGCCGAGATGGGGGAGCCTGGATTCTGGGACGACCAGGAGCGGGCCGCAGGCGTCAGCGCCGAGCACTCGCGGGCCAGCCGCAAGCTGTCTGAGTTCCGCGCACTGGAGAGCGACGTGGTCGACCTCGAGCCGCTCGCCGAGTTGGCCGAGGAGGACCCGGAGATCGCGTCCGAGCTCGAGGAGCAGATCGCCAGCGTCCAGGGCCGGCTCGACCAGCTCGAGGAGGAACGCCTGTTCTCGGGCCGGTATGACAGCGGCGATGCGCTGGTGACCGTCAACGCAGGCGCGGGCGGCACCGACGCCCAGGACTGGGCCGAGATGGTGCTGCGGATGGAGATGCGCTGGGCCGAGAAGCGCGGCTTCGACGTCGAGCTGCTCGAGGCGTCGCCCGGTGAAGAGGCCGGGGTCAAGTCCGCCACGTTCCTCGTCAAGGGTGAGAACGCCTACGGCCTGTACGCGAGCGAGAAGGGGGTGCATCGCCTCGTGCGCCTGTCTCCGTTCGACGCCGCGCACCGGCGCCAGACGAGCTTCGCCGGAGTCGAGGTCTCGCCCGTCGTCGGCGCGATCGACGACATCGCGATCGACGACGACGACCTCCAGATCGACACCTACCGCGCCAGCGGGGCGGGCGGCCAGCACGTCAACAAGACCGACTCAGCCGTGCGGATCACCCACAAGCCGACCGGGATCGTCGTCCAGTGCCAGAACGAGCGGTCGCAGTCCTCCAACAAGGCCGAGGCGATGACGATGCTGCGCTCCAAGCTGCTCGAGCTCGAAGAGCGCAAGCGCCGCGAGGAGATCGCAAAGGAGCGCGGCGAGGCACAGGACGTCAACTTCGGCTCGCAGATCCGCTCCTACGTGCTGCACCCGTATTCGATGGTCAAGGACCATCGCACGGACTTCGAGATGGGCGACACGGCGCGCGTGCTCGACGGTGACCTCGACGGCTTCATCCGCGCGTATCTGCTGAAGTCCGCGAAGTGACGATCGACCAGCCCCGGCAGCCGCCGGCCCAGCCGACCGCGCCGTACTTAGAGGCGGTCACCGCGTACGGGTTCCGGGGGTCGCTGCGCTTCCACGTGCCCGGTCACAAGGGCGGCGAGGGCGTCGATCCCGGACTGCTCGCGGCGATCGGCGAGCGCGCTCTGCTGCTCGACGTGCCGCAGGACATCGAGGGCATCGACGCGGGCCCGTCGCCGACGCCGTACGAGCGCGCCGAGACGCTCGCGGCGGAGGCATACGGCGCGCAACGCACGTGGTTTCTCACCAACGGCGCGACCCAGGGCAATCATGCGCTGTGTCTGGCGCTCGCCCCTCCGGGCTCGGAGGTGATCCTGCAGCGCAACTCGCACGCGAGCCTGATCGACGGTCTGATCCTCAGCGGCGGCGCCGCGGCGTTCGTCGTGCCGGAGTACGACACCGAGCTGGGAATGGCGCACGGGGTGACCCCCGAGGCGCTCGAGAAGGCATTAGCTAGAGCACCGCGCGCACGCGTCGCGTTCATCGTGTCGCCCACCTACTACGGGATGGCAGCCGATGTCGAGGGGTGCGCGGAGGTCGCGCACCGAGCGGGAGCGGCGCTGGTCGTCGACAACGCCTGGGGCTCGCATTTTGGCTTTCACGAGGCGCTGCCGCCGTCGCCGCTGCACCTGGGAGCCGACGCGATGCTCGCCTCGACTCACAAGATCGTCGGCAGCCTTACCCAGTCGGCGATGCTGATGGTCGGTACGGGCGGCAGGATCGACGTCGAAGCGGTCGGGCGCGCCGTGCGCCTTGTCCGCTCAACCAGCCCGAGCTCGCTGCTGATGGTGTCGCTCGACGCGGCGCGGCGCCAGCTCGCCGTCCACGGCGAGGCGCTGCTCGATTCGACGATCGTGGCGGCCGGCGTGGCGAGTGCCGCGATCGACGCCGTACCAGGGTGCTCGACGCTGGGCGAAGCGATGGTCGGACGGCCCGGAATCGTCGCCAAGGACCCGCTGCGGATCGTGATCGACGTGCGCGGGACCGGTTGCACCGGCTACGAGGTCGCAGCCGCGCTGCGCGCCTCCTACGACATCTACGTGGAGCTGGCGACGCACGCCACGCTGGTGTTGGTGCTCGGGCTCGGACAGCCGGTCGGCGCACTGGTGCGGCTTGCGCACGACTTCGCCGAGACCGTCAGGCGGATCGCCCGGCCCGGGGAGGCTCCGCCGCTTGACCGCCCGCTGTCAGAGCTCGGCCACGAAACGGTGATCTCGCCGCGCGAGGCGTTCCTCGGGGAGGGGGAGACCGTGCCCGTCGACCAGGCGATCGGACGCATCTCCTGCGAGTCGATCGCGGGCTACCCCCCGGGCGTGCCGTCGCTGCTGCCGGGTGAGCGCGTCACCGCCGAGGTCGTCGCCTACCTGCGCGAGCTGACCCTGGCCGGCGCACGCCTGCACGGGGCGTCAGACCCGGAATTCGACACGCTCCGAGTGCTCGTCGAACGCTAGCGCTACGGCACGATCCGGTGGTGGTGCCCGGTCGACGCCCGCCAGTTCTCCCGTACCTCGCCGTCCGGCAGCCAGCCGGGCAGGTTCAGCGCGAGCTGATTGGCGATCCCCACCGCAAACGGCTCGTAGCTCGTGCGCATCTCATTGAGGCGCTGGGCCGCCTCAGGATCGGGCTCGGAGTGCAGGCCGCTTCCCTCGAGGCGCTCGTGCAGTTGCCGCAGGCCCTCCGGCGTGAGCCTGCCCTCGGAAGGCCCGGTCGGCTCCGCTCCGCGCCTGCGCGTAAACGCAAACGCAAGGTCCGCGAGCGTGTGACGGCCGACGCGGAACACGAGCTCGGCTGAGCCGAGGGACTCCGGCGGCCCGTACGCGACCGCGTAGGCGGACGCGTCGACGACCGTCGTGAGCGCCGCCAGCCAGTTCTGGTTGATGTGCTGCGAGCGGAAGTACCCGAGGATCGGGTACGACAGATGGGTCTCCATCAGCTCTGCGGCCCACGTCTCCCATTCGCGCAGGTAGTCGTTGAGCTCGTGCCAGCCGCCGTGCAGCCCGGAGCGCTCCAGCAGCGTCGCCGCGCACGGCGGTGAGCCGGCTCGCGCGTCGAGCCTCGAGACCGCGGTCTCCCTGCCGGAGAACGCCTGAAACAACGCCGGCAGGTATCCGATCGCAATGAACAGCACCGCGAAGCCGCCGGTGGCGCCGGCGATCTGGAGGATCTTGCCGATCCCGCTGTGCGGAGCCTCGGGCGTGGACGCGCTCACGAACGTGCCGGCGCTGTAGTACAGGTCCTCGACAAAGCTCGCGGGGTGCGAACCGCCGAGGTTCGTCGAGAACGCCCAGTGAAGCCCCGCGAACGACAGCACGACGCCCAGGCTGAGTGTCCCCAGCACCGTGAGCAGCCCCAGCGGACCGTAGACGCCGAGCATCGTGTCGGCGGCCACCGGCGGCAGGCGCGAAGCGGTCGCCCGCCACGGAATCCACATGGAACGCAGCAAGCCACGCGCGATCGCGGGGTCGCGCTTGACGCGCCGGGGCAGCAGGAACACCACGAAGTACTCGACCAGGAGCACCGCCAGCAGCGCGCAGCACAGGATCCCTACGACGACGTGCACGAGCGAGAGATTCCCAGGTCAGCGGTCACGGTGAGACGACGATCGTGCCGTGCATGAACGGGTGCAGCAGGCACACGTAGCGGTACGTCCCGGGTGCCGTGAACGTGAACTTCGCCTGGGATCTGAACGGCGCGTCGTCGCCGCGGTCGAGCCCGCCGGAGTTGGCGAACCCGTTGCCGTGCGTCCCCGGAACCTCGATCGAGCCGTGCTGCGTGCTCGGGTACACGACGGTCGCGGCGGGCGTCGGGTTGGTGATCGAGGTATTGAGTGGCTTCAGGTAGTCGGACGGGCCGAACGTCACCGTGTGGACCTCGCCGGTCGTGGCCGGCATGGAGAAGGTGACCGTGGCGCCGGTGCGCACGTTCAGCGTCCGCGGGAACATCGCCAGCACCTCGACGCTGTCCTTGCCGGAGGTGCCGACGCTGACGCCGCTGCTCACCCGCGTGTGGGCCAGGCCCTTTGCGACCTTCGTGTCGCGTGACTGCTGAGTGGCGATCGCCTCGACTTCCTGAGCCTGGGTCGGGATCTTCGCGCTCTTGGGAGCCACGACCACGATCCCGCGCATGCCGTAGTGCAGGTCGCAGTAGTACACGTATGTGCCGGGCTTGGCGAACGTCAGCTTGAACGCCGCCGGTCTGCCGACCGGCAGGCCGGAATCTGCGCGTGCGCTCCCGTCGTAGGTGCCGGCGCCGCTGGCCGCGAACAGCTTTGGGTTGAACGCGAGGTTGGGCTGGCCGTTGAACCAGAACGGGTTGCCCGCGAAGTCGGTGAGGGCGGCAGCGGTCGTATTCGTGGGCAGGATGAACGGGAGGTCGGTGCCGCCCTTGCTCGGCAGGTCGATCGAGTGAAAGCCGATCGCCATCCCCTGCCACTGGATCGTGTCGCCCTGGTGGATCGTCACCTGGTGGGGGAAGAAGTCGTTGGCCTCGGCTTGATAGTGCGCTCGCAGGGCCTTTTGGAACGTGGGCGTGCCGCCGGCCCAGACCAGGTGGGTGCGCGCGCCCGCCGGGGCCGACAGCGCGCCGGACGCGATCACCGCGAACGACATCCCGACCGCCGCAAACCTGCAGTTCATGGACCCCCCATGGTCTGGTGAATGATCGCGCGACTCTATCCTGAGCGGTCGATGGCTCAGACCATGATCGGAGACCTCGTCGCCCGCGCGCTCGCAGAGGATGTGGGCGACGGCGACGTGACCACGACGGCGACAGTGCCGGTCGACGCGCGCGCCCGGGCGACCATCACCCAGAAGGCCCCGGGGGTGGTGTTCGGGCTCGACGCCGCGGAGCAGACGTTCCGCTCGCTCGATCCTGACCTGGCGATCGAGCGACTGGTCGACGAGGGCGTGTGGCGCGAAGGGGGTCCGGTGCTGCGGATCGAGGGGAGCGCTCGTGCGATCCTGACCGCCGAGCGGACCGCGCTGAACTTCCTGCAGCGGCTGTCGGGCGTCGCCACGCTCACCGCTCGGTGCGTTCGGGCGGTGCAGGGAACCGGCGTCAAGATCCTCGACACGCGCAAGACGACGCCGGGCCTACGGGCGCTCGAGAAGGCCGCGGTCGCGGCCGGCGGCGGGACCAACCACCGAGCGGGGCTGTACGACGCGATCCTGATCAAGGAGAACCATTCCGCGCTCGCGGGCGGCGTCGGCGCGGCGGTTCGGCGCGCCTCCGAGCTCGCGCCCGAGCTCGAGCTGGAGGTCGAATGCGCCACGCTCGCGGAGGTCGATGAGGCGCTGCAGGCGGGCGCCCGGCGAATCCTGCTCGACAACATGGACACCGCGCAGCTGCGCGAGGCGGTGCGTCACGTGGCCGGGCGCGCCGAGCTCGAGGCCAGCGGCGGAGTCACGCTGGACACGCTCGGGGCCGTGGCGAGCACCGGTCTAAACTTCATCTCAGTTGGCGCACTCACCCACAGTGCGCCGGCGCTAGATCTGTCCCTCCTCCTCGAACCGTTGCCATGAACCTACCGATGCTCGGGGTCACGGACGCACCCCTGCTACTCGAGAACATCCCTGCCCTGCAGGAAGAGGTCCGGGCGCTCGCGCAAGAGCGCGACGCCGTGATCCTCGCCCATAACTACCAGCTCCCGGAGATCCAGGACATCGCTGATTACGTCGGCGATTCGCTGGGTCTGTCGCAGCGCGCGTCTCAGGCCGACGGCGACACGATCGTCTTCTGCGGTGTGCACTTCATGGCCGAGACGGCCTCGATCCTGTGTCCCGACAAGCGCGTGCTGATCCCCGACCCCGACGCCGGCTGCTCGCTGGCGGATTCGATCACCGCTGAGCAGTTGGCCGAATGGAAGGCCAAGCATCCCGGCGCGGTCGTCGTGATGTACGTCAACACCACCGCCGAGGTCAAGGCGCTCACCGACTACTGCTGCACCTCGGCCAACGCCGTCGGCGTCGTCGAGCACATCTACCGCGAGCACGGTCCCGAGACCGAGATCCTGTTCGGCCCCGACATGTTCCTCGGCGCCTACGTCGAGAAGACGATCGGGCGTCCGATGCACGTGTGGGACGGGGAATGCCACGTGCACGCCGGGATCAAGCCCGACGACATCGGGGCGGTCCGGGCCGCGCACCCCGGCGCGGACTTCCTGATCCACCCCGAATGCGGCTGCTCGACGAGCGTGATGGAGTACGTCGCGGCCGGCGACGTCGACGCCGAGGGAGTGCACATGCTGTCGACCGGCGGGATGCTCGGCTACGCGCGCGAGCATCAGACCGGAACCGCGATCGTCGCCACCGAGACCGGGATGCTGCACCCGCTTCGCCAGGCCGCACCCGACGTCGAGTTCATCGCCGCAAACGAGGCGGCGCACTGCCGCTTCATGAAGATGATCACGCTGCCCAAGCTGCGTGACGCGCTTCGCGACGGCGTGCACGAGGTCAAGGTGCCGGACGACATCGCCGATCGGGCACGGATCCCGATCGAGCGGATGGTCGCGATCAGCTGACGGTGATCGCGAGCAGGTCGAGCCCCTGCTCGGTCGCTTCGCGCACAGCGCGGAGGGTCACCCGCTTTCGCTCGAACTCGTCGGGCGTGTAGCAGTGGACGTCGGCCGGGGCGCCCATCTCCAGGCCGTCCCACAACGAACCGGCGTGGTACACGCGCTCCAGCCACGGCATCCCCTCGTAGCCGGACGACACCAGCACGACGACGAACTCGTGACCGCGCTCGCGCTGCGGCGGCGCGCCGTGCTCATCGGCTACACGGGCGCCGCCGAGGAACGCCATCTCGATCGGCCAGCGATCGGAGACGCGGTCCAGGTAGCGCTGCAACTCCCGCCGGTTCAGGGCTGTGCCCAGCTCCACACCCTCGATTGTCGCCCTGGCGCGTCCCGCGCGCAAGCCCCGTCAGTACTTCGCGATCGCGGCGACCATGCGGTTCATCAGCTCCAGCGCCTGTGAGTTGCTCGGTCCGTCGATCATCAGCGCGAACGCCAGGCGGTGATGCCCGGGGCGGTGGCAGTACCCGGCGAGGTTCGTGACGCCGTTCAGCGTGCCGGTCTTTGCGATGCAGTTGCCCTGTGCGGGCGTGTGCACGCCGATCCGCTGGACGGTGCCGTTGACGCCGACCACGGGCAGCGACGCCCACAGCACGTCGCCCTCGGGCGTCCGCCACGCCGAGCGCAGCAGGGAGACCACCTGGCTGGGGGAGGAGCGGTCATCGCGCGACAGGCCGGAACCGTCGACGATCCGCGGATGCACGCCGTAGGAGGTGATCGCGCTTGCGACCACGCGCGCGCCCTCAGCGATGCTGCCGCCGGTCCCGAACCGCGACCCGAGCTGCTCTGTGAACAGTTCGGCGAACAGGTCGTCGGAGCGGACGTCCATCAGCCGGAGCATCACCGACAGGGGAGGAGAGCTGACCACCGCGAGCGTTCGGGCGCGGCGCGGTGTCACGCCCGTGTCGTGTGCAGCCTTGGCGCGGACGTGCGCGGCGCGCAGAGCGAGCGCCAGCTCGCGCGCCGCGAACGCGCCCGGGCTGAGCGTGCCGAGTGTTGCGCCATGGTCGTAGGTGAGCGCTGAGAGCTGGCCACCGAAGTCGGGGATGTCGGGAGCGAAGTTGGTCGAAGGGCCGCCGCGGTGTGAATCGAACAGCGATGCGTCGCCGATCAGCCTGCCGGTGACCCGGCGAATGCCCGCGTCGCGCAGCTGCGCCACGAGCTCGGTTGCGGTCGGCCCGTAGCCCTCCTCCCAGACGCGATTGAAGGCGCCGTCGCCGAACGTCGGGTCGCCGCCGCCGCGCAGGTACAGGTTGCCGTGCCAGACCCCGTGCCGGCCGAGATGGCCGCTTCCCAGCACGGTCGTGTGCAGGCGCGCGCCGGAGCCGAGCATCCGCAGAAGCGCCAGCGTCGTGTAGAGCTTCTCGACCGAGGCGGGCGGGCGTCCGACTTTCTCGCGAAGTGCGAACACCTGCTGATGCGCGGTGAGGTCGTAGACAAGCGCGCCGGAGTCGCGCCCCGCCTTGCCAAACTGCCGCGACAGCGAGGACTTCAGACGGGCTTGCGCGGGGGAGACGGCCGGGGCCTGAGCCTGAGCGCCGGCGCTCCCGGCCGCGACCGGCGACGCGGAGGCCTCGGCGGCGGCGCCCGACGCACCTGCCGCGGGCGTGGTCGTCGTCGCCGGCTGCGCACCGCCCGACGTCGCCGACGCGCCCGTCGTCGAGGGGTGGCTCGAGCCGCCGCAACCCGTTATCAAGAGCGCGGTGAGCCCGGCCAGGGCAGCGCCGCGCGTCAGGCGGACGCGAGCTCCTCTTCGGTGTTGGGACCCACGCAGGCCACCGACAGCGTGTCGGGGACGCTGGCGGCGACCTCGGCCACCTGGTCGAACGTGACCTCGTCCAGGCGCGTGATCGCGGCGTCGGGATCGACGTCCTCGCCGTAGACGATCGTCTGCTGGGCCGCGTACCGGGCGATCGACCGGCTGTTCTCGAAGTCGATTGCGCGCGCACCGGCCGCGTACGCACGGGCGCGGTCGACCTCCGCCTCGGTCGGACCCTGCTCGCGCAGCTCGGTGACGATCTCGCGCATGCGGCGGTAGGCCTCCACGCACTTCGCCGACTCCAGGCCCGCCGACAGCTGCAGCACGGGCACGTCCGCGTACGCGTGCGCGATCGAGTGCACGGAATAGGCCAGACCCCGCTGCTCGCGGATCTCGTCGAACAGACGCGAGCCCATCGAGCCGCCGAGCAGTGTCGAGTAGATCGCCAGCGCGGCCCGCTGGCGCGGCTGCGAGATGTCAACTGCGGGGCGGTAGGACATGCGCAGGTGGGACTGGCTGGAGTCGCGCTCGCGCACCAGCAGACGCGGCTCGGCCGGCGGGGCCGGCTCGTAGGGCTCGGGCAGCGGATGCGACGGGAAGCGGCCGAACAGCTCGTCGAGCGCCCCGTTGTCTCCCAGGCCGCTGAGATTGCCGACCACGAAGGCCCCTCCGCGCGACGGTGCCCACCGGCGCGAGCGGAACGCGACGATGCCGTCGCGCGTGAATGTGTCCCGGATGTGCTCGGCGGGACCGAGCACCGGGCGCCCCAGCGGGTGATTGCCGAACGCCGCCTCGTCGATCAGGTGCTCGGCCATCACCGACGGCTGGTCGTTGGCGCGTGCGATCTCCTGGACGACGACGCCGCGCTCGCGGTCGAGCTCCTCGGCGTCGATTCGCGGGCGTCCGACGAAGTCGGTCAGCAGGTCGGCGGCCTCGCCCGCGCGCTCGGCGCGCGCGGTGATGTGAAACGCGACGAGGTCGTGGCTGGTGTACGCGTTGAGGACGGCTCCGATCCCGGTCGCGGCGTCGTTGACGTCGCGGTAGGTCTGGTACTTCTCACCGCCTTTGAAGACGAGGTGCTCGAGGAAATGCGCCATCCCGTTCTCCTCGGGTCGCTCGGTCCGCGCACCTGCATCGAAGGCCACGAGGATCGTGACCGAGCGCGTTCCCTCGACCTCGATCTTGTAGAGCGGAAGGCCGTTGGAGAGGGTCGATTGCGAGATTGATGGCATCGATGCTGAACGGTAGCGCCCGCGTGTACCTGCGGCATAAGAGCGGGCCAAAATCCCTGCTCTGACGGGGTCCGTCGGAGGTGCACTGGCAACTCCTGCTTCACAAACTGCCTGCAAACAACGTTGCAGAGCATCGGAGGAGGGGGCGTGCCGGGAGAGGGACCGCTACGCTGCCACCACCCCATGGCTAGCGAAAAGATTGCTCAAAACAGAACGCGGCGCCGCATGAGCGCCACTGCAGTTGAGCGCGGCGCTGCGGCTGTCGCGCGCGCCCAGGAGGCTGCTCCGCGCCCGTCGGGCGCTCCCGTCATCGACTTTCGCGGGGTCTCCAAGCACTATCCAAGCGGCGACATCGGCCTCGAGCAGGTCACGTTCTCGGTGGACCGCGAGGAGTTCGTATTCCTGGTCGGCTCGACCGGCTCGGGCAAGTCGACGGTGATGCGGCTGCTGATCAAAGAGCTCGAGCCGACGGCGGGAACGATCCGCGTCGCGGGCCGCGACCTGCACGACATCCGCCGCAAGCGGGTGCCGTACTACCGGCGCAACGTCGGCGTGGTGTTCCAGGACTTCAAGCTGCTTCCCAACCGGACGGTGTACGGCAACGTCGCCTACGCGCTCCAGGTGACTGGCGGCACGCGTCGCGAGATCCGCGAGAAGGTCCCAGACATCCTGCGCCTGACGGGACTGTCGACCAAGCTGCACAACTACCCCGACCAGCTCTCCGGCGGAGAGCAGCAGCGCGTGTCGATCGCGCGCGCGTTCGTCAACCACCCGCCGCTGCTGCTCGCCGACGAGCCGACCGGGAACCTCGATCCCGAGACCAGCATCGACATCATGCGGTTGCTGTACCGGATCAACCGCACCGGGACCACGGTGCTCGTCGCCACCCACGACCAGGCGATGGTCGACAAGATGCGCCGCCGCGTGCTGGAGCTGTCGAACGGACGGCTCGTGCGCGACGAGGCCACCGGCCTGTACGCGCGCGACGAGACGACCCGCGAGTTCGCCCGGCGCCTGCGCTCGCCCAACGAGCGTCCGCCCGGGGTCTGACCGATGCGGTTCGGGTTCTTCCTGCGCGAGGCGATTCGCGCGATGCGCCGCAACGCCGCCCCCAGCTTCGCGGCGCTCGCCACCGTGCTGGTGACGATGCTCGTCCTGGGCGTGTTCATCCCGATCGTCCAGGCCACCAACGGCGCCGCCAACAGCGTCCGCAGCCGAGTCGAGGTCGACGTGTACCTGAAGACCACGGCCAAGTCGGCCGACGTGGCTCGGGTCCGCAACGAGCTGCTCGGCGTCCCGCACGTCAAGTCGGTGCAGCTCGTCACCAAGCAGCAGGCCTACGCGCAACAGGTCAAGCAGGATCCGCAGGCCTACCAGCTGCTGGGCATCAAACCCGTTGCCCGACACGTTCCACGTGATCCCGGACAACCCCGGCAACGTGCTGGCGGTGCGCAACAGCCTGACGCCGCCGGCCTCGGGTGGCGGCGCCAAGCCGCTTGATCCGGCGATCGAGAACGTCTCCAACAAGAAGAGCGACACCAAGAAGATCCTCGAGGTCACCAACCTCGTGACGATCACCGCGGCGGTGCTCACGGTGCTGCTGACGCTCGCCTCGATGCTGCTGATCGCCAACACGATCCGGCTGTCGCTGTACTCACGCCGGCGCGAGGTCGAGGTGATGAAGCTGGTCGGCGCGACCGACTGGTTCATCCGCTGGCCGTTCGTGATCGAGGGCGTGTTCGTCGGCGCGTTCGGGGCGTTGCTGGCGATCGTCGTGCTGGGCGTGACGAAGGTCGCGCTGCTCGATCCGCTCGCCAACCACTGGACGCTGATCGCCGCGCCGCGGACGATCGCGTTCTCGGCGCTCGTGGCTGTGCTCATGGGCTCGGCGGTGGTGGTCTCGGCCGTCGGGTCGGGGCTGTCGCTGCGCCGCTTCCTGCGGGTGTAGGAACCCCCGGACGCCGCAAGGGATCGGCGCGCGCCTGGGCGAGCGCGCACGTCTCCAACCGTGCGCTCGTCCTCCGTGACCGACCGTTCGCGGCAAATCACCCTTGACGCCAACCTTCGAAGGCGATATGAGTTTTAAGCGTTTGTGAGCGTTAACATGACGGCTGCATCCGGCGTCGGAGGCCGTCCGTCCACAACGTTCGCTTGCTGAGTCGAGCAGGCGAACCAAAGGAGAGGGTCATGCACCACGCCTTACGCCTCAGTAAGAGGTTCGTGGCGATCGCAGCAGTCAGCTTGCTGGCGATCGGGACCACGGCGGCGGTCGCGACGAGTGCCTCAGGGCATCGCACCCATCATCGCGGCCCCAGTTCGAAGTCGCACAAGGGCCCCCACCACGGCAATTTCCACAATGGTGGCCTGAGCATCAGCAGCTCGTCGTTCGGGAACCTGCCGACGGGCGAACCCAACGGATACCCGATGGTGGGGCCGCGGTCACCCGCTACACGCTGTCGAACGCGCGCGGGATGACGGTCTCGATCCTCGATTACGGGGGAATCATCCAGTCGCTGTCCGTGCCCGATCGCAGGGGTCATGAAGACAACGTCACGCTCGGGTTCGCGAACATCGACGGGTACACGAACGCCGCGTATCTCACGAGCAACCCGTACTTCGGCGCGATCATCGGCCGCTACGGGAACCGGATCGCCGGCCGGGAAGTTCTCGATCGGCGGGCTCACGACTACTCGGTCGATATCAACAACAACGCCAACACCCTCCATGGCGGCTTCACCGGCTACGACAAGGAGATGTGGGATGCCACGGAGATCCCGCCGAACAACGGCACGGTCGGGCTGACGCTGACCAGCTTCCCTGGGTTCCCCGCTAATTCTCCCGGCAGGGCCGGCGAGGGCTGCAGCCCAGCCTGAGCCAGCCCGGGATCCCCAACACCTGCACGACCGGCTATCCCGGCAACCTGACAATCAGCGTGACGTTCACGCTCAACAACCAGAACCAACTGACGTTTCCACTACGTCGCAACGACCGATGCGCCGACGGTGGTCAACCTCACGAACCACTCGTACTGGAACCTGTCGGGCGAGGGCTCGGGGACGATCTACGACCATCAGCTGCGGATCAACGCGAACAACTACACGCCAGTCGACAGCGGCTTGATCCCGACCGGCGAGATCAGCCCGGTGCGCGGCACGCCGTTCGACTTCACGAGGTTCCACGCGATCGGCGAGCGCATCCGCGGCAACGACCAGCAGCTGGTGTTCGGACGCGGGTATGACCACAACTTCGTCCTGAACAACCCGCATCCGGGTAACTTGGCGGCCCAGCTGTTCGACCCGGCGAGCGGGCGTCTGCTGACGATCACTCACCGACCAGCCGGGGCTCCAGTTCTACTCGGGCAACTTCCTGGACGGCACGCTGTACGGCACGAGCGGCCGGCAGTACCGACAGGGCGACGGCCTAGCGCTGGAGACCCAGCACTTCCCGGATTCTCCGAACCACGCGAACTTCCCGTCGACGGAGCTCGATCCGGGTCAGACGTACGACTCTACGACGGTCTACGAGTTCTCGACCGCCAAGCAGCACCACAGCTCGTCGCACCACCACTCCTAGCGGTGCGATTGCCGAGAGTAGCCGGGTCGAGGTTTCGGCCCGGCTACCCTCATCTGCATGCTTTCGCGCCGTCCGCCTCGTAGTCAGAAGATCCTCGTGCGACTGGCCATTGGGCTGGTCGTTCTGCTGATCGGCGTCTGGCTGGGCGGACATCCCGGTTGGCTGCCGTCGGGAGTGCGCGGCACGTTCGAGAACAACAGCAACGGCCAGTTCGTCAACCAGGTCCTCGACATGCTGTCGCACGACTACTACCGGCCCGTCGACCGTAGCCAGCTCGTCAACAAGGGCCTCACCGCCGCGATCGCCAGCCTCAACGATCCGTACTCGCACTACTACGACCCGTCGGCGTACAAGGCGTTCCTGAATCAGGACAACCCGCACCTCAACGGGATCGGGATCGACGTCCAGAACGAGTCAAAGGGGCTGCGCGTGGTCGACGTGTTCGACGACTCCCCGGCGGCGCGAGCCGGGCTCGCGCGAGGCGACGTGATCCTCGCCGTCGGCGCGTCGTCGCTGGCCAACCGCTCGGCCGACTTCGGCTCCAAGCTGATCCGCGGGCGAGGCCGGGAGCAAGGTCACGCTCACGATCCAGCGCGGCGGCCAGAAGAAGACGATCACGATCACGCGCGCGAACATCGTCGTGCCGGTGGCGAGCGGCAAGGTGATCAACTTCCACGGCAAGAAGATCGGCTATGTCCAGCTGACGAGCTTCACCGACGGCTCGGGCGCCGAGCTGCGCGCTCAGGTCAACAAGGTCCTCCATCAAGGCGCGACGTCCGTGATTCTCGATCTCAGGGAGAACGGCGGCGGCCTGCTCGACGAGGCCGTCAACGTCGCCAGCATCTTCCTCCCCGACGGGACGATCGTGTCGACCGACGGACGCAATCAGCCCAGGCAGGTGTACGTGGCCAAGGGCGGCGCGATCTCGACCAAGATTCCCGTCGTGGTGCTCGTCGATCGCGGCACCGCGTCAGCGGCTGAGATCGTCACCGGCGCGCTGCAGGACCGCCACCGCGCCGAGGTCGTCGGAACCCACACGTACGGCAAGGGCGTCTTCCAGGAGATCCAGCCGCTGCCCAACGGGGGCGCGCTCGACATCACCGTGGGCGAGTACTTCACCCCGAGCGGGCGCAACCTCGGAGGTGGCGGCGTCAAAGAAGGGCAGGGGCTCAAGCCCAACGTCTACGCGCTCGACAACCCTCACACCGCGCCCGATGAGGCGCTGACGGTCGCCGAGCGGACGGTCGCAGCCGAGCAGCAGTGAGCGCGCCCCCGCAGGCGCCCGGCGCCGCGGCGCGCGTCGCCGTGCTCGAACGCCGCGGCAAGTTCCTGGTCGCCGAGCCGTTCTTTCAGTCCGGACCGCGGCTGGTCGTGACTCGCGATCGGCGCGCGGACGTTGGCGACCTCGTTGTGGTCAACCCGGGCACCGCGCAGAATCGGCGCGGGGCCGGGCGTGCGACGGTCGCCCGCCGTCTGGGCCGCCCGGACGTGGCGCGCGACGTGATCGAGGCGTTGATGATCGATCGCGGATTGCGCCGCGGGTTTGACCCGGCCATCGAGCACGAGGTCCGAGACCTGGTGGGGCTTGACCCGACCGGCGAGGCGCTGCACGGGGCCGGCCGGCGAGACCTGCGTTCGCTGCCGACGTTCACGATCGACCCGGTTACCGCGCGCGACTTCGACGACGCGATCTCGGCGGTCGCCGAGGACGACGGCTCGGCACGAGTCTGGGTTCACATCGCCGACGTGTCGGCGTACGTGCGTCCGCGATCGCTGGTCGACCGGGAGGCGTACCGCCGCGGGACGAGCGTGTACGTGCCCGGCGCGGTGGAGCCGATGCTGCCGACCGCGCTGTCCAACGACGCGTGCTCGCTGGTTCCGGGCCAGGACCGCCCGACGGTCACCGTCGAGATGGAGATCGACGGCGACCGAGTCCGGCGAAGCAGCTTCTACAGGTCGCTGATCCGCTCCGACGAGCGGCTGGACTACGGGCGCGTCGACCGGATCTTCGACGGCGGCGAGCAGGCGTCCGAGCCCTGGGGCGCGGCTCTGGACGTGGCCCGCAAGGTCGCTGCCGCACTAGGCGCACGACGGGCCTCGAAGTCAGCGGTTGAGCTCGAGTCCAGCGAGCCGGAGTTCGAGTTCGACCGCAAGGGCAACGTCAGCGCTGCCGGGCCCGCCGAGCAGACCGAGTCGCATCGGCTGATCGAGCATCTGATGATCGCCGCCAACGAGCAGGTTGCGTCCGTGCTCGAGGCGCGCAAGGTGCCGACGCTGTATCGCGTGCACGAGCGCCCCGACGGGCCCGCTGCGCAGCGGCTGATCGATCAGCTCGCGTCGCTCGGCGTCCCGACGCCGCCGGTGCCGCGGGGGTCGATGACGCCCCAGCAGGCCGCCGACGTGATCGGCAGCGCATCGCAAATGCTCGAGCGCTGGATCCAGAGCCACGACGGGCGGGGACGCCGCGGGCTGACGAGCCTCGTGCTGCGGTCGCTCAAGCAGGCCCACTACGACAATCGCAACCTCGGCCACTCCGGACTTCAATCGGCGAGCTACTGCCACTTCACGTCGCCGATCCGGCGCTACCCCGACCTGATCTGCCACCGGGCGCTGGTCTCGGCGGTGGCCGGTGACGGCCCTGCGCCCGACGCGGGCTGGGTCGCGTCCGCGGGTCCGCTTACGTCGGCGCGGGAGCGCGAGGCGATGTCGATCGAGCGCGACGCCGACGACATCGCGCTGTGCTTCGTGCTCGAGCAGCGCCTGTTCGAGCAGGGCTCCGATCAGGTGTTCGAGGGCGAAGTGGTCGGCGTGATCGGCGCGGGAGCGTTCGTCGCGTTCGGCGAGCGGGGCCTGTTCGAGGGGTTGTTGCCCGTTCGCCGGCTGCGTGGCGACTGGTGGGAGCTCAACGACGAGGCCACGATGCTCGTCGGGAGCCGCAGCGGGCGCGCGATTCGGATCGGCGACCCGGTGTCGGTGCGGGTCGCGCGTGTGGACGCGCCCCGGGGTAGGGTGGACCTGCTTCCGGCAAGGGATGAGGAGTGATGGCGAAGGGACGCAAGCGCAAAGCGGCACCAGGCGATGTGGCGACCAACCGGCAGGCGTCGTTTCGCTTCAACCTGCTCGAGCGGTTCGAGGCTGGGCTCGTGCTCACCGGCACCGAGGTCAAATCGCTGCGCGAAGGCAAGGCTCAGCTCAAGGACTCCTACGCGACGATCCGCGACGGCGAGGTGTGGCTGATCGGCGCCTACATCCCGCCGTACGGTCCCGCCTCGCGGGAGAACCACGACCCCGAGCGCCCGCGAAAGCTGTTGCTGCATCGCTTTGAGATCGAGCGGCTGCTCGGCAGGACCAAGGAACGTGGCCTGACGCTGGTCCCGACGCGGATGTACTTCTCCGGTCCGGGGTCGCGAGCCAAGGTTGAGATCGCGCTGGCGAAGGGTAAGGACTTCTTCGACAAGCGCGAGTCGATCAGAAACCGCGATGTCGCCAGAGACGTGCAACGCGAGCTGCGCGAGGCGAGGCGTTAGCGGTACCTGCGGGTACGTTCCCGGTTCACGGGGTAGACCCCCCGTATGACAATCGGAACCTCAATCGTCCTGATCGCCGTTGGCGCGATTCTCAAGTGGGCCGTGACGGCGCACGTCAGCGGGGTCAATCTGCAGACGGTCGGAACGATTCTGTTCGTTCTCGGCATTCTCGGACTGATCCTGTCGCTGCTCTACACGTTCATGTGGTCGCGCCGCCAGCCGGTCGACGAGACCCGCGTAGTCCATCGGCCGCCCGCCCCGGACGACCGTTATTACTAGGCGCTAGGCGCCGAACGTGCGCGGCAGGTTGGTCGCGTCCATCCCAACGACCAGCAGGGCGATCAGGCTCAGGTAGACCGCTGCCACCAGGAAGCGGTCGAGTGGCTTGACCTTGTAGTAGGCGAGCGTCTGTGCATCGGGCGATCGCCGCTGCTTGAGCCGGCGGTAGGTCTCGAACCCGGCCAAGATCAGGATGATCAGCATGATCGGGTTGGAGAACACGAACACCAGCGGGATCAGCGCCAGGAACCCGACGACCCACATCCACGGGCTCATCGCGGCCATCGCCCGGCCGCCGTCGAGCGGCACGACGGGCAGCAGGTTGAAGAGGTTCAAGAAGAACCCGGTGTAGGCCAGCGCCCGCCAGATGTCATTGCCGGTCGCGTGCCAGATCAGGATGCAGACGGCGGCGCCGATGGTGCCCAGGACCGGGCCGGCAAGGCCGACTCGGGCCTCTGCCGTGGCGTTGTCGCCGAGCGACTTGGCGGCCACGACCGCGCCCAGGAACGGCACGAACATCGGCGCGCTGGCCTTGATGCCCTCGCGGCGAAGCGCGATCACGTGCCCCATCTCGTGGACGAACAGCAGGAGCACGAATCCGGCCGCGAACGGGATGCCCCAGATCCACCCGTAAGCCGCCAACGACACTGCCATCGTGCCGACGGTCGTGAACAGCTTGACCTTCGGGAGCAGTACGAGGACCGCCTTGATCTTGGCGAAGAACGCCGCGATTGCGGCGAGCACCGGGCCGAACCGGCGCTTGATCCATGACTGCCGTGGCTGCTGCTGCGGCGGCCAGTCGAGCGGCCGGTCGGGCACGTGGGGAGGAGGCACGGATGCCTGCGGCGGCGGGGGCGCCTGCACCGATCCCGACCACCACTGATTGTCTGGTTCCGTCACGAAAGTGATTGTGGCAGCCGTCACGACGTTCTCGGACGGGGTCTTACGATGCTCTTCGGGTGCGCGGGCGGTGGGCAGCCGGGTATCTATACTGGAAGGGCATACATCCCCGGGGACGACAGGCTTCGACGTGGTCGATTCGTGGGGGTGGTTGCGAGTCGAGGTTCCGGGTGGCCTCGTTAAACCCCCGGAAAACCATAAGTGCGGACACGCACACGTTTGACCTCGGTCTTGCCGCTGCGTAAGCAGCTGACCTAGGTTGTCTCGGCCTCCGGCCCGCCTGCGGCTGGAGCTCCGGGATCAATTAGCAGGCTCGCTCGGTGAGGTCCGCTTCAGCCAATCCGGGGACTTCTAATGAAGCTGGCTCTCGACAACCCCGCCGGCGTGGCGAGTCGGGAGTGAGATCAGAGCGCCGGCTACGCTCGTAGACGCCACCTTTTGCGCGATTGCGGACGCGGGTTCAATTCCCGCCGTCTCCACCTT